>CAXBMW010000003.1:0-357771 GCA_963977025.1 uncultured Balneolaceae bacterium | reverse complement strand
CGGGGCAGGCGAGTACCAAAAACTCTCGACAAGAATAATTGGCGCGAACTTCATTTCATCGACTCAATCATTCCAATGGTCTTCGTTCTTCTTTTGCCATATTCAAGATGCAGCCTGTGTGGAATGACTGCTCCTTGCGGAGACGTCGCTTCCATTGCGTTCTTTTCCCGCCAATAATTCTAAACGTCGATGTGGTTTGGTGAGCGTATTGACACTCTGAAGCAAATCAAAAAGTTATTTCTGTCAACGAATTACTTAGCATCTACAGGGATGACCAAGACTTAAAAAACTACCAAACCCGTTAACAAATTATCTAACATCTACAAATATTTCGACGAAATTAGAGTCATAATAACATCCATTATTCATATTTTAGATATATTTTATATACTATCATATAACATTACTTATACAATAGAACTTTGATTTGGAAAACGTAGCCTCAGTGTCGTATCTTGGTAGAAGTTGATTGAAAAACAAAGCAACCCAGTCTCAAAAAGGCAGGGTTTTTTTATGTCTATGATTCAACGAGAGCCTTTAACACATTATCTCCAATCGTAGACAAAGTACTCCGAATCTATTTCTCTAGATTCCTTGTTAGAATCTCACTCATATAGTCAAAAAATGGACGGATGATGAGAAATGATTTCACTATCTCGAACATCAACTGTTCAGAAAGCACTATACCGTCGGGAATGGAATGCGCTACATGAAATTGCTTAAAGCGTATTAGGTCGATATTAGGATGGTCTTTCTCGAAACCTCTAGGTGCCGACTTCACAGCTTCTCCATTAAAAGTCCCCCAAGTATTCTTGAAATCTTCATCGGCTAAGATTTCCCTCAATGGATTTGCATCATGGGCTAACTCATCTCGAATCAATTTCAAATCTGCGGGGTCGGGACTAAAAAAGCCGCCAGCCAAAAACGAATTTCCAGGCTCAATATGGATGTAATATCCACCTCGTAACCATTGTGTAGCTCGGGTTAAACGTCCTGCAAAATGAGTTTTATACGGCTCTTTACCTTTAGAAAATCGGACATCTCTATAAATTCTAAATAGAGATCTCTTAGCGGAAGTATCTTCTATCTGATCTACTTTACTCATCTCCACAATCAGACTTTCCATAAAGCCAATCATATTTTGATGAGCAGCTTGGTACTTCTCCTTGTTCTCGGTAAACCACTCCCTATTGTTATGAGTACGCAGCTCTTTTAGAAAATCGAATGTTGAGGTATCAATCGTACTCATATCATTTTGTTTTTTTATTCGAGAGTAACAACTCTATTGTCTTCTTAATTCTTCTCAGCCGAGTTTCTGGTTTTTTAGCATCGTGAATCCATCGAACATATTCTCTTTTATGGCTAAAAGCGAGTTTATCAAAAAAGGTGGCCGCTTTGGGATTCATCTCCAACTCTACCAATAAATCGTTCGGAGGTTCTACGGTTTTAGTCTTTCTATTTACGCCAGGCGGGTCTTGCCCAAACGTTGATGGTTTCTTTCGTAAATCCTTATGAATTATCCGAAATACTGACCAATCAGCGTTTAGAGAAATAAGCCTTATCGATTCATACCCCCAATTTGCAAGTTGCTCAGCAGTAGAATCTCTATTTAATTCTGTGGGAATTGAACCAGCTCTTTTAGGATATGCGAGCCAATTCGTTGTAGTTGGTGTGCTATGCAATTCTATTTTTGGCAACCATTCTGAAATCCCTTCTGCCGTTTCTATAAATACAATTAAGGTGTCGAAATTGGTATCAAGCTCGGGTTCTGTCATCACATCCAATCCCGAGAATAAAATTACTTCGCTCGGTGATGCATTTAAAATGAGCAGCTTAGATTCCTGCTTGAGTTGCAACTTCTTCTGTAAATCACTTGCCATAATTATTCCTCCTTTTAGGAATATCCCATCAAAACGAAAATACCGACCTTAACCCAATTGCTAAGGAATTTTTGAAACTTGGATGCCGGTTCGGATTAATAATGTATTGAGTATTGAATTGAAAACTTACATGATTTGAAATCGGTGCTAAATATGTGAGTTCCACATTCAATTCACTCTGCGAATAATCAAATCCACGATTGCTCTCGAACTCAATAAAATCGTCGCCATTTAAGGGCAACGCGATTGCAAATCCAGCTTCATCTTGTTCTCGACCTTTCAATAATCCCGTGTATGTTAATCCAGCTCCCACATAAGAATGGAATCGACTTAATTTATGATGCGTAATTCCAACTCGTGCAAAAGTAGCCATCTTCTTACTAACCTTCATTTCGCCTATAGCGTAAAGCCCATGATCAGATTCTAAATTTCCTTCCCAACCTATTCGCTCTTTGCTATATTTCCACCCACCAATTACTACACGATAGGGGCTATCCTCATCAACTCCTCTTTCTAAATACTGACCTTCATTTGTTGTATTCGGATTTGTAAACGCAACTTCAGACACAAAGAGTGCTCCCTCACTTTTACGCAAATAAATCTGCGTTCCTTGTGTATTGACAGGATTTGATGGAACAGCATCAAGCACGGCAAGCTTTATAGTTATGCCTGGCTTTGGAATTATTTTGGCACGAGCAGAAAGAGAAGTTATTGGAAAGATGGAAGGTCCCAAGACACCACTTGCTGAAAAATCTGGCCCTATTCCGTGCGAACTGTTCATAAACAACATTCCGTTCGCAACAACATCAAACTCTGAGTTCAAGTCATATAGCCCAATTAGAACCGAGCTATTTATTGAAGGAAAGACTTTCTGAACCCAAGCTTCATAAAATCTCCAAGAATTCTCCGCTTCAATATTTGACACCCCTTGAATGTCACCCGTTAGTTCTGAAATACTTCGCCCTTGATTTCCAAGCCCATAGATATAAAATGTGAAATCATTCACGTCAAAACTCAGGTCCACATCGACATTATCCAGACCTCGGATTCCCTGTTTCGCACCACCGGCTACGTTTGCGAAAACATCAGTAGTGTATGTAAAAGAACTTTCTACATTCCTAAAAATCTCGGGCTTTTCCTGAGAAAATACAGCAGTAGTTTCGCATACAGATAAGCACAGAAAAGAGAATAGATATTTAATCTTCAACGACATTAAAATTTACCGCAGACCAATGCTTTTTCAACTCCTGGCGCAAGATTTTCTAACCCTGAGATGAACTTATCTGGACCTAGCAAAATCTCGGTTATTTGTCCGCTGTACTTTATAGCTGTTTCGCGCATAAACCCCATCATAGGCCAACCCCAAAGTGCCGAAAACAAAACTCCGTCTTCTTCAAAATATGGATTCGTTAAGTAGGTGCATTCTATCACATTTTCTACTGCACTGCGATTGGTTGCACTTCCTCCTACCAAATCAATAACCACAGTTCCTTTTTCGAGGAGGTTTTGGGCATGCTCTTTTGTAATCAAGAAATTCTTACCTCGCAAATGCTCCGGCTGTTCGGCTCCATTTACAATAAGATCTGCATCAGCTAAATATTCTTCGATAATACCTGACTTTGTATGAATTTTGCCTAGCACATTAATCTCCCGCACTCCATTATAATAACATTCATGGATAGCGCCCATCCCAACATTTCCATAACCAAGTATGACTGCCTTAGCTTGATTGGGTTCTTTCTTTTTGGAGCTTTTTTCTTGTAATAACTGTAAACCATAGCGTGCGCCGGCTCGTCCAGTTTCGTGCAACGCTTCAATTTTGCGCTTTCCAAATTTTGGAGCAGGATTTACATGCCGATAATATTTTAGAGCTTGATATCCATGTTCTTCTACAAAAGTATGCACATCATACCATCGTACTCCTTCGTGTTCAATACCCTCAATTATGCTCTTAGAATTTCCAAAAACACTAGAGTCATATACTATAACGGAATTGTGACTCAGCTCACCTAGCTCATCATATTTTACATTAATAGGGTATAACTTTAAGCTCGCCGGAGCGTGATTCATCAGTCTGCGAATTACACCAGACATCCGCTCGTTGTAGCCAATCACATGAAATTCATCTTGATCAACGCCTGCTCTACGCAAATCTAACTCTATACAGTTGTCTGCCGCCATCAATCCCAACACCAACTCTTTTGGCAGCGATTCTGGTGATTGCACTACATTCTCCATAGCAACCACATTGATTTTATGGTCTTGAAGAAGTTGTGCTCTTTCTGGAAATGAATGAAAATGTGCCATACAAAACAGTGTAGTTTTTGGCTGCATTAAAGGAATGCTCTCCATAGCTGGACCTTTAAACTTCACTACTAAATCTTTATCCTGATAAAGCTCCTCGGTATGTTGAAGCTTGGCACCTGCGTTTAAATATTCTTCATCACTAAACCCAACACCTTCACCGGCTCCATACTCAACCGAAACATCGCATCCTTTTTTCACCAGCTTTTCTACATCATCGGGAATCAAAGCTACTCTTTTTTCGAGTGCGCCTGGGTTTTCTGGCGATTCATTCTCTTTTGCTAATCCGATTTTTTTAAACATTCACTTCTCTTTAATACTAAAATTAGGATTCTGTATGATGCCAAAAATATTTCTGTCTACTTATCTCAGCTCTTCACTAGGCGATGCGCCCAATTCCAATAACTTGGCTCACATTTATTTAAAGTTGATGTGGTTTGGTTAGCTAAGCGAGTTTAGCACAGGCATTAAAAGAAAATGAGAAATTTTTCCTTGATTACGTAACTCAATTTTTTAATGCCGTTATTCTATTTCTAAAAAAACTGAGGCGAGCTCTTTTAAGAATATTTTTAGCCTCGAGGATTCAAGGTTATTCTTTCTCTAGAAGCCCAAACTTGGCATCCAGCCAAAAGTTATACCCATATAAGAACGATTATAAAAACTGATATTCGTCCAAACACCCACTTTAATTTTCTTTGTTTTAATAACCCCAGGGAAGATTTCAATCTTAATATTCTCATCATATTTTTTACTCCCAACAAATATAATAGATGCCATCAGGGAGTTATTCTTGTCTACAAAAAATCCAACTGAAGGCTTTGAAGTAATGTTTTCTTGCTTTGTTTTATTATCAACAATAATTACTTCTTCGGTTATGGTACCAATCCCCAATGAGTATGTATAACCTTTATGATCGTAGCCACCGCCAAAAAGCCATCCAGAACCTAAATACCAAAACACAGAGGTATTCTTCAAAATTGATGGCTTCCATTTTAAAGAGTAATACTGACCCACATTTTGCAATGATTGATTTGTTGGTACATAAGCAGCCTGACTTAGCCAGCTACGTAGCACTAAGTCTTGAGAAAAAAAGCGCTGAACGGGTTCAAAACTAAAAAGAATCATCCCGGGAATATCAAAGAAGTAAATATCGGAAACGGCGTCGTAGCTTAGCCATGGTTTTTTGTTGTGTTCTACCGCTTCGTTAAAAAGCTGGTCGGTAAGAGCTGTAAAAAACGCCACAACACGAGGGCTTTTTACCCCATGATAATCATAGAAATCAATTAACCGAGCATATTCCATGCCTCCGCCAATAAAATGCAGCCCATAGTTGGGTATCCATTGATTGCTAGTTTTAGAAAACCCAAATGGGATTAACTCCGATTCGGCAAATTTCTTCCATCCAATTTGATCAATCGCTTCTCTTGGATGAACCAACGAATAGAAAACTTTTCGAAAACCATTTCCTAAATGGAAATCAGCTACATAGTTCGATTTATCAGCGGTTTCAATCATATCAAAACCGCCATTTAGTATTTGTGTAAGTGGAGAAAATGCTGCTTCTGAACCGTAATTCTTTCCAGTATAAAAGTATCCATGCTGCGCTTTAACCGCAGTACTAACCCCTATAAAGCACACTATAACCCCGAGGAGTGCTTTAATTCCTTTAGATTTCAATAACTTTGAGTTGATTGCCTATTCTATTTACCCAAGATTAGAGCTGTCCATTATATTGCTCTATTATTAGCCGCTGATATCTAAACCCCAGTCGTCAATGTCCTGATTTATTATTATAAGCTCAATCGCGGGTTAGTCCAAATCTTTTTGACATATCTAATATTCCCGAACTAACCTTACTCTTTAGTAACTACAAGAGTGGCTACATATTTGTTTTTTGAAATATCTCCAAACTCTTCGGGATATGGGGCTAAAGTAACTAGTTCGATACTATAACCGCCAACGGAGGTTATTTGTGAGTCTGAGACTGTATTAAACTCTAGCTTTTCACCTTTAGCTAAAATGCTAAGCTTCGCATTTCCTGCCCAAACACAATTTACCGATGTAGGACAACGACTATCCTCACTCACATCTTTAAATGAAATTGTTACATCTGAACCTTTTACCTGTGTTTCTTCACCAATTTTAATTGAAAAATTTTCACCCAGATTCACTTCAGGCTCTACACCTGCCGTTTCAACTGGTGTACTTTGACAAGAAATAAATAAAATGGCTAGAACAATTAAGCTGCTAATCTTCATTTTCTCGAGATAAGGTTTTTGTTGAGGACTCTAAATAGGAAGTGGCTTCTAATCTATATCAGATCCATACACTAATTCAATAAAATCATTTTTGGCTAAACCACCAAAATAGGGTTCAATATCTAATTTTTGTAAAGCGGTGGTGATATCATCCAAATGGTATCGGACTTCTACCAAAAGCTCTTCAATATCTTTCATAGCACCTTTTCCTAGAAAGTCACCATAAATTTTCAAGTCTTTGATATGCCCATTCTCCACATTTAAGCGCAAATCAACTTCCCCGATAGGAAAGCGGCGAACTCGTTGAATGTCGAATTTTGGAGATCGACCGAAATTCCAATCCCAGTTTCCGTAGCGCTCTTCTCTTATTTTATGAACACCTTCCCAATCTTCTTCTGATAGGTGATAAATCTCAAAGTGCTCCCGCTCTTCTGTTAAACCCGTAAGCAAAGCGGCTCTAAATTCTTCGATAGTGATTGGGGTTTCTAAAAACTCTGTGATATTAGCCACTCGGCTACGCACTGATTTATGTCCCTTGGATTGAATCTTGCTCATTTTCACATTTAGCGCATTCCCAACTTCATTCAAGTCGCTATCAAAAAGTAAGGTGCCATGGCTAAACATACGTTTTACGGTAGAGTACTGGGCGTTTCCTGAAATCTTTCGGTCATCTACCAATAAATCATTCCGGCCACTTAGCTCTGCATTCACACCCATTTTATGTAACACATGTGCTACAGGATCTGTGAATTTTTTGAAATTATGAAGACTTTTCGTGTCGTAGTTTGTAATAAAACTAAAATTCAAATTGCCCAAATCGTGATATACCGCACCACCACCAGAAAGTCTGCGCACAACATGGATGTTATTGGCTTCCACATACTCATGGTTTATTTCTTCCAACGTGTTCTGGTTGCGCCCAATAATTATAGATGGCTCGTTGATGTAGAATAACAAGTAATCATGTTCGTAGCTTAATTTCCTTAGCGCGTATTCTTCAATTGCTAAGTTGATACTTGGGTCGGTAATGCCTTCATTATCAATAAAAATCATACAGAATCTTATTTTTTGGTGATTAATTTGCTGAACAAATACCGTGTTAAAATAAGTCCTTTTAAACCTTCTTTCTCAGATGATATCAACTTTTATAGCCTGAAATTATCCGTTCTAGGAATCACGTTTAAATTCTTAAATTAAACCGCATGAAAACACATCGTTTACAAAAGGGTATTGAATGACAGACTCACCGAAGAGTACATGGAGAAATAATATCCATGAATTTATTTTTGAGGCGGATACTAAACTTGGCAAAGCTTTCGACATCGTTCTGATTGTCAGCATTGTTCTGAGTGTTTTGATAGTAATGCTTGATAGCGTGGCTTCTCTCCGTATACAGTATGGAACGTTGTTTTACACCCTCGAGTGGGTTTTCACTATCCTTTTTACCATTGAATATATACTCCGCATTATTGCTGTTGAACGTGCACGAGGCTACATATTTAGCTTTTTTGGCTTGGTGGATTTGTTTTCAATTTTGCCGACTTACATCAGTTTCTTTTTTCCTGGTTCACATTATTTCATGATCATTCGAATTCTTCGAGTTCTTCGTGTTTTCCGAGTATTGAAATTCACCCAATACCTTATTGAACTAGATCAGCTTAAAGAAGCCTTAGCAATGTCGCGGCGAAAGATTACCGTATTTATGTTTACGGTAATTACACTTTCGGTTTTAGTTGGCTCACTTATGTATGTAATTGAAGGCTCAGAGAATGGCTTCACTAGCATTCCTCGTGGCATTTACTGGGCAGTAGTTACGCTTACAACGGTGGGTTATGGTGACATTTCTCCTCAAACACCTTTTGGGCAGATGCTTGCCGTAGTAATCATGATTTTAGGCTACGGGATTATTGCGGTACCAACAGGGATTGTAACTGTGGAATTAGGCAAAGTTTCAGCGAAGAAAATTTCTACCGAGGTTTGTAGATATTGCTCGCGCGAAGGACATGAAAAGGACGCCGTATATTGCAAATACTGCGGTGGAAAGCTGAATCCCTAGCTATTTTCTTTTCATTGTACTTCTACTTCTTTTGAAGTTCCACAAAGAACCACATAAAGTAGAAAGTCCACCAACTACTCCACCAATTACTCCCGTTAATAAGACCATTAACAATGGTGATTGTACACCTAACATTTCAGCGATTCGCCCAGCCATTATTCCATCATTCCCAATGTTAATAAATAGTGCCTGACCGCTCCAAAGAATGAGCAACGCTAAGAATCCCCATCCAAAACTAGCGAGAGGTTTAAGTTTAAAAGTGAAACCCAGAATAAGCCCAAGAATTGCAACACTCCACCATGGTAGAAATAGGTTAACTAGATACGCTGCAATAATATAAATAAGTGTTAGTAGCATGATTTTAAAATTAAAATTGAAACCCGAAATACTCCGTATTCAATGTGTTTATATTTTCAGTTTCAGCCTATTACTTTATGTCAATTTTGTAGAGGTAGTTGGAAGGCTTTTCTTTCATAAAATTCAGCTCAAACAAACCTCCAGTACGCCAAGTTTCTAGCAAGGAATCGTAATTTGGTGAACCTGGATTTCCAGACGCTCCCCCAGGATACACGCCATAACCTTTCACTTCAGGACCAAGCTCAACAACCATTCGCCATGATGGTCCATTTCCACCTCTTGTTGCATTTACAGACTCAGATCCTCCACCAGCAAATACATTCTGTGCTCCAAAGCCAGGAATTGCCGCTAGATGATCAATGTCGTTATTTACAAAATAACCCCATTTCCACTTTTCATTTTCTTCACCTAACGCATTTTCAATTGCACTAATGGTTTTTTTAAATGCATAAGTTACCCGTTCGTTCAAGGTTTCTACTTGCTCGGTGTTTATGTCGTCAATAAACTCATAATCTGGCTCTGATTTTAGAACTTCCGTTATTCTATCTCTTGGTGGAAAGCGTAATATTGCTTTTGTGGTAGCGTACTCGTCATCAAATATTGCATCCTCAAGATTACGCCACCAAGTTCGGAAAATACTAGGAGCAACCTTTTCGGCATCGTTATAGAAATCCCATTCTTCTACAAGTTTCAGTTTTTCAAGTTCGGACTCATTCAAACTATCCTCCTGGATCCATTCTAACATTTGTGGTAGAATAGTTGCTGCATGATAGCTGTATGTATCCATCTGCAGGCTCTGCATATCTTTCGTGATGATATCATCCATGGCTCGTAGGCGATCGTTGATTCGACGTCCTCGCTCAAATGGTGCGAAATCATCATCTATGTAATAGGGATAATCTGGTGCAGCAGACTCTTGATTTGCCGAGCTAACAAACCCTCTTTCTGGATTTTTAACATGGGGATTATGATCGTGTGGAATCCAACCTTGCCAATCATATAATGGATCTGTTCCATCACTTACCGTTCTGCCTTGATTCTTCCATTTATTGGGAAATTTACCATTCACCCAAATAGCTATATCGCCTTCGTTACTTCCGAAAACAAAATTTTGCGCCGGAGCCACGTAGTAGCTCAACGCCGAAACATAATCATCGTAATTCTTAGCTCTATTTAATCCATAAAAGGTTTTCAATTCTACAGATGGTTCATGAGCAATCCATCTTAATGCATGGTAAGCCGGTTCTCTTTCCGGATTTATTCTAGATTTCGATTCCGTTACAGGCCCATGATGCGTGTATATTACCGTATCGAGCACGGTTTCTTCACCACGAACTTGAATTTCCTCAATTCGCATCGTGGTTGGCTTCCATTGCCCATCGTGCCAATATTCTTTCTGAGATTCGTCTCTGAATTTTATCTCATACCAGTCCATTACATCGGCAGCAACATTCGTTACTCCCCAAGCAACATTTTCGTTAAAACCGATAATAACTCCGGGCACGCCTTGTAAAGAAACTCCATAAGTATTCACGCCTGGCGCATGGAGCTGCACTTCATACCAAATAGACGGAAGAGATAGCGATAGATGAGGATCGTTCGCCAAAATTGGAAATCCTGATTTGGTTTTCTCGCCACTTACAGCCCAATTATTACTTCCAACACCTTCAGGAAGTTCATATTCACCCAACTCTACCGCTGAAGCTGGCACAAACAACGAATCTGGCTTTTGAACAGGAATTGGTTTGAAATCCCATTTTTTTGATTCTGGAATGATTGGATCGTTTAAAGCAGGTTTAGTGGAAAAAAATTTCTCGATGAAATCTGCACCAAAGTACTCTAAAGTATTACTCGTTCTATCGTCACTATTTCCACCAGCTAACATTCTCGTCATATTTTTGAGAAGATGAGCTGTTTTTATTGGAGTCCATTCTTCGGGAGAAATATCAAGAATTTTGTACTCTACGGGATAATCTTTGTGAGACAGACTAGAGATATATGCATTTGCACCATCAGCATATGCAGTTAACACATTTAAAACCTCCGGATCTTTTTCCATTTCTTTAAAAGCTTTTTCTGCTCCGTATGGCATTCCTCGTCTACGTGTTCCTTTATCTCTACCCAATGTCTGTTTACCAACTATCTCAGATAGCCTTCCTGCTGCGTCATAAGTCTGTAATTCCATCTGGAATAAACGATCCTGAGCAGTTACATAACCTTGTGCGTAATACAAGTCATAATCACTTTCGGCAAAAATATGTGGCACTCTTCGCTCATCATAAAAAACAGAAGTACTCTGCTTTGTGCCATTCAGTTCTACCTCTCTTGATTCAGGGACATCTATCTCGGCATTTGCCCAGAACCCCGCATCGGGGTCAAAAAACTTACCTAGGGGAGGTACAGAACCAAATTTAGTATTTAAGGAAAAAACAACTGCAACGAGAAGTAAAAGGGATACGCTAGGTTTAAGAAACTGCATTAAAAATATATTTTAAGAAGATGACTTTAGTTTAAAATAGCTCAACTTCTTAAACTAAACACTTATAATTTCGTTTTTACCAGAGCATCATTTTCATACAGAAAACACTGCCACCGCTTTTTAAATACTCGCCGGTGCTAAACTCGTTTACTTTAAAACCAGCTTCTCTCAATTTCTGATTTACATCGGTACAGCCTTGTTGAATGAACACATTCTTTCCATCTGGGCAAGTAGCATTACAAGCAAAAAATTCCTCAGCTTCATATTTAGACGCTTCAATTACATTTGAGAAAAACTCATCGATAATCGCTCTACCTTTTTTCGTAAAAGCTGGGGGATAGATAAGCACCGTATTCTCGTTAAGCACACAGAAGCAGGTGTCTAGGTGGTAGAATTTTTCGCTTACTAATTCTAAAGTAATAACAGGTACACCAAAGGTTTCTGAAATTACTTCATATACTTCTTTCGAAGTTCTAAAACCATAACCGCCCCAAAGTAAACCTTTTTTGAAGTGCCAAATTGCATCGCCCATTCCTTCAAAGTCGGTGAACTTGCTTTCGTTAAGTTTCAGGATTTCATAGCTACTTTCTTTATACACTTCTTCAATATAGCCTACCTCTCCTTTGCGCTCTTGTGCGTGCATCACGCTCATAATAACTTCTTTCGTGCCATCAGCTTTTATGTGAGGTAAACTTTGGTTGGCACAAAAAACCATGTCTGGGAAACCACGTACTCCGTCAACTACATGCACAAAAAGCCCTAACTCTTCGTACGCTGCTTTTAGATGCGCCCATTCATCCTGTGCTGCAAATTTATCCACATCTCCGATATGCCCCTTCATATGTGGGTTGATTACATATTCCACATCGAAATAAGTAGGTTTTACTATCATTACTTTAGATGGAGCTGGCATTGCTCGCAAATCAGAAATCGAAAAATCGAGTTCTTCCACCGAAGAAATTACTTTAGACATAGCTTTATAGTTGACCATTACAAGAAATCAGAATATGAAAATAGTTATTCTGGAACAAAAATTTGGTTTGAAGATTCTTAAATCACAAATAGAAAAGGGTAACGAATAACGCCTAACAATTTACTATTTTTACACCGAATCATATATACACATAATTATATGCCTGATAAAAATCTTGTTGTCGCCTTTGGTGGCGTTTCTCCAGAACACGAAGTTTCCGTACTTAGTGCCATGCAAGCAATTGCTGCTCTTAAAGGTACTGAATATTCCATCCTCCCTCTGTACATTAGTAAATCGGGAAAGTGGTTTACTGGTGAAATATTATTGGATTTGAGTACCTATAAAGACCTGGTAAAGCTAGAACAACTTGCTGAACCTTGCGCTTTTGTGAAAGATGAAATTGGCCGAACTCAACTTAAACAACAAGCAGTAAAAGGTTTGTTCGCAAAACCTAAAGCTTGGCCTGTGTTTGCCGTGCTTTGTGCTTTCCATGGTAGCGATGGTGAGAACGGTTCTTTTCAAGGAGTTTGTGAGACTTTTAATGTGCCATATACGGGTAGTGATGTATTGGCATCATCGATTGGGATGGACAAAGTAAAAGCAAAACAGATTTGTGTAGCCAATGAAATCCCAGTTACTGATAGTTTAGATTTTTACGAAAGCAATTGGGAAACCGATCAAGACACCATTCTTTCGGAGGCCGAGATTATTGGCTATCCATTAATTGTAAAGCCAGCATCG
Source organism: uncultured Balneolaceae bacterium (assembly GCA_963977025.1). Lineage (GTDB taxonomy): Bacteria > Bacteroidota > Rhodothermia > Balneolales > Balneolaceae > Balneola. Next base: position 344,723 of record CAXBMW010000003.1, on the reverse strand, counting down.
CTAGGAAGTAGCATTGGCGTTAGCAATGCAGAAAACCGCAACGAACTTATTGAAGCCGTAGAAACTGCTTTCCGCTACGATGCTCATTTGCTTATTGAAGAAGCCATACATCCACTTATGGAAATTAATTGCTCCGTATTGGGCTCTTACGAGCTGTGCACGGCCAGCGTTTGCGAAAAACCTATCGGAACTTCAGCTACACTTTCATTTCAAGATAAATACCAAAGCGGCGGAAGTGCCGAAAAAGGAATGGCTTCAGCAGATAGAATTATCCCCGCTGATATCTCAAGTGAACTTACTGCTGAAATTAGAGAGCTTGCCGTACATACCTTTAAAACCTTTGGTGCAGCAGGTGTGGCACGTCTAGACTTTCTTGTTAATTCAGATACTTCAAAAGTATATTTCAACGAGATTAACACCATTCCAGGTTCATTTTCTTTCTATTTATGGGAAAAATCGGACATTAACTTTACTGAGTTAGTACGCCAACTTATAGACCTTGCCATAGCAAGACATCAGGCAAGAAATGGCAGAGTTCGTAGTTATGAGACTAACTTATTGAATGAAAAAGCGGCCAAAGGTATTAAAGGATTAAAAGGCACTAAATAAAAAGCTATAGCGTATCAGTTCTAGTCGAAAGAATGATTCTAATTTTTAACGATTCCATTTATGAATACTAAATATTCTCTTCTCGTTTTAAGCATTTCAGCTCTTATTTTTGGCTGCGCTAAAAGTACGGAGACCACTATCGTTAAACCTAAGGCAGGTCTTTTTCAAAACCAAAGCTCTGCAACACTTCCAGAAAGAAGCCAAGAAGCTGCCAATGATGATTTCACACAGTTGAATATTGGTGAAATTGGATCTATTGAAAGCCTCGACCCATTATTTGCACAAAACAATAGCGAACTAAGGGCTATTCACGTTGTATATGACGGACTAACTCGACTATCTCAAGATGGCTCCGTTGCCTCAGCACTCGCATTAAAATGGACAGTAAGCCCAGACTCACTTCAATACACTTTCCACCTACGAACAAATGTTTACTTTCATAACAGCTCCAAGTTTTCAAGTGGACTTGGACGTCGCCTTTCCGCAAAAGATGTAGAAAAAAACTTTCTACGAATGGGTTCGGTACTCGTTCCCGATATGGCTGCTAAGAAATTCCAATCTATTTTGGGCTTCGAGAACTACACCAGAGAGCAGAGCACGATTAAAAATCCGAGCAAAAGAATTATAAATACAATCGAAGGATTGAAGGTTAAAGACGATTCTACTTTCACCATTACTCTATCGCGAAAAGATTCTAACCTGTTACTAAACTTAGCTCACCCTCATGCTTCAATTTATGCAGTTGAGAGTTTACCAAAAGAAGGCGGCCCAATTATGCAGCCTATTGGTACTGGAGCTTTTTATTTTGCGAAAAAAGAACTCAATAAATTTATTTTCGCCTCTAACAACGAATATTTCAGAACCGTTAGCCTCCCAGATCGCCTTGATATCGTTACCGGTTTAGATGAAGTGCAATTGCTGAAGAACTTCACCAGCGGAGAATTAAACGCTCTCATTGAACTCGGCCCTAAAACTCTAACTGAATTAACAGACTCATTGGGAAACCTGAACTCAAAATACAATTCTAGTACTGTTTTAGAAACGACACCTGTTTTTGGCGAGTTCAGTATTTATTACAATGCTGAATCGAATCAACCCAGTGCGAGAAATTTCGTTGCCTCGTTAACTTCCGTTTTTGATACTAACAGTAGAAAAATTGGAACCATATCTACTATTTCTACCTCTAACCAAACGTTTGATGTCAGCAAATTATCTGTGAAAGTCACTCACACCAATAATCCTTTTGAGGAATACTTAGTAAACGCACTAGCTTCAAAATTTGTAGCCAACGGAGCCACATTTAGCCTAAACGCATCTTACGCACTTAATAAGGATGTCGCTTTTTCTTTAGTTCCACAAAGCGATTTAGCTCCAGCATTAACATGGAAAGTTCCCGTTCATGTTTTGCAGGAAAAAGAGCTCCAAGGAATTTCTATTTCACACACACCCTGGAACATTAGTTTTAATGGTTTCTCATCCGCTATGAAGGATTCTCAATGAAATTCGCAGTAATTGCAAACCCACATAAATATGAAGTCAAAGACATTCTTACTTCAACTGTAAAGTGGGCTAGTGCAAATAACGTCACACTTTTTCTTTCTAAGGAAGTCTGTAAACTTACAGAAATCGTTGCATCCCCCACGCTCATTCAAACAGACTCTGACGAACAAGCCATTGCTGAAGCCGACTATGTTGTAGTAATTGGAGGCGATGGAACCATTCTCTATACCGCTAGAATTTCGACGAAAGAGAACAAACCCATTTTGGGAATAAATAGTGGCCGGCTCGGGTTTATGACCAACACCCAACCCGAGGATCTCGAAAAAGCTTTAAACAGCTTGCTAAAAGGGGACTTCAAGATTGATAAGCGCCATTATTTAAAAGCTACCGACTTAGATGGAAACGTTTTTTATGCGCTGAATGAATTTCTTTTCACTCGAAAAGATTCAACTTCTATGATTAACATCACAGCTATTTATGATGGTGATTTGATAAACACCTATTGGGCAGATGGATTAATTGTAGCTTCCTCAACAGGTTCCACCGCATATAACTTGTCATCTGGTGGCCCAATTGTAGCACCAGGAACAGGAGTGATGCTTGTAACTCCCATTAATCCACACACGCTAACAACACGCCCATTAGTTGTTCGCTCCGACCGTCCTCTGAAAATACGGATTGATCAGCAGAGAGCTACCGAGGTTTTGTTTTCGTATGACGGAATTATGACCGAGATTGAAAAAATTCCTTTTGAAGTAGAAATTATAAAATCGAAACTCGGTTTCAATCTCATCCACTTACCAGGCCAAAATTATTTCGAGACTTTACGAAAAAAACTGATGTGGGGACAAGACTCGCGCAGAGGAAAAAACTAACTCCATTTTTTTTGCAGAAACCAAGCTTTTTATAGCTTTTTCCTAACATTCTTAATTCTGAATTAGTACCTTAAAGCATAACAATTTCATCATCCAGATGAGACTTAATTGAGCATCAACAATAAACCCAATTCCCCATGAAAGTAACAGTTGTAGGAGCCGGAGGAAACGTAGGTTCAACCGTAGCACTTAGTGTAGCACAACGCGATTTTGCAAAAGAAGTAATTGCAGTAGATCTTGAGCGTAAAGACGGAGACAAAACATTTTATCCATCAAAAGGTCGTGCGCTTGACCAATGGGAAGCTTCTCCCATTCACCTTTTTGATACGCGTATAAAAGGCACTACGGATTACGCTGATACCGCGGGTTCTGATGTATGTGTTATCACCGCTGGTGTACCTCGTCGCCCAGGCATGAGCCGCGACGATTTGTTAGAAATTAACGCAAATATTGTACGCAGTGTTTCTGAACAACTTGTTAAGTACTCTCCAGATACTATCATCATTGTGGTTTCTAACCCTCTTGATGTAATGGTTCAGGTTGCTAAAGACGCAAGTGGACTTCCTTACGAAAAAGTAATGGGTATGGCTGGTATTCTTGATACTGCTCGCTACCGTGCTTTTATTGCGGATGAACTCGATGTTTCTCCAAAAGACATTCAAGCGTTATTAATGGGCGGCCATGGTGATACAATGGTTCCACTTCCTCGTTTCACAACTCTAGCAGGAATGCCTATTACTCACTTCATTTCTGAAGAACGTCTTGGCGAAATCGTAGACCGTGCTAAAAAAGGTGGCGGAGAACTCGTTGGCTTGATGGGAACTTCAGCTTGGTACGCACCTGGTGCTGCAGCCGCTCAAATGGTGGAAGCTATTTTGTTAGATCAAAACAGAATTTTCCCAGTTTGCGCGCATATCGATGGCCAATATGGCATTGACGACCTTTATATCGGCGTTCCTGTAAAACTAGGCAAAGGCGGTATTAAAGAAATAATTGAGGTTGATTTAACCGCTGACGAACAAGAACTTATGAATGAGTCAGCGAAAGCCGTTCGCGGTACTGTCGAAGACTTCAAAAAACTAATGAATAAGTAAACCAACGAGGACTAAGGTCTTCACTACTTGCATTTACAAAGCCCTTCGAATTTTCGGAGGGCTTTTTTTGTATATAGGAAGTTTGTTAAGTTTTGAATGGAAAATCGGTTTTTCTTAATAGTTTAGCGGAACTATATTATTCATTATTGGATATATATCATGTAATGAAGTTGCCAGAAATTCACTTTACTCTCTGATGCTGTAAAATTGCTTCTCAAAAAGGAATAATTCAAAACTCCTCAATATGAAATTCTTAAAAATTCTAGCCGCAACTCTCTCTCTTCTACTGATACTTATTTTGGTACTTCCTTTCGCTTTTAGTGGCAAGATTACCGAGTTAGCAAAAAAGGAAATCAACGAGAGTGTGAACGCAAAAGTTGACTTTTCGGATATCAGCCTAAGTTTAATACGTAATTTCCCAGATTTCTCACTTCGCTTGGGAGATTTATCGGTACTTGGTAATGCCCCTTTTGAGGACGATACACTCTTTTATACACAGAACCTCGATATAACCATTGATTTGATGTCCGTTTTAAAAGGCAGTCAGTATGTTATAAAAGATATCGAAGTAGGTAAGCCTTTAATACAACTGATAACTCTAGATAGTGGCCTAACGAATTGGGAGATCATCCCAGCATCCGACAATTCAGATGCTACTGAAGATGAATCTACTGATGCTGAACCCTACAAAATTATGCTCAAGTCTTTCACTATTCTAGAAGGTAGAGTTGTTTACAAAGACCAAAGCTCACCATTTCAACTTTCGATGAATAATATCAATACTACTCTCGCGGGCGACTTCACTCTTGATCAAACCCAAATGAAAGCTGTTTTGGAGATTGGTGATATATCATCCGTATACAATGAAATGACCTTGATGAAATCTCTTAGCTTAAAAACAGATGTTTCCATTGATGCTAATCTGGCCGAGAATATCTTTGACCTTGATATAGAGAAGCTGTTGCTTAACTCTTTACAGCTTTCGATGGGAGGCCGTTTCAGCCTAGCCGATTCATCTATTGGGATAGATTTTAAATTCGATGCCCCACAAGGCACATTTAAACAACTTCTTTCGCTCATTCCAGCAGAGTATCTAAATAATTATTCCGATTTGAATACAACAGGAAATTTCAGTTTTAATGCTTTTGCGAAGGGTAATTTCAATGAAACAGAATTCCCTGCTTTTGGTGCAGAGTTAAAAGTTGACCAAGCCACCATTGCGTCTCCCGAACTTCCAGAAAAATTAGAGAACATCCAGTTAGCTTTGTTTGTGGATAATAAAACGGGTGATTTTGATCATACTTTAGTTGAAGTTAGACCCCTGAGATTTAGCATGAAGGATAATCCCTTCGAGTTGAATTTGACTGTTAAAACCCCAGTGAGCGATCCTGAAATCGATGCGACACTGAAGGGAAAACTGTTGCTTGAAGAAGTTGCCGCCTTACTTCCAGATGCAGAAATTCCCGTAATTAGTGGCATTGTTGCTTTAGACATGGCTCTTAAAACAAAGTTATCCAGTATTGAGCAGGAGAAATTTGAGCAGATTGATGCTTCGGGCTCAGCAATATTAACGGAATTTAAAACACAAATCGAAGATGAAAATTTAGCCATCCAAAAAGTAGATTTGAAGTTTGCACCCACTGCTATCAATACAAATGTTCAAAAATTAACGCTGGGTAAAAGTGATTTTAACTTTTCTGGAAATGTTCAAAACTACTTGGGATATTTCTTAAGCGATGGCGTGCTCAAAGGGCAATTTAAGCTAACTTCCTCTAATGTAGACGTCAATGAATTAATGCAATTTGTTTCTTCTGATACAAGCGATACCACTACCATAGACTTAAGCTTGGCTGATAGAATGGATTTGCAGTTCATTTCAACTATTCAGCAGCTTACCTATGAACAGTACGAACTAAAAGAAGTACGAGCCGATATTGGCATTGTCGATAATAAAATTCAGTTAAATCCTTTGCAGGCTAAACTATTTGGTGGCGAAGTAAGAATGTTGGGAATAATTGATGTGATTGATAAAAAATCACCACTTTTCAATTTCGATTTTAAAATTAGCAAGTTTGATATTCCTTCTGCATATCAAACCATACAACTTTTTCAGGCAGCAGCACCTATTGCCGAACACACGACTGGTAAATTCTCGGTCGATTTTAATCTTAAAGGCAGAATTGATGAGCAATTAGAGCCTGTTTTCAGCACTCTTCAAGGAGGTGGAGAATTATTCACTACTAAAGTTGAGGTAGATTCTGCACCCGCACTAAATAAACTTTCATCTTTACTTGGCAACGAAGATTACCGAAAACTGACAACTAATGGCGTTGATATCGGTTTTGAATTTGTAAACGGCCGAGTTTATCAAAAACCATTCGGTCTTAATTTTTCTGGCTCTGATGCTACGGTGAGCGGTAGTTTAGGATTTGATCAATCCTTGGATTATGATCTTCTACTAAATGTGCCTTATGGAAAGTTAGGGAAAGAGGTAAGTGATGGAATCGTAAGTTTAGTAAATAAAATCGGGGGAAGTAAAGCAAACCTAAAGCCTGAAACCAATGTACAGATTAAAGCCAAAATTTCAGGTTTGGTTACCAATCCCAAGATAAGTCTTGATTATAAAGACTATGCTAACGATGTAAAAGCAGATTTGAATCGTTTGGCACAACAGGAAATTGAAAAACAAAAAGCGGCCTTAGCAGAGAAAGCTAAAGCCGAAGCCCAAAAGGCATTGGAAGCGGCTCGAAAGCAAGGTGATAGCCTTATAGAAAAAGCCGATGCTACTGCTAAAACCATCCGAGATGAAGCTACAAAAGCGGCCACAAAGTTACGTGAAGAAGCTGATAAAAGGGCAGAGCAGTTAATTGTAGAAGGCAAGAAAAAAGGAATGATTGGGGAACGGTTTGCAACAGAAGCCGCCAAAAAAATCCGAGAAGAAGCGGATAAAAAAGCATCACTTTTAGAACGCGAAGCCGACCAAAAGGCATCCAAGTTACAAGCTGAGGCAAAAACCAAAGCAGATGCACTTATTAAGGAAGCGGAAAGAAAAGCAGGAAACTAGCTATGATTTTAACAATACTAGAGAAATAAACCAACGAGGACTAAGGTCTTCGAATTTCGGAGGTTCTTTTAGACGCTCAATTATAACATAGCAATCTTAAAGAGTGTTAAACCTACCCGAATAGAGCTCGAGTCCCCAAAAAAAACTAAGCTACTCCTAATAAGAAATTCTTTCTTTTTGGCTAAATTCAAAACATAGATTGTTCTCAAAATTTATGCTAGTTTACTCAGAAGCTTAGCTTTAATGACTTCATCAAACCGACCTTAGAATGAAAAATTATTTATTTCTCGTCCCCGCTTTATTATTTATCGCTTGCTCAACAACAAAGTCAGTTCACCACACCCAACAAGCAACACTGTGGGTGCAAAATGCAGCCGAATTCGACGCTTTAAGTCAACAAGCCTACAATGCAGCAGGAATTTACCTTCAAGAAGCTCTAGACGACAAAACGTGGTCGGCATCGTTAGAGCAATCGGGTAAAGATTTTGCCTCTCTGCCAGCTGCTATCATTTTGGATATTGATGAAACTGTTCTAGACAATTCACCTTACCAAGCTCGTATGGTTAAGAAAAACTCAGCTTACGACCCCGTTGCCTGGAACCAATGGGTATTTGAAGAAAATGCCGATGCTATTGCTGGCGCTGTTAGCCTCACTCAAAAAGCAGCTGAAATGGGCATTACCGTTTTTTATGTAACTAACCGCGATGCAGAAACTGAAGAAGCTACTAGAAGAAATATGGAACGACTTGGTTTCCCAATTTCACAAAAGACCGATGTAATTCTACTAAAAGGTGAACAAGAAAACTGGACTTCTTCCAAAGTTGAACGACGTAAAAAAATAGCTTCAGAGTACCGTATTATTATGCTTTTTGGAGATGATTTAAATGATTTCCTTCCCGCCAAAAACATTACTGAAGAACAGCGCGATAATTTAGTATCTCAATATTCTGATAATTGGGGGAAAAAATGGTTCGTTCTCGCAAATCCAATTTACGGTTCTTGGGATCAAGCTCTATTTAACTTCGAGCGAAATCTAACCGACGAACAGAAAGAGCGAGCCATTCAAAATCACCTTAACACAAAACAATAAGCATACCTTTTTTACGCTGATGGAAAAAATTAACTGGGGAATTATTGGCTGCGGAAACGTGTGCGAAGTTAAAAGTGGCCCTGCCTTTAGTAAAATTGAACACTCAAACTTAGTAGCCGTAATGCGGCGCAACAAAGAGAAAGTGGAAGATTTTGCACATCGACATAATGTTCCTAAAGCTTATACAGATGCTACCGCGCTTATAAACGACCCAGATATAAATGCGATTTACATTGCTACTCCGCCAAACATGCATTTGCCTTACACTATTGAAGTTGCTTTAGCTGGCAAAGCCGTTTACGTTGAAAAACCTATGGCTAGAACTTTCGGCGAATGCAAAAAGATGATTGCCATTTGCGAGAAATATCAAGTTCCGCTTTTTGTGGCCTATTACCGAAGAGCTCTTCCTTACTTTCTGAAAGTGAAGGAATTACTTCATGCATCTGCCATTGGCACTCCTACTTCTGTTCTGATTGAATTTTTATCGCCACCAAAACCCGACGATTTCAAAACCGAGCACGATAACTGGCGTACCAAACCTGATATTTCTGGCGGTGGATATTTTCACGACTTAGCTTCACACCAATTAGATATTATGAGCTTTTTGCTAGGCGATATCACCTACGCAACGGGCGATTCTTCCGATTCTATTGCTAGATACAATGCCCCAGATATAGTTTCTGCAAGTTTTGGCTGCTCTACAGGGGTTATTGGCTCTGGATTATGGAATTTTGTTGCTGCAGAAAACCAGCGCAAAGATTTAGTTACCATCCACGGAACGGAAGGAAGTATTCAGTTTAGCTGCTTTGATGGAAATGCTCCTATCGTTTTAAAAACTAATTCGGGCAGAGAGGAGTTCAACCTTCCGTATCCAGTACATGTACAACAACCACTCATTCAGAGCATTGTGAACGATTTACGCGGGATTGGGAAGTGTGCTAGTACCGGAGCAACAGGTTCCCAAGCAAACTGGGTGATTGATCAAATTCTAAAAGCGTAAGAGTTGGTTAGTAGCTTTTGTTAGAACAAGGCTTATGGTGTTCGTAGACGGATTAATAAAATTAAACAACGGACACCGTCATCCTGATCCCGAATCCTCGGGAGAAGGATCTATACGACTATTTTAAAGCAATAGTTTTGCTTTAAGGTGATATCTGGCCGTAGCCTCATATTATTTCCCTGCTCATTATCACTCTCATCTCGTTGAGGTGTGTGGTTTGGTGGGCGTATTAATACTCTAGATTTTAAAAATAGCTAGGTGCTTTGTGAGGAATCAGAAAATTATTTCTGTCAACGAATTATCTACCTTCTACAGGAATGACGAGTCTTAAAGAACTGCCAATCCATCAACACAGGTGACTTTTACGGAGCACTTATAAGCACAATATTTTCTGCAATTAGGCCTTTTTCATTTTCTACCAGATTAAATTCGAAAATAAGTTCTCGACTTGGCAAAAAGCTCGCATCAAAATCATCTTCAAATTGTGAAATGTGAACAAACACCGTTTCATAAGGGGAGTCGCAATCTCGGGAATCTGTAATCCAAAGTGTATCATTTAACTTTTTCATAAACCGAATAAAACCATATCCATCATTCTGAGAAAAATCGTAACACACACCGCGAACTCGAGAACCTACTTTCCCCCAATTACACGATGACTCAACCGGCAACAATCCTGGAACTAAATATCCCGAAACGAATGAATCGACTGACTTTTTAAGTACTCCCGATATATTATCAAAGCCTAAAAGTTCAACTCTACAGCCTTTATTCTGAATGGCATTCACAACACTACAATAACTTCCATTGCTTGTGAGAAGCACAATTTTGTCTAGGTGTTCAGCTTGTGTTAGCATATCAACAGCCATATCCATATCAATGGTAGACTTAGTGATTTTTTCACCCGTTTCGTGGTTATTATAGGTTTGCACGGGTTTTTCGGTCACCTTATATTCGAAATCGCGAAGCACTTCGCAAAATCGCATGGTTTTGCGTCGGTAGTCTCTGTCCGTTTTTAAGCGCTCTTCATCGTATGAAAGATATACGTTTAGTCTTGAAGGCGTCCCACCATCTCTACAAGCAAATTTCCGGAGGATATCGTACCGAAGCCCATAACCACCATTCATGGTTACATTTACCGCATCAACGTAGATGCCAATTTTTTGTCCAGATTTCATAATTAATACCGTTCACAATTGTGATGATTATTTACTCGAAGAAGTTTGCCCAAAAAATTTACCCACTGTAATATATCCTATCAAGGCGATTGTCACACTAAACAAAAGTAGTGACGCTCCCAGTTCCGATGAAATAATCTCCATTACATAAGACTTTGAATACACAGCAGCCGAAGCTATTAAGATAACACCAAAAGAAAGCAATAAGTTATATGGTACTTTAAACGACTTAACAGAATATCTATAAATGAGAAGTGCCATAATAAAGTAGCTCGCTAAGGTTGCCCACGCGGAACCCATCATACCAAATTTTGGCACCAAAATGAAGTTCATTAACAAAGTTACGGTTGCTCCAATCAGTGTAATTTTAGCTAATTCTTTGGTCTTTTCGGCGATAAAAATTCCTGCTGAGAAATTTATATACCAACCCTGAAACCAGTAAGCGGCCAATAATACAGGTACAATGGGTAATGCAATCCAGTATTGTTCTCCTACTAAATTGAAATTCGTAAATGGAATTTTTAAAGCCACTATTTGTTGGGCAAAAAGTGACACGAATAGAAATATTGCCGCCGCTGCCACATTGAAGTACTTAAAACTTTCTGCGAATATTTTTGGAGCTGTGACATCATCAGACTTTCTCATGAAAAAAGGTTGCCAAGCCATTCGGTACATTTGCACCAGTAATAGCATAAATACCGCCAACTTATAGCACGCACTGTAAGCTCCCACTAAATCCTCAGCAGTAAAACCTGTACCATATAATGTTTGAATGGTGCTCTCAGGAATTTCGAGCAGGTAGAATCGGTCAATCATTTCATTGATTACATAACCAATTCCTGCAGGCACAAATGGCAATCCAAATCGTAAAGACTTATAAAGGATTTCTCTATTCCATTTACCTAACAACATTTTATATGTGAATGCCCAAACCGCAATGGTTGTCAATATTGAAGCGCACAGGTTGCTTATGAATACAGCTTCAACACCCATCTTTAGAAATAAAATCAGGTACACATTCAGCCCTAAATTCACTACCACATTCCCAGTTCTTAACACAGCAAATAGTTTCGCTCTTTGAACAAGTCTTAATTCCGCAAAAGGAACAATGGTAAGCGTGTCAAACAAAAGGATTCCCATCATCATTAGATAGATGTTCGTTCCATTTGTAATTCCGAGCTGAGGAAGTAGGAGAGGTTTAACAAACCAAACAATAGCTAATAATACAACCGAGCTTAAAAGTAGAAAAATTTGAAGTGTTTTGAATAAATCTCGCGCTTTCTCACGATCTTTTCCATACCTCAGGTAAGAAGACTCCATCCCCAAAGTGAAAAACACATTAAACAGGGCAATGGCAGAAAACACTAAACTTACCACGGCATATTCATCCCGCTGAAAAACACCAGTATGTATTGGAACCAGTAAATAGCCTATAAATCGGGCTAGGACACTGCTTATGCCATAAATAATAGTGTCTGAAAATAGTTCTTTAAGCTGCTTCAATTATTTTTTTGATAAATGTTCTATCGCTTGAACTCCAAGAATATAGCTGTGTTTCCCAAAACCTGTAATTATTCCATTCATAACTTTACCAGTTATTGACTTCTCTCTAAAATCTTCGCGAGCATGAATATTAGAAATATGAACTTCTATCTTAGGGAAATTTACTGGATCTAAAGCATCTCTTAATGCCACAGAAGTATGTGTGTAGCCACCAAGGTTTGCCACAAGCCCTTCCGTTCCATCCGACATTGCTTGCTGAATTCGATCTATAATTTCGCCTTCAATATTGCTTTGGAAGAAGGTAAATGAGTGGGTTGGAAACGAAACGCTTATAAAATCTTCTACTTCCTTTAGTGTACCCGTACCATAAGTGCTCGTATCTCTAGTTCCCAATAAATTCAAATTTGGGCCATTAATAACTAAAATATTCATTGTTTTACCGCCTTACTTATCAACTTAGCTAACTCAACCATTCGTTCTTGTTTCACTTCAATTTTACGTGATAGCGTGAATGGTTGCTCCTCAAAATAAATTGGGATAAGATGCATGTGCGCATGTGGTACTTCTAAGCCTTCTACAATAATGCCGGTTCTTATTGTTCCTAGCGATAAATCTATTGCTGTGGCTATTTTTTTAGCAAAAAGTGTAAGCCCACTAAGTAAATCATCTTCAAGGTCAAAGATATAATCCGTTTCACTCTTTGGAATTACTAACACATGCCCCTCCGCGATGGGGTTAATATCTAGAAATGCAAAAAAGCGTTCATCTTCGGCAATTTTATAACAAGGGATTTCACCCTGAATAATTTTAGTAAATATGCTAGCCATCTTATTGTGGTTTTAATACTATATCTTTAATCGAAGATACTATCTCACTCAGAGAAATCACACCCATTAAATGAAGTATTGTATTCTCTTTTTTTATTTGATAACGCTACTTGTTCAGCCCAACCAAGTTACAGCACAACCAGATCACATTGTTGGGGAAATAACTGAAGCTGAAATACGCTCAACATTCAGAATTTTTGATTTATACACTAAAAGATATCAGCCAGATTCAACTTCAATTCAGTATTTAAGTTCTGTAACCGACAGTATTTCTATTATAACGGTTATGGGAACTTGGTGTAAAGATAGTCGCAAACATATACCATCATTGTTTAAAACTTTAGAGCTTGCAAACAATCCGATGCTCCATTCAGAGTATATAGCAGTAGACTATTCTAAGAAAGACCCCTCAAATTCTTATAACACATACAAACTCAAAGCAAACCCAACTATTCTAGTTTTTCTAAACAGTGTAGAAATTGGAAGAATTACGGAAGAACCCACACAATCTATAGAAAAAGATTTGGTAAAAATTATCCAATCTGCACCCAAAAATAGATAATATGAAATATTTAATTCTTTATAGACATTTTAGCTTGCCATCTACATAATAAAAGCCTTATCTTTGGGGCCTTTCGCAAATGCGAATAGACTGATTCGGTAGCTCAGTTGGTAGAGCAACTGCCTTTTAAGCCGTGGGTCGAGGGTTCGAGTCCCTCCCGAATCACTTTTTTATCCCCTAAGAGTTTTTATGACTCTCTCTTGACCAACCCCTTTCGATTGACATTGGAAGGGGTTTTTACTTTCTACCACTCAAATTCTTGAGCAACCCTTCTACAATCTTATCTTTTACCTGTTCCGAGCTTAAAAGAAACTCCCTTTTCTCTTCACTTAATTCACCAGCCGATACCTCATTACTGGCATTATATAAATCTCTAAAATCCTCTAATTCAAATACTCTCATTTCAGTCACTTTATTTTAATGAATTAATCCCAAATGGTAAATCAGGTGCCTAACCTTTAATGCACTTAACCCAAAATCCTAATTCACCTTGCATTAACCTAATTTAGGTTCCCTTATAATTTTACTCTCCACACTCTTATCGGCACAAACTCTAAGCTTGTAAGGAAATATTTTTCCATTCTACCCACCTCTCTTTTATAGACTTCCGAATCAATTCCGCCATTTACAACTCAAAAAAGCTTCTTTTTGGATCAGAATCAGTTCTAAATCTTTTTTTATTAAGAAATTTTAATTATTAGAAAATCTTAATATATTAACATTAGAATATTTTAATAATTGGTACAGGTATGAATTTACAAGAATTGGCTTCGAAATATTACACTTCAAAATCTGAAAAGATTCGAACCGCTATAATAAAGGAATCTATTCCTTTGGTTAAAAGTATCGTCGGCAAAGTGCAAAAGCCCAAGAACTTTCTCAGCGAAAATGAAGACCTCATAAGCATTGGCTTTAGTGGCCTGCTCCAAGCACTAGAGTCTTATGTGCCAAACAATGACGCTCAATTCAAAACCTTCGCTTATTACAGAATACGTGGTAGCATTATAGATTACCTGAGAAGTATTGATGAACTTCCTAGAGCTAAACGCTCTGACAATGCCCGAGCACAGGTAACTATTGAAAGGCTACAACAAAAACTCGGTAGAATTCCTTACGACTTTGAAGTTGCTCAGGAGATGGGAATGCCTATTAAGAAGTACAAAGCTCTTCTACTAAGCGTACAACAACGCACAGCCCTTTCTTTAGACTACTCTGAAGTATCAGGTAGTTCATTTACAATGAAGAATAATATACAGGACACTTCTAATTTAGCACCAGATGAAGAAATGGAGCAAACAGAAGAAAGAGCAATTCTCAAAAATGAAATCGAAAAGTTGACCGAAAGGGAGCAACTTATTCTCGGTTTATATTATTACGAAGAACTTACACTGCGTGAAATATCAGCAAAAATTTCTATCTCAGAGGCTCGCATATCGCAAATTATTGGTAAAGTACTCTTAGTATTAAGAGGTAAAGTTAGAGCAAAAGTTTTAGCTTAACAGTGCGCTACTGTATTTAGAAATGCAATAGTTACTCATAACAATATTAATCCACACTAATAAGTGGACGGATTTTAGCTAGCCTTTTTTCTCCAATCCCTTTTATTTTTAATAGCTCCGAAATACTGTCAAAACCTCCGCTTGCCTCACGGTATTCTATAATTCTTTTTGCGTACGATGGCCCAATTCCTGGTAACAACTCTAATGTAGCTTGATCTGCTTCGTTTACATTTATTGGATACACGATTAGTACTCCGGATAATTCACTCTTTTTAGGGACCCTTTCCCCTATTTTTGAAGAATCTTTCCAGATTCCCTTTTGAGCAACTTCTGCTTTCTTAGAATACATTTTATATGCTGTTACTGAATCCGAATCTTGTTTAAACCAGTTAGAAACTGTTCCATATCCATTCGCCAGAATTGATTGATTCAAAGCGACACCTCCGTACTCTGTTTCTAGTGTTACGTATCCAATAAAGCTATTGTTTGAATTGAAAGGAACTCCACCATCATAATCTTTAACCTTAACTCTCCTGCCTTCCAATAAGTTTTTCAAATATCCTGCTGCAGAAGAAGAAAAATAGTATGATGAATCTGACCCCGCATATAACCCTGGCACATTCACTCCTAAAAATCGGACTGGATACCCGAAGCCTGGGACAACTTCAATTTCAAATGTTGATCCATCACGTACAGAGAAAACATTGTACCATTTATCTGGACTCACATCAGGAGCAGGCGCAGTTGTTCTTCCCTCAGCTCTACTCAATACACCTGCGAAATCTTGGTAGTAGTAGTTCGCAACTTTATCAGAATAAATAATAAGAAGGTTCTCGTCATTATTTACTTCTGCATTATTTGAAAAATTATAGGAACCGGTAATTACAACTGCTTCATCTTCTGAATCAGGGTTAGCAGCGTCAATAATGAGAACTTTGTGGTGCAATTTCCTCATCTCATCAGACGGAAGAATTAAGCGATTGCCCATTTGCGATTCGGGAAGCCCCCAAATTTGCCCCGCTTTTTTATAGCGTGAATAAAAACTTCGATCAATAACTCCCTCCAATCTAATATCAGGATTCTCCGACTCTGCCCAAATTGCTTTACTTAAGTCGATAGTAGGTGTAATAGAGAAGGCTTGAAACCGAATGTCAGACTGAGTTTCAGCTTTAATAATTTCGACGATTCGATCACTTATGCTAGGCTTACTTCTATCCCTATTTACGGGTGCAAAATACAATTCAAGTTTTGTTCCACCCACATCAAAAACGTGTTTACTTACATCTTTTTTGTCTTTATGAAACCGAGCTTTTTTAGGGTCTGGAATAGCAGTGTTGCTTCCCCACATCTGTTCAAATTCTTCGGTGTAAACACCCGCAATTTCAGAATCTTTTATAATAATTGTGTTATTGGTGTTATATGCACCTGTATACGTTAAGTTTGTTGAGCCAGTCCATACTATATCATCACTTGTTGAAGATGATTTCCAATCAATAACAGCAAATTTATTATGCATATCTGCCCCAGCATTAACCAATTTATTATCGCTTATACTTCCATCTGGATTATAAACATCGCCATCATCATCAATAGAATAAATTCCAGCCTCTCTTAGGTATTCCCACATTTGCGTATCGACTTCGCCACCGTCAGTTCTGTTGTAATTATCGGTTACCACCCTAACTCTTACTCCTCTTGCCGCGGCAGCAGACAAAGCTTCTGCTACTCGAATGTTCTCTAAATCATAGATACATAAATCAATACTTGTCGTGGCACTGTCTATAAGTTGAGTTAATGTGCTTATTAAGTCCCAAGAATGGTTGCTTCTATTATTTGATGCCATTACGGTTGTGTCAGCTGGCATATTAAAATAAACTTTAATCCACTCCTCGCTTTGGAATTGAGCACTTACATCCACTGCTACAAATATCAGAGCAGTAAAAACAGCGGTTGTTAACTTTTCCTTCATTTTTGGTGGCTTACAATTATCATTAGTAGGTAAATTAACGTATTTTCGCTTACTGCAAAGTAAAATCTACATTCGGAGCTAACTATGAAGCTAGAGTTTCTTAATCCTATACGCTGGAAAAAATCTGTTTTGACACTATTACTATCTGGTTTTGTGTTAACCTGGTTTACTTTTGTTGATAGCTATAGCCTCTCTACGAGATGGGATTTACACCAAAAGAAAGACGATTTGAAAGTACGCACAGAGCGTTTGAATCTTTCTTCGCAAGAGTTAGCGAAAAAAATTGAAAGCATGACCGAAAATGAAGCGCTCTTAGAAAAAATTGCTCGAGAAGAATACGGAATGAGAAAACCAGGCGAAACTGTTTATAAAATCCGTAGAAAATAATTACTCAAACTCACTCATAAAAGCTCACATCGCTAATGAAAGCTATTGCTGTAGACCTTGGCGGCACCAATATTAAAGCCGCTATTGTAGATCAAGAAAAAGGAATTTTAGAACAAGTTTCTGTGCCAACTTATGCTGACTTAGGCAAGGATCATCTTTTAGACCGAATTGCAGACACTATTTTAGGCTTGTCAAAGAAGCATGAAGTAATCGGTATTGGCATGGGCTTACCAGGCATGGTTAACTTGGAGCAAACAACCGTACAGTACCCACCAAATTTACCTGGTTGGGAAGTTGTAAATGCTTCTGAAGAAATTCAAAAAAGAACCCATATTCCTTGCCGTATCCAGAACGATGCAAATATTGCTGCTTTAGGTTCTTTACATTTTGGCGTTGGTAAACAATTTACTGATTTCATCATCATCACACTAGGCACAGGTGTTGGTGGCGGTATTATCATCAACAAGACTCTTTTTAAAGGCTCCCGAGGAATGGCTGGCGAGCTTGGTCATGTTATTTTGGATTATCACGGGCCACTCTCCAACAGCGTTACTCGTGGAACTGTTGAGGCTTATTTAGGCCAGCGTTTTTTAAGCCGTTTTGCTGCAGATTTAATTTCCCAGCACCCAAATAATCCACTGTATAAAACATTCTCCAATAATTTTGAGAAGCTAGAGCCTCTAGATCTTACAAATGCGGCGAAAGAAGGAAACGAGCTAGCTATTGAAATACTGAGAAAAAGTGGAGAGAAATTAGGCTACGCAATTATTAATTATGCGCACATGCTAGACATCAGGAAATATGTGCTTAGCGGTGGCGTTTCAAGAGCAGGAGATTTTCTTTTTGAACCTGCCCGAGAGATTGTAAAGAAACACATGATGGGCCCATTTCAAGAAGATTTTGAGTTAATCTACGAGGATCTAGGAAACGACAGCGCCTTACTAGGAGCGGGTGGACTAGCTTTCGATTCGTTCGCATAAAAAAGTATATGAATTTTGGTAGAACTATAAACATTGGTAAATACTGTTTAAGCATTTGCTTAATCTTGTTATTTGCCGATGTGGTTACTGCCCAAAAAACAGATTCAACTACTACAAAGGCGCCGAGTTCAGCATCTACCAAAAGTGCCGTTAAAGACGCCGTTTCATTTCAATCTAACGACTCTTTGGTGGTAGATTTCAGAAATGGAAGAAAAGCATTTCTATACGGAACAGCTAAAGTTTCTCACGATGCGGGGACCTTAACTGCCGGCAAAATTGAAATGGACCTAGCTGAAAGTGTTGTTGAAGCAAAGGCTGGCTCAGAGCAAGACACGCTTTCATACCCTGTTCTTAAGCGCCAAAGTGATGAGATTAAAAGCACCCGAATTCTTTTTAATTATAAAACCCAAAAAGGAAAATTTGAAAGCGCTCGAATTCAGGTGCCTGACGGCTATTTAGTTGGTTCTAAAGTAAAGAATGTTAGCAAAGATGAGGTATATATTGAAGACGGAATTTATTCAACCTGCCCGCCCGACTACCTTTATTATTACATAAAAGCTAAAAAAATGAAGGTTGTTGAGGAAGAGGAAATTTTCTTTTCCAATGCTCGACTTTATATTTTAGACATTCCATACCCCATCGTTTTTCCTTTTGGCTATGTACCAGCAAACTTTGAGAAGAAAAGATCAGGGCTCCTAACGCCAACGTATGCGTTTCAGGCACAATCAACGCGAGGGATTGGACTTCAGAATTTAGGCTGGTTTCAATATTTTAACGACTATTTTACTGCAGATCTTAGTGCCGATATTTATACTTCTGGTTCGTTCTATTCTACCTCAAATATGCAGTACCGCAAACGAGACTCGTATAATGGCTCCATTCGACTAGGCTATTCTCGAGAACGAGGCTTAGAAAGTACCGACCCTGGCTTTGGCACCTCTGTTCAAAAATCGATTTCAGTATTACACAATCAAGATTTTAGTCCCTACTCTTCTGTTTCTTCCAATATAAACCTTCGTACTTCGGAATATTTTACCCGTAACTCTTACGACATTGGCGATAGAGCCGAAACTAATTCCAGCTCTAAACTTTCGTATAAATACAGCCATCCAGAAAATCTTTTTAATTTTAGTGCCAACTCCCAACTTTCACAAAATTTCTCTAACAATTCAACAACGCTGAGTGGGCCAAGCACTACATTTAGTTTAAAAACGCTAACTCCGTTCAAAACTACTTCTGGTAACGACCCTAAATGGTATGAAAGCATCACTTTTAGGTATAATAACACACTTAATTCTTCTTTTTCCTTCAAGCCCATAGATGCTGATACTGCCGAAGTTGGATTTATTGACGCACTTTTCGATTCCGATTTATACGAAGAAGCAACGGGTAATGATGACTACATTAAGCTAGGTTTTAAACAAACTGGTGGTATACAGATTGGCAAACTTCTAGACAGCCCTTTTTTGAACCTGAGTGGTAGCGCCAATTTTAATGAGTATTGGTATCCAAGCACCACTAGAAAGGCTTTTAACGCAGACTCGAACCGAGTTGAAACCTCCAAGGAAATTGGATTCGTAGCTGCTAGAGATTTCAATGTTGGCGTTTCTTTTTCTACTACTTTCTATGGTGTGTCGAATCAACGAATCGGCCGTTTTCAAGGTTTACGTCACACAATGCGACCGAGCGTTGGGTTTACGTATCGCCCAGATTTTAGCGATCCTAGCTGGGGATATTATCGTACCGTTCAATCTGATACTTTAGGCAATACTCAGAAATATTCTGTTTTTCAGAATCAGATTTTTGGAGGCCCGGGATCTGGAGAACAACAAGCTTTGTCCTTTAGTATTTCTAATGTTTTTGAGACTAAAACAGTTAGTAGAGATACCACTGGAGAAGTAACCGAAAAGAAAATCAAACTGATTGACAATTTATCACTTTCAACATCTTATAATTTAGCTGCCGATAGCCTGAATTTGAGTAACTTAAGCTCAAACATCTCATCAACCGCTTTTAAGGGTTTGAACCTGCGAGCTAGCGCATCATTCTCTTTTTATAAGACAGATACCTTAGGGCGTGAATATAACCGCTTCCTTGCACAAGGAGGAGGGAAGCTCGCACAGATTCAGAATTTCAGCATTAGCGCTAGTACTTCCTTTAAAGGAGGAAGGAATGGCCTTGAAGTTTTCACCCCAGTATATAAACGCAGATATGATCCATTTTATCAAGGTCAATTCAATCCGATAGACTCTCACTTTAATGAGGAGATTATTCCACCAGTGAACTCTCCTTGGAGCTTTTCGCTGAACTTTAATTATAGCTGGCGTTATCAGTTTAACGATAGCCCAACTAGAAGTGCTGTGATAAATGCTGAGAACATTTCTTTTAACCTAACACCAAAATGGCGTTTTAGTACTCGTATGGGTTACGATTTCATTCAACAAAAATTAACTCCTTCTCAGTTTAACCTAAACCGTAGTTTAGAATGCTGGGATTTGTCTTTCCAAATTAACCCCTTTGGCGATTTTCAGTATTACTTCTTTAGGCTGAGTGTAAATAGCGCACAGATTCAAAGTTTATTCCAAAAACTACCGGTTCTTAAAAACCTAGAGCGCAGTTCTTCTCCTACTGGCCGAGGATATTAACTAGTTAAATAGAATCTCTTCCAATTGAGGCAAGATACTTTACTACATATTTACCAATTACATCAAACTCTAGGTTTACTTTATCGCCAACCTTTTTTTGTTGAAGGTTAGTGTATTCCCAGGTATAAGGAATAATGGCAACTGTAAATTCATTTTTTTCTTCGCGGGCGATGGTAAGGCTTATTCCATCAACAGTAATACTGCCTCTTCCAACAATCATATTTTCGAAGCTTGTTGGAAATTCAATGGTTACAAGATTCCCCGTTTCTTCTGCGATAATACTTTTTATAACTCCAGTACTGTCTACATGCCCCTGTACTAAGTGACCTTCGATTCCAGTTTGAAGAGTTAAAGAGCGTTCTAAATTTACAATGGCATCTTCTTCCAGTTCACCCATCGTTGTTTTACGCAATGTTTCCTCTACACTTTGAACTGTAAACGTAGACTCGTTAAAGGCTGTTACTGTGTGGCAAACACCGTTTATAGCAATACTTTCGTCGAGATGGCAAGTTTCGGCGAAACTACAAGCTATATCAAACTCTACGCCTCCGCCATTTAGACTTCTTACACTTTTAACACTACCAGTTTCTTTTACTATTCCTGTAAACATATCTCAGATTTAAAAATATCCAGTTAATAACATATCATTCCCAACTTGTTCCCAAGAGGTTTCTTTAAGCTCTACAATCTCTTTCATTCTAAGTGCACCAATATTTAAAATAGAGCGTGTACCAGCCCCAAGCAATTTAGGAGCTACAAAAACATGCAGTTTATCTACTAATCCCTGTTTAATTAATGCTGAAGATAGTTGTTGCCCGCCTTCAACTAACACCGAAGTTATTCCTTTATCACCGAGCGCTTTAAAAGCTTCCCTAAGATTCACATGCTCGTCCAGTTTTGAAACTTGAATAACTTCTCCACGAAAATAATTCTGTTGTAATACTTTTATCATCGGATCGGCATCATTAGCTGAAGCTTCCTTATTCCAAGTAATGATTATCGTTTTCTCTTCGTGTTTATCTGAAAAAAGATTTAGAGATTTAGGAAGTTCATAGGGGCCATCTAGTACAATTCTTTTCGGCTGCCTCCCTTTTAGATGACGAACCGTTAACTCGGGGTTATCAGCCATTACGGTAGCTCGACCTACAAGTACGGCATCGTATTTTCCTCGCCATTTGTGTACTAGTTCTCTAGATTTCTTCCCAGAAATCCATTGCGAATCTCCATCTGCTGCAGCCAAGAATCCATCCACAGTTTGAGCAATTTTAAGTGTAATAAATGGGCGACCATACAATTGGTGATGAATAAAAAATTCATTTAATAAGGTAGCCTCCTCTTCAAGTACACCTGTAGTAATTTCAATTCCAGCATTTTTTATATGAAGCAATCCTTTACCATTTACTTTTGGATTGGGATCTTTCATTGCAACAACTACACGAGCAATGGGAAGTTTGGCTAGCAACTCTGCACAAGGTGGAGTTTTACCATGATGAGAGCAGGGCTCTAGTGTTACATACACTGTAGCGCCTTTGAGTAATTTCTTTGGCTTAACGGAGTTTACCGCGTGTACTTCGGCATGTGGTCCACCATATTTCTGGTGATATCCTTCACCAATTTTTTCTCCACCTTTGGAAACTATAACACAGCCAACTAATGGATTGGGCGAAACAAGTCCTTCGCCCTTTTGCGCTAGCTTTAGCGCTTCGTGCATCCAGTGTTTATCTAATTCCTTCAGAGTTTCCATAATTGAAAGTACGGACTATTAATACTTGATTAAACTACTGAACAAAAAAAAGGGTAAGAAGATTCTTCTTACCCTTAAAATTTCTATAAAAAGACTTCGCTTATCCAGGAATTAACTTACTGCGGTTATCCACGATTTTAGCTTCTTTTTTAAGTTGCTCTAACCAAACTGACACAAAGCGTTGGTTAACTTTTTGAGCTAAAGTTTCTTCAAGCTGGCTTCTTGTTGTAGCATCCAAGTTAGCGAGATTTGCATCAGACTTCTTATCTACACTTACAACATAAACTGCAGTTGTGCCAACAAGAGCTTTTGAAATTTCACCTTCATTTAGTCCAAAAATCATACCAATTACTTCTGGCTCTCTACCAGCCCCAGGAAGAAGTACTCCACTACCCGTAATATTTGTTGCTGTTTGAACTTCTTTATCAGCAGCTGTTGCTAATTCTTCAAGTCCACTATTAGCAGCGAGTAAAGCTGTAACTTTCTCTTTGGCTAATGTTTTTCTCTTTTCAATTTTAACCTGGTTCTCAACCTGGTCTTTAACTGATTCGAGAGAGCGGTAACCTTCTGCTACTTTATCAGTAAGCTGCACAACTACAAAGCTATTTGGCAATTCGTATACAGCCGAAATATCACCTTCATCGGCTTTTTCAAGGAAATTTAGCACCTGCTGGCTACTTCCTAATCCTGAGATAAAGCTATTTCCTTTTGAAGCAATACCTGTATTTACAGCTTTGTCAATACGTTCAGCTTCAGAGTCAAAGTCAGTTTCTTCTGCAGCAAATAATTGAAAGTCTGAAGCCTTTTCATTTGCATCATTTATAGTTCCGTAAAGAGCTTCAATAACTCTTGAGAATACAACAAACTTAACTTGTTTCCCTTTCTCGTCTACTTTTTTGATGATGCTAAGCTGGCCATTATCAACAAAAGGCGTAGATACTTCACCTTTTTCTAAATCTAAAACTACTTTGTAACTGTCTCTTACATCACTTTTATCAACAAAAACGCCGCTATATGCATTGCTAGCTGCATTACCAACTAAGAATAAAGAATCGTTTTCTGCTGAAGCAAAAGCCGCTCTTAAATCCATAAGCTCTTTCGTGATTTCTACAGTATCAGCAGCTGTTGGCATTTTGCTAAACGTAACATACTTAAGCTGGTAGTTTTCATCTTGCTTATACTTTTCTTTATGCTCGCTGTAATATTTTTTAAGCTCACTGTCTGATACGGTAATTTCTTCCGTAACAGTTTGTGCAAAAGGAAAGCGTACGTAAGAAACATCCACAAAAGAATTATTCTTAATATACTCTTGCTCAATGTCAGCACTTGTAACTTGTAAACCAGCAGTAATAAAGTTGGAAAGCTTTTCTTGGCGACGTTTTTGACGAAGTTGGTTATCTAAAGCTAGAGCCTGTGGAGCAAAGTTTGGATCGGTCATTACTTGATTTAAAGAAGCACGATCTACCGTTCCATCTTCTCTTTGAAAATTCTGAACGATAATAGGATCTGGATTGTCACCAAAAACCATATCTAGAAGTTCTTTGTCTGTAACTGTAATTCCCAGCTCGTCCATTTTTTGTTCAACTAAGCGAGAACTTACTAGTTCTTCCCAAACTTGAGATTCATAATAGGCCGTCATTTCGGGAGTCATTGAATTCCCTGTTTGCTGGGTATAAGCATTAGTGTAATACTGAATACGCTGCTGGTATTCCTCAAAACTAATGTTATCACCATTTACACTACCCAAGTCTCTTGGGCCAGCGCCTATTAAATTTGTAACACCCACATCAGAAAGCACCCATAAGATTCCGAAGGAACCAATAAGTAAGATAATGATGTATTTGGTGCTATTTCTTAGCGTTTCCATTAAACCCATAACAGGTAACCTCTAAAACAGTACTTAAAATTTCAATTTATATAATCTGCCGTCGTCAGCATCTCTAAAACAGCTGGCAAATATAAGTTAATAACGAGGGAATAAAAAGTCTTACAAGCGCTTAGTTATCAAAACACCTCAACTAAACGCATATGCTTCAAGTATTTTTTAGGATCTGCTTGTATATCCTTTATTAACTGGTTCAAATTAACAGAAAGTGTATCCAAATTATTATATAAGGACGGGTCTGAAACCAATTTTCCCAGCGTACCTTCTCCCGAGTCTATCTTATTAAGAATATTATTGAGAGTAAGAGTGCTCTTATTTAATTCTGAACTTAGAGCGTCAAGCTTCCCTGAAGTAGACTCCAAATTCTTAATCATACTATCGAGCTCTTCTTTATTCTCAGCGCTCAAATCGTCCATAGTACTCAGGATGTTTTTTATGCTTTCAGTGATAGCATCTACATCTTCTTTTTTCTCATCAATTAAGGTATTAAGCTCGTTTGAGAGTTCTGAAAATCCTTCTAATGTGTTCGCAATATTCTCTTGATTCTGGTCTGATAGCGTACCATTCAGCTTGTTTACAAGCGTTTCGACACCCTCAATTGAAGATGAAACCTGGTCTGTTAGCTGGCTTCCCTTCTCCGCAAATTCATCCATAATCCCTTTATCGTAAATTCCGACAACAAAGCCATTATCCTCAACCATTTCTGAATTCTCACTATTTCTCAGAAGTTCTATAAACTTACCGCCCAACACTCCTACGGATCTTAAATAAAGAACCGAGCCTTTTGGAATTTTAACACCTTCATCAATACTTAAGGTTACAAGAGTGCTGTCAGATGCTTCTAAGCTCATTTCTTTAACATTACCAATCTTAAAACCTTTCACTAAAACGGGGTTTCCACGTGTTAACCCCGAAACATTATTAAATTTAGTAAAAACTGTTGTTGAAGTTTTAAAGAGCGGCTGGTCTCGCATCGTTTTAAAACCTACAAACGCTACAACAACTGCTATAAGCACTGTTAGCCCAATTTTTACTTCATTACTCAACTTAATCAAGTCCGTCACCTATTCCTTTATTTGATATTCGCTTGCGGTTGTAAAATCAACCAAGGGTTCATAATCACTAGATTTCATTTCTTCTATGCTGCCAAACCAACTAAGTTTATGATCGTCTAGAAATGCAACTTTTTCAGCAACTTCTAGCACACTGTGCATATCGTGTGTAATAACTACCGATGTTATATCTAAACTATCAGCCATAGAGACGATTAATTCATTAATCTCCTCTGACGTTTTTGGATCTAAGCCCGACGTTGGTTCATCATACAATACATAGTCTGGTTTTAGAATAATTGCTCTAGCCAGACCTACTCTTTTTCGCATCCCACCAGAAAGCGCTGAGGTTGCTTTGGGTCCAGCATCTTTCAGATTTACCAATTCCAACGCGTGCTCAACATTCTCTTTAATCTCCGCCTCGGTCTGTTTAGTAAAATACCTTAACGGAAACGCCACATTCTCGAAAGTACTAATAGAATCGAACAAAGCAGCTCCTTGAAAGAGAATACCAAAACGCTGCCTTATCACTCTAAGTTCCAAATAGCTTAAATCAAAGATACACTGCCCATCAATTATAACTTCGCCAGAGTCGGGATACATAAGTGCATTTAAATGCTTTAACAGAACCGATTTACCACAACCAGATTTACCAATCACAGCTAAAGTCTCGCCATCTTCAATTTTAAAGGAAACATCCTTCCAAATCAGGCTTTTACCAAAGCTTTTCGTAAGATTTTTAATTTCAATCATGGTTTATAATAATATCGCAGCTAGTAAAAAATCAGCTAAAAGTACGTAGATACAACTTAAGACAGTAGCCTGAGTTGTCGCAGTTCCTACACCTTCTGCTCCGCCTGAGGCATTATAGCCTTTAAAACATGCAATGGAGGTAATAACAAAGCCAAAAACAAAAGATTTAACAAAACCGAAAACGATATCCCATGGAAAGAAAAACAGTCTCGCCCCTTTCATAAACTCTGCCGCAGGTAAAATTCCGTCTACCGAGCCTGCAATAACACCACCTAAAACGCCGAAAGTAGCTCCCACTACGTACAACACCGGAAACATCAACAAACCAGCCAACACTCTTGGTATTATTAAAAACGATACTGAATTAAAACCCATCGACTCTAACGCGTCAATCTGCTCGCTTACCCGCATTGTTCCTAACTCCGTTGCAATACGAGCACCAACTTTCCCTGCCAACACAAGCGCACTTATTACGGCAGCCAACTCAATTAATATTGATTGTGATACAATAGAACCAATAGTATAACGTGGTATTAAACTAGTATCTAATTGATAGGCTGTTTGCAGTGTAAGCACTGCGCCTGTAAACACTCCAGTAAGCATTATAATTGGGATTGACTCGTAGCCAATCTTTACAAACTCTTGAAAGAGATTTTTTCGATACGTATTAAATTCTACTATAGACCGTAATGCTTGAAATAAGAGTAAAGCATACTGTCCAAATTGTCGAATTGCTTCCATTCGCAATAGTAATTCAGGTTATTTATAATGATTTGCAGTCATTGCTATTTCAATTAATTATATTACAAAACATTTCAGCCAATTGTCATTTACAAATCGTTACCAGTGAAAGCACTCCTGTTTGGAATTTTTCTTATTTCTGCGCCATTCTTTGCAAAGGCTCAATCTAATAACTCAACTGTTTTTAGATTTCTCGACGTAACACCTAGCGCTTATTCTGCAGCACTTGGAGGGAACCACGCGGGGCTTTTTAATCCTGATTTTAGTCTTTATCATACCAACCCTGCCTATCTCTCTGGGTCTAACACAGGTGATATTTCCGCTAGTTTTGTTAATTATTTAGCTGATTCGCGCATGGGATTCTTAAACACCGCCTTAAAACTCGATGCCTCACAAATTTTAGGGTTTGGTATTCGCTTTATGGGATATGGAGATTTCCAATCTCTTGATGAAGATGGCAACAATCTTGGCAACTTTAGTGCCATCGACTTGGCCTTAAGTGGCGCTTATTCGTATTTAATTTCTGAAAGATGGAGCGTTGGTGGCGAGTTAAACTATATCTACTCATCATACGAACAGTATAAATCGAGCGCTGTTGCAGGAACAGCTGGTCTTCACTATCAAAACACCGAATCTCACTTTAGCTTTGGCGCCGTTGTAAAAAACCTAGGAACTCAGTTAACTACTTACAATGGCCTTATGGAACCTCTACCTTTAGATATTTCAATTGGTGTAGCTAAAAAACCTGTTGGCTTTCCAGCAGAATTGAGTTTCACAATGCGCAGATTAAATCATTGGGACATGCGGATTTTTGGAGAGGAATCGAAACCTGCCTTCATCGATAATATTGTCCGGCATGCTGTTTTTGGAGGACAATTCTTTTTGAGCGAAAATTTCAAATTTCGCCTTGGGTATAATCACTATTTACATGAATTAAATAAAACCAGTGACAACTTCGACTTTGCTGGGATGAGCTTGGGCGTTGGCTTTAAAGTTAAAGAGTTTATTATTGACCTCAGTAGAAACTCATATAGTAAATCAGGCGGAGTAGTTTTGCTTAGTATAAAAACCAAACTTTAGCTCCATATTTAAAGCATGTATCAATTTTAGCTTATTCAAAATAAACGAGTATCGAAAAGGCAAAAGCCTTAATTTGTATTCTAGCGAGCAATCAGGGCAATGTATTTTTCACCTTAAAAACTCGGGAATTTAATAATGATGTTTTCATGTTAGTTTAACTAGCGAGAACAAAACCTACGCCGATAATTGCAGGCAGGTTCAGTAAACTCTCTAAATAGAATTGCGAGTATAATTCTTTGCCTCAATGTTGACCTTTTGTGGATGAGATTTAACAAGATTATAGATTTGAGTAACTTTTGATTGCCAGAACGCACCGAACAACAATAATAGTAGATTACACATGATTAGATATTTGACAGCAGGAGAGTCACACGGCCCTGAATTAACAGGAATTGTTGAAGGTGTACCCGCTGGTTTACCCTTACTAGAAAGTGAAATTGCACGGCATTTAGCTCGTCGCCAAGAAGGTTACGGCCGAGGTGGCAGAATGGCTTTTGAAAAAGATAAAGCTATATTCAGTTCAGGAGTCCGTTTTGGAAAAACTATAGGTGGGCCAATTTCTCTGCACATGGAAAACCGTGCTTTTAATAAAGATGCTGATGGTTGGCCGGTAGTAATGAATAAAGAAACTGAAGCCGAAGGAATTGAAAAAATCACTCTCCCTCGCCCTGGTCACGCTGATTTGGTGGGTAGCTTAAAGTACAAATTTGATGACATTAGACCCGTAATTGAGCGCTCTAGTGCAAGAGAAACAGGGATGCGTGTTGCGTGTTGCGGTATCGCACGTCAGTTTCTTAAACATTTTGGGATTGAAATTGGTGGCCATGTAATTCAAATTGGTTCAGTAGGTTACAATAATTGGGATGACATCCGAAATATTGTGGATCCGCTTGTTGAGAGTGGCGCGGAACATGTTTATAAAACTGCTGATAATTCAGATGTTCGTTGCTTAGACGATAATCTTTCTGAGCTAATGCGAGATGAAATTAAGAAAGAACGCAAAGCGGGCTCATCACTTGGTGGTATTTACGAAATTATTGTGACTGGCGCTCCCGCTGGCCTAGGTAGTTACGTTCATTGGGACAGAAAATTAGACGGAAAAATCGCACAAGCTATTTTAGGCACTCAGGCGATGAAAGGCGTGGAAATTGGAATGGGATTCGAATCTGCTCGAAGAGACGGTCATAACGTTCATGATGAAATTACTCATAATGGAACCGATTTCAAGCGTCGTACCAACCGTTCAGGTGGTATTGAAGGTGGAATGAGTACTGGAATGCCAATTATAATTCGTGGTGCGATGAAACCGATACCCACGATGTTAAACCCGCTAAGTACTATAGATATGCACACACTAGAGGAAACAAGTACACGTTATGAGCGTTCTGATGTTTGTGCACTACCGAGAGCAGTTGTTGTTGCCGAAAGTGCTATAGCACCCGTTATTGCCAACGCCTTTTTAGAAAAATTTGGCGGCGATTCAATTGCAGAAATTGAGGAGCGTTATAATAACTACTTATCCAGTGAACAATAATATTCCCAAATTAGCAGCACAGATAAAGGCGAACCCAGAAGATTCGTTTTCGAAGTTCGCCCTTGCCCTAGAGCTAATTAAGATAGACCAACCAAATAAAGCACTTACTCTTTTTCAAAACATACGCCAACACTCTCCTAATTATATAGGAGTATATTATCACTTGGCTAAACTTTATATAGAGCTAGGCGAGAACAATTTGGCTATTGAAACCTATAAGGAAGGAATTGAAATCGCTGTAGCGATATCTGACTTACATGCTAAATCAGAATTACAAGGCGCATTAATGAATTTACAACTAGATATAGAAGATTAGTTTATGAAATTTAGAACCCAACTCTACTTAGTTTTCTCTCTTGTATTCCTAATAGGAGTAGCTACGCCCACAACCACTTTCGCTCAATCAAAATCTGTTTATGAAGTTAAGGCGGGAGATACTTTTTTTAGTATCTCTAAGGCGCTCAAAGTTTCTGTTGCAGAATTAAAGCAGTGGAATAACCTTAGTTCGAATAGTCTTTCTATCGGGCAAGAGCTCGTTTATTACGCCATAGATGAACAGAGTAGTTCAAGCCCCGCTACAGAACCAATCGCACCCATAGCGGCTCCTGTAGACACTACATCACTCATCCACGCTCAACCTGATGCAACCAATAGCTATTACTTGGTAAAAAGTGGCGATACGTTATATAAAATTGCTCGTGATAATAATATGAGTATTTCTGAACTGCGCTCAATCAACAACCTAACTAGTGATAATCTTCGCATTGGTCAGCGACTTGCTGTTAAATCAATCAGTAGCGCACCTGTTGTAAATGAATTCTCAAATGAGAGTTCTCCTCAAGGTAGTTTTGTTCTTTATACGCTCGAGAAAAAAGACAATCTCAATTCTTTGCTTTCAAAGTTCAAAATGACAGAAACCGAGCTCCAAGCTTTAAATCCTGAAATTGACATCAATAAATTAAACCTTGCAAAAAAGGTTACCGTTCTCGCTCCCCCTTCTAAAAACTTTGCAAACCCATATTTAAAAAGCGCTAGCCTTCAAGATTTAGGCACTATAGATATTCATGTTTATGAGGAAAAGAGTAAGGGGCAAACTACTACAAACGGAGAGCTTTATAATCCTGATGAGCTTACAGCAGCACATTCTAACATGTCGCTAGGAAGTATAATTTTTGTAGAAAACATGACTACAGGCACAGGGATTTATATTCGAATTAATGACAGAATTACTGGCTCGGGACTGAAACTTTCTAACAATGCTTTCCGAATATTAGGCTTTGAAAAAAATCAGCGTTCAACTGCCACCATATATGCCGATAGTTAATGATTAACACTATTAAAACTTACTTTTCAGACACTAAGACTCTTTTATATAGTTTCTTACTTAGTTTACCTGTTTTTCTGGCTTATGAAGTCCTCATTCTAATTTCCCAGCCAGACGCTTCTCACGTTGTAAGAATTAGTGTTGATGTATGGTTTAAGTATATTTTTACTTCTTTAGGAGTTAATGCTGTTTCAATATCCTTACTTTTAGTGGCTCTTTTTGGGCTCTTTATTCTTTATAAAGAACGAGAACGGCTCAAAACGCTTCGTTTTAAGTTCTTCCCAATAATGATTGGTGAGGCTATGATTTATGCCGTTGTTGTAGCTTTTATAACACAAACACTGGTTTCTTTGATCTTCAACATCTCAGCAACAGACCCCATCACACAGCTAACTGGCCTACAAAAATTTGCTCTTTCTCTTGGAGCTGGCTTATATGAAGAGCTATTCTTTCGAGTGATTCTGGTTTCAGTATTTCTACTTATTTTCAATAAGGTTTTTAATAATGTTAAATGGGCTTCTATTACGGCATCCGTAGTTTTATCTGCACTTCTTTTCAGCGCTGTTCATTACATCGGTGATATGGGCGATCCATTTACTTTCTCATCTTTTATGTTCCGTTTCATATTTGGATTGATTTTAAATGGAATATATGTTGCTAGAGGCTTTGGAGTAGCGGTTTGGACTCATGCTCTCTACGACGTGATGGTTTTATTAGTTTTTTAACTTTAAGGAAACAGCTAATAGTTCGATAAGTTTTATCTATTAATTAGTGTTGTAACTGATTAGTACATTAGTATTATTGTAAACGTATGTGAATTCGTATAACATTCTTTCATAAAGTGTGTTATAAAAATCAGATTGAATCGTTTTAATATCTCAGAGGTTATTGATGATGGTGGTAGCAGAAAGTAAAAAACAGAAAGATTTTAATAAAGAGATCATCCCGCTCTTGGATGTACTCTATAACTTTGCCCTCAAATTAACCAACGATCCAAATGATGCTGAGGATTTAGTTCAAGATTCTATTGTAAAAGCATATCGCTTTTTTGGTAGCTACGAAAAAGGAACTAATGCAAAAGCTTGGGTTTTTAGAATTCTAAAAAACTCATTCATTAATAACTACCGAAAAACTTCGAAACGCCCACAAGAAGTAGATTACAATGAAGTAGAGTCATATTACGAATCTATCCGAGCAGAAAGAACTGAAACTACCGACCTCGAACGATTGATGTTTCAGGAGCTTATGGATGATGATATTTCAAAAGCCTTATCAAAACTTCCAGAAGATTTCCGAACAGTAGTGCTCTTGTGTGATGTAGAAAGTTATACTTACGAAGAAATTGCGAATATGCTTGATGTACCCATTGGTACCATTCGCTCGAGATTACATCGTGGAAGAAATCTTCTTAAAACTGAACTTATGTCTTATGCTACCAAAAGAGGTTTTGTAGCAGATTAGGCAGGTTCTTTTTCCTTTATCTCTTCAACCAAGTGTAGCGTAACGCGAATTGTAGTCCCTTCATCGAGCTCAGATCTTAGCACATACACATGCCCATCATGATAGTCTTCAATAATACGTTGCGTAAGGCTCAGGCCTAGACCCCAGCCTCTCTTTTTTGTGCTAAATCCAGGCTTGAAAATATTTTTTACGTGTTTTATATCAATACCCGTACCAGAATCTTCAATATCTATTACTATTTCACTTTCATGAACTTTTGAGGATACTGAAATAAATGAATTCTCCTGCTTTTTAGGGAGTGCATCCATTGCGTTCTTCACCAAATTCTCAATGGCCCACTGAAAAAGCTCAGGATTGATATTCACTTTACCTTGCGCTGTTAATTTCTTCTTTACCTCTACCGCTTTTCCTAAGCTTGGTAAACGCCGCTCCATATATGCCATCACATCTTCAAGAATAGGTCGGATATCCATTGGTTGAAGTTCAGGCTCTGAACCAATCTTACCAAATCGCTCTGCTACTCCAGCTAGGCGTTTCACATCATTCTCTATCTCTGTGGTAATAGTTGTTGCCAACTCATCATTATTGTACTCATCTCTCAATAATTGAATCCATCCATATAAACTAGAAATGGGTGTACCAAGCTGATGCGCTGCTTCTTTAGCCATTCCAACCCACAAGTTCGACTGCTCTGATCTGCTTATACTTCTGTATGTTGTGTAGCCAATACCTAACAACACTGTTAAGAGTAAAATCTGTAGATAAGGAAAATAACGAAGCATTTGTACTGTTGGGCTTTCTCCATAGTACACAAACTGTTCTAACTGCTTTTTATCATCCCCAATCACAATCCGGATTGGCACATTAAGAGATTTATAAGCTTTAACAAGATCAGAAGAGTCTTTAGCGGTTTTTAGTTTCGTCAGTTCTATATTCCGGTCGAATAGAATAGTGTTATTAGAGTCTACAACAATAGCAGGAATTTTAAATCTGTTCTCAAGAATTATCTCGCTATAGACAAAATCGGTGGTACTTTTAGCAGACTCGGCCTCATAGATTAAATTGAGAACACTATCTGGGACTTCTGGATATCTTTTGAGCAACTCCGCAGCCTGTAGAAGTTTTGTCCCTGCTTGTTCGTTTACAGGAAGGCTCATATACTCGTAGCCTTTGGCTAATAACTCCACGCTGGAGCGCTCTTGCTCGAGTATTTTATCTACTAAGTACTGGTTATATATAACGGATCCCGCGCCTAGAGAAAAGAGCAGAATGATAAGCAGGATTTTAATCTTACCTGAAGATGCAAAAAATTTCATGTTCTAAAAATCATACCGTTATAATGGTTGATGTATTCACATGAAAAGCCCCTGTATGTGGCTTGTGCTACTACGCAGAAGCTTTTTGCTTTTCGTAAACTGGTGGCGCTTTTTTCTGAATAGTTTCACCAGTAATAATACATTTAGAAATATTCTTCATAGAAGGAAGGGTATACATGATATCTAGCATATCTTCTTCCATAATAGATCTTAATCCACGAGCTCCTGTCTTGCGGATTTTAGCTTTCTGGACAATTGCTTTTAGCGCTTCGTCTTCAAACTTTAAATCTACCCCTTCCATTTTAAACAGTTTTTTGTACTGCTTTGTAATAGCGTTTTTGGGGTTTTGTAAGATATCAAGTAATGCTTCGTCAGATAGCTCGTGCAAGCCACAAATCATAGGAAGACGGCCAATTAGTTCCGGTATAAGTCCAAATTTTTGCAAATCTTCGGGCTCAACATAGCTAAATATTTCAGCATTATTCTTGTCGAATTTAATTTGGTCGGCATGATTAAAGCCCATTGCACTAGTAGATTTTCGGCGAGCTATAATTTCCTCTAACCCTGAAAAAGCACCACCACAAATAAATAGAATATTTGTAGTATCAAGTTGAATAAAGCTCTGCTCTGGATGCTTTCTTCCTCCTTTTGGCGGAATGTTAGCGACAGTACCTTCCAATATTTTAAGCAATGCTTGCTGTACACCTTCACCACTTACATCACGAGTGATGGATGGGTTGTCACTTTTGCGAGCAACTTTATCCACTTCATCTATATATACGATTCCGCGTTTAGCACGGTCTACATCGTAATCTGCAGCTTGTAAAAGATTACTTAAAATACTTTCAACATCTTCGCCTACATAACCAGCCTCGGTAAGTACTGTAGCATCGGCAATAGTAAAAGGAACATCAATAATCTTTGCTAGTGTACGAGCAAGTAATGTTTTTCCACTTCCTGTAGGCCCAAGAAGGATAATATTACTTTTTTCAATCTGCGTATCATCTAGTTCTTTGCTCTCATGAGTAATACGCTTATAGTGGTTATAAACAGCAACGGCGAGCGTTTTCTTTGCTCTTTCTTGCCCAATTACATACTCATCTAGCTTGCCAACTATTTCAACTGGTTTAAGAAGAGGTTTGAACGATTGTTCTTTACGCCGGCTAAGCGAAGCAAGATCACTTTTTATAATACTAGATGCGTCTTCTACGCAACGGTCGCATACAAAAACGTCAGGCCCAGCAACCATACTGTTTACTTCTAGACTCGACCGCCCACAGAATGAACAGTTTACAAGATCGGTAGTATTCTTCTCTTTATCGCTCATAACCCTTCAATCTAATCAAAAAAAATTTATTTAGCAGATTTGGATCTTGCTACAACATTATCAACCAAACCATACTTTTTTGCTTCGTCTGCCGACATCCAATTATTACGATCAGAATCTCGGATAATATCTTCTAAAGAGTTACCACTGTGGTCACCAATAATTTGGCTTAACTCTTTTTTAAGTCGGATAATTTCTCTCGCTTCAATCTCAATGTCGCTAGCTTGACCTTGTACGCCACCAAGAGGTTGGTGAATCATTACTCTAGCGTGAGGTAAACAACTTCTTTTACCAGCCGCACCAGCAGTTAGTAATACAGCACCCATACTAGCAGCCATCCCCATACAAGTTGTGGCCACATCACATTTAATATGCTGCATGGTATCGTAAATTGCTAAACCAGAAGAAACAACGCCACCTGGACTGTTTATGTACAGATTGATGTCTTTTTCAGGATCTTCTGATTCTAAAAAAAGTAATTGAGCAACTATTGTACTAGCTACAACATCATTAATTGGACTTCCTAGAATAATAATGCGGTCTTTAAGAAGGCGAGAGTAAATATCGTAAGCTCTTTCGCCGCGGCTGGTGGTTTCAATCACCATAGGCACAAGGTTACTTTCTACTGTGTTATTCACTTCATAAATTGGCTGTTCGGCAAGTGGTTGTCTAATCATAATGTCTCTTACTTAATAATTACTTTTTAGTTTTCTTCTCCTGCAACTTTCGGTACTTCTCTTTGTCTAGCTCTGTAATTTTCAATTCTTCTTCAAGCTTATCAAATACTTTATTTTCTCTAATGCTACTTCTCAATTGCTCAAGCATACCTGGGTTTTGAGCGTAGTATCCTTTCAATTGCTCTGCTGTAGCGCCAAAACGGGCAGCTTCAACAGAAATAAATTGATCGATATCTTCGGCATTAATTTCGATATCATCAAATGTATCTTGCAATTTCTGGCTAATAAAGGACCATTTAGCTTCACGAATTCCTCGTTCACGCATTTGCTCCTTATACACAACATCATCAAAATTGGCTGGTAATTTACCGCCTTGTTGTTGCTTCAATTGCTCAACGTATGAATTCAGAACTTGTTCTAGAAATACTTCAGGAACTTCTACTTCATGAGCATCAACCAAAACTTCTACAACTTCGTTCTTAAACAAGTCTGCTGAAGATTGGTCGTAATATTCTTGCATTCCACTTTTGATGAAGCTTTTAAATTCATCTTCAGTTTTAGCTTCGCCATTGCTGTTTTTTGCAATAAACTCTTCGTTTAGCTCAGCTTTATGTAGTGTTTGCACTTTTTTGATAGTAACACGAAAACGATCTGAGTTGTCGCCATCTTTCAAGTCCATATCAACTACATCGCCAGTCTTTTTGCCTTTCAACTCTTTTAAAAAGTCTTTAGCACCGTCTTGGCGTAAGTCTATTACCTGATCAGTATCTGATTCACCTTCAACTGGATTTCCCTCTTCATCTAAGGTAACAACATCCACTACCAACTTAGAATCTTTAGTAGCCTTAGTAGTTACATCTTCCCAATTGCCTTCACGCTCTAGTGTGCGCTCAAGCTCTTCAACCACTTCTTCATCCGTTACATCATGAACCATTTTGTTCACTTTCACTTTACTTAAATCGGTAAGTGTAACTTCTGGTTTAGCACCAATCTTAAAAACAACTTCTAGCTCGTCATTTTCCCAAGTCAGATTAATCATTTCTGTTTCGCCAACGGGGTTATGCTCAGGAACAATCTCGTTTTCGAAAATAGTTTGAATCCACTTATTAATTTCTTCAAGCTCTATTTCAGAACCGAATCTTTTCTTAACTAGCGACAAAGGAACGCGACCAGGACGAAAACCTGGAAGTGCAATTTTACCTTTATAATTTTTAAATGCCTTTTCGAATGATTCTTGAAGATCTTCTCTTTTGGCAGTTAATGTAAGCTCTTTATCAACAGAGGTAAGCTCTTTAACAGAAATGTTCACGTTTTCTCCACTTTTTTTGGTATGCAATTCAATAAATGAACAGGATTTAATAAGGAAAGGAGTACGAGAGGGGGGACTCGAACCCCCACATCGGTTAAGATACTAGATCCTAAATCTAGCGCGTCTACCAATTCCGCCACTCTCGCAATTTTTTAGAGCTTGCAAAGATAGAGTAATTTTAATTGAAAAGCCAATCTTTAACCGTTAAAAATCTCTTTTTTTTATAATATCTAATTGGGTTTTTAATCACGTTTTTTGAATTTTAGAAAACTATGTATAACAACCTTCGCCTTGTCTATATCACCACGCCCAACAAAGAAGAGGCACGAACTATCGGCCGCTCTTTAGTAAGCAATCATTTAGCCGCCTGTGTTAATATAATAGATGGAATGGAATCTATTTATATGTGGAAAGATGAACTCGTTGATGCTACCGAAACCGTTCTTATTGCTAAGACACATTATTCAAAAATGAAGAAGCTTACCGAGCATGTGAAACAAATGCATAGCTACGAATGCCCTTGCGTTATTTCGGTATCGCTTTCGGAGCAAGGGGGCAATGCCGATTACATAAAATGGCTACTTGGTGAGACCAAATAAAGGAGCCCCCTATTACTTATCATTGAAAGCAAACTAGTAACACAAGATTCACTGCCTTGATTCAAACAGAACGTATTTCAAAACACATCATTCGGGCAATAATCCGTCGTCCACGAGCCCTCAATGCTATAAATTTCAAAACTATTGAGGATTTTGAGCAACTAGTTGATACTATCGAAAAGGACGATGATATACGTGTTCTTATATTTTCAGGTGAGGGAGAAAGCTCGTTTGTTTCTGGTGGCGATTTAAAAGAATTCCACACTATTATAGACCAGCAAGAAGCGGCTAAAATGTCAGCGAGAATGCACCGTCTTCTAAATCGTTTAGAACACCTTCCTTGCTGGAACATCGCCTTTATAAACGGTGATGCCTATGGCGGAGGCATTGAGCTCATGCTTGCTTTCGACTTCAGAGTTACTTCCAACGAAGAGATCAAGTTGGGTTTTACACAAGGTCGCTTTTATTTAAGCCCTGGCTGGGGAGGCCTTACTCGACTCGTTGAAAAAGTAGGCCGCGCAAAAGCTTTACTTTGGTTAGCTAAAGCTGAAATTATTTCTTGTAGAACCGCACTAGAGGAAGGAATCATCGAGTCCATTTTAGAGTCACCACAAACAGAACAAACGCTAATTGAATGGGCTGAGAAATTAACTAAAAACGACAGACCTTACATCCGGACACTTAAACACGGGGCTTTAGCCGGTAACGAAATGCGGAAAAATGCTTTATTTGCAGAAATTGAACCTTTCTCAGAACTTTGGGTTTCTAACCAGCATATTGATCGTGTTACAAAATTTCTAAAGAAATAATGTACAGACTTACTAGCTAGTAGCGTAT
The DNA here is from genome assembly GCA_963977025.1 of uncultured Balneolaceae bacterium. GTDB lineage: Bacteria > Bacteroidota > Rhodothermia > Balneolales > Balneolaceae > Balneola. The sequence goes on along the minus strand of CAXBMW010000003.1, from coordinate 306,302 downwards.
GTATAAGCGCCAAAGCAGTGTACTGCTCTGAACTATTATCTTTGACAGCACTAAAAATTCCTTCGAAGAAAATACCTCTGATCTTTTCATAAGTATAAATCCAAAAATGTGAATTTCTGGTGGGATTTTCATTTTATTTCGTATTAAATCCCGTTCGGTAAGCGCAAAAATTGGAACTCCTATCTCCGCAGGATATCCCTCCCCTCTAGAACCTTCCATAAAGGTTCCCATCTTAGAGTTGAAAATGTTATTAGTCAAATACGGCTTTCTTGTTTTCAGCAATCGTTGGAAGATTTCTTCATTAATCATACTTTTTGGATCGTAATTTGGCGGAATTTTTGAACCACCAGTTACAATAAGATTTGATTTATTGTCTAAGACTTTCCAAAACGAAATATGGTCTAACTCAAATGCACTTCTTAATGCTTTACAAAAGCCTTGAGAAATAGTCATAAAATCTTGATTCTCAATCTCGAAGAATAATTCATCTAGAACCTTCTTTTTAGTAATAGCTAATCTAGCTGAGATATCAGGAATAACAAGATTGGCGACTATTTTCCTTTCTACTCTTTCCAATAAAGATTCAGGGTTTGCTAAAAGCTCTTCCTTCTTAATAAAATCTTTAGCTCCTAGCTCCAACGCTTTCTGCTCATTCTCGAACGTTGGTAGACTCGTCATTATAAGAAATGGGATTTCTTTTTTATACGCATCTTTCTTAACTGCCTCAAGAAATTCTAAACCCGTCATGCCTGGCATATGGATGTCAGATAGAACTAAATCGATCTTCTTTTCCGCAAGAGCGTTAATCCCATCTTGCGTATTTTTTGCATGCACCAATTTATACTCTTTTTTAAGAATATCTTTTACAATGTAGTGCATAGCCTCATCGTCGTCAATAACTAGTACTGTATAATCCATTTTTCTAACAGTTTATTGTATTAACGGCCTAAAACTCGTTTTCGTAAAACAAGTTTAGCTTCGTAGCTATTTTGGCCTCTCACAAGCTCAATTTTCATTTCTGAACCTTCTTTATATTCTCGCATTAATGCCCATGCATGCATTTCGCTACTAACTCTTTCGCCACCAATCTTAACAATAATATCTCCTGGCATAATTCCACCTTCATAAGCGGGGCCATTTTTATTCACTTTGGTTACAAATAAGCCAGGTATGGTTGGTAACTTATATTGAAACACAAGTTGCCTTGTCATCGGTGTAATTTCCAAGCCTGGGTCAAAATCTAACGAAACTTTGCCAGATTCTACCAACTGATTTATAATTTGTTGAACGCGCGTACTAGGTATTGCAAAGCCTAAACCCACAAATCCGTTACTTGTTCCGCCTGTAAAAATAAACGTATTTACGCCAATTACCTCACCATCACTATTAATGAGTGGACCACCAGAATTCCCTCTATTAATTGCAGCATCGGTTTGTATCATATCGATATAAACATGCGGATCATTTGGGTCGGGTCTAAAATCTCTCTTAGTAGCGCTAACAACGCCAACAGTAACCGAAGGTTGGCCATCAGCGAAAAGTCCGAACGGATTTCCCATTGCTATTGCCCATTCGCCCACCATTACAGTGCTACTTTGGCTAAATTTCACAAAAGGAAAAGTTTGAGAAGAATCTTCTCGAATAATTTTTAATAGCGTTAAATCTGCTAAAGCATCTGAACCGAGTAATTTTGCTTCATATCTCTCGCCATCGGAGAGCACCACCATGATTTTTTTGGCGCTTTCTCCAGCGACATGTTCGTTGGTTACTACAAGCCCATCTTCGCTAATAATAAAACCAGAGCCCATACTTTTTACTTCTCGTTCTACAGGAGATAAGAAAAACCGAAAATAGGATGGGTCAAACTCTCGGGTATAGCCTCGTTCAAGCTCGGTTACTGTAATACTTACAATTGCTGGGCTTGCCTTCTCAACTGCATTAGTGATTGCATTTCTTCTGCTGTCGGCAATTTCTATTGTTTTGTCGTCGTGGCTCTCATCGCTTTGCACTGGAGCTGTTGAAACAGCTTGGGCTAATACTTCTTCTCCCTCAAGAGAAAGAGAGCGCTCTGGTTTTTGTGCCTGATTACAGCCAGACATTATCAAATAACTTAAAAATATAATCCCAATTCTACTCATGGTGTTTCTTTGTTATAACTGTTCCATGCCAATACTAACCACTTCTTTAATGGCATCTTCAATTTTTCCTTCAAACATACCTCCAGCTGCTTTTTTATGCCCACCACCGTTAAGCTTACGAGCCCAAATGTTCACATCAATATCACTGCGAGATCTAAGACTGAGTTTAATTTTTTCGCCATCTTCTCTCAGAAAAATACAGGCTTTAACACCTTCAATACTTAGCGGGTAACTTACAAAACCTTCCGTATCGGCGTTTGTAGTCTTTGTTTCATTAAACATAGCTTCTGTAACGAACATAGTCGCAATTTGTTGGTTCGCATGTAAAGAAATAGTTTCTAACGATAACCCCAACAGCTTAATTTGATTCATACTCTTTGATGAATACACTCTTTCTACCACTTCTGGCGGAGTGAATTCTCCTTTCTCAAGCAATGTAGCCCCCGCTCTAAGTGTTGCAGGTTTCACACTATCAAATTGAAAGGAACCTGTATCTGTAACCAGCCCTACGTATAAAGACTTTGCAATTTCTTGATCGATTTGTTCAACTCCATGCTCCGAAATAAGCTCATACACTAATTCGCAAGTAGAAGATGCATTAGTAACCGATACAAATTCTTCAAAAACATCATCTGGTTGGGGATGATGATCTATCATATAAAGTGGCTTTTTAAATTCGGCAACTTTTTCAGCTAATGGTCCAAATCGATGCAATGCATTTCCATCTAAAAACACAAACGCATCATAGTTTTGAAGAAGAGCCTCATCTGGTTTTTCGATAGGAAAAAAATCAGTTAGCCATTGCAAATTCTCGTTTACGTCGTCTTCGTTAAAAGCCGAACAGCTAACCCCATTTTTTTCAAGCCATAAACAAAGCCCAACTTGAGAGCCAAGACAATCACCGTCTGGCCTAACATGAGAGAACACCGCTACTTTTTGGTGTGATAATAATTTTGAAATCAGTTTTTTAAACATATATACTCCTTGTTTCAAAAATAAGCTTCTAAAGCTACAGTTCCATTTCTTTTTGAAAGGATTTTCCCGAACCTTTCTTCTAAAATCCGAATTATGAATGTACTGATTGTTTGCGGAGGAACCCCTCCCACAAAAAAACTCATCGAAACTGAAATTAACAACGCTAAATTGGTAATTGGCGCCGACAGTGGCGGACATGCTATTTTGGGCTATGGCTTTACACCTGACATTGTCTTGGGCGATTTAGACAGCTTCCATTATACACGCCATCAAGGTATAAAAGTGCTCAAAGATGAAGACCAAGAAACCAACGATTTGGAGAAATCTCTAGTTTATGCGCTTAAGCAAGGCGCTACACATTGTGTAGTTTTGGGAACTTTGGGTAAACGGATTGATCATACATTTAAAAATTTATCGGTGTTGAAGCAATTCCATCACAAGTTCGAGTCACTCGTTTATAGAGACGATTACGGCGATACTTTTTTGATTGAATCACCTTACGAACTCACTATCGATTTAGACACCGTTATCTCATTCATTCCACTTTCTGGTAAGGTTTCTGGGATAACAACTACGGGAGTTCAATATCCACTTAGGAATGAATCTCTTGAGATTGGCGTCCGAGACGGAACCTCTAACTCCGCAACATCAACTACCGTAACGGCTGTTTTTGAAGATGGCGACATGGCTCTATTTGTTGGAACGGGTGGGAAGTTAGCTAAATAGTATAGCCTTATTTAGTTTGGGAATTCGGTTTCCGCTTGCCCAATTCACATTAACTATTAGCTAACTTCAGTTCTCTTTTCCTCATCGAATTGCGCCACGCAAAGTATCCCATTGTTGCAAAAACGGTGAATATTAGAAATTGAAAACTAGTAAGTACTAAGCCTTTGTAAAAGTAAAGCGGAATGGATATTAAATCGGTGATAATCCAAGCAATCCAATTTTCCAATTTTTTACGTGCCATTAACCACATCCCTAGAATTGCGAATGCTGTTGTGGCTGCATCCCATATCGGAACGTCACTATCAGTGAAGTTTTTGAGTATTAAAACGAGTATCAGAAAAGAGCTAATTAGTATTACAACCGAATAAATATTTTCTTTGCTCGAGTTTGTTGTCACTGGTACCTGAGCTTCACCACTATCAGTATTAAGCCAAAAATACCAGCCATATATACTCATAACAAAGTAGTAGACGTTCACTCCCATATCAGCATACAGCTGATAATTGAATGCGATGTAAATGTAGATGAAGGTATTAACCAATCCTGTTGGGTAAACTAGAATATTCTCCTTCATCGAGTACCAAACGCTTAACAAACCGGCTATTACGGCAACCCACTCTATGATTGTAGTTTGCTGAATCCCAGAAATAATCCCTTCAATTATAAAATCCATTCTGTTTTGTGTGGCTTTGGTTAAACAGATTACGAACAAAGGTAGGAAATAGAAGCACTATTTATACTTATTTATCAAAGTTAGTGCTAAAAATATTATCTCGTCTTTAGAGCACGAGAAAGGTTGAATTTATGGATGGGTATCAGGTAACTGGCTAGCATTTCATCTTTATGGATACCTAGTAAACCCGTTCCCCGAAAATCTACTACACATACTTTTTCTTCGCGTTGTACTACTTCGCCAATGCCATAATATTCTGGACTTGGGCCATAATACACTAAGTCGCCAGGATTCAACTCATTATTTGCCCGTCGGTGATACGGGAGTATCACCGGGAGCAAATCTAGACGATATGAAAGCCTTCGCTTTTTTGTGAATGACATTGTTCAAAGTTATTCCTCTAAAATATGAATAATTCTTTGGGAATCACCAGCGTGTTTAATTTCTATGAAAATGGATTCTTCTGGTAGTAAACCACTCATTTTGTTCGGCCATTCCACAATGGAAATACCCTCGCCGTATAAGTACTCTTCAACTCCAATTTCTACTGCTTCTTGCTCACCTTCTAGCCGATAACAATCAAAATGAAAAATCGGTGTAGTTCCCTTATACTCATTAATAAGCGTGAATGTTGGAGAACTAACGGCCGAGGCTTTTACACCGAAATATGACGCAATACCTTTCATAAAATGGGTTTTACCCGCGCCCAATTCACCCACTAAACACACCACTGAGCCTGGGTGTAATCGTTCTGCAAATTTACGAGCAAAATCTATAGTTTCTTCAACTGAGTTACTTTCAAATATCATATTATCTTGGTTTTAAAGTTGCTACCGGTAAAATCATTTCCTCCATAGAGGCACCTCCGTGCTGGAAGGTATCTTTATAGCGATTCTGAAATTTGTGGTAGTTAGTTGGATAAACGAAATAATAATCTTCTTTCGCAATTATAAAGCTGTTTACTCCGGGACCTGCGGGCAGTTTGTACGCTTCTGGATTTTCGATAAACAACACAGCACTCTTATCCTCCGACTTCAAGTTCCGCCCATATTTATAGCGCAAGTTTGTTGCTGTATCTCTATCGCCATATACCTTTGCATCACGTAGCGCTCTCACCGAGCCATGGTCTGTGGTAATTACAACGGTCACGTCTTCCTTAGCAAGCTCTTTAAACATGTGCAGTAAATGCGAGTGTTGAAACCAAGCTTCGGTAATAGACCGAAATGCAGAAACATCTGGAGCGAGTTCTTTAATAACGGCAGAATCGGAACGTGAATGGACTAAAGTATCTACAAAATTGTAGACAAAAGCGGCCAAGTTAGATTGCGAAAAGTTCTTGATTTTATCTGCCACTCGCTTACCATCATCGGAGGTAAGAATTTTTTCGTACTTAAAATTGATGTTTATTTTAGCGCGGTGTAGTTGGCGTTTAAGCAGTTCTTCTTCGTGTCTATTTAGTGATTTTTCGTCCTGACCTTGCTGCCACAACTCTGGATAGATTCGCTCAATATCCGATGGATATAAACCCGCGAAAATCGCATTTCGAGAATATGGTGTAGCTGTCGGCAGAATAGAATAATAGAAATCCGTTTCGATGGTATAAAATTCGGAAAGAATCGACTCAAAGGTTAGCCATTGATCGTAGCGCATGCAATCAATCACAAAAAACATCACTTTTTTGCCGTCTTCGAGCTTCGGTCGTACGTACTTTTTAAAGATATCAGGTGAAAGCATGGGACGATCTTCATCTTTCGAGAGCCATTTTACGTACTCTTTTTCAATAAATTTGCCGAATTCTCTATTAGCTTCTTCAAACTGATCGTCTAGAACTTGAATAAGTGTAGTATCGCCACCACTAAGCTCCATTTGCCAGCGAGCCAACTCTCTATAAATCTCAATCCATTCTTGCCAAGTTGTACCGGGATGGATACGAGAGGCGAACTCGCCAAACTGCCTCAAGTACGTTTGTGCAGACTTTTCTGTTTGTAGTCTTGAACGTTCTAAAATCCGTTTTGTGGTGAGTAAGATTTGGTTTGGATTAACTGGCTTAATAAGATAATCAGAGATCTTGCCACCAATAGCATCCTCCATTATCGACTCTTCCTCACTCTTTGTAATCATTACCACTGGAAGCCCTGGCTGCATATTCTTTATGTGCTCTAGGGTTTCGATTCCACCCATCCCTGGCATTTGTTCATCTAAAAAAACGATATCAAACGATTGGTCGCGAATCATAGTAACAGCGTCATCACCATTGGTCACAGGCACAATCTCGAAGCCTTTTTTCTCTAAAAATATAATGTGTGATCTAAGCTGGTCGATCTGATCGTCGGCCCAAAGTATACGTGGCATAAGCGGTATTTTTTTCAGCTAAAGTTTGATAAAAGGAGCCATTTTCTCTAATCGCTTTTTCCCGATACCTTTAATCTTTAATAATTCGTCTATCGATTTAAATTCTCCGTTCTCTTTGCGATAATCCAAAATTCGTTGGGCATAAGCAATGCCTATTCCATCTAATTTCTGAAGTTCCTCTAAAGTAGCCTTATTTATATTTATAACTGGCTTATCTATTTCGGCATCGTCAGTGGATTCAACGGCACTTTCCGTCTTTTGTTCTTCTATTTTTTCCTGAGGCTCATATTTTTTCTCATTCTCCACTTTTTGTTGTTCTATGGCCAAACTTTTAGCTTCAAACTCGGCTATAATTTCATCATATCGATCTTGGCTGAAATTATATTGTTGAGTTAAAAACGAACTTATTGCAAGAAGGGTTAGTATGACTGAAAGTAGAAGAGTTATTACAATTCGCTCCTTTCGCGACACTTGTAGCTGTTCCATCCAAAAAAAGAATCGGCGTTTTAACTTTCCCATATTCTCAACCTATTATTTCTATTACTATAATTAGAGAACATTTTATAAGAAAATCAATTTGTTTTAAATTATTGGAAGTGTGATGTTTGGCAAAACAAAATTCATGGCAGAAGTCGACCACTTTATATATCAAAACGTACCTATTGCTTACGAAGTAATTGGTGAAGGAAAACCACTTGTAGTTCTACACGGATGGGGGAGTAGCAGGCGCGTAATGTTGCCTTTAGCTCGCCAACTTTCGGGGCTACGTAAAAGCTATGTGTTAGACCTTCCTGGTTTCGGCGAAACCCCTGAGCCGCCTACTGGCTGGGCCATTGATGATTATGCAGATGCGGTAGAAGCCTTCATTTCTGAAACTTTTAGCGAACCGGTTGACTTACTCGTTCATTCTTTTGGTGGTAGAATCATTTTAAAACTTTGCGCGCGACCTTTTGGAAAATCAAACATCCAGAAAGTGCTAATTACAGGTGGCGCCGGAATGACACCGAAGCGCCCTTTAAAGTATTATGCTAAAAAATACTTCGCAAAAACACTTAAAGCACCTTTTGTTTTGCTGCCACAGCCGTTGCGCGATAAAGCACTCGCTTGGTTACGCACCACTGAAGTTTGGAGAAGTTTAGGTTCTAGCGATTACAGTCAACTTTCTGGGGTCATGCGAGAAACCTTTGTAAAATCTGTTTCTGAATATCTAGAAAGTTCCCTACCAAATATTCCTCATGAAACGTTATTACTTTGGGGCCGCAACGATGATGCTACACCTATTTACCAAGCGGAACGCATTGAGAAAGGGATTGCGCGTGCAGCTCTAGTAATTGTTGAAGACGCTGGACATTATGCTTTTTTAGATAAGCCAAAACAATTTGCTGCAATTGCTGAAGCTTTTTTAAAGAGTTAGATAGGAAGCGTCTTTTTGTTTACCGTACATACTTTGGAATAACACTTAGCTCTACTTCTCTCGATATTCAACAGCCCATTCTTCAGGAATATCTATTTTAAGGTTTATACCAAGCTCATCGATTTTTAAGCCCGAGCTAATTAGACTTATCGCAGCATTTTGAGCTTTTTTGCTGCTTTTGTCTCCACCAATACCGTAAATAGGATCGTCAATAATGGGGTGTCCCCAACTTTCTAGGTGCAAGCGTATTTGGTGAGTTCTCCCTGTAATGGGTTTACATTTGACCAAAGAACATTTCTCACCATGTTCAATAACTGTAAACTTTGTTTTAGATTCTTTGGCTGCGGTTAGCCCCAACTTACTTTCGAACACAAAGCCGTTTTTCCTTTTTATGGGTAGGTCTATGAGTTTTTCATCCTCTAATGGATTACCACACACCAATGCATAATACGTTTTTTCGACTTTGCTTTCAGCGAAACAAGTCATCGCCTTTTGAGCGAATTCTTTTGTCTTTCCAAATAGAACTATTCCCGACGTTACAGCATCTAGTCGGTGAACAATCTTCAGGTCTTTATATCCTAAATCATCCAACATCCATGTAAGCGTATTTTTGTTGTATCGGCCACCAGGGTGCATGGGTAATGGCGCCGGCTTGAATACTGCTATAAAATCATCTGTTTCTTCAAGAATCTGCACCTCGTCAGGTACACTTGGTTCTATTACCAATGGGTTATGATGATAGATTTCATCTTGGCTTTTTAGCTCATAATCAGGAGAAGTGTGATTTTCATTCACTCCAACTTTTCCATCTAATATGCGCTTTTGCCAGTCATTTTCAGCACGAAAAGGAAACCGCGTCGACATTGTGAACAGCAGAGTTTTATTAACAAACTCTGCCCCCACTCTAAACCGATGTGTTATTGGATAGGGAAGAACGAGCCTTACTTTACGCTTGTTCGCTTGAGGCGTGTTGTGCATTCCTTTCCTTAAAATCATCGTCAAAGTAATTATACCACTTTCGGAATGGTTTAAAAGCATTATTGATATCGAAAGGACGGCAGTATTCACTTTGTTTACATTCTTCACTGCAACAGCCCTCCATCAACCTAGCACCTTCTTCTGAGCACACAAAAAGCTTATTACATTCCATGTTTGCACAATTCACGTAAGTATCGGCAGGCTTCCCTGTAACTTCACACTGCGCAATAGGAGCTAGGTTTTTGGGATCAACGGGTACAATTAATCGGTCGTCAAACACAAAGCATTTTCCTTTAAAGTGCTTTCCTTCTTCTTCTTTCGCATAATTTAGTATTCCGCCATGTAGCTGATTTACATCATCCCAACCGTCTTCTTTCATGAGTACGGAAAATTTCTCGCAACGAATTCCACCTGTGCAATACATCAACACTTTCTTGTCTTTGGGAATATTTGCCTCTTCTAACCACTTCGGAAAATCGTAAAAATTGTCTAGATCAGGAGTAAGTGCACCATCAAAATGGCCAACTTTGGATTCATAGTTATTACGCACATCAATCATCACGTAATCCTCACCAGATTCCATTACTTTACGCCACTCTGCTGGCTCTAAATGATTCCCACCATTTTCAGGACGAACATCATCTACGTGTAGAGAAACAATTTCCTCGCGTACTTTACAAATCAACTTTGCAAACGGGATGTAATCAGATTCATCCGTTTTAAACTCAGTTTTCTCAAAGCCAGGTAATGAACAAAGATAGTCTTTATAAGCTGCCATTTGCTCTTTGGTGCCTGCTGCAGTACCATTAATTCCTTCCGACGAAATATAAATCCGCCCTTTTAAATCCATGTCTTTACAAAATCTCTTATGTTCTTTGCAAAAGCGTTCTACTTCGGGAATTTCGCTAAAATTGTAATAAAGTATTACTTCGTACATCTTTACACCTAAATCTTTTGGTCGATAATAGTATCTTAGTACCATCATTAAATTATTTCGCAAATTTACGAATTCCTCTAATAAATAATCATTGAGATTTAGCCTTGTTCACACCTAAACATATTTCTCTTTTTATAACTGTTTTGCTCTTTCTAACTCAAGGGACTGATTTATTTGCGCAAAAAGTATCAAAAGTCGATCAACTTGTCGTTGAGTTTAACGAAGGCCAAGTATCCGCTCAGGTTGTTGCAGATGAGTACTTAGAGCTCTTTAATAGCGGTGATATTTATAAATGCGGTACACCAGGGTCTATATTTATTGATAAGCATAAAAACCAACTCTCTGAATCTACTCATCAAAAAGCTTTAGCTATTCCTTCGTACTTCAAATCTAGCTTGGCTACCCAAACATATATTTCAGATTTGGGAAAATTCGAAATATCCTACGAGACTACTGGTAGAAATGCTGTTCCTTTAGCTGATGGAAATGGGAATTCTGTTCCAGATTATGTGGAATGGGTTGCAACAGCGATGGATTCCTCTTACAAGCATGAAGTGTTAACCTTAGGTTCTCCTGATCCAATACCTCTGGGACAATCTTATGAAGTGTATTTAGCGAATATTGGTCCTTATGGAACAACAACAAGTGATGCTACTGCACCAGGCGGAACTTATATTGTAATTGAAAATGATTTTGCTGGTTTTCCTGACAATACAGATCCAGATGGCAAACAAAGGGGTGCAATAAGAGCAACCGCAGCTCATGAGTTTAAACATGCCATTCAATATGTTCAGAAAGGTTGGTCGGGCGATGCGGACAAATGGCTGGAAATGGATGCTACATTGATGGAAGAAGTGGTATACGATGAGGTTAATGATTACTACAATTATCTGCTAGGTTTTGGGGACACCATTTTTGAAGAACCTTACACCACCATTATTCCGGGTTCTTACGAAGATGTAACTTGGGCTCTTTATTTTCACGAACGTTTTGGGGTCGAATTCTGGACTAACGTATGGCAGCGCATTGAATCTTCATTATCATCTTTACGCTTTTTAGACGCTATAAATTCTGAAGTGACTGCGCAAGGTGAGGTTTATGAAACGGTGCTGGCCGAGTCTTATCTATGGCATTATGCTTCTGGCGGAATTTTAAGCCCTGTTAACTATGGCTTTGATGAACGTCGTTTTTATCCTGGTTCTTATGTTAAAAATGAGTTTTCTACAATACCCGATTCTCTTTCCGAATTATCTACATTATCCAAATTTTCTGCTGACTTTATTGAGGTTGATCTAGTAACTCCAAGATCTGGACAAATTGGAATTGACCTCGTTTATGAAGAACCAGCCATTCAGCTTGGGTTAATTGTCTACTTCCTTAATGGAACCGTTGAAACGCGTTTTGCTGCTGCAAACGAAACAGGAGCTACAAACCTAACTACAAATTGGTCGTGGAGTGAAATATCACATTTAGGTATTGTGTTTATGAACTCTGATCCTTTTGCAAGCAATAGTTATCAGTTTAAAATCACCGCCACTTTACCAGAGGTCAGTTACCTTGCTCAAAACTATCCCAATCCTTTTAATCCCTCTACAACCATTACCTTTGGACTTACTGTACAACAAGAAGTAACGCTTGAAGTATTCGATTATACAGGACGATTAGTTAGCACACTCCTCCAAGGAGTTCAGACTGCGGGGAGCTACGAAGTTCCATTTGATGCTTCCAGCTTAGCTTCAGGCATGTATCTTTATCGATTAAAGACACAAAACGGCGTATTTCATAACAAAATGTTACTTATTAAATAGCGGGTTATTTGGACGGAAGGATTCTTCCCGAAACTTCGCCAAACCCAATTCTTAACCCATTTGCTTCGGCGTAACCTTTCATAATAACGGTATCGTTATCGTTCACAAATTTACGTTCTTCACCATTTTCTAATTTAATGGGTTTGCTACCTCTCCAGGTAAGCTCAAGCATACTTCCATAAGAATCTTCTGTGCTACCACTGATGGTTCCAGAAGCGTACAAGTCACCAGGTTGAACATTGCAACCGTTCACTGTATGGTGGGCTAGCTGTTGCGCCATACTCCAGTATAAGTTCTTAAAGTTAGAAATAGATATTTTTTGTGGAGCTTCCACTTTTTCAGCTTTAAGAAATACTTCTAAATTAATATCAAACGTAGTGCGATCTTTTAATTGGAGATATGGAAGCACTGCTGGGTCTTGTTCAGGCATGAATGTTCTAAAAGGCTCGAGTGCATCAAGCGTAACAATCCACGGAGAAATGGAAGTTGCCCAGTTCTTTGCTAAAAAAGGTCCTAATGGCTGGTATTCCCACTTTTGGATATCTCTAGCGCTCCAATCATTTACAAGTACAAGCCCAAAAATATGGTCTTCCGCCTTTTCAATATCAATTGTATCGCCAAGAATGTTTCCCGTTCCAGTTAAAAAACCAACTTCTAATTCGAAATCAACAAGTTTACTTGGTCCAAATACTGGCTGATCGGAATCAGCAGAAATTGTTTGCCCTTTTGGGCGGTGTAAATCCGTTCCGCTAATTACAATAGAACTTGCTCGGCCATGGTAGCCAACAGGTAAATGTTTCCAGTTTGGCATAAGGGCGTTGTCTGGGTCGCGAAACATCGAACCAACGTTAAATGCATGTTGCTCGGAAGAGTAAAAGTCGGTGTAATCTCCAATTTGAACGGGCATCATCATCACTACTTCAACCTGATGGACGAAAGCACGGGCGCACAAAGCCTCGTCGTCACGCAATCTTGGATTTTCGGTTCCCAATAGGCTTGTCAATGTTTCTCGAGCTTCTTGCCAAGCGGATTTACCTAAGCCCATAAAAAAGTTTAAGCTCGAATCTTGAAATGCATATTGATTTTTCAGCAATGGGCCATCAAAAAGGCCAGCTTCGTCTAGTACAAACAAATCTACAACCAAATCTCCGATTGTTGTACATAAATGGGTTTCTCCACCTTCCGCTAAAAAGGCGCCGTAAGGCAAATTTTGCAAGGGGAAGTCACTATTCTTACTGATTTCTACAAATGATTTTTTCAACATGACTTTTCCATTTAATCAATGAATCTCTTATAAATTATAATCGGATTATAGACTCTCTTTTCAAGTACAATGTTCCACGGGCTCTATAATATCTTAAGTGCTTGTAAATCTTCTATCGGCTCATCGAAGCTACAACTGCCATAAGACAATACCGAGAGCATTCTTAGCATACGAATTTCTAGCGCTGGGGCTGCAAAATCCTTCCAAGCAAAATACTGATCTGTAAATCTGAAATTGGAAGCATTTTCATCGTTCAGTATTTCAACAAATTCTTTCTCTGATAAATCCTGAGTATAACTAAGTATAGAAGCTCCAAATACATTCAAAAAACCATGCATTTTGGTTTTCACTGTATCGTTATAATGTCGAACTGGGTGATGTAATCCTGCCGTAAATTTAATTGCCACATTTTCATCCCTTCCAGAAAGTACGGCCTTTGCTAAATATCTTGATGAGGGAAATTGGTGAGCCTCTACGCCACCACATCTTATTTTTAATCCCGAGAAAATATAGTGAGGCAAATTCATGGTCTGAATTTTATCGTTATGTGCGGCGATAATGCGTACAACTTTTTCTGTCATTTTAAAGTCGAAATCAAACCCTGGAACTTCAAAAAATAAACGGTGGGGAAGAACTACTGAGCGACTCATCACTTTTACGGCGTAATCAATGGCTTTTATTGTATCTACTGAACTAGTGGTGTAAATAGCTTCTACAGGCAGTTTGATTTCGAGTGTGCTGGTTCGAACTTTGCCTTTTAAATTTTTATGCAGAAGCGCAATTTCCTTAACTACTGATGTTATTGCCTGCTTAAATTCATCAAATTCCGTTGTTGCCGGTGCTACGATAGACAAATCGATTGGCAGAGCTAAATCGGTATTTGTGCTAATGAGTTTTTCAAATTCCTGTAGCTTATCTGAACCAATTACGAACTTAGATAGCATCCAAGAATGGGGAGATTTATTGTGCTCGCCGAATTTTAATAATGCTTGCTCCAAGTTTAACGACGCTGGCGGGTACAACCCTGCATAATCAATAATCTCGGATAAAAATGGCGTTACAGTTTGCTTCATTTAGAAGTCACAGCTTTTAATTATGTTTCGTTAGGCTAAGCTTATCAAATCGAGTACGATTGCATCTGCTATTTTCAGCCCTTTCGTTGTAAGGTTCAATGTTTTACCTGCAGTCAACTTCCCATCTGATTGCATTTTTAAAATATAGTCTTTCTGGGCGTTGTTGATTGTAAAATTATACTTCTTTTCAAACGCTTTTAAATCAATACCTTTCATCGTTCGCAATCCTAGCATGATTCGCTCTTCAGCAAGGCTATATAAATCTAAGAATTCTTTATTTACTTCTGTTGAGTTTTTACGTGTTAAATAGCTTTCCAAATTGGGTTTATTCTCCCATCTGTAGGCGCCAGTATTTTCTTCATTCCACCAAAAAGAATGTGCGCCTGGGCCTAACCCTAAATAATTTTTATGGCTCCAGTAGTTCGTGTTATGAATAGCTTCTTTCCCTTTGCGGGCAAAGTTACTTACTTCATATCGTTCAATCCCCTTTGCGGCTAGTTTCTGCTCTACCAAATCGAAATGAATTTCAACTTGATCGTCCTCTGCGGGGATAAGTCTTCCCAATTCTAGTTGTTTACCAAGTCGTGTTTTTGGCTCAATAGTCAACGAGTATGCTGAAACATGAGGTGGATTAAAGCTCAGGAGTGTGTCTAAATCTTTATCAAGCATAGCAACGCTCTGCCCAGGATTGCCATAAATCAAATCTACGGTAAACACATCTATCCCTGAGGACTGAAGTAGTTCTAAACAGCGTAAGGCTTCTTCGGCTGAGTGGGCTCTATTCATGAAGCGAAGCAAATCTTTATTGAAAGATTGTACGCCCATACTCACTCTGTTAACACCAATGTTGCGTATGTCTTTTAGATATTGAGCCGTTACATCGTCTGGATTTAGTTCGAGTGTAATTTCTTGGGCATCAACATCAAATGTCGCATAAATGGCTTCCAAAATATCGCTGAGTTCTTTTTTGGAAAGCAACGAAGGTGTTCCTCCTCCAAAATAGATGGTCTCAATAGTCTCGGTGGTGTAAATCGAGTCTTTTTTATCTTCAATCTCCTTAATTAGAGCTCTCACAAACTCATCCTTTTGCTGATGGCGAGTTACAAAATAAAAATCGCAATATGAGCAGGCTTGTTTACAAAAGGGTATGTGAATGTATATTCCTGACATATTAATTGAGAAGGTTGTTATCTAGAAAATAGGCTAAAAAAGCTTTTTCTATTTCCCTTTACTATAAAAAGGGTTGGTATTGTAGACATCCTTGCCTTGATAAGCCCTTGAATACTTCACATAATTCTGAGAATATTTTCTAATGGACTCAATTTCTTCTTGGGATAGTTTTCGCGCTGCTTTTGCAGGAGAACCCATGTACATGAATCCGCTTTCCAAGGTTTTTCCTGGAGGAACTAGTGAGCCTGCAGCTAAAATTACATCCGACTCAATCACCGCCTTATCAAGGATGGTTGCGTTAATGCCAACAAGAACTCGGTCTTTTATCGTACATCCGTGAACTACAGCACCGTGACCAATGGTAACTTCATTTCCAATAATAGTCGGGCCTGTTTGATTCATCACGTGAATGCACACATTGTCTTGAATGTTACTTCTGTCGCCAATGGTAATTGCGTTCACATCGCCACGGATAGTTACGTTAAACCACACACTACTTTCTTTACCTAGCACTACATCTCCAATAATATCTGCGCTAGAAGCTACAAAAGCAGTTTCGTCAATTTTAGGTGAGCTATTCAAAAATTCGTGAATCATCTTAGGCCTGAAAAACTTAGAATCTAGGTATCTATAAAAAGAAAAAGGTTCCGGCTTGTTCTGCCGAAACCTTTTTGAAAATGTTGGTTTCGGTTTTACTTTTTCAAGTACTGAACCACTAAAGCTCTAAACTGTGGGTAAGTTGGCGGGTTGCTCTGAACCTTGTCTCCATTAATATAGAAAGTTGGTGTAGATTCTACTCCTAGATCTCTACCTTCACGCTTATCTGACATGATGAGGCGTTGTAGCTCAGCAGAATTTAGATCTTTTTTGAATTGATCCATGTTTAAACCAATTGAATTAGCATAGCCTGTAAATATAGCTTCAGCATTTCCTCGGCTCCATTGTTCCTGTCCAGTAAAAATAAGTTCATGCATTTCATCAAACTTACCTTGCTTTTTAGCAGCCTCGGCAGCGCGTGCAGCAACCTGAGAAAACTGGTGCATAGTAAGTGGGAAATTTTTGTATACAATTTGAACTCTTCCGCCGAACTCTTTCTTTAGCTGCTCTTCTATAGGCACAAAATACTTACATGCAGGGCATTGGTAATCGCTAAATTTCACAACCACTACTTCTGCTTTTACTGTGTCTTGAGCTATAGTTTCAGAAACGTTTGTTGCTGTATTTGAAGCAACTTCTGTTTGTGCTGAATTATTAGCAACTTGATTTGTTTTTGCTTCTTTAGCATCGCCACAGCTAACAAACATGACGAAAAATGCTAACAAGAAACTTATATGTAATCCTTTTTTCATAGAGGGGGTCAATTATGTTTAATATTATAATAATCTTTCTTACAGCTTAACTTTGCTGAAATGCCTACTTAAGATAGTATCTATTTTTTCAATTATCAGAGGAATATTCGATTCATCAATTCCCTTACCTAACGATAATCGAACAAACTCTCTAGCCTCCTGAACCGACTTGCCCATAGCAAGCATCGTGGTATTGGGTTTATCTAACCCAGCTTGGCAAGCACTTCCAGTGGAAATGCCCAAGCCTGCCTGAGTGCATTCGAGCATCAAAAATTGTCCTTCAATACCAGGAAAACGTAATCCTAAAATATTTGAGAGTTTGTAATCTGCAATTCCTTCATCAACAAACGTCCAGCCAGCGGCACTAATTCCTTCCAACAAAACCGCTCTTAGACTAGCTAATCTATCATTTTCTTCATTTTTTTCAGTAAACAACCCTTTTGCGGCAGCTGCAAAAGCTGCTATACCTGGAACATTTTGAGTACCTGCCCTCAAACCTCTTTCTTGGGTTGTTCCATTAATCTCAGGTTTCCATTCTATGTTTTTTTTGATGAAAACAGCACCTACACCTTTGGGGCCATACACTTTATGTGCCGAAACAGTTATTGCATCTGCCCAATTAGCTAACACATCAATTTTGCAAAAACTCTGCACACAATCTGAATGCAAAAAGATGTTACGTGCTTTCAATAGTGCGCCAATTACTTCAAGATCTTGGATTACACCTGTTTCTGAATTTACATGCTGAATGGATGCCAGCACAGTATCTTCACGCAGTGATTCTTCCAATTCCTCTAGTGAGATTCTACCCTCGCTGTCAACATCTAATCGGGTAACATCGTAGCCATATTCTTCTAAATGATTAAAGAAATTCCGCACACTTGAATGCTCAACCGTTGTGGTGATTACATGTCGTCCATCTACATCAGAAGCACTTAGTAATGCCTCTAGAGCTAATCTATTCCCATCAGAACCGCCGCCCGTAAAATAGATTTCGTTAGCTTCGGCACTAAATAATTTTGCGACAGTGGCTCTACTCGCCTCTAAAATTTGTTTGGCTTCGCTACCAGCATCGTGTAAGCTGCTTGGGTTTCCGAAATACTGTGAAGCAACCTTCGTATAAACAGCAATTGCAGTCTCACTCATAGGTGTGGTGGCAGCGTAATCTAGGTATATCATCAGTATCGTTCTTTAAAAAGAAATGGTGTATCTTTAGTATTGTTTTAAAATAGCCAAAATATTACGGCCTTCACATTATGCATTCTATTTATCTTTTAGAAATTTTGAAGCAAGCCTTTTCCGAAGATTTAGGGATGGGCGACCTTACTTCAAACTCCATTTTTAGCGACACTGATTTTGCCCATGGAAGTTTTACTGCAAAAGCTGATGGCATTTTGGCTGGACTTTCCGTTTTAGAACTTGCTTACCCTCTTTTAAGTGATGATGTTTCTATTTTCCCTTACAAGAAGGATGGCGATTTTGTAGCAAAAGGACAGGTAATTGCTGAAGTTGAAGGACCTGTTCGAGCACTTTTAAGTGGCGAGCGTGTTATTCTGAATTTATTGCAGCACGCAAGTGGTATTGCTACTGCAACGGCCGATGTTATTGAACGGCTTAACGATTCTTCCATCACCATTACAGATACTCGTAAAACTCTTCCCGGTTTGCGAGCGCTCCAGAAATATGCAGTGCGCTGTGGTGGTGGACAAAATCATCGTTTTAGGTTAGATGATGGCGTAATGATTAAAGACAATCACATTAAAGCTGCGGGAAGTATCACCAAAGCTGTTGAAATGGCTCGGGCAAATATTGGCCACATGGTGAAGATAGAAGTGGAAACGGAATCCAAAGAGCAAGTGTTGGAAGCTGTTGAAGCCAAAGCCGATGTAATTATGCTTGATAACCGTACTCCCGAAGAAGTAAAAGTACTCACCACTTTAATACCTGACACTATCATTAGCGAAGTTTCAGGTGGAATTACCCCCGATAATATTGCAAGCTACCGAGGTTGTGGTGCCAATGTGATATCGCTGGGCTGGCTCACACATTCTGTTAAAGCTTTAGACATCAGCTTTAACCTTGTTAACAACTAGAATTGTGAGCTCCATTATCTATCAAAGAATCTCTTTTCCCTTAATGCTCTCTTTAACTGTTTAGCTTTAAACAAACTATTATGGACGTTTTAGACATTTTAGAAATCGAATCAGAAGTTTCACTTCCTAAACGATACAGCCAACTTTCGGTTGAGGAAATGGAAACTCGCGTGCGCGAAATAAAAGCCAAATTTGGTTCAAGGCTTTTTATTCCTGGCCACCATTACCAAAAAGATGAAGTTATTCAGTTTGCAGATGCTCGTGGCGATTCTTTGAAGCTTGCTCAGATCTGTTCTGAAATGCCAGAAGCTGAGTTTATCGCTTTTTGCGGAGTGCATTTTATGGCCGAAACAGCTGATATGCTCACCAAACCAAATCAAAAAGTTCTTTTACCTGATTTACGTGCTGGTTGTTCTATGGCTGATATGGCCGACTTAGAACAAACCGAAAAAGGTTGGGAGCAAATGGCTTCTATTTGGGGAGATACTATTATTCCTCTTACTTATGTGAATTCTACAGCCGCAATAAAAGGTTTTGTTGGTAAAAATGGTGGTGCTTGTGTTACCTCTGGTAATGCTCGCAAAATGCTAGAATGGGCTTTCACACAAAAAGAACGCATTTTATTTCTACCCGATCAGCATTTAGGGCGTAATACCGCTGTTGAGTTAGGCGTTCAACTAAACGAAATGGCTGTTTATGATCCACATGCACAAGCTTTTGAGTACGAAGGCGATTTTGAAGATGTGAAAGTTATTCTATGGAAAGGACATTGCTCCGTTCATGAGAAATTCAATGTTCAGCATATCGAAAATCTTAAAAAGAAAGATTCTGAGATTAACATCATTGTTCATCCAGAGTGTACTTACGAAGTTGTACAAGCTTCAGATTACGCTGGTTCCACTAATTTCATTATTACCACTATTGAAAACTCACCTGCAGGGAGCAAGTGGGCTATAGGAACAGAAATGAATCTTGTGAATCGTATTATTGATGAAAATCCTGATAAGGAAATCGTTTCGTTAAACCCATTTATGTGCCCATGTTTAACTATGAACAGAATTGATTTACCACACTTGCTTTGGAGCCTCGAAAAGCTAGAAGCAGGAGAGGTTGTTAATCAAATTTCTGTACCTCAAGAAGTAGCTCAATATGCAATTCTCTCATTAGAAAGAATGTTAGAACGGAGTTGAGGAAACTTTTTGGCATATTCTTTTTCCTTTTAAGCACTCTGTTTGGTTTCATCTTTATTTTTTCGCTCCGCGGAACAATTAAAGCTTTAACAATTTTCATTGCTACCGGAATAAACTATGACTCTTCTGCGAGCATCATTCTAACATTGATGTTTCAAATCATACCAGGTCTTTTGGGATTCTTCTTTTTTAAACTCGGGAAAGCTTTATTCAAGCTATCAGAAATTGATACACAAAATGAGGATTAGCAATCCTTGTATAATCTTATTATTTCGATACTGCTCAATTGTTAATTCATCTTTTTAAGGAATAGATGGGCATGAATAAAACGTGGTGGAAAGAAAGTGTGGTGTATCAGATTTATCCACGAAGTTTTTACGATAGCAATGGCGATGGCATTGGCGACTTGCAAGGCATCATCCAAAAGCTAGATTATTTAAAAGAACTTGGTGTTGATATAATTTGGCTTTCTCCAGTTTATAATTCTCCAAACGACGATAACGGATACGACATCAGCAGTTATCGAGAGATTATGCCCGAGTTTGGAACCATGAACGACTGGGAAGAATTACTTGAGGAGATGCATAAGCGGAACATCAAATTGGTTATGGATTTGGTGGTTAATCACACTTCCGACGAACACGATTGGTTCCAAGAATCTAGAACGTCAAAAAACAATCCTTATCGCGATTATTACATCTGGAAGCCCCCTAAAAATGGCAAAGAGCCTAACAATTGGAGTTCTTTTTTTGGAGGATCTGCTTGGCAATTCGACGAACAAACTGGAGAATATTATCTCCATCTTTTTTCTAAAAAACAGCCCGATTTGAATTGGGAAAACCCTAAACTTCGTTCCGAAATTTATGATATGATGCATTGGTGGCTCCAAAAAGGAGTGGATGGTTTTCGAATGGATGTTATTAACATGATTTCTAAAAACCCAAGTTTCCCTGATGCCCCAGTAGTGAATGACGACCCGTATCATTTTGGGGGTAAATACTTCATTAATGGTCCACGACTTTTAGATTATTTAGCCGAAATGAAACAAAAGGTACTTTCGAAGTACGATATACTAACTGTGGGCGAAACACCATTAGTTACACCCAAAGAAGGCATTGAAATTACAAACGAAGACACTGGCAGTCTTAACATGTTATTCCAATTTGAACATGTAGATTTGGATGCTGACCTACGTGGGGAAATACCTTCAAAATCTTCTAAAACATGGCAATTAGCTGACTTAAAACAGATTATGAGCCGTTGGCAAATAGACTTGGATAACAACGGATGGAATAGCATTTATCTCAATAATCATGATCAACCGCGTTCTGTTTCTAGATTTGGTAACGATGAATTGTATCGAGTTGAATCCGCTAAAATGTTGGCTACTTTCACGCACTTAATGCAAGGCACACCATTTATTTACCAAGGCGAAGAAATTGGAATGACGAATGTTTCCTTTGACTCTATCGAGGATTACAGAGACATCGACACACTTAATAAATACCAAAATTTAATTCAAATTAAAGGTCTAGCCCCTGATGAGGCGCTTAGTTTACTCAAAGCCAAAAGTAGAGATAATGCTAGAACCCCAATACAATGGAATGCAACTAAGAATGGTGGCTTCACTAGCGGAAACCCGTGGATAAAGATTAATCCAAATTACACACGTATTAACGTCGAACAAGCTCAAAACGACTCCAAATCTATCTTTTACTATTATCAGAAGCTGATAGAACTACGTAAAAAGCACCCTGTTTTTGTATACGGAACTTATGAGATTATTTTGGAAGAACATCCACGAATTTATGCTTTTACCCGCACTTTGGATGACATAAAGCTACTCATCATTCTAAACTTTAGTGATTCTACTACCAATTTTGCTTTACCTAAAGAGATACAATTTCATCATACTGAGCTTTTGATTTCAAATTACGATGTACCAACAACTCGCAACCTCTCTCAATTTGAGCTACAACCATATGAGGCTCTTGTTTATCGGTTGATTAATTAAAACGCTCTCTCTTCGTTCAATTCACAGTTATTATGAAATACCTAGCATTACTTTTTTCTGCACTTCTTTTTATCTCTTGTCAAACAGGTCAAACTAAAACAGACATCAAATCCCCAAGGTTTGAACTAATTGTTTTAGGAATTGCTCAAGATGCTGGATTTCCTCAAGCCGGCTGTACCAAAGAACAATGCCAATTATATTGGTCGGGAAATGAAGAGAAACGTAGTCCTGTTAGTTTGGGCTTAGTTGATAATGAAACTCATCAATCATGGATGTTTGAAGCCACTCCCGATTTTAAAGATCAGCTTCATCATTTATCCACCACAACCCAAGCTGAATTAAAAGGCATATTTCTCACACATGCACACATGGGACATTACACTGGGCTTATGCATTTGGGAAGAGAAGTTATGGGCGCTTCAAAAATGCCTGTGTATGCAATGCCTAAAATGGCAAACTATTTATCTGACAATGGCCCTTGGAGCCAGTTACTCTCCTTAAAAAATATAGCAATTAAACCACTTCAAGCAGACTCCTCCATTCATCTTTCGCCAGAACTTTCAGTAACTCCATTTTTGGTTCCACATCGTGATGAATTTTCTGAAACGGTTGGATTTAAAATCAATGCACCGGAAAAAAGCATCTTATTTATCCCCGACATTAATAAATGGAATATATGGGAGCGAAGCATCATCGATGAAATTGCCAAAGTTGATATCGCTTTTTTAGATGGAACCTTCTATGATGCAGATGAACTTCCAGGACGAGATATGAACGAAATTCCACATCCATTTATAGAAGAAAGTATAGAGCTATTCAAAAATCTACCTGAATCAGAAAAAGCCAAAATCACCTTTATACACTTCAATCACACTAACCCTTTACTTCTCAATACACCTGAGCGCGCCCTTGTTGAACAACAAGGCTTTAACGTTGCTAGCCAAGGTCAGACTATTTCTTTAGACTAACTCTAATCTATTCTCCCATTTTATATTTACCTACATATTCAGTACTCTTTAGGCGCGATTACTCATCGATTTACAAACACTAATTTATATTTCTCATTCATCATGAAACGCTTAAATACAAATTTTCTAAAAGCCACGCTTTTATTCGTTTTGGTTGCCAGTAGCAATCTATTTGCTCAAGACCCAACTCGATTTCAAAACGAAATTGACGCTTTAAATGCCACTGAATTTAAAATAGACAGCAAAAAAGAAGTGGTAGTTTTCACAGGAAGCTCAAGCGTTAGAATGTGGAAGCATGTGCAAGAAGATTTCCCTTTTGTGAATGCTATTAACACGGGATTTGGTGGCTCAGCAATGACCGATTTACAATACTACTTGAACGATTTAGTATTTAAATACAACCCTGATAAAGTGTTTATCTATGAAGGAGACAACGATATTTCAGGATCTATTGCCCCAGAAGCAGTCATCAAAACAACCAAAGAAGTTGTAGCTTCTATTAAGGCGAAGTTGCCAAATGCTCAGATCTACCTCATCTCTGCTAAACCAAGCATTCTACGCTGGAGTTTTGAAAAACAATACATGGCACTTAATAAGCTTTTTGAAGAATACAGCGCCGAAACCGAAGGTGTTACTTTTGTCGATGTTTGGAACCCAATGCTGAATAAAGAAGGCACTCCTTTTGATGATATTTTCCTATCAGACAACCTCCACATGAACAAAAAAGGTTACGTGATTTGGGCTAAAGTTGTAGGAAAGTACTTACGATAGTTTCTCACTTTTATCTCTATTTAAAAGCTAGCAAACTGAACAAGTTTAGCTAGCTTTTTTTATGCACATCAGTCCAAGGTTATAACTCATTATGCAGCCTTTAGAGCCGATAATATTAATCTTTCCTAAAATGAATGAACATTCATTTATAATATGTATATTAGAGACATACACATTTGACCATCAATTAATTCGGAGATAATCATGCGTGTAAAAAGTTCGGAAAAACGAATAGCTCTTTTAGAAGCCACTTTAAACCTTATCAACAATAATGGTTTTCATGCTGCGCCAATGTCTAAAATTGCCAAACTAGCTGGTGTTTCGCCAGCTACCATTTATCTCTACTTTGCAAACAAGCAAGATATGGTTAACCAACTTTACTTGGAAGTTAAAGCTTCTTTTAGTGAGCACGCTTTCAAGAACTATAGTCCAAGCTTTCCAGTTAAAGAAGGCTTTGAAATCATTTGGCGAAATATTGCCGATTACAAATTGCATCAAGTTGAAGAAGCTTATTTTTTATCGCAGTGTGATAACACTCCAATGATCGACGAAGAAAGCCGACAAATAGGACTTATCCATTTGCAACCGCTACTCAACTTATGGGAACGTGGACAAAAGGACGGAATTATTAAACCAATCTCTCCATATTTACTGTACGCATATACCATTTATCCTCTGGCTTTTTTGATGACCAGCCAAAAATCGGCTCATTATCAATTAGATAATACAACTCTCACTCATGCATTCAGTGCAGCTTGGGATAGTATCAAACTCTAAAATTTTTTATTCCTAAAAAGAATGAACGTTTATTTTTAATTTAAGATTACACTATCATGAATAGAACTATATTATTACAACAAAGACCTATCGGCAAACCAGAAGTATCTAATTTTAAGTTTGTTGAAGAAGAAAAACCATCTATTAAAGATGGACAAATATTATTAAAACTAACTTTCGTATCGGTAGATCCATATTTACGAGGACGAATGAGCGATGCTAAATCCTACATCCCACCATTCGAGTTAAACAAGCCTGTTGCCTCTGGAAGTGTTGCAGAAGTGATAGAATCAAAACATCTAGACTTCGCACAAGGAGACTTCGTTTCAGGAATGCTTGCTTGGCAAGAATATCAAGTTTCTAACGGAGCGGGCTTACTTAAAGTTGACGCCAAACAAGCGCCATTATCTGCTTACTTGGGCATTCTAGGAATGACTGGACTTACCGCACAACTAGGCTTACAAGAAATCGGAAAACCAAAAAGCGGAGAAACTTTAGTTGTTTCTGGTGCAGCAGGTGCTGTAGGAAGTGTTGTTGGTCAGATTGGAAAACTTCTCGGATTACGTGTAGTTGGTATTGCAGGTAGTGACGAAAAAACGGAACTATTAACTTCCAAATTAGGCTTTGACGCCGCTATCAACTACAACACAACTACCAATATGACTGAAGCCATTGCGAAAGCAGCTCCTAACGGAGTAGACATCTACTTTGATAATGTTGGTGGCGAGATTTCAGATGGTGTACATGCCAACATCAACAAATTCGCTCGTATTATTATCTGTGGCGCAATTTCGCTGTACAATGCCACATCTTTACCAATGGGACCAAGAGTTGAGCCTCTTTTAGTAAAGAATAGTGCCTTGATGCAAGGTTTCATCATTGGCAACTACGCTGAAAAATTCCCTGAGGCAATTCAGCAGTTAGCAACTTGGTTACGCGAAGGAAAACTCACCAACTCAGAAACCATTGTTGAAGGTTTTGAAGCCATTCCGGAAGCATTTATTTCCCTTTTTGATGGAAAAAATACCGGAAAAATGGTCGTCGAAATATAATCCCCGATTTTAATTACAAGTTATTCTATTATGAGAAATTTCGAATTTAAGAATCCAACAAAAATCCTTTTTGGCAAAGATCAGATTCAAAATCTTGCCAACGAAATCCCTAAAGATGCCAATATCCTCATGCTTTATGGTGGTGGCAGTATAAAGAAAAACGGTATCTACGATCAAGTTACCGAAGCTCTAAAAGGATATACTGTTTCTGAATTTGGTGGTATTCCGCCAAACCCAGAATATGCTATCCTAATGGATGCTTTAGCAGTTATAAAATCCAAAAACATTGATTTTCTACTTGCAGTGGGCGGTGGTTCCGTAATTGATGGCACCAAATTCCTTTCGGCGGCAGCGTTTTTTGAAGGAGATACTCCTTGGGACATCTTAACCAATCACATTCCTACTACAAAAGGAATGCCTTTTGGCACCGTACTTACATTGCCAGCAACTGGTTCAGAAATGAACTCTGGCGCGGTTATTACCCGAGCCGAAACCAAAGAGAAATTTGGAATGGGTGGATCAGGGTTATTCCCAGTATTCTCCATTCTCGACCCTCAAGTTGTTAAGTCTATTCCTCAGCGTCAACTTGCTAACGGAATCACTGATGCCTTTACACACGTACTAGAGCAATACATGACGTTCCCAGCTGGAGCAGCCTTACAAGACCGCTTTTCTGAAAGTGTTATGCAAACACTCATTGAAGTCGCTCCAAAAATTATGAAAGACCCTTCTGATTATGAAGCTGCTTCTAACTTTATGTGGAGTTGTACAATGGCTCTTAATGGATTGCTACAGAAAGGTGTTCCTACCGATTGGGCTGTTCACGCTATTGGCCATGAGTTAACTGCTCTTTTTGGAATCGACCATGCACGAACTCTAGCAATCATTGCTCCAAGTCATTACACCTACAATTTTGAAGCTAAAAAAGAGAAATTAGCTCAATATGCTGAACGTGTTTGGGGCATGAACGAAGGTAGCGTTGATGAAAAAGCAAAAGCAGGAATTGAAAAAACTGTCGACTTTTTCCACAGTTTAGATATCAAAACTACGCTTTCGGAGTATACTAACGAATACGCTGGTACTGCCGAAGTAATTGCAAAACGCTTTGAAGAACGTGGCTGGAAAGGCTTAGGTGAACACAAAAACCTAACTCCCAACGATGTAGAGAAAATTGTGGCAATGGCGTACTAAACAACGCTAAAACACTTTTACAGGCTTTTCTCTTTTAATAAAGGGAAAAGCCTTTTTTATGAACTTGAGTTCTTGTTTTTGGAATTTGGTTCATTCACTCAGTTATTATTAGCCATGAACTATAAATTATAAAACTGCGTGCCAAATTCGGCATTTAGGCTTCGTTCAACTATTTTCATGTTAGCAACCTCAACAAGTCTTCTTATGATGCAAAAACTATTTCTTTGTATTCTTCTCGTCGGATTCACTCTATCTGTACAAGCACAAACTTATTATCCAGGAACTTGGGGCAACTGGGAAACCAAAAAACCCGAAGAAGTTGGACTAAATAGCTCTAAAATTGATGCTGTTATAAAATACGCTCAAGAAATGGAGATCGATAATCCGCGTAATATGGAAATCAATCATTACCAAAGCTTTGGAAAAGAGCCTTTTGGTTATGGAATTGGACCTTTTAAAGGAGCTCATAATAGCAGAATCACTTGGAACCATCTTTTACGCCAAACCAGCGATTGGGAAGGAAACCTTTGGGGAAAGCCAGACTGGGCAGATCGTCCGAGCCGAGATACAGGAGAGTGGCTAAACCGTGAGTTGAAAGAACCAGGCTCAGCATGGGAATACAATGATACTCGTGTAAATGTACTAGCCTTAGCCGCCATGAATGTGCTAAGAGAACCTCTTCCAAAAGTTCTAAGAGTAAATATCATGGATAAAATAGGAGCTTCACCAACTTGGCGATGGAATGGCTACGAAAATTCTTGGGTAGTAATTGACGGACAAGTAATGCAAGCCGTTAGCGGCGGAGGTCATTGGGGAGGCGGCATGTTTATAAGCGCTAGAGACCAAGCAAGGTTCGGATATTTAACTTTGAGAAACGGAAAATGGAATAACGAACAAATTCTATCCGAAGAATGGATTAAGATGTCGCGAGCACCAACTAATGCCAATCAAAATTATGGGTTTATGAATTTTTTCTTGAATACTGATGGGAAGCCTCTCCCAAGCGCTCCAAAAACAGCTTTTTATCATTTGGGAGCCGGAAACAACATGGTGTATGTAGATCAGGAAAACGATCTTGTTATTGTTGCTAGATGGATAAAAAGAGAAGCTATGGACGGAATTGTAAAACGTGTTTTAGAAGCCGTAGAATAGCTCTGCTTTAGATTGTCTTTAATATTATGTTATATCTATTACTCAAAAGTACTGAGTCTGATATATCTATTCTGTTTTAACAAACTTGCAGAGGCCACTTTGGCATAACTCTCTGCTGCACAGTTATATTGAATCTTTATGTTACCACCTAAATTAATCCTTAATGTACTGTTTGAATTTTCGGTAGTTCCAACAAGTACAGAGCCATTTAAATCTGGTGTTCCACGACCGGTAAAATTAAAGGCGTTTTCGAAAATTATTAAGCCATTAAACTCAAAATTGCCCGCAACACTTAGCTCACCTTCGTACTCTAACTCGCCACCAGACCTAATAACCATAATCCCATATCCAGCATCTATTCCTCCTGTAAGTTTCGCGTAATTTTCAACAAAAAATACTCCTGGGTTGTTTGCAGTTCCTAAGCTCCCTTTGTAATTCCCTGAAATTTTAACGGTTCCTGGTTGGCTTGCAAGCCTAGCAATTAGCTGATCAACAGGGGAATAAGATACACTCGAATCAATTGCTACTGGAGCTACGCTACTCTCCAAATGATCTGTATTATCATCCCCAAATAACGCGCCTAAAACCCCGTCTGGTCCGAGTATTTCCTCTGCTGACGCCTCATCTTGAACCGTAATTGCAGGTTTGTCGCTGCAAGTACCTGAAGCATCATTGCCCGATACTAATGCATTTCCACCAGCTGAAAAAGTAAATTGGTCGGTAGCAAATGATAATGCTGATTTGAATTCTGGCACAAAATCTAATCTAACTTTAGTAAAAGTACTCACAATTTGCGCGGTCTCATCATCATAAACCGAAGTAGAGTACATTCTAATTGTATCAGGCTCAATCAAGGAAGCTCCAAACCCCAAATAATCATAGTACAAAGTAACTTCGCTACCTTCAATAGTATTTACCCATGGTGATCCCTCTGTAGGGTGCCAGTTATTGTCTTGGTTAATTTCCTCCATGGCCAACTGAATAGCCGTAAAAGCGGTGTTTTTTGCGTGGATATCTTTTGCGTAACCCGCGGTTCTCTCAACCACTAACTTTTTTTGGCCAACTAACCCGAGCTGTATCATACCATAAATGATTACTGCTCCGCTAGCAATTATTAACATCGCTCGTCCCATAATATATAATCTTATAAGTTTGTTGGAAGATTTCTTGGCGTGAATCGTTTTATCCAGGCCGTTCTAACATAATTTTCTGGGCTTGAAGATCTTAATTTAAGCTGGTCTGCGCTTTCTATAACCAACTCAACTTCAATTTGTCTTATACTATTAATATCAGCCACGCTTAATGGAAAAGAGAGGGGTACTTGGGAACCTAACTCATCGTAGTAATTAATTCTAAACTCTGTAACTCCTAAGGTAATTTCTGTTTCCACTCCATCAATTGTACGGGCAAGAATAAAATCATTAGGATTAGCAGTACTTGTAACTTCCCTATTTGTAAATTCCCATATAATTTTTTCGATGGAGTTGTCTGCACTATTATCGATGTTGCTAAAAAACGCAATCTTATTGCTTTTTGCAGTTACAATTAAAGAATCTATGTCAATATCTCCTGAATAACCTATTTTTGGGAAGTCATAGGAGATTATTTGCGATACATCCATTTTGTTTGATTGTTTTGCCTGCGATAGCACAATATCTTTGGAATTATAAGAAACCCCTAAAGTCATCCAGCCTAACATTAAAATGAGCACTCCACTTACTATAAAACTAGTTACTAAACTTAAGTTCATTCTTTCCTCCCTTAGTCCGCGTAATAGCTTCTTATGTAGCTAAAATTATATGTTTTCAACTCTTTGCTATTGTTAAACTGTGTTAGTGAAGCATTTGAAACTGAAACTTTCATTTTTTTCAAAGTGCTTTTTGAAGCCGTTTCTAATTGAGTAGTAGCGTTTACATACACAACTTTAACAGAAACATTAAAATCGCCATGGATAGTGGTTATTACCTCTGAATAGTCATCATAGTCATCAAAATCGTTAAAGTCAGCACGTGAAGATTCACTTCCATCGGTGCCAATTGTTGAAAAGCCCGCTGGTATATTTACAGGAACAAAACCAGAAGCCGTCTCCTCGTCAAATGCCATAGATCTAGACTCTTCCATAAAATCTTGGGCTAGCGCTGTTACTTCAGTTTCATACTCACCATCGATGAGTATTGCTTTGTTCAAAAAGCTGGCTCTATTTACATTCGTAATTAGAACTGAAACAAGTATCATTGCGCCCATTACTTGTAAAACATCTGAGTAATCATTCATAATTTTTATTTTTTTCTTCTTATACGAAGTAAGTATCTAGATGGATTTATTTTTTGCTTACCATCATTCTCATGCTAGATAGTATGGACTTAGCTTATCGGCTGAAATTGAACTTTTTTAATCTATATTTTCTTACTTTGAATATCAAGCTATCTACTACTCTTTCTCAAGTGCTTTAGCCAATTTATATTCTTCAGAAAATATTCATTAAAGAAAGTAATCGACTGTATTTGTCTCTAAGCGAGCGTTTTTTATTTTCATTTTTTTGTTTTTTTAGAGCTATTTTTATATGAAAAGAATAAAAAAATCCTCAATTCTTATACTGCTTTCCTATTTTGAAATACACCATCCAAAACGAGCAGCTTTCTGCTTCTGTAGTACATAATGGCATAGAACTTTGTTCCATAAAATCACTTTCAACAGGAAATGAATATATGTGGCAAGGAAATCCTGATATATGGGTTAATCATGCCCCAGTTCTTTTTCCAACCATTGGCCTACTTAAAAACGACACCTACTTTTTTGAAGGGAAAAGCTATTCTTTACCCAAACATGGTGTAGTTCGCTCTTCAGACAAAAACACCGTTCTTGAGCATACCGATGAAAGCCTACTTTTTTCCATGAAATGGGACGAAGAGCTCCTTAAACAGTATCCATTCAAATTCGAAATTCAAACGAGGTTTGCTTTAAAAGGCAGATCGCTCCTCGTTCAGCATACCGTTTTCAATCATGGAGAAGAGAATATGTATTTCTCTTTAGGCGGACATCCTGCTTTCAACTGTCCGCTACATGAAAATGAACACTATGAAGATTATTTCCTTGAGTTTGAACACGTTGAAACCGCCTCTACTTGGTTACTAGCTGATGATAAAACCGTTAGTAACAACACCGAACTTGTTCTAGACAACACCAACAAATTACCACTACACAGCCACCTTTTTGATAGAGACGCACTCATTTTCAAGGATTTGAAATCGCAAAGCGTGAGCTTGAACAGTAAAAATAATGGCAAAGTATTAACTGTCAATTATGAAGGATTCCCGTATTTAGGAATTTGGGCAAAACCACAAGCTCCTTTCGTTTGTATTGAGCCTTGGATTGGTATCGCCGACACAAGCGACTCCGACCAACAGCTTATCAATAAAGAAGGAATACGAACTTTAGAGGCAGGTGGCACTTTCGAAGCAGCTTACGAAATTCAAATTCATTAGGCTTCACAAAACCCAACTACACAAAATTCATTATGGCTACATCTTCAGGAAATCAAACTGCAATCATAATTGGCGCAACTGGGCTAGTGGGTTCTCATGTTCTTGATTTGTTGTTACATGATGAAAATTACGGCATGGTGAAGGTATTTCATCGTCGTGCCACGGGTGTTTCTCATCCAAAACTTGAAGAACACATCATAGATTTTGCTCAGATAGATAAATGGAAATCTGAACTTACGGGCGACCACTTATTTTCAGCGCTTGGTACCACCATTAAGAAGGCGGGCAGTAAAGAAGCACAACATACCATCGATTTTACCTACCAGTTTGAAGTGGCTAAAGCAGCAGCAGTAAACGGCGTTCCTCATTATGCTTTAATATCATCCATTGGTGCTAATGCAAGCTCAAAATCGTTCTACACACGCATTAAAGGCGAACTTGATGATGCTGTTCAAAATTTGGGTTTTAATTCGGTACTCATTGTTCGACCTTCTTTTTTGGATGGCGATCGTAATGAATTTCGCCTTGGTGAACGCATAGGAATAGGCTTCGCAAACGTGCTTTGTAAACTTACTGGATTGAAGAAATACCATCCCATTAAAGCAAAAAATGTTGCTCAGGCGATGATTAATGGAATAAAAAAAGAAAGCAGCCAGATTGTAGAAGGAAATGAAGTTTTAGAATTGGCGAATTAAAAAGTTTACACCTGATTCGATTCGAGAGCAACATTCATCATCTAAATAAAAGAGAGATAGCTTTTATTCTTTTGGGAATTCCATCAGTAAAAAACTACTTTTTAACACGGTACAACTTTAAGTACTTTTAGCCGTCTATTCTTTCAGATTATATACTAGAAAGCAATTATGAACAACGACAAACTGTATTCTCAAAAAGAAATCAAAGCTCTTCTGCAGAAAGCCACCGAGCTTCAAAAAGAGAATATAGGTCAGACTGAAGACGGCCTTACACTCGAAGAGTTAGAACAAATTGCTGCTGACTCAGGAATCGACCCAATGTATATTCGAGAAGCAATTTCTAGGCAAAACTCAGGTATTCCCGAAAGCTCCGGATTTCATCTGCTCGGGGCACCTCTTTCTCTAGAAGTTGGTAGAGAGGTTCCTTACGAAATGAGTATGGATGATTGGGAATTAGTTGTACAAGAAGCGCGTCGCACTTTTAATAAGAGCGGAGGTACGGTTCAACATCTTGGAAAATCGTTTGAATGGATGAGTCCAGATCATAAATTCATTCATGCTAGCTTAACCGCTACCCCACTTAAAAACAAAACTCGGTTTTATGTAAGCTCGCATTATGGCAAAATTGCTTTCTTCGCGTATTACTTTCCTTTTGTGCTCTTAATCATGGGACTTGGAATCTTTTTAGGTAGTGCTTCCCTTCCTCCTCTCATCAACATTGCTATTGCTGTGGCTAGTATCACAAGTGTTTTTGCTGGATCGCGTTACTTTTTCGGGAAATGGGTTCAGAGTCGAAAAAAGAAAATGGACGACATGATTACTCGCTTTGGTAAGCTTATAGGTTTGGATGACAAAAGAACTTCTACCAAAAGCGATGTCCTTCCTCAAAAGGAGAATGAGCCTCAAATCTCTATTCCCGATGAACATTTAGAGAGCAATTCTTCTGAAACAGAAAACCGAACTAAAACACGTTCATAAAACCATATTATGATGAAGCGCACCTTTCTTACTCTACTCGCTCTTTTCCTTCCATTATTAATTTTTGCGCAGGATTATTCTAAATCTATTGAAAAAGCAGATGCCATCGTTGAGCAGTTTGTTGCTGACAAAACCATTCCTGGCATGTCAATTTCTGTTTATAAAGACGGAAACATTATTTGGTCGAAAGGTTTCGGTTACGCTGATGTGCAGAATAAAATCCCTGTAAATCCGAGCAAAACTTTATTTAGAATTGGGAGTGTTTCAAAAACATTGGCAGCTAATACGATGGGTGTGCTCATCCAAGAAGGCAAACTCAATCCTGATGCAACCGTTCAAACCTACGTTCCTAATTTCCCCGAAAAAGAATATCCCATTACCGTAAAGCAAGTTGCGGGGCATTTGGCAGGAATCCGACATTACAAAGGCGATGAATTCCTTAGCAATAAAAGCTACGCTACAGTGAATGAAGGATTGCAAATTTTTGCGAACGACCCACTACTGTTTAAACCAGGAACTAAATATGGGTACAGCACTTATGGATACACCGTAATAAGTGCCGCAATAGAAGGAGCTTCGGGTGAAGCGTTTCTTCCGTTCATCCAGAAAAACATTTTTGATACCATTGGAATGAGCAACACCATGCCAGAGTGGGCCGACAAGAGTTACCCAAACAGAACCAAATTCTATGAATTCTCAGATGGAGAGAATAAAGAAGCACCTGTTGTTGATAATAGCTACAAATGGGCAGGAGGTGGTTTTATCGCCACTACCGAAGACCTCATCAAGTTTGGAGTGGCAAATCTTAGCTATGATTATCTAAATAAAGAAACCCTCGATTTGCTCATGGCAACTCAACATACTAGTGATGGAAAACCTACTTATTATGGAATGGGTTGGGTCACAAATCACGATTACAGTGGCCGAGCTTGGTTTGGACATTCGGGCGGATCTGTTGGCGGAACTACGATGTTCCTCATCAACAAAGAAGAAAATATGGTAATTGCTTATGCTATCAATCGATCTAGTGTTAGCATGGATGATTTACATTTTAAAGTAGCGGATGCTTTTTTAGAAAAATGATATATCCCAAAAACTGGAAAAACTACGAACTGTTAGATTTTGGCGACGGCCGAAAATTGGAGCGTTTTGGAACCATCATTACCGACCGACCAGAGCCTGCCGCTACGAACAAGCCACAACTTTCTGCGGCGGAATGGAAAACGGCCTCGCTCTTTTTTTCTGAAGAAAAGGGCCAAAAAGGTGTTTGGAACACCACCACTGAAGATTGGGAAATAGATTACGAAACAGGTAATGATTCCATTCATTTTCATCTGCGGCAAACCGCTTTTAAACATTTAGGTGTTTTTCCTGAGCAGGCGGCGAATTGGGAGTTTATCCAACAGCGTTGTGCAGAGTTTCAATCCAAAAAAATCACCCCGAAAGTGCTAAACTTATTCGCTTACACGGGTGGAGCTAGTCTCGCCGCAAATAAAGCTGGAGCAGAAGTAACTCACGTAGATTCGGTTAAAAGTGTGGTGAACTGGGCACGTGATAATGCTACGCTTTCTGGCATCGAAACCATACGGTGGATTGTTGAAGATGCACGAAAGTTTGTAGAGAAGTCGGTTCGTCGAGGCGATGTATACCACGGAGTGATTTTAGATCCACCTATTTTCGGACTAGGTCCAAAAGGCAAAAACTGGAAATTGAATCGTGACCTTCCTGAGTTACTTCAGCAAATAATGAAGATTTTAGACCCCTCGAATCGCTTTCTGATTTTGAATACTTATTCCCCTCAACTTCCGCTTTCCGATTTAAACAAAATGCTTACATCGATAAAAGGCTTTCCCAACAAATACGAAAGCACAACGCTCGGGCTAAAAAGCACAAGTGGGAAAGAACTCGAACTCGGCAATTTGATACGGTTTTAGGAATTCATGATTGCGCGCATTCATAAATAAGACACCCGCTAGCAATTGGTAGTCGCATACCTATTTCAACTTTTATCATGTATTTCAAAAATGATAAATATATTGTTACTTACATGTAATAATTATTAGTCACTTTATCACCATGAAATTTATACTCCCTCTCTTTATTTCTCTTGTCTGCTTAGGCAGTATACAAGCTCAATCTGTTAAAGAACTTCAGAAAAAATCGAATGATTGTTATAGGTCTGGCGATTATAAATGTGCCGAAAAGACTTTAAAGAAGATTATTAAGAAAGATAAGAAAAGTCCTAGTTTAGCAAGATATTATTCAGATTTAGGAACTATACAGCGTCGATTAGGCAAAAAGGATGACGCTTTAAAATCATATAATAAAGCCATAGAGATCAACTCCACAACTGTTGTTTTCCTGACAAATCGTGCTACTTTATATATGCAGCTTGGTGAATTTGAAAAAGGGGATAAAGATTTCGATGCCGCTATTGCCTTGGAACCAGAAAATTTTGCAATCCGCTCAGATTATGCTTTGTTTAAAAAACGGCAAGGTAGAATAAAAGAAGCTCTTGAAGATTACAATGACATTATAAAGGCTAATCCTGATGAGCCTATTTTTTATAATAACAGGGCTGATACAAAACTCAGACTCGAAGATTATGAAGGGGCTTTGAGTGATTTGGACAAGGCCCTAGAGCTAAACCCCGATTATCACGTTGCCATAATTACAAAAGGAGAGGTCTATCTAGCTATGAAAGATCAAAAGAAAGCATGTCAACTTTTTAACCAAGCTATAGCTGCTGGTTTTGATGCCAAACAAATTGAATCTTTACTAGCCCCATGTAAATAATTTTGAACTCTTATTTAGATACGTTTATTAAACCGCGATTTTACTCTTTGAGGTAGGGAATTTCAGTACCACGCTTGTTCCAGCATCACTTGGTTTGATTTCAACATCGCCACCAATGTCGCGTGCTCGTTTTTTCATGTTTGCTAAACCCGAGTTAGTTCCTTCTCCTCCAGCTTTAAACGTTCCGTTGTCTGTAATCGTGATTATTGCATTACTACTGTCCGTTTCGGCAACAAGCTTAACTTCCGAAGCCCCAGCATGCTTTATAATGTTCTGTGTAGCTTCTTGAATAATCCTGAATATATTAAGCGATTGAGAGGGCGTGAGGTCTAGTTCTGCCAAGCTATCAATACTTGTTGTTACTTGAAGTTCAGATATACTTTCAACTTTTTGGAGATACGTATTCAAATGCTCAATCAATGATTCTGGTGTATTTTCTTCTGATTTTAGTGCCCAAATTGTATCTCTTAATTGACCGATAGATGTTTGCGCTTCATCCTTTAGAGAGCCCAAAACCCGTAAGGCTTGATCTTCCTTTTCCTTCTTCCGATAACGATCAAAAAGATCTAATCCCGAAATAATATTTATCAACTGGGCACCAACATTATCATGCAAATCTCTTGAGATACGTTCACGTTCGGTTTGGATTTTTTTGTCCACCTCAAGTTGTTCTACTTTAAAGGCTAACTCACGCTGCTTCACCTTACTTTGCCACAAGAATCCCGCAATAATCAATAGGAACAAAGAAGCTCCCAAGCCATACTGCAAAACTCTATTCTTTTGAATTGTTAACTCCTGAAGTGCTTTTTCTTTTTCTAGCTCTACAATCTGTTTTCCCTTCTTTTCATCTTCGTAAAGTGCTTCTAACTCTGCTATATTTTTAAGATTCTCTTCATTTATGATTTCATCTTTTAGCACTTCGTATTCGCCCTGAACCTCAAACGCTTTTTTATAATTGTTACGCAATGCATTGGCTAGCGACACTTGCTTCAGCAATTTCATTTCGATGTACGGGTCTTTTATTTCTCTCGCATCCGCTAAACCTTCATTCGCATACCTCAGCGCTTCTGTACTGTTATTAAGTTCAACATAAGCTAGCGCTAGATTTACATTAGCTTGCGTTAAGAGACGTTTGTTTCCCATCTCTTTACCAATGGCGTATGCTTGCAAAAAATACTCAACGGATTCACTGAACCGCGCTCTCTTTATGTAGATAGTTCCTACATTTATGGCATTACTTGCACCACCTAATTTATTGCCATTTTGTAAATGCAATTTTCTAGCTTCATCCAAATAGGTAACAGCTTCCAAGTCTTTGCCGGCTGCATTTAAAATTGCTCCCAAATTTTGATTCGCACTCGCAATCTCCAGTTTGTCCTTCGAAAGTTCAGCGTTCTCTAAATACTTTTCCATATACGGAATAGCCTCATCAAATCTTCTCTGGTAATAATACACCGACCCAACCATGTTGTACACAATTGCCATCCCTTTATAGTCGTCCACTTCTTCAAAAACTCGAGCTGCTTCCAGCGAGTATTCTATAGTCTTTTCAAACTCGCCTAATTCTCTATAACTCATTCCAATATTTAGCGTGTTTTTAGCAAGCTCTAGCTTATTATCTAACCGTTTATTGATTGCAGCAGCTTTTGAATAATGAAATATGGAGCTGTCTTGCTTCGAAGAACGGAAATAGTAAACCCCTAAGTATTTATGAGCGCTCGCCATATTCGGATCGTTCTCTAGCTCTTCAGCAATATCCAGAAGTAAACGGGCACTATCAGGAATAGCATCCCAGTTTGTACCATAGTTTGCTTCAATAAAAGCCACAATGCTATCAGCACGAGCTTGTGTATAAGATTGACTTTGTACCACAACTGGGAAGAGAAGTATCATGACAATACCAACCACCCCCCAACGTAAACTTCTAGCTAAACATGACATAATTTTGATGACTTTCTTAATAAGGCTCTTCTTTCGGAAGATTAATCTCTCTCAGCCAAATAAACACATTTTTATGGAATCCTCTTAATCAATTAGGTTAAATTATATTTAAGAACAGACGTACAAATCCCTTTTAATTCAGAAATAAAGGCTAGGGATATGTATTATGTCAAAAATTCAAACACCTGAGATATGAGACATCTATTTATCACAATCAGTTTCTTAGCTTTAATTTCGCCTTTGCTTTCTGCTCAGCCTAAGGAAATTAAAGTAATTGATCCCCCTTTTTGGTGGACTTCCATGCCTGTGAATGAACTTCAATTACAGCTCTATGGCGAAGAACTTGGCCAATATACGGCCTCAACAACATATGCTGGTGTTACTATCACCAAACAGGAGCAAGTAGACTCTCCCAACTACCTTTTTATTTATTTTGAAATTAGTCCGTCTGCAAAGGCAGGATTGATACCCATCAAACTTAAGCGTGGTAAAAAAGTAATTACCTTGAATTATGAATTAAAGACTCGTGATTCTAGCTCAAATAAAAACCAAGGTTTTGATGCCAGCGATGTTATTTACTTGATGATGCCCGATCGTTTTGCAAATGGAGATTCCACAAACGATTCTGTTCCTGGAATGCTTGAAAAAGCAAATCGTAATGATCCAACAAAAAGACAAGGCGGCGATATTGCTGGTGTGATGCAACATTTAGATTACATTCAGGATTTGGGAATGACAGCCATCTGGTTTACACCTATGTTCGAAAACGATATGCCTCCAGAATATGGAGCTTATCACGGTTATGCCGCAACCGATTTGTATAAAGTAGATCGCCGTTATGGCTCCAACAGCGATTACAAACACTTAGTTGATGCTGTACACAACCGAGGAATGAAAGTAATTATGGATATGATTCATAATCACATTGGAAGCAAACATTGGTGGATGAAAGACCTCCCAACAAAAGATTGGGTTCACGATTTTGAGAAATACGGAACTACGAACTTCCGAGGAGCTGTAGCTTCAGATCCATATGCATCAAAACACGACTCTGACCGATTAGTAAATGGCTGGTTTGTAAAAGAAATGCCTGATTTGAACCAAGACAATCCACTGCTTGTAGATTATCTCATCCAAAACACTATCTGGTGGATTGAATATTCTGGCATCGATGGCATCCGCATGGATACATACGTTTATCCAGATAAAGATTACATGGCACTTTGGGCAAAGGAAGTATTGGAAGCTTATCCATCGTTTAATATTGTTGGCGAAGCTTGGGTTAATAACGTGCCATCTGAAGCCTATTGGCAATACGACAAACCAAATATGGATGACGGTTATAATTCCAATTTACCAAGCCTAACC
Organism: uncultured Balneolaceae bacterium; assembly: GCA_963977025.1. Lineage (GTDB taxonomy): Bacteria > Bacteroidota > Rhodothermia > Balneolales > Balneolaceae > Balneola. Next base: position 266,974 of record CAXBMW010000003.1, on the reverse strand, counting down.
GATTTCCAATTCGCCTTTGCTGTACGAAATGCTTTTACCGAAGACTTTGGTTGGACCGAAGGATTAAGCCAATTGTATTATCTGCTCTCGCAAGACTTTCTGTATGCAGACCCGATGCAGAATGTCACTTTCTTAGACAATCACGACATCAGTAGATTTTTTGAGCACATTGGCAAAGACAAAGCTCATTTTAAAATGGCTTATGCTTTTTTGATGACCACCCGAGGAATTCCACAAGTGTATTACGGAACCGAATTAATGATGGCGCACGAAAATCGTGGTGGCGATGACGAAGGTTGGCGACAAACAATGCCAGGTGGCTGGGCCGATGATGACCGAAGTGTTTTTACAAAAGAAGGCCGTACCGATACCGAAAATGAGATTTTCGATTATATAACCGCTTTAACCACATGGCGCAAAAATGCCATTGCTATCCATCAAGGGAAACTCGTTCACTTTGTCCCAGAAAATAATGTGTACATTTACTTCCGTACTCATAAAGATCAAACCGTAATGGTTGTTATGAATGCTAATGAGAAGGCAAGCACCATTAATGTTAAACGACTTAATGAAATCTTAGGTTCGTTCTCCTTTGGAACAAATGTACTATCTGGTGAAAAAATGAACGTAAACCAGAATTTTGAAGCAGCTGGAAAAACCACCAGTATTTGGGAGCTAAAATAAACCTCCTGCGTTCATCTTAAACTAAACTTCATTCAAACTCATTCATGAAACATTCCATTCGAGCCATTTTACTTTCTCTACTCTTTAGCTCAATAGTTACGGCTCAGATTACGTTGAGTTACCAAACAAAAGCAGGAGATGTCTACTCAACTACATTGTCGATGACACAGAATATCAAGCAATCTATGATGGGCACCGATCAAATTGCTGAGAACGAGCAAATCATCAGTGTTGATTTTAAAACTAATGATTCTTCAGATGGACTTTTCACCTCAGATTTGCTGTACAAAAGAGTGATTATCAATCAAAACTCACCAATGGGAACCACTGGCTTCGATTCACAAACCTCTGGAGATGATATTCCACCAGCTTTACGCGGCTACGCATCTCTTGTTGATAAAGGATATCAAATATCTTTTGATAAAACAGGCTCTGTTAAGTCTGTTTCTGGTGTAGAAACTATGATTACCTCAATGATTGACGAGCTTGAGTTGCCTACTGAAGCCGCAAAAACTCGTTTAAAAGCTAATCTAGCTTCCCAGTTTAACGATGAAACCATGCTGTCTCAAATTCAGAACGGATTTATTATCTATCCTAAAGGGAAAATTGATACGGGCGATACGTGGATGGAAGACCAATCAGTAACCTCTCCCTACCCGCTAAGTATCTCTACCACTTACACGCTTAATGATTATGACAAGGACTTTGCTTACATCTCTGTTAGCTCAACCATTTCTACTGGAGAGAATAGTAACATGAGTGTGGAAGGCGCTGAGATAGAGTTTGATTTAGAGGGAACTCAAACTGGTAATATCAAAGTAGACCGAAAAACAGGCTTTATTTTGGAATCAAATCTAGAGCAAAACACTTCTGGGTTGATGAAGGTAATTGCGCCACAACAAATGGAAATCCCGATGGAATTAAAAAGCATCGTTTCTATAAAAGGAGCTATTTAGTAATTCGTGGACTGTTTTAGACCCTAAAATATCTCGATCATGCTGAACTTGTTTCAGCATCTTTTATCCTCGTTATCCTCGTTCCGTAGCTCTGCTGCGGAATGCCACATTGGAGCTCTGCTCCAAATAGATTTGGTTTGGCTTCCTTGCTAGTTAAAGGTTTTTGAAGATTCTCCGGCAGTAGCCTCTGAATGAGCGTTGTTTAATTTATTATGATCATCAACGAAGTCATATCAATCCCACCAAGCTTCTACGCTTTTAGCAATCTTGAACGCCATGCTATCACACTTATCATCAGTGTAAGTGTGGCTATAAAGGTGAATCCCCCAACCGTTTCAAATTCTGTTACAATCATGCCCATTAATGGTTGCGAGACCATTCCACCGACATAACCGAAGGTAGCTACAGATGTTAGGGCAACCGCTCCTTCTCGACCTGCAGCGCTAAAAACCATCGGGAAATTAAGAGCCACTCCCGCGCCAGTAACAAAAAAGCCAATTGCTGCAACCACAATATTAGGGGCAAGAACTGCTGTTATAAGTCCGCAAGTAGCTAATAAAGAACCTGAAACAATCAATTTTTTTGCGCCAAATTTCATCTTAAGTCTGTCGCCAAATAAACGCATTCCTAGCAAAGCTCCAGCAAACATCGTATAGCCTACAGGAACCAACCCTTCGCTTACTTTTATATGATCGCTAAAGAAAACAGCTACCCAGTTATTCACCGAACTCTCTATGGAAGATGCTAAAAAGGCGATTAAGCCGATTGCAACCAATCCACCATGTGGCCACTTAAATTTTGAGCGAACGGCATCTGGATGTGGTGTATCATTAGGAAGAAATCGATAGGTAATAAAAACCGTAGCTAATAAAAATATTGAGATGGAGCCAAAGTGAATGTTTGTTGAGACACTATAATACTTTGCTAACGTGCCTAAAAGAGCGCCCGATAAATTCCCAACACCAAACCACGAATGGATTTTGGACATATGAGATTTTCCGCTTTCTAGTTCAACTTTGGCACCTAGAGCATTTACCGCAATATTATAACTACTTGAGCCTGCACCAACTAAAAACAAAAGAATGGCCAAACTTACCCAGCCACTAGAATAGGAAATCGGAACTAACGAAACCGCTACAACAACACCTGAAATTAGAGCCGTTTTTTTTGCGCCAAAATATTTAATCGTGATGGCTACGACCGGCATCATCAACAAGGCGCCGAAACCTCTAATCAGTAATACATAACCTAAAGTTGCAGCAGTTAAAAAAGCGGCAGTTCGCACATCGGGCACACGGGATGCCCACGTAGAAAAAGCGATGCCTAATGCAAAGAGAGCTGCGCAAACTGCATATAATTCTTTCTGAGTGGAGTTATTACTAAACGGTGCTGAAGAGTCAGCTGAGGAATGAGACATGAATGGGGTTCCCTATTAGTTCCAAAAATACGGGTTATTCTATTTAGTTCATATCTTGAATACCTCCTATTATTTATCGCCAACACTTTGTATAGATTAAGTAAAGAATTGTACTTTACTTTGACTCTATCACAAAAAGAGTTTACTCTCGATGAGCAAACAATCCACTTTCTATGAGCGACAAGAATAACGACCTCGACCGTCTACAACAAAAGCTGAATTCTTTTATGAATAGGCAAGAAGCTCTACAATCCGAAGTTGAGTTGTTGCGTGTAGAATTACGGGCTTTAAAACTGAAAGAGTCTTTTAAAACCAAGAATAATCCCACCGAAGGTAAGACATCCAATATTCTTGAAGAAATCGCCATCGAGTTAGATAAGAAAACCTCTATCAAAGCCGAGTTACCAAATGAGAATATTTCTAATCCTCCCGTTTATTCCGACAAACCCGATGAAATTCTTGAAAAACGTCAAGCTCCAGCGTTTAATCTAGAGAAGATTATTGGCGAAAATATCATAAACAAAATCGGAATTTTAATCACCGTCATTGGAGTGGGAATTGGAGCTAATTACGCGATCGAAAACAACCTTATTAGCCCATTAACAAGAATAATTCTGGGATATGTAATTGGGTTTGTTCTTCTCCTTTTCGGCTTCAAGCTCAAAGAAAAGTATCTCAGTTTTAGCGCTGTTTTAGTAAGTGGTGCTATGGCAAGTTTATATTTAGTGACTTTTGCCGCCTATTCGTTATATGCGCTCATTCCGCAATCACTCGCTTTTATACTAATGGTCATTTTTACGGCATTTACCGTTTTTGCTGCCATTAAGTATAACAAAGAAGTTATTGCTATTTTTGGTTTAGTAGGTGCCTATGCAGTTCCCTTCCTGCTAAGTAATGATTCTGGAGAAGCCATCATTTTGTTATCCTATATTGGCCTAGCTAACATTGGCATTCTGATTATTGCGCTACAGCGATATTGGAAATTACTCTACTACTCTGCGTTTGTATTTACATGGTTGATAGTTTTTTCATGGATTCTCTCTTCGTATTCATCTAGTGAGGATTTGATTCTAGCTCTCTCTTTTATCTCACTATACTACCTTACTTTTTACGCCACATTTCTCGGCTATAAACTCCTTAAAAGTGAGCCATTCTCTAAAGGCGATATAGCTATGATACTGATGAACTCTTCGTTGTTCTTCGGGTTAGGCTATCTCCTTCTATTTGAACATGAAACCGGCGAAGCATTTCAGGGAGTTTTCACCTTTGTCAATGCATTGATTCACTTTTTGGTAAGTATCGTAGTTTATAAAAAGCATCTGCAATCTCGTGAGCTCCAAAATTTTGTATCTGGACTCGTTTTAGTTTTCCTAACACTTACAGTACCTGTACAACTTGATGGAAGCTGGGTTTCCATTATTTGGGTTTTAGAAGCCACACTATTGTTTTGGATTGGTCGCTCGAAACTTTCTTCTGTGTATGAGAAACTTTCCTATCCGCTCATGTTCCTTGCTTCAGCAAGCTTATTGGACGACTGGAGCACTGGTTATTATGTATTTTCAGAAAACCAAACCCTACCAATTTGGAACACCACTTTTCTTACCTCTATGCTTTTTGTAGCAGGTTTTTCTGCCATTTTTTATACCAACAAAAAATGGACCGAAAGCTCCTATCTCAATCCTAATTCTACTTTCTTCAATTTCATTAACAAGGCCATTCCAGCGGTTCTTCTCTTAGCACTCTACAATGGTTTACGCTTAGAAATTGTTTATTACTTTGATTTGATTTCTTATACAACACGAATTGCAGAGGAAAACGGTTATGGTTTAATTTCCGATCATGCAATTAGCTCTTTCTCCTTTATTTGGCAAATTTGCTACACCTTTGTATTTCTAAGCATTTTTAATTTTATAAATTTTACTAAGGTAAAGGACCCGAATGTAGGCAAGGTCGCTCTTGTGTTAAGCACACTCTCAGTTTTTATTTTTTGTGGAGTTGGAATATTTGAACTTAAAGATTTACGCGAGCTCTATATAGCTTCATCGCCAGAGTCTATTTTTGAACAAAATTCATTTAACCTAATTATCCGATATATCTGTTTTGGTTTGGGCGGCATTCTGCTTTTTTCTATGAAAAAAGTGGTCGATAAGCTCTTTTCAGACAACCTGATTTTCAAAATTTATGATGGTGTTCTGCACTTTACCTTAATTTGGATTTTAAGTGCGGAGCTAATTCACTGGCTAGATCTTTCTGGCTCCCAAAACACCTATAAACTTGGGTTAAGTATTTTGTGGGGTGTTTATGCATTGATGCTCATCGTTCTTGGAATTATCAAAAAGGCGCCTCACCTTCGAATTGGTGCTATTTCAATTTTTGGTGTCACGTTATTAAAGCTGTTCCTTTATGATGTTAGCGAGCTTTCTACTATTTCAAAAACCATTCTTTTTGTAGCATTAGGAGTGTTATTATTGATAATCTCGTTTCTATACAACAAATATAAAACTTCTATTTTTGGTGAAGATGAAGAGTAACTTTCTACTAACCCTAGCCCTGCTCTGTATTTCAACAGTTCTTTATGGGCAAGATGTTGAAAGATATCAACAGAAATTGTTCGGCGTAACTGAACAGTGGCATTCTTTTCAGTATCCTCTGGAAAATTTCCAGCTTTCAAAATCCAATCTGTCTGATGTTCGAATTCTCAAGAAAAATTCCAACCTCACATATCAAGAAGTACCCTACATCCTCAATATACTTTCCAAGAAAGACCACACTCAAAACATTGCTTTCACGCTCGTAAATCAATCCAAAAAGAATAGTCGATACTATTATACCTACAAAGTTCCTGAAAACACCACATTAAATGAGATTCGATTAGAAATTCAACATCAAAACTACGATTGGCGTGTTGAGGCTGAGGGATCCCATAATCAGACCGAATGGTTTTCTATTGCTGAAAATTCTCGCATACTTTCAATCAAAACTGACGACACTGAGTTTGAGTATAACACCCTCAAATTCCCAACCATCAATTATGCCTACATTCGGTTAAGCATTGATAGCGATGACAAGAAGCCTAATATTTCTCGAACATTCATCACAAACAACGCGCCATCTCTGGGAGTGCTAAACTCTTATAAAATTCAGCGAGTACATTACGAAACTCATACAGAACGTAAACAGTCAGTTCTTACTTTTTTCACTGAGTTTCCCGTTCCTGTTTCTGAGCTTTCCCTAGATTTTGATACTAAAGCCGACTTTTACCGACCTTTTTCCATCTCTTACCTCACAGATAGCTTAGAAACCGACAAAGGGATTCGTTATGTATATCGCCATTTAACTACAGGAATTCTTAATTCTAGAGAAACCTCAGTAACTACGTTTTCGCCTATAATTACGAATGGCTTTAAACTGATTATTCGAAATTATGACAATCAGCCACTAAACTTTAGTTCTGTTCTCGCATCTGGCCCTGCATATGAACTTTTAGCTAGGTTTATAGGAAGTGGCGACTATTACCTTAGCTATGGCGATAAAAGTCTGCATAAGCCAAAATACGATATCAACTATTTCAAGGATTCTATCCCCGACTCTGTGAGTTCAATTTCAGTAGATGAAGATAGAGAAGTTATTTCCAAAGAAGCTGAAACCAAACCCCTCGGCTTTTTAGACAATTCCCTTTTACTTTGGCTTGTTCTAGGCTCTGGAATTCTACTGCTCGGGTGGTTTTCTTTTAAAATGATGAAATAGGGCAGACCCTTAACCTACGATTTCAGTCCCAAGTCTGTCTCTTGTTTTGAAAGCAGAACTTGTAAATCGTCGATTTGATCCTGTGGAATAAGTGCAGAATCCAAGCCCAAAGCTGTTTTCATTAGGTGATTACGAGCTGGCCCAAGGGTGTAAAACATGCTTAAATGCTCTAATTCCTTTTCGAAATATTTGACTGTAAATCGATCCACAAAATTCACTGTTTGTACCAATTCGGTGCATTCATCTAGAAACAGAGAGGAAGTGCCTTCTAAGAGTTGATGTACCCGAACGCCGATTTCATCCGAAAGTTTAATCTTAAATCGCATTGGAGCTATTCTTCCTACTAATTGCGTAGGCAAATAATGCGCACTGTCGATAGGGTTATCCATCATAAATAGAAATTTAAGCAATGCGCCGAGTCCTTTTCGAACTCTCAAATGCCCTTTAAAACAACCATAACAACGGGGATAATCCTGAAGTTGTCGCATCGACAACCTAAACTCTCTTTTATTTCCACTCCGGATGGAAGAGATGTAATAGTAGGTTTCTGGCTTTTTATTTACAGTGTTGAAAGGAGGACGCAACGATCGAATAAGTAAGTTTTCGAGTAGAATAGCATCCGTTTCCGATTTGCAAATCTCAAAACCGATACGAGCTACATGAGCAATCATGCGCTGTACTTTCTTGGATTTAGAGTATCGATAAGACGTAATTCGCTTATATAAATCCTTTGCTTTGCCAATGTATAACACCTGATCTTTGCGATCGTACATGGTATACACTCCTGGGTTTTGAGGCGGAGTTTCTACAATGGCAGAATTTATAATATCCTTTTGCGTCTCACGGGTAGGTTGAAACAGGTCTATAGTCACAGATTGCTATACTAATTGCTTACTTAATGGCTCCAAAATTGCAGAACCCTCGTCTCATTATCAAATTATTTATTCGCCGATTCAGCTTGAAGCTTCTTCACTTCTTACCTTGCTCAACGTTTCCACAAAGTTAGAGATCGGTTGCGCTCCCGATATTCCGTATTTCTTGTTAATCACAAAGAATGGAACCCCAGAAATACCATACTGTTGAGCTTGAGCAATATCCGCATGAACAGCTTCTTCGTACTCATTGCTGTTTAGTACTTCTTCTACTCGCTTAGCATTCAAACCAACCGATGCGGCAATTTCTGCTAGCGTCTTTTTATCGCCCGTGTGTTTTCCTTCTACAAAGTAGGCTGATAAAAGAGCTTCCTTCATTTCATCTTGCTTACCTTCACTTTTTGCAAGGTGAATTAAACGATGAGCGACGAAAGAATTGGTGGGCTTAATTCCATCAATGTTGTATGCTAAACCAACCTCTGCAGCGGTTTTAACAACGTTCTGATTCATTTCTTTAGCCCACTGTATATCCTTACCATATTTAGTAGCTAAAAGCTCGTAAATAGATTTATCGGTGGTTAATGCAGCTGAAGGATCTAGTTGAAAACTTCTCCAGGTTACAGAAACGTCGTTCTTTATTTCCAGTTGCTCAATAGCCTTTTCTAAATGGCGTTTGCCGATGTAGCAAAAAGGGCATGCTACATCAGACCATACTTCAATATTCATTCTAATGTTTTAAAAACCTTGGTTCTTGGGTATAACCTTTTATTGCACACTAAAATTCACAGAAAATACCGTTTGATCCCAAATTAATTTCAGCACACCATTTTTGCCATCTTCTTCTGCTTTGATAGTAAAAACTTCAGTTACTTCATCCTGTTTAGAAATCTTCATCGGTATTCGGGCAAGATCGTTAGCCTGGTTATAAGTTGTACCAGTCTGGCCTGTTTGCTTGTTTATAATCAACAAACCACCATCAGCCTCTGGAATAGAATATAGAGTGTATTCGCCAGCTGGAACTTTGACACTTCCAATCTTTAAATCTTTGCTTGTAGAAAAGTGAGTGGCTCTATTGGCTCCTGTTCTCCATAACTGTCCCCAACCTACAATTCCGCCAAAAATAGCTCGGTTTCTCTTATGTGGACTTCCGTATTCGATGCGTATGTCTGCATTGTGAACTTTAGCTTCTGCGACTTCAGCACCAGATAGAGAACCAAACGAGTTACCTTTTTGATCTAATTGGGCGAATCTCTTCGAAATTCCATCAATATCTACATTACTTTCTCTATACACTATCAGCTTTCGTGTTGTAAGTCCAGCATCTAGTTGCTTTAGATTACCAACTTTATCTACATCTACTCCCATTACTCCTCTAGATGGATGACGAATGGTCATTGAGTCTTGTCCAATCCGAGCTATGATGAAATCCGAAATATTATTTCCAGATAATAAGTATTGATGTAAGGTGTCTTGCCCAGATGCTTTTGCAGCCTGTAAACCTAACTCAAATGGCCAATGTACCATATCAATAAATGGAAGCGTTCCAGACTTGTACGCTACTTTTCTAGTGCGTAATCCGTTATTTGTCTCCGTTTCAACTTTTAAGCTATCACCTTCTCTAACAACAGTTTGAATCACCGACCCTTCATCAGAAAAACCAAGCTCTGGAGCATGACTCACAGTCGTCATTTGCTGAATACCACCTTCGTTGTCCATGATGAGCTGGTACGATTTAAGTGATGTTTTTGGACTTCTTAACATCACTTTCGCATTCATCCCGGTGGCTGTTTTTTCAAAAGTTTCTACCGCAAGGGTGTCATTGCCAAGCTTTGTAACAAAAGCATCTTGAGGAGTTGGTGAGCTCCCGCATGCGCTAATTGCGCCCAATAAAAACGTTCCTAGTATTAATCGTAACATAGTTAGTAATGATTTAGGTTTAATTATTTACTTATTGATTTCAATCTTGCAGCTTCAAATTCATCGCCAGCCTTCCAAGCTTGAAGTTGATCTGCATTGATAGCTCTTAAGCCTACTTTAAAGAATAAACGAGCGTCTTTCACTGCGCCAGATAAATCCCAATACTCATTTACTTCGTCGTTAACAGAATGGTAATTTGCTGTAGAAACACTGTCAATTTTTTCGACTTCTTCCTTAGTCTTGCTCACAAACTCTGTTCCTGGATTTGGGAAAATAGCAGGAATACCCACTTTAGCCATGTTGAAGTGATCCGAGCGATAAAATATACCTTGCTCAGGATGCGCATCAGGTTTTACACTTCTTCCTTCTTTGGCAGCTTCTTCAACAACCAAATCAGCGAGGGTGTTTCTTCCATAGCCAATTACAACAACATCGCTTGTTTCGCCATATACGTTAGTACCATCTAAATTTATATTACCCGCAATTTTACCTGGGCTAACTGTTGGGTTTTCTGCCCAATACTGCGAGCCCAACAAACCAACTTCTTCAGCGCTTACAATGGTAGCTAACACGCTTCGTTTAAGTTCTGATTGAAGTTTTTTATATCCTTTCATCATGTTTAGAAGAGCACTTACACCAGCCGCATTATCTTCTGCACCATTATTTACGGAGTCACCATCTATTGGATTTGTAATGCCAAGGTGATCGAAATGTGCACTTAATAAGAGGTACTCTTCTTTTAGCTTAGTATCGCTACCTTCAATTTTTGCCACAATATTCATTGCATTTATCTCTCTGTAGCTAGCTTCTAACTTCACAGAAAGTGCAGTATTTTTGAGTGTAACTGGTTTAAAGTCTGGGCTGTCTGCACTTTCTAGCATTTTATCCAAGTCTATGCCTGCACGTTCAAAAAGCTTTTTACTAGCGCCATAAGTTAGCCAGCCGTTCATTTCGGTGGCACCTTTGTCGGCACCAGGTGCACTTTTTACGTAAAATCGCTCTCTACTCCAGCTATTCGAAACTACATTCCAACCATAACCGGCTGTTGGTGTAGTGTGTATTACAATAGCACCCAACGCGCCCATTTCTTTAGCTTTTTCGTACTTATAAGTATAGCGACCGTAATACAACCTCGTTTTTCCACCAAATAGATTCTCATCGTATTCAGGATCATTATTCTTAATAAGGATAATCTTTCCTTTTACATCAACTCCCTTAAAGTCATCCCAATTTTCTTCGGGAGCCTGGATTCCATACCCAACATAAACTAACTCAGCGTTGCTAATATCTACCATGTCGCCTTCGTTGGCTGGCCATGCAACAAAGTCATCGAAATACTTAAAATCGCCAACTACGGTTTTTTTATTTGATCGAGTAATTTTCATGCTCGAGTTCACCGTTTTTTGGCCCAATAATGGAAATGGTTGAATGAAACTACCATCAGGAACCCCCGAAGTTGCTCCAATTTCTTTGAGCTGATTCACAATATATTCTACGGCTTTTTGCTCACCACTCGCGCCTGTTCCTCGTCCTTCAAACTCATCTGACGATAGTACAGAAATGTGATTCATTAGCGATTCTTTTGTGATTTCAGAAACTACATCATCAACATTAGATTTTTGGCATCCCAGTATCAGTAATACTGGAAATAATAACAGAGTAAATTTTTTCATGTGTTTTAATTTATTAAACCTGACTTGGCTGGATTATACATATAAAGTTCTAGAATTTTTACACCTCGCTTCATCTTTGATAAATCTTTGCATTTCAAACTTACTTTAACTTTTTGGTCAGATATAGTTACTATCCTACTAAACTTTAGGACATCATATGGCTTCGTTTAAAAATACAACCGTTTTGGTTACTGGTGCCGCAAGCGGTATTGGTTTTTTGATGGGTAGAAAAGCCCTACAACGTGGAGCAAAACATCTCGTTATGTGGGACATTAACGAGGATGCACTCCTTAAAGCTGCCGCTATTTTAACCAGCGAAGGCTTTTGTGTTTCTACTAATGTGGTAGATGTGTGCAACTCTGATAGCGTTTCGGAATCGGCCCATCAAGTACTTCTAGACATTGGAACTGTAGATATTCTTATCAATAATGCAGGAATTGTAGTTGGAAAAGCTTTTTCCGAGCACTCTTATCAAGATATTGAGCGTACAATGGGAGTTAACTCTTTGGGCGTGATGTTCGTTACTAGAGCCTTTCTCCCTGCCATGATTCGAAATAAATCTGGGCATATCATCACGATTTCATCTGCAGCCTCAATGACGCCAAATCCTGGAATGACTGTTTATGCCGCAAGTAAGTGGGCTGCAACGGGCTGGTCTGACTCTTTAAGGCTTGAACTTGCTCAAATTTCCAAAAATCTTCGTGTCCTTACCGTAATGCCTAGCTACATTAATACCGGCATGTTTGCTGGAGTAAAGGCTCCATTATTTATGCCACTCTTGGATCCTGAAAGCATTACTAACAAAATTCTAGACGCTATTGAGCATAATAAAAAGCATCTTCGAGAACCCTTTATGGTGAAACTTTCGCCTTTTATTCGCGGGGTTCTACCTTCTAAAATTTATGATTTCGTGGCCGGAAAACTCTTTAAGGTGTACGACTCTATGACTACATTTACTGGAAGGAAAACAGAAAATGAATAGCCTGCAAACCAAACTCGACGCTCAACGCACCTTTTTCCGATCAGGTGCTACCAAAGACGTTTCTTTTAGAATTGAACAACTTAAAATTCTAAAAAATCTTCTTACTGAAAATGAAGACTTACTCGTTGAATCTGTTCACCAAGACTTTAGAAAATCCGCGTTTGAAACCTATGGAACTGAAATTGGTCTAGTAATTACCGATATCAACTATGCGATTAAGAATGTAGCAAATTGGGCAAAACCAAAATCTGTTTCAACTTCATTGGTCAACTTTCCATCCAAAAACTTTGTCATAATTGAGCCTTATGGAAATGCGTTAATCATCGCACCTTGGAACTATCCCATTTTATTAACTCTCCAACCACTCGTTGGGGCAATTGCTGCTGGCAATACGGCGATTTTAAAACCCTCGGAACTTACTCCAAACACATCTCAAACGCTTGCAAAGCTTTTCAAAACGTACTTTGATGAACGGTTAATTGATGTTGTTTTGGGAGGGGCTGAAGAAGCACAACAGCTCATTCAGCTTAAGTTTGATTACATCTTTTTTACGGGAAGCACTCGTGTTGGCAGAATTATCATGAAAACAGTGGCTGATAATTTAACACCCATGACCCTTGAGTTAGGAGGAAAAAGCCCTTGTATTGTTGACCGAACTGCAAACCTAGAAATTTCGGGCAAACGTATTGCTTGGGGGAAATTTGTAAATGCTGGACAAACTTGTGTAGCCCCCGATTACTTAATGGTTGATGAAAGTATAAAAGAAGAGTTTATCATTCATTTAAAAGAAGCGATTATTTCGTTTTACGGCGAGGACCCGATATATAGCCCTGATTATCCTCGCATAATAAATAACGCTCATTTTGAACGCTTAGAAAGCTATTTAAGGGACGGTGAAGTTGTAATTGGGGGAGAAGTTGATCGCTCTGAGCTGTACATCGCACCAACTATCTTGGATCATGTTTCTTGGAGTGATGCGGTGATGCAAGAGGAAATCTTTGGGCCAATATTACCAATCCTTACTTATCAATCTGTTGATGATTGTATTGACAAGATTAACCTCCATCCGCGGCCACTAGCGCTTTACATTTTTACCAATAATGAAGAACTGGAGCAGCAAATTCTCTCTGAAATCTCTTTTGGTGGAGGTGCAGTAAACGACACAATTGCCCAACTTGGAAATCATCACCTTAGCTTTGGCGGTGTGGGAGCAAGTGGCTTTGGCTCTTACCATGGAAAGGCTAGCTTTGATTCGTTTTCACATCAAAAAAGCGTGATGAAAAAACCATTTTGGCCAGATGTCCCAATTCGCTATGCACCCTATGATGGAAAACTTGGACTCATAAAAAAGATTATAAAGTAAGATGGCTACCCATTTCAAAGCATTGTGGATTGAAGAAAACCAAGACGGAACATTCTCACGATCAATAAAAGAGGTTCCAATTGAGTCATTACCCGAAAATGACGTCCTGATTAGAGTTCATTATTCTTCACTCAATTATAAAGATGGTCTTTCCGCATCTGGTAATAAAGGTGTTTCTCGGTACTATCCATTTATTCCTGGAGTAGATGCAGCTGGCATCATAGAAACCGATGATTCAGGAGCATTCAAGTCTGGCCAAAAAGTTATTATCACGGGTTACGATTTAGGAATGAATACATTTGGTGGCTTCGGAGAATATATTCGTGTTCCCGCCAGCTGGGTGGTTCCTCTTCCTGATGAACTTTCTTTATTTGAAAGCATGGTTTTTGGAACCGCAGGATACACGGCCGCTTATGGCGTACGCCGACTTCAACGAGAACTCATTACTCCAGATTCTGGTCCTATTTTGGTTACAGGAGCTACCGGAGGTGTGGGATGCATGGCGGTTTATCAACTTGCACAACTTGGCTTTGAGGTAATTGCCGCAACTGGAAAACTTGACAGACAAGAAGCTTTAGAAGCTCTTGGTGCTTCTAGTGTCATTCATAGAGATGATGTATATCCAGATAAAAATCGATTACTTAATGCAGGCATTTTTGCTGGCGCAATTGACACAGTAGGTGGAAAGATGTTAGAAGCCATCATTCCGCAAGTTCAGCCCGATGGCGCTATAGCTTGCTGTGGTAATATACTTGGTCACGAATTGAACACCAATATTTACCCGTTTATTTTGAGAGGCCTAAGTTTACTAGGAATTGATTCTGGGATAACCAAAATGCCCTTACGGCTCAGTATTTGGAATGACATTGCTGAAGTTCAAACGAGTTTTCCTGAAGAATGGGTGAAAAAAGTTGGCTTAAACGACCTTATGACTGAGATTGATTTAATTCTTGCGGGAAAGCAGACTGGAAGAGTCGTTTTAAAACATGATGTAGCTTATTAAGCGGCGTACATCGCTAATTCTTTTGCTATATCTACGGCGCGCTCTAAAGGTTCGTAAAGCGAATCACTATAAATAGGCTTCACCAAGTAATCAACACAGTTTAGATTTTGCGCACGTTCTTGCTGACTTAAATTGCATTCACCCGAAATAAATACAACTGGAGTTAAGTTACCCTCGTTGCGCATTCTTTCAACGATGTCTAAACCGTGTAATTCGCCTAATAACTGATTGTCCATAAGGATGATATCTGGCTTTAACTCATCAATAAATCGGAATGCATCTTTAGCATTGCTTGCTTTAGCTATTACTTCATAGCCCATTTTCTTAACAATACGCTCTTCTACAAGTGCTAAAAGCATATCGTCTTCAACTATTAATATTCTGTTCATACCCATCTGATTAATTTTGTGGCCCAAGGCTCATAAAACTTATCGGCTTTTATTAGAAAATCTTAATGTATGAATTTAATTTATTCTTTCCGTCACTTCTTTCAGTGTATTTAGATACTTATGGATAGTTGTATAATTTTTTGCGGTGTATCTATTCAAATCAACATAGAAAAGCGCTTTTGTTAAGTTTGAAATTAGAAAAATTATGTATCTGTACTACTAAAGAAAGTCAAATACGTCCTAATCTAGTTCTTTCCGCTACAAAATTAAAAGTGTGTAAGCGTATCCATGGTGCTTTTAAGATCAGCTACTTATAATCTGCAATTCAAGAATATTATTTAAAACCTCTGCTCTTCCTTCCAACATTTGCATCAGCGTAATATCTTTATGCCCTTTTATACCGACTTTGTATGCAGCTAGCTCACTTTTACCATCTTTGTTATCAAGCCATTTTAAAATTGCGGCCGGTAAATTTGCCCCAGCAATGTGACTGAATGGATACGCGCCACCAAATCTACAATTCAACTCAATAACATATGGTATTTCATCTACCAAAAAACAATCGACATCTAAATTCGCAATATGCCCTAATGCAATGGACACTTTCTCTCCCAAAACCTCTAGTGCTTCGTTCTTTTCAGTAATCGCACAATCCGATTCACCAGCTCTTTCGGCTAATTTCTTTTTTGTCCAAGTTGTTATATAATTTTTCTCTAAATCATTGACAACATCTAGGCAATACTCCTGTCCAGCCAAGCATTCCTGAATAATTATAGTGTGGTGATAGTCTGACTGTGACTCATATTGCAGATAACTATCCCTTATTTCTCTATAAACCTTTCTATAAAGAACCCTCAATTCATCTTCCGTTTCAACTTTATAAACAGACATCGAGCCCATGCCCCATCTCGGTTTTATAATTAGCGGGAAGTTTATAGCTTTTTCTTTTAGCGCAGTTTCTACTTTAGCTAACTCAATAAAGCTCTTGGGGGTGTTAATCCCATTTTCAACAAGAAACTGATACGTTTGCCATTTATCGTTGCATATTTGAGTTACTTCAAACTCGGATACGATAACAGAAATTCCTAGTTCTTTAAACAAATGCTTAGCCTTAGCCAAAACAGGTAAGTCGATGTCGAAAAGAGGAATAATAACTGAAATGTTATTTTGCTGGCAGTACTCGATTAGAAACGGAATATATTCTTCATCGTAGATTCTAGGACTAATAACCCCCTGATCCGCTACTTCCAGAGCGGTACTCCACTCTGAATTTGAGGAGTAAACTTTTCCATTACCATTTAGTGCATCCTTAAAGTACTGAACCAAATAAGTTCTTCGGCCTGCTGATGTTAGTAATACATTTCTTGTTTTTACTTCTTCTATCATTTATACGCTTATCAGCATGAATTAGAATTTCTAAAGGGGTTTTATCTAAAAATCTTCAATAAACTAAGCTTTTGGCTTCTGATGTAAAAAGTAAGGTCTGCAAGAAACCTCAAATGAATATTCATTAATCTAACAATCTGTATCTAAGTATATATTAGAATATATACTTAAACTCAAAAACTTTCATGGATTATAAAATAAGAATATTTCACGTCACAACTTTCTAGAATAACCGAGAATTTAGTGCTGGAGTGGGTCAGGAAAGGGTATTTATTGGATAAAGAGCTCTGATATTATATAAAGGCATAGGGAGTTTTAACCATAAAAAAAGCCTTGAACTACAAATGTAACTCAAGGCTTTATGTTCTTGTGGGACCGGGCGGGTTTGAACCGCCGACACACGGATTTTCAGTCCGTTGCTCTACCAACTGAGCTACAGTCCCATTCAGAAGGACGGCAAATATAGCTTCTTTCTAAACTACATACAATACAGAAATGCTTGAATATTCAATTTTGATGAATATCTTTTAGTCTCATCTGCAAAGTTCGTCTTCCATTCCAGTTATTTTCTTCTAAAACATACGCAATATGGAACAATTCACCACTGCGTACAAAAGGGAGGTATTCGTGCATATTAAAGCCAATGGCATCATATACACCCGAATCTCCTTGCTTAATTTTCATTTTTAAGTGCCCATTTCCAACCACGGTAGGCACTCCAACTACGTGTACATTTTCGCTTACAAAAATTGGCCTTAAGTTTGAAGGGCCGTACGGTTCGAACTGAGCTAGAAGTTTCCAAAACTTCATGTCAATCTCTTCAATATCCAATTTAGCATCAATAGATAGCTCCGCCTCAAAACTATTCTCAGAAAGATCAACATGGGCTATTTCATTCATCCTACGTTGAAACTCGGTAAGCTTACCTTCTTTTAAAGTTAAACCTGCTGCAAACTCATGCCCTCCAAACTGCTCTAAAAGATCATCACATTTCTTTAGAGCATCATAAATATTGAAACCTTTAATACTTCTAGCTGATCCTTTTATTACACCTTCAACACTACTCAACATTATAGCCGGTCGGTGATATAAATCAACAAGACGCGAAGCTACAATCCCAATAACACCCAAGTGCCAATCTTCTTTATACAGAACCATAGTTGAAGTTTGCTCTAAATCTAAGTCTTGGTCAATCTGACCTAAAGCTTCTTCCATCGTTTTGCTGTCGGTTTCCCTACGGCGCATATTCACCGATTCTAGCTCGTATGCACACGCCTTCGCTTCTGCTTCAGTCTCAGAAAGCATAAGACGTACTGCCGTGGTGGCGTCGCCCATTCGCCCAGCAGCATTAATTCTCGGACCAACCGAAAACACGATTTTTGTAGTATTGATATCGGCGCGTGGCATTTTTATTAAATCTAACAGCGCAGAAATTCCAATTCTTGGATTCTTTTTCAGAATTTCTAACCCCGCCTTCATCAGAATTCTATTCTCATCAACAATGGGTACAATATCTGAGGCTATAGAAATCGCTACTAAATCAAGAAAGTGGTACGCTTCTTTTGCCTTCAACCCAAGCTTTTTCAACGTACCCTGTATCAACTTAAAACCTACACCTGCTCCCGACAACCCATCAAAAGGGTAGGTGCAATCTGGTCGTTTTGGATCTAAAACAGCTACTGCGTCTGGAATTTCATCGCCAACAGTATGATGATCACAAATTATTAAATCGATGCCTTTAGCTTTCGCATCTTTTGCTTCTTGAATGGCCGTAATCCCGCAATCTACCGAAACAATTAAGTTCGCTTTCATATCAACAGCGTACTGTATTCCTTCTTGATTGATACCGTAACCTTCTTTAAAGCGGTGGGGAATATAGAAATCTACTTCAACTCCGAATTTTTTCAAGAAGATATAAACACAAGACGTAGCAGTGGTACCGTCTACGTCATAATCGCCGTAAACAAGTACTTTTTCTCTGTTACGAATAGCTAATGCTAGCCGTTCTGCAGCAACGTCCATATCCTTCATTAAAAAAGGATCGTGGAGTCGATCTATCGTAGGTCTGAAAAAGAGTTTTGCATCATCAAATGTATCTATGCCGCGAATAGCGAGTAACTCGGCTATCTTGGCTGGAACACCTAACTTCTGCTCTAGAGCAGGCGTATGGATATCCTGGCCCGGCTGTGAGAATACCCAGCGGAAAGACATGGTTTATCGTTTTTTTATTTTTATACATAAAAGGCTTTGTGGCGCTCAAACCAACATGCCAATGTGCTTTGCACATCAATTACTTTAAAATACAATTTACTAACTAAAATGCGGAATACTGCTTTACACTTAATTCAATTAATTTTTTACGCCTCCTGAAATCCTCAATTCAGCTAATAAACTTAGTTACCCTTATTTTTTAATGCTTTTTTTAAATCTATAATTCCATAATAAGATGTTTCCGTTCGTAAATAGATGTATTAAATTTGAAAATTGATGATTAAAATGAGAGTTTTGTGGAAGCGGTTCCAATACTGTTTTTCTATAATTAATGATAATTAATAAGTTATGACTGAAACGTCAATTTTAGATTCTGTGAATACAAAAACAAACGACCCAAATTTTCCGATTTTTAACGCACTTCAATCCAAAGAACATGAACAAGTTGTTCTCTGCTCTGACCCTGAAACTGGATTGCGTGCAATTATTGCTATACATGACACTACCCTTGGCCCAGCGCTTGGTGGTACTCGAATGTGGAATTATGAGAGCGAGCAAGCCGCACTTAAAGACGTTCTTCGACTTTCTCGCGGCATGACCTACAAAGCCGCCATTACGGGGCTAAATCTAGGCGGTGGAAAAGCCGTTATTATTGGTGACCCTCGCAAAGATAAATCGGAAGCGCTGTTCAGAGCTTTTGGCCGCTTTGTGGACGGACTTGGTGGCCGCTACATTACCGCAGAAGACGTGGGGATGGAAGAAAAAAACATGGAGTGGGTATATAGCGAGACTAAATTTGTAACAGGAATACCTAAGGCTATGGGTGGCAGTGGAAATCCATCTCCTGTAACTGGTTTTGGCGTATATATGGGCGCAAAAGCTTGTGCAAAAAAAGCTTTTGGTAGTGATTCTCTAAAAGGAAAAAGAATTGCTTTGCAAGGCGCTGGCAATGTAGCCTCTCATTTTGCGCGACACGCTGCCAAAGAGGGCGCTAAGCTTTTCATTTCTGATATTTATGAAGATAAGGCAAACGAGCTAGCGAACGAACTAGGTGCCGAAGTGGTAGCCCCAGACGCTATTTACGGTCTTGATGTCGACATTTTCACACCTTGCGCTTTAGGTGGCGTAATTAACGACGAAACCATGGAGCTTTTTAAGTGTCCCGTTATCGCTGGTGGTGCTAATAATGTGTTAGACGACGAAGACAAACACGGAAAGATGCTCCAAGACAAAGGCATTATTTACGCTCCAGATTACGTAATTAATGCTGGTGGCTTGATAAATGTTGCAGGCGAACTTGAAGGTTATAACGAACAACGCTGTTTAGACAAAGCCGCGCAAATTTATGATACTATCCTTAATATTTTGAAATACGCGGAAGAGCATAAAATACCTACTCACAAAGCTTCTAATATTTTAGCTGAACAAAGAATTGCATCTGTTGGCAAAATCCATAAAATCTACTCCTCTAAAGGTCATTTCTCAGGACGTTTAGGCGAAATGTACCTTACTGATAGACGCTAATTTGAAGTAATAAAATCCTTATCTTTAGCCCGCTCACAAAAATGAGTGGGCTTTTTTTTATCCATTACTCGATTCATCCTAATTAACATGAACAAGCAAGCATTTCTACAGAAAGACCGTCTAATAAAAGGCATTACTGAAGATGGGCATTTCAAAATTTCTGTAGTCAAAACTACCGATGTTATTAACGATGCCAGAAAGAATCACAATCTATCACTACTCAATACAGTTATTCTCGGCAAAGCTTTAACTGCAACTATGCTTTTGGCATCCGAACTTAAAGGTGAAGAACGTATTCAGTTGAGAATGGATGGAAATGGCCCGATTGGTTTTTTAGTTACCGAGGCAAATAGCATCGGAGAGATACGCGGCTACGTCCAAAATCCCGCTGTAGAACTTGACTATACAAATCCAGAAACCACGCTAGGAGATGGCCTTGGCTTAGGCGTGCTCACTTTTACAAAAATTCTTTATAACGAAGCTGAACCTAGATCGAGTTCTATTCAACTTGAAACAGGTGATGTTACCGGAGATATTGCTCACTATTTAGCTCAATCAGAACAAATTCCTTCAGCTGTAATTTTAGATGTTGGCGTGAATGATGACGGGGAAGTAACACACGCTGGAGGACTTTTACTTCAACGCTTACCTGGCGCGCCAGATGGGCAAATAGACTTGCTCCAAGAGCGATTGGCAGGCTTTCCACCTATCAATACTTTTTTTGAAGATGGGCAGTACATCGATGACGTTATGCACAAAGCACTTTCTCCATTAAAAGTGAAAGAGCTATCTCGCCAACTTGTTGATTTCTTTTGCCGATGCTCACGTGAACGCTTTCTAAATGCCCTTTCTCTTTTAAATTTTGATGACTTAAAAGAAATGGAAGGAGACTCTCAAGAAATGGTTTGTCAGTACTGCAACAAGAAGGAAGTATTTTCGAAAGAAGAAATCTCAGAACTTATTACTGACGCACAGGCAAAAATGAACTAATATGGGCAAACTTACAGACGAAGAATTAAAGAGAATTGTAAATAGGGCCACGCTATTCCAAAAAATCTATCGTCACGCCCCCAGTGCTTCTGCAGGTGTTTCTTTACAGACGGAATATCCCAACCTTTTTGAAATTACCGACTCTTTAAACCTCGACCGCGTCTTTGTTTACGAAGCTATGCTCGAGTATGAAGGGATTCCAGTTGAAGAGCCCATTGTTATAGATGCTGGTTTTAGTAATGCCGAAATTTTAGGCTTTGCAAAACCAGATGTTATAAGCCCCGAAGTTTTGAACGAAATTAAAGCGGAAATTGAATTTCACTTTAATACTAGAGGTAAGTTTTCGCATAGAAAGAATAGAACAATCTGGAAAGCGGCGCCTTCAGGACCAGCACGACTTATTGCATCTATGAGTTCACCAGAAGTTATTCTTGAGGAAAGCTCAAATGCCATACTCATTCGCATAAAGCAAAGTTTGAAAACAAATAACAAACTTTATGCCCCTGCTATAGCTTCTACTTTCGGAGCTTTTATGCTGTTTGCTGCGGGTCTTTTAGAAGGTGGAAATGATACCCCTCCAATGATAATCGGATCTTTGGTTATTTTTGCGGGATCGATGCTCTATGCACGATTTATTACAAACCGAAAGAAAAAGAAGAAAGCTCGACTTTCCGATTTAGTGGAAAGACTTCAATTAATTCTCGAACGAAAAGCAAAATCCCAACTTCATCAAGCCATCTCACCTATCATTGAGATTCCAGAAGACGAGTATTCTGACAAATCATCAACCAACGAACCTAATCGAGCTCAGCAACAAAGAGAGTATTAATTATGGCTAAAAAAGTAGTGATTGTAGGAGGCGGATTTGGCGGCATCGCTGTTGCTAAACAACTTTCTTCAAACACATTTGACGTAACGCTAATAGACAAAACTAATCATCACCTATTTCAGCCACTTTTATATCAAGTAGCAACTGCAGCCCTGTCTCCAGGAGATATAGCAACTCCGATTCGCGCGGTTTTTACGAACCAGAAGAATATTAAAGTAGTACTGGGTGAAGTTGTTGATGTCAACTCTTCGGAAAACTCTGTTTCCCTAAAAAATGGTCGCACTATTTCTTTCGACTACTTAATACTCGCACCTGGGGCTAAATACAATTATTTCGGTAATTCAGCTTGGGAAGCGCATGCGCCGGGTTTAAAAACACTTTCAAACGCGTTAAAATTACGCGAGAAAATCTTACTCTCGCTTGAAAAAGCTGAGCAATTACCGACTGCCAAAGAACGTGAACCACATCTAACGTATGTTGTGATTGGAGGAGGACCTACGGGTGTTGAAATGGCGGGTTCTATTGCGGAAATTGCCAAGCGTAACATGATGAGAGACTTTCGCAATTTCGATCGTGACGAAACGACTATTTATTTAATTGAAGCAGCTGGGAAAGTACTTAATGGATACCCAGACTCTCTTTCTGAACATGCTTTAAACGACTTAAAACGAATGGGAGTGAAGGTGCTCCTAAACTCTCCCGTTTCGGAAATTAGCGCTTCGGGTGTACAACTACAGAATCAGTTCATCGAAACCCCAAATGTAATCTGGGCAGCAGGCGTCTCGGCATCTCCTTTGCTAAAAACCCTTAATCAAGAAACTGACAGAGCTGGACGAATTAAAGTAAAAGAGGATTTATCCATTTTAGAAAATGATTGTATTTTTGTGATTGGAGATGCCGCTTTTGTTGAGGGAAAAAGTGGAAACCCTCTGCCAGGAATTGCACCAGTTGCGTTGCAGCAAGGTAAGTATGTTGGCAAGTTGATTAAAAACGAACAGAAAGGTAAGCCTCGTTCTCCATTCAACTACATCGATAAAGGAAGCATGGCTACAATTGGGCGAGCTAAAGCTGTAGCTGATATTCGAGGATTGAAATTCAGCGGATTCTTTGCATGGATTCTCTGGGGTTTCATCCACGTATTTTTCCTTATTGGCTTCCGGAACCGTTTCAGAGTATTTGCAGAATGGATGTGGTACTATATTAGTTTTAAACGTGGAGTGCGTTTAATCACAAGAGATGAAAACCTAGATTTAGATTGCGAATGATGTTCCACAGCCACAACTTTCGGCAGCATTTGGGTTGTCGAAAGTAAAACCTCGGGCATCTAATCCATCAGGATAGTCAATCTCAATACCTTCTAAATACATTACGTGCTTCGGAGCTACAATTACTTCCATTCCGAAACTTTCAAAAACAACATCTTCATCTACTCTGTGATCTAGGCCAAGTTTGTAACTCAATCCTGAACAACCGCCACCTTCAACGGCGACACGTAAGTATAAATTTGAATCTAAACCTTCGTTCGCAATAATTTCTTTAACCTGCTTAGCTGCACGCTGGGTAAGAGTTACAGGTTTTCCCGTTAGCGCCCTTTCTTCTGGTTCGCTACTAACTGCTACCTCTTCATCATCTAGATCAATTAGTGAAGCAATAATGTCGTCTAGTTGGTCGTCCTGCATAATTATGTTTAATTTTATTCGTGCGTAAAATTACACACTTTTTTGTGTAAATGTATAGTATTCAACACCGTCTCTTTCAAACAAGTTCAGTATTCCAGCGCTGGCTAAATTTACTAGAATTCTACTTGATCTATAGGTCGTTACATTTATCAGTATTGAAAATCGTTCTACTGTTATCTCACTATATTCTTTCAGAAATCTAAATAATAGTTGCTCTCTTTCACCGTATTCAAAAGTAATACCTTCTTCTGAACTTCCATTTTTAAGGATTTCTACTTTATCCTCACTAGCGGTAACACTTTCATCGTTATGGCGGATAAAAGCGGTTCTTTTATTCTTACCTTTTACGAAAATTGGTTTTTGCTCTGCTTCAGGAACATCAACTATCATGATGTCTTTTTGACCCAAATGCAGTAGCTCCATAGTAAATATTAATTCCGGTGTGCATACTTCTTTGGCAGCTTTATTCAACCAAAACTCTTCTTCCAAAAAACTCTCAATTCCAATCATGTCGCCGTTATCCTCAACCCCAATTAGAATCTTTCCACCTTTGGAGTTTGCGAATGCACACATTTCTCGAGCTATTTTCTCGGGTGACGACACTTTATGCTTGAACTCTAGAAATGTACCTTCGCCTGTTGCGATAAGATTTTTTAGATCATCCCGAGTCATTTTTGAGATTTTTACGTCACCAGTATGTTGTAAGTAAAAATCTATTTCGTCTTTCATACTTTGAAAAACTTCTATAAAGCACTAAGAGCTTTAGCGCTAGAGAAATTTACGATTAAATTAAAATTTCGTCTTTTGGATCACGAGTCATAAGTGTATTTAGGGCGTCTATTGGATCTACACCTTCAAATAATACTCGGTAAACGGCTGCGGTAATAGGCATATCAACTTGATTCTTTTTCGACCAATCATATACTGATTTCGTAGTCTTTATCCCTTCAGCAACCATATTCATGCTTGTAATTATTTCGTCTAGTTTTCTTCCAAGCCCAATTTGGTGTCCTACAAATCTATTTCTACTGTGTTCAGAAGTACAAGTAACAATTAAATCACCCATACCAGTAAGTCCAGAAAACGTGTCGGTATGTGCACCTAACATTACGCCCATTCTTTTCATTTCATGGAGTCCTCGAGTAATGAGTGCCGCTTTTACATTATCACCGAGATCTGCGCCATCTATCACTCCAGCGGCAATGGCCATAATATTTTTTACTGAACCACCAATTTCTACACCTATAACATCATTGTTGATATAAACCCTAAACATAGGGGTTAAGAATGATTCCTGAATGATTCTCGCAGTTCGAGTTGAATACGCAGCAGCAACTACGGTTGTTGGCTTTAGCATGCTTACTTCTTCGGCATGACTTGGGCCGTATAAAACGCCAATATTATCTTCAAAAGTAACGCCTTCCATTACTTCAATAAGAATTTGTGACATCGTTTTAAAAGTATCATTCTCTATACCTTTTGAAACGGTAACTAAAATCTCATGCCCATCTAAACAAGGTTTTATCTTTGCCGCTACTTCTCTTAACGTATGTGAAGGGGTCGCAAAAACAATCATGTCTTGATCGCGTAGACATTGCTCTAAATCGTGATACGCTTTTATGGTGTGAGGAAGTTCAACATGAGAGAGATATGCAGGATTTCTATGGTTGGTATTAATCCCATCTACAACTTCTTTTTCTCTTGCCCATATTTGCACATTATTTCCAGCGGTATCTAATACAGTAGCGAGCGCTGTACCAAAACTTCCCGCGCCGACAATAGTTATGTTTCTCATACTTCTACCTTTTCTGGATCAGGTTCTTCCTGAGTTTCTTTCTTTTTTCTACCAACTTTACTTTCTGTACCCGTTAGCAACCTTTTAATGTTTGTTTTGTGTTTTACAATAATTCCTGCAGCGATGAAAGTACCAAAAATAATCATACTGCCATCAACCAGTCGGTCGTAGCCTAGAACAAATCTCATCACTAATAAATTTATCGGATACAAGAATGAGCTTAATATAGATGCTAGAGAAACGTAACGTGTGAATATTATTGTAAGAATAAATACAGAGAACGCAATTCCAATAGAGATTGGTTCGATACCAAATAGCATTCCGCAAGCTGTTGCAGCACCTTTGCCACCTTTAAATTTTGCAAAAACTGGAAACATATGGCCAATTACAGCCATAACACCACATGAAATTTTCAAAAAAGCATCTACATCCCAATTCGGCGGAGAGAGTGGTCCGTCAAACATACTCCAAGCGTAAGCACTTATAAAAAAGGATGCGACAAAACCTTTCATAAAGTCGAGAGCGAAAACGGTGCTACCTGCTGGCCAGCCGAGCACCCTAAATGTGTTCGTTGTTCCCGCGTTTCCGCTTCCATGTTCACGGATATCTATACCCTTAGTAAGCTTTCCAACCCATATTGCGGACGGAATGGAGCCTAAAATATAGCTTATAAATAAAACTGTAAGTGTTGCTAGCATATGTTATTACCTTTGCCTCAAAATACAATCTGAAGCGAAAGAAAAAAACTAAACGTGTCTTTCTGCGTGATAAGATGATCGAACTAGCGGGCCACTTTCTACATGCCCAATTCCTAGCCTTTCGCCAATCTCTTTATATTCGGCAAATTGATCGGGATGAACCCAGTCTAAAACGGGATGATGCATCTTTGTCGGTTGCATATATTGCCCAATTGTAAGCACGTCTACATTATAGCTAACACAATCTTGCATCAACTCAATCACTTCCTCTCTCTTTTCTCCTAATCCCACCATAATCCCTGTTTTGGATTTGATGCCCGCGTCTTTAACACGCTGTAAAAGTTCCAAAGAGCGCTCATATTTAGCCTGAGGTCGCACTCGCTTATACTTTCTTGGAACGGTCTCTAAATTATGACTTAGTACGTTTGGCGGAGTATCTAACACTATTTGAAGAGCATCCCAAACACCACGAAAATCTGGAGTTAAAGACTCAATCGTTACTCCTGGGATTGCTTCACGTAGGGCAGTGTGTGTAGCAGCAAATATTGGTGCGCCACCATCTTTTCTATCATCTCTATTGATAGAAGTAAGCACTACGTGTTTTAATTTCATTTTAGCAGCAGCATCAGCTACACGGCGAGGTTCGTCCCAATCTAACTCAGCTGGCGGTCGCCCAGTTTTGATAGCACAAAATGCACATGAACGAGTACAAACATCTCCAAGAATCATAAATGTTGCCGTCCCTGCACCCCAGCATTCTCCCATGTTTGGGCAACGCGCTTCTGAACAAACCGTATTCAGCTTATGCTCGTTAAGTGTATTCAGTACTTCTTTAAACTTTTCACCTGAGGGTAACTTAACACGCAACCAATCTGGGCGACGTTGTACTGCTTTCTTTTCTACAACTTGGAGTTCTTTAATCATGAATTTCTAGTTATTCGATAATCCTTGAGTAGCTGATTAAACTTTGAAATTTAACGAGCTCTTTTTGATTCTTGTTACTAATAAATTACAAAAAATTATGCTCTAGTTCTCTCACAGAGCCACTTGGTTTTGCACTTACTTCAAAGACTTTCTCAAAGTGACAAACGACTCTCTCTATTACTTCTTCTTGGTCTAAACTGGCTCCTAAAATACTTTCTAAACTAGCCACTTCTTTATTTGAGATTCCACAGGGTACAATGTTATCAAAGTAGCTAAGATCTGTATTTATATTTAGAGCGAAACCGTGCATCGTTACCCAACGTGAGCATCTAATACCCATAGCGCATATTTTTTGACCAGCAACCCAAACACCCGTCAATCCTTCTACTCTTTCGGCTTTAACACCAAAGTCGTCAACTGCTCTAATAATCACTTCTTCAAGTGATCTCAAATACCGATGAATATCTGTGAAATGTCTATCTAAGTCTAAAATTGGATAGCCAACTATTTGCCCTGGTCCGTGGTATGTAATATCTCCACCACGATCTATTTTTACAAACTCCGCATCCCATTCCTGAAGTTCTAATTGAGAACGAAGTAAGTGTTCTTGAACCCCGCTTTTCCCCAAGGTGTATACATGTGGGTGTTCTACAAAAAGAAGCACATCATTTTTCCGCTCGCCTGTAAATTCCCCATCACGCTCGAGCTTTTTCTCGGTAACAATTCTTTGCTGAACTTTATGCTGCAATTCCCAGATAGGTTGGTAAGATTGCAAGCCGAGTTTATAAAGTTCGAGGGTTTTTTCCATTGCTCATTATTCTACTGAAAAAGTAATCGTGTATTTAAAAAAATAGCTCCCAAATTGGGAGCTATTTAATCTTTTTCTACTGAATAGAATCAGTAATTACATGTAACTCCGAAAGTCGGTGTTAGCATGTTTATTTTTTCTTAACCTGAGTTCCTAAATGAACGCCTTCGTTGTAAGCTTCAGCCACAGCTTCCATTACCGCCTCAGAAAGAGTTGGGTGAGGGTGAACCGCACTGATAATTTCGTGACCTGTTGTCTCTAAATCACGAGCTACAACCGCTTCAGCAACCATTTCAGTAACACCGAAACCAATCATGTGAAGACCTAACCATTCGCCGTATTTTGCATCGAATACTACCTTCACAAAACCTTCTTCGTGGCCTAATGCTGTTGCTTTTCCACTAGCTGAAAGAGGGAACTTGCCAACTTTAACGTCGTAACCTTTTTCTTTTGCTGCAGCTTCAGTTAAACCAACAGAGGCAACTTGAGGCTCGCAATAAGTACAACCAGGAATATTTTCGTAGTTGATTGGTTTTGGATTATGACCTGCTAGTTGCTCAATACAAACGGTTGCTTCATGTGAAGCTTTGTGAGCCAACCAAGGTGCACCAATGATATCACCAATTGCATAAATGCCTTCAACGCCGGTAGAATATGTTGACTTATCAACTACAATAGAACCGCGTTCAACTTTTACGCCAATTTTTTCAAGGCCAAGACCTTCAACGTTTCCAGTAACACCTACAGCAGAAAGAACAACATCTGCTTCAATCTCTTCCTTGCCTTTTTTGGTGTTAACAGTAACTTTTACGCCTTTTCCTTTTTTCTCTACTTTGTCAACCGTGCACTCTAGCATCAAATTGATGCCTTTCTTCTTGTAGATCTTACCTAGTTCACGTCCAACATCCTGATCTTCAACTGGTACAAGGTTTTTTTGAAGCTCAACGATAGTTACTTCAGTGCCAATAGTGTGGTAGAAATAAGCAAACTCAACACCAATAGCGCCGGCTCCCATAATTACCATTTTCTTTGGCTGCTTTTCTAAAGTCATTGCTGCTTCAGAATCGATAATCATCTTACCATCTATTCCTAGATTAGGAAGCTGACGAGCACGAGCACCAGTAGCAATAATGAAATACTTTGCTTTAATAGACTCGGTTTCTTTGCCGTTTTCGTCGTTAACAGCTACTTCTGTTTTCGATTTAAAAACACCTGTTCCCATAAAGACATCAATCTTATTCGCCTTCATCAAGAACTGAACACCTTTGCTCATTTTGCTGGCAACACCACGGCTACGTTTCACTATCCCACCAAAATCGGCCGAATATTCTTTCACGTTTACACCATAATCGCTCGCGTGTTGGATAGATTCCAATACTTCAGCAGAACGAAGTAACGCTTTTGTTGGGATACAGCCAATATTTAGGCAAACTCCACCAAGATGTCTTTTCTCTATAATTGCGGTTTTAAAACCAAGTTGTGATGCACGGATTGCAGCTACATATCCGCCAGGGCCTGACCCAATTACGCACACATCAAATTCTTTTGCCATGATTTCCTTTTGTAATAGTTTTTTAGTTCTTCGTCACCCCGATTCATATCAGGAACCTTAACGAAAAGATGCTAAATTTCGTTCAGCATAACGGCTTTTTCAAAGGCAGTAGAAGGTAAGGGTTTTTGAATTGAACTTCGAATGTAGATTTGTTCTTAAAGTTAAACTTTGCATTTACCTGCAATTTAATTTCTTAACCTATGTTTAATAGGCTACTATTATTCCTTCAAGTTGTTATACGAATTTATTATACTCCAAGCGGCTCAAATACTGTTCAATAAGACTATTATGACATACAAATTTACTTTTCCAAGGCTCAATCTATTCATCCTAATAGCACTTGTAGGTTTTTCAACCAATGTGTTTTCTACACCACCTGCTAATGATGGTTATAAAGCCGAGTTAATAGCGCATTTTGCAAAGAAGGGTGCCAATATTGAATCCATGTTAGATGATTCGCGCTTTAAGCTATACGAAAAGATTACTAACAAATTCACTAAATCTGCCGAAGTGAAGATGCAAACACTAGACGATTACAAAAAGGTGATTGGCTTTGATAGTAAAACGAAAGACATGGCTAAATTCATTGAGCAGTACCAAACTGATTTAGAAAAGGCCGAAAAAGAGTACGGAATTCCACAAAGTGTGATTGTAGGAATCTTGGCTATTGAATCTCATTTTGGTAAATATTCAGGAAAATACAATCCTTTTAATGCGTACGTATCTATGTATGCAGAAGGACATCGTTCAAAATTTGCTCTAGCTCAACTCGAAGAACTTCTAAAATTCGCCGACAAAAATAAGCTGGATGTTTTCGAAATGAAATCGAGTTATGCTGGCGCTATGTCTTACGCACAATTTATCCCGTGGTCTTTAAACCGCTGGTTTGTTGGTGACGATTTATACAATATGAGCAACAATATTAGCTCTGTCGCTAATTATTTGGCTCATTTTAAAGAAATTACAGGCACGGTGGAAAAATCTGTATATCGCTATAACCCGAGCGACCTCTATGTTGGAGCTGTTCTCGCTTTAGCTGATGAAGCTGACAAGGTTCTCGCCAAAGGTTAAGAACAAATTCATTCCTTTTTGTGGATTCGATAACAATCCATTTCAACTAAAACCCGCTAACTACGGGTTTTTTTGTTGGGATTACCCATCTAGTATCTCATTATTTTATAATCAGATACTCAACCTCACTATAAATTTATTGCTCATCGATTTGTTTTTATATTTTATTATTCTACATTTGTAGAAACAATTCTAAACTTGTAGAGCAATGCAATTATCACCATCAGAAGAAGAGCTAATGCAGCATTTATGGAAGCTCAAAAAAGCTTTCATGAAAGACTTACTTGATGCTTACCCTGAACCTAAACCTGCGCCAACAACGGTAGCCACTTTACTAAAGCGCATGCAAGACAAAGGCTTTGTGGATTATAAGCAATTTGGAAGATCCAGAGAGTACTTTCCTCTCGTTAAGAAAACCGATTACTTTTCGAAGCATGTTAATGGGTTGATCAAAAAATTCTTTAACAACTCTTCAGCTCAGTTCGCTTCTTTCTTTACTTCCGAAACAGATCTCACTGAAAAAGAGCTCCAAGAATTAAAATCGCTCATTGACCAAGAAATCCAAAAGAAGAAGTCATGATACTCTATATCATCAAATCTGGATTATGTTTGGTAGTGATTCTTGGCATTTATTTAGTACTACTCGAGCGAGAAAAAATGCATCAATTCAATCGGTTTTTTCTTCTCTTTAGCTTGGTTTTTGGTCTTTCGATTCCTCTTATCTCTTTAAACCTCGATTTTACTCAATCCTACAGCGCCACTTCTGAATTTCTTTTAGCTCCTGTAGATTACATTTCGGATACTTTTGTAGTTAATCATACTCTTGATAATGCCCTACCAAGTTCTGTCACAAGTCTAAGCTCTTTCTTAACAATGAGTACCGCAGCTTTACTGGTTTATGGGTTTGTAGTGTTGATATTAGCATTCCGCTTTTTCAGATCGTTGTTTGCTATGCGTGCTCTTGTTAAAACATCGGAGCGTGTTAAAAAAGGTAGAGCCCATTTTGTTCTTGTTGAGGAAGATGTAGTACCTCATTCTTTCCTAATCTTCATTTTTCTGAACAAAAAGAAGTACGCAACTGGACTTATCGAACAAGAAATTATCAATCATGAAATCATTCATTCCAAAGAATGGCATTCTCTCGACGTGCTACTGATTGAGATTCTGAAAATCGTGTTTTGGTTCAACCCTGTATTTAATTTCTACAAAAAGGTCATTCAGCTCAATCACGAATTCCTAGCAGATAGCTCTGTGGCCGATAAAAGCACGAATCTACAATTCTATCAACAACTATTACTTAAATATTCATCCCACGCAAGTACTCTGAGTTTGACAAGTAATTTTAATTATTCATTAACAAAAAAAAGGCTGGTCATGATGACAAAAAAATCAACTCGTAAGCAAATTTGGCTCAGAAAAGCCTGTACTCTTCCTATACTTTTGATGTCGGTTCTACTTTTCAGTGCTAGTATTGATGCTCAAGATGTTAAACAAGCATCTGTTTCGGAGTTAGTAAATGAGCTCACATCAAAAATAAGTAATGGAAAGTCACTCTCACAAGCAGAAAAGCAAGAATTAGGTTCGCTTCTTGTGCAACTCACAAAGGTAATTCCACCGCCACCACCGCACGCAGATGAAACGACAAAACCAGAGAAAGTTTATTACCAAATGCTTGAAGCTGAAGAAGCACTTGCTATGGAAAAATTTAGAACAAATACAGTCGCATATATGAGCATGACTTTTGCTAAGAACAGCGAAAAAGAAATAAACGAAGCTTACAAAAAAGTAAAAGCATCCTATGACGAGTATTATCAAGCCCAGAAAAAAAATGCTAAAGGAAGTGTTCTTCCGCCATTGCCTGCAAACCCTGAGTTTAGAAAGGCATTAGAAAAGAAAAAATCTTAAGCCGATCCGTAGGTTAGATTCTAAACAAAAAAAGCTGTTGCCCGAAATAATGTCGAGCAACAGCCTTTTTAAAATTATACGCTAGAACTATCAGTTAGAAAGTTCTTTTGTCATAAACCACCATTTTGGCTCACCATATTCAAAACCTTCACGTTCGTAAAGTTTTTTAGCCGGGTTGTCGGTTCTTACTTCTAATGTAATTTTAGAGCAACCCATTTCCGCTGCTTCTTCTTCAATTTTATTAAGCATTAGCGTTCCAATACCCATTCCTCGAGCGTCTGGGTGAACGGCAACATCATGAATTTTAAAGGTTTTACTAGCGGTAAATGTTGAAAAGCCAATAAAACATGTCACTATTCCTAATACTTTGCCTTCGTGATATGCCATGTAAGTCATGGTGGTAGGGATTTTTTTCATCTCCGCAATCATATCCACTCTTACTTCCTCTTCTAAGGCCTCATCTTGACCCATTGGGTCTCTTGCGAATAAATCTACAATTTTAACTATATCTGCTGCGTGTTTCGGGTTATCCAAATCGGCTTGGATAATTTCGATGTCAGTTTTGACATCTACTTCTGCAATCATGGTTTAAAAAATTCTTTTAATTAGAAATTAGGCTTTAAACTAACGAATTAAAGCCAAAGCCTGAAATAAAGCGCTATATTCTAATATTAATTAATTAAAATAATCGTTTTAATTAATTTTATTCGGCGCCAATTTCAAACCAATAACTTCGACATATAGAAAAGAGGAGTGTTTCCATACTTAAAGCCTTCCCGTTCATAAAGTCGCCTTGCTGGGTTATTCTCAAGCACTTCCAATGTAACTTTACAGCACTCATGCGCTTTCGCTTTTGCTACTACCGCTTCAATAAGTGCTTTTCCAATTCCCATTTCTCGCACATCTGGTACAACCCCTAAGTCATGAATATAGATGAGTTTTTTTGCATAGAACGTTGAATAACCCCAAAAACAATTTGCTAATCCTACTGGTTCTTCATCAACGTACGCAAGAAAAGGCAAGGCTGTTGGCATTGCTTTGTAACCTTCAATCATAGCACCTAGAACTTCTTCAGATAATGATTTTCCTCCTCCCATGATATCTTTAGCATAGGCGTTGGTTAGGAACAGTATATGTTCAACATGTTTTTGGTTATCAAAATCAGCTTCAACAACTTGTATATTCATAAAATTTTCTTCATGGAACATTTCAATGTTAAAATTGTTAATACTAGCGTCTCTTTCAACCCTAATTATTATGCAAATATTTACTAATCGCTTAGCAGTTCTTCTTTTAGGGGTTCTGATTTTCACTGCCTGTACTGAGAATTCAGGTTCAGATTCTTCGCATTCTTTTTCACATACACAAGGTGTAGGGTCTTCTGCAAATGGCTTTTTGTCTAGTACCGATTTCACTCAACTCATTATTGAAATCGATTATGTTAAAGGATTCAAGCCTAGCCAAAATGCGTTAGATGACTTAAAAACTTTTCTAAATGCTCGATTGAATAAACCTTCTGGGATTTCAATAATCCTTGATGATGAAATTCCTTCACCTGGTAATACAACATTTACTTCCCAGCAAGTCTATGAGTTAGAGAAACAACATCGAAATACGTTTTCAATGAAGAATACTATTGCAGCCTATTTTTTAGTGCTAGATGGTGCTTACGAACAGGAAAATGTTTTGGGTATTGCCTACTTCAATACTTCCATGGCTCTTTTTGAAGAAGTAGTTCAAAATAACACTGGTGGATTTGGCCAACCAACAGCGACCACCGCAGAATCCTCCGTACTCATGCACGAGTTTGGACACATTCTTGGTTTAGTGAATAACGGTACTGATCAAATTCAGGACCATGAAGATATGAGCCATGAAGCGCATTGCGATGTAGAAAGCTGCTTGATGTATTACGCCATACAAACAACGGATTTAATGCAAAATTTAATGGGCGGTAATGTCCCTACCCTTGACGAGCAATGTATACAGGATTTAAAAGCCAATAGCGGAAAGTAGTTTTAAGCTACTTCCGCATTAAACTTAATTACCCTTGTTTGAACTTAAACAGATTCTCTGCACCAACTTTTTCTTCAGCTTGGTTGAGTGCGTACATAGAATCTAAAAGTACAATTGGGTTTTCGTCCATATCGTTAGTCACATGAGTTGAATAACTCGACTGTAGTTTTTCGATAACTTCGGGCTTATCGTTTGGAAGCCATCTCGCACAATAATAAGAAACCGGTGTTTTAACTAAATCAACACCATATTCTTCTCTCATTCTATGCTCTACTACTTCAAACTGTAGCACACCAACTGTCCCAAGAAGTAGTTCATTACCAACTCCATTTGGAACTTCGAAAACGTGAACAACACCTTCTTCTGAAAGCTGCTGCAAACCTTCGCGTAACTGTTTTCTTTTGAAAGGATCTTTAGTAGCCACTTTTTGAAAGTGCTCAGGCGTAAAAAGTGGGATTACATCAAAGTGAACTTCTTTTTTTTCATAAATAGTAGTTCCAATTTTAAAATCGCCTGGATTAAAAATAGATACAATATCACCAGGGAAAGCCTCTTCTAAAAGTGACCGCTCATCACCCATCAATGTGTGAGGAGTAGCGAGCTTAATTTTTTTGCCTGTATGCGAAATTACTACCTGCAACCCTCTCTTAAACTCTCCAGAAGCTACACGAATAAAAGCTGCGCAATCTCTATGACCAGGGTTCATATTCGCTTGCATTTTGAAAATAAAACCAGAAAATGGTTCGTCGATTACTCTTTCAGAACCCTTGGAGTGAATATATGGTTGCGGAGGTGGAGCTAACTGGTGGAAGTATTTTAGAAAAACATCCAAGCCAAAGTTGTTCAAGGCTGAACCAAAAAATACTGGCGAAACTTTACCTGAGTTGTACAGTTCTTTGTCCATACTCGGGAACATATCTTCTATCAGCATCACCTCTTCACGGAAAGCCTCAATTTCATTTGGTGAAAGAGCACAAGCTGCCAAACCTTCTTCAAAGTCTAGAATTTTTGTTATAGCTTTTTTTGAACCATGTGCAGTCTTTTCGTACAAGTAAATTTTTTGCCCAATTAAGTCATAAATCCCTTGGAACTTCTGGCCATATCCAAGCGGCCAACTAGCAGGAACGGCTTCAATGCCCAGCTTACTTTCAATATTACTCAAAACTTCCAGCGGATCCATACCCGGGCGATCGCACTTATTTACAAAAGTGATTACTGGAACTTCTCTCAGTTTACAAACCTCAAAAAGTTTCTCTGTCTGCTCTTCTACACCTTTCGCAACATCAATAACCATCAATCCAGAATCGGCAGCAACAAGTGTTCTTAAAGTATCCTCAGAAAAATCTTTGTGACCAGGTGTATCTAACAGGTTATACTTAATTCCGTCTTTTTCGAAACGCATAACCGATGAGGTTACCGAAATACCTCGTTCCTTTTCAATGGCCATCCAATCCGAAGCAGCATGATGCGAAGCTTTACGTGCACGTACCGACCCCGCCTCATGAATTGCTCCACCATAAAGTAACAGCTTTTCGGTAAGTGTAGTTTTCCCAGCATCAGGGTGGGAGATAATAGCAAAGGTTCGGCGGATTTTTGCTTCTTTGCTAATTTTTGAATCGGCTGCGGCCGTTTTCGACATACTAGTGAGTACTTAGTTTTATTTCAAGTTGATAAAAATACGAGGTTTTAGCTTAGCCCCCAACCATGTTTTTATTTAATCAGTCTTCCATCAAAGTTGAAGTCTGAAACCAAAACAATTTTCACTTTATTTATTTCTTGATGTAATGGGTTAATAAGTATGTTTTTCTCGGTTTCAATCAACACAGAAGGAACTTTCAGCAGCAAACTCTTTTGAGATAGAATCCACTTTGTACCAATTTCGGCCAGTAAGTTTGGCGCTGGGTAATTTCGCCAACCACTTGGCAACTGAGATACTTCTATCACTTCCTGACTTACGTTGTCGGGCACTACTATAGTTACCAATTTTAAGCCGGATGGGAGCGTAGGGCTTGAAACATGTGCTAAAACTTCTAAAGCCGCTAAAGAGGCTTGCTGAGAAGTGTAAACTAAACCAATGCCTTTTTTATTCCATCTGCCGCCAAAAAGTCGAGCACCTTCACCACTTAAATCTCTACAGTGTTTCTCTCTTGCAATGCGGAATACTTCCACTATGCAAACACTCCGTACTCTAACCTGCCCAACTCATCCATTACTAATTGTGCGCCAAAACTTGTATCGAGAAGGCTAATTGGCGTACGTTGGCCTAGGCCAATACTAGGTGAATTAAGCCAATTTCTTAATTTTTCTGAGCTACCTAAAACCTCTTCTGCACGTAGCATTACTTTTGAGATAATTAGAATATGTTCTGAAATACCACTATTTAACCGATCTGTATCTGAGTAACGCTGAAGCGAGCGCTCAGAAATGGGTAGGAGCGTTGCTATTTCTTTCATTGAAATTGAAGCGAAATTTGCAAGGTTTTGTACTGCTTTTTTAAGAACTCCTTTACGCGCAAGCTCTACCAAGCCTAGTTCATTATCTACAGCATATTCTACTGTATCTTCAAGAATAATATTAAATGTATTTACATCCATAGAACAACCTTAAGACGTTTGGCGTTTAAAATACGACAATTGTCTTAGTTTAATTCTTTTTTAAAGGATTTTCAAGTTATTTCTGTTTTTTAATTACTTATAACTCTCAAAATCTATACAATACTCTTAAGTTCATCATCTTCACTTTTAGTATACTATTGTATGACTAAGCTATTTCTCACTTTTTTCTTTCTTTTCCCTGTGTTTTGTTCGGCTCAGGTTATAGACAATAGTGCCGTTGAAAATTTAAATCAGGGCACTGTTAATTTTATTGAAGGTGAGTTTGCCGTTTACTTAGCGGATACTGTTTCACCTGCATTTATTCGGCAACAATTTGCGGCGCTAGACATTCGCATTTCTTTTAATGGAATAGAACCGATTATCATTTCTTTAGCCAATACGCCATCTGATAGTACTTTAAAAAAGCTTTCTTCACATCCTAAAGTTCTAGCCTTTAAAGAGCTGGATACCGAAAAGGATTATCAAATATTTGAACAAGAATTACGGAAAAAGAAATTGTCTAAGGAAGCATATCAACAGGCTCGACTAGATTTTCTGAGCTCACAATCCACAGATAGTTACCTAATTACTTTCGACTATTCGGTGAATGATGCCGTCTTAAAAAAGATTATGCGCGAGTTCAAAGATGTTGCCTACTTCATTAAACAGAATTTTCCTCGCATTGTGAATGTAGAAGTTGTCCCTGGCACTGAGCTTGAGAAAATGGATACAATAGAGACTCTACCTTATATAAAGTTCACTGCTATGATTGCAACTCCCCCAAAAATTCCAGGCCAAGATTAGAATAACCCCAGTTGAGCTTGTCGGTTTATTGGCCAATCTTCGAGAGGGGGGATCTGAATCAGCTCAGACAATAACCGATGAAAGTGGGTGCTTAAAAATGGTTCAGATATAATATCTGGTGTTTGGATAATCACATATGGATGCAACCTTTCTTTAATCCAATCAGCCACAACAATTGCCCATTCTCTTAAATAAACTTCGTTATTGAGAATGTCATTCGTACCTAAATACCTCACTACTGGCCGAGAAGCCGTTGCTCCAAAACGCACAGGTAAATTTGGATGATTCTTGCGGGCATTTTCAATTCCTGGAGAATTAGCTTTTGTAACATGAAGCTTTCTAGTATCTGATATAATGCGATCAATACCATAACTTTTTAGCAATAATTCGAGTTTGTGCTCGCTATTTCCGTGGTCATAGAAATCTTCGTGCTGAACTTCTACTGCATAACTATACGTTTTTGGCAAAGCTGAAAGCAACGACTCTAATCTTTTGAGTAAACTGAAATCAAAGTTGTGTGGCAAACTAATAAGAAACGGTCCGAGCTTTTTGCGGATGGGCTCAAATGAGTCTACAAAAGCCAAAGCTTGGCCTTCTACATTTTCAAGTAGCTGTTTGTGAGTTAGCTCACTAGGGAAGTTGACACAAAATTTAAATCCCTCTGGTGTATCTTCATCCCATTTCTGAAGTTCTCCTGCTGTTGGGAACTCTCTAATATTCTTACAGATTTCTACGGAATTAAAAACTGAAGCATACTGCCCTATTAAATCATTCGATTTTGACTTTTTAGTGTAAAATGTCCCAATTCTACTCGGAACATTCCAACTAGAACAGCCAATATGATATGGGATGTTTGCCTTCACTGTTTTACTTTCTTAAGTAGCCTATTTGCTCCCCAAACCCACCAAGTAAGCGCATGAAGCGCCAAGAAGATGATTGTTAAGAACAAAATTTTCTTCTTCATGAAGTACTAATAAAGAGTTATCTAATTTCAATTCCCTAACAATTAACTAAATTTTTTCATTATACTCGATAACCTTCCAGTCTTTAATCTTTAAATTCTCATTTATAACTCAATAACATGCCCTTTCAATTTCTGGATTACGTAGTTATAGCTGGCTACGTTGTATTAATGATAGCC
Organism: uncultured Balneolaceae bacterium; assembly: GCA_963977025.1. Lineage (GTDB taxonomy): Bacteria > Bacteroidota > Rhodothermia > Balneolales > Balneolaceae > Balneola. The sequence goes on along the minus strand of CAXBMW010000003.1, from coordinate 228,044 downwards.
GTAGCCTGGGTGGCTAAAAAGCGCGGACAAAACTCTTTAGAAGATTATTTTGCTGGAGGAAAAAATCTCCCCTGGTGGCTCGTTGGTGTTTCTATGGTGGCCACAACCTTTGCAGCCGACACTCCTCTTGCAATTACAGGCCTTGTAGCAACACAAGGTATTGCTGGCAACTGGTTTTGGCTAAGCTGGATGTTCTCTGGCGTCATCACTGTTTTTATTTACGCTAAACTTTGGAAACGCGCCGACGTTTTAACCGATTGCGAGTTTATAGAACTCAGATATGGCGGAAAACCTGCCAGCTTTCTGCGTGGTTTTAGAGCTCTCTATTTTGCTTTTCCTTTTAACTGCGTAATTATGGGATGGGTAACGGTTGGAATGGCTAAAGTAATGACTGTAATTACGGGTGCCGACCAATGGTTAATTATTCTCGTCTTATACGGCATGACGGCCATTTACATTGCAATAGCTGGTTTGTGGGGTGTTGTGGTAACTGATTTTATTCAATTTTTTATTGCTATGATTGGCTCCATTGCTTTAGCCTTTTTTGCAGTAGGTCATGTTGGAGGACTTGCAGAGCTAAAAACTCAGTTGATTACCAATGTAGATTTTGATGTAATGAACTTTAACCCATTCAATAGTCCAGAAATTGCCATTACAACTGCGTTAATTTGGGTAGGGATGGCTTGGTGGGCCGCTTGGTATCCTGGAGCTGAGCCCGGAGGTGGGGGATACATTGCCCAAAGAATGTTCTCTGGTAAAGATGAACGCCACGCAGTAGGCGCCACTTTGCTACACAATATTTTGATGTACGCTGTTCGCCCATGGCCTTGGATATTAGTAGCCCTTGTTTCTATCGTAGTTTTCCCAGACTTGGTTGATAAAGAAGCTGGTTACCCTATGATGATGTCTGAAGTGCTGCCCGTAGGTTGGTTCGGATTAATGACTGTTGCATTCTTGGCGGCTTTTGTTTCTACTATTTCTACTCAGCTTAACTGGGGAACATCTTACCTTATAAACGATTTTTACGCACGTTTCATCAAAAAAGAAAACGAGTTCGAAAGCGATGAAAAAGCTCAAAAACACTACGTCTTTGTATCTCGTATTGCCACTATCGCAATGGCTGGACTTGCTATCATTGTTTCTTACTTCTTCGATTCCGTGAAAGGTGGATGGGAGTTCATTCTCTCTTTAAGTGCCGGTATTGGTGGCGTCATGATGTTACGTTGGTTCTGGTGGCGAATTAACGCTTGGAGTGAAATTGTAGCAATGGTAATGGCTTTTGTTGGGGCTATTTTTTCAAAATTTATGGGTTTTGATTTTGCAACAGGAATGATTTTTACTACTGCATTTTCGACTTCTGCGTGGGTTCTTACTGTATTTATTACTAAACCAGAATCGCGAGAAACTCTCGAAAAATTTTACGCTCAAGTTCATCCTATGGGCAAGGGCTGGGTTCAGTTTTCGGACGGGAAAGTTTCACAAGATCGCTTTTTCCCTGCTGCGATTAAAGTAATAGTCGCACTAGCAATCATTCTTTTTTTCCTTTATGGCATGAAGGATGTTTTCTTTGGTGATTTAATAACAGGCCTTAGTTTTATGCTTGGTGGCTCAATTGGTATCTGGACACTGGTAAGAAAAATCTAAACCAGAAACTCATCTTCAATAAAAAAGCTTGTTCTTTTAGCAATGAAAGAACAAGCTTTTCTCTACTTAGTTATGCTGAAACTACTTATCGAAAAGCTCAGCGGTGGCAAGTATTCTTTGCAAATCTTCCACCTTACCAAGCATTTTCTTACGCTCATAGCTTTCAATCAAATTCCGAATACAACGTACTAAAATCTCCATATCCGTAGCCATTTTGAAATGCTCTGGGCGTGGTTCTATATTGTTCTTTTTAAGAAAGAAATAGCACTGATCATACGTAACCATTGCCCCTTTATCGTAGGGATCAATCAATAATTCTTCTTTCTCACCAACAAAAGTAAGCATAAAGTGGATAGGTAAATTCACTCCAAAAAAAGGAAGGTCTAGCCTACGTGCTATGAACATAGTTATCATACTTAAGGTAATTGGCAAGCCAACTCGTCGATCGATAACTCTGTCTAAGTAGCAATTTGCAGGATTGTGATAGTCTTTTATCTCGCCTCTAAAATTCAAATCTTCGAATACAAACTTCACTAGCTGCTTCATTTTTCGACGTTCATCTAGTTTGTATCTTATACTAGATTCCACCATTTCAGCAAAGTGATCTAATTTCCTCGAATATTCTAGGGGTCTTAATGTAGGATTTCCAAATCGCGCTAAAGTCAAAGCTGCATACTCCAAGTCTTTGCGATTGCTTACTCCACTTTCAAGTACATCTAAAAAGTCTGCCTCTAGACTTTCAAAAGTTATTTTATGGATAACTTCCGTCACTTTGTCTTTCTCTTCGGTACTTTTAAGATCTAAGCGGTACTCGTCTAATAGAGGAACAGCGTTCTCTCCCAACTCAAACAATCTATTCTCCACACTTTGGTGAACAAAGGGGTCAGGATCTTCAAGTAGGTATAAAAGGGACTTTATTTCTTTCTTCGAAATCATCCCCTAAGGTATAAACAGCTTACTACAACAAGCAAATTTCAATCGAACGTCACTAAATTCAATTTAGTTATCCACTAATGAACATGTATATTTACAGACCACAGAAATACGCATAATTTTAAGCTCTAACTTATGAATATTAACGTTTCATCAGAAATTGGCCTACTTAAGGGTGTAATTGTTCATACTCCTGGCCACGAAGTTTCTTTAGTTAACCCAGAACTAAAAGATGAACTCCTTTTTGATGATATAATCTTTGAAGAAGATGCACGGCAAGAACATTTAGACATGCTCGACGTGTTTAAAGTCGCTATGCCTAAAGATGGTAAGATTTTTGAAATTGTTGACCTTTTTCTAGAAGCAATTCAACATCAAGATGCCCGATCTTATTACGTTGAACAAATGATTAAGGAGTTTCCAGAGGACAATTTATTCGTAATTGAAAAAGAACTACTTTCCTTAGAGCCCGATGACCTTCTACGGTTTAGTACGCAAGGTATTCTCTCTAAATCGAAAGGCTTCAATATAAAACCATCTCCTAATTTACTTTTTACACGCGATTTAGCTGCCGTTGTAAATAACACTATTTTAATTTCTAGAGCTGCCAAAAAAGCACGTTTACGCGAATCGTTAATGATGGAAACACTTGTCCAATTCCATCCACTTTTTGCTAGTGTTAAAGACCACGCTATTCGTATTTCCGGTAATCAATCTATTGAAGGGGGAGACGTATTGGTGGTTTCAGAAAATCTTGTGCTTATTGGTATGAGTGAACGAACTTCATTTACGGGATTGATGAAAGCCGCTGATGGACTTCTAACTCACGGCGTTAAAACAGTACTAGCCATTGACATTCCCAAGCAACGCGCGTCTATGCATTTAGATACTATTTTCACCTTTGCTAGCGATAATGAGTGTATTGCTTTCCCTCCTGCAATTATAGAACAACACGATAATGTTGTGGCTTTGCATAAAGTAGATGGTGCGGTCCAAGCCGAATCTCGAGGCTCTCTTTTGCAAGCTCTTAACGAATTTTCTGGAAAAGAGTATACTTTTTTGAAATGTGGCGGTGAGGACAGAACAAATCAATTTCGCGAACAATGGACGGACGGCGCCAACGTTTTTGCCCTTGCACCAGGCGTTATTATAGGTTATGAACGTAATACTAACACCTTTAATACATTAGTTGACCATGGATACGCATACATGAACCAGTTTGAATTTATTGAGGAGTATGGGAAATCCGGGTTAGAATCAAACGAAGTTTACAAACTAGCTATTAGTTTCCAAGGCCATGAACTTTGTCGTGGAAGAGGTGGCGCGCGCTGTATGACCTTACCCATCTCCCGAGCACCTATTAACCATTAAGTACATTGAATAACGATAATATTGACCGGCCAATAAGCGCTGATTTCGAAATTATTTCGCAATCAGATGAGCCGAAGAATAAACCCAATTTAAATACAATACTAAAGCATTTAGGGCTATTCATTGCCACTTTTATCACCGTTTCGGTAATTGGCTCTGTATTTGTTGGTTTTGGTGAGGGTATAACTCTTCTCGGGCCTCTAGCACTTCCTGGAAGTGACGATTTACTACGTGGCGCTCTTTTTGCCACCTTGCTACTCAGTTTTTTAACTTTCCATGAGTTTGGACATTACTTTGCTGCTGTATATCATAAAATCAGTGTTTCATTACCATATTACATCCCGCTCCCTTTGGGCATTGGCACTTTAGGTGCGGTAATTCGCATAAAAGAGAGAATCCATGAAACAAAGAAGCTTTTTGATATTGGTATAGCTGGCCCACTTGCTGGTTTTATAGTTTCACTTATTGTTCTATTTATTGGGTTTACAACTTTACCAGACCCATCTTTTGTACAAAATTTTTCAGGCCACGAAGAGCTTAAGGCTTATGTAGCTGAATATGGCTCTTATCCAACCGAACAGCTTACCACTCCAGATGGAAGTACACTAATAGTAGGAGAAACGCTTCTTTATACTTTTACCTCTTCTTTCTTTGACAACGTACCTCCAATGTGGGAGATGTATCACTTCCCTTTTCTTTTTGCAGGTTGGCTTGGCTTATTCTTCACTGCCTTAAATCTAATGCCTGTTGGTCAGCTTGATGGTGGCCATATCTTATATTCGCTATTAGGATATAAAAAGCATCGAGATCTAGCTCGCATATTTTTCACTTTTATTTCCATATTAGCAGGTATTGAAGCTGTTCCTTTCATTCATGATTTACTTGGCCCATACGACACTTCCTTTGGTGCGCTTTCGTGGATTATTTGGGGTGCCTTACTTTCCTCGCTAATGACCGTAGCCTTTAACAAAAATAAGAATTGGGTTTCTATATTGGCCCCAACTTCTTTAATTAGTTCCGGAATTTATATTTATCAAATAGCCGCCTCATCCAATGCAGAACCTTCTTATATTTGGCTAGTCTGGCTTTTCTTCATCACTTTTATGGTTAAAGTAGATCATCCACCTGTTACATTTTATAAACCCGTTTCTACAGGAAGAAAGGTGTTAGGTTGGTTAAGTATGCTTATATTTGTGCTCTGTATAAGCCTGAACCCATTATCAATGCAATAAACATTATTCATGAAAAAATTACTTTTACTCATTCTATCAGTAGGTTTCTTAGCTTGCTCTCAACAAAAAGCACCTATCGGAAAAACCTTAGCTGAGCAAGTTGATGCTTTTATCGAATCCGATCAGTATATGGACGCACTTACTTTGCTTTCGGCTAAAGACGAAACTCCAGAAATCTTAAAGCTTAAAGAAAAAACGCATTTAAACTATGGTCTTTTTCTTGAGTATCGCGATTCTAACACCACGAATATGCGCGATAAGATGAACAGCGCACTTCTCCAATATGTTGAAGTGCTTAAATTAAATGTAGAAAACGAAAAAGCTATTTCTGAAATTGATCAGATTATGGGCATTTATTCTACCTTTCCAAACCGCACGCCTGACGAAGAAGTAATGAAAGAATTACAAGCTCTCGGCTTCGAATACTAAAACTAAGAGTTTCCTATCACAGCTTAGTACTGTGATAGGAAAAATGATATGAGCCAGAATACCAATACTCCAACCATACAAAACCGAAAAGCTTACCACGATTTTCAAATTGATGAAACCTACGAAGCCGGAATCGTTTTACAAGGCACCGAGGTAAAGTCTTTACGAGAAGGAAAGGCTAACTTTACAGACGCTTTTGCTTTCATTCAAAATGAAGAAGTATGGCTACGTGAGTTTCATATTTCGCCTTATAAATTTGGTTCTTTTTCTAATCACGAACCTCGTAGGCAGCGTAAACTGTTGCTCAACAAAAAAGAGATTCGTGAAATGCAGAAATACATCCAGCAAAAAGGCTATACCCTAGTTCCCTTGAAACTTTATTTTAAAGTAGGCTATGCAAAAGTGCTTATTGGCGTAGCACGTGGTAAGAAAAAGTTTGACAAAAGAGAATCAATTAAAGAAAAAGACACTAAACGCGACATGCAGCGTAGTGTAAAAGGAACTGCTCGTATTAATATGTAAGTTCTACAGAGCTTTCACTCTAGGACAGAACATTACACTGAAATTAATTTCTTTATAAAACAAAACCTCGCCCTTTCAGACGAGGTTTTGATGTTTTTAGCAGGAAAGTCTATAAGCCGGATTTTGTTCCTCTCGAAAAACGAGATTCGGCAATCATTTATCTGGTGCGTTCCACCCGGCGACGTCACGACAAACGGCGTATACCACCTGCATGAACTTGCACCCCGCGAGGTTTACCTAGCTTCCGGCATTACTGCGCGGAACGGTGAGCTCTTACCTCACCCTTTCACCCTTACCTCAACAAGTGAGGCGGTTTACTTTCTGTTGCACTATCTATCTTAGCTGAGTCGCCCTAGCCAAGCCTCTGCTACGCCCTAAGGATCGCAAAGCACGGTGTTTGTTGGTGTCCGGACTTTCCTCTCTGCACATACAGCGCAAAGCGATTGCCCAACTTTCCTGCATAAAGATACGTTTTTAAGCACTCTAATTGAAGTAAGGAGAGGAGTCTTTATCAACAAATGCAGAGCCTTATTTGCTCTACAATGATTAAATGAACATTCATACGTACTTCAATTAGCTCAAATAAAAAAGGGAAGCCTTGAAGCTTCCCTTTTAAATACATTGTATAAACTATCTAATAATTAAATTGATAATAGCTTTTTAGCTTCATCAAAAAACGATTGATCTACAACAATTCGCCCACTGCTTTCGTCAATAATTACCTTATTTCTACGACGAACTTCAACCTGAGTTTGTGGAGGAAGAGCCATTCCAAAAGCAGCCCCTCTATCCATAGCAACTACGGCTATACCATTTGTAAGGCCACCTCTTAGGCGATTGTAGCTACGTAAATATCTTGAATCAACTTCCTTTTCAACTTCCTCACGTTTTTTCAAAAGAATGTCCTCTTCATCTTGAGTTGATTTTGTAACAGACTCAAGGCTCGCACTTTTTACTTCAAGCTCTTTCTGAATAACTTCAAACTTTTCTCTAGCTACTTCAATTTCAGGGCCAATGTCCTCTAAGCGCTTTTTAATTTCAGCCAAACGAACAGTAGCGGCTTCCATTACTTGCTTTTGCACTTCAATTTCTTTTGTTAAAGCGTCGTATTCTCTATTATTACGCACCGAAAGCTGCTGATCTTCATACTTTTTTATCTTCTCTTCAGAAGACTTAAAGTCAAGATTTAACTTATCATTTTCTATTGTTAGATCTTGCTCTTCTTGTACCAGCTTTGATAGCCTTCCTTCTTTACGAGCAATATCTGTTTCGATATCCATAATTTCTTCTGGTAAATCGCCACGTAATTGTTTTAGTTCGTCTATACGACTATCGATGTATTGTAAATTTGCTAATTGTTGAAGTGCTTCTTTCATGGATTGCTTCTTCAGCTTGTTTGAATAGATTGAGGTTTTTGCTCAGACACATAGGTCTGCATTGGATTTGTTACTACCGAAGTAACGGTGATGGAAAGATCGTCGAAAGCTTCTGATAATTCATTTTTCATTGCTTCAGCGATTGGGAATTCACTTTCGTAATGGCCTACGTCAACGAGTAGAAAGTTTTCTTGCTCGGTGAAATAATCATGATATTTAATATCGGCTGTTACAAAAGCATCTGCCCCTGCAGCTATTGCTTTATCTTTTAAAAATACGCCTGCGCCGCCACAAACGGCTACTTTTTTGATGTTTTTCACGCTCCCTGAAAAACGTACAGCACTAACATCTAATGCTTGGGAAACTAAATGTAGAAATTCGTTTTGACCAATTCCTTGTTCAGAATATTCACCAATTACACCCATTCCGAAATTCTTAGAGGTTGAAGCTAAATCGGTAACTTGTAAGCCACCATTTTTTAACAAACCTTCTTTTTTAAGCCCTTTCTTAAGCTCCGGCAAATGGTGTTTATCAATAATAGCTTCAAAACACTTTAAATCGTGCTCTCTATTTTCAACACTAAAGTAGTGCGCTTCTTCAGCAGAGTAGTAATTTAATAGCTTTAACACAGCTTCTGCATCGCCATAATCAGTAACTAAGCGTATTTTCTTAGAAATGGAGTAATTTTTGGATAGAAAACTGAGATTGTCTAGCCCGAGCATGTTTGCGAGCACAAATGAAACACCATCGAGCGCTGCATCTAAGTTTGTGTGTGCTACTAATAAGCCAATATCGTTCTTTATTAGCTTATAAATTATGCGTCCTTGCTCGTTAGTTGGGTTTATTTTACCAACCTTATTAAAAATCAGTGGGTGGTGAGCAACAATCAGTTCACAATTATTTGTGATGGCTTCCTTAACAACTTCATCAGTTACATCAAGGCAGGTAATAACCTTTTTAACCTCTGTCTCGGGGTCTCCGACAAGTAACCCGACATTATCAAAATCCATTTTAGTGCTCGGTGGAGCCCATTGATTTAAGAAGGTTGCGATATGTCGGATTCGAGTTTCCATCTTTATCTTCTACCTTTTGAGTTAGTGAAGATGAATGTTCTCGAATGCGAGAGTTTGTATTTGTAGAGCGTCGGCGTCAACAATAGGTAAATCTTAAGTCTTTTATGTAGCCCCAAAAAATAAGGTTAATTGATGAATGATAAAAGCCTATCTTTCAGTTATTTAAATAAAATTATCACAAATTCCCTTTTTCTGCCATGAGTTTGGACAAAATCTGCAATAATATTAACACTGTTTCCGAAAGAATAGCTTCTGCATGCCTAAAAGCGGGACGTGAACCCTCCGAAATAACACTTGTTGCTGTAAGTAAAACCAAGCCCAATGACTTTATTCTGAGCGCATTAAAGTGCGGACAATTGGTTTTCGGTGAGAACAAAATGCAAGAGTTGGAAAAAAAAATGAACGATATAGAGCGTAGCGATATCGTCTGGCACATGATTGGCACCATGCAATCCAACAAAATAAAATACATTGCTAACCGTGTAAATTGGATTCATTCCGTTTCAAAAACAAAGTATTTGAAGGAAATAGAGAAGCGTGCTGGAGAGGCAAATCAGGTAATTAACGTGCTGATTCAAGTTAATATTAGTGGCGAAGATCAGAAAAGTGGCTGTGAGCCAGAAGAAATTTCTAAAATACTTGATTACGCAAAAAATTTATCTCATGTTAAGGTACGTGGTTTTATGGGTATTGCCACTTTTGTGGATAATCCTGAGTTAGTTAGGCCTGAATTTAAATTGCTAAAGAAGCTTTTAACCGAGCATCAGCAATTCAACAACGGTAGCAATATCCAATTAGACCAACTTTCTATGGGAATGAGTGCCGATATGGAAGTAGCAATTGAAGAAGGAGCTACCATGGTTAGAGTTGGGAGTGATATCTTTGGATCTCGAAACTATCAGTGATACAAGCCGTAGTAGCGCGCACTTTAATATTAACTAACACTTGGTGAAATAACATGATTTTTGGAATACCTTGGTTTGCTATAATCCCTATAGTTGCTATCGTTGGGGGGCTTATATTGGGCTACCGCAAACAAGAACTAGAATTTGAAGCTAAAACCAGCACCAATTCTAAAGAGGTTCAAGAGCTACGCAAAATCATACATAATCTTAAGAATCGCATCGAGAACCTTGAAGCTATTGCAGCCGAAGATAGAACTACAAAGCGTGAGCGCCCTCTAGGTGATATTGAAATTCAAGATGATAATAATTCTGATGATAACCTTGGAAAACAAAGACACGTTAGAAATTAACCCTCAATAAGTATGTCTTCAGAAATTTTTGTTATTGCACTCGCTGCTATCGGTTTTGGATCGGGACTAATATTTTTCATTGTAAAGAATATTTTCGATGTTATAAAAACACGATCAAATACAAAAGAAGCGCCTGGACAGATAGACCCTCAATTTTTCAAGGCTCTTTCTGAGTTCAAAAAAACTACCGAGCGCAGAATTACAAATTTAGAAACCATTGTTTCTGATATTGAAGAAGAAAAGATTAGAGTACCCGATTCTAATGGAGTAATTGAAATAGAACCTTTAGAGGTACGTTCAGCCGAAGATAAAGATGAAAACGGCAGCAATCTCAGGAACATGTTAAATGAATAAGTGTTACTTTCAACATAGCTTAAGTTTTACTAAATAGTCGTTTACCATGAAACTATCACCGCTCGAAATAAAGCAACAACAGTTCGAAAAATCTCTTCGAGGATATGATGTTGCAGAAGTACAATCTTTTCTCTCTCTTGTTTCTAATGAGGTAGAGCACCTTCTTAATAAGAACAAAGAACTTGACGATCAGATCCAAAAATTATCTGACCGCGTAAGACATTACGAGCGGGTTGAAGAAGCACTACATGAAACGCTTCAAACTACGAAAGAGTCGGTTGCTCAAAAAATTGAAACAGCAAAAATGGAGGCTCAGAACAAAATTGATAAAGCCGAAATGGAAGCTGACGCTATCATTAAAGAAGCAAACCACCAACGTCAAAATGTTCGCCAAACAATTTTAAGACTTTTAGATAAACGCGAGGAAATAATAGGCGGTATAGGCTCTTACTTAGAAAATGCTCGTAAATCTTTAGAGCAATTTAGTAAAGACGACCAAAAAGCTTATACCCTTTCTGACAACAATGAGGTAACCGACACTCCTCTAGAAACTAAAGTAAGATCTCGCTTCCAGTTGGATACTGAAGAGTCTGAGGTAGAAGAGGACGATATTAACCTCTCATTTCCTCCAGGAAGCGATCGTCTTGATGATATCCTTGACGAGATAGACTAAAGCATCTATATTCCATTTAAACTCCTAATTTTTTTCGTACATGGCTTTCGATACCGTAGCACAATTCCGCGCTAAGCGCGATGAAGCTGTTCAATACATAGCAGACCAAACTGATTTCAAACCAGAGTATTTGGTGATTTTAGGAACTGGGCTTGGCCAACTTGCTGAAGAAATTGATGTTGTTACGTCTATTAGCTACGGTGATATTCCTCACTTCCCTACCTCAACTGTAGAAAGCCATGCTGGCCGTTTGCTTTTTGGTATTCTTGGCGGCAAACCTGTTGTAGCAATGCAAGGGCGCTTCCACTATTACGAAGGATATACTATGCAACAAATCGCTTTCCCCGTGAGAGTTGCTAAAGCTATAGGAGCTCATAGTCTTTTTGTTAGCAATGCTTGTGGCGGTCTGAATACAAACTTCCAGCGTGGCGATGTGATGCTCATTAATGATCATATCAACTTTTTAGCTGACAATCCGCTCATTGGTCCAAACGATGACGAGCTTGGTCCCCGCTTTCCTGATATGAGTGAGCCATATACGTCGCGATTAATGGAAATTGCTGAAAATGTTGCTCTAGATAATGCAATAAAAATGCATCAAGGTGTTTACTTAGCTGTTTCAGGGCCTACATTAGAAACCAAAGCTGAGTACCGATATATGCGCCAGTTAGGAGCGGATGTTGTTGGGATGAGCACGGTGCCAGAAGTAATTGCCGCTGTTCATATGGGCATGGATGTACTAGGAATTTCTGTTATTACTGACGAATGCTTCCCAGACTCGCTTACAGCCGTTAATATGGAGCATGTTCTTGAAGGAGCGGCCATGGCGGAGCCAAAAATGACCAAAGTAATTACTGGTGTTTTAGAACGACTTTAAGCAACTTTTTATCCACAAAAAGCGTTATTTTTCCACTAACTCTTGCAGAGTTCAAATAATAATTGTTTCTATAACCAACCATTATCAAAGTTGCACGGCCAGCCTATGAGTTTTGATGAATCTAATGACGAGCTTTGGGACGAATATAAGTGGGAAACCCACCTTGATGAAGTAGAGAAAAAAAGCGACCAGCTTCGAAAATTTATCTCTACAGATCAGAAAGGTACCGTACCAAGATGGATTACCTTACTCAAAGAAAGTTTGAGTGAAGACGATGCTTTTGAGGCATACGTAGAGGAAGAGTTATTACTTGATGAAGCTTACTTCCCTGAAGATGACGACGACCTAGAGGAAGACGACGAGTTCGAAGAAGATGATTACCTTTTCGGTTCTTCTGAGGAATTTCTTGAGTTTGATGACGACGACGATGACTTTGACGAAGGAGAGGAATGGAAAAGTCTAAGTGATGACTTTGCTAAATCTGAATATGGTTCTCTTGATAATTTGGGCCTCTTTAGCGATGCTCGAATTTTTGCTGTAGACACTCTCAAGTGGGCAGAGTCGGTTCCAAGCGAACAGCAATCAACAGCTTTTTTAGAACTTGTTAGTGATAGTTTAAAAATTGCCGCAAAGTTAGCCGGAGGCTACTCCTTTGGTTTCGATCATGAGTATTTAGGTGCTAATATTGCTTACACAAAAAAAGCACTTAACTACGCGAATAAATCGTTAGATATGCTCCAAAACATGAAAGCTGAGCCATACTTTAATAAAAAACAGTATGTAGAATTTCATGGGCGATTATTTGAACTAAGAAACGACATTGGGATTTACACCCAAGAATTAAGAGATCGTTTTTATGGTATCTAAAAACAACCATCCATAAACTTTAAAAGCCAAAAGGATTCAAAATTACCTTTTGGCTTTTTTTATGCCTTTAGTCTTCCCAAATAGCAATTTTTCTATTTCCTTCTGAGCTCGTTGTTGCTCTAAACATAGAACCTGTATTTGTTTTCATCGCCACGTTGCCAAACTTATCGACTGCAATAAAGCCCGCTTCTCGTGGATTCAGAACTTCGTCTACTAAATAATCCATTCCTTCGGTAACAGTGGCATCTTTGTATTCCATGTATGCTGCAAGAGTATGAGCCGAAACATTCAACATAATCCGCTCACCCCAACCTGTGCCAGAAACAGCAACCAAGTTATTTGCGTACGTTCCCGATCCAATGATAGGAACATCACCTACACGTCCATATTTCTTGTTAGTCATCCCACCTGTTGAGGTTCCTGCTGCAAGTCGACCTTCTTTATCAAGAGCTACACAGCCCACAGTTCCCATCTTCCATCCATTATCATCTAAAAGCTCAAGATTGTGGCTTGTTTGTTTATTTGCTCGCTTCCAGGCTTCATACTTTCCTTCTACTTTAAAGTATTCTGGATCTACTCTTTCAACATCCGTCTCGTCGGCAAACCTTTCAGCACCATCACCTGCAAAAAAAACATGATCCGACTGCTCCATCACTTTACGCGCCAATGAGATTGGATTTTTTACCGTTTTAACACCCGTAATAGCACCGGCATTTTTATTGGTCCCATCCATGATGGCAGCATCAAGCTCGTTCTTTCCTTCAGCAGTAAAAACGGCACCTCTACCTGCATTAAAAAGTTCGTTATTCTCTAAATAGTTGATTGTCTTTTCTACTGCTTCTACGGATGAACCGCCTTCTTTTAAAATCGCCTCGCCTATACTAAGAGCCTCATCTAAGGCATTTAGATAAGCTTCCTTTTGTTCTTCTGGCATTTCTTTAGAGACGTACCCTGCACCACCATGCAATGCTATAGACCATTCTTTTTGAATCGGCCTTTCCTTCTCAACATCTTTTTGGCATGCGAAAAAAGTTATCGAGAGAATAGCTGTTATTAATATTAGGTTCTGTTTCATATCAAATATGAGTTATATGTTTAATACATAATAACCAGATACTTACTATAATAATAATTTGCTTTACAACTCTTTGCTTTTGTCCACTCTTTTGTTTTCTTGCTCAAACAGGTAGTTTATCGACCAAATATGGGTGTTTATCGAATAATTTTTTTTCTCCCACGCAACCTTCATTTCTTTGCCTCGAAACCTTAATGAATTACATATCCATGAAACTTTCGAATAGACACACTTTTTTCATTTTAATACTGCTTCTTCTTATTTCGGGGTGTTACCTCAAGTCAGTTCATCCTTTAGTTCCTACTAATCAAGCTGTATTACTTACTGGTTTGGAAGGTCGTTGGGAAACCGAATCTCAACGATGGACTTTTATCAATGATCCTCGAAATGTATCTAATTTAGATCTATCAGGCTTTGATATCGATGATCTTTCTATTGATGAGGACGAAGACATAACTGAAAAGATTTACCTAGTTCTTTATGAAGATTTCGAAGAAGAAAGCATTGATTCTTCCATCTTTATTGGTGCAGTTGGTGAATTTAACGGAGCCTACTTCCTCGACCTATCCGTTTTTGACATAGGTTCTAGTTCAAACTTAAAAAAATCACACTACTTTCCAGTTCATACATTTTCTAAACTGCACGTTGTTGATGACTCCTTAAACATTGAATTTTTTAAAGATTCTTGGATAGAAGAGTTGATTGAAAACAACAGAATCAGAATTAAGCACGAAAAAGAAAACGGAGAAATACTGGTTACTGCTTCAACTAGCGAATTACAGAAGTTTGTTACCAAATATGCCCACGACAAACGTGCATTTGATGACCCAAAAGTTTTAAAACGCGCAGATGAAAAGCCTTAAATCCTTTCTAAATAATATTGTTGTCCAGAATATTTTGTTCTGGACAATTTCATTTGTTGTGCTTTTACGCCTATTTACGCGTACTGAAGAAATTCGAATTATTGATATAATTTACACCTCTCTTTTTCACATTCCGCTATTTATTGGGGTAACCTATAATCAATTTGCACTGCACAAGTTTCTAGATGCTAAAAAGTTTCTACTATTTTGGCTTTCATTTATTCTTTCCATCATCTTTATAATTCAAGCTTATCCATTAACATTCGATTTATTTGCGAGTTTAATTTTTCCAGACTTTTATTTCGTTACTGTTTATGAGTGGTACGAAATGCTTGGGATTGGTTTTATTTATATCGGCTTTACAACGCTTCTTCACCTAGCAAAAGGATGGTTTCAACAGCAAGAAGCGATTACAAAGCTCGCCATGCTTGAAGAGGAGCAAAGAAGATCTGAGTTGCAAGTTTTGAGAGCCCAAATTAACCCACACTTTTTGTTTAACACCATGAACTCCATTTACGGAGAGGCTTTAAAGAAAACTGATAAAGCTCCAAAATTAGTCCTCAAACTTTCTAACATTCTTCGATATATCGTGGATAATCTAAATCAGAACAAAGTTCTTCTTGAGCAAGACCTAGAATACATTCAGGAATATATTTCATTACAAAAAGAGCGTCTTTCAGATGCGCATGCTATTAATTTTTCTGCCACGGGGAATTTTAAAGAACTAGAAATTGCACCTTTGATCCTCATTACTTTCATTGAGAACTGTTTTACACATGGCGATATTTCACAAGAGAAACCGCTTCATATTTCACTCACTGTTTCTGATGGAGCTTTGTCCCTTACCACAAAGAATTATATTAAGGATGCTTCCCAGACTCCAGAGCGCGTTTCCGGAATGGGCATCGTTAATTGTGTTCGCCGTTTAGATCTCCTTTATGCAGACCGCTATTCTATCACCCAAAATCTGGATGAAGACTTGAAAATTTACCACGTTAACGTAACCATTCAGCTTAGATGATACGCTGCCTCATTATAGATGACGAACCCATTGCTCGAGACATCCTCCGGCAATATGTGCACGACACGCCTACGCTATCGTTAGTAGGAGAATGTGAAGATGCCGTTTCAGCACTTTCTATTCTTAAAGACCAACCTGTTGACCTCATCATACTTGATGTTAACATGCCAAAACTTTCTGGCATCAGTTTCTTAAAAACACTGGCTAATCCGCCTAAAGTTATTCTATCAACAGCGTATTCTGAATATGCGTTAGAAGGCTACGAATTAGACATTGTAGATTATCTCTTAAAACCTTTCCCGTTTGAACGTTTTATTAAAGCTATTAATAAAGTGGCGGCTAGTTTCGTAGAAGAAAGTCCGAATATGATTATAAAAGAAAGCGGGAAGACCTATCGCATTTTAGAATCCGACATTCTTTTTGTGGAAAGTATGGGCGACTACCTAACACTTCATTGTATCCAAAAAAAATACACTTTTAACAGAACTCTTAAGTCGTTTACCGAGGAATTATCTAGCAACGAATTTGTGCGAGTTCACAAATCGTACACTGTTTCCATTTCTAATATCGATTTTGTAGAAGGAAATTTGATACATATTGGGAAGAACCAAATTCCTATTGGCAATGCATTTAAAGATTCCTTCCTGTCCTTGTTTGGGAAATAAGTGCCTTAACATATTTCATGATTTATGGATTGATAATTTTCTAGTTTTGAACTTCATTCTATACCCCTTTCTAGTAACTTTTCACTCATTAAAACTTAGAAATACTCCGAATAGGTGATGTTCATATCATAACAAATGGATTAGGTTCTTGATGTTTTCAAAACACAAACTATCCTAACATCATTATTATGAAAAAAATCACTCTACTATTTCTTGCTATGTTAATCGTCCCAACAATAGCAATGGCACAATATCCGGGGAAAGGGACTATAGATATAAATGCAGGAATTGGGCTTGGTCACAGCTTTTCTGGATCGGGCGGAATTCCTATTAATGTTGCTGTAGATTATGGCTACAATGATGATGTATCCATCGGGGGGTACCTCGGTTATTTAGGTAACTCGGAAGATTTTGGCACTGGTACTTGGAAATATTCCAACTTAGTAATTGGAGCTCGAGGAACTTACCATAAACAATTTGTAGACAACGTAGATACGTATGGTGGACTTATACTTGGTTATAACGTTGCTTCTGCGGAATGGGATGGGCCAGGGGCCAATAGTGCATCAGTTGGTGGCATAATCTACCAAGGCTTTGTAGGTGGACGCTATCACTTTACTGAAAAGCTTGGCGCTTACGGTGAGCTCGGATTTGGAATTGCTCTTCTTCAGTTTGGAGTTACCTATCGTATGTAATTTTTAGCATAGATACTAAAAACTAACTTTACTCTAAAGGAGTGTACAATCGTGCACTCTTTTTTTTCATTATAGAACAATGGTTCTATACTCTTCTTTTTGAGCTGTTCTTTAAGTTCCGATTGGGCTAATAATGTGGATGAGGCTCCCAAGGGCTGTTTAAAGTATCATATTTCGCTTAATTGTACACACCTAATTATATATTTTAATAAATTGTAACAACCCATACTGAATTATGAATTTTGTAGACGAAAATTACTTAGAGGTTATAAAGAATATTAATTCCGAATTAGGTATTTCTATAAAACAGATAATGTATAAAGGTTATGAAGTCTTTAATGAAGAGATGAATCTTATTCTTTATGGTCTTAATCAAAACGGGATAGAGGTATATCTTGAAAGTGAGACCTTAAAAAGCTTTAATGAAATGAAAACCCTAGCCTTGAGTAATAGCGTAAATTTACAAGTTCAATCAGGATTCCGTAGTGTACAAAAGCAGTCTTTACTATGGAAGTCAAAATTGTCCCAAGGTTTAAGGCTTAAGGAGATTTTTTATACACTTATGCCACCGGGTTTTAGTGAACATCATACGGGTACGGCAATTGATTTTTCTTATCTTAATACATCTAGTGTTTCTAGTAAATTTAAAAATACTATTGAGTTTGATTGGCTTATTGAAAATGCAGAAAGTTTTGGATTTTCGCTATCCTACGATAAAAACAACACTCTAGGACTTTCATTTGAGCCTTGGCATTGGAAATATAACAGGTGAAATTGTGTCAAAAATGTCGTAAATAACTAGAAATGATTATTCGAAGCTTAATATTTTTACTGGTATTTGGAATTATAGGTAGTTTGCTATTTAAAGTTCAAAAAAGATTAATGCCAAAACGATACTTCTATTACTCTCGTTTAATTGATGGTATTGAAGATGAAATCTCTTTTTTAGGCTTGGCTTCTAGGACATTTATTCCATTATTTATTGGATTAGTTGCTGTTTTAGTTGAAACTTTAATACCAATTGAGATGAGCTCATTATCTATTGGAGCAACTGTCGGGTTTTTCTCAATATTTCTAATTGTTTGGCCTGATTTTATAAATCCAGAACTTATCAGCCCTCACTTCTTAAAAGTTAAATGGAAGTTATTCACCCTTTATCTTTTTTTACTAATATGCTTTACAGTATTTGGAGGAATTGGGGGACTTTTTGGTCAATACATTTTAACAAATGAATTTACTTTTCTGCAATTATTTGATCTTAAAGGAATATTCAATGGTATTATTGCAACTGCGCTATGGGTCATAGGAACTTATTTATTGAAAATATTTGCACAATCATTCAAGAAAGATCATAGATAAATCTTTCCAAATTGGAACCGCTATTCTTGTAGCTGAAAGTGATATATCATCTTTACTTTTCAACTCTTTTTCATTATTGCTCCCAATCCAAACTAAGCCGTAATACTGATCATTAAAGTATCCGATATACCAAAAATCTCGATTTTTTTCACTTGTTCCAGTTTTTCCGCCCTGTTGTCCAAACCCATATTCATTTAGATAATTTGCAGTACCATACCTTACTGTTGACTTAAGCAGAATATTCATTTTTTGTATAGTATTCTCAGAAAGAATTCTATAGCTTAATGAGTCCCTGTTTCTATCGTTACCAAATAGCTTAAGAAAGCCATTGTGAAGTATCGGTGAAAATAAAGAAAGCAATTCGTAACCATTTAGCTTAAATGCACCTAAAGCAATAATTGGAGTGTTTGGGAGGGGAACTGTAATACCGCATTTTCTTAAATAATCAACAAAATTTTCAATTCCAATTTCCATGAGTAACTGAATTGCAATCGTATTAATTGAATATGCAAAGGCATATTCTAATGTAACATCACCACGATATTTATTGTCAGAATTTCTAGGGATGACTGTTTCATTATTTAGGACTACACTTATAGGTTTATCTTCGAAAATTTTGTTTAAATCAGGATTGAAGAGTTCTATGTAGCAGGAGTATATTGCAATTTTAATTGTTGAAGCAACTGATCTCCTTTGATTTAATACTGGAATAATACTGTCACTTCCACCAAAAAATCCTCTATAGACAGTTTGTTCTAGATGTTTATCACAGATAATAATGGAAAGTCTTAGTTCCTCATCTTGAATTATATCGGATCTAATTTTTTTGAATCTATTTAACACATTTGAAGAGGATATTCTTGTCGAAATATTTGTACTTATGTTTTTATCTAGTTCTCCTCGTTCCAAATTTGAGTTTTTAAGTAAGAACTCCAGAACCTCAGAATATTTCAAGCTACCACTTACGGATACTTGCGTTCCGTTATAAAATGTTGCGAACTCATCTATAAATCTATCTTTTTTGTAATATGAGTTTTTAAAAATTCTATATCCAATTGTAAAAATTCTTGTACTATATCTTAAAGAGAGTAATTTGACTAATCTACCTATGTAATTAACTCTATTTATTTTAGTCTTCGTCCACATTAATGAAGTTATAACGCCAATTTGATAGTGACCTAATGTGTAGTTTTTTAAACTTTTTTTAAATGCTATAGAATAAAGGAAATGTGCTAGCGCGACTATAAACTCTAACATTCGAATCATTGCTGGTCTGTTAAACAATTCGATTCGTAGAACCGCTGTGATTACTTCAATATCGTTTTGGTCTAGCTTTAATGAATGACGAATTGATTTCATTCTATTTGGAATTCTTTTCTTAAGAACTTGATTCATCAAGCTGTTTCTTCTCTGAAATTCAATTCTATTAATCATGCTGTGTATGAAAGTTTGATTTTGACAATCTAAGAAATGTAATTACAAAATTAGTTATACCTATATGATACCCTCAAACAAAAAAAGCCTTTGCAAATCAATGACTTACAAAGGCTTTTAGTACACCCGGAGGGGTTCGAACCCCCAACCCCCAGAGCCGAAATCTGGTACTCTATCCAATTGAGCTACGGGTGCATTTTTAGGACTGCAAATATAGCGATAGTAAGGAACATCTGCATCTGAAATTATCTATCAATAATTGAGGTTAGTTATATAATTGGCGACCTTTAGTTTGATTAAAAAAGGAGAATGAAATGGTAGTTTTTTTACTTACAACAGCTTTAATTGGTATCGGTTTTGCCGGAATTGCCATAAAAATTTGGGCTAAAAAGGATGGTGAGTTCTCCGGAACTTGCGCTAGTAACAGCCCCTTTTTAAATGCTGAAGGAGAGCGTTGTAGTTTTTGCGGTGCGTCTCCTGATGAGCAATGCAAAAATGACTCAAAATCTTCAGATAAAGAAGAATTTAGTCCGTTTGTTGCCTGAACTCTTCTTTTATGTATTTTTTAAAACCATCTGTAAAATACACTTCCCAATCTCCATCTTGGTTTGTGTAAACTAGATATCCTTCCAACTCTGCCTTTGTTGCTAGAAAAGCTTTGCAATTTTCTAGCCCTTTTACCATACACACGGTAGCGTAAGCGTCGGCATCCATTGTTGTAGGTGCTACAATAGAAGCACTCAATAATCGGTTTAGTGCAGGAGATCCCGTATGAGGATCAATAGTATGCGAGTATTTAATTCCTGTTGTTTGATCTACCCAGTATTTTCTGTAGTTACCAGAGGTTGCAAGCCCAGCATTATCTAGCTCAAGTATAAACTGAAAACGTTCTTCTTTATTAATTTCACTCTGCGGTTTATCTACTCCAATCTTCCAAACATTACCCGCATCATTTTTTCCTTTTGCTCTTACTTCACCGCCAACTTCAACCATATAATCTGTTATTCCCTGTGCTTCCAAATACCGCGCTAGAACGTCTACCGTGTAACCTTGGGCAATAGCGTTGAAGTCGAGCGTAAAGCCTTCAGGAATGCGAAGCTTGTTGCCGTTAAGCTCAACATTAGCAAAGCCCGTCAAACTCTTTATCTGCTTAATATTTTCTGAGCTTATATCTTCTTTCACCTTGTCGTAGCCAAAACCCCAAATTCTAACTAGCGGACCTACCGTTGGATCGAAGTCTCCATTTGTCTCTTTTGCAATTTCAATGGAGCGTTCCATTACTTCAACAAACATCGTGTCGATCTCTACCCAAATTCCGCCTTTATTTACAGCAGAAATAAGTGAGCTTTCTTGATATGTACTCATAGAGTTATCTATATCAACTAATATCTCTTCAAGCTCTTTTGCGTAGTTCTTGTTTTTATTAACAAGATATTTTATTTGATAAGTAGAACCTTGAGCATAACCGGCATTCTCTATCAGTCTAACTTGATTTCTTGGCTCGCAAGAAACAAAAAGAATAGCGCTAATAAAAAGTAGTATTGAAGTCTGTTTCATATTTGTTATAGCATAAAAAAAAGCGACACAAGGTCGCTTTTAATTAGTTTATCCACCGAAATCATCGAAGGCAACATTCTCTTCTGGAACTCCCCAGTCGTCGCACATTTTTAGTACGGCCTGGTTCATAAGTGGAGGTCCACAGAAATAAAATTCAATTTCTTCTGGCTCTGGATGTTTACTTAGATATTGATCTATTACCGCTTGGTGAACAAATCCTAAGAAACCATCGCCTTCAGTATCATTAGTGTCTTTTTTAGGCACCCAATTATCTTCTTCTAAAGGTTCCGAAAGTACAATGTAGAATTTAAAGTTTTCGAACTTATCTTCTAATTGACGGAAATGATCTAGATAGAATAACTCACGCTTAGAACGCCCGCCATACCAATACGTAACTTTACGACCTGTTTCTAATGTTTTGAATAAATGATACAGATGCGAACGCATTGGGGCCATACCAGCACCACCACCAATGTATAGCATTTCGCTATCGTTCTCTTTAATAAAGAACTCGCCATAAGGACCAGAAATAGTCACTTTATCGCCTTTCTTTCTCGAGAAAATATAAGAAGAAGCAATACCAGGGTTTACATCCATCCATCCGTTTTTAGCGCGATCGAAAGGAGGCGTTGCGATACGAACGTTCAACATAACTCGTCGCCCTTCATCTGGATAACTAGCCATAGAGTATGCACGCTCAACAACTTCGTCGTTTTTCATCTTCAAATCCCAAAGACCGAATTTATCCCACTCGAGTTTGAACTTCTCTGGCTCGCCAGGATGTTCTTCAGGATGTGCTGTAATATCAACATCTGTAAATGGAACTTCACATTCAGGTATTTCAATCTGGATGTAACCACCAGCCTTGTAATCCATGTCTTCTGGAATTTCAACAACAAATTCCTTGATGAATGAAGCCACGTTGTAGTTAGAAACTACGGTAGCTTCCCACTTTTTAATTCCGAATACTTCTTCCGGAATTCTAATATCCATGTCTTCTTTAACTTTAACTTGGCAACCAAGTCTCCAGTTATTTTCTTGCTCTTTTCTAGTGAAGTGAGGAACCTCTGTAGGCAATATTTCACCACCACCACTTAGCACTTGGCAAGTACATTGGATACAAGTACCACCACCACCACAAGCTGACGGTAAGAATATTTTGTTACTTCCTAAAGTGCTTAGAAGACTACTTCCAGACTCCACTTCAATTTCTTTTTCCCCGTTAATTCTAATTTTAACTGGCCCAGAAGGAGCAAGGACGGATTTTGCGCCTAAAAGAATTGAAACCAAAAGAATAATCACCAAAAAGAATACAATTATACTTGTAAAGATGATCATAGTTGTTGCAGATAATATCATTGTTTAAATCTCTTCTCTAGAATGATTATAGCTTAATACCCATGAATGACATGAAGGCAATTCCCATTAGACCGGTCACAATAAATGTAATTCCTAACCCTCTTAGTGGAGCTGGAACATCAGAATATTGAATCTTTTCGCGGATAGCTGCAATGGCAACAATTGCCAAAAACCAACCAATACCACTACCGAAACCGAATACCGTTGCTTCAGAAATAGAAGCATAATTACGCTCTTGCATAAATAGTGAACCTCCAAGAATGGAACAGTTCACTGCTATTAGCGGAAGGAAAATTCCTAACGCGCTATATAAAGCAGGAGCAAATTTCTCAACTAACATCTCTACAAGCTGAACCATTGAAGCGATTACTGCAATAAACAGGATAAAAGATAGAAAGCTTAAATCTACGGTTGCTAACTGTGGACTTAACCAAGCAAGCGCACCTTCTTTAAGAACAAAATTTTCTAATAAGTAGTTAGCGGGAACAGTAATCACCATTACAAAGATTACTGCTGCGCCTAAACCAACTGCTGTTTTTACGGTTTTAGAAACCGCTAAATAAGAACACATGCCTAAGAAATAGGCAAAAATCATGTTCTCAACAAAAATCGATTTTACGAAAATATTAATGAGCTCTTGCATTGTCCTATTTCTCCTCGATTAATTTGGTATTGCGTGCTCGCTGAACCCAGATGATAATACCAACAGTAATAAGTGCCATTGGAGGAAGTAACATAAAGCCATTATTATTATAAAAGCCTCCGTTTGCCATGTACCAGCTATCAGGAATTACTTGAAGACCAAAAAGCGTTCCTGAACCAAGCAGTTCTCTAAAGAAGGCTACTAATACAAGTATAGCTGCGTAACCGAAGCCGTTACCAATTCCGTCTAAAAATGACTTCCAAGGAGTGTTACCAAGAGCAAAAGCCTCTAAGCGTCCCATGATAATACAGTTGGTAATAATCAGACCCACAAATACTGAAAGTTCTTTAGATACATCGTAGACAAAAGCTTTAAGAACCTGATCTACCAAAACTACTAAGGCTGCTACAACTACTAGTTGAACAATAATTCTAATCCTGTTCGGGATTAGGTTTCGCATCAGCGAAACGATTACGTTACCAGCTGCAAGAACAAAAATAACGGAAATTCCCATTACTAGAGCTGGATATAGCTTAACGGTAATAGCCAACGCCGAACAGATTCCAAGAACCTGTACCGTTATCGGGTTATCATCGTTTAACGGATCACGTAAAAGCGATTTATTTTTTTTGCTGAAAAGTGCCTCTTTTGGCTTTTTTTCTACAACTTCTTTATCTAATACTTCTGCCATAACTACTGTGTTAATTTGTTGCAGCTTTTATTCAATTTGTTTGATTCAGAACAGCTGCGCTAGCTGTAGCACCGCTATAATCTTTTAGAAAAGGGATATAGGCCTGTAAGCAATCTATAATCATTTCTTCTACACCAACAGAGGTAATAGTACCACCACTAATTCCATCAACTTGGCTATCGCCTGATGCATCACCTTTTCGAACATCAATACCAATAAGATTACCAGAACTGTCTAAAATCTTCTTTCCTTTAAACTGCTCTGTAAAACCGGCTTGCTTTATTTCAGCCCCTAAACCAGGTGTTTCACCTTTGTGATCAAAAACAGCACCATAAATAGTGTCCAAATCTTCTTGAAGAGATACATAACCCCAAATTGGACCCCATAAACCAGTTCCTCTTAATGGAATGATGTAGTAGGTTTTACCATCTTTTTCTGCGATATATAGCGGCGACTCTCTTTCAGTTGCTGGCTTTTTAACTTCTTTGGACATATCAACATCGAAAGCGACAACGCCTTGTTTCTCCTTATTACCAACAACTACTAGCTCTTTGGTAACATAGGTTGGATACTCATTTGCAGCCTTATCTCTAGTTACATCTATACCGATGGAACTTAGGATATTTTGCATTTTTTCTTGTTCCACATTTTTATCCTGAAAAGGTTTTAATGTGGTTGCCGCATAAGATAGTAGGGCTGCTACAATAACAACCATTACTGCGGCAAACATGAATGTGTAACTATTTTTATTTACGTCCATTGATTAAGCCTTTTTAAGCGCTAGTCTTTTCTTACGTTTCTTTATGTTAGCCTGAACTACATAATGGTCGATAAGCGGTGCCATTGTGTTCATAAACAATATTGCTAGCATCACGCCTTCTGGGTATGCAGGGTTAAATACTCGAATCATAATGGCCAAGAAACCGATTAGGAATCCATACACCCACTTACCATGCTCGGTCTGTGAGCCAGATACAGGATCTGTAGCCATGTAAACAACACCAAAAGCAAAGCCACCAATAATTAGTTGCTGCCAAAAAGGAACAGCCATAAAAGCTTGTTGTTCAGGAGAGATAGCGTATTCAGCAACACTATTAAAAATAAGCCCCATAAATGCACCACCAACAACGGCACTCAGCATCACTTTCCAGCTTCCAATTCCAGTGAAGATTAGTAGCCCCGCACCGAGCATAATTGCTATTACCGATGTCTCGCCAATTGAACCAGGAATAGTTCCAATCAACATTTCTAAAGGAGAGTATGATGTAGCACCAGAAGTTGCTAAGTCACCTAATACTGTTGCACCAGAAAAACCATCTACTACTGATTGTCCTTCGCTAAGACTTGTATTAATCCAAACTTTATCACCCGACATAAACGACGGATACGCAAAGAAAGCAAATGCTCTTGCAAGAAGAGCAGGGTTGAAAATGTTCATCCCTGTTCCGCCAAAAACCTCTTTACCAATAACAACGGCAAAGATTACTGATAAGGCAACCATCCAAAGTGGAATATCAACAGGCATAATTAGAGGAATAAGCATCCCTGTCACCAAATAACCTTCTTCAATAGTGTGTTTTTTGATGATACAGAATAGAAATTCAACACCAAGACCAACACCGTAAGAAACAACAACCATTGGAAGAACTTTTATAGCTCCAAATAGAAATTGTTCAAAGAATGTTACTTCTTGACCTAACGCTATAAAGTGCTGGTAGCCAACATTCCACATCCCAAATAAAAGGGTAGGAATAAGCGCCATAATCACAGTGTTCATTGTTCTTTTCAGATCAATGCCATCACGAATATGTGCACCGCTATGCGCAGTGTGCCCCGGTACAAAAAGGAACGTGGCCAAGCCATCGTAAACCGGATATAATTTTTCGAGTTTTCCACCCTTCTCAAAGTTGGGCTTTATACTATCAAGTAGATTATGTAATACTTTCATTAGTTAACTTCCAAACGCTGTCTGTTATTAATCACTAACCTAATTCTTCTTTCATTAAGTCTAAGCCTTGTCGAACTGTTTGTTGGACAGGAGTTTTAGAGGTACAAACCACCTCACAAAGAGCAAAATCTTCCTCTACAACTTCATATAGACCTAGATTTTCCATTGCTTCAATGTCGTTGGTTATAATCGCTTTCATCAACTGAACTGGATAAATATCGAAAGGGAAAACTCTCTCGTATTCACCGGAAACAACATATGCACGCTTCTCGCCATGCAAATTAGTGTTGAGTTCGTATTTTTTATCGCGCATTAACCAAGAAGGCAATGTACGTGAGATGCTAAACTTATCTGTTTTTGGGATTAACCAACCAAATAACTCAGGATCTTCGCCTTCAGGAATAACCGTAATTTGACGTTCGTAGAAACTTAAATATCCGCCTTCTTCTATCTTAGTTCCTGTGAGAACATTACCAGAAATAATTCGATTCTTTTTATCTGAAGTATTGTTGGCAATAAAGCCTTTAACTGGAGCACCAATAATCGTTTCGTGATATTTACGATCTAGCACTTCAGAACCAGCTACAGATATTTTTATACGAGCGTCAAACTTACCCGTTAAAAATAAACGACCGATTATCACTACATGCTCAGGAGTAATCGTCCAAACGGTTTCACCTTTATTAATTGGAGAAACATTATGAATATGAACACCAACTAAACCCGCAGGGTGAGGACCACTGTATTTAGTAATTTCAACACCTTTTACACCGCAAAGTGTATTACCAGCGGGCACATCAGCATTTATTCCTAAATGAACACTACCTGTGGTTAGTTTACCGAGCGCATCAATCCCTGCTTGAAATTCTTTTTCTTCACCTTCAAGTAAAAATCCTAAATCTGGTGCAAGAGGGGCTGAATCAAAGCCTGATATAAAAATCGCTTTAGGCTCTTTTGCTGGATCTGCAACAATGTTAAATGGGCGCTGCTTAAAGAATGGCCAACATCCCGATTGAGTCAGCTTTTCAACTACCTCAGCTCGCTCTAATGAAGACGGATCAGCGGATCCAAAATCTTCATAATTAGCTTCTTTATCGGCTAAAACACGAACTTCCAAAATCTTACGCTTTGCACCGCGCACAATCTGGGCAACTTCGCCACTAACCGTAGAGCAAAACTTAACTTGTTCGTTATCCTTATTGAAGAGTAGGGGGGTTCCGGCTTTCACCTCGTCGCCTTCTTTAACAGAAAGCTTAAAACGAACCCCGTGAAAATCATCTGGTTTTAAAGCGATTGTTTCAATCGGAAGCTTAGGAGCAAAAACCTTTTCGGTTTCGCCTACTAGCTTGATATCTACGCCGCGCTTGACCTTAATCACGTTTGACATTTATAATTCAAATAATCGATTAATTGAATATTTAAAAAGAACACATCTCACTTTAGTGAAGTTCGCCCTCTCTTAAATTACTTCATAGAAATAATCCAAGGATGGTAAGATACTAATTTTTTATACTGATTTCGTAAAGATTTCGTCTAAATAATTCTAGCAATACATCATGCTTAGAAAAGCGCTTTTTTGAACAGCATGAATAGTTCTTACTCTAATATAAAACTGTAACCTCATCAGATAGACGTAAAATTATATTATGAGCATGGCATCGCCAAAAGAATAGAAGCGATATTTCTCTTTAATTGCATGCTTATACACACTGTGCATTTCATCAAAACCCATTAAGGCAGACACGAGCATTAGCAGTGTGCTTTTGGGTAAATGGAAATTTGTTATCAGCGCATCAACAGCTTTATAGGAATAGCCAGGGGTGATGAAAATATCCGTTTCTCCACTTTGTGGTTCAAACACTCTATTTGCACTAGCTAGAGATTCCAGCACCCGAACACTTGTTGTACCAACCGCGGTAATATGTTCAGCTTGGGTGAGTTCTTTTGCGGTTTTGGAATTTAGCTGATACCATTCGCTGTGCATGACGTGCTCATCCAAGTTATCCGTTTTAACAGGAGCGAAAGTTCCTAATCCTACATGAAGTGTAACTTCCGATTTTTGAATTCCACTTGCCTCGATTTCTTGCAAAAGCTCATCGGTGAAGTGTAAACCAGCTGTTGGAGCCGCTTTACTTCCTAAATCTTTCGCATACACCGTTTGATACTCGCCTGCCAGCGCTTCGTCTTGTTTAATATATGGAGGAAATGGAGTGTACTTAAATGGTTCTAGCTCTGGAGCGTCTAGATCGTGAGAAAGAATAATAGTGCGTAACCCATCTTCTGCTACGTGTGTAACCTTAGCAACAATTCCTTCTGCTAACTCAACTTCTTTACCAACACGGAATTTTTTTCCGGGTCGGACGAGCGCTTCAATGGTGTTATTATTTCGAACAGAAGTGACGAAGAGTTCTTTTTTGCCGCCATCAAACATTAACCGACATTTTTCCACCTTGCTGTTGTTTACAACAATGGTGGTTTTGGGATGAAGGTATTTCCCAAGATTGTAGAAATAATCGTCGGTAATAGATTTTGTTTCTCTATTATACACCAAGAGTCGCGCATGGTCTCTAGGATTAGCGGGAGCCTGAGCTATAAGCTCTTCAGGAAGAGTAAAATCGAAATCGGAGAGGGAATAAGAATGCATGTTTTAAAAACCGAATCAGCTAATCTTCTCAGTATTTAAAACTGAAAGCACTGTGTTCAAAATTCCTTCAACGCCAATACCAACTTCATCGTGTAGCTCTTCTTGGGTTCCATGCTCTACAATACGATCAGGAATTCCCATAATCTTAACCGTGGGCTTTTCTTCTTTTTCGATAAGATATTCTGCAACAGCGCTTCCAAAACCACCCATTTTCGCACCATCTTCTAGCGTGATAATATGATCGTATTTCAAGCAAATCTCGCCTAACATCACCGTATCAAGAGGTTTGGCAAAGCGCATATCATAGTGCCCAATTTGAATCCCTTGAAGTTCCAACTGCTTGCTCGCTTCGGTAACGTATTTACCAATCGGGCCAAAACTTAATACTGCTATTCCTTCGCCTTCTTGTAAGCAAACTCCTTTACCAATTTCCATCGCTTTAAATTCTTTTCGAATCTCCATTCCTGTAGCTCCACCACGTGGATATCGAATTGCCCAAGAGGCATCATCAAACAAGGACGCTGTATACATCATATCGCGTAATTCTTGTTCATTCAATGGAGATGATATTACCATATTTGGAACTGTACGCATGAATGCTACATCATACAAGCCATGGTGAGTTGGGCCATCAGCGCCAGCAAAACCAGCTCTATCAATACAAAAAACGACCGGCAGTTTTTGAATGGCAACGTCATGCACTAATTGGTCGTAACCTCTCTGAAGAAACGATGAGTAAATAGCACAAAAAGCTTTCTTTCCTTCTGCTGCTAAACCTGCTGCAAAAGTTACTGCATGTTGTTCAGCAATGCCTACATCAAAAGCGCGATCAGGAAAAGCGTTCATCATTGGCCACAAGCTAGAGCCACTTGGCATAGCTGGTGTCATACTTACAATCTGCTCATTTTGGGCAGCAAGTTCAGCTAAAGCTTCGCCAAAAACATCCTGATATTTAGGCGCTGATTTGCCTGTTTTTGCAGGTGCTAAAGATTTTCCGGTAATTTTATCGAAAGGGCTACTTGATGCATGCCATTTGGTTTGCTCACGTTCAGCTGGAGCAAAACCTTTTCCTTTCACTGTTACAATATGAAGTAATTTGGGACCTTTTACCTCCTTAAGATCTTCTAAGGTCTTTCTTAAGCCATCAACATCATGCCCATCAATTGGACCGTAGTATTTAAAACCTAATGCACGAAATAAAGAACCAGGAGTAAGTGCGGCTGTCATTGCTTTCTCTAAGCGCGAAGCAATTTTCCGCATTTTATCGCCAGCAGACTTAAAGTGCCCGAGCATATCGTAAATATCATCGCGCATTTTATTGAATGTCTTGCTCGTCGTGATATCAGCCAAATATTCTTTTAGAGCTCCCACGTTTGGGTCAATCGACATGTTGTTGTCGTTCAAAACTACTAATAAATCACTGTTCATTGCGCCGGCATTATTCAATGCTTCGAACGCTTGGCCTGCGGTCATTGCACCATCGCCAATAATGGCCACCACTTTCTTATCGCCTTTGTTCAAATCGTTAGCAACCGCCATTCCCAAAGCAGCCGAAATAGACGTACTTGAATGACCTACTCCAAAAGTATCGTATTCACTTTCGCTTCTTTTTGGGAAACCAGAAAGCCCACCATAAGTTCTATTGGTATAAAAATTATCTCTTCGCCCTGTTAGAATTTTGTGCCCATACGCCTGGTGGCCAACATCCCAAACCAATAAATCTTTCGGTGTTTCATACACATAATGTAACGCAGTAGTTAATTCTACAACACCTAAACTGGCACCAAAATGCCCACCATAAATTGAAACTATATCAATGATATAATTTCTCAACTCATCACAAACATCTTGTAGTTGGTCGGCACTTAAATTTCTTAAATCTTCAGGGGAATTTATACCAGCTAATAACACGCCTGGTTTGGCAGATTTAGATTCCATAGTAAGCTGTTAGTTAATTATTCGCTTCATTTACTTGCTCAATTCTGAGCTCTGCTTGATTAAGAATCTCAGAACAGAATTTAGAAAGCTTAACACCCTTTTCATATAAAGTAACAGAATCCTCTAGTGTTATGGATTCATCTTCAAGTTGGGAGACAATAAGTTCTAGTTCTTTTAAAGCTTCTTCGAAGCTTGGGCGTTCCGTTTGATCCATTAAAATTGGTCTGTGTAGCTCTTTTGATTATCTATTGTTCCCAAAAGTACGGGTTTCTATTGTAAAAGGCTCATGCTAAGAAAAGCGCTTTATTTCCATTCACTTTTAGTAATAATATTTCCGTCAGATTTAAAGACTAAAGCTTTATCTCTACCGGTAAAGTAGGTGTTCGTTCCTGATTTTGCCAATCTTTGAATAGTTTCTTGATGGGGATGGCGGAATTTATTTTTATCCGCCAATGAAACTACAGATATTTCTGGCGATAAATGCTCTAGGAAAAAGCCTTCTGAACTTGTTCTGCTCCCATGATGTCCTACTTTCAAAAAGTCGATGTCCAACAGTTCATCATACTTATT
The DNA here is from genome assembly GCA_963977025.1 of uncultured Balneolaceae bacterium. Taxonomy (GTDB): domain Bacteria; phylum Bacteroidota; class Rhodothermia; order Balneolales; family Balneolaceae; genus Balneola. Next base: position 196,976 of record CAXBMW010000003.1, on the reverse strand, counting down.
CACAATTCTTTTCTCTTGATCTTCCCCCGCATCACCGGTAAATAGAAATTCATTCTCTCCGTAAATTATATTTAGCACTACTGAATGCTGGTTGGGGTCTGAACCATGTTTAGTTCCATTTGGTCCCAACGCCAACATTAAAATTGTTGGGTCTAACTCAATTCTGTCACCAGCTTTAACCGATTTCACTTTAACTCTTTTTTCTTTAGCTAATTCTAAATATGAATGATATAGATTTGAGTCGTATTGATATCCAGAGTTATAAATAACACCAATTTCTATATCTTCTAGTAGCGTTATAATTCCTCCAATATGATCTGCGTGTGGGTGTGAGAGAACAACGGCATCTAATTTTGTTATTCCTGCCGAATTTAGATGGGGGATTATAACTTGTTGCCCTGAGTTTCCACCTGGACTCCAAGCTCCAGCATCTATAAGAATATGTTTTTCCTGAGGAGTTGTAACCAAAATTGCATCTCCTTGCCCAACATCAAAAACAAGAACTTCTAAATAGTTTTTGGCCAGTTTCGAATGGATCCCTTCAGCCTGCATTAAGATTACCATTAGCAATGAAATGGTAAGCATTTTCCATAGGATTTTAGTATTCCTCATAGAAGAAATAGTTAAAACCAACGCCGCCCAAAATCCAAAGAACCACACGGAGCCTAACCCAACCTTCATCCAACCCCAATTCAAAGTTGCTGATACATCCACAAAATTTTTAAGCACTCCTAAAAATAGTTCCGCGGGATAATTCATTACCATTCCTACCATTGGAAATATAAACCCAACAAATACACTTAATAGAGCTATTGGCACCACCAAGCTCAAAAAAGGAACAAAAAGTGCATTTGCAATAGGGCTTATTAATGATATTTCCCCAAAATAGAATACTTGCAGTGGATATAAACCAAACTGAACGACTAACGATACCACCATAACCATAATTGGTGCGCCGTACCATCGCACCCTAACCCAATACGGGAGCTTTGATTGGATAACAGGCATCAATAAAAGAATGATTATTACGGCAGTAAATGAAAGCTGAAATCCAATCTCGAAAAGTTGTTTAGGACTTACCAGTAGAATGATTAAAGCTGCTGCTGCAGTTAGATTTATTGAGTTACTTCTTTTAGAAAATAGCTTCCCATAAGTTAAAGCTGTTGCCATTACGGAAGCCCTGAGCACCGAGGCTGAAAATCCCGTAATGCCCGCATAAAAGAACAGAATAATTATCAAGAATATAAGTCCGAAATGACTTCCATATTTTTTAGTCCAGAAGTAGGGGATTATTAACCAAAAGGGTGCAACTACCAACCCAACGTGTAATCCCGAAACCGCCATGATGTGAGACAATCCCGCCCTTGCAAATGCTGTTTTTGTTTCGCCTTCTAACTCATTCTTATATCCCAACAATAGCGCTTTGGCTATTGGCGCCGTTTCTTCACTGAAATTATTATCTATTATGCTAAGAGCCTTCTCTCTTATTGTAATCCAAGAAAAGGTGGCTTTTGGCACAGCGATGCTTATTAAACTATCTAAACGAACTTGCGTGTGAATACCTTTTGATGCTAAAAACTTTCGATAATCAAAAGCTAATGGATTTCTTTTGGGGCTAACTGGAATGATGGTTCCCTTCAGGTGGATACGACTTCCTAATTCTATCGAATCAAGATCATCCCAAAGCAACCTTGTATTAAAATGATCTTTTATTTCTAGCCCCGAAACGGTTTTAATGGACGCTACTTTAACGTTTAGCCGTGTTTTACCTGCTGCTGTTTCAGAAATTGAAGTTACCTCACCTTCTAAGGTTATTTCTTCCCAAGAGGAAACTCTAATCAACTGTTCGGCGGTGGTGAGTTCTTTTGCTTCTTCAAAATACGCACTTAGTAATCCGCCACTAATCACCAATAGGAAGAATAGAATTGTGGCAATTTTTGGGAGAAGGGGTGAGAGCTTTCTGGAAAGAACAAACTCAATTGTAGCGTAAAAAAATAAGATTATTGATAAGACAATAACGCTAATTGAATATGACGCACTTACCGTTTGCGAAATAAGAATTCCACAAATAAATAACCCCGACAACCTAACTGCGGGATATTGAGCAAAAGGAAAGGTATATAAAGTATTTGAGTTCACATAAGTTAGACTAGTGTGAACTCCATTCCTTACAATTATGAGTGCCTAATTCGGAACTATTTTAAAAATCCCTTTCCCTTCAACAGCAACGTAAATAAAGCCATCTGGTGCTTGACGGATATCTCTAACACGCCCAATATCTTCAAGTACAATTTCTTTTTCAGAAACTGAGTTACCATTTAGAGTAACCAAAACTAGATAATTGAACTTTAATGAACCGACTAACGCTTTTCCTTTCCAATCTGGGTACTTGCTACTTGTCACAAACGCAAAGCCTGAAGGTGCAATTGATGGAACCCAATAAGTTTTAGGTTGCTCCATTCCTTCTTTTGCAGTTAGATCTGTGAAGGAAGTTCCGTTATAATTAATTCCGTAGCTAATTATCGGCCAACCGTAATTACTTCCCGCACTAATTAAATTGAGTTCGTCACCACCTTGTGGACCATGCTCATGCGCCCAAATAAGCCCTGTTTGTGGATGCACAGCCATGCCTTGCGGGTTTCTGTGTCCATAAGAAAAAATAGCTTTTCTCGCGTCGGATTGATTCACAAAAGGATTGTCTTTGGGAATACTTCCATCATCATTAATACGATAAATCTTTCCGCCATCTCTGGTAATATCTTGAGGATTTTCGTCCCTATTTCCTCTATCTCCAACCGAAAAGTACAGTTTGTTCGAAGAGTCAAAAGCAATCCGGCCACCAAAATGTTGTCCCCGAGTGCTATTCGGAGAAGCTTTATAAAGCACTTTTTTATCTACCAGTTCATTCTCTGATAATTTTGCTCTTAATATGGTTGTGTTGCCACCATCTCCTTCACCTTCCGAAGACGAGTACGCTAAGTATAGCCAGCCGTTCTTTTCATATTCTGGATGTAAAACCACATCTAACAAGCCACCTTGGCCGCGTGCAAATATTTCGGGTAATCCACTAATTTCAGCAATAAGCTTACCTGCGTTCACTCGAAGTAGTTTCCCAGAACGTTCTGTAACTAGCATATCTCCACTTGGTAACCAAGCCATTGCCCAAGGAACGTTTACACCAGAAAAAACCAACTCCGCACTGTAGCTCATATTATCAACTTGCGGTTGTTTTATGGCTCCAATTGTTAACATCATTGCCACGCCAAGCGCTAACAGTAAGCTTAATTTATTTGCTTTTAACTTCATTTAGTCCCTTTTTTGGTTTAATTCTTAGCTTTCACTTCGATATAAAAATCTTCTCAAATCATCTACACCCATATAGCCCGTTCTTTTTCTAAGCAATTCCCCTTTCGAGTTTAAAATCAAAACGGTTGGAAAAACAAACGCCCCATTACTCTGAGCAAAAGCCTGCTCTGTCACTTTTACTCCATTAATGGTTATCAACTCTTCTGAGTTACCATTTACTTTAACAGGAATATATCCTTCGTCGAGCACAACACGGACGGTGGTATCTGGGTAAACATCACGTTCCATTGCTCGGCAGTATTTACATCCAACCTCGTACACATCTACTAAAATTAGTTTGTCAGATGCTGCAGCTTGTACAAAAGCGTCTTCAATCTTTACCCAGTTCGGAGCATTATCAACCTGTTGAGGCTTTACACTTTTAAACGACGAGTATAAAAAAATACCTAAAAAAATGAGTACGACAGGTATAATTATAAATTTTTTTTTCATGGTCAATTTGAGCTACTTAAAACAATTTCGGGAAATCTCATGATTGCGATTTTCTTAAAATACGGAACTTCGATGGTTTCACGAAGTTAAATGATAACTAACACTAAAAACGGAGTTCATAATGAAAAAATTTACATTTTCAATCCTTGTATTTAGCTTAATGGCTTTGCTCTCGCCATTACAAGCACAGTCTGACAGAGGACAAGATATTATTAAGAATAGTATAAATGAAATGGTATCGGATGTTGAAAAGGCCGATAATGCAGCAGATAAGCGTGTCATTCTCAACAAATCTCTAGACAAACTAATTACAGCTATTGATAGAGTAGAGGCTATGAAAGCAGTTCCGGATTCTGATAAAACACTACTATTTAGCTTTAAAGAAGATCTTTCTGAAAAAAAGAACGAGCTTAATGGAATGGATGGCTATAGAAAGGTGCCTAATAACCAGCTCAACAACTTTGCTAATTTTATACAACAGGATTTTGAACAAGCCGATAAATTTGTAACACTCAGTTTATCTACTGTTTTGTTAATCGTAATAATCTTATTACTTCTTTAATTCACTAAATTTTAGCTATGGCAATTCTAAAAAATTCATCGATTGTATTAATTGCCATAGCTTTTCTTTTTGTGGGGTGTTCAAGCTCCAAGGCTTTTCTAGATCCGACTGATAAACTACCCCTTAATGAACCTACTTATTCGCTTGTTTATGTAATCCATGGAGATGCAAACTACTTGTACCACCAAAATGGCAAATCGTATCAAGCCGACTATCAGGCATTAAAAAGTGCTCTAAACATTGCTGAGCATGCTACATCTGGCGAAGTTTTTATCTTTTATCAAAAACCAGAGCAGAAAATCCTTTGGCTATTTCCAAAAAAAGATCGCATCTACTATCACTTTAAAAATGGAAATTTAGTTCAAAAGAAGACTTATTCACCTCAAGGTGGAGGGTTAGAGCAAGAAGCTGAAATTTTCAACACTATGAAGGCATCTACGCAAAATCGAAGCTTTTTCTTTTATTTTGGTCACGAAATTCCTTCGTTTAAAAATGCTTCCTACCATAACTCTCAGCCTAACAAGCCTTTTAATTCCGTTATCTTTTCCAAAGATCTTTCTGCATTTAATAAGAAGTTTGACTTAACGGTACTTTCAACATGCAACAATGGTAATCCACAGATGATCTATGAATTGGCTGGTAAAACCGATGCCGTAATTGCTTCCCCTCAAAATTTACACCTTTCATATTTAGATACAGAGAATGTTCTTCTCTTAGAAAAGGATTTGAAAACACCCACACTAACTTTAGCAGATTCTATCGCGAATTTTTCTTTTTCGCGACTTTCAAGCACATTGCAAACAGCGGTTACTGTTTCAGTTTACGATTTGACCACAATAGAACCTAACCTTGACGATATCTACGAGCGCTACCAATCACATCTTGACTCGACGAAGAATAGAGCACCTTTTACCGACAACGTAGATTGTAAAACCCTAGCTTCTCTCAATAGACTCATTGACAGAACCGGAGTACATACTTATTTTAAGGCCGCAAATTTTGGAAGATCTTCAAAACAGAGTACTCATTCAGGTTGGGGATGTAAGGAATAACTGTTCTTTTCATAAGTTTGAACTTCCTATCTTTGCCTCCAAAGGAAAAACACAATGACAGAAATAGAATCTTATAAGCTGGGCAAAGTAGCCGTTAGTGTTACAACAACTGAAACAGCAAACAAACTCTTAATAAGTTGCTTTGATGGTGAATCTAAATCTGAGTTTACTGTAAGTGAGTACGAGTTTAAAAACTACAAACGTTTGATGAATCAGCGAATTTCTCGTGCTTTCTCTGGCACTCAAGATGGAGACTAATAACAAGCTCGTTAATTTCGACCTCTCCAAATCTGTCCTCGACCTATCTCTACAATTCTTGATTACAAGACATAAAAAAACCCTGCCTTATTCAGACTGGGTTGCTTTGTTTTTCAATCAACTGTCACCAATATACGGCACAGAGAGAACGGTTTACAAATCTATTTTCAATTGTATAACTAATGATAGTTAATGATAGATTATTAGAAATTAAAATCTATCTAATAGCCTGTAAAAGATTTGTAATTATAGCCATTCCGACCCTTAAAAGGATTATTAATTCACTATTTTTTTGCTTTATGAAGGAGGCGCGAGTTTTCTAGTATGCCCCAGAAACGGATATAAACACAAAGATGAAGCTGAGCACGGAAAGGATTAGACCGAACATGAAAATAGTATAGGCTATTCTAAGCAATCTATATTTTTCAGCTAAAACAACACCCAGGCCATGTAAATCTCGCGCCATGTTATCGTAAAGACGCTCGCTGTCTTGCATTAACTCTTCCAACCCTTCAACATAGTCTGCTCTCGCCATTGTGTGGAAGTTTCCAAAAAAAAGAATATTCGCTCTATTTGCTCGAACATCTTCTAAGGTCACTTTCTCTTTACTAACTCTTGGCCGTGCCGAAAGTACTGAGTAAACCATGGATGTCATACAACTTAGAAGCAAAATAGATGTTGGGATAACAAGCCATGGGTTTGAATCTATTTTGGGAGAAATAGAAGCAATAATAATCGAAATAATAATACCATTTATACTAATCATGATATTGGACTTATTATCTGCAATTCCACTTAAGTCCATGTGAGTTCTATACGAAGTGCGGAACATATCCGAGACACCTCTTTTGCGAGAACCTAACTTCTTTTTCTTTTCTTCTTCCAACTATACTCCTGCTTTAGTTACCCTAATATATAAAATTAATTCAGAGTTTTGAGTCACGCAACTAAAACCTCTTTGGGCAACCCAATTCTTTCTAATAATAATCCAAACCTACTGTCTTCCTTTAGATTATTAATAATGGGCATAGAGTTTATAAAAAGGACAGAGCCCAACTTTTCATCTACAGCTTTGTTTAAGTACTCGAATGTTTTGTCATACTCACCTAATGCGGCGTACACAAATGCAAAGTCTAAAGATAAGTTCAAGTTGGCCTGACTTTCTTCTCTTTTTCTAATGAGATCAATCTGTTTATAAGCTTCTTCTGTATCTCCCATCATTGCAGCAATTGCTCCAAGCTGAGAGCCTCCTTTAAATGGGCCTTTAACTTGTTTCAAATACTTCTTTAGATGAATTAAAGCTTTGTCAAACTCTTTATTACAAGCATAGACTAATGCCTTGCCTTCGTTAGCAGCTCTGAAACTTGGATCTAGCTCTAAAACTTTATCAAAAAGTCGTATTGCCTCTTCGTTATTCTCAATTAACCATTCTGCTCTAGCCAGATCTATTAGTGCCGGAAGTGAAAGCGGTGCCATTTTTACAGCTGCTTTGGCTTGGTCTATCATTTTATCATAGCGGCCGATTACTCTATTAAAAAATGAATACGCTAACCTAGCCTCTTCATTGTCTGGTTCAATAGTAATCGCTTTTCTAAAATTTGAATCGGCACGGTTAAAATCCCAGTGCGACAACAAATTGACGTAACCCAAAGCTATGTAGGAATCTGCTCTAGCACTATTTAGTTCTATTGCCTTCAGCGCAAACTCTTCTGCTTTAACAAAAGCATCTTTACCTAGCATGTGCCCAATGGCACCTAAAAAACTATAGCAGTTTGCTAAATAAGAATATGCATTTGTATAGGTTGAACATTTATTAATTGCTTTACCAAAGTAGTCTATTGCTTTTAAAACGGCCTCTGGGGTTCGTTTATTCCAATAAAAAAGACCTTGTAAATAGTAGTTATAAGCTACCACGCTATCCGTAGAAGCCTCATAAATTTTCTTGGATATATCTAGCCCTGAATTGGCTTCAAATTTCTCGGCAATTTTTCTAGAAATCTCATCTTGTACCCCAAAAATGTCCTTCATCTCAAAATCAAAATTCTCCGACCAAGCATGAAAACCATCGTCTGTATTTATAAGCTGAGCGGTTACTCTAACTCTATCTCCCGCCAACCTAACACTTCCTTCTAAGACAGCGGATACATTTAGTTCTTTCCCAATCTCTCTTATATCTTTTAGGGTATTTTTGTAAGCAAAAACAGACGTTCTTGATGTTACTCTAAGACCTTTTACTTTTACTAACGCATTAATAATTTCTTCGGTTATTCCGTCACTGAAGTATTCATCATTTTTGTTAGCGCTAAAATTGGCGAATGGAAGCACTGCAATACTATTTTTATTGCTACCATTAATTGTTTGAATGTAGTTTTGATCTGGGACACTTAGTCCGTCATTTGCTAAGGCAAAAATACCAACTGGGTTATATACATTCTTAAGTTCGAAATCTCCCAAACCTAGCACTTTAATTCCTGGATGATTTTTAACTTCATCAAATACTTTCCCAGAAATCATTACTGCGCCGGGTATACCAAGAGACTGTACTCTCGCTGAAATATTTACCGCATCTCCATAAATTCCGTCGTCATCATAAACAACATCTCCAATATGAATACCAATTCTCATTGGGATTTTTGGCTCTTGCAAAAGCTCTAACTGAATATCTTTTGCACAGTTTACTGCATCTAGTGCGCTACCGAACATACTTAATGTTCCATCACCGTAGTATTGCATAACCGTTCCACGATGATTTAAAATGTATTTATCAACTACAGAGCGTTGCCTATCACGAAGAGTAATTGCATTACTTTCATCATCTTGCATCAATTTGGTGTATCCCACCATGTCGGCAAACATGACCGCGGCTAATAATCTAATGTTTTTATTTTCTGGCATAGCGCCTATTTACGGTAGCAAAAGGAATAAGTTATAATTTAACAACATATCAATAATCGAGCCATTCTTTTTTTTAAAAGAAAAAACCCGCTTTTAGTTCAAAAAGAGCTCCTTCTTTTGAAACTCCAACGGTTGAATTAATAAGTACCGACTCAAAGGCATTAAACCAAACTCCACCGCCATACCCTTTATGCCAAAAATCAGAAGCCTCTCCATCGGTCCAAACACGACCTGTGTCAAAAAATCCCGTTAGGCCAAGGCGACCTCCTAAGAGATATCGATAAAAGTTTAATAGTTCTAACCTAACTTCGGTATTTGAATAAAATGTGGTTCGCCCAGAAAATCTATTCCCATAAAAACCTCTTAAATTAGTTGTTCCACCCACGGTATTCGCTTCATAAAAAGGGAACGAACCAATATTATGAGCTGAACCTATACGCTGTGCAAATGTAACTTGAGGTGCGAATGAAACGGGATAAAACATCTGTAAAGAAGAGGTGAGCCTTGAAAATGTTTTGGCCGTATTTACAACTCCCACATTTATATCAGAGGAAAATGAGTATTTATAACCTTGCTGTGGATTCATCGCATTATCCAAATCCTTTACTGTAAAACCAACAATAACGGAATTAAACCACTGCTGGTCAAAAGAGTCTGGGCTTATTCCTAGGTCTAATTCATTAAGAACATTTGTTTCATCTGATTCTCGATTTACATCTGTAATACTTAAACCCGATCCTAAGAAAATTGAAAATGTGTTATCTATATTTTTACTTATTCTTGGCTGTATGCTGTACTGCGATAGCCGAGCTTTATAGTATTTAGCATTTCTTTCTTCTTTGGTAGTTTCATTACCAAGCCCATAAAAGTTCTTGTAACTCTTTGGAAATAGGAAAGAGGCATCGAGGCCTAAATCCCAGTCGCTAATTCTCGAAAACCATTTTCCGTTGTAAACTAAATTAGCAGCACCAGTTTTTGGGGCGTAATTCAATCTTAGATTGTGAGTAACAGCTGGGTTCTTTTTAAAGCCGTAGCGAACTATTCTTGGACCACCGCCTAGAAACAATCCGTCATCATCATTGTAGGCAAAATAATAGCCAGGGAAAGATCTATTCCATGAAAAATCTTTCTCAAATTTATATCGATTCTCTATCGGGTCTGAAGTTAAATGCTGGTGAGCTTTCTTCGATACTTCATACTCATTTCCTTTTTCCGTTTCAAAAAACTCTACCTTTTTCGCGGTTACTTTTCCTTCTGAATCGTCTGTATAAACATCATCACCTGGACCACCAGAAACTAGAATTTTTATGCTCGGGCTTCGCTCCCCGATAAAAACGAACTCATCATCACCACCCATTCCAAACAACCTGAGCTCACTTGTCTCTTCTTTACTGAACGTTCGCTCGTAATAACTCTCCCTCAATTTCCCTTTTCCAGAAAGCTTGTGTACACGTACTATTACTTCATCATTGTTTGGCACTTCTACTATAAAGCGCTCTCTTTTATTGCTAGCAGATACAGAAACCACACCAGAAAGCATAGAATAATATTTCATAGAAATATTAACTAATTCATCTCTTCTAGCTTTAAAACTCTGGATAGTTTCCTCGCCAAATTCTGCATAAACAGCAGGCGGGTATTTTTTTACTGCTTCTATAATAACTTCGTCTGATAGTTGCGACACCATTGTTTGTGCAATTTCCAGCCAATCTTCTTTCGTTAATTCACTTGTAAGACGCCTTGTTAACCCCAAAGAATTATAGCTTAGCCCAATCAAATTTCCATAATCTTCCCCAAAGCTCTGATATTGAAAGAATGGCCCAAATTTTGCGAGTTCAGGGGCTATGCCTGTCATCTTCATCATTGCCACATCTCTATCTCTTGGGATTGGCTTGTAGATTTTACCTTGCTCATCTTCCGGCTCGAAAGAAGCCCATCTCCACTGATCAGTATGTCTATCCCAATCGCCAACAAACAAATCCAATAATCTCGCTCGAGCAAATGATCCCTGGTCTACACGATGGTCGATATCGCCATCAATTTCTCTTATAAAATCTCTAGTGGCAATTACTTCTTCAGAATAACCTACACTTTTCACACTGCTCATATCATTATCAGGCTTCTCTTCGAAAAGCGCTAATTGCCCACCAATTTCTTCAGCATAACGCCCAAGCTGTGGATCATGAGGCACATAGTAAATCTTGGGATTCGTATGATATACATCTACTGCATCCGCCAATACTGGAATTATTAGCGCCGCGTATGGATTTAAAATTGAAAACTGATCTTGAGCAAGGTCTAGAGCAATTGATTTCTTGAGCCCTTCATCCCAAATCTTACCAGCTTGTTTATCTACCGAACGAAGTACAAATTCATTGCCACTTTTATCTTCTAGATGTAGAGTATTAGATTGACCTTTACCACCCATTCTAACGGGGATAAGACCTCCTTTTATCTCGGTTACATCAAAATACGGAACTTCATTTTCGATGGACCAATAACGACGATTATGCTTTCCTGCTATAATTTCGAACAGTTTACCTTTATCATCATATGTTGCATTTGGTGCAATTGTAATGGTACTGTCGGTATAATTGATGTCAGGTAACTCTTCAATATTTTCTGTTAAAAGAGGATCTTTATAAGGCCCCTTTAGCTGAGTTTTATAAAGTAATTCCCCGCTACTTCCATCTCCTATGGGAGTCCAAGCTTCCATCCAAACAGAACCATCTCCATAATATTGAATGGTTATAAATCCTTTTCCTTGATGCGAAAACTCCGATTTCCTACCCTCTGCTACAAAACTAGATTTTGATCCGCCGCCACTAACTACATAATGTTGAGTCTCTCTTTTCCCTTTTTCTCTGTAATACTGAAGACTATGCGCGTGACCTGATGCGTAAATCAAGTGGTCATTCTCAGCAAACATACTTTTAAAAGTGTTTGCCATATCGCGATATTTATGATGGGTTAAGTCTTGCTCAAAGCCAAAAGCTCTTCTATAAAATGCATACAGACTCCCAAATACTGGTGGCTTTAAATGTGTTGATAGAGGCTGATATCCACCGTGTCTATCTTGAGATATTAGAGGATGATGTCCTGCTACTATAAGAAAATCGTTCTGCCTGTCTTTTAGAATATCTTCAAATTCATTTAAAAAGTCTCCACCATCAAAAAGCTCGTATTCTCCCGTATCTCCATAAGCTTTTTCATTTTCATGAAGCCACCACTGCGTATCTAAAACTATAAGTCTAATATCGTCTCTTAACCTCGAGTCCTCGTCTTCATCAATCAATTTTATATCCACCGGGCCGGGAAAGCCATCATCGGGGTAAAAAGTATTTCCTCTATCTAAATAATTTTCGACAAATTTCTCCTGGCGCCGAACTGCTTCTAAACCATTTTTTCCGCCATCGTCCCAGTCATGGTTTCCCGGAATAAAAAAAACTTTACCTTTAAAATTATCAAGGGTTTTCATCTGCTCAATAATTCGACTTTCTGCAAATTCCCTATCTGAAGCAGCTGAATCTGGCAATCCATTCAAATAGATATTATCTCCTAAAAAAACTGCCGCACTTTTGTCGCTAGCTTCTTCCACAAACTTTTGAAAGAGTTTTAGTGTGGGTTCTTGAACATCAAGAGAGGGAGCGCCTGCATCACCAATTAAAAAAACCTTATATACTAAATCATTTTCAGATGGGCTCTCTTCATTCTGCCAAACTTTATAGTCTCGATTGATATAGGTTTCTGAAGTTGAACACCCAAGAATACCAAGAGTTAGTAAGAGAATGATTTTTTTTGAAAGCATACTTGAAAGTACTTATGCAAACACAAACTAAAAAGTAGTTCTGTAATTTATGTTATATAACTGCTTTACTTCTCATACGGCTGGAAAGAAAATAGCTTCGTTAAACAAAAGCTTGATATATAGACATAAAAAAACCCTGCCTTATTCAGACTGGGTTGCTTTGTTTTTCAATCAACTGTCACCAATATACGACACTAAGTAGAGGCTAGCCAAATCTAATTCATATTGTATAACTAATGTTAGATAAACACTATTTAGTTTATTATTTTATGTAAATAATAAACTACTAATATATATTAATATCTTTTTTGTATGCCTAAAAATATTGGACAATTAACGCTCTACTCTATTGATGATCTGCACGAGATGCTTGGAATTTCAAAAATGACGCTCCGTGCATACTTAAGAGAAGGCCGAATTAGAGGAAGAAAATTGGGCGTTAGCTGGTTTGTTACTGAAGACGCCATGCGCGAATACTTTGAAGAACCACAAGAAATAACAAGCACATCTAAGCCAAAAAAACACTCTCTTAAATATGTAGTTCAAGGTATTAATGATTTAGTGAGTGAAACCGAAGAATGTGACACTATTGAAGAAGTTCTTCAGATATTAAGCGAGCAAGCCATTATTAGTTTATTTCAAGTTCAGGTAATTAACAAAGAAACTTCCGAAATTAGCGAGATTATTAAAGCACGAGATTTTATAGAAAAGTATGCTAACAATTAAACAAACAGGGCTCGAAGAGCTCTCATTCGGAGATCAGCCAGACGATATCTTTATAGTACTGGTAAATAAATTAATAAGCCCAAATGGCATAGATTTGGAAAAACTTCGTTTAGTGGATCCTCGCCACTTCGATACTGCTCTAGATCAAGCTGGTTGTATTTTCATGCTCAACAATATTGAAATTGAAGAACTAGCTCGCCGAGGTGATATCGATAAAAATGATTTACATACTAGCTTATTTGAGTTAGCCAAAGCTGAGGGAATGCTGCCTTAGCCATCCGTTAACTCGGTGTAAGCACACAATCGTCTTACCGTCGTTAATTTCTCCTGAATCAATCATTTCAAGTGTTTTTTTGAACGGTAATCGCTCACTTAAAACAAACTCATCGACATCTGTTTGCATCTCTGTTTGTTCTAAATCTAACGCTACGTAAATGTGTATCACTTCATCTGCATATCCAATTGCTGGGTAAAAATGGCCCACATAGTGCATATTTTTCGCAATTAACCCAGTTTCTTCTAAAAGCTCTCTGGTTGCGGTTTCATCTTGAGATTCACCTACGTCAATTTTCCCAGCGGGAATTTCCAAGAAAAGCTGTTTCATTGGATATCTGAACTGATTTATCATTAGTACATCTCCATTAGTAAAAATAGGGACAATGGCACACGCGCCAGGATGTTTAATCCATTCTCTTGTAGAGCTTTCACCATTTGGTAGTTCTGCAATGTCAGAAAAAACATGTAGCAGCTTTCCATTAAACACCTCTGCTGAGTCTTTGGTTTTTTCTACCAGTAAGTTCGTTTTAATCATATTGGTTTTATGTTTTCAATGGGTGTAACTTTACGGTGAATATCGCAAATAATTTGGTTCGTTTGGTTTCATTTGAAAACATAGATGGGAAGGCTGTAAGAGTGTCGGGAAAAGTCATTACTTTTTCTAACCTTATCTCGTTTTCACGCTTCATAATTGCTTTCCCTGTTGTTTATCTCCATTATCAAAATGAGATGCGTTATAACTGGATGATTATTGCGCTTATTTGCTACATTGGAATTTCGGATTACCTTGACGGGCTAGTGGCGCGCAAGACTAATACTATCTCAGAAGTTGGGAAAGTTATAGATCCAGTTTCAGATAAACTTTGTGCAGTTATACTTTTTGTTTATACCGTTTGGATCGGCTGGATTCCGTTATGGTTCCTAGTTGTAAATGTAATTCGCGATACGTTAATAATGTGTGGCTCATCGTTTATAAAAGTTAAATATGGCAAAGTAGCGATGTCTACAATGTCGGGGAAAATTGCCGTTAATATTCTGGCATTATACTGGATTTCAGTTTTTTTCTATAGAGACGCCATCCAAATTCACAACGTTTTGCTTATTCTATCTACTATTATCATGGCAATTTCTTTTATTGATTATTTTAACCGCTACCGTAAGATTATGACCGGAGCAAAATTCAACTAACAGTTCAAGTATGGGATTTTTTAAGAAAATTGGCTTAAAGAAGAAAGAAACTCTCGAAAAGGGAGTTGAAAAAAGTCGCCAAGGAATTTTAAACAAGCTTAGTAAAGCCTTTGTTGGTAAAGATCGTGTTGATGATGAAACACTAGATCAATTAGAAGAAATTCTAATTACTTCTGATGTAGGTGTAGCCACCACTCTTGAGATTATTCACCGTATAGAAGCACGTGTAGCTAAAGATAAGTTTGTATCACAGGGCGAGCTTCAAAGAATTCTTAGAGAGGAAATTATTGGCCTTTTAAAAGAAAATGAGGCCAATAAACCCGCAGAATTTAACGCCCAGTTTGAGTCCACTCCACACGTCGTTCTTATCGTGGGGGTGAATGGTGTTGGCAAAACAACGACTATCGGTAAACTTGCCCATCAGTATAAAATGGCAGGGAAAAAAGTATTACTAGGTGCTGCTGATACCTTTAGAGCAGCCGCAGTAGACCAACTTATTATATGGAGTGAGCGGGCTGATGTGCCAATTGTACAGCAAGGGCAAAATGCAGACCCAGCTTCTGTAGCGTTCGACACTGTTTCTTCAGCTGTAGCCCGTGGATCGGAAGTAGTATTAATAGATACCGCTGGCCGTTTACACAACAAGAAAGTTCTGATGGATGAGCTATCTAAAATAAAACGTGTAATGAGTAAAGTTATACCTGATGCTCCTCACGAGGTAATTCTAGTTCTTGATGGCTCTACGGGGCAGAATGCATTGCAGCAAGCCAAAGCTTTTACTGAAGCAGTAGATATTACTGGATTAGCACTTACTAAGTTAGACGGAACAGCGAAAGGTGGGATTGTTATTGGAATTTCTCATGAGCTCAATGTTCCTGTAAAATATATAGGACTTGGTGAGAAAATAGAAGACTTACAGATTTTCGATCGTGAAAGTTTTGTAAATGCGCTTTTTGGAGAGTAAAGCCTCTTTTTACCATTAACGGCAAAAAGAGGCTTTATGAACTTTAGCTTCAACCGCCAACACCGCCTTCTCCCGCACCAGGTTTTTCGCTGCCGTCGTCACCGCCGCCGTTACCGCCAGTTCCATCAGGCATGTTGTATTTTTTTGTTTTTATTTTGCTTAATCTATAAGCCATTTGTACTCCTACCTATATTTTGTTAGTTAGCAAACAACGGAATATATTTGAACGATACTATCGTTTTCTAAAACTAAGTAAGAAAAAAATTCTTATGGTAAATCGGGCTTCCTTTTTCATTTTATTCTTGGCCCTTTTCTATTGCCCAATTGCGAGCGCGCAATATGCTAGCGCTGAATACGACTCCCTTTTGTCGCTTGGTAATAAAGTGTATCGTACTGCAGACTATAAAGCCTCAGCTAAGATTTACTTAGAAGCTATGGGCAAATTTTCCTCCGATAAAAACAATAGAGATTGGATTATTGCTGCGGTTGGTTATGGTGCCTCTCTAATGGATCAAGGCGAACTACTTCAAGGCTTTGAATGGGTAAATAAAGCAGACTCAGCCCTTACCAACGAAATTTCTTTAGAATTGCAGGCTTATGTTAAAAGTAATATGGGCTGGGTGACAAAGCGTGTTAGAAATAATCACGAAGCCCTGATTCAATACCAAAAAGCATTCGAGCTTGCAAAAGCATCTGGTGATGAATATAGAATTGCTCAAGTTAGTAACTCTATGTCTACACTTACATTCGCAATGGGTTTATATAGCTCTTCCGTGGAATATGCAACAACTGCGGTAGAAGCATTTACAAAAATTGGGGATAATTTCCAGCTAGCGATGTCTCTTAATAATCAATATGTGGCTTACAATTACCTTGGGTTTGTGGATAAAGCCGAAAAAATACTCTTTAAATCGTTA
The DNA here is from genome assembly GCA_963977025.1 of uncultured Balneolaceae bacterium. Taxonomy (GTDB): domain Bacteria; phylum Bacteroidota; class Rhodothermia; order Balneolales; family Balneolaceae; genus Balneola. Next base: position 180,532 of record CAXBMW010000003.1, on the reverse strand, counting down.
GCCCTTAAAATTAAAATCGACAACAAAGATTTAATATCTGAAGACTATACATCGCTTGGCGAATTTTATAGGCGAAAAGGAGATTACGATAAAGCTCTAACGTATTACTCCATGTATTTAGACTTAATTAAAGACACTGGAAATATCATTAAAATAATTTCAGGGAATGATAAAATTGGATCGGTTTATTTTGCTTTAGGAGAGTATGAAAAAGCATTGAGCTACTACAATTATAGCCAGCAGTTACGAAAAGAATATGCCTTTCATAACCCCGTTGCATTAGTGAGAATTGCTGAAATTTATCAAAGAAAAGATGAGTTTGAGGTCGCACGCACTTTCTTTAATGAGGCATTAGTATTGTTTGAAGGGTATAAGGAGCCACTTCGTATTATTGATGTTTACCTAAAAAGGGCTGACTTAGAATTAGAAGCTCAAAATTATGATGCTGCGCTCTCTTATTCAAAAAAGGCAGTAGAACTTTCTGCAGAAACGGAATCGAAACAGCTCCAAGCTCAATCGCTATCAGCGTTAGCAAAAGTATACTCTACGCTTAAGCGATATGACTTGGCGCTTACTTTTTCAAAGAAATCATATAGTAAGGCGTCCCTTTTTAAGGGGTATAAGCTCAATGAATATCTTGCTGACCTTTCGAGAGCTTTCTATTTAACGGGTTCGGACAGTGCTTTTTATTATGCTGATAAAGCATTTGATGAGATTGAGCGCATTAGAAACAACATCTACGGAGATAATCTACAAACTTCCTTATTTAGAGATTTTGCGCGGTTCTATAACGAAGTTGGTTATTGGTATCTTTCCAGGAAATCAGACCCTGAAAAAGCCTTCACTTTAATTGAGAAGGGAAAGTCTAGAGTTCTTTTGGATAATCTTTCCCTTTCAAACTCCCAGATTGCTGCTATTGTTGATGAACCTACTTTACTCGAGATTAAACAGAAAGAACGCGCTATAGATCAGCTATATCGAGAACTTGAATCTCTCCAAGACAGCTCCTTAATGTCTAGTTTAAAGCAACAGATTAATATGGTCGAGTTCGACTACCAAAGTACCATAAATAAGGTGCGTCTAGCTCATAAAGAGCTCAAAAAACTTGAAATTCCGAATGTTATTTCTCTGAATGATCTTACTGAACTCTGCGACGATAGAACTGCTATTATAGAATATGCTTTCTCTGGTAACACATTAATGGCTTTTTGGATTACTAAACAAGGCTATTCCTATCGTTTAATTGAATTTGACTCCAATTCTGCCTCAGAAATTGTAAACAAACAAATTGAGGAATTTAAAACCGCTATTGAGCATATAGCCGACAGACAAATACTCAAGAATTTATCCCAGCCTATCTATAAAAAACTACTTGCACCATTTATAGAACAGAACGCTCATATAAGTCAAATTTTAATCGTACCAGACCAAGGCATTGCATTACTTCCGTTTGATGCTCTAATCCGAGATAATAAGTATCTAATTGAAGATTTCAATTTTAAATACCTTCCTTCTGCTACGGTATATAATTACATACAAAACCCACATCGGAAAACTTCGCAAGAATTATTAGCCCTTGCTGCTTCGGGGCTTCAGCCTTCAACCAACTTCTCAACAGCTAATAAAAGAAACTCTCTTTCCTCGCTTCCTGCTTCTTTACTAGAAGTTGACTCTATCTCCATCCATTTTGACTCCAAAGTTTTGCTTAATGAAGGCATTATTTATGAAGAAGATTTCAAGCGACTCGACTTATCTAGTTTCAAGTACATCCATTTCGCATCGCATGCATTGGTAAACGAAGAAAACCCGCTTCAAAGTGGACTTCTTCTAGCTAGTAGTAATACTGCTGAAAATTCATTTGGGGAAGATGGTTTTCTAAATAGCATGGAAATCAGCTCGCTAACTCTGAATGCAGATCTGGTTGTGTTAAGCGCTTGTAATACTGGCTTTGGCAAAGTGATTGCGGGAGAGGGACTGTTGGGCTTACAGCGGTCTTTCTTAAAGGCTGGAGCTTCTTCTGTTTTAGTAAGCCTTTGGAGTATTTACGATAGAAGCACAGCTCAATTAATGGGTAAATTTTACGAGAATATTAACCTCTATGAAAGCAGCGACTTTACTTGGTGGGATAAAACTCTTTACTATTTTGATTCTTACCAAGCGCCTTTGTTCGATTACAAGGCTAAAGCAATAAGGGATGCAAAGCTTTCAATGCTTCAACATCCCTATTACAATCATCCCGTTTATTGGGCACCATTTATCCTAATTGGTAAATAGCTTAATTACGTGATTGGCTTTTTGTTTTTTCGATAAACTCTTGATTATCAACTACAGGTCGTTCATCAGAGTTTGCAATCATTGCAGTAGTTACATAAAGTAATTTGGTCCGCTTTGTTAATGGACCCCATTCGATATTTTCTATTTGATCAGAAGGTCGGTGGTAATCTGCATGCACACCATTAAAGAAGAAAATAAATGGTATTCCAAGACGTCCAAAATTCCAGTGATCACTTCTTCTATAAAACTGATTCGGATCGTTTAAGTCATTATATCTTTTACTTAAATCAATATTTACGCTAGCTGTATTTGCTGCTTGTAAGAGGCTATCAAGTCCAGATGAGATAATTTCCCCACCAATCACATAAATAAAATCTTTGTTGTCTTCATGCTCTTTATCAACACGGCCAATCATATCAACATTAATATTAGCAACGGTGTTTTCAACAGAATAAATTGGGTGGTCTGAGTAATACCTTGAGCCAAGAAGACCTTTTTCTTCACCTGCTACATGTAAAAAAAGAACACTTCTTCTTGGGCCTGCTCCTGCATTTTTAGCGGCAATCATTGCTTGTGCAGTGTTTAAAACACCTGTTGTTCCACTTCCGTCATCATCAGCACCGTTATAAATAGTGTCTCCAGTAGAATCTGGGCGGCCAATACCTACGTGATCATAATGCGAGCTTAACACTACAACTTCGTCTTTCAGTTTTGGATCGCTACCTTCTAAAAATGCAACCATGTTACTTGTAGTTACGGTTGCAATTTCAGCATCAACTTTATGCTCTAGGCTGAAGTTAAGTGCTTTTGCCTCAAAAGTAGTTGGTGCTTCTTGGATACTTGCTGAAAGCTCGGCTAGTTGTGTAGAGGTTTCTAAACCAAGTAGCTTTACTGCTAGCTCTGGATGTATTCTCTCCCAAGCTTGCTGAGGAGCCTTTTTTTCATCAGATTGCATATAAGCAAGCGACATTCTGCCTCTGCTTCCCAAAGAAGATTGCTTAGATGTAACAGCTTTCTCGAACTCTTCTACACCATCTGTATAAATTAGTATTACACCAGCGGCGCCGTCTTTAGCCATTTGTTGCTGTAATGCTCTAGTATTAGTAACGCCTTGAACAGAAAACATCATAAGCCACTTACCAGCTATATCTTCTGGAATCTGGTTTACACCAGTTTCTTTATCTGAGATACCCAAGCCTACAAATACGATATCACCGGAAACATTATCTGAGCCACCAAATATAGTCGAGAAATTACCTGTTTCGGTTTTGGTAAGTTTAGAATGGTCAATAATTGCACCGTTCGCATCTTTTAGTAGGTATTCGTAGCTATTTGTAATAGGTGTGGTAACATCAAAGTGCTGTTCGTAGGTGTTATTGTCGCCTACTGGTGTTAAACCTAATGCTTTATATCTACCAGTTAAATATTTAGCAGCTTTTTCTAAGCCTTTGCTTCCTGTGTCACGGCCTTCTAAAGAGTCGTGAGCGAGAACGGATAAATCTGCTTTTAATCCCTCGGTTGTAATTGTTTCCACAAAGTCTAGAATATTAGCTTCGGGAATCTGGGCAGCTTTCTGGGAGCCACTACATGCTATAAGGCTTACAAAAAGCCCCACGATAAGTATTTGTTTCATTATTGAATTCTATATTTTGGTTAAATGCCTACTATTTCACTAACCGGTTTTAATGCTATGAAAAAATCGGTTGGTGCTTCTTCGATAAATAAATTTATTTGTTGCTCTTTAATCATCTCTAAAATCGCCAGAAAAGTTACCACTATTACAACTCTGTTTGTAATGCTTTGGCATATTTCTTTAAAGGACTGTCTCCCATTTTTTGCGAGTTCATCTAGTACGAACACAACTTGTTCTTCAATCGTTGTTTCTACTTTCGAAACTCGATGAACAACTTTGCTCCGTTCTATATCTGTTAATACTTTTCTAAATGCAGATATTAAATCAAACAACGTGACATCTTTTAGAGCTTCACCTGTAGCTTGTTGCTCCACATTGTCTGCTTCGGGATAGCCTCGTAAGTATCTTTTTCTTGCCTCTTCGTCAATATCGGCCATTTTCACCGACATCTCTTTGTACCTCTTATACTCTAAAAGGCTTTGCACAAGTTCGTAACGAGGGTCCGACTCATCAAGTTCTAAAAAATCATCATTTTCACGAGGGAGCATCATTTTAGCTTTTATGGCCATTAGCATACTTGCCATTAAAATGAATTCACTCGCTATTTCTAGGTCCAGCTCTTCCATTAAATGCATATACTCTAGGTACTGCCCTGTAATGTAAGAAATAGGTATGTCATAGATCTCTAACTCGTCTCTCTTAATAAAGAAAAGCAGTAAATCTAATGGGCCTTCAAAATTTTTCAGTTGAACACGGTACATAGCTAAAATTAAGTGCTTAGAAGATTAAATTCTTACTTTTATTTTCTCTAATCATCATTATCTTAATCAATCATAAACATCACCTTATGGATTATTCACAATTTGTAAAAGCGATACATGAAAATGATACGAAAGAGCTCAACGAGCAGTCTATTGTTATAACTCGTGTACTTATAAAGTTTTTGCGAGTTCGAATGAATGCTTCGCAGGAAGACGCAGAAGATTGTGTTCAGAATACATTACTACTCGTTATTAAGAAAATTAAAGCGGAGAAGCTCAATAATCCCGATTCTATAATTTACTATCTATTTACTACCGCCAAGAACGATTATTTTAAGCTTCTTTCTAAGAATAAAGAAAGCAATTACGAAAATATTCCAGACTTCCATGCTAAAGAGCCCGATCAACTAAATAATTTATTAAACCAAGAGCGGCAAGATATTCTTAATCATTGCCTTAATGCGCTAAAAACTAATTATCTTGAATATATTTCGTATTGGTTTGAGCACCCTGGAGATGAGGCTATCGTTGTAGCCGATTACTTTAATATATCAGTGAGCAATGCCTGGACAAAAAAACATCGTATTCTACAGATTCTAAAAGAGTGCGTCCAAAAAAATATTAACCTTTAGTGTAAGGAGTTAATGTTGAAAGGGTCTTACATAATCAGAATGTATTTAATACATTCTGATATGAAAATTATATAAATACATGGAAAACGACAAAACGTTGAATTTGCGGGAAAAAATTGATGCCTATGTAAAAGGGCAATTAGGGGAAACAGATATTCAAGAGCTTTGGAATGAAGTTGCTAAGAATCCTGCACTACTTGATGATTTAGAACTTGAAGTAGGAGTTAAAGCGTTATTAACAGGGCAAGAAATTTCTTCATCTAAAAAAAAGGCTACTCTTCACACCTTGCCTAACTGGGCTTGGCATACAGCCGCTGCTGCTGTAATTGCTTTAGTGGCTTTACTTCAATTGTTTAGAACGCCAACCCCCACTGAGCTTAGCCAATTCGTTCTAAAAGGCATCAGTCCTGATCAGATTGAAACTTCGGATGCATTGCGCTCTTCAGCTTTAGGCATTTCATCTGCAGATTCTTTACTCAATCTCGGGTTTCAAGCGGCTTACACGGGTAACAATCAGAAGGCGTTAAAAATCTTTGATTCCATTATAGAGCAATATCAGCAGGAGCCTTATGCATCTAAGGCTTATTTAAATCGTGGAATAATCTTATACAATAGTGGAGATTATCCGAATGCTGTGGTTTCTTTTAATGAAGCTCTTTCTCGTATAGAAGACAATCGAATGCTTACCGAGAAAGCACAATGGTTTCTTGCAAATGCCTATATAAACACCAATGAGTTAGAAAAAGCTCTTAAAGCTGCCGGAGAAGCATATATCCAAAATGGTGTTTTCCGGACTCAGTCATTTCGCTTGTATCAAAAATTAAATTATGACCTCGGAAAAATTGATTACGAAAATTTTGAAGAACAGACAGAGAATTAAAACTCTGTCTGTTTAATATTCATCTTCCATGGGTATCGGATTTGCCGAAGCCCTCATGTGATTCATCAATGCTTTATGTGTGGATATCTTAGGTTCTTTCTTATTCCGTACAACCCTATTGTACTCGCCCTCGCTGTTTAGCAACCATCGCTGTGTATTATCTCTCAAATAAAGATTTAGTACAAACTGAAGATACTTTTTAAGCTTTGGCTCTGTAATTGGCGTTACCGCTTCCACACGTGCATCTAAGTTTCTATGCATCCAGTCGGCAGACCCAATACAATACTGATGCTGTCCACCGCTATTGAAGTAGAAAATGCGTGAATGTTCTAAGAAACGGCCAATTACAGAATGAACCGAAATATTCTCGCTCAAACCTTCTCTACCCGGAATTAACCTACAAACTCCGCGAACTATCAAGTCAACTTTAACACCTGCCGAAGATGCTTCGTATAGTTTTTGTATAATAAGTGGGTCTTCTAAACTATTCATTTTCGCTATGATTCTAGCGGGTTTACCTAATTTAGCTTCTTCAATTTCTTGGTCAATAAGTCTTGTCGTTTGTTTCCTCAAGTGCTTTGGAGCTACTAAAAGCTTATCAAATGTCTGCTCGGGTGCATAACCTGTTAGCAGATTGAAAATATCAGTCACATCAGAGCTTATTACTTCATCACATGTAAACAGGCCTAAATCTTCATACAACTGCGCGGTATCAGGATGATAGTTTCCAGTTCCAATATGGCAGTAAGTTCGAAGGCCATCTTCCTCTTCACGAACAACCATTGTAACTTTTGTGTGAATTTTTAATCCTGGCATACCATAAGCTACATGAACTCCACAGTTCTCAAGCTTCTGCGCCCAGTTTATATTTCGCTGCTCATCAAAACGTGCGGTTATTTCTACCAAAACCGCGACCTGTTTGCCTTCTTCTGCCGCCTCCATTAGAGAGTGCATTATAGGCGAATCTTTTGAGGTTCGATATAAGGTTTGCTTAATCGCCAACACTTTAGGATCACGAGCAGCTTCTTCAATAAATCGTTGAGTTGATAGCTCAAAACTGTGGTACGGGTGATGAACCATAAAGTCGCCTTTTCTAATCACCTCAAACATATTTGGCATTTCTTCATCTAACGCATGATGAAGTGCTGGGTGAAGTACCGGCTGCCAATTTCTACTTTTTAATCGAACAAAGCCTGTTAGTTGTGAGATTTGGAGCGCATCTACCAAGCCAATAGTTCCGTTCATTTCATACACATCATTCCAATTAATCTTCAGGTTTTTAATCAGATACTTCTTGATGTGTTTAGGCATCTTTGCATCAAGTTCTAAACGGACTATTTTTGCAAATTTTCTTTCTCGAAGTTCGTCTTCAATGGTTTCTAGCAGGTCGTCTGCTTCTTCCTCATTCCGATCAAGCGAGGCATTTCTGGTAACTCTAAACATATGCGCAGAAATAACTTCCATTCCCGTAAAAAACTGCGATATCTTATTTAAGATTAAATCCTCTATGGGAATAACAATTACTTTATTTCCTCTTCTATGAACTTGGATAAATCGTGGGCGATTAGAAGGTATTTTGATTCTAGAAAAGAATTTTTCTTTCGTATTAGGATCTCTTAACTCTACCGCAAACGATAAACTTTGATTTGATATAAACGGAAAGGGATGAGACTCATCTACAGCTAGTGGCGTTATTATGGGGTAAATCTGCTTTAAAAAGAATCGATCACTAATTTTTTGCTGGGTTTCTGCTAGCTCATTATACTTTTTTATATGAATTCCTTTCTCTGCAAGCTTTGGCAATAGTTGATCAAAAAAGCATCCTCTATAAGCTTCAATCATTTTCATGACTTCAAAACGAATCGTTTTCAGCTGGTCTGAAGGCATCATGCCATCAACAGATAATGTTTTTACGCCCGCCAATTGCTGTCTTTTAAGTCCACCTACTCGCTTCTGGAAAAACTCGTCGAGATTAGAGCAAACTATACCAATAAATTTAACACGCTCTAGCAGTTTGTTCTTGTCGTTCATGGCCTCAGCCAACACTCTTTCATTAAATTTTAGCCAGCTTAGCTCGTAATTAAAAAAATAATCTGCCCCGAAAATTTTTAGGCTACTTGAACTCAAATCTTTATGCATTCCTTTTTCCTTCAGAATTTCATTCTTTTTTTCGTTGGAGGCTTTCTTGCCTTTTTGCTTTTTTTGCTCCACCACAGGATCGTATTCTAGATCATCTGGTGAGAAGGATACATATTTCATCTAAAAAGGGTAAAGTTGCATACGCATTTCGCTTGAAAACTAAGTATAATTATATAAAGTTAGTGAAAACAAATACAGCTCAAAAATAGTGCAAAATCCACTTCTAAATCCTACTCAAAAAGAAGACGTTTTCGAGCAAACCGTTCGCCCTTCGAGAATGGAAGAGTTTATTGGCCAACAAAAAGCCATTTCGAACCTGAGTATTTTTATTAAAGCTGCAAAACAACGGGGAGACGCACTAGACCACGTTATTCTTTCTGGCCCTCCGGGTTTAGGAAAAACCACTCTTTCTTACATTATAGCTGAGGAAATGGGCGTTAACATACGTCCAACTACGGGACCCGTTCTAGAGAAACCTGGTGATTTAGCTGGTATGCTCACTAACCTTGAGGAAGGAGATGTGCTTTTTATTGATGAAATCCATCGTCTAAATCCTGTTATAGAAGAGTATTTATATTCTGCTATGGAGGATTTTAAACTCGATATAGTGATTGATTCAGGACCAAATGCACGAAGTATTCAAATTGATTTAAACCGATTTACACTTGTTGGCGCAACCACACGAAAGGGAATGCTAACCGCGCCATTGCGCGCACGGTTTGGTATAGACATGCGCTTAGATTATTACGATGTCGAGCTTTTGCAACTCATCGCTTTGCGCTCGGCCAACATTATGAACTTTGGAATAACCGACGAAGGGGCGTACGAAATTGCCAGTAGAAGCAGGGGAACTCCTCGTATCGTTAATAAGTTACTCCGTAGAACTCGAGATTTCGCACAGGTTGAAGGCCTTTCATCAATTGATAAAAAAATTGCAGATAAAGCTTTGAATGCTCTTGATGTAGATTCTAACGGATTAGATGAAATGGATGTGCGCATGCTTCGAGCTATAATTGAAAACTACGCTGGTGGACCTGTTGGTCTAAGTACTCTTGGCGTTGCAGTAGGTGAAGATAAAGGCACTATTGAGGAAGTGTATGAGCCATATCTTATTAAAGAAGGTTTTTTACAACGCACCCCGAAAGGTCGTATTGTAACACCAAAAGCTTATAATTACCTAGGCATAGAGCCCAAAAATTCTGGGCAAGACTTATTCAATTCTTAGCCATATTTCTCCTCTTTTCTTTTTAAATTCGGTATTCATCAAACCTAACCCAAGGAACCTTACCTTAAGACTTTTATAAATAATGAAAAAACTTTTTACTTCTGAATCTGTATCTGAAGGCCATCCGGATAAAGTAGCCGATCAAATTTCAGATGCAATTCTCGATTCTTTAATTGGCCAAGATCCAAATTCCCGCGTAGCGGTAGAAACCCTAGTTACAACTGGTTTAGCCGTAGTTTCTGGAGAGGTTACAACCGATGCTTATGTTGATGTTCAAGATATAGTTCGCGATGTAATTCAAGAAATTGGTTACACTAAAGCTTCTTACCGCTTTGATGCTGATAGTTGTGGTGTTCTTTCAACAATTCATAAACAGAGTCCTGATATTGCACAAGGTGTAGATCGAGAAGGCGCTGGCGATCAAGGAATGATGTTTGGTTTTGCTACCACTCAAACACCAGAATACATGCCTATGCCGCTTCAATTCTCTCATAACTTACTGAAAGAATTAGCGCGAATAAGAAAAACTACCGAGTTGATGCCTTACCTCGGGCCTGATAGTAAAAGCCAGGTAACTATTGAATACAATGATGACGGGTCTCCAAAGCGCATTCATACTATTGTTCTTTCTACTCAACATGATGAGGGAGTTGAGCAAACTCAAATTCATGCAGACATTAAAAAACATCTCATTAGCAACATTATTCCTGCTGAGCTTATTGATGCCGACACTCTTTACCATATCAATCCTACAGGTAAATTTGTAATTGGTGGACCTCACGGCGATACGGGTTTAACTGGGCGTAAAATTATTGTTGATACTTACGGTGGTTTTGGTGCTCATGGCGGTGGCGCTTTTTCTGGTAAAGATCCTTCAAAAGTAGATCGTAGTGCTGCATATGCTACTCGTCATATTGCGAAAAACTTAGTAGCCGCTGGCTTTGCTGACGAAGTTCTTGTTCAACTTGCATATGCTATTGGCGTTGCAGAACCTGTTTCTATTAATGTGAACAGTTATGGAACTGGAAAAGTTAGCGATTTAGAACTCGCTACTTTAGTTGAAAAAACTTTTGATTGTACTCCAAAAGGAATCATTGACCGTTTTGACCTTAAACGTCCTATTTATAAGCAAACAGCTGCTTATGGCCATTTTGGTCGTGACGAATTCCCTTGGGAGAAATTAGATTTTGTGGATAAACTCCACTAATTCACTTCGATTTAAAGCTCCTATACTTTGTGTAGGAGCTTTTTTTACACACATAGTACTTCAAGCCTGATTTCTTTCGTAACGCTACTTGAAATGCTAACTCCTTAGTGAAAGATTATTTATCCATATAGTTGTTACAGCGCCTTCTAGGCAAACCTCACTACCAATGCAATCTCTTTCAGGGCAACCTTCTATCAATTTATTCGGTTTTACCATTATGGAACCGATGGTGATGCTTACCAATTTCTTAATCACCGCAGTTTGTATCTTTGCATATATTCATTTAAAAAAGGTTTCTACTGACAAAAAAGTGACTCAGTATTTTCGGTACTATTTCATTTTCATGGCCCTCGCTACTTTCTTTGGCGGCACTTTTGGCCACGCTTTTCAGCACATCTTTGGGACACCATGGAAGCTTTTGGGCTGGCTTTTTGGGATGATTTCCATCTTTTTGATAAGCCATGCTTCTTTATTATATGCCAAGCCGTTCTTTAATAAAAAGTTCATCCTCATCTTTAAGCTTGTGAATTTCATAGCATTGCTCATTTTCGCAGGCTTAACCATTCGCACCGTTGACTTTAATTTTGTACAAATTCACTCCATTTTTGGGTTTTTAGCTCTGGTTATGCCCCTTCATATAGTGCTTTTTACAAAAACAGGTAATGAGGGAAGCAAGTTGATGGTATTTACTATCTGCTTTACTTCGTTATCCGCTTTCATTTTTACCTACAAAGTCTCTTTTGGTGTATGGTTTAACCATCTCGATATTGCCCACACCATATTAGCGTTCAGCATGTACTTCTTTTATTTGGCTTCGCTAAAACTTAGCGAGAGTCCAACTAATCATATAGACTCCCCAAATACTGTCACGATTGATGCTTCCAATAAAACATAATTAGTAACAAAATCGTCTCAGTCTAAAAGAATGTACTGCCCGAAAGAGCCCCTAGCATTCTTTCACGTTTGTCGACTTGCCTTCCCCATAGATTTTTATAACTTGGAGCACTTTTTAACCAGTTTAATTAATCTATGAAGTTTAAACAGAATTTCTTGCTAGCCGCTGGCCTTGCCTGCCTGCTAAGTAGTGCACTTCAAGCTCAATCTAAGCCACAAGCTTTTAAAGGCGCTCATATTATCCCGATTAATGGCGTACCCATCGAAAATGGAGTTCTAATTGTTAAGGATGGAAAAATCGTGGCTGTTGGAGGCGCAAACACTTCCATACCAAGTAACGCAACCATTTATGATGTTACTGGAAAAGTGTTAATGCCAGGCTTGGTTGATACTCACTCGCACCTTGGCGAAGGTGACGGGGGCGATCGTTCTTCAGCACTTCACCCCGATGTACGTATTTTGGATGCCATCGACCCACGAAGTGATACCTTTAAAAAAGCTCTTGCTGGCGGTATTACTTCTGTAAATATTATGCCAGGCTCAGGTCATCTGATGAGCGGTCAAACAGTTTATCTGAAATTAAGATCAGCAAATGTTATTGAAGACATGCTTTTGGTCGTGGACGCAGAGAATGATATTTATGGCGGAATGAAAATGGCAAATGGAACCAACCCACAAGGCAATCCTCCATTTCCTGGAACAAGAGCTAAATCTGCGGCTTTAGTGCGTGAGCTATTCGTAAAGGCACAAAACTACCAGGTCAAAATTGCTGAAGCTGATGGCGATGAAAGTAAAATGCCCGCTCGCGATTTACAAATGGATGCATTGGTTCAAATTTTAGAAGGAAAGAGAACGGTTCACAACCACACTCACCGCCACGACGATATTTTAACCGCTATTCGTCTTTCCCAAGAATTTGGATATAAATTAGTTCTTCATCACGTTAGCGAAGCTTCTAAAGTAGCCGATGAAATTGCTGCCGCTGGAATTCCCGCTTCCATCATAACACTCGATTCTTTTGGTGGAAAAATGGAAGCCATAGACCTTTCTAACGGAAATGGCGCAGCGCTTGAAAAAGCGGGTGTTTTAGTTGGTTTTCATACTGATGATGGCATTACCGACTCTCGTTTGTTTTTAAGATCTGCTGCTATGGCTGTTCGCGAAGGCATGAGCCGAGAAAAAGCGTTGGAAGCCGTTACCATCTCCAACGCTAAAATGATGGATATTGATAACCGTGTTGGAACGCTAGAAAAAGGTAAGGATGCCGATTTTATTATCCTTTCTGGCGATCCTTTCAGTGTGTACTCTCATGTGGAGCAAACTTGGATTGAAGGCCTCTTAGTTTGGGACCGAGCTAATCCTAAAGATAAAGATTACTCTACGGGTGGATATGATGTCTTCCGTGGCGAAACGCATACACATCACGTAGAAGGAGAATAACCATGAAGAATTTAAAATTACTTTTCACATTCCTTTTTGCGGTCTGCTTACTGAACATCACTAATGCACAAATTGCAGTAAAAGGCGGAGTGGTTTACACCAGCGCCGGCGACCCGATAAAAGATGGCGTGGTTCTGATTAAAAACGGGAAGATTGAACGAGTTGGAAAACAATCGTCTGTTAAGATTCCCACAAATTACGAAGTACTCGAGGCTGCCGTGGTAACTCCAGGCCTTATCGATGCACATTCTGTTGTTGGCCTAGCAGGAATGTACAATGTACCAGCCGACCAAGACCAATTGGAAACGAGCAGCGCCATCCAACCAGAACTTCGCGCTATTGATGCCTATAACGCTCGAGAAGAATTGGTTGCTCATTTAAGAAATTTAGGTGTTACCACTGTTCATACTGGACACGGACCTGGAGCGCTCATCAGCGGGCAAACAATGATTGTTAAAACTACTGGAAATACCGTAGATGAGTCAGTTTTAGTTCCCCAAAAAATGCTCGCCTTTACATTAGGTTCTATGATTAATGGCGCTATTAAAAAGCCTGGAACTCGTGCTAAAGGCATTGCAATGCTACGCCAAGAATTGTTAAAAGCACAAGCTTATGCAAAGAAAAGAGCCGCAAAAGATAACAACCAAAGTACCAGCTTAGATATGGAAGCTTTAGCCGACTTACTTGACGGAAAGCTAACCGCATTGGTCACTGTTCACAAAGCCAACGATATCATGTCTGCTATCCGACTCCAAAAAGAGTTTGGGTTCCCAATGATTCTGGATGGCGTAGCTGAAGCGTATCTCATTCTAGATGAAATTAAAGCTTCTGGTTTGTCCGTTATTGTTCACCCAAGTATGGTTCGGACTAATGGCGATAGCAAAAACGCTAGTATGGAAACTCCAGCCAAACTTTATGCGGCAGGTATTCCTTTTGCTTTCCAAAGTGGATACGAAGCTTACGTTCCTAAAACACGTGTTGTGCTTTTTGAAGCTGGTGTTGCTGTTGGTAACGGCCTTGATCATGATGTTGCCGTTCAAAAACTCACCATTGATGCCGCTAAAATGCTAGACATCGATAAACGAGTTGGTTCACTAGAAAAAGGAAAAGATGCGGATGTTGTTCTGTATGATGGCGACCCTTTTGAATATACCAGCCACGTTACTAATGTTATCATTAATGGCGTAAAGCAGTAATAATTGCACACTTTTAAATCCTATATCGACCATCTCACAAAGCTGAAACTGCATCATATTTCAGTGCCTAAAGAGGTGGTTGATGATTTAGGTGGAATTGGAACTCGGCTTTTGTGTTCCATCAACAACCATAAAGCTTTTCATTGCGGACTTGTGGCTTTGGGCGAAGGACGAGCCTACATCACGCTTAGCAAAAAGAGAATGACTGAGTTTGGCGTTGAAATGGGGGAAGAAGTTGATGTCGTTCTAACGATAGATAATTCAAAATACGGAATGGAGATGCCCGAAGAACTCGAGGCGCTTTTAGAACAAGATGCTGAGGGCTTGGCGTTGTTTTTAAAACTTACCCCAGGACAACAGCGCTACATTATTTATTACGTGGCACAAGTAAAAAGTAGTCAGTTAAAGATTGATCGATCAATTATGCTCATCAACAATTTAAAAACGATGAACCCCGCCAAATTCGATTTCCGTTACCTGCTTGGTAAACCACCAAGGGAAGAGTAGGGGGGTACTCTAACTGAGTTTTTAGAATTAAGCCAAACGCGACCAAATTACTTCGATTCCTTTCATCAACTAGCTCCTTTTCAAACTTTTCCAGAGCTAGATACTAATCAAATTCTATTCTCGAGAAGTTATAACTCTGGAAGAGTTAATCCTCGTCCGTGATTGGTGCTCTTTAAGTCGAATAACACGCACTTCTTTTATCTTTAATTATTAATCCCTGAAACTTATGTCCCCATTGCAGGTTCAATCTTATAAATGTACATAAATAAACAGGACATGATACAATCAGTAAATACCTTCACAACAAAAGTATTGGGACTAGTTGCACTATTAATTGGCTTCGGCTTAACAGCTTGTAGCAATGGTGATGATTATGGGACAATGCGAATATCACTAACCGACGCCCCTGCGAGTTATCAGGAAGTAAATATTGAAATACATCAGGTGTTAGTAAAGGCAAACGACGACGATGGAGATGCAGAAACTGGAGAAATGAATAACAAAGAGCTCAAGGATAATGGATGGAAAGTTGTATTCAACGATACACTAAGAATTAACCTTCTTGATTATCAAAATGGTGCCACTCTTGACCTTGGCGAAGTTGATTTAGAGGAAGGTCGTTATAATCAAATTCGACTTGTTCTTGGTGACGACAACAACATCGTATTGAATAGTGGGGAAACAGTTCAGTTAGATACTCCTAGTGGTCAAAAATCGGGCTTTAAACTACTTGTTCAAGCTGATATTAAATCTAATCAGGTATACGATTTAGTTATCGATTTTGATGCTTCACGTTCCATTGTAGTTCGTGGTAACGGAAGCTTCGGGCTGAAACCCGTTCTTAAAACAGCAAATCTAACCGTTTCTGGTAGTATATCAGGGACAGTACTTCCTGTTGACGCACGGGCGTTTGTTTATGCCATTGCCGGCGATGACACTTCAGGAACACAGGCTGATGAAAACGGAGATTTTCGAATTATTGGTTTAGAAGACAACACCTATAAACTCTGGATTCGCTCAACTATCGATACATTTTCAGACTCAACTATCACAGATATTAAGATAGAAGATGGTGATGACCTAGAGTTAGAAGAAACAATAGAATTGAAAACTGTACAGAGTTAACCATTCTAAATTATATATTGAGAAAGCCCGATTCGAAATAGTTTCGGGCTTTTTTTTACCCTATAATTCAACAATATACTTGAGTTTTTTGTTGATTAAGCTCTTTCAAACTCTTTCTGGGTTAGAAAAGAATCAAAGTCACGGCCCGTAGTAGATTGGTACTTTCCAAATAGTACTACTAGTAGACACTAAAATTTCAAGCCGTTCTGCATCAAAAGTTAGAATTTCAAGCGATTGAGGATATTTAAATGGAAGCTTGAAATCAGTCCAGCTCACTCCATAGTTTATGGAATACCTGATAATATTTTCTGAGGTAAAGCTCTTTGTCATTAATATGGCTACAACTCCAGGATGAAAAGTGTCTAAAGCCGCTAACCTGAATGAAGAATCATCTTCATACAAAATTTCCCATGAATTAGCTGGGTCAGAGGTATAAACAAGTAACTCTTTAGAAGACGTTGTAGATCCTTCATATTTGTGTCCATAAAGAACTCCACTATCATCTATATCGAAAATTCTCTGTGTTGGTTTAATTGAACTATCAGAAACCCAAGGTGACCAAGTATCACCTTTGTCATTACTAACAAAACCACCGCCACTCATCGATGTACCCCTACCTCCAACGTATAACTTATTTGAATTTGATGGATCTAAAAACAACTCAGCTCCTGTAATACCCGTCAAGTGCAGGTCAACAAAATTCCAAGTTTTACCTTGATCAATACTTTTGAAAAAAACAGACCTAAAACCTATTTCTATTACAGCATATATAATATTCAGGTTGTCAGAATCAAAAGCTAGACCAGAAAAAGTAGAGAAATTACCTGAAAAATCATCTGGATTAAAAGGATGGTTAAGTTCCTCCCAGCTTTTTCCATTATCTCGTGAAAGTAGAAGACCTGTAAATGCGTGACTAGTGTAACTGTGACCGTCTTCGATATAAGACAACAAGATGAACTCTTTATCTTTGGCTGAACGAGCTAGGGTTCTTATATGGTAATTTGATGGTATTGTAGAATTCTTATCCCAACTATTTCCATTATCCTCAGATAGAAACAAGTTGTCAGGGCTATTCCCAAAAGCAATTATTCGAGAATCTTCTGAAAGATTAGTAAAAGCAAGATTTCCGGATTGAGAGGCTAAAGTCGGGGTTGGCTTTGTTATATCGTTAGTATCTAAATCAGTCTTTCCTATTGAATCACTTGCTATTTCTGAACAAGAAGTTCCTAACAAACAAAACATGAGAAACCCAACTGTGAACGAGAACTTTATCATAAATAACAAATTTTAGTGCCTCTTAAATGTATAGATAAAAAACGATACTAGCTTTACTATTTGATATTATGGGCAATATCGAATCTATGGATTACTTCCAATTTTAGATATTTGATTTCCATTTATGTCATCAAAAAAAATAGAACACTCATGGCCCATAGTAGATTGGAACTCTCCAAATGGCATTTTTAGATGACACTAAAATCTCAAGCTTTTCTGAATCAAAAGTTAAAACTTCAAGCGATTGAGGATATCTAAATGGAAGCTTGAAATCGGTCCAGCTCACCCCATAATTTATAGAATACCTAATTGTATGCTCATAAGTATTAGTAGATGTCATTAACAATACTATAACACTTGGTTCGAAAGTATCAAGGCTGGTTAACCAATATGGAGATTCATCCACGTACAAAACTTCCCATGAATCATTAAGGTCGTCCGAATAAATGACTTGCTCATTGGCAAGTGATTGGAAAAACCTTCTCCCATAAAGCACCCCATCTTTATTTATACCAAGAATTCTTTCTGGCGGATCAATTTTGCCCCACGCTATCCACGTTAAACCCTTGTCATAAGTAACAAAACCACCGCCTTTTCCAACGGTACCTGCGGCTGTAATATGTATAATATTTGAGTTTGATGGATCTAAAAACATACTTACTAGAGAAGCGCTTTCTAAGTTCAAGTCTACATAGCTCCAGGTTTTACCTTGATCGGTACTTTTATAAAATACCGAAGTTGAACTTAACGCATATAAGATATTAGTGTCTTCAACATCAAAAGCAACGTTAGCAAACCAACGAAACCTATCGGAAAGTTCATCAGGGTTATGGGGATGGGTAAGTTTTTCCCAGCTTTTTCCATTATCCTTAGAAAGCAAAAGTCCCGTATTTTGTAATGAGCTGTAGTTATTGTTGCCCTCATCATAAGACAACAATATTAAATCTTTATCGTGAGATGTACGAGCTACATTTCCTATATGATAATTTGATGGTATTGTAGCATTCTTTTCCCAATTCATGCCATTATCTTCTGATATAAACAGATTGTCTGGGCTTCTCCCAAAAGCTATTATTACTGAATCCTCTAAAAGATTCGTAAAAGCAAGATTTCTAGAATCAGTGCTCAAAGTGAGTTTTGGCTCCGATTGTATGATTTCAGGAACTTTTGGTTCTACAATTTTTGTGCAAGAAGCTCCTAACAAGCAAACCAAGAGAAACCCAACTCTGAAAGAGATTTTTATCATAAATACTTAGTTTATTTTCCATCTATGATCACAGTTTACACAGTGATTTATATTGTTCCCAATCGAAACAGGAAGAATGAAAAGTAGTAGAATTAGGATTCCTAAGAAAAATGACCGTTCCTGAAAATAATTAGAACTCCCACAATTCGGACATACCAAACTTGGTTCAGGATTTTCGTCTTCGAGTAGTTCATTTACATCAGACTCTTGATTCCGTTCATAAGATATTACTTCATAGCCTTTTTGAAATTGATCTTCAGCAATGAAAATTTTTATGCCACCTACCGCTAAAGCATAATGAGGCATTATGCTGGCCATATTATTGTCGGCCATATAAACATCTAACTCTTCATCCCTCAACTTAATGAAATCGAGTTCTGCTTCTGTTAAACTATTATAGGTTCTAAGTAATATAAATTTGTTCATACAAGTGCCGCTTAACTCCGCTGTGACTATTTATGCGTCAGTATTAAAATTGTTCAGTTTACTACTACGAGAAACCAACCAAAACCCGCCAAACAAAACAAGCCATACAACGGTTCGAAACGACATTGCCTGGAGGCTATCAACTGCAATTGAGCTTCCCTTTGTATACAAAATGAAGATTGTTATCAGCACAATCAGGTTGAGACCAAGTATTGTTACTGCCATATACATTCCGTTTTTAATACTTCGCCAAGCGATGATGCCTGCCGCCACAAACACCAAACCCATTCCTGTATTATAGATGAGCAACGGTAGGAATACTATGTAACCGGGATCTGTTCCTAAAAGAACACGCGAACCTACAAAAATGGTCATCAAGCCAAATAATATAGCGACAATTACAAGTATATTGCGGAGGATTTTCATTTATCAAAGCACCTATTGGCTCTTATGTTTAAGCTGTGCAGATTTTCAGATACTTTGAATTAACGGAATTTTAGAGCTATAACAAACTTGCTGATTTATTGCCGAAGAAAGAACGTAATTGCTTTTAAATAGCTGGGAAGATTGTAGCTGTTAGGTAATTCGTTGACGGAATTGATAGTTCTTTAAGTCTCGGTCATCCCGAATTTAATTCGGGATCTTAAGGAAAAGCTTGTGAGTTTAATAGCATATTTATCCTCTTAAGGCTTTGCAAAATTCCATTTTCAAGCTCTACTATGGTTCTTTCATAATTAGCAAGATTAAAAAGATAGACCTTGTTCAAAACCAGAAAGATTGATCAAAATCTTATTCCTTACAAAGATACTGAAACAAGTTCAGCATCACCGAGTTAGTTTTCAAATCCATTATCCGACACCTACAGGTTGACGGCAAGTGTTGTTTGATTTAATGAAACTGTCAGCAAAGTATCTAACATCTACAATTCGTTTTATCAGAGTTCATTCCAATAATCCGAAATAGAACGTTCTTTAATAACTATTGGCTCCGACTCAACGTCGATAAAATACAACTTGTTGTCCCATGCAAACTTCGGGAGCACAGAACTTTCTACCATTTTTGATTTTGCTGTATAGTCTTCAATATTCACTCTTGAAACATAACCACTATTTGAATTACTACCTGTAATCAATAATTCATTATTATTAAGTGCATATAAACCCCATCCCGTTGAGCGACCTTTTGTTACCTGTACAAAATCTTTACCGTCAACAGTTCTGGAGTTCTGTAGATCCCGCTTTGGTTTAACAAAACCATCAATTTCAACAGTAATTGTTTGCTCTAACTCACCCTTCAGATTAAATACATACATCGTATTTGTATATGCAGGCATAAAATAAATGTGTTCTCTATGATACAGCATCTGATTATTCATAACTCGATCGGTTAACCTAGGAAACTCTAGTTCTATGGTGTCAAATGTAAGTAAAGGCTCTCCATCTCTTCCTACTCCTCGCAGTTCATACTCTCCATTGGGTTGAGTGTAAAACCCCACAAAAAGTGAATCGTGAACAAAATCAAATGACATGGATGCAAAGAATTTTCGATCCGCTACATGGGTGACCTTGTTATCATAGTTTATATAAACACCAAAAGGAGCACTGTTTGTGAAAAACACTTCATTCTGAAGTAATTTTGGGAAAATGGGGGCCCAGTTAAATCCTGGAAAACTATCGGAAGCGTTGATTTCAGTTAAAAATTTACCGGTCTTCTTGTCATATAAGAGAAATATTTTCTGGAAATTGGCAAAAACTCCCAAATAGTCATCATTAACTACAAGTAGAGTAGAGGTTAGGAACACATCTTCATCTAATGTAATTGTTCTTTCTTGAGCCGTTACCGAAAAGGTAGAAATTGTTGCTAGAATTATAGCGAGAAGAGCTACTTTCAGAGTGGTCATTTTATACGTTCTAAGTTTTGAATGTTAAAATAGCGCTGCATCTAAACACATTGACTATACATTACTTGAATTAACGAAATTATGGACTTAGAACAAATTCGGCTATAAGGAAAGGAAATCTTGATTCCATGAATTCCAGTTTTCTAATACTTCCATCTCGTTGCTGTCGAGATTAATTGCACGAGGATTATTAAGGTAGGAGTAAGATATTTGCCTTTTTGATACGGCTGTTGGTAGTGAGGCGAAGAAAATCTGCCCTGAAACTTTTTCTATGATATCGCCACCTAATAACTGTATTTCCTGTGCAGCTACAGCATAGTTACTCGTAAATAAAAGAAGGTTTCTAGTAGTCATGATTGGCAAATAAGTTCAATTTTTTAGTAATGTAAAAAGCCTTAAGGCCATTCAGACCTACGGGCATCGGAAGGATCTTAAAGATGCTTCTACACTCTTTATTTGTTCCTTTTACGCTAAATAACCCCTAATGAAAACACGTTTGAGATTCTTGGATCAACGATTCTATAACAATTAGTTAGTACGTTGACTTAGAATAACATCTCTAATTTGCATGATCA
Source organism: uncultured Balneolaceae bacterium (assembly GCA_963977025.1). Lineage (GTDB taxonomy): Bacteria > Bacteroidota > Rhodothermia > Balneolales > Balneolaceae > Balneola. The sequence goes on along the minus strand of CAXBMW010000003.1, from coordinate 159,197 downwards.
GGAAGGGAAAGTCATCACCAAAAAGAGTTATTCTAAGTACCACTTTTAGGTATGTTATTTGATATTCGAAACAACGAACCACATAAAGCCAGATTTAGAAGTGCTTTTTACTGTGAATATCGACCCTTCTTTGAAGCGGTGAAGGGATTCGGTGTTAATTCACCTACTTAGCCAATAAAGCCGAACCATCCAGCAATTGAAACGCTCAATCCAATAAGCGTCCCAAGAATACCTATGATTAGATCGCTATGACGTTTACCGTCTTTTCTGGGACCAGGTATTAAAACCGATTCTGTTGGATTGGCCGGATTGTAATAGACGCTCACATCACTATTTACCGGATGGCTTTCAGCATAATGCATCGTTTCTGGATACACCAATGTATAGAAAGCGACGCCTTTATTTGTGTATATGGAATCCGCTACCTTGTATTTGTATTCTACATTAAGCCTCATCGCGGGTTTTGCTTCACCGTCGATATTACGGTTTCCCCAGAGGTCAACTGTTACTATTTGCCCAATAACACTCGGCCAAGATTCACTCGCTACACTCTTTTTAAATCTGCGGATAGCATACCGAAGCATGAACAAGCCGAAAATGGTAAATATAGCTCCAGCAATAAATGGCGTATTCATATTCTTAAAAGTCTTTTTGTATAATGATAGCGTATTTAATCAGCCAATACTTAGCTAATTTACATCAACTAGTCGTTTTAAACTCTTCCAAAGCTGGAAAGTAAAATATCTATTCTTGAAAAGTTAAACCTCGCCTGCAATTGTTGTGCTTCTTACTTGAAGCTGGAAGACACTAATAGAAAAGATTATTACCCAAAATAAATTTCCGAGGGTGGTCATTAGTAATCTTTGCTTCCATTTCCTTTCAAACCCATCGTTTTTTAACATCTATGTTGTTTTTCCTCCATCAAAAAACGGAAAACTTCCAAAACTTGCCGCCAACAATAACGGCGCAAAAAGAAATAGTAGCACCATTATAGTTGGGGTGAATCTCGCTTCTGCCTTTATTTTGTTAACCCTTTTACGGGAAGCAATTTTGCTTTGCTCTCGTCTTTTCTGTTGAGAAATCGTGTACCCTCTTAATTCCAGTTCTTTTCTGGCTTGTTCAAGAGCATCATCCTTCCAATCCCCAACATTCTCTACAATGGCCAGAAGATCTTTCGTGCTTCTCTTATTAATTGGTGGATTATATTCGCTATTCATAATTGGAAAAAAATGCTGACTAACTGCCTCTTGATTAAGTGATGCGGTGTTCCGTTTCTATTGAATCAACTTCTATACTGGAGTTAAAAGAGAATAGGATTACTTATAGAATTACCACTCCAAACTATAAATAAAGAATCTGTTTCTGGAAAATTTAGCTTTGAATCAATTGCGAAGGCTTTGGAATCCTGACAAATAAAACACGTATAAATTGGGTTTTCAGGGCCAACAGCCACCTTAATATAATATTTCCAATCTGATTTTAAAGGCAATTTTACTATTTCTGAGGTCACAGCTTTATCGTTAGTATCTAACATTTGAACCGTAAGCTGAAGTGTTCCTGATGTTGCCGTTTTATATGGACCAATATATGATTTAGAGTCAGAGAAATCGGAAGTAGTAAGAGTTTTTGTTTGGCCTGGGCTACTAAACGTAATTTTAATGGGTAATTTCCCCTCATACGCAGAGCTGTTGTCAAGACTAAACTCTACCTGGGAATCTTGTTCATTATCGAAAAGTGAACAACTAGTAGTGAAGATGATCAATAGTAAAATTAGATTTCTCATAACCATATAGCTTTAGTTAAGGTAGCATATCCGCCCAGCTATTAACTGTCGGATTGATTTGAAATAAATAAGATTTCGAATCCTATTCGATTTCGTTTAATTTCTCATTTCGATCTTCCCAAAAAAACTCCAATTGCGCTCTCGAATTAACTATTAACTGGGCAATTTCTTGAAGTGATTTTTCAGAAAATTGAAGGTATTCCTGTTTCATTCCGTCTTTATTTACTCTCAACTTGACATAGGTAAATCCTTCAATATCTGTGTTTTCCCAATCAGCATGAACAACAAGGTTTCGAAGTTCACCACATTTCTTTAAACTTTCGATGACTTTGTCGTAGCCATTAATTTCAATATTAGTTTTTTTGAATAACTCATCATTTAGTCGCTTAAATAAGTCGACTTTAGAGCCATAATTCATTTTATGAAGGACTATTAAGCCAAAAGCGTCAGTTCCATCATGAAAAATTTCGCAGATTCTTAAATCTAATTCACTTTCTAAACCATTAAAGTACATTACAATTTCACCAATAATTGGTAGTGATTTATCTAGATACTTTTGGGAGTCTTCCTCTCCAAAAATATCATGATGTAGATACTGTTCAAATGGTTTTGATTTATTTTTCATAAAGTGACTACGCACATAATATTAACTATCAGTCTAAACATACTTTATTTACAACCACCAAACAACACATAGCCTTTTATCACAGCGACTTAGGTGTACACTTATTGGTTTCTTAAAAAGACAAACTGGTTTTGAATTAGAAAAGGGGTTTAGAGTTTCTGGCTAAAAGCGGTTTTGTATTGACCTCTAAAAAAGGGAAGGGGAGAATTAACAAAATAAACCAACTCTCTCGATACATTTAGCTCGTATCTCAAGAGTTGGCTTTTAACTTCTTTTAGTTAGCTGTAGAGCCACTTATGGTTTGCCCAAAGAACACAGCGTTCATGAACAGCTTATTGGTTCCGTACCAAAAAGCTCTAAAGTTAGGATTGTCGGTCATGGTGATTACTTTTCCACTTCCAAACCGGCTAATTACGACTGCAGCCGTTCCTGCTAAACGTTCTTTATTTACATCCGAGATATAGCCACTTGCTAGTGGTTTATCGGTGTAAACAACTGGGTTTGAATAGATATTCTTTCCTTTTTCCAAGAATATGGTGCTGTTTCTAAACACGGTTATATTCTCGTTGTTAAAGCCGTAACCCATTGGATGGGTAAGATCTAATTTGGCGTTAAATATGGCGCCACCAATTACACCCGCGCCGGAATCGTTGCCTTGGTTTACGTAAGCTCTAGGATTGTTATCCTCTTTATCTGTGGCTTCTCTTTTTGCAAACTCAACATGAGCGAGACCTTGTTGTTTAGCCCAGTTTATCGCTTGTTTATAGGCAATCAGAGTTCCACCATTAGCAACCCATCGTTTCATTTCTTCGATATCGTCGGCAGACAAATCACTATATCTACCGCTAGACATCACAATTACATTATAACGATCTAGCATTCTTCCATTTACATCGCCTTGTTCAACAATGCTCAATGGCATGTGGTAGCGTTGGTCAAATAGATGCCAAACTTCACCAACTTCCGATGAATTTGTCCCACTTCCACCAATCATCATTACTTTTGGCGTAGTTAGGTTTACAAAGTTGTTACTTCCTAAATCGATTCCTTTTGGGGTTAATCCAGTGGAGATTGCATATACCGTTATGTTATCGTCTTCGGCAGCTTTCTTTATTAAAGCGTGTACTTTTTCTTGATCGTCTTGAACTCCCATTGGCACCATGATAGAGCCGTAATCGAAGTCCATTGTACCAGTTGCAGTAACTGCAGTAAACTGTCTAGATGCTACTTTAGCTCTCGTTCCGTTTGCTAACAAACTGTACAATGCTTTGGGAGCGTAATATTCGTCCCACTCAAAAACGTAGGCATAATTGGTTTTATCACCAATAATTTTGCCCGTCTTCTTCATTTCGCCATTAAATTCAGTACCTAAAAGTTTATCTGAAAACTCTTTCCCGTTTAATTCAGCGAAAGGGAGGTTAAAGGCGTAAGGCATAGTCCAAGCCGAAACATCATAAAAAAGGCTGTCGGTAAATTCCGTTCTACGCTCAAAAATAGATGTTATCAGTTGAAACTGAGCCTGATTTGTAGGAACTACAAAGGCTTTGTTCTTAGTAAAAGAAGCTCCGTTCGATGAAATATCATTATTCAGCTCAAACACTTTAATTTGGTGGCGTTTTAGCATTTCTGCAAGATGGAAAGTACGTGCTTGATCAGCTTCTTCTCCAAAAACATAGGCTTTTATTGCAGCCGATTTAGCTTCTTTCGCTTTCTCTTGATAGAATTCACGCATGTGTGCTAATAATTCTTCTCTTAAGCCTTGTGTGGCTTTTAAAGTAGATAATGAAGCTGTGAAATGGTTTCTGATAGTGAATGGAAATGTTAACACGCCATGTATACTTTCTTGGGCATGACCTCGAGAACTTGCTTGCTCGAATAAAATCCCTACAGAGCCATTAACATCTGGATAGGTTGAACCTTTACCGTAGTAGTAATCGTCAAAACTTTCTTCTGAATAATAGAGAGATTGAATTTTGTCTAATTCTTCGGCGTGATACTCAGCAATAGCCGCTGTTAGCGTTTGGTTTCTAGCTGGCGTAAGAGGATGCGTTCTAGATGGAATCCCTGGTTGGAAAAAGAACGATGAATTAGTTCCCATCTCATGATGATCGGTTAGTACATTTGGTTTCCACTCATGGAACTTATCAATTCTACCTTTACTTGAAGGATGCTGTACAAGTAACCAGTCACGGTTTAAATCAAACCAGTAATGATTTGTTCGTCCACCTGGCCAAGCTTCGCTAAACTCTCTGCTGTTTGGATCGCTAACTAAAATGTTTTTACTTTTATGAGTATTTGCCCAGCTAGCAAACCGATTCAATCCATCTGGATTTATACTCGGATCTACTGTAATGATGGTGTTTTCTAACATTTGGTCAACTTCTCGGCCTTGCGCTGCTGCCAAATAATACACGGTTAACAAAGAAGCATTGGTACCGCTTGGCTCGTTTCCGTGAACGCTATAATTCAGCGAAACAACTACCGGCATTTTTGAGATATCCAGCTCGGAAGATTTTTCAGGGTCGGTAAGTTGAACATGCTGCTTTTTCAGCTCGTCAATATTCTTAAGATTTTTCGGAGAGCTGATTGTTAACATCAACGATGGACGATTCTCGTATGTACGTGCATATTCGGTAATAGTCACTCTGTCTGATGCATTTGCAACAGCGTACATATAATTCACTAATTGGTCATGGCGTACGTGCCATTCGCCAACTTCGGCACCCAATACAGATTTTGGGGTGGGAATGGATTTATCGAAAGTAACCCCTTTAGGCAGGTAATAATCGAGTGTTACTTGTGCTTTTAAGCCAGAGCTAATAAGTACAAGGCAAGCTAAACATAGAATTTTTTTCATGCGTAAAACCTTAAATTTCATTTCATTCTTAATAGATACAATGATGGTAGGCTAAAGAATTGAAAAAAGCTGAAAAAAAGGTGGGCAAAAAAAAAGCGCAATAACTGCTTTCACACAACTATTGCGCCATAGTCCCTTGCTCGCGGCTCAGGCTATAAAAAACCTTTTCTCAAACAAGGGCCAGGACATTTCTTAAAAATTCAAGATAGAAATCAATAATCATGAATACGTACGACATTAAAAAGCCCTAGTTAGCAAACGAGACAGTCTAGTGAGTAAACACTAGTCTTGGATAAGTGAAAGCAGTGCGTCTTTTTTGTATGGAGAAACGGGAACCTCATTTCCGTTACTCATAATTAGTGCTCCACCACCAGCTTTTACATATTTCTTTATGTGATTTAGATTCACCAAATAACTTTTGTGTACTCTATAAAACTGGTTGTTTGGCAATCGTTCTTCGATAAACTTCAATGTTTTGCTTACCAGCTTCGGCTTATCGTCGGTGGTAATAATCTCGGTATAATTATTATTTGCCTTAGCTATTATAATGGAGGAGTGAGAGATAAGCTCTATTTCGTCTAATTTCGATATGGCTAACTTATCTGGTATAGAAACATGACTTTCCTTTTGGTGATTTGCATAAATTCTTTGCACAACTTCTTGAAGCTCATCACTGTCAACGGGCTTCAGTAAATAGCCGTCTGGTTTAAAAGAAATTGCTTCTACAGCATGTCGAGCATGTGCAGTTGTAAATACCACGCTGATGTGCTCTTCTTCTATAATTTTAAGCAAGTCAAACCCTGAGATTCCTGGCATTTCTATATCCAAAAACATTATATCTGGATTAAACTCTCGCATCTTCTTTATACAATCGATGCTTTTACTACAGGTAAAAACAACATCTAATACATCGTTGCATTCGTTTTCAAGATCGTACTGCAAGGTTTCAATACAATGTCGCTCGTCATCAATAATTGCTGCTTTTAGTTTCATGGATTCCTTTTCTTTTCGGGCATCTTTATAATCACTTCTGTTCCTAAAGGCTCGCCTTCTGAGTCATAAAGGTCGTTTATAATAACCGTATTTCTAAGATCTGATTTTGAATTTAAAATTTCTAGCCTTTTGGTAGTAAGTTCAATAGCCATGGATTTTCTTTTCATCTGGGCACCTGATTTATTAGCTCCTGCTTTTTTCCTTCCAATGCCATTATCTCTAAGTGTAATTTGTAGTAAACCTCTCTTTCTAGTTACATCTAGCACTAATTCTTTTTCTCCTTCCTTTTGCATCAAGCCATGCCAAATTGCGTTTTCTAAAAAGGGTTGCACAATTAATGGTGGCACTAGAATTTGCTCCGCATTTATATCTCCACTCATCTCAATAGTAAACCCAAACTCTTCCCTAAACCGTAGTTGCTCAATGTGCACATACAAACTGAGTACTTTTAGCTCTTCCTCTAGTGTAATGTGCTCTTCTGATGAATACTCTAGTATTAAGCGAATGAGCCTAGAAAACTTAGATAAATATCCGGAGGCTTCGTTGGTTTTATTCCTCAACATATAAGACCGAATGGAATTAAGCGAGTTGAAAATAAAATGGGGGTTCATCTGTGTCTGCAATGCCGTCATCTTAACTCGCTCCATCTCTTTTGAAAGCACCGTTTTTTCATCTTCTCTGCGTTTCATTAAAATCCCAAGCCCCATCGCAAAAATGAATATCTCAATCATTACACCCATCATAAAATATTGGATATCGCCTAGCACTAACGCAGCCACACTTCCTGATAAAAGAAATGTAGAGCCTACTAGAATAAACAAGCCTCTTCGGTCTTTTAAATTTTTAATGATATACACGTTGCTGGCTATCGCAAAAAAGATCATAACGAGGCGTTCTAATGTCACAATTTTTATTAGAACTGTATTTATTGGTGAAATGATAAGTGTCACAATAATTAATACCGATATAACCAACAAAAACCACTCTATGTATCGGGCAGCTTTATCAAATTTAGGGTACAAATTCTTGGCATCTATAAACTTTCTCACAAATCGAGTGTACCAAAAATTCAATAACACTTGAGTTACCTCATTCCACATATGGTTTAATACTGGATAGTGCCCAAATATTATGGTTGATAACTGTGGATACATTTTTATCCCTAAATACATCAGTAAAAAAACAAGATATATTCCATAATGAAGAAAGATGCTGTCTTTATAGATAAAATAAATTCCAAACGTATAAATAAGGAGAAAGGCGATACCTCCAATAAAAAGTACCGCTCTAAATTTATAGTTATTAGTTGCTACGTAGTTAACTAAACTATAGAACGAAAAATCACTTCGGGTTGTAACCTCGATGGGCCCTGCAACCAACCATTTATTAAAAAACGTTTCGCGAAGTTGGATATATACATATCGCCCTTCAATCAAATTAGTTACTGAAAATTGATGGTACTTCCAGTTTATTTCCTCTAAATCATTTTCTATTGGGTCAAACTCTCCCATTCTACTTACCATTATGTTATCGGCCGTTTGGTAATACAAGTTATTAACCGTGTAATTATCGCTCGCTATAATCCATGGCTCCGTTTTTGGAAGATTAACCTCACTTAAATCAACTTTCAGCCAATAGGTATTAGAATGGTTAAGATTTTGAGTGCTTTCAAGTTTTTTAAACTGTTTGTTTAGATCTGCCTTAAGTATTTCATCAATGCCTAATTCATTGTGTTCAGTTTCCAGGTAGGTATAATTTGCTGGCTGAAACTCTACTTTTGCGTAAAGATGGTTAGATCGTTTATTAACAGACTCTGTACAGCCGCATAAAGCAATTAAAAAAAGAATGATTAGGTATTTTGAGCGTGTTTTTTTCATCGGTTACATTTTACGCTTTACTAATGGAAAGAAAAATTTGTGTGCTCATAAATTTTTAATCAAATTTAGTAATGAAAAATGAATCTTCGTCTCCTATTTCTACTTTTAAACATGCTTTTGGCCCAGGTTTAATTATGGCTGCGGCCGCTGTCGGGGTTTCGCATTTAGTGCAGTCAACACGAGCTGGCGCCGATTATGGATTCACTCTTGTTTGGGCAGTGATATTAGCCAATCTTTTTAAGTATCCCTTTTTAGAATTTGGCCCGCGTTATGCTATTGCCATGAAAAAGAGCATGATTGAAGGCTACAAAGATTTGGGCAACTGGGCTTTTTGGATATTTGTGGTATTCACCATTGGAACCATGTTTATCATCCAAGCAGCCGTAACCATTGTAACCGCAAGTTTAGCTGCCGAACTCACAGGTCTCGTCCTTTCTCCTTTTATTTGGAGTGCTATTATTTTAGGGATTTGTATCGTTATTCTAGTTTTCGGCCAATACTCTGCCTTAGATAGTTCCATCAAGATAATAATGGTCGTCCTTTCCATTTCTACCATAATTGCTATTATTGTTGCGCTGTTTAAATCTGGTGTCGCGCCAGTGGCTCCACCACCACCTACAATTTGGACAAATTCGGGAGTGTTTTTCTTAATTGCACTCATGGGATGGATGCCTATTCCCATTGATGCTGCCGCTTGGCACTCGTTGTGGTCTTTAGAACGTTTTAAGCAAACTGGCGTTTTACCTCGCCTCAAAGATTGCATTACCGATTTCAATATCGGATATATCGGTGCCGGTTTACTCGCACTCGGCTTTTTATCGCTTGGCTCACTCATTATGTATGGCATCGATGTTAGTTTTGCCGCAGGTGGGGCAACATTTGCAAAACAGCTTGTTACCATGTACACCCAAACTTTGGGCGACTGGGCTTACTGGATTATTATTATTTGTGCTTTTACCACTATGTTTAGTACCACATTAACCGTTACAGATGCCTATCCTCGTGTTTCCCGTGAAATTCTCTCCCAGGTTAGTTCGCGATTTAGTGCTGTTTCTACATTTAGTTATCGCGTTCTTATCATTTTAATCTCATTATTGTCTCTTGTTGTCCTTTATTGGTCGGGAAATCGGTTTACTTTTCTGATCGATTTAGCAACAACCCTTTCGTTTTTAACAGCGCCTGTTTTAGCTTTTATAAATTACCGCCTTGTTATGGCTTCAAACTTTCCAAAAGATCACCAGCCACCAATGTGGTTGCGAGTACTGAGCTGGGCTGGAATTGTGTTTTTAACTAGCTTCACTTTACTTTTTGTATATTGGAAGTTCATTAACGTCTAACTTTAGAAGTTTTATTTTGAGCAAATATTTTTTCCCAGCCAGAGAGCCTTTCAATGCATATTCTCATTTATTGGGTGCAATTGGAGCAGTAGTATTTACTGTGTTTCTGATGCTTAAATCTTCCCCAGAGCATGTTTATTTTAGGGCTTCTTTTTTACTTTATGGTATTACTGTTTTCTTGATGTTTGGCTCTAGCGCCATTTACCACATGATAAATGTATCTTTTAAAACGGAAGAGTTTTTCCGCAAGATTGACCACATCATGATTTACCTTGTAATTGCTGGTTCTTACACACCCATTTGCGCAATGACTCTTTCTGGAAACTGGCGTATTGGAATGTTAGTAGGCGTTTGGTCTTTTGCTCTCGTTGGCTTTTTAAAAAAGATATTCTGGATGGGTGCACCTCGTTGGTTCTCTACTATGCTTTATTTACTGATGGGCTGGGTTGCCGTAATTATTGTTCCTCAAATGTGGGGGCGCGTACCCAATGGCTTTTTAATTTGGTTAGGCGTTGGTGGGCTTTTTTACACTTTCGGTGCCATTATTTATGGAATTAAGAAGCCCGATCCATTTCCAGAGAAATTCGGATTTCATGAAATATGGCATCTTTTTGTGATGGGTGGGGCGTTCTCGCAGTTTTGGGCAATCTATTATTACTTACCAAACTTCGAGTTATTATGATAATTCGTCGAGCTTTAATCTTCGCAGCTCTCGTTTTTAGTTGCCAAGCACTTTCAGCGCAATCAATCTTCTATTATTCCAAATTACGCCCAGCAGGTTTGAACTGGCAAGAGTTAAAAACTCCCCATTTTCGAATCATTTTCCCCGAGGGTGAAGACTCATTAGCTTACAATGCTGGCTTAATATTAGAGCAACAGTATCCCATTGCTTCTAAACTTACTGGCGGAAAACTTAGCCATTTCCCAGTTGTACTTTCAAACTATAACGACCTTTCTAACGGCTTTGTAACTTCTTTCAATTTTAGATCTGAATTTGATCTTGCTCCTTTTAAAGGCAAAGCTATTAATCCTCGTTCTGGAAACTGGATGGAAGCGGTACTTCCTCACGAGTTATTGCACGCAACTCACGCGAATGTGAATAATCCCATTAGCATTGGTGGTGTTTTACGACTTTTCTCACCCGATGTAGCTCGATCTATTAACTTTTTCCCATCAGTAGGTGTACACGAAGGTTTAGCTGTTTATTTAGAATCTAACAAAGTTCATACCGACGGAGGAAGGGGCAATTACACTTTTTTTAATAATCAGTTTAACTCAAATTTAGCTTCAACTTCGCCTTGGAGTATGGCTCAAACCTTGCAGCCTGCAAGCCAAACACTGCCTTATAACCGCCACTATATTGCAGGCTATACATTTACGCAATGGTTACACGATACTTATGGCGAAGACATCTCTCGCAAGTCTATCAATTTCCATTACAACTTCTTTTTCTTGGGATACGGATTTGCATTAAAACAAGAAACAAAGAAATGGCCTAGTCAGCTTTATAGTGAGTATCAAAACGCTATGAAAGCTAAAGAAGACAAACGCCTCGCTTTGTTCGAAAACACTTCCACTTCCGATAAACACATTGTTCTACCCATTCCATTTAAAGGATTACGACTTCAGAAACCGCTTTGGGTAGGTGAAAACAAGATTGTTTACTTCGGCTCTCAGTACAATGCACCGCGTGGTTTTTATACCTTCGATCTTAATTACAAAAAGACAAGATTGCTACAAGAAGTGGTCACTTCATCCGATTTTAATATCGAATATGACGCCTCAACAAATTCGTTGTTTTATTCCGAGTATGGGGCTCGCTCACTATATTCTGGAGCATATTTTCTAGATATCAAAAAACTGGATTTGTCTACCGGTAAAGCAACAGCTATTACAAACAATGCCCGAGCCTATGCTCCTACAAATACAACTTCCTCAACTTTTGCTCTTCAAACCAATCATTCTTCGGCAAGCATTATTTCCGTTTCTAAAAATGGAGAAGTAGATACGTTAAAAACTATTACTGACGCCACGCCTGTTGCTATAAAAGCTAATCCATCTAACAAAAAACAGTTAGCTGTTATAATGAACAAGAAGGGAGTGCAGGCTTTATGGCTAACAACTACCGCAACGCTTGCACAAGACTTAGATACAGCGCCAACCTTGGCTTTTAAAGACGCTTCCATCCATGATTTAGCATGGCATCCGGCTGAACAAAAACTACTTTTTACGCTTGATAAATTCCCCGCCATGAACATCTACGAATACGATGTTTCTACGGGCGATGTTCTGCAACTCACGTCTTCTATATATAACGCCTTTGAAGCTTCTTACTCGCCCGATGGCAAAGCCATTGCTTACTCGTTTCAAGATGAAGAAGAGCAGAAAATAGCCATTCTTAAGAAAGCAGATTTCTATAACAAACGTGTTCCAAAAGATGCTCTTTTACAAGGTTTCGATCTTAAAGAACATCTTTCTATACCTACTATTGGTGCATCAAATTATAGCCAAACAAAAGAATGGGAGGTTAGTAAATACGGCTCTGATATTAGCTGGATTAAACCTCGTGCTATTTTACCTGTTTTTAAAGAAAACTCTGGTGCCAATCAAATTGGCTTAGCCGCTTATAGTACCGACGTATTAGGCAGCCAAAGTTACTCTGCTGAATTTACTGGCATACAAAGTCGTTTATGGTATGATATTTCTTATTCAAACAAGACATTCTTCCCTGGATTTAACCTTCGTGCTTATAGCGAGCCTACATTTTCGGCGCTTTCGTTAGACCAAAATGGTGATGGAGTTAAAGAACAATATGGAATTATGTTTGAAGAACGAGGTTTTAGTTTAGCTCTTCCATTTTCAGTTTCGGCTAAAGATATTTCAAGGCCTACTAACTTCTATTTCTCACCAAAATTCTTCCTCGAACAACTTCGCCTTTTCGATCTTTCGCCTTCACCTTTATCCGATTTCGCCAACCAATATAAATTGGGATATTACACTCAGTTGAACTGGCGTATTTTAACGCTTCCTCGAGATGTTCAACCGTCATCTGGTGTCGTTCTTTTCAGTTCCTTAGAAAAAGCTCTTAACAATCCCGAGTTTCAGGTTACTTTCCCAAATGGATATAGCCAGCAATTAACACTAAACGAGAGATGGGGACATTATTTTGGTGTTTTCGGCTACGTTTCTCCACTTAGACAATTCAATCAATCGCTTCGTTTAGATGTTCAGTTTCTTCAACAAAGTAATCAACTACTTTATAACACTAGCACCATTGTGCCGTTTGGATTCAAAAACGATCTTTTTCCATCATCATCTAATCTTGGCCGCTTTAGCACACGTTATGCTATTCCTTTATTCTATCCTGATAATGGCAGTTTTCTTGTTCCGTTTCATTTAAATGCTATCTACATAACCGGATTTTCTCACACTATTAGCGATTTGGAAACCTCCTCTTTATTATCAAATAGTAGAAGTATTTTTGGTGGTGGGATACATTTTCAATTTAATATCTCTAACTTGAATTTTGAACTTGGGTTTGGTGTTGCGTATGAGCCATCAAGGAATCAAACACAATTTATAATTGGGGACTTTTAATGCCGATTTTGACTTTTCAATGTCATTCGAATCGTTTTTTACTGCTACTGATAAGCACTCTGTTTATTGTTAGTAGCTGTACAAATAGAAAACCATCCAGCCCCCAAGAAGTCCCTTCATTAAATAGAAAAAGCCCCATTGCCATTGCATCGGTAAGCCACAGCAATACTTATATAAAAGTTGTTTACGGTCAGCCTTATCGCAGAGATAGAACTATTTTTGGGGAGTGGGAGCCTTATGGGGAAATTTGGCGAACAGGCGCTAATGAAGCCACCGAGATTGTTATTACAAATACCATTTTAATGGGGAATGAAGCTATTCAAGCTGGAACTTACTCTCTTTTTACCATTCCTTACGAAGATCATTGGACTATTATCTTAAACAATGCATTGGGCCAATGGGGAGCGTTCGACTATAGTATCGACTTTGATTATAAACGTTTCGATGTCCCGGTAGAAACACTCGATAGACCCGTAGAAACTTTTACGATTGAATTCTCTGAGGTTCAAAGTTCTTTAACTTCGCTAAACCTTAGTTGGGATGTCGTTTCCGTGAAAATCCCTATTCGGTTTTATTGAAAGATTAGGAGTTTGGAACACAGCCCGCCCTAAGTATTTGTGGCTCATTGATACAGCGTTTAATAACATAGAAAATTTTATTTACGATTGTATCCTTCTAAATTTTTACCCAAAATAATATCTCTGTATCCCACCTGCATCCCGTTGATTTGTTTTAGTTGTAGAACAACATCGCCACCACCTCTTGGCGAATTGTTTTTTAGCTCTTTATCGGAAAGAAGTGGATCTCCCTCAAAATGTGCACTTGTAATCCAGTAGTATTTGCCGTTAGGTTCCAAAACGGTGAGATGAACATGAGCTGGTTCAGATCGATTGGGATATATTCCTGGCTTTAAAGTATAAAATGTATATTGGCCATCGGCTCCTGTTTTTACCCATCCGCGGAGGCGACCATGGATTTTCCCCCAACCTTCTTCGTCACCTTGCTTCTCGTAAACGCCCTTCTGATTGGTATGATATGCATATATCACCACACCAGCAGCTGGAGTCTTACCATCTTGCTGATATACAATTCCTTGTAGTTTGAGTTTAGGTCCAGACCGATTAAAGTCTGGCAGGGTATCAACGGGAGTGAGCGGTTTATTCGGATATTCTAGAACAGCTTCGCATCCTTCACAAGCACCGCCAACTAGGGTGTTTTGCGCAAGCAATAGGTTATAGTTTAATAGACAAAAAAGGATTGGAATCAAGGTTTTCATTTGTAATGGGATTTTTGTTTTGAGTGAACACATTTAGTGCTTGTTAATAGAGGTTAGTTTTTTGGTAAGTAGGGCGTCGAGCGAAATTTTTCCAGAACCAGACAGTAGAATGAAGATGTAGGTCATTAAAAAAATGAATGCCTTCTCTTTAACTATAAAAGGCTGCCCTGCATTGACTAAAAATATTGCTACCAGCATAGTTATGATTAAAGGAATGGATGAAATTCTTGAAAATAATCCCAGAATTAAGAGAATCGAACAGATAACTTCAGCGAAGATGGCTAGCAGTAAGCTGAGTTCATAACCTATACCTAATGGATCGAAAAGATCGACGTTGCCTTCTATATAACTGGAAAGCTTTGGCCATCCATGTATAATAATCATAGATAGAGAAACTCCAACGCGAAACAAAAAAATGCCAATGCTTTGGATCGAATCACGACTGGTTTGAAGTAGTAATATTAAGATACTTTGATACATTACTCTTAGGTTTCCTGAGGTTTGGATATGAATCGATACTGGTTTTTAACTTGTAAATCGTAATGTTTGATTAGCAAGTGATGGCAATATCGCACGCAGAGAGTACCCCTGAAACAAGAATGACATAAGTGGAGTGGTTTTACCACATAAGATGAGTGCTAAAGCAGTAAGTCCCTCAGAGGCTCCGTATAATTTCTGCTCAGCCGGAGAATGGTGCCGTCATTCATAATAACATCGTAATCTCCATTACCTCTTGATTTCAACTTTTTAACTCGATTGGTGTTCACTATAGTGGAGCGATGTATACGTTTGAAATTTTCGGGTAGGCTGGTGATAATATTTTTTAGACTATCTAAAATTACATGTTCCTTGTTTTCTGTATGGACCGACAAATAGTGTCCATCAGAACCAATCCAATTAATCGTATTCACATCTACGAGCGTTGTAGTACGCCCATTTTTAACGGTAATGTTTTTTATTTGATTCTGTTCCTTTTCATGATTCTCGACGCTCTGTTGCTTAGAATGGTAGTAATACAAAGCCGAGAAAATGATGTAAATGGAAAGGCCTATATACAGGCGGGTCGAAAGCTTTTCAGTTATTAAGAAATAAACAGACACCGACTCTTCATAAAACATGTTTGAAATACCAAACAGAAGAAGTGAAAATACCAACAGGTGGGCTAAGGTGATAAGGAGAGTTATCAACGTGCCCAACACTGCTTGTAACACTTTCGAAGAATAGGATTCTGTTTTGTGATACCAAGCAACTAAACCGATGGAAAAAAGAGGGAAGAGCAACCAAAAAAGCTTATACGAAAGCGATTGACCCAAAGAAAAATAATTATCGTTTAAGACCGAGCTGATATAATCTTGACCCAATTCAAGGAAAGCCATAAGAAGGCTCAAGTAAAAGAACCAATAGATGTATTTTGCTCTACTGCTTCCAACATTGAACCTAGGGGAAAAAATCGCTTTAATATATACGCTCAACATTAAAACACCGAGCCAAATTAAATCTAATCTACTAAAGCTAGTAAATGTTCTGGAACGTCAATATCCATTCGGAGAACTTGAGCTGCATGTGTTTTTCCTTGGGCATCTAGCTTCAGAGAAACCGTTCCGCCGCCACCTAAGCTTTCATTCAATAAAAAATTTAAAGCACCGATATTTGGTAATTCAAAGCGCTCTACACTGCCTTTACAAACATTCTTCATATGTTCTTTAACAAGGGCTGGAGTTAATTTTTCTTCTAAGAAAGGATAAATTTCTGGGTGACGAGCTATGATTCCCACATTAGAACCATTTCCTTTATCGCCGCTACGGCCGTGTGCAATTTTAAGAAGCTTTACTACTGGCATGAAGTACAATTAGAAATTTATGTTCTATTGATAATAAGCAAAACGCTTTCGTTTTGCGAATTTAGCTTTTCTAGTCTATTACTACCTGCTGCATATTTTGTATAGCTGAACCTGTGTCCTTCCAGTAAAAAAGCACCACCTTCTTTCCATCTTTATATGCATATATATCTTCCTTTTTTACGCTTATTGAAGTACTTGGTAGAATCCGATTTTCTTTTGAAGAGAAAGGAACCCAATCGATAACAGCTAAAGACCCTTGCTCAAATACCGCATAGTACACCACTTCATTTGATCCATTGCTAATAACTAAATTATTGGACGAAAACTTTGCGTATACCGAATCATTTTCATTCTCAAAAACATTAGAGCAGGAACTTCCAAAAAATAGGACGGCAGCCAATAGAAATAGAATATTTTTCATAATGCTTAGATTGATGGTTTCATGACGTTTATCTTCTCATTATAGCAAATTACAGACAGTATTTCATCCAATTTGTAAATCGGAAAATCTGCTAATCTCTTTAATTTTATTGAGTATGCTTTCTGCTTCTAACTTATCGATATCAAGCCCAAAACGTTTCTTCTCACCTTTATAGTGAAAGCAGAGAAACCCAACTTGCTTGAACAAGCTAGATTTATAGTACTTGTTCGTTTTCTTACTTTTTTCCTTTTCACAAATTCGTAAGTCTATAATATGCTCTATTTCATACTTTTTACTAAATGAAATGAGCCCAAGCTTCTTAACAATTTTAAGAGACTCTCTGTTAATCTCTACAATTTGCTCTCCAGCTAACATCCATAGAAGCTCTATAAACGTATAAACACCACCAACGGTCCATCCTACAAGCCAGACCATTAGAAATAATGGATTTTCCTGTCCTTCATTTTCCAATACGAGTGAATCCAGAACATCAACCACACCAACCCCCCAGAATACTAACCATACACAGATGAAAATTATAGTAAACCTTTCTTTCCTTGGATAGAACCAAATTGAAATCTCATTCGCACCAGACTCTAAATAATAGTTTTTACTTTCTTCTATCTTCTTCAAATCGAATAATTAACTTGATTCACTTTGCTTTTAAATGCTTTTCCAATTCTATGCATTAATCTATATTCTTTTAGATTATACTATTGCAGATTGAATTACTAAAGCAATATTTTAGTTTTTGTATCTACTTTTCAATAAATGAACTCATATTTCTGACTTACAACTCATACAATCTATTGCCAAGGGCAACCAAGTAGCTTTTAGGGAGCTATATGAGAAGTTTGGAGATACAGTTTACAACACCGCTATTGGTATACTACAAAGCCAAGAAGATGCCGAAGAGGTTACTCAAGATGTATTTGTAAGTGTTTTTAAGAAAGCAGATTCTTTTAAAGGCGATTCTAAACTGAGTACCTGGATTTATCGAATTGCTGTAAATACTTCCTTAAACCATTTGAAAAAAAGAAAACGACTTTCCTTATTCTTTAAAAGAGATGAAAACGTAGAAGGCGTAAGTTTTGAACACCCTGGCATTTTACTTGAGAATAAAGAAGACTCCAAAACTTTGTTTAAAGCCATAAAAGAACTTCCAGAAACACAAAAAGTGGCGTTTGTTTTAAGCTACGTTGAAGATTTACCCCGCCAAGAAGTTGCCACTATTATGGAAACAACATTAAAAGCGGTAGAGTCTTTATTACAACGAGCTAAAGCAAATCTTAGAAAAAAATTAAATTCTTTTTTCTTTACCGAAGGAAATAGCAACAAATGATTGTCTAACTGATATGAACGATAATAATAACACACAACGTACCGAAGAAATTCTAAAAAGCTTAGACGGAATGAAGCGCGCCAAACCACGGCCAGAACTTTATGCCAACATCGAAGCGGAGTTTAATCTTTATAACGAAGTTTCAGACTTCCAATTGAGATGGGTGGCTGCTATCGCTATCCTGCTTTTGGTTTCTAACATCTATATTGTGCAAAATTTTATCCTCAAAAGTGATACTTCTACAACCAATACAATCACAGAAGCTAGCGATCAATATAATTTGAATAACGATTTTAATTTATACTAGTGATGAAGAAATCAAATTTTTATAAATATGCTCTTTTCTTTCTAATTGCACTGAATATTGCATTATTGAGCTTTGTAATTATTTCAAAACCCCAACCACCTCAGCCACCTTTTAATAGACCTAATAGTCCTGGCCCGAGCTCATTTATGAATCAGGCTACATCCATTCTTCGGTTAGACAAAGCCCAAGCCGACTCTTTCTCTGAGTTAGCTAAAAAACATAAGCAAGACATGGATCTTATCAATAAAGAAGAAGCCGCTCTCATCAATGAGTATTTCGAATCTTTAACTAATAATTTTACCGAAACTCATTCCGATTCACTTTTACAGTTAATTAATGATGCTAATACCAAGAAATTAACGGTAACCTTTAAACATTTTGAAGATATTAAAGGCTTATTAAGAGATGAACAAAAATCTAATTTTAATAGATTTATGGATCGTGCTCTAAATAATATTTTGAATAATAAAGGAAATACTCCGCCGCCACCGAAGGGTTTTTGATTTTTGTTTGTCTAACCGACAACGAATAATTAATTCCCTAAAATGAAATACACTTTTTCTCTCGCTTTTTTCTTATTAAGCACCGGCTCCTTATTTCTACTTTCTTGTAAAGATGATAGTGGCGTAAACGACCAATCTGGTTCGGACTCTGAACATAGTTTACATGCAGCTTATGCCGATTTCGATTCTACCAATTTTACTATCTATTTAGACGATGATGAAGTAGTCATTGAATCGAATGGTATGCCAAATCATACTTCTCCGTATTGGTCTGAAAGCCATGAACTACATGTTGAACCAACCGTTACTTCTTATGATAAAATGGCTCCAGGCTATATCGACGACTTTAATGGTTCGTATACTTTACGTGTTCCAATTACTCCCGAGCTCGCGTCTAGTTCTTCCTCAACAGGTCTTGGTCCAATTGGTATTGCTGTAAGTGGCGCAATGATTTATAATGATCAGGAAGGACCAAATGTTCCATTAGATAATGCTGTTGGCTCACTCGATTACACAGCAGCTCACACTGGCCCACAAAGCTATCATTATCACCTAGAAACCAAAGCTTGGTCGATTGATGATGATGCGCTTATCGGTATTATTGCTGACGGTTTTTTCCTTTACGGGAGAAAGTGTAATTCAACAGGCACTTACCCAACCGATCTTGATGTTTCTGGTGGCCACACAAGTACTACTCAACATTCTTCTGAAGAAGAGTATCATTACCACATAATGAATGATTTGTATTTGAATCAGTATTACGTGCTATTTCCAGGCAATTACCAAGGTACTTCAAATGCGATTAACTAAATTTCTGCCTCTACTCTTTTTGGCTTTTTCTTTTTCGTGTAATACCGAACATCATTTCTCTACCACGGTAGAGAGTGATGTTCAGGTTGAAAAGAGTCAGTTAGAATTAAAAGCAAACGAAGGACTTTTCTATTACGGCGATACATCCTTTACAGGAATTTCAGTTGCTAGTTATCCTAATGAAGTACTATCTGAATCCATTCAATTTAGAAATGGAAAAAAGCACGGGCTTTTTAAAAAGTGGTATTCAAATGGCCAAATTAGCTTTGAAGGAACTTATAATGATGGACGTTTAGACGGCAAAGTTACTACTTGGTGGAAGGATGGAACTATCCGATCTGAAGCCAATTATATAAGCGGTGTTTTGAGTGGGGTACAAAAACAATGGTACTCAAGCGGTTCTCTTTTTAAGCAATTAACGTATGTGGAAGGAAAAGAAGAAGGTTTACAAAAAGCCTGGAGAGAGAACGGAAAAATATATAATAACTACGAAGCCAAAAATGGAAGAATTTTTGGTTTGAAACGTGCTAACCTTTGTTACAAATTAGGCGATGAAATCATACAATAAAAGAAATTTACTCCTTGTAGTTTTAGCCATCAGTTTAGGTTTTGGCTGCTCTAAAAAATCAGAAATGCAGAGCCGTGTCGATAGCCTTCCATATTATTCTGAAGCTAGTTTCACTCCACATTGGTTTAATAAAGAAAGTGATTCTCTGGCTGCATTTCATTCTATTCCCAGTTTTTCGCTCACAAGCCAAGAGGGCACTACTATTACCGAGGCCGATTTAGATAATAAAATTTATGTGGCTAATTTTTTCTTTACTACTTGCCCAGGCATTTGCCCAAGAATGACCGACAACTTGAAGATTGTTCAAGAAGAGTTTTTAGATGATGATAATGTTCTATTATTATCTCATTCTGTTACTCCAGATATTGATTCTGTTTCTGTTTTGAAAGCTTACGCCCAAAAGAGAAAAATTGTAAGTGATAGATGGCTTTTACTTACTGGCGATAGAGATCAAATCTATAATTTAGGTCGCCAATCTTATTTTGTTGAAGAAGATCTCGGCGAAGAAAAAAGTAACGACGACTTTTTGCATACAGAAAATTTCATTTTAGTAGATAAAAACAAACACATTCGTGGTATCTACAATGGATTGAATAAAACTTCTGTTCAACAACTAATCGCTGATATTAAAACCTTAGAAAAAGAAAGTTAAGTAGATTAAAGAACCTTCAGTATCTGGTTTTTTACACCAACTAAACTATCTATGTTTTTAAAGCCGCCAATTTCTTCTCCTAGTACAAATAGAGGAACTTCATTTCTGGTATGTGTTTTCACCGAAAGATCTTCCAAGTTTCCATGATCGCTGGTTATAACTAGTACATCTTGGCTTCGTTTGTTTTCTATTATATGGAGAAGAAATTCATCTAAGGGCTGCAATACACGCTGGGCGTCTTCGAGATTCTTATTATGTCCTGCTTTATCGGTTAAGTAGTATTCGTATAAAACTAAATCGTAATTAGGAACTACATCCAATAATCGTCTACCAGCTTCGGTTGCGGTAATTTTTGGGATATCGATATTTAGGCGTTCTCGCCACGCATTCTGAACAATTTCAGCAGTAAGTGCACTTCCATTTAAAACCTCTTTGGTAGAGTTGAGGGTTATATTTGCACTTTTAGTCATTAAAGTGGTACAACTCCATCTATTTCTCTTTTCTGAAAGCTCAAAGAAAATGGGCGGATATGCATTCATGAAATACGGCTTTTTGCCCGACTGCTGCACTGCTTGGAAAATACTCTGATCTTGTAATAAGTGTTTTATTCCTGAATGAGGATAAGGACCAAAGTGTTTCCCAATAACTTGAGAAGCATTTTCTCCAGTAAATAATGTGGTTTGTCCTGTTCCACTTTGTGGCAAACCTTCAATTCCTAAATTGGCATCAATTCCTTTATATAACTGGCTGGAAGTTGAAACACCATCAGATCCTTTAAAAAAATTCCCATCAGAAAGCAGTTCAAAGCTTTTATACTTATTTAATAGAAATGGATTTTCTTCGCTTTTATTCCCAATTCCTACACCATCAATAAAAATAAAAATTACTGCCACTCTACTTCTCCAAAATCAATGTTACCGGACCATCATTCAATAACTCAACATCCATAGTAGCACCAAAGATTCCTGTTTGTATATTCAAGGTAGATTGTTCTCTGAAGTACTGAATCATTTCCTCGTACATTGGTTCTGCTAATTCAGGGCGAGCCGCTTCAATAAAGCTTGGTCGTGTTCCTTTTCGAGCATCTCCATATAAAGTGAATTGGGAAACCACCAAAATTCCTCCGTTTACATCACTTACCGATCGGTTCATTTTACCTTCTTCATCTTCAAAAATTCGCAGTTTAAGCGCTTTATCGCATATCCAACGCAACTGCTCATGAGTGTCAGTACTATGGATTCCAACTAACAGTAATAAGCCTTGTTCTATACTTCCTGTTACTTCTTTTGCTACGGTTACGGATGCTCTTTTTACACGCTGTACAACAACTCTCATACTTACAAACAATGTGGATTACTATGTGGAATACTATGTTATAAAAACTGGATAACTAAGTTCGCTTATTTTTGTCAACAAGTTTCCACATTCTTTTCATCTAATCAACATTCAAAAAGAATAACTTTTAGTGTTGACGAGCTACTTACAGATTTTATGTACAAAATAGGTGTGTATGTGGAGAACATTTTTCGAGCCTCTTTAACTCTTTATTTATTAAGAAAAGGAAATCAACATAATTTCCCACATTGTTTTGTCAACCGTTGTGGGAAAAAAGGAAAAGTTTGTTATCAACAAATCCACACTCTCTACTACTTATTACTATATATAAAAATCTCATTATGTTTGTCTAATACGGTGTGGAAAAGATTTGGAAATTGGTTCCATAAAATTTTTTGAAAGGTGGTATATTTGTATAACTCAAAGCCAAATAACTATGGATATTAAATACCCTATCGGGAAACCTATTTACGTAGAGAATCCCACTGAAGAAGAAATCCAAGGTTGGATCGCAGACATAGCTGCTCTACCAGAACAAATTCAAGAAACCATAGAAGGCTTTTCTGATGAAGTATTAGAAAAATCGTACCGCGAAGGTGGTTGGAATGCTAAACAGCTAATTCATCATTTAGTGCACAGCCATATGAACTCATTATTCAGAGTTCAATATGCATTAACAGAAGATAATCCGACGGTTATGTCGTACAATCGAGAAGCTTGGGTAAATTTAGATGAAAAGTTTGGAACTCCAGTTGAGTTAAGTTTATTCTTACTAGAAGAAATTCACACTAAAATGGTGTTAATGTATAACAGCATTACTGGTGATGAATGGCAGCGAACTTTTGAAAATCCTGATGCAGGACAATTCACTATTTTAAAATCACTAATGCTATACGCTTGGCACTGCAGGCATCATTTAGCGCACATTAAATTAATTACAAAGAACTGAAAAAATTCATAATGGAAAAAAAGACCTTCACATATAAAGATTCAGGCGTAGACATTAAAGCGGGTGAAGAGCTCGTAAACTCCATTAAAGGTGTTGTAAAAGAAACTCATAGTGATGCAGTTCTTTCTAACATTGGTGGTTTTGGAGGATTTTTCCGTCCAGATTTAGGTGCTTTTAAAAAACCTGTGTTTGTAAGCTCGGTTGACGGAGTTGGTACTAAATTGATTGTGGCTTTTAAAGCGGGTAAATATGATACCGTTGGCCAAGATTTAGTAAACCATTGCGTAAACGATATTGCTGTTTGTGGAGCAACACCTCTATTCTTTTTAGATTATTTCTCTACAGGGAAGTTGGAACAAAATGTCGGCTTTGATGTAATTAAAGGCTTTGCTACAGCTTGTAAGCAAAATGGTGTAGCACTAATTGGTGGCGAAACAGCAGAAATGCCAGATATTTACGGTCCTGGTGAATTTGATTTAGCTGGAACCATTGTAGGTATTGTAGACGAAGATAAAGTGATTAACGGCGCTGGTATTCAAAAAGGTGACGTGTTGCTTGGTTTCAAAAGTTCAGGTTTACACACAAATGGATATTCACTTGCTAGAAACGTGTTGTTCACTAAATACGATGTGAATGATTTTGTAGAAGATTTAGGATGTACTGTTGGTGAGGAATTACTCCAAGTTCATAGATCTTATCTTTCTTTAATTACTGCTTTAAAAGATGAGCCTGGTGTGAATGGCTTTTCTCATATCACCGGTGGTGGAATGGTAGGAAATACCAAGCGTATTTTACCAGAAGGACTTGCTTTAGATATTAATTGGAATGGTTGGGAACGTCCTGCTATTTACAATATGATTCAAGAAATTGGCAATGTACCTGAAGATGATATGCAAGCTACATTCAACTTAGGAATTGGTTTGGTTGCTGTTGTTTCTGCAGATAAAGTGGAAGCTCTTAAAGCTAAAGCAGTAGAACTTGGAGAAGAAGTTTTTGAAGTAGGAGAAGTGGTTTAATCACTTCTTTTATTTTAAATAAATATTTATTTTTTATAGTTTTGTATTAAATTAATTACACTTAATACAAAGAACCATTTAAGCGAAATTTAAAGAATGAAAGCCCAACAATGATAACCCGCTTTAACGCATTTGTACAAAAGCATCAGAAAAGTGCACCCGTTGTATTTTTTGTGTTGGGTTTTATTTGGGATTCTTTAACGCTAGGTAGAATTGATCGCCTTTACGATCGTGTTATTCTTTGTGTTTATCTTACTTCTTTAAGTGGTTGTTTATATTTATTTAACTTATCGGACGATGGTAAGTGGCGCAACACCTTTCTAGGTAAGTATGAGGATTATTTTCCTCTAGCTATTCAGTTTTTCTTGGGTGGACTTTCTAGTGCGTATGTAATTTACTTTTCACGAAGTGTTTCCTTCACTAAAACCATTTCCTTCTTTGTGATATTAGTGGCTCTTTTGTTTGCTAATGAGCTATTCAAAAAGAGAATTTCCAATAAGTACTTACAGTTCAGCACGTACTTTTTTGTCAATTTCACCTTCTTTACGTTTTTCATTCCAGTTCTGGTTAACACCATGAACACCTTCATTTTTATAATTTCTGGGGCAGTTAGTTTAGCAACTACTTTATTACTCATCACTTTCATTTATAGTAAAAGTCCAAGTACCCGAGCTGAGCTACACGAAGGAAAGATGATTAGTATAATCATTGGTATTTATGTGATGATAAATGGCTTCTATTTTTTAAATCTCATCCCACCAGTTCCATTAGCTCTTGAAGATGGAATTGTGGCTCAGAGGCTTGAGAAACAGGATAATGACTACATATTAACCTATCAGAAAGGAAACTTCTTTTCTGATTTCAATACAAATATTGTACATAAACCGGGAGAGAAATTATATGTGTACACTTCCATTTTTGCTCCTGCCGATCTTACCAAAAAGATAACTCACGAATGGAATTGGAAGAATCCTAAAACCAATGAATGGCAAACCACTGATAATATCGATTTCGAAATAACAGGTGGAAGAGATGGTGGTTTTCGAGGTTATACGTATAAAGAAAGATTACTTCCTGGAGAATGGAAAGTGGATGTAAATACGAATAATGGACAAGTTCTTGGGAGGATTAATTTCAAAATAATTGAAGATTCTCTTCAGAATACTACCAAGATGGTTACGAAAGTATTTTAGTTAAGAGCCTTTCTTTTTATACATAAAAACTTCCTCTAAAGGCACTTTAAAGTACAACGCAATTTTAAAAGCTAGTTCTAAAGAAGGTGAATATTTTCCAGCTTCTAAAGCATTTATCGTTTGTCTAGTTACACCAACTCTATCAGCAAGTTCCTCTTGGGTTATCTCTCCCGCATGAAAACGCAGCTTACGTATGTTATTTGCAATGATGTAATCTTTCATCTTAATAACCTCGGTTATAATAGAAAATCTGAGTTCCTCTATTAATTAGACTAGAGACGGAAAGAATAATTACCAATGAATGAAAAATATGAAATGGATTGCCGTTGAAATCGAAAAAACCAAGTTTATCACTTCCAATAACAGTACTAATCAAGATTTGAGATAGTATTAAAATTACCATTGTGGTTAGAAAGAGGTATGCATTCTTAAAACCTTTAGCCTCGAAAAGTAGATCGCGCTCATCTTTTTCTACTTCATTTTTTCGTTTTAGTAATCCAAGAAGAAGTTCAACTATGAAAGCAAAAAAGAGCACTTTTATAAAAAGGGAACTAAGCTGAGATGTGACATCAGGGATACTTTCTGGCCAGCCAAAAACAGTAATTACATAAAATCCCAATAGGCAGATGGTAGAAGCGATGGATGTATAAGCATAAATTTCTCTTTTCGACATATTAAACTCCGTTTGTTAGGTAGTGTCGGAAAATTCATACGTAAAGTAAAAAATATATTACATGATGTAAGAACTATTTTCCATTATACAAGTAATTACTATCGATATTCTCTCTTGATGGGATCTAGGATTCTATCTAATCCGTTTATTTTTATTTCGTACATGGTAGAAAGGAACTGACCAAGTTGTCCATCTGGCCAACCTTTTCGGCTAAACCACTCAAGGTAATGAACTGGAATATCAGTGATAAAGCTATGCTGATATTGCCCAAAAGGCATACGGGCGCGAACTAGCTTTATAAGAAATTGAGAATCGTACATAGTTCAAATCTAATGAAATATTAGGTCTGAGTTATGAGTGAAATGAGATGTTTTTTTATGATTAGTAGTGAGCAGTGAGCTTTGAGTATTGTAGCAAGCCAAATCCTGTTTAAAAAAATCATAAAAATGCTCAGAGTCATCCTTGTAGGTGCTAGGTAATTTGTTGACAGAAATAATTTTTAATTGCTCACAAAGTACCTAGAGATTTTTAGGTCCCAGAGTGTGAATAAACCCACCAAATCACATCGACGTTTAGAATTATTGGCGGAGGAAGAACGCAATGGAATCGACGTCTCCGACAGGAGTAATCATTCCACACAGGCTAGGATTTGAATGTGGCATAAGGTGAGCGAAGACCATTGGAATGATTGAGTCGATGCAATGAAGTTCGCGCCAATAATTCTTGTCGAGAGCTTTTGGTACTTTTGGCGGAACAAAAGTACAGCCATTAATGAGATGAATATATTAGTGAGCAAGGAAATAGTGTGAAGGTATGGTCAGCTATTGTCTACAAACAAAATAATTGTTTTTTATCGGCTGTGAAGATTCTTCGTCCCGAGGCTTCGGATCAGAATGACTTTTCCCGTTGTTTAATTTATTATAACTGCCACTAAACTATCTAACATCTATAATCACCATCTGGCAGAAAACGAACCTTAAGTTTAAATTTCCATTCATTAACTTTTTGTACATTCTTCCATGAAAAAAACGCTGATAAAATGGTTACTTGGAATTATTGTTGTTTACGCATTATTGATGATTCCAGATACTTCTTCTATAAATATTGAACGGGAAGGAAATTCAACTCCCTTTATTTGGAATCAAAACGATAGATGGAAAAGTCTTGAAAGTGATTTTGCCCAAGCTAGAGAAGAATCGGAGCTAGAGCGTACGCTAAAAATAGACTTACTTCTTAATAGTACTCTAAAGATTTTGACAGAGTTGGAAACGGAAGAGATTCAACCTAACGACCAACGATTAGAAACATTCATGAATGGCTTTTTTGAGTTAGCACCAATTGTTGCAGCTCAAGAAAATCAAAACGAAGTTTTCTTCGAAATATACAATCGTGCTAGAAGGAATATTAAGGAACAATCTATCAATTGGGATATCAACCAGACCGATACCAGAATAGCACTGTATAAAAGCTTGTATGGTATGCGTGCTGCGGTGGAGGAAGTTCTATTGCAATCGAATAATCCTTTTGAGCCTGTTTTGTATGTAAAAGATGAACCATCAGAAACACCAAGTACTAATATTTTAGGAATTAAAGTACATAGTGGCGATTTACTTGTTTCTAGAGGTGGAGCAGAAGTTTCAGCATTAATTTCTAGAGGAAACGATTATCCTGGGAATTTCTCTCACGTCGCATTAGTGTATGTTGAAGAAGGAACCAATATCCCATATTTAATTGAAGCTCATATTGAACGTGGAGTTGCAATTGCTACATTGGATGAATACATCAAAGATCGCAAGTTGAGATTTATGGTACTTCGCCCAAGACATAATCTTCCTCAGGTTATAAAAAATCCAATGCTTCCACATTATGCAGCAAAAGATATGTATGAGGAAGTTCAGCAACGACACATTCCATACGATTTTAAGATGAATTTTTACGATTCTGAAACTATGTTTTGTTCGGAAGTGGGTTCTTATACCTACAAAAATAATGGAGTTCAGTTATGGGCTTCTGAATCTACAATTTCTTCGGAAGGAGTAGTTTCGCTATTAAATACTTTTGGCGTAGAGAATTTTGTAACTCAAATGCCTTCTGATTTAGAATATGATGCACAGCTCGCTGTAGTTGCCGAGTGGAGAAACGAAGAAAGTTTGTTTGATGATCACCTCTATAACTCGGTGATTGATGCAATGCTTATGTGTGCTGACCAAGGTGAAAAAGTTGGATATAACTCGTTCCTACTTCCATTTGCTAGAGCTTTAAAAGGATATAGTGTAGTTAAGAATTGGTTAGGTAGCGAAGGTCCAGTTCCTGAAGGGATGTCGGCTACCCAAGCCATAAAGAACAATTCTTTTGTGGATAGACACATCGAAATAAAAGAAAAAGTACATTCTGAAATTGAGTTCTTTAAAAACAAAAATGGCTACAATCCGCCATATTGGGAATTGGTAAATATGGCAGAAATACAATCTGGTTGTAAGAATTAGAGCGTTAGTTAGTGAAATCGTACATCTAAACAGAATAATTTAATCTTAAGTCGATTTTGATATCACTGAATCAATGAAAAAGAAAGTACATCTTGTTTTGGGAAGTGGTGGCGCACGAGGAATTGCTCATATTGCCGTAATCGACCAGTTAGAAAAAGATGGCTACGAAATTATTGAAGTAATTGGTTGCTCTATGGGTGCGGTTATTGGTGGTATTTATGCAGCAGGACATTTTCAAGATTATAAAAACTGGATTCTAAAGCTTAGCAGAAAAGATGTTTTCGATTTAATGGATTTCACATTCACTAAGCAAGGCTTTGTAAAAGGCGATAAGATTTTTGCTAAGCATAAAGATCTATTGGGCACCTTGAATATCGAGGATTTTGCAATACCTTTTACCGCTGTTGCCACCGATATGAAGAACAACGAAGAAGTTCACTTTACAAAAGGGGATTTATACAAAGCCTTAAGAGCATCAGGGTCTATTCCTGGTTTATATATTCCTTCAGTTCAAGATGGGCGTGTTTTGGTAGATGGAGGAGTATTGAATCCTCTTCCAATAAATTTAGTGAAGAAACGGGATGACGCTATTATTGTAGCAGTGGATTTGAATGCAAAAGCCGATAAAAAGTTAGTTATGCTAGCCAATTCAAAAAAGCAGGAAGAACCAAAGTGGTACGAAAAAATCCTTCCAGATAATGTTGTAGAATATGCACGGAAGCATGAAGAACAAAAAGAAAAGGCAGAAGAGGAAGCTTTTTCTATACTAGATTTAATGGAAAGCACATACACCTTTACTCAAGATCGGCTTACCTCGCTAATGCTAGAATTACACCCTGTCGATGTATTGGTAGAAATTCCAAGAAACACAGCTAGCACGTTTGAATTCAATAAAGTTAATCAAATTTACAATGAAGGTGTTGAGTGCTATCAAAAAGCGATGAAGAAACGTAAAGAAGAAAACTAGCTTAGTTATCGGTTCTAAATGGAACCGCAGGTAAACCTTCTTTATTATAAAGAGATACATCGGGGTTATCAGCCCAAGCATATCTAATGTAGACAGGTTTAGAAACTTTATCAGACCAAGTAACTATCTCATTGCCTTCTATGATTGCATCAGCCCAATAAAATTTAGAATCTTCACCAGCAAGAGCAAAGCCAAGAACTTTATCTGAATTTTTCAGAGTTAATCCGGATCCTACATGATCAAAAGATATCCGAACTCTATTTCCATCAATGGAATGAGAACGATACATTGGCCCTGAATACACAATATTAGTTTGATGGTAAGCTTTGTTTAAAGCGGCCAACCATAAACGATAACCAACATCTTTTTTGTTTCTTGGGTGAACATCTTCGGCACTTCCAATATCAATAATAGTTGCCATTGCGGTGTTATTAAGTCGTTGCGTTTTTGTTTGAGCTTCCCTCAATGCAGCCCAATCACTTTCGGAAGGAGAATCAGTTTTCTGCATATAGTTTGCTAACTGAACATAAAGAAAAGGAAAGTCTCCCTGATTCCATGCGTTTCTCCATTCTTCAATCATATTCTCAAATAACTCATTATAATATTGATGCATGCCCGCATTGTTTTCACCTTGGTACCAAATAGCTCCTTTAAGAGTATAGCCAGCTATTGGATGAATCATTGCGTTATATAAAAAACCGGGTTGCCACTCATTTCGAGCAGGTTGAGGAATTTTTGGCTCAACTTCGTTAGAGAATTTCCAGTCACCAGTTAAATCTAAATTTTCACCATCTATCTCTAGCCTAATATTATCTTTCCCACCAATCATAACATTGTTGTCCCAAGAGTTTACAGCTCTAAACGCAATTACATTAGTACCTTTCTTAAACAATTTTGCTGGGATAGAGAAACTTGCATTGTTTTCTTGCCAACCCTTAACACCTACAGAATCTCCATTTAGATAAAAAATGGCTTCTTGAACAATATCACCTGAATAAAATACAGTTGGAGTTTTTGGCTGATTACTAAGCACAAAACTTTTGCGAAGCCATACAACATCGTTTAATGGTTTTTTTAAAGGGAGTGAAATTTCTTTCCATTCTGAATCATCAAAGTCAGATGATTGAACATTTTTTTCTAAACCTCTTTTCGGGTTTGCAATCAGATCCCACTTTAACTCTTCGCGTTCCTTGTTTTGTGCGAATTCATTAGCCCAATCTTTCTCTGGGTTTAAAACTCTTTTTGCTTCGTTTTCGTAACCTGGGGTGGTCAATAATCTCTTTGCTGGTGTCCATGCCTCAGCTGGTGTTCCTCCCCAATTGCTATCAATGATTCCCACAGGAACTGACATCTCAGTATGATTTAGCTTAGCAAAATACCAAGCAATGGCTGAGAAATTTGGCGAGCTTTCAGGATTTGAAAGCTTCCATTCACCAGAAGGAATGTCTTTTTCTGCTTTATAAGAAGTCGTGTTTGGGACTTCAAAGAAACGTATTTCTGGTAAATTACTATTGGCAACTTCTTCTTCCCAACCATCAACAACCCAGTTTAGTTTCCATTCCATATTTGATTGTCCGCCTGCAACCCAAACATCTCCAAAATAGACATCCTCAAAAGAAATGGTTTCACCAGAACTAATTTCAAGAACATGAGGTCCACCAGCATTTTGTTTCGGTAAAAAGAGCTCCCAGCTACCTTCAGGTGTGGCAACAGTTTCAACCGAAATAGAACCTAATTTTACGCTAACAGCAGAATTTGGTGCAGCCCAACCCCAAATACGAAAATCTTCATTGTGCTGTAATACCATATGGTCTCCAAAAATTCGGGGGAGATGGAGAGTTTGTGCGGTTGTAGTATCAAAATGAAACATCGTTAAAAAAATAGTGATAAATAAAACCAGTTTAACTTTCATAGAAGTAAAATTAGATACGGAGTATTTAATCAATTTAATTTACTTAAGTGATTAAACCCAAGTTTTTTTAAATACCTCCGTTTTCTCATAAGTTGGTTGCAACTCTTGTATATGAGCTATTAATTCTGCTATTTCCAACACCATTAAAAGCTAAAAATCCTGTACATGTCTAAGCGCTTCATTCTTGCAATCGATCAAGGAACAACCAGTTCAAGAGCTATTGTGTTCAATCATTCTGGGCATGTTGAAGCGGTAGCTCAGAAAGAATTCAAACAACACTTTCCTAATGATGGCTGGGTTGAACACGACCCAATGGAGATTTGGAAAACCCAAGCAGGAGTTATTGCCGAGGCCATTTCAGAGTGTGGAGCTGATGGAAAAAGTATTGCTGCAATTGGTATCACCAACCAAAGAGAAACAACAGTTGTTTGGAACCGAAAAACAGGGAAGCCAATTTATAATGCAATTGTTTGGCAAGATCGAAGAACTTCAGATTATTGCGATGAGCTGCGTGAACAAGGTTGGGAAGAAAAGGTAAAAGAGAAAACAGGACTTATAATTGATAGCTATTTCTCGGGCACAAAAATAAAATGGATTCTTGAACATGTAGATGGTGCACGTGAATTAGCCAATGAAGGAAAACTAGCTTTTGGAACCATCGACACTTGGTTAATCTGGAATTTATCAAAAGGTGATACGCATGTTACAGATGTAACGAATGCATCTAGAACCATGATTTTTAATATTAAAGAGCAAAAGTGGGATGAAGAATTGTTAGAGTTACTTTCTATCCCCAAAAGCATGTTGCCCGAGGTTAAATCCTCAAGCGAAGTTTATGGTCATACCAAATCGACCATTTTTGCCCACGAGGTTCCTATTGCTGGAATTGCTGGAGATCAACAAGCTGCTCTTTTTGGTCAGATGTGCTTAGAGCCAGGGATGCTAAAAAATACTTATGGCACCGGTTCTTTTATCATGTTTAATACAGGGAAAGAACCAATTCCGTCCAAAAACAAATTGCTTACAACAGTGGCGTGGGGTTTGGATGGTGAAATAACCTATGCTTTAGAAGGTTCCATCTTTATAGCTGGCGCTGTTGTACAGTGGTTACGTGATGGACTTGGAATCATTAAATCATCTTCAGAAGTAGAAAAACTAGCTCTTACTGAAAAAGATAACGGTGGCGTATTCTTAGTTCCTGCTTTTGCAGGATTGGGTGCTCCCCATTGGGACCAACGTGCCCGAGGAACGCTCTTCGGAATCACTCGTGGCACTACGGGTGGTCACATAGCTCGGGCAGCCTTAGAGGGGATTGCTTTTCAAGTTAAAGATGTACTTTCTGCAATGGAAGCTGATTCGGGAATCGAAATAAAAGAACTTCGTGTTGATGGAGGTGCAACGGTAAATAATACGCTAATGCAGTTTCAGTCAGATATTTTAGGAATACCCTTGGTTCGACCCAAAGTTTTGGAAACAACCGCGCTTGGAGCGGCATATTTGGCTGGATTAGCGGTACAGTTTTGGAAGAATACCGATGAAACTAAAACGCATTGGCATGAAGATAAAC
Source organism: uncultured Balneolaceae bacterium (assembly GCA_963977025.1). Classification (GTDB taxonomy): domain Bacteria; phylum Bacteroidota; class Rhodothermia; order Balneolales; family Balneolaceae; genus Balneola. Next base: position 126,311 of record CAXBMW010000003.1, on the reverse strand, counting down.
GATTTGAGCCGACTATGAAGAAATCAGAAGTAGATATATTGCTCGAAAAGTGGAACAAAGCGGTAGAAAAGAGCAAAGGTTGGATTGATTAAAACTGAAGTTTAAAACGAAAAGATTTTAAAATGAATAGAAAAGAGCTTCTTAATACAGTAAGAGAGTATAACGATTTTTGGGATGTACTCATTATTGGAGGCGGAGCAACGGGCTTAGGTTGCGCTGTTGACGCCGCATCTCGAGGGTACAAAACCTTACTTCTAGATATGCACGATTTTGCAAAAGGAACGTCTAGTAGAAGTACAAAATTGGTTCATGGTGGCGTGCGATATTTACAGCAAGGCGATGTCTCTCTGGTGATTGAAGCATTGCATGAACGTGGTCTTCTTATTCAGAATGCGCCACACTTAGTAAGCCATCAATCTTTTATTGTTCCTAGCTACGAGTGGTGGAACGGTCCGTTTTATGGTGTTGGAATGAAAGTGTACGATGCCCTTGCCGGGAAATTGGGTATCAAAAAATCACAAACGCTTTCAAAAGAGGAAACTCTAGAGAAAATACCAACTCTAGAACCGGAGGGATTACGTGGCGGCGTGATGTATTATGATGGCCAGTTTGATGATTCTCGGCTTGCCATCAACCTTGCTCAAACTATAGTTGACGAAGGAGGAACTCCTATTAATTATATGAAAGTCACTGATTTAATAAAGAACGGTGCGGGCTTGATTGAAGGCGTGAAAGCACTTGATATGGTTAAAGGAGAGAGTTTCACTATTAATGCACGAGTTGTAATAAACGCTACAGGTATTTTTACCGATTCCATTATGAAAATGGACAACGTAAATCACAAACAGATGATACAATGCGCGCAGGGAATACATCTTGTTTTGGATAAAGAGTTTTTACCTGGTGATGCAGCAATTATGGTTCCACATACTGACGATGGACGAGTACTCTTTGCGGTTCCTTGGCATGATAAAGTGATTGTAGGAACAACGGATACAGCCATCGAAAAACCAACGCTGGAACCCATTGCGCTAGAAGAAGAAATCGAATTTATACTACGTCATGCTAAACAGTATCTCACTAAAGATCCAACGCGTGCGGATGTGAAAAGTGTATTCGCTGGTTTACGACCTCTTGTTAAGCCTCAAGATTCTAAATCTACTTCTGAGATTTCGAGAAGTCATCATTTGGAAGTTTCTGAAGCTGGCTTAGTTACCATTGCTGGAGGAAAGTGGACCACCTACCGAAAAATGGCGGAAGACACTATTGATAGAGCAATGCTAGTGGCTGGTTTAGAGCAAAAGAATTGTGTAACAAAAGAACTTCGCATTCATGGCTGGTTAAAATCGGTAGATCGAAATCACCCTTTGCACATGTATGGCTCAGATAAAGTAGGATTAGAGAAATTACTTCAAGAGAATCCAGAATGGAATGAACAAATTCATCCAAACTTACCGTATTTAAAAGGTGAAGTAATTTGGGCGGTACGTAATGAGTTAGCTATTACTATTGAAGATGTTTTGTCTAGAAGAACGCGCGCTTTATTATTAGATGCCAAAGCATCCGTCGAAATGGCTCCCATTGTTGGTGAGTTATTAGCTCAGGAATTTGGAGAAGATGAGCAATGGGTTCTGCAAGAAGTAAAAGAGTACACAGCCTTAGCTAATGCGTATATTCTCCAAAACTAAATCACCGAATCCATAAAGTACAAATTGTAGATGCCTGAGAATTACCAAAAGATTTTAGATGATATTAATGAAGAGTTAAAATCTCTAAGAGGAGAAGGTGAGGCTGCTGATTATATACCTGAGCTTAGAAAAGTAAATCCTGATAAATTCGGTATTCATTTATGCATGCTTAATGGTGGAAGTGCAGCTGTTGGCGATTATGAAGAGAAATTCTCCATCCAAAGTATAACGAAAGTATTTTCGTTAACTATGGCCTTTTCGATGGTAGGTGAAGAGCTTTGGAAACGAGTAGATGTTGAACCTTCAGGAAATCCTTTTAACTCATTAGTTCAACTAGAATACGAAAAAGGAATACCTCGTAACCCATTGATTAATGCTGGGGCTTTGGTAGTATCTGATGTGCTTGTTTCTTTACTAGAAAATCCCAAAGAGGATTATTTAGCTTACATTCGCAAACTATGTGGTGCTAAAAACGTAAACTATAACGAAAGTGTAGCAGAGTCCGAAAAGGAATGTGGATTTAGGAATAAGGCGCTTATCAACCTGATGAAGTCTTTCGGAAATATCGAAAACGATATCGACACAGTGTTAGACTTCTATTATCACCAATGTTCTATTGAAATGACATGTAAAGAACTTGCCGAAAGCTTTTTACTGTATACAAATCATGGTGTTTTATGCGAAACAGGTGAACGTTTGATTACAGGATCTCAATCAAAACGTATAAGTGCAATTATGCTCACTTGTGGTTTTTATGATGAAGCGGGCGAATTTACGTTTAGAGTAGGTTTGCCAGGGAAAAGTGGTGTTGGCGGCGGTATTGTGGCTATATACCCAGGAGATTATAGTATAGCCGTTTGGAGCCCTCGGTTAAACAAAGCAGGGAATTCGATACTGGGGATGAAAGCCCTGGAAGAGTTCACAACCCAAACTGGGTTATCTATATTTTAACCTAGTTATTCATCGGTTTCTTACAAAAAGAATCATCTATTATAGAATTTATCCTTATTCCAATGTAATGGATTCAAGAGGATGTAATCCGAAATATTCTGAAATGATTTATCATCGCGAATGATATGATCGTGATACCTAGATTGCCATCTAAATGTAGGGTTTATAGTACGCGCATTTTTGGTGACTCCGAATATAAACCCACGGATAATAGACGCTAAATTTTTGGATTGAGGCCCGAATTTATTTTTCGGTTCAGATTTTAATGGTGTTACAGGTAGAGACGCAAAATCTTGCGTCTCTACCTGTTTATCGATGATTATAATCCCATGTACATGATTTGGCATTATTATATGGGGACCTAATTTTACAAATGGAAAATGTTTAGGAATTTCTAACCAACAATGCTCGGCAAATTTTCCAATGTCTGATAACAAAGTTTTGTAATCGATTACTGAACCGAAATAGCATACTCTGTTTTTTGTACAAATGGTTACGAAATAGGCAGCATTCCATCCATAATCCCAAAAAGGCGCACGGGATGATTCAATTCGATATCTATTTTTATATTTATGTGAAGGCATTTACTTAATCTGTTTTTGAAATTCAAAACAAGAAATAAGGGGCTATTTTAAAAAACTCGGTAATTGACCAGAGCTGTTTGATAAGAAGAGGAATTTGGAAAAAAATAGCAAAAAGAAGGAGAGATTAGATATAGACTTCTGGCATAGGGAGAGAAAAAGGAAGGTTATTTATCAATAATAACCTTCCCTCAATAATGGATTACTTAAGAGCTACTTTAATGCGCTCGAAAATTTCTTCGATGGAACCAATGCCATCTATTTCTTGAACTAAACCTTGTTTGGTGTAGTAGCTTTGAACAGGTTCAGTTTCATTTGTATATACTTCTAGGCGGTTCTTAATCATTTCTTCAGTATCGTCAGAACGACCTTCACCGCGGGATAAAATTCTTCTCACTAATTCGTCTTCAGGAACGGTAAGAACTACGAATGCATCCACTTTTGAGCCTTTAGCAGTTAAAATTGAATCAAAAGCATCTGCTTGTACAACAGTTCTTGGAAAGCCGTCGAAAATACAGCCATTATCATACTTAGAGTCTTTCAACTCTTCAGCTACTAAATCAACTACGGTTTCATCGGAAACAAGTTCACCAGCATCTAAGATGCTTTTAACTTTTACACCAAGAGGCGTTTCATTCTTTATAGCTGCGCGAAAAATATTTCCTGTTGATAAATGAGGAATATTGAATTCGGCTTGAATTAAATTAGCTTGTGTACCTTTACCAGCGCCAGGAGGGCCAAACAGGATTATGTTCATCGAATTTAGTTAGATTCTTAGGGTTTTTTAAAGCCTTTTAAAATAGTTCGATTTATGCCCATTTTCAACGAGTTATTGAGCGTTCTTAGAATGATAAATATATATAAGAAAGTGAGGAGAGCATAAACAAAGTAGGCGAATGCCGTTAAGCATTCGCCTTAAACTCAGTATAATCTAACACACTGAATAATTCCAGTGCGTAAAATGTAATCACAACTGGAGAACATCCGTTGTTAGAAGAAAAAAAGCCGTAAAGCTTCTTACTTTTTTCTACCTAGCGTATCTTTTTCTTTAATACGAGCTGCTTTACCGCGAAGATCACGTAAGTAGAACAGTTTAGAACGTCTAACCTTACCAACTCTTTTCACTTCAATTTTAGCGATAAAAGGAGAGTAAAGTGGGAAAATACGCTCAACACCGATGTTGTTGCTAATTTTACGAACCATAAACGTTTTGTTTGCACCGCTTCCACGTTCGTTAATTACAACACCTTCGTACTGCTGAATACGCTCTTTTTCGCCTTCACGTACACGGTAGTGAACGTTTACAGTATCACCTGCAGTAAACGCTGGTAAATTGTCATGCACCAGTGTTTGTTCTATCAATTTTAGCTTATCCATTATTCTGTATGTTTGCTGACGAATCAGCTGTTAATAGTCTGTCTTAAATTTATCGTACAAATCTTTTCTTCGTTCTTTTGTTCGTTGAACCGCTTGCTCATGCTTCCATTCTGCCTGCTTATTTCTGTCTCCAGAAAGTAAAACACTAGGAACTTGTAGGCCTTTAAACTCTGCAGGACGTGTATAAACGGGCGCTTCCAACAATCCATCTTGAAATGAATCATTAAGCGCACTTCCTGCATCACCAATTGCACCAGGAATTAATCGAACGATAGCATCGGTAATTACCATTGCTGGAAGTTCTCCTCCTGAAAGCACATAATCACCAATAGTATATTCTTTGGTAATTAGAGTGTCGCGTACTCGCTGATCTACACCTTTATAGTGTCCACATAATATCATCACATTTTGTTTGAGTGATAATGTGTTTGCTTCGGTTTGGTCAAAAACGTCACCATCGGGCGCAGTAAAAATGATTTCATCATATTCACGTTGCTCGCATAGATGTTCAATACAACTAAAAATGGGTTGTGGTGTTAAAACCATTCCAGGATCTCCTCCATAAGGATAGTCGTCAATTTTACGATGCTTGTCTTCAGTGAAATCCCGAAGATCGTGCACGTAAACTTCAACAAGTCCTTTCTCTTTGGCGCGCTTAACTATACTGTGATCAAGTGGCCCGTCGAGTAACGAAGGTACAGCGGAAAGAATATCAATTCTCATCATACTATAAGCCCTCTAATAGATCTAAGTTTTGGCAAATCACCGCTTCATTTTCATCGTCAATGCTTACAACAAATTGATCTACAAAAGGAACAAGGATGGTCCCAGATTTTCCAGCAATGACCAAAGTGTCTTGAGCTAGATTTTCTAGAATGTCGGTAATTATTCCAAAATGCTGATTATTACTGTCGTAAACATCGTAATTGAGAACCGAATCTTCGGGTTCATAGGCAGTTAGAAATTCTTCAGCTTTCTCTGTTTCCAGAAAAATACCGCGATTTCTTAAAGCCTCAGCCGAAGCGCGATCAGCGATGTGTTCAAATTGTACAAAGAACGAAAATTTGTTTCCTTTTTCCTGACATCGAATTTCTCTAACTCGCGCAGGAAAATAATCGCCCCTCTCGTTTCGCAAATACACCATATTCAACTCTTCCAAGGCTATAAGGTCTTCGTTCTCAAAGAGAACTTTAAGCTCACCTTTTAGCCCATGCGATCGAGCAATTAGCCCGATTTGAGTAAATGGATTTGTATTGGCGTCCTGATTCATAGGAGCCGAATTTCGTTGGTTATTCTTCTGATTGTTTGCTTTCCCATGCAGCAAGAACGGTTTTGCGAGATTCATCATCTGCAATAAAGCCTTCTAATCCGGCTAAATCTGTGTTCTTGATATGGTCAGCTGCTTCTTTAGCGGTCATAGCAGAAGAGTCTTGGCCATCTTCACTTGTAGTGGCTTTTGCTTCTTCTTTTTCCACAGCTACTTCTTCAGCAACAACTTCAGTTTCTTCAACCGCAGGAACTTCTTCCTTAACTTCTTCAACAACTGGCTCTTCAACCACAGCTTCTTCAGTTGCCGGTTCCGCAGCTACTTCTTCTACTGTTGCAGTATTTTCTTCAACTACAGCTGTATCTTCGGTTGTTTCTTCTGAAACGGCTTCTTCAGTTACTTCAGCAGCTTTAGCTTCTGCTGCAACTTCTTTCGCTGCTTCAGATGCTTTTTCAGCTACTTGCTTTTTATATTCAGTCTCTTCAGCTGCAAGTACAGATTTGTGCGTATCTTTACGCGAAGCATCGCCGTCGCCTTTAGATTCACGGTAAGCTTGCCATTCAGTCATAGCAGCTTCAACTTCTGCTTCGCTTTTGCCCCACATCATAAGGTGGCGCTTGTATAAAAGGCCAGAGTTACGAAGAATCTTGCGAACGGTATCGGAAGGTTGAGCACCTGTTTGTAACCAGTATAAAATACGGTCTTCGTTAAGTACTACTTCTTTGTTTTCTGTTACGTTATCGTAACGGCCAACTTGTTCGATAATGCGGCCATCTCTTGCAGAGCGGCTATCAGCAACTACCAAGTGGTAGATAGGTCGTTTTTTACGTCCTTTCCTTTGAAGTCTTATTCTAATCAATGTTGTTCTCCAGTGAGTTTATGTATAATCGTTATCTACCTATTGGTAGATTTTTTAATCCTTGAAGTGCTCGGCCCATTTTTCCCATTTTGGACATAGTCTTCATCATTTTTTTCATCTGTTCGAACTGTTTTATGAGATCATTGATCTCACGGACAGTAGTGCCAGAGCCCGTTGCTATACGTCGTCTTCGACTTCCGTTTAATAAGCTTGGGTCCTGACGCTCCTCCGGCGTCATTGAGTAGATAATCGCTTCGATAGGTTTAAACGCATCATCATCGATATCTGCATTATTCAATGCTTTGCTGGCGCCGGGGATCATAGATACAAGATCGGTGAAATCACCCATCTTCTTGATCTTTTGAATTTGCTCGAGGAAATCTTCTAAGTCAAACTTATCAGAACTAATACGCTTTTGAAGGCGATCAGCTTCCTCTTCATCAAATTCCTTTTGAGCTTTTTCAACTAACGAAACCACATCGCCCATGCCAAGTATGCGTTGTGCCATACGGTCTGGGTAGAAAGGGGAAAGTGCGTCTAGCTTTTCGCCAGTACTCACAAACTTGATGGGTTTGTTTACAACAGTTTTTATAGAAAGTGCGGCACCACCTCGGGTATCGCCATCTAACTTGGTAAGAACTACCCCGTCGTAATCAATTCGATCGTTAAACTCTTTTGCTGTGTTAACTGCGTCCTGACCGGTCATTGAGTCAACAACAAACAAAATTTCATGAGGATTTACGGCTTTTTTAATTTCCGCAATCTCCTTCATCATATCCTCATCTACATGTAATCGTCCGGCAGTATCAATAATAACAGTATCCATTGCCAAACTTTTAGCCATTGCAACTGCTTCTTTAGCAACGCGAACGGCATCTTTTTGTTCAATGGAGTAAACTGGTACATCAATTTGAGATGCCAGAGACTTAAGCTGGTTTACGGCAGCAGGGCGATAAACATCGGCGGCAGCAAGAAGCGGATTTCTTTTATGCTCCTGCTTGAGGTATCGGGCTAACTTACCTGCGAAGGTAGTTTTACCAGAACCTTGTAAACCTGCAATAAGAATTACAGTAGGTGGGGTGTTTGCACTTGCAATTTCAACTTTCTCACCACCAAAGGTAGCCACAAGCTCATCAAACACAATCTTTGTGAATTGTTGGCCAGGGTTAACGCTGGTAAGAACGTCGGATCCAAGTGCTTTTTCTTGAATTTTTTTTGTGAATTCGCGGGCTACTTCAAAGTTTACATCAGCATCCAATAAGGCACGACGAATTTCACGTACTGTTTCTGCAATGTTAACATCGCTAATACGTGCTTCGCCTTTCAGATTCTGAAAAGCCTTATCTAATTTTGAGGATAAACTTTCAAACATAATATATAAAGTGGATTTAACCGCTTAATTCAGAGCCAACAAAAATACAGCTTTTAATGGGTGTTATCAACACTAATGTGGATAAAGTTTTTATGTTTATATATGCAGTGCTTAAACAGTAATACTAAAACCAAATAAACCTCACTGTGATAGAACTAAAGACGGATAATTTGTATAAATCTTTTTTTATCTACACTTTCTTAAACTTGTTTAAAAACAGTGCTATTCGCTGTATTAGGTAGGATAAAGTTTAAATATCGTATATATAAATGAAAGCAACGTTCTCATACTCCAATCTAAAACAGAAAGGACACTAGCTTTATAGCCTTTCAATTGTATCTGTATTGCTTTTTAGTTGCTCGCTAGAGCTGTGAAGGATGTTAGAATTTTAAACGATAGTGAGCACTTTGTCGCGGTATACGATAAAGAAAACTTGGACTATTTAGGAGAGCTAATGTTGCCCGGTGTGGCAATGGGCTCAACTAAGAATGGGGAGTTGATTATCCTAAAAGACGAAAATACATCTGAATTTCAGTTTTTGAATGTAATTCCTGCTAGCTCCCAAAACTAGCCAAACGAGTATTGTTTTCAAGCACCAGGTCGACTCTAAAGCTATTATAAATAAGTGTATTATAGGGGTATAAATCCCTCAAGTATTCCTGCTATCATTTTACGCCAATATTGGCGATTTTGTGCCCGTCTAAAAAATTCAAATTAATTACATAGAAATGAGCGAAGGCTACGGTTTATTAAAAGGAAAGAAAGGAATTATTTTTGGAGCGCTGGATGAACGCAGCATTGCTTGGAGAATAGCATTGGCTTGTAAGCGTGAGGGCGCAGACTTTGTGTTGTCTAATGCACCTGTTGCATTGAGATTAGGACAGCTTGATGCTTTGGCTGAAGAAACAGGAGCACAAATTATTCCTTGTGATGTTTCTAGTGATGAAGCTGTTAAAGAAATGATGGAGAAGATTAAGGAAGAAGAAGGTGGAGTAGATTTTATTCTTCATGCTATCGGGATGTCTCCTAATATCAGAAAAGGAAAAGCATATACCGACTTAAACTACAATTGGTATCACCAATCACTCGATATTTCAGCAATTTCATTACACCGCATTCTACATTTTGCTGAAGAAGTTGGCGTTCTGAACGAAGGCGGAAGTGTAGTTGCCTTATCATACATCGGTGCGCAACGTATTTTCTCTAAGTATTCTGATATGAACGATGCAAAAGCGTTATTAGAGAGTATTGCAAGAAACTACGGAAGTAGATTAGCTCCACGAGGAATTCGCGTTAATACGATTTCTCAAGCTCCTACAAAAACATCTGCAGGTACAGGTATTAAGAATTTTGACGGCATGTTTATTTTTGCTGATAAAATTGCACCTCTAGGTAACCCAAGCGCTGATGAATGTGCTGATTACTGTGTTACTCTTTTCTCTGATCTAACAAGAAAAGTTACCATGCAGAACTTATACCATGATGGTGGTTTTGTAACTTCTGGTATTTCAGAAGAGATGATTGACGATTTAGTTAAAACTTATAGCGAAGAAGACTAAACCGCTATGCCAGATATAATCCTCGGTATTGATCCAGGCTCCCGTTTTACGGGATATGCTGTGCTTACCGAGGAAAATGGCTCTTTAATTGCCCTCCGTTGTGATGTGCTTAAAATGGCACATATGGATGACCACTCCGATCGACTTAAATATATTTTCGATCAACTCTGTGGAATCATCAAATCTATAAAACCCACTTCTTGTGCTGTAGAGACTCCCATCTACGGAGTTGACCCTCAAGCAATGCTTAAATTAGGTCGCGCCCAAGCAGCTGCTATTCTAGCCAGCAAGCATTGTGGTATCCCTGTGGTAGAGTATTTCCCAAAAGTGGTAAAAAAAGCAATAACAGGGAATGGAAACGCCAGTAAAGAACAAGTAGCTTTTATGCTTAGCAAGATGGTACGGTTACCTGATGAAAAGCTAAAAAACGATGCTACGGATGCACTTGCAGTGGCATGGTGCCATTACATGAAAGGAAATTCGATAATTACTGGGGCATCAACTAAAAAAACTCATCAGAACAACAAAAAGTCGGATTGGGCTGCTTTCGCCGCTCAAAATCCAGATAGGATTAAAGGTTTATGATTGCATTTTTAAAAGGTTTTGTTGAAGAATTACTTCCTGATGTTGCCTTGCTAGATGTAGGTGGTATAGGTTACCGTGTGGAGATTTCCTCTCAAACATTTGAGCAGCTTAAGCCACAAACGGAAGTAAAGTTGCTTATCCATCACCATATAACTGAGAGCGATCAACGATTGTTTGGGTTTTATACTAAAGATGAGAAGCAGCTTTTCGAAAAACTAATAACGGTAAAAGGTGTTGGCCCAAAGTTAGGGCTTACTATCGTTTCTGGATTACCAGCAAATCATCTAATTCAAGCTATTTCAAATTCTGATATTGCCACATTATCTCGTGTACCTGGAATTGGTAAAAAAACGGCTGAGCGAATTTCGCTAGAGTTAAAAGATAAAATTGGCCAAATCAGTAGCTCTAGTAGTAAAGGTTCTATAGCTCCAATTTCTGGAATTTCTGACGAAGTAATATCAGCGTTAGAATCGCTTGGTTTTAAACGAAGAGAAGCGGAACAAGCAACTATCAAGGTATTACAAGACTCTGAAGTGCTTACAGTGCCTTCTGCAATAAAAAAAGCGTTATCTGTTTTAAATAAATAACAATTTGTTAACTGGCTTTCGTTTTATTTTAACACTATACATTAGTACCATTGTTATACTTCTAGTTTTAACATAACCCAACCTTACTATCGTGTCCAAAAAAACTATTTTAGTTGTTGACGACGAAAAAGACCTTCTCGATTTAATCGAGTACAACCTCCGCAAAGAAGGCTTCGAAGTCCTAAAGGCAGAAAACGGAGAGCAAGGCATTGAAATTGCTAAAAAGCATCAACCAGATTTAGTGCTTTTAGATGTAATGATGCCGAAAATGGACGGATTACAAGCGGTTGAGATAATGCGCCAAGACGAATCATTAAAGCGTATGCCCATTATTTTTCTAACCGCACGAAGCGACGAAAAGACGGAAGTGGAAGGGCTAAATAAAGGTGGAGATGATTACATCACCAAGCCGATTAGCACCACCAAATTAATATCTCGTATTAAGGCTGTTCTGAGACGATTTGATGAAAAATCAGAATCTGTAAATAAAGTAGAGGTACACGATCTTGTGATTGATAGAGACCGTTACATCGTAAAACGCGGAGACGAAGAGTTTCAGTTGCCAAGAAAAGAATTTGAGCTACTATTCTTTTTAGCTAATCGAAAAGGACGGGTGCTTGATCGCCAAACATTATTAAACCAAGTTTGGGGTGATAATATTTATGTAGTTGACAGAACCGTCGATGTTCACGTTCGTAAGATTCGTGAAAAATTAGGCGACCATTACATTGAAACTGTAAAAGGTGTTGGCTACCGCTTTAAGGAATGAGTTCAAGAAAGAAACAAAAGCCTAAAGTTTTTAAACTGGGGCTACGTATTTCATTTTACGTAGCCTTTATTGTAGGGTTATGCTCGCTGGTATTTTCTTGGATTTACGAAACCTCAGAAAGAGGCTTTAGCGTATGGATAATTGTTGGGCTTACTGTTCTAGTATTCTTGATTACCTACATTGTTTCTTCAACATTAGAGTACAGAAGGCTACAAACATTGGAGCAAATTGCCAAGAATATCGCTCGTAAAAGGTTTAAGGATTATGGAGACATTACGTCTGGCCATAACGACGAAGCAGACTATCTAATTAAGCAACTTGTTAAAGCAAGTCGTACCGTTGAGAGAGAAATACAGCGGCTTAATAAAATTGAAAACTATCGCAAAGAATTTATCGGCGATATTTCCCATGAGTTAAAAACGCCCATTTTCGCCATTCAGGGTTTTATTGAAACCTTATTAAACGGCGCTCTTGAAGACGAAAACGTAAACCGTGACTTTCTTAAAAAGGCAATGCGAAACGTAAATCGTCTTATCTATCTCACCAAAGACTTGATGGAAATCTCTAAGCTAGAGACGGGAGAGCTTAAATCTCAGATTGAAGAATTTTACTTGTATGAAGTGATTCACGATATCATAGAAAGTTTACATTACAAAGCGGAGAAAGATAAAGTGAGCTTAGCATTAATAAGCTTTGATAAAAACCTTAGAGTTAGTGCGGATAAAAATCAGATTAAACAGGTTCTCATAAACTTAATCGAAAATGGAATTAAGTATAATGTTCAAAATGGAAAAGTTGAAGTAGGGGTTAAGGATTATAAAAAGAAAGAAGGGCGAATTCTTGTGTACGTAAAAGATACGGGCATCGGGATTGAAGAATTAGACTTACCAAGAGTTACCGAACGTTTCTTTAGAGTTGATAAGTCGAGAGCTAGGGAGCGCGGAGGAACAGGATTAGGCCTCGCTATTGCCAAGCATATAATGGAAGCACATGGAGAACGGTTTCTATTTGAAAGCACACCAAACGTAGGTTCTACTTTTAAATTTACCTTACGCAAGGTTGAGCGTGAAACCGTATAATTAAATACCTACTTTAGAGAGTAGCTCAATGTTAATTAAAAGTAGTTATGGTTTACGCAGTTATTATGGCCGGCGGTTCGGGAACAAGATTTTGGCCCAAAAGCACAAAGGCCCTTCCAAAGCAGTTTTTGAATCTTTTTGGAGATTCAACAATGATTCAGAATACAGCCAAGAGATTAGAAGGGATAATTCCTCAAGAACGTATTCTAGTAATAACTAACGACAGTTATGTTCCTATTGTTAAAGAACAACTTCCCAAAGTTCCGGACGAGAATATTGTTGGTGAGCCTGTAGCAAAGAATACGGCCCCATGTGTGGCTATTGCGGCAGAATTACTTTATAAGAAAGATCCCAATGCTGTAATGGTTGTTTTACCTGCTGATCATCACATTACGAATGAGCCAGCTTTCATTGAGATTTTGAACACGGCAATAAAGAAAGCGGAGTCTGGTAATCATCTGGTTACAATCGGTATTCATCCATCTCATCCAGAAACGGGTTTTGGTTACATTCATGCCGATAACTCAAAGGTTGAAATAATTGAAGGGAATGAGATACTCAAAGTAAATTCCTTTAAAGAAAAACCAGATTTAATTACCGCTCAAACATTTCTGGATTCTGGAGACTACTTCTGGAATAGTGGTATGTTTGTTTGGAAAGCTGAAGCTGTACTTCAAGAAATTGAAAAGCAGTTACCGGCTATGTATGATTTAGTAAAAGAGTCATCTCCGGAGCTTTATACAGATATGCATGGAGTTTCTATCAATGAATTCTATTTAGGATGTGAATCAGTTTCTATTGATTATGGTATTATGGAGGGTGCGAAGGAGGTTTTTGTAGTTCCTGGCGAATTTGGGTGGAATGATGTAGGAAGTTGGACCGCTGTTTATGATTTGGCAGAAAAAGCGAACAACGGTAATGCCATTCAATGCTTAAACTCAACGCTGACAAACTCTAACAACAACTTAATAATGTCTAACACAGAAAAGATGATTTCAATTGTTGGACTTGATAATGTAGCGGTTGTAGAAACTGATACGGCTCTACTAATATGTAATTTAGAACAAGCTCAAGGCGTAAAGGATATTGTAGAGCAGCTACAGGGGATTAAAGACTTTAATAAGTTCCTATAACCTTTAGTTTTAATCCAGTACTAAAACCTGCTGATCGTATGCAAGCTGTATATGTGAAGGCAGGCGGTTGTTAGTTTCCTGCTGATCAACAGATGAATCCATATGAATAAAGTACGCTTTTGGGATCTCTAGCTCATTGATGATATCAATAGCTTCAGGAATGGTTAAGTGTGTGGGGTGTGACGGTTCCCACCTCAACGCACTTAACACAACTACTTTTGCATCTCGCATAAGCTCCTTAGTGGAATTTGAGATACTTTTAACATCGGTTAGGTATACAAAGTCATCTATTCTATAACCAAGTATATCAAGCTTACCATGCTCTACAGGTAATGGAGTTACTTTAAACTCACCCAATTTCAAAGGCTTATTTATCTCTGTAAGTTGAAGGGAAGCGGAGCCTGGATATTTATTTTTACCAAATAGATAATCAAACCTCTTTCTCAATGACTCTAAACAGCTCATTGTACCGTAAACAGGTATCTCACCTTTTTGAACATAATTATAGGCTCGTAAATCGTCTAGTCCTGCTATGTGATCCATATGTTCATGGGTAAGAAGAACGTGGTCTATTCTCTTAATCTGAGCTCGAATACTTTGAATGCGAAACTCTGGCCCAACATCAATTAAGATGGATGTGTTTAAGCCTTCTATCCAGGCGGCGCAACGAGTTCGGATATTCCTTGGATCGTTTGTTGTAAGATCGCTCCCAAAACCACCTGCTACCGGCACTCCCATCGATGTTCCTGTTCCTAAAAAAGTAACTCGCATTAGTCCTCAAATTCTAGTTCTGAGCCCGAATTATTTCTCTGTACAGAAAGGCGATCCCATATCACTTCTAGATCTTTTTTGATAGCGGGTTTTATGTAGGTGTTACTTAAATCAATATCAGCTAAAACCCGAGCGATGGTACTTATTTGCGCCTCGATTGGCTTATTTTTATTTACAATTACCAATCGCTCACCTTCAATCAAACAATCATTTCCACGAAATGAGCCTCGTTCCTTTCTCAGCCTGTAACCAGATTGCTCAAGTAGTTGTTCAAGTTCAAGTAAAAGTTTATCGGGTTTCAAAGTGAAATAGCAATGGTTAATAAATGAGCTTTTAAGTCGTAATCGAAATTTTCATCCTCAATATTATAAGAAGAATATTTGTAATCATACCCAATACTTAGATTCTTATTACCAATAAGGTTAAGGAAATTAAGTCTACTTTTGCCAACAAGAGAAAATTCTGAACCACCAAAAAATCCACCGCTAGAGGAACTAAAGCCATAGTTTGGAATAAATGTATTCGAAAAAATGATTTTGTCTTTTATTCTGAACGAAAGCAACGCTCCTGCACCAACTGAAATGGAGGTTTGGGAAAATTTATCTCTTGAACTTTCTTTTGTAACAGAAACTAGGTCTGAACCAATTCTTAATGGTATTCCAAATTGAACGGATTCGCTCTTAGAAAGTAGAATAGAGTTGGTATAGTAAAGAGAGAAGTTCAAAAATGTTTGTTCTTTTAATCCAACTATGCTATTCGCAAAGTTAACACCCAATTCTAGTCCAGAACTTTCAAACTGAATAGCTAATGAATTGTGTTCAAGGTCTAACCTATTTTCTGGTAGTATTACAGAGTTTGAGCCCGTGTAATCAAAATTTGTAACACCCACGCCAATTCTAAGATAAGTATTTGATTCACTAGGTTTGTTTTCTACATTTCGAACACTGAACATCTGCGCAAAAATAGTGCTTGGTATAAAGCACACAATAAAAGCCAATGTGTAAATTTTCATAAGGAATGATTTCTGTTGAAAAAATATTAATACACTAAACGTAATTTAAAAGGATTAGTATAATGAAGTTAGTATTGATTTTACTGCTGTCTTTAATGGTAACAGGTTTACCATCAGTTTATGATTCAATCTACGATTTTACTCGAAAAGATATTGACGGTAATAAAGTAGACTTAGATCAGTATAAAGGCAAAGTTGTGATGATTGTGAATGTAGCTTCTAAGTGTGGCTATACTCCACAATACGAAGGGCTAGAGGCAATGTACGATAAGTATAAAGATGATGGCCTTGTGATACTTGGTTTCCCTGCAAACAACTTCAAAGGACAAGAGCCTGGCACTGACGAAGAAATTAAAGAGTTCTGTACTCTCACTTATGGAGTTCAGTTTCCTATGTTCTCAAAAGTTTCGGTTCTTGGAGAGGACCAAGATGAGTTATTTACATATTTAACAAACCAAGATAACCCAGACTTTAAAGGTGATATCTCTTGGAACTTTGAAAAATTCCTTATTAATAAAGAAGGAAAGCTCATTAGACGCTTTAAAACTAAAGTTGAACCGGAAAGCGAAGAAATCACAAAAGCTATTGAGCTGGCTTTGAGTAAGAAATAAAATATCTTTCTTTTTTTAATTTAGCTCTTGACATAGAATTTATTTGAGCCGTATATTTGATGCTCTTCAACGGTCCGGTAGTTCAGTTGGTTAGAACGCCTGCCTGTCACGCAGGAGGTCGAGGGTTCGAGTCCCTTCCGGATCGCAAAAAGCCTTGAATTCTACGTAATTCAAGGCTTTTTTCATTTAAACTACAATAGTTTAGTTTTTGAAAAATGTCTTCCCACAATCCAAATTATGACGTTATAGTTGTCGGCGGTGGTCACGCTGGCTCAGAAGCTGCTGGAGCTGCTGCTCAATTAGGAGCTAAAACGCTTTTAATAACCATGAACCTTGAAGCGGTTGCAAAAATGTCTTGTAACCCTGCGATGGGTGGAATTGCTAAAGGACAGCTCGTTAGAGAAATTGACGCACTAGGCGGTCTCTCGGGAATTGTTAGCGATGAATCTGGTGTACAGTTTAAGATGCTTAACCAAAGCAAGGGACCAGCAATGTGGAGTCCTCGCTGTCAAAGTGATCGGACCTTATACGCACAAAGAATGAGGGAGTATCTGGAGAAGAAAGAAACCCTTTTCTTTAGGCAAGATAATGTCGTTGATTTAATAATATCAGAAGATAAAAAAGTCGAAGGCGTTGTTACTCAAACTGGGCAGAAATTTTACTCTAAATCTGTAGTACTAACTAGTGGAACCTTTCTTAATGGCTTAATCCATATTGGTGAAAGTAACTATGGGGGAGGGAGATCTGGAGAAAGAGCTTCTGTAGGAATTTCTGCGGCATTAGAGGATAGTGGATTTGAGGTAGGTCGTTTAAAAACAGGAACACCGCCTCGGTTAGATGGAAGATCTGTCGACTATTCAAAGTTAGAAGAACAAGTAGGGGACGAGGTTGCAACTCCATTTTCTTTTCTAACAGAACAATTACCCAAACAAGAGAATCAGTTGTCTTGTTGGATTGGTTATACGGACGACAACGTACATGATATTTTACGAACAGGCTTTGACAGAAGCCCGATGTTCAATGGACGGATTAAATCTATAGGACCAAGATACTGTCCAAGTATTGAGGATAAGATTAATCGTTTTGCAGACAAAGATCGCCATCAGTTATTCCTAGAACCGGAAGGGTGGAATACTTACGAAATGTATCTTAATGGTTTTTCAACCTCTCTGCCTGAGGAAGTTCAGTTGGAAGCCCTTCGATCAATTTCTGGGTTTGAAAATGTTGTCATGATTCGACCCGGTTACGCTATTGAATATGATTACTTCCCACCGCATCAAATCCAGAGAACCTTAGAGACCAAAATTATTGAAGGTCTTTATTTTGCAGGTCAGATTAATGGAACTACAGGTTACGAAGAAGCTGCTTGCCAAGGATTGATGGCGGGAATAAATGCTGCGCTTAAAGTTCAAGGCAAAGGCCCGTTAGTTCTAAAAAGATCGGAAGCATATATCGGGGTTTTGATTGACGACCTTATTAATAAAGGCACCGAAGAGCCGTACAGAATGTTTACTTCTAGAGCTGAACATAGAATTTTGTTACGTCAAGATAATGCAGATCTTCGTTTGACAGAGATTGGCTATAAGATTGGTTTAGCTTCAAAAGAACGCTACGACAAAATGATGGCTAAGTATAAGGCTGTAGATAAACTTTCAACCTTGGTTTATGAGAGAACAATTCGTCCAGAGAAAATGAATTCAATGCTGGAAGAAAGAGGAACTACAGGCTTGAGGCAACCCGTTAAAACCCACACTGTGTTATCGCGACCTCAGATTTCTCTATATGATATTATGGGTGCTGATGAGGAGTTCTCAAAAGAGGTAGCTGATATTACCAACGACAAGTATGTGATTGAGCAAGCTGAAATTCTTGTTAAGTATTCTGGTTATATCAAGAAGGAATTTGAAATGGTTCAGGAACTAAAGAATAAGGAGAGCAAAAAGATTCCATTGGATTTAGATTATAGTAAGATAAAAAGCCTCTCTACTGAAGGTCAGCTCAAAATGACGAAAATTAAACCGGAGACCATTGGTCAGGCTAGTAGGATTAGCGGTGTATCTGCTAGTGATGTCGCTGTGCTTATGGTTTATCTTAAAGGGTAGGTTTCACGTGGAACACGATATAGAAATCAGAAAAATCCAAGTTGATGAAGTCCTCATTCTAGCGCAGCTTTTAAGAGAACACAAAGATGAACTTCTTCTTTACGCAGATAAGCTTCTTTGGTGGAATCGAAAAGTAAATCTCGTAAGTAGAGATGTTTCACATGAAACATTGAAAGAACACATTAAGCACTCGCTTTGTATTTCATTAATGAGTGAGTTTACGAACGCTGCGAATATAATTGACGCAGGGTGTGGTGGCGGTTTGCCGGGTATTCCTTTGGGTGTTGCGTTCCGCGAAAAAGAATTTGTGCTGAATGATATCATTGCAAAAAAAGTATTTGTGCTGAATGATTTGGTAAATAAGCTCAATCTAAAGAGTTCTGTTTCTACAAATGCAGGCTCTATTGGTGCTATAAAAACCTCTTCGGAAAGTGTGGTTATAACGAAGCACGCGTTTAAAATTTTTGAGCTTTACGATTTTATAAAAGAAAAAGAATGGTCTTCAATGATTTTCTTAAAAGGAAAAGAAGAAGCTTTAGAAGAATTGAAGGTTGTGGATGAGTTGTTTAAGGTTGAGATTCTGAATTTAGAAACGGACTTTATGGGTGAGTTTTACAGGGGTAAATCAGTGGTGCAGGTTAAAAGAATTAGATAGAATAAAACAGGAATACTATGAAGAGCTCAGAAAGACGTCTTAAGCTTATGCTGATGATTCAGCAAAAGGGAAATAGAAAGACTGTTGATGAGTTTGCTGAGTATTTTGGGGTGAGTCGCCGCACGATATTTAGAGATTTTAATTCGCTAGGGGAGATTAACGTCCCTATAACTTGGGATAAATACGCTGGCTACGGCGTAATGCCTGGGTTTAAAATTCCACCACTAATGTTTTCTACTCAAGAGTTAGCAACTATTATTGTGGGGTTGAATTTTGTAAAGTCTCAAGTAGACCAGCAAATGGTTGATGATGCAAAAGGGGTGGAGGTTAAAATAAAAAACGTTCTGCCTGAAGAGTTGAAAAACTTGATGAACTCTCTTCAGGAAAAAACAATCGTTGATCCATATCAGAAATTTGGAAGTAAAAAAAGAAAGGGTGGAAACTGGTATTTGTTGAGTAGCGCAATTTCACAGA
Organism: uncultured Balneolaceae bacterium; assembly: GCA_963977025.1. Classification (GTDB taxonomy): domain Bacteria; phylum Bacteroidota; class Rhodothermia; order Balneolales; family Balneolaceae; genus Balneola. The sequence goes on along the minus strand of CAXBMW010000003.1, from coordinate 106,879 downwards.
AAAAAAGAATTCAGTTTTCTTACTCATCAGAAAAGACAAAAAAACAAATTCGGAAAATTGATCCTTACATTTTGGTTTTTTACGAAGATCACTGGAACGTAATTGGTTTTTCTCATTTAAGGGGTGAGGTTAGGAATTTTGTGCTCGATAGAACTAGCGAAGTGGAAATTTTGGAAGAAAATTTCGCTATACCTAGCAAAATGTCAATAGAGGGCTTGATTTTTCCTTCTAACGAGAGTTATCGGGAAATAATAATAGAGGTCGGGAGTGGCGCGCTGAGTGCGTTAGAAGGGAGTCTGCCGGCTAAGATATTTAAGAAAATCGAAATAAATCCTAATTTATTTAGCATTGGTTTTAAGTTTGACAATTTAGACTTCATCAATAATTGGTTGCTTCAATTTGGAAAAGAGATAAAAATTATTGCCCCAAAAGATCTAATTGAAAAAAGGAAAAGTTTACTTGATGAAATGGTAGAAAATTTGAAAAGCTAATCGAAGAAAAAGATTCTACATATTTAGATTCCAAAAAAAAGGCTCCTGAATTTTCAGAAGCCTTTTCAATTTATAGAATAGAGAGAGAAGTTTATGCCTGCGGTTCTTCTTCCTCTCCACCTTCAACTTCTTCTTCATTAACAACTCTAGTAACAGCAGCAATTGCTCCGTCTTGATCTAGTCGCATAATACGAACGCCTTGAGTATTTCTACCCATGGTTCGAATTGTACTACAGCTCATACGAATTACTTTGCCTCGTTCAGTAATAATCATTAAATCATCCTGATCAGTTACTTCTTTAAGAGCAATTAAGTCGCCAGTTTTTGGTGTTATCTTTAATGTAATTACACCTTTACCGCCTCTAGATTGTTCTCTGTAATCGTCAACGAGTGATCGCTTACCGAAACCATTTTCTGACATTGCTAGAACGGTTGCTTCGTGAGCATTCTTGATAACAACCATGTCTACCAGGTTGTCGCCCTTGTCAAGAGACATCCCACGAACACCGGAAGTATTTCTCCCCATTTCTCTTACATCTGTCTCGTGGAATCGAATGGCACGACCATTTTTATTAGCAAGAATAATGTGACTATCGCCATCGGTTAATTCTGCGCCCAATAGTGCATCACCTTCTTTAATGTTGATAGCAATGATTCCGTCACGTCTAGGTCGGCTATAGGCTTCTAAAGAGGTCTTTTTAATCTGACCTTCTAATGTTGCCATTACAATAGAGTGATTTTTAACGTATTCCTCATCCTCTAATGTTTTAACTGGAACAAAAGCCTTTATGGAGTCTTCTTTATCGATCTCAATTAAGTTCACGATTGCTCTACCCCTAGCAAGTCGGCCGCCTTCAGGAATTTCATAAACCTTTAGCCAGTAACACTTTCCTTTCTCGGTGAAGAAAAGAATGTAGTTGTGGTTTGTGGCCACAAATAAATGTTCTACATATTCCTCATCGCGAGTTGTGGTACCTTTCATGCCTTTGCCACCACGACGTTGACGTCGGTATCCACTAACAGGCATTCTCTTGATGAAGCCTTTGTTAGAGATCGTAACTACTACGTCCTCATCGGCAATCATGTCTTCCACATTAAAGTCCTCAGCAGAATAAACTACTTGAGTTCTTCTTTCATCGCCATAACGAGCTTTAATGTCGCTAAGTTCTTCTTTAATAATACCTTTTTGGATAGAGCGATCTGACAATATTTCGCGGTAACGAGCAATTTGATCAACAATAGAACGATACTCAGTATCTATTTTATCGCGCTCTAAACCAGTAAGTTTCTGAAGGCGCATTTCCAAAATGGCCTTCGCCTGAATATCGGTAAGTGCGAATTTTTTTCTAAGTTCTAGTCCGGCAACACTAGGATTTTTTGATGCGCGGATTGTTGCTATAACTTCATCTAGGTTATCAAGTGCAATCTTTAAACCTTCCAAGATGTGAGCTCGTGCTTCAGCTTGATCTAGGTCATAAATAGTTCTACGAATGATTACATCAATTCTGTGCTCTACGTAATGGTGAATGAGTTCTTTAAGTCCCATTACTTTAGGACGACCTTTAACCAAGGCAAGGTTAATAACACCAAAAGTTGTTTGCATCTGCGTGTACTTATACAGCTGATTTAGAACAACGCCAGCATTTGCAGAACGCTTTAGAATGATAACAACTCGCATTCCTTCACGATCGGATTCGTCGCGAATTTCAGCGATTTCAGTAATTCGTTCATCATTAACAAGCTCAACTACTTTTTGAATGAGTGTGCTTTTATTAACCTGATAAGGAATTTCTGTAATAATAATTTGTTCACGGCCACCACGTAATTCTTCAGTGTTAGCGCGAGCTCTAAGCGTAATTTTACCACGGCCAGTTTCGTAAGCGTCTTTTACGCCTTCGTAACCGTAGATAATACCCGCTGTTGGAAAATCAGGAGCCGAAATGTGAGTCATCAACTCTTTAGTATCGATCTCTGGATTCTCTATATAAGCAGTTATACCATTAACAACTTCTGTAAGGTTGTGTGGCGCCATATTTGTAGCCATACCTACTGCGATTCCGGAAGAACCGTTTACCAATAAGTTTGGCAAACTTCCCGGCATAACTGTAGGCTCAAGAAGTGTATCATCAAAGTTAGGTTGGAAATCAACGGTGTCTTTATTTAAATCCGTTAAAAGTTCCTCGGCAATTCGGTCCATTCGGACTTCTGTATAACGCATTGCTGCTGCAGAATCACCATCAACAGAACCGAAGTTTCCTTGACCATCTACAAGAGGATAGCGCAACGAAAAGTCTTGAACCATACGTACAATGGTGTCATAAACAGCGGTATCACCGTGAGGATGATACTTACCAAGAACTTCACCAACAATACGTGCACTTTTCTTGTAACCGCGGTTATGCAGCATTCCCAAGTCGCTCATTCCATAAAGAGCTCTCCTGTGAACGGGTTTCAATCCATCGCGAACATCTGGTAAAGCACGGGATACAATTACAGACATCGAATAATCGATGTATGATGATTCCATCTCGTCTTCGATGGTTACGTGTACAATTTTTTCTCTAGCCATATCTAATTAAATAAATCCTTTAAGTATGTAAATGAGCTCTTAAATATCAATTTTTGCGTAGCGTGCATTACGCTCAATAAATTCTCTACGAGGAGGAACTTCATCCCCCATTAAAACAGAAAACATTTTATCTGCACCAGCTGCGCTTTCGATGTTAACTTTCTGCAAAGTTCGAGTTTCTGGATCCATTGTAGTTTCCCATAACTGCTCAGGGTTCATCTCACCAAGGCCTTTATAGCGTGAAACATCAAATTTCTTTTTTCGTTTTTTCAAATCAAGAATGATTTTATCCCGAGTTGGGTCATCCCAAGCGTATTTGATGTTTTTGCCCGCAGTAATTCTATACAGAGGTGGCGTGGCAATATACATGTGGCCATTATCAATTAACGGTCTCATATATCGATAAAAGAACGTTAGAAGAAGTGTACGAATATGAGAACCATCAACATCGGCATCCGTCATGATGATAATTTTGTGATAGCGTAATTTCTCAACATCGAAATCTCCTTCGCCATGACCAACACCTGTGCCGAAAGCGGTAATCATTGCCTGGATCTCTTTGTTTTCTAGAATCTTGTTAATCTTAGCTTTCTCAACATTTAAAATCTTACCTCTTAAAGGCAGAATAGCTTGAAAACTACGATTACGACCCATTTTTGCAGAACCACCCGCAGAGTCGCCCTCTACAAGGTAAACTTCGCAAAGTTCAGGATCTTTTATAGAACAATCGGCTAACTTACCAGGAAGTCCGCCGCCACTCATTACACTTTTACGTTGAACAAGTTGACGAGCTTTTCTAGCTGCCTCACGAGCTTCTGCAGCTAAAACCACTTTTTCGATGACTCGTTTAGCGGTTTTCGGATTTTGCTCTAAGTACTCATTAAGTTGGTCGTAAACGGTAACCTCAACGGCACTCTGAACTTCAGAGTTACCCAACTTTGTTTTTGTCTGGCCTTCAAACTGAGGCTCTGCCACTTTAACACTTAATACTGCTGTTAAACCTTCTCTAAAGTCTTCTCCAGAGATTGTAATTTTACTATTCGACTTAATAATCCCACTTTTTTCAGCGTAGCTTTTTAGGGAGCGAGTTAATGCTCTTCTAAAACCAGAAACGTGAGATCCACCTTCCCGGGTGTTAATGTTATTGACATAAGAATGTACATTCTCGGTATAAGAGCTATTATACTGTAATGCTAACTCTACAGGAACACCTTCAACTTCACCAGTTATATAAATAGGCTCTGGCATGTGGGTTTCTCTAGCTTCATCCAGATACTTAACAAAATCACTCACGCCACCTTCAAAATGGTAGGTTTCTTTGCCTAATTCTGGATCTTCTTCTCGCTCATCAATAAGATCGATAGAAATCTGAGGGTTCAAGAAAGCGAGTTCACGCATTCTATCCGCAATAATGTTGAATTTAAATTCGGTGGTTTGTGTAAAGATAGAAGCGTCCGGATAAAAGTGAATTACAGTACCTCTTTTATCAGTATCACCAACTACGCTAAGGGGTTTAGTAGTAATACCTTTCTCAAACTCAATACTATATACTTTTCCTTCTTTATGAACCTCTGCTCTAAAAACGGTAGAAAGTGCATTCACACAACTTACACCAACCCCGTGCAATCCACCGGAAACTTTGTATGAGTCCTTATCGAATTTACCACCAGCGTGAAGTTTAGTAAGTACAACTTCAATAGCGGGCAGCTGATACTTTTCGTGCATATCAACAGGTATTCCACGACCGTTATCCGTAATGGTCATGGATCCGTCAGTGTTGATAGAAACAGTAACATGATCGCAATGACCTGCTAAGGCTTCATCAATGGAATTATCTACTACTTCATTTATAAGGTGGTGTAAACCTCGTTGGCCTGTATCGCCGATATACATTGCGGGTCTTTTTCTTACCGCTTCAAGACCTTCCAAAACTTGAATATTTGAAGCCTTATAATCACCGTTCACGTTTTTTGCCATAAATATGGTATGATAGCTTTGTTAGATGAGATGTTTAATGCTCGAAAATAGGGCTTACACGCGCAAAATCAAAAAAAGGCATGCTAATTATCAAAAAAATAAGAGATTAAAATTCTGAGGCGATTTTTGACATACGGAAAGACTGTTTTTAATGTGGATAATTAAGGTGTTTTGTGAATAATTTCACGTTTTAGGATTTTTTCCAGTAAAAAGCGTTGATGTTTGGTTAGAATACCTATATCTTTGGCGTCTATTTTCACATGAAATAATTGATATTACAATGTCGCGACGAGACGATATAACTGGAAAAAAAGCGATGAACGGCTACCGTTCTTCAAAAGCGAATAATAAGACCAAGCATCGCTTCCACTTGAATTTACAAAAAAGACGCTTTTACATCCCTGAAGAAGACAGATGGGTTACCTTAAAAGTAACTGCTAAAACATTAAGAACTATCAATAAGAATGGTCTTACTGAAGTCTTGAAGGCTGCGCGTCGAAAAGGAACCCTGTTAAAAGAGGTATAGAACTATGGCAAAAGGAAATAGAGTTCAAGTAATTTTGGAATGTACCGAGAAACCGGGCTCATCAAGATATGTGACCACGAAAAATCGTCGTACACAGACAGAGCGTATGGAACTCAAAAAATACAATCCTGTTCTTCGGAAACACACTACTCATAAAGAAATTAAATAATTGAGACATGGCTAAGAAACAAACATTCGGTTCAGACGCACTTGCTGCAAAAGCTGCTCAAAAACGCATGGCAAAAGTTGTTGTTGCAACAAAAAATGCTAGTGGTAAATTCTCTTATGGCGAAGTTATGATTGAGCAAGATCAAGTAAACGACTTTATTAAGGCGAAAAGAGCGTAATTTCTTTTTTCATCAGATTTTAAAAAAGGTTACGCAAGTTGATTGTGTAACCTTTTTTTTTGCTTAAATTTCTAAGATAAACCCCATTTATAATGAGTATAAAAGACCAAATTCTAGAAGACTTAAAAACAGCAATGAAAGCTCAAGACAAAGAGCGCTTAAAAGTCTTGCGTTCTTTAAAAGCTAAATTCTTAGAAAAAGAGATTAGTGAGAGGAAAGGGGGAGAATCAACCCTTTCTGAAGCACAGTATATCGAGGTTTTAGTAAAAGCAGCTAAGCAAAGAAAAGAGTCGATAGCACAATTTACTGATGGTGGAAGAGAAGATTTAGTAGTAATAGAGCGTGCAGAACTTGCTATTATTGAAGACTATACGCCCGCAATGATGAGCGAAGAAGAAGTGCGGAATATCATCGTGAAAAAAATATCAGCTTTAGGTGCAACCGGACCGCAAGATATGGGTAAAGTGATGGGTGCTTTAATGGGCGCATTAAAAGGTAAAGCTGATGGAGGACTTATCAGTTCTATCGTAAAAGAAGAATTAAACAAGTAGCATGTACATTCTCGACATTATTATCGCCATACCACTACTCTTTTTTGCATATAAAGGTGCTGTAAACGGGTTGGTTAAGGAAATTCTTAATATTGTCGGAATAATACTCGCCATTTTTCTAACATTTAGATTCATGGATTTACTCGGAGAGGTTATTGCCCCTCTCTTTGAAACCAACTCAGCATATATTCCTTTCGTTTCTGGCGGGGCAATTTTTCTAGGCACACTTATCGTTATTGGTGTAATTGGCGCACTCACTAAAAAATTCTTAGAGGCTGTAAATTTAGGCGCTATGAATAGAACCTTTGGTGGAATATTCGGTGCTTTAAAAGCTTCTATGATGGTGAGTACTGCATTATTGCTATTAGCAGGGTTTAACTTTCCTGCAGAACAAACTAGAGACGAATCCTACTTATATCCTTATGTTATCTATGTAGGTCCATGGACCTATGAAGCCGCAACATTCTTGTATCCAGGAGCAGAGGGTTTTAAGGAAACCGTGAAAAACACATTAAGTAAATACAACCCGGTAGAAAACCTACCCATTATAAACGATAATTAAGATGTCATTCCCTACAGTAGAAGAGCAACTCGAAATAATTAAACGAGGCGCGATCGAAATTGTACCAGAAGAAGAACTGGTAGCAAAGCTAAAAAAATCACGAAAAGAGAATAAGCCACTAAAGATTAAACTGGGTGTGGATCCTACACGACCAGATCTTCATTTAGGTCATTCGGTAATACTTAGAAAGTTGCGTCAGTTTCAAGACTTGGGCCATGAGGCAATATTGATAATTGGTGGCTTCACAGCGATGATTGGCGATCCTACAGGGCAGAATAACACTCGTCCACCGCTTACACTTAGTGAAGTACAAGAGAATGCAAAAACTTACATTGATCAAGCTAAAAAGATTTTAGATACAGATAAGCTAACCTTGGTTAATAATAACGATTGGTTAGGCACAATGAGCTTTATGGATGTGATTGGTTTGGCTTCTAAGCTTACCGTTGCCAGAATGATTGAGCGTGATGATTTCTCAAAGAGATTCCAGAATAATGAGCCCATTTCTCTTCATGAGTTTTTGTACCCCCTAGCTCAAGGCCAAGATTCAGTTTTCTTGAACTCAGATGTTGAGTTAGGTGGAACAGATCAGAAGTTCAACTTATTGGTAGGTCGTCAGCTTCAGAAAGACGATGGGCAAGAGCCTCAAATATGTTTGATGATGCCACTTTTGGTTGGTACTGATGGAACCGCTAAAATGTCTAAATCGTATGATAATTACATTGGGATAGATGAAAATCCTAACGACATGTATGGAAAGTCGCTTTCTATTCCAGATGATTTGATTTACACGTATTACGAACTTGTTACGGATGTAGAAAGCGCAGATTTGCCAGCTCTTAAAGAAAAAGCTTCAAAAGATCCGAGAAACGCCAAGCATGACTTAGCTCATACTCTTGTAAGAATGTACCATAGCAAAGACGCTGCGGACGCCGCTAGACAGCACTTTGAGCAAACGATCATCAATAAACAAGTTCCTGACGATGCACCAACCTTTACAGTAAATGCTGGTGAAGAAATTAGACTATTGGACATAATTGCTGAAACGGGATTTTCTCCAAGCAATGGGGAGACTAAAAGAATGGTAAAGCAAGGTGGAATAAGTCTGAATGACGAAAAGATTCAGGATATGAACTTTGTGTTTACACTAGAAAAAGACGAAGAAGCAATACTCAAAGTAGGAAAGAGAAACTACGGTATTTTAAAAGGAGAGTAAGCTTGGCAAGAATTAGTTCCTACAATATAAATGGAGTGCGGGCAGCGGTAAAAAAAGGCTTTGTAGATTGGGTGGAAAGTTCTTCTCCTGATATAATCTGTATACAAGAGTTACGTGCAGAAGAAAGCCAGTTGCCCAACGAATTTAAAGAGCTAGCTTACCATAAGTACTATCATACCGCCCAAAAAAAGGGATATTCAGGAGTAGCAATACTCACAAAAGAAGAGCCTTTAAAAGTATATGAAGGAATTGGTGTAGATTGGATTGATGCTGAAGGAAGAGTGTTAACTCTAGAGTTCGAAAAGTTCAATGTTGTTTCGGCGTACTTTCCAAGTGGGACGACGGGAGATATTCGCCAAGTTATGAAAATGAAGTTTCTAGAAGACTTCTTAAAGCTTGGGAAAAAGATTATTGCCAGCGGTAAGCCAACTATTGTTTGTGGCGATTTCAATATTTGTCACGAAGAGATTGATATCCACAATCCAGACAAGCAACACAAAAGCTCTGGTTTTCTACCTGAAGAGCGTCTGTGGGTTAGTAGTTTTATAGAGGTAGGGTTTGAAGATGTATTCAGAAACTTACACGAAGACGAAAAAGACTTATACAGTTGGTGGAGTTATAGAGCTGCTTCAAAAGAGAGGAACAAAGGCTGGCGAATTGATTATCAGATGGCAACGAAAGATATCGCTGGGAAAGGTAAAGTCGCAGTAATTGAAAAAGAATGGGATATATCTGACCACGCGCCAGTTACGATTGATTATGATTTATAGAGAAAACTCTTACTAATACTAATAAGTAGAGCCGTTTCCTTATATTGCAATTAGTTAAAAATAATAGAGCTTATGGGCACTCATTTTAATGGATCGGAAGAAGAAGTAAATACGCTCAACGCCTATATTAAATTAGTTCGTGCCACTGAGAGTATAAATTCTATACAAAGTAAAAGTTTAGCCAAAGAAAACTTAACTATAAGCCAATTTGGTACCCTAGAAACGCTTCATCATTTAGGACCTCAAAATCAGAGAGAAATTGGTAAGAAGTTGTTGAAAAGCGGTGGAAACATCACTTTAGTTATCGATAATTTAACGAAGCGTGATCTTGTTCAAAGAAAGACCGACGAAAAGGATAGGCGTGCGATTATTGTGAGTTTAACTTCAAAAGGAAAGAAGTTTATAGAAAGCTATTTTCCGAAGCACCTTGCATTAATTATAGAGCAATTCAGTGTATTATCTGACGAAGATAAAGCTGATTTAGCGCGAATTTGCAAGAAATTGGGTTTAAATAACTCATAAAAAGAGCAGCTACACTATAACTCTTCGGTAAGTTGTCCAATTTGATCTCTAATTCGGCCTGCTTCCTCAAATTCCATATTCTTAGCTGCATGTAACATCGTAGAGCGCAGATGAGCTAGAAGCTTATCTTTACTTTCAAAAGTGATTTCGTGCATAGCTGGGCTCGGTTTGTACTTTATGCCTCCATCGGCAACGCGAATAGATTCTAGATAATCTTGTTCTGCTGCCTTGCCTGCTTCGGCGCCGAAATCAATCTGCTTGTTCGAAATTAACGATGGATCAACAAGAGGCTTCAATTCTTTGGCAATAGTTGTCGGGGTGATACCGTGTTCCTTGTTATACGCTTCTTGAATAACCCTTCTGCGATTAGTTTCAGTAATTACTTTCTGCATGCTGTCGGTTATCTTATTAGCATACATGATTGCTCTACCCTCGGAGTTTCTAGCGGCACGGCCAACAATCTGGAAAAGTGAAGTAGCAGATCGAAGAAACCCTTCTTTATCAGCATCCATAATGGCAACAAGACTCAATTCTGGAATATCAATCCCTTCCCTAAGTAAGTTGATACCAACTAACACATCAAAGTCACCACGGCGATATTTGTACAGCACTTCAATACGCTCTAAGGCATCCAGCTCACTATGCATGTAAGCCGCAGAAATACCTACATTTTTGAGGTATTCGCTTAGCTCCTCACTTAAGCGCTTGGTGAGCGTTATAATTAGAACACGTTCTTTCTTGGCGATTCGAATTCGAATCTCTTCCATCAAATCATCTACTTGATTATCAAGCGGTCGAACTTCAAGAATAGGTTCTGTAAGCCCCGTTGGACGGATAAGTTGCTCAGAATAAACACCGCCACTTTTTTCAAGTTCATAATTACTTGGTGTAGCACTTACAAATATTGCCTGATTGATAACTCCTTCCCACTCATCAAAAGTAAGAGGGCGGTTATCCATTGCGGAAGGAAGTCTGAACCCGTGTTCAACAAGTTGAATTTTGCGAGAGCGATCGCCGCCATACATTGCAGAAATTTGAGGTATAGATTGATGACTTTCATCAATCACGGTGAGGAAATCATCTGGGAAGTAATCAAGGAGGCAGTAAGGACGCTCGCCTGGTTTACGGGCACTTAGGTACCGAGAGTAATTCTCAATACCCGAGCAATAGCCAATTTCTTGTATCATCTCAATATCAAAAAGAGTGCGCTGTTCAAGGCGTTTAGCTTCCAGAAATTTACCTTCGTCAATAAGCACTTCATTTCTAAACCTTAACTCTTCCCGTATTTGCGTAACAGATTCGTCAAGCCGTGATTTTGTTGTTACGTAATGAGAAGCAGGATAAATCTTAAACTCAGAAACGGTTTCAATGATGTTTCCTGTTTCTGGGTCGAAAAGTTGGAGCGTTTCGATTTCATCTCCCCACATAGAAATACGCAATCCCTCATCAGAGTAAGCAGGAAAAACATCAACTACATCACCACGTACACGAAATACGCCACGTTTAAAGTCGATATCGTTACGGGAATAATGTAAATCTACTAGGTCATACAGTAGCTTATTTCTAGGAATCTCCATTCCATTTTCTAGCGTAATGATAAGCTTTGCATACTCTGATGGCGAACCAATACCGTAAATACAACTCACAGAGGAAACAATAATTACATCTCGCCGCCCAGAAAGTAATGAACTAGTAGCGCGCAAACGAAGGCGTTGAATTTCCTCATTGATGGAAAGATCTTTTTCGATGTATTTATCTTGAGCAGAGAGATAAGCTTCTGGTTGGTAGTAATCGTAATAGGAAATAAAAAACTCGACACGATTGTCGGGAAAAAAGTCACTTAATTCTCTAAAAAGTTGAGCAGCAAGCGTTTTGTTATGGCTCATTACTAATGTAGGGCGTTGTACATTCTCAACAACATTGGCAATGGTACGTGTTTTACCAGAGCCGGTAATACCTAGTAAAGTTTGGAATTTATCCCCCGCTAAAACGCCCTCAGTAAGTTCTTTGATGGCATTTGGCTGGTCGCCAGCTGGTTGGTACGGGGAATGGAGCTTAAATTGAGACATAAATTTTAATAATCGAAGGAAAACAGGTGATAAACTACGAAAAAATACTTTAGCTTAAGGGGTAAGAACAAAACTGAATTAGTAATCATGCCGCACCCTAAAAATGGACTTGAAGGCCACCGCCTGAGAATCGACGAAATAGACGAACAAATACTAGAATTGCTCTCAGAGCGTGGAAAAGTTGCACAAAATGTAATACGAACCAAGGTAGAAAATCAGCTACCCGTTTTTGTACCTAAAAGAGAAGAAGAAAAAACAGAAGCATTTAAGCAGAAAGCCATTGAGAAGGGCATAGATCCTGAATGGGCAGAAGACTTTCTGAGAATGATAATGACCGCTTCTCGGGCGACACAATCTCAAATGAGATTTCCCATTGCTACGCCAGAACCGAAGCAAATTTTATTTATTGGTGGCGATGGAGGAATGGGTAGCTTGTACAAAAGAGTGACTGAGCAAACCGGCCATATTGTTCACTCTATTGATAAATCTAATTGGTATGAACTAGAAGAAATCGCTCCAAAGTTGGATATGGTTATTGTAACAGTGCCTATTAATATCACTGAAGCGGTAATAAAACGATTAAAGGGGCGTCTGAAGAAAGATACTATTCTAGCTGATTTTACTAGTAACAAAACTGCACCGATAGAAGCGATGCTTGCGGCACATGACGGACCCGTTGTTGGTATGCACCCTATGCACGGCCCGGATGTTCAAAATCTTTCGAAACAGTTAATGGTTTTTTGTGCTGGAAGAGACGCGGATAAAGCTACATGGTTTATTGAGCAATGCGAGCTTTGGGGAATGAGAGTGATTCAAGCAGATCCACAGAAACACGACCATGTGATGCATATGGTGCAAGGGATGCGACATTTTGTGGCTCTTTTACATGGCTCTTTTATGCAGCATTACGACTTAAAACCAACCGATATGTTGGAGTACTCAAGCCCAATTTATAGAGCCGAAATGATGATGACGGGACGAATTTTTGCACAAAGTGCGGAGTTGTATGCTGACATTGTTTTTGCGAATGAGGAACGAAGAGAACTTCTTATGAACTTCTTTGAGCATCATAAAGCGTTAGCAGAATTGGTAAAAAAGAATGATAGAGAAGGTTTTATTCGTGAATTTGAAAATGTAACTGACTTTTTTGGAAAGTTTGCAACTCAAGCCTTAAACGAAAGTGGATATTTAATAAACCGTTTAGCAGATAGGTTTGCTTAAAAGCAGAAATTAGCTTTATTTGTATTGTTTAAATCATAAAAAATAGGGGTTAATGATGAGAAAGATTTTTTTAGTAATGTTACTGCTACCAGTATCGGTATTTGGGCAGCAGGTGAATCCAATAAAGCTAAATACAATTAGCCTTGAGAAGGCTAAACTAGCCTCCGCTGGAGAAGGCTTACAATATTTGGAGTTCAATAACGAAGCTTTTGAAAGCAATGAGCTGAAAAAAAACAGTTTCTTTTTATTTGAAAGTGAGCCCGGAGTTATTGATGAGTTAGAGATAACTAGAGTTGAGCATTACCTAGAGGGAGCGGTTTCAATTCTAGCTCGAAAAAAGGGTGAGCAAAGAAACAGTTTCATACTTAGTTACCAGAATGGTGAGGTTAAAGGCATTTATCACCGTTCAGAGAAAGAGGTATTAAATGTAGGATATGAAAAGGAAGTGAAATTAAACTACCTATCTAGAAAGAACATCGACAATCCTATATATAGCGATAAAAATGATGCTCTAATTGCTAAAGACTACTCAAAAACACCAGCTGGTAAAAGTAAAATAGCTTTTAAATCAAAGTCCTCAGTTCCAACTGTAAATGCTATGGTGGGTGCGATAGAAGATAGTATTACAATAGATGTAATGTTGGTGTATACTGTTGCTGCAGAAGATTGGGCAAAGAGTAATGTAGGTTCAATTCAGCTACTAATAGCCCAAACTATGGCGCTTTCACAAGCTGCATTAGATAATAGCGAAATTGCAATTGATCTACGATTAGTTCATCAAGTAAAAACTTTATATGATGAAACCACTGACGGTGTAGATTCAGACAAAAGATTACGTCGCCTAACCTCATCGCCAAGTAATCGACCAGTAGGTGATGATTGGAGCGGTACAATAGGTTATATGGACGATATTCATACACTAAGAGACCAGTATGGAGCAGATATAGTAGCTTTGATAGCAAGAATAAATGATACTGGTGGACTTGGTTGGAGGCTTGGAGATACTTCAGGAAATCCAGAGTACGGCTTTTCTTTAAATAGAGTTCAGCAAGTATCATCAGGTTACACGCTTATTCATGAGATAGGGCACAACATGGGCAACTCGCACTCAAGAACACAGTTAAGTTCTCCAGCTGAAGGTAGTGGCGGTTTATTTCATTACTCAGCAGGTTATCAAGACAAAGTAAATGGTTTTCATACCGTGATGGCATATCCTGATGGCTTAACTCAAGCGCCCATCTTTTCTAGCCCAAATCTCACATATCAAGATAAACCAACTGGTACCACTAGCTCTGTTACTCCAGAGAACAATGCTTCAAGTATGAGTGAGATTAAAAAAGTTATTGCTAGTTATAGAACAACAAAAGTAACTCCTCCTGTTCTAGATCCATTTGTAGATGTGGTAACGATAGAAATGAATAGAGAAGATCAACTAACGATACCTATTTCATTATCCAACTCGGGAACATCGAGATTAATGTGGGATGCTGATTTTGAATTCGCCTCAAATGGAGTTACAAAACAGAAGCGTACCAAAGTAGCTTCAGAGTTCAAAGTTGAACTCCCCACTGAAGCATTAGAATATCCTGCAAATGCCTCATTCACTCAAATAGGCAAGGAAAAAAGTGCTGTTGGTGAAACCGTAGTATATAGTACTTCTTTCGAAACGTCAGAAGGATTTACCCAGGGTAATTATTCTGCTATTAACCAATGGAGGGCATTAAGCAGTGGCAATTTGGTTAAAATATCCAACGCCAATGCCATGTCAGGAAGCAATAACCTACGATTGTCGTTCGAATCCGGTGCTAACACGCAATTTGTTTCGACCCCATTTTTTGGGGCACAAGCCTTTGGCACCTATGAAGTATCTATGGATTTAGCAGTTAATGGGCCCGGTGGTTTAGCTGAGCGCTTTGATGTCTATATTTACGATGGGAAGAATGGAGGGATTACAGGTGGTATTGTGATTACAGGAGGCACTATTTATGCTTGGGATAAAGATGAGAATGGTGATGGAACTTTCTTCTCGACAAGTGCTACGGTGTTACTAGGGCAGTATAGAAAACTCGCTATTAGATTTGATAATAATACAGGTGTTGTAAGTTACTATTACGGAGGTCTACAAATTGCTGAAAGCGATTATGTTGAAGGCCGAACTCCTGACGAAATTAACTTCTTACATTTTAATGAGGAAAGTGGGGCTTTTATCGATATAGATAATGTATCGGTAAAACAATTAGATGAGTCTTATGCTTGGCTGAAAGTGAATTCGTATGGTGGAGTTATCAGTCCTGGGGCCTCACAGAATATAAACTTGAAGTTTAGTACTGTAGGTATAGCTGCAGGGGATTATGAGACAATGTTAAAAGTTCAAACCAACGACCCTAACAACAGCGTTAAAGAAATACCGATTTCTTTAAAAGTAAGTACTGTGGTATCTAACGAAGAGCTCTCTGAAAGTCCTAAGCAAATTACACTTAACCAGAATTATCCGAATCCGTTTAATCCAGAAACAGTAATTTCTTATAGTATTAAAGAAGCAACGAATGTTCGACTTGAAGTATTCAATATTCAAGGGCAAAATGTAGCGACCTTAGTGAATAGTAAAATGTCGGCAGGTAATTACAAAGCAAGATTTAATGCAGAGGGATTAGCCAGTGGTATTTATTTATATCGTTTAAGTACACCAGCTCAAACTCTTACTCGCCAAATGGTGTTGATTAAGTAATTAGAATAGATTTTTCGATTTCTAAGAAAGACTTACAAAAGCCCATCAAAGCTTTAAACTTTGATGGGCTTTTTTTATCTGATGGATAGAACCCCCGCCTCGCCCAAAAATATTATAAATAGCTAATAGTTCGCATAAATAAAGCAATATGGTTATATATGCGAAAATGTAGATCGTGTTTGAATAGAATATTTTGGTAAATAAAGTACTAATTCTGTTGGGGCTTTTGGCAACAGTCATTCAGGGAGTAGCGTGGGCGCAACCGCCAACCTATAGAGTTACCCGAGTTGACGGAGAAGTCGAGTTAAGCCATAATACCGTAACAAATGTAACCCTTGATAGCCGCGGGTTCTTATGGGTGAGTACTATCGATGGATTAAATCGATATGATGGAAAATCCGTTAAAATATACAACGCTTCTAATAACGACAGCACCTCTCTTTCTAATGGTTTTATTCATGGTGTTTATGAGTATAGTGAAGAGGAACTTTGGATAAGTACTCGTGACGGAGGCTTAAATATTCTGAATCCCAAAACGGATAAAGTTGAGGTAATTAGTAGTAGTTCTTCCAATGAAAATCGTTTTCCAAATGCGGCGATAAATGTACTATATAGAGATGGAAGAGGAGTGTTTTGGCTAAGCTTTGATGGCCACAGTACTGGAATATTTGATAGAGGAAAAAAAATATATACGCCTGCCAGATTAGTTGAAAAAGACTCCAAATTCGAAGTTGGCTCCATAAATGGATTGCTAGAACTTTACGACGGGAGTATGATTGTCTCTTCATTTACTGGGTTGTACTATATTTCGCAATCTGAAATAGCCACTTTTAGAGCTAATCCCACAGTCGGCGCTACTATTGAAATTTCTGTAATTATTCTATCCAAAGGGTTACAAAAACCGAATACATCAGACTTATACCTAGACCAAGAATTAAATTTATGGATAAGAGAGGTTAATGAGGGGTTTAGAAAAGTAGGAAAGCAGGAACTTCCCCCGCATGTTTTGAAAAGCATATCAAAAGGCAAAAAAGGAAGTGCTAGTAAGGGTATGCTCATAGAGAGTGATGAGTATTTAACCATGGGTGATCTAAATGGCGCAATAGTTTCCATAAATAAGCGGACAGAGAAAAAGCACTATCAGAAAATTAATGAAGCGGATGAGTCGACCGGCGCAACAATTTTGGTTAGAGATTGTAAAGGGAATGTATGGGTTGGTGTTTGGGGAGCTGGACTTTATTTACTAGAAGAACAAAAAGGCATTGAGTTGATAAACAAGAAGCAACTTGGTAAAGCTTTGAAATCGAATTTTATACTAGGCTTTGAAGAAGAAAAAGATGGATTTTGGATTGCAACAGCAAGAGGATTGGCTTTTTGGGATAGTAAAAAGAATAAAGTTCACTCGTATGAAGAAGAGATAAAAGGATTTGTTGGGCCAGGAATTTGGTCGATGGAAAGGGATGAAAAAGGACTCTGGTTGGCTGGGATTGAGGGTGGTTTGAATTTTATAGACGCGAATCAACTAAAAACTAAAAAGGAGTTGACCGCAATTAACTACAATGCACAAAATAGTTTTTTGAAGGAAAGTCAACTTCACCAAATATACAGAGATACCAGAGGTTGGCTTTGGTTAGGCTATGAAGGAGCGGGGATTCAAGTTATAACCAATGTTGAAAGCTGGCAGAGAGGAGAACCAGCAAGTATTATAGAAATGAATTCAAGCTCGGAGGAGCGGGCAATTAGTAGCGATAATATTCGAAAGGTTTATGAGGATGATACGGGTAATATGTGGCTAGCAACCATGGATAAAGGATTAGTTCGTATCCGAGTAACAGAACAGAAACTTGGTCAGATTGAGCTGTTTGAGTATGATGAAACTGATGAGAACTCGATTGGATATGATGACACAAGAAGCATCCATCAGCAAAATGATAGCACTTTTTGGTTTGCAACATATGGTGGCGGAATAACAAGGTGGGTTGAAAGCACAAATACATTTACTCGCTTCAGAAAAGAAAAAGGTCTACCGAATAACAGCACATATGGCGTTTTAGGAGATGAATCGGGGCGCTTTATTTGGATAAGTACAAATTCTGGTATTGCCAGGTTTGATTCTGAAACGCAAAAATTCTCGAATTTTAATGAATCGGACGGATTGCAAAATTTGGAGTTTAATACAGGAGCTTATCTATCTTTGAGCAATGGGGACCTGCTTTTTGGTGGAGTAAATGGGTTTAATGTCATTCACCCACAAGAACTTTCCATCAATACTCATAAACCGCCAGTTTTTATAACAGGCATAAACTTGTTTAACGACCCTATAAAAACGGATTCTTCCGTTCTGTATAAAAAAAATCTGAACCTAAACTACAACGAGAATTTCATTTCGTTTGAATTTGCCGCGTTAGATTATGACAACCCGAGCCAAAACCAATATGCATATAAAATGCTTGGTATAGATATTGAATGGGTATACTCTGGAAATAGAAATTATGCTAGCTATCCAAATATAATGCCTGGGGAATATAGCTTTAAAGTAAAAGCAGCAAATAGTGATGGTGTTTGGAATGAGCAAGGCACTTCAATTTCAGTAGTTATTTCACCACCTTGGTGGGGGGCAATATGGTTTAGAGCGCTTTCAGGATTTGTTTTAGTCGTTGTGTTTATTCTTGCGATTCGATTTGTATCACAGCGGAATTTGAGGATGCAAGTCCGAAAAATGGAAATGGAGAATAAGCTTAGAAGTGAAAGGGAAAGAATTTCTAGAGATTTGCACGATCATGTTGGGGCACAATTAGCAAATATAATAACTGGGCTGAGTTTGGTTGATAAGTATAATCAAAATAAAGATCAAGGGAACGCGAATAGGTTGGTAAGCTCTTTGCAAGGAGATGCTCAAACAACCATTGCACAATTAAGAGATACTATTTGGGCGCTCAATCAAAAAGAGTTGGATTTAGAAGTATTTATGAGCCACCTGAAAGGCTACTTCAAAAGCCAAACTACTTTTGCTGAACTGTTGGAGATACATTATAATTTAGAAGGTGATGTTAAAGCCAAGTTATCATCAACCCAAGCGCTTAATATTTTCAGAATTATACAAGAAGCAGCACAAAACACACTCAAATACGCAGATGCTAAGTCGCTATCAATTTCAATGAGTGTAGTAAATAACGAACTCACACTGGTGATAAAAGACGACGGCTCTTTTAAAGGGGAAAGTAAAGGGTTTGAAGGAGGCTATGGCCTAGGAAATATGAAAAAGAGAGCCGAAGAGTTAGGCGGTTGCGTCGAAGTAGTAACAAAAAATGGAACAGAAGTAAGGGTTAAAATTAGATTATAAATACACCGTTTGGGGTATTGGTAATTCAATCTCAAAATGTGAATTTTAGAGAAATTAAATGGGGAAACATTGGCGGAAAAAATTAAAGTATGTATAGTTGAAGATCATGCCATTTTTAGAAAGCGTCTAAGCGAATTACTTTCTTTTTATGATGATTTGGATTTAGTTTTTGTCGCGGAAAGTGCAGAACAGTTTTTTGAAAAACTAGAGCGTTGTAGCGAAGATAAAATTCCAGATGTAATTCTGATGGATATTGAACTACCAGGTCTTTCTGGTATTGAGGCTACTTTCCAAACAAAAGAGAAATATCCAAGTATTGATATCATCATGTTCACTGTTTTTGAAGATGACGAGAGAATATTTGAATCTATTCAAGTTGGTGCAACGGGATACCTATTAAAAGACACTCCTATAGACGATGTTGTGCAGGCCATTGAGGAAGTAAAACAGGGAGGCTCACCTATATCTCCAATCATTGCGCGTAAACTAATGAACTTAGTTTTAACACCTAGAACAGATAAAAAAGAAGACAAGAAAGAAATACCGTTTGATTTAAGCCCAGCCGAAATTCGCATTCTGGAGCAGGTAATTGAGGGAAAAACAAACAAAGAAATTGCAGAAGTAGTCTTTCTTAGCCCTTGGACCGTTAAAACACACATCAAAAATATCTACAAAAAAATGCATGTTAATTCACGTGCCGCTGCCGTACGGTTGGCTTTACGGAGAAACATCGTTTAAGCAAGTTTGATTCAAAAATACTCCAAACGGGTGATTTAAAAAGAGCTTCATAACATAGAAGTTGATGATGGTAAAACGTGTAGAGATTCAGTAACCGTTTGCTCCAATAAATATCAACCCAATATCCATGTTATGAAAAAGATAGTGTTACTAATAGTGGCCATGCTATGTAGTGTGGCTGCTCAGGCACAGCAAGACATCAATGAAGTTATAAACTCACAATACATAAATGCCTCACACAAAGCCTTTATGTATCAAGTTTCTCCAGAAAATAGAATTTCTGATGAGTGGCTTATTAATCTGCGGAAAGAATACGAAAAAGTGGCTAAGTCCAAAGGAGTTCTAGATAATGTTGAAGCCCAAGATTTAGCAGGAGATACTTCTTTCTCTTTTTCAGAATATAAAGGCTATCAAGATACGATGTTTACTCCAAGTGAGTATATAATGTCTTCATCTAGCGGAACTAATGAGAAATATACTTCGCATTACGATACATACACATGGATTCCTGATAGCGCCAGTTGGGGGCCAAAACAATTGCAAACGTCATTCCGAGATGAGGCTTATGGCGATAGTATAATTTCTTATTATTATAACTACAATCAACCAGAACCATATTATGGTGCTAAAGGGTTGTATCCTAAGGTAGCTACGGATGGAGCCGATTACGAATATTTTAGAGAATCATACAATGTAGGAGAGGGTTGGAAAAAGAACGAGCGAGGTCTTTCGTATAGAAACGAAAGTGGAAGGGATACACTCTCAAAAAGGTTTGAGTATAATGGCGAAACACAAGAATACCAGATTAGCTCGGTTACACGATCTCGTCAAGAAGAAAACTATTATTTATACGCAACTGAATATTATACCCAAGGGCGGAAGTACACAGAGAGTAAACAAGAGCAGACCCCAACCTTTGATTTAAGTGAACAAAAATATTTTGGTTACGAAGAGGAGATTACAACCTGGAATTGGAGCTATACCAAAAAAGAAGCCAATAATAGATATATATATCAGGTAGTTAAGCAATTTGACTCAAACTTAAAGCAACTTGTAGGTAAAGATAGTTTACACTTTAAGTATTCAAACAATGACCAGTTAGTAGAAGCAGTTGGATATGATTGGCTAGACTCGAAGTGGGTAATGTCTGAAGCGTACAATAGTTACAATAGGACACTAGCAAATGAAAAAGTAGTAGTAGATTCAGTAGTTGTATATAAAGTTAAATATAACGCCGAAACGAACATGGGAGAGCTTGATGGTGTAAATATTAGAACAGAAATGGACTATGATGCAAACGGTAATCAAATTGAAGTTAGAAACTACACAAATATTACTGGTGGCTTGTCTCTTCAATCCAAAACAGTTCGTGAATTTAGAGAAATTAGCCCAGGATATTTTACGCAAGTAAAACAAACAAGCTATGTACAGGATTTTTCAACCAAAGAACTTTATAAAGCTAGTGTTTCTGAATCAAATTATTCTGATGAAGGAGTATATATTGGTAACGCATATTTCAACTTTAGTGCTGTAGGAGACACTACCTATGGATACAGAGTAAAAAGGGAGGTTCTTATAGATGGGAGTACCCGCGAAGTTCGCTTTGAATGGGATTTTACATTAAAAAAACTAATTCTTAAGTCATATAGAGCTTATGGAACAAAAAGTACCAACGATCAGGGGCAGAACTACAATCAAACTTCGTATCGTAGTTTCTTTAACGGAGAGGAGTCGATAAATAGAACAATTAATGTGTATAACGAATACCTAGGTATTTTTAATGATGGACCGGTTTTGGCAACGCTAGGCGATACGGTTAGTTTATATGTGAGTGCAAGAAATTATGATCTAACTATCCCAGAAGTTGAAGTAACAAACATGCCAGCTTCAGCTACTTTTGATCCTGAAACACGCCACTTTTTCTGGATTGTGGACGAAGCAACTCCTTCACCAATGACCTACAAAGCATTCAAAGGTGACAAATATGTTACTACACAAGTTGAGTTTAATACAGGTCAGTTAGGTGTTGGTACAGAAGTGATGGAAGCGCCTGAAGGCTTTGAGCTTTCACAAAACTATCCAAACCCATTTAACCCAACAACAAACATCCAGTTTACCTTGCAGCAAGCGGGTAATGTAAGTTTGAAAGTATTCAATATGCTTGGCCAAGAAGTGGCAACACTTTTAAACGGAAGAGTTGGTTCAGGTTTACAAACGGTACAATTTGACGCTTCAGACTTAGCAAGTGGTGTTTACCTTTATCGTTTACAAGCAGGAAATAAAGTACAAACCAACAAAATGTTGCTCATTAAGTAGAGCGTAAGAAAATAGCATACTCTTAAATGTGAAAAGGGTGACCAAGTTGAATTGGTCACCCTTTTTTTATCAATTATTCGATAACCGTAGTAGAATAGTGTTCAAATTAAGTAATTAAAAATACCCTCAATCGGGGATAGAGAGAGAAGTATAGATTTTATTATTTGATGCCATCTAAAATAAGAGGTATACAAATGAAACAGATTCAAAAATTAGTATTGGTAGGATATTTATTACTGAGCTCAAGTATTTTGAACGCACAAGAATGGATAAATACCGAGGGGCCAGAAGGTGGCACCATATTGGAAATGGTAGAGAATAGTGGCAAACTCTATGGTCGCACAGCCACAAATGTATATGTGTCGTCAGACTATGGAAGCACGTGGGAGTTATTAGGGAGCGAGTCCTTAAAAAACATGACACCTAGTTCTTTAACGTCAACATCTTTTGGGGTACACTTCACAGCTACAACAGATAAAATTGTAAGTGTTTTTGATGGAAGTACCATTGAAACTACGGCTGAAGGTATTGGGCAGTTTGAAATTCCAGGAAAGCTTACGGCAGTTAAAGACACACTTTATACAGTCGCGGGGGCGAATCTTTACAAATCTGTTGATGGAGCCAAAACTTGGGCGGTAGCAGGTACCGTTGGATACGGAGATTCCGTGTTTGGGGTAGATGATCTGATATTCTCGGCTTCACTTACGGCAGGGCTTAAAGTTTCTAGAGATGGCGGTGCAACGTTCGAAGCTTTTGGGCCAACGTTATCCTTCGAGCTAATTGCATCAATAGTGCAATTGGGTGATGAATATGTATTCGCAACAAACCAAGGTGTTTGGGCCAAAAACACAGAAGGAGAGTGGGAAAAAACGTTTAATAAAACGGGAAGCTTCACGAATTTAGCATCCGTAGATGGAACGCTATATGGATTGAATGGAAGTGTAAGTATAGTAGATGGTGCGATTGTTGGGTCTGCTAACATTTACGCTAGTGCTGATACCGGTAAAACATGGGTAGAAGTGGAAGTTGTTAGCGAAATAAAACCCATTTATGGAGATCACAATAAAGTGGTGGAAGTTGGGGGTAAACTTTACGCAACGGCAATCCAAAAAAGTAATCCATTAGTATCTAGCGATGGAGGGGTTAATTGGAGTTCTTTAAATTCAGAAGGGCTTAAAAACCCAGATTTGCGTGGGATATTCCCAATTGGGGAGGATATTTATATAACCACAAATAACGGTGTAGGAACTGGCCAATATGGTTATGGCGCCTATAAGTCATCTGATAAAGGAGCAACATGGAATCATGTTCCAATAGCATTACCAGCGGCACACAATGGCTCATTTTACACCGTTCGTAAAAATGGTAACGATCTCTACGCCTGCTCGTATGCTGGTCTTTTTAGAAGTACAGATGGGGGTGAGAACTGGACAATTATTGATGGCACTGAAAGCTGGTATATCAGCGATATTCATTTTACAGAGAACCTTTGGATTATGGCTGGGGGCGATGGTTTTTCCAGAGTGTGGACATCTAGCGATTCTGGCACAACCTGGATGGAACATTATAAAGGAATTGGAGCTGTATTCGAGCAAATCCATGAAGGAGAAAGTGGTATTGTGATTGGATCAAATACTACACTTATTGCGAGCTCCCAAGATCAAGGCGATACATGGCATTTTGCAAATGCTGATAGTGGATTAAGTTTATTTGCTGGAGGTTATTATGATGTAACCTCTTTGGGAAGCACAATGTACAGCCTTCCCGTTAATGAAGAGAAGATATACACTTCTGAGAATGGAGGTAAAACATGGGCAAAAACAAGCGACTTAGTTGGTTTAACAGGAGTCTCCTACGATCGCTTATTTGCTAACAATGGAGAACTTTACATTTTTGGCACAAGAACGACTTTTGAAGGTGGAGCTTTGAAATACTTAAAAGAAGTATACAAAAGCACAGATGGAACTACTTTCGAGAAAGTGATTGACGTACAAGGAGCCCCAGAGGGTTTTGGAAATCCAATAATGGCTTTTCTGGGTGACGAATTCTATTTGGGCTTTAGAGGTGCTCCTGTGTTTAAATACACTTCAGATAACACCGGTACTTCTACCGAAGAAGAAGGCTTTGGAAAAGAAAACTTTAGTCTTTCACAAAATTATCCAAATCCATTCAACCCAACTACAAATATCCGTTTTACACTTCAGCAGGCAGGCGATGTTAGTTTGAAGGTGTTTAATATGCTTGGCCAAGAAGTGGCAACACTTATAAACGGAAGGGTTGGTTCAGGTTTACAAACGGTACAATTTGATGCTTCTGATTTAGCAAGTGGTGTTTACTTATATCGTTTACAAGCTGGCAACAAAGTACAAACCAACAAAATGTTGCTCATTAAGTAGAGCGTAAAAAAACAGCATATTCTTAAATGTGAAAAGGGTGGCCAAGTTGAATTGGTCACCCTTTTTTATTCTAAATTAACTTAAGTGTCGTCTCGAAATTACTTTGGAGCTTTCATTCTGCTAAAGCGTAAAGCCGAAATCATCCAATTCGGTAAGTTTTTCTTTGGATCTCGTTTGGTCATATCTACAAACCATCCAAATTTTTTCATAATGGGGACTTTGTGAGTTTCTACAAACTCGATGAGCGTTCCATCAGGATCTTCGATATAAGTAAAGCGACCTGCGGCTTCGCCCATATCAAAACTATTGGCGCTGTCTACTGTGAATGGAAAGCCTTTCGATTCACATTCTTCTTTTAGTGCATCCATGCCTTGTACGTCAAAGCAGAGGTGGATAAAACCTAAATCTCCCCAAAAGCGGTCTTCAAAAATCTTCTTTGGTTTTACTCTTTTGTCCATAATCTGAACGAGTTCAATTTCCGTAGGACCAAAAAGGTTGCTAAAACCACCTTGTCTTGTTTGGCTGTGGCGTAATAAAACGCGTCTTACTTTCTTATCTCCACCATTAACACCGTTAAAATCTGCGAAGGTATCAGTTACGTCGTAAACGACTTCATCATAACCAAGAATATCAGAATAGAGGGTTTTAGATTTTTCGATATCTGATGATCCGATGATGGCGCCAGAAACACCACCCGTTGTACGAACAGAGTTATTGCTAAAAAAATCGAGCCCCTTCACCACTTGAAAAATATTCCCATTCAAATCTTTAACAAAAAACGAAAGGTCGCCAGCTGGATTTTCGCTTAACGAAGTAAGCACATTTAAGCCAGCCATGTTAAAGTCTTCGTAAGTTTTGGCAACATCAATAGACTTTATCTTGCAAACATTAATACCCAAGTCACCGAGTTGTAATTCAAAATCTGCAGCAACAGGTGTTCGCGTTGTGTATTGCCAGATTTCGAACCCGCCTCCACCACGCATACTCATGGTCAGAATCGCTGCGCGGTCTTGAGGTTTACCACCTGTATATGGAAGCATAAGCTCAGCAGTAGCTACATCTTCAAATACTTTGATATCCATTCCAAAATATTCCCGATACCAATTGGTGGCTTCGTATACATTTGGGTTTCCGATTCCGATTTGTTGAATTCCAGCGATTACTTTTTCCATAAAAGAGTTGGTTATAAGCTTAGTAGAAAATTTTTAAATGTGTCGTTGTTGTAGTTTGCCATGCCCATACGCTTTGCAACGACTTTTCCCTCGGGAGAAATTATATAAGTTGTGGGTACTACGCTACTATCATAAACACCAGGTTTACGCCCGTTTAGAAAATATACTGGCATGGTAAATTCTTTGCGTTCTAAAAAAGAACGAGCTTTGTCTTTATCCTCATCCAAAGAAACCATTACAAAAACAATGTTATCATCATCAATATCTTCATATAACGCTTGGATGTTGGGCATTTCAGCGATGCACGGCGGACACCAAGTGGCCCAAAAATTCAAAAAGATGGTTTTACCTTTAAATTCTGAAAACCGGAAGGTTTCTTCGTCTAGTGTAAGTAAAGGTAAGTTGTAGCTCGCTGAAACAATCTCTGACGCATTAAGTTCTGTATCTGGAGTAATGATGCCAGTCCACAGTAGAACGCGCTGTAAGCTGCCTATAACTTCCGTGTGTAGCCCAGTGGCATAGAGAGAGCCAATAATTCCAAGCATAATTGTCCACTCAACGATTTCTCGTTTAAAACTCTTTTTCTTTTTTGAATCTTTATTGGTAGCGATAGTTATGCCTTTTTAAACGTTAACACACGCTAAGATATAAAGAAAAGAAGGTTAAAAAAGGGGATTAATGGCTTTTTACTTGAGAGAAGGGAATGAAAAAAGCCACTACGATTAGGTAGTGGCTTAATGCAAGTAGAGTTATTTTTTATAGGATAAATTCAGCTCCACTCGACGATTTCTATTTCTTCCATCAGCAGTTTCGTTTGAAGCTAATGGTTGAGTTTCGCCATACCCTGTTGACGAGATACGCTCTGCAGCAACGCCTTTTCTAATTAGATACGTTTTAACAGCTAGTGCGCGGTCGCGAGAAAGTTGAAGATTGTAATCATCATTTCCACTACTATCCGTATGCCCTTCAATGCTTATAACTAAGGCTTTGTCTTCGTTCATAATCTGAGATAATCGATCTAAGCTCGGTAACGACGATGGGGCGATAGTTGCTTTATTTGAAGCAAAATTGAGATTGCTAAAAATCACATTAATTTCTTTCAGAATTTCTTCAGCTACAACCGGGCAGCCATTTCCATCTGCAGTTCCTGCAACTTTTGGGCAAGCATCTTGGGAATCAATAAAGCCATCACCATCAGTGTCTGGGCAACCGTTACCAGCTTTTGTACCAGCAATTTCTGGGCAAGAGTCATCAGAGTTGCGGATACCATCCTTGTCATTATCAGGACAGCCATTTGTTGCGGAAGTTCCAGCTTCAGCAGGGCAGGCATCAACAGGGTCGGCTATCATATCACCGTCTGTATCTTTACAGCCTTTAAACTGAGACGTTCCTTTAATTTCAGGACATTCATCTTCATAATCAGGAATGCGATCTAAATCGGTGTCTGCACAACCTGCAAACTCAGCTAATCCAGAAATTGCTGGGCAACGATCAATGCTATCCTTAATTCCATCTCGGTCACGATCTGGGCAGCCGTTAGTATCTATTTCGCCAATTTGGTTAGGGCAATCATCATCTTTGTCATTTACACCGTCACCGTCGGAGTCTTGTGCACCACCAAGGCTAAATTTAAGCCCAATAGTATGTACTAAAAAATCATCGTGGTTATTATTATCAATGTTGGTTTCGCCATCTAAATAATCACTAAACGTTCGGTTATAGGTAGATTTAATACCAATTTGTACTTTTTCTGAAAGCGGGATATCGAACCCAATCCCCAAAGGAATTTGAATATAAGTTCCATCGTCGATACTTGACTTACCTCGATAAAGATAGGTTAGACCGGCGCCGGCAAAAACGTAAGGTTGAATAGCACTTTCCTTTTTGAAGACGTAGCCATTGGTGAATTTATACTTGGCAGTTAAATTCCCGTTCAGCATTAGTTTTTCGAAGTTATCATCGTAATCAGTATCTAGTTTGCCGAGGTATAGCGAAAGGTCTAGATCAAAAGAAGAGGATAGATACTGGCTAATACCAATTCCTCCGCCAGGATCTTTTGGGATGTTGAATTGAAGCATTTCATTACCGAAATCGCCATCATATTCATGATGACCAAAATATATAGAAACCCAAGTTGGGTTATCTTCGGTTTGGGCAAACGTTTGTTGGGTAAAAGCCAAACTTAATGTTAGAATAACAGCTAAGCTGTATAGTATCTTTGATTTCATAGCAATTGATATAGTTTATTCGTCAGCTATATCAACTACATTTCTCTTTTAAAGTTCCTAACTTATATAGCTAAGCTTAATAAACTAGCCAAAAATATAGTCCAAAAAAAAGCCCCTGCTTTTTAAAGCAGAGGCTTGACCACAATCAAATTGTAGTTTAGTTGTATGAGATATTTAACTCAACACGACGATTCTTTATTCGCCCAGCGGCAGTTTCGTTAGAAGCAATTGGTTTGGTTTCACCATAGCCTGCTGCTTTAATACGAAGAGGACTAATACCTCTTGTAACTAGATATTCCTTTACAGAAGCAGCTCTTTTTGAGGATAGCGATAAGTTGTATTCAGCTTTTCCTTTATTGTCAGTATGGCCTTCTATGCTAAGACGAAGGTTTTTGTCATTTGACATAATTCTAGCAAGCTCATCTAAATCATCGAACGAAGTACGGTCGATATAAGAGCTATTAGAAGCAAAAATTAAGTTTGTGAAAATAGTATCTAATGACTTTTTAACTTCTTGAGCAACTTCAGGACAACCATCGTTGCCTGGTGCACCAGCCAGTTTAGGGCATTTGTCATTTAAATCGATAACACCATCGTTGTCAGAATCTGGGCAACCATTATTTGCTGCTGTACCAGCTGCGTCTGGGCAATTATCTAGAGAATTTTTGATGCCATCACCATCAGTATCAGGGCAACCGTTAGTAGTAGCTGAACCAGCTAATGTTGGGCAACTATCAATATTATCTGCGATGCTGTCGCCATCAGTGTCAGTACAACCTTTAAATTCGCCAAGACCAGGGATTTTTGGGCATTCGTCTTCAAAATCAGGAATTTTATCACCGTCAGTATCAGCACAGCCTCTATGTTCAGCTAAACCTGGTACAAAAGGGCATAAATCTTGGCTATTGATAATGCCATCGCCATCGTCATCAGGGCAGCCATTAGTTGCTTCAGTTCCTGGTTGGTTAATACAAGAATCAACCTTGTCATTAACGCCATCGCCATCAGTATCTTTAGTACCACCAATTTTGAATTTGATTCCTATAGTGTGTGTTAAGAAATCATCGTGATTTTGTTTGTTGTAGTTGTTGTTTCCATCAAGGCCATCGGCAAAAGTACGGCTGTAGTTGGTTTGATAAACAAAAGCAGCAGACTCGTTCAACGGGATGTCTACACCTATACCAAAAGGTAGTGCGATGATAGTACGATTGTAAATGGCTTTGTCGCCACCAAAAAATGGAGTTACTTCCAATCCAGCATTAATGTATGGTTGAATTGTAGCATCTTCTTTAAGAATGCTTCCATTTGCAAACTTATATTGAAGTTGAAGTTTATTACTAATGAAGTTTTTTTCAAATTTTGGATTGTACTCGTTATCAAGCACGCCATAGTTTGAAGTAAATTGAAGATTAAAGTTCTTATCTAAGTAGCGATGAACTCCAAATCCGTAGGTCATATCTTTTGGGATGTTGAAGCCAAGCATTTCGTTCGCATGGTCTCCATTGTATTCGAAATGACCAACATTTAAAGATACCCAAGTTTTATCTTCGGCAGTTTGGGCAGTAGTAAAAGTGGTTGCAAATATTGCAACAAGTATAAAGCTCAGTAAATTTCTATATTTCATAATAGTCTAGTAGTTTATTTTATCATGCAAAGATTGCGCTTTTTACAATCGATTACAGTTAGACCATATTAAATTAGAAGCTTCTACTGATGAGTAAATCCTAATGTAAGGAGTTGAAATACTAGTTTTTCTCGCTTTTTATATGAATGTAGCTATCTTATGAAGTGGTTTTTTTGTTATAACTGGGACTTCTACTCCTTTTTCTGGATAACCAACTACAAGTAAAAGGAAGGCTTTTTCATTTTCTGGACGTCCCATTACCTTATTTAGGAAGCCCATTGGGCTTGGAGTGTGTGTTAAAGTTGCCAATCCAGACTCGTGTAATGCCGTTATGAGAATACCTGTTGCAATACCTACCGATTCTTTTACATAGTAGTGTTTGTCTTTATTAGCATTTTCATCGAGGCCGTAAGATTGCGCAAAGATGCCAATTAAATAAGGAGCTGTTTCTAAAAAAGGTTTGTTCTCGGTGGTTCTGAATTTTTTTAAATCATCCAGCCAGTCCTGTGGAGCTCGACGATTATAAAACTCATGCTCTTCTTCTTCTGCAGCAATACGAATTTTCTTTTTTACCTCAGGGTCGCTAACAGCTACAAAATGCCAAGGCTGTTTATTTGCGCCGTTTGGTGCAGTTCCTGCGGCAAGTAAGCAGTGTTCGATAATTTCTTGGGGAATAGGACGGTTTGAGAACTCGCGGATTGTTCTTCGCCGTTTAACATTCGCATAAAAGTCGGCAGCACGCTTTTTCATTTCATCCTCAGAGTATTCTATGTAGGATGTCAGCGGTTCAAAAATTTCGTTGTCCATAACAAGAGTTTTTAATATTTAAAAAAGAAGATAAAAGAATTGAGTGGTAGTACTAAAGTGCTTTTTTATAAAACTGATGTCTAGTAAGATTTCATAAAATATAACCAATCCTTTTGCTGACTTAGTCGTTCCTGATAACGAGCACGGAGCTCGATGTTTGATAATTTATCGAGCCATTGTTGGGCTTCATCAAAAGATTTCAAGAAGATTAATCGATCGATAAGCACTTCATAAACATCAAACCAATCGGGGTTTAAAGGGTTATGCAAAGCAGGATAAGAATATTGAGGTAGCAGGGTGTATTTTTTTGCATCTATGGCTTCCGAGAGAATAAGCATCTGGTTGGGAACATTAAGTGTGTTAAACTTTTCCATGCTCGGTAGGCTTTTTTGATAACGAGCCGCTAGGAAGTGAGTCCAATTTGTGGAATCGGAACGTAAAACGTAAGAATAGCGAAAGCTACGGCCTGTTTGCTCGGTTAGATTCTGCTTTAAAGAATTTAGAGATTGGGTTGCCACGTCAAAATCTCCGTTTAGGATAAGAGCATCAGCTTTTAAGAGCTTTAACGTAAGGAGAGTATCATTAGAGGTTACGGCATCAATTACGGTTTTATATGCGCCATTACTTAATTGTGAGCTAATCCACTCGCGTTTCACTAAAAGGTTCTCAGTATTGAGGGAGTACAAATCAGAAATGGTTTTTTGTGCTGAAGTAGTATCCTCAACGCTTTTATGAAATTGATACTGATCCCAAAGGTGAAGTTCTTTGCTAACCGAATGTGGGCAAGATTTCTGGAATAGAGACAATTGCCCAAAAAGAAATTCGGAGTTTTGTATATCAATAGAGTCGATAACAACAGGAGGTAAGGTTTTTTCCCAAGCAATAACTAGCGAGTCGAACGGAATACCATAAGCTTGCTCAAAATCAGAATTTGGGTATGCTTGTTTGAAATTTTGTACTGGATAGTTTTGAAGCAAATACTGAACAAAAGCACCTGCTGTTGTATAACTTATAGATGCTGCACTACTATAAAAGCCCGTACTAGAAAATGCATTTCGCATTTGCTGAACGGATGGGTAAGGCTGTTCGGAAGCAATAATCTGTGCTAGTGTAGACTCTCGCGAAGCATCCGCAGCTATAGCTTCAGCAACACCTTCAACCAAACCAATACTCCAACTTCCATTAAATAATGAATTGCCAAATTGCTTTGAAATAGCATGAACCATTTCGTGTTTTAAAACGCCATCTAATTGCTGTTTGGCAATATGTAATTGGTCTTGAGATAGCCAGATGGGTACATAGCTTGTGTATTTTGCTCCAACAAGTTCTTTTTTCTGCCAAGCATTCGCATAGAGATAGCTTTCAATACGGCGGTTGCTAGGCCATTCTATTTCTAAAGCGACAGTAATTTGATTGAAATAGAACTCATGCTTTAAAGCCCAATACTCAATTTCAGCTTCCGAATAATTATTGGAATCGAAATACAAATCGAAATGTGTAGTTGTAATGTGTGTAGAGAGTTCCTCTTTCAGTACGCTTCTTGGAGTTATAATCCCCATTTGGGATAAGAAGAAATAGCAAACGATCAAACAAATTCCAAAAAAGCCAGCAAGTAATTGATTGATTCTAAGGCGTGTAATGCGGGGTAAATTCCACAGAAATAATATCCACAAGACAGTTATGCTGCGAAAGTAAACGTAGCTTTTGGTAACAGTTACGGTTTCATCGTAAATAGGTCCTGGCCAAGTTCCCCAAATGTGATTGAAGAAATACACTTGAGGGAAGTTGATGACCTCAAGAAGAAAACTTCCGAATGCAAAAAGCACTAGAGCAATAAAAGTAAGTGTTTTTGGGAAGGAGGAATTTAAGGAGCGAACAAAACGACCTAAAGCGGCACCAAAAAGTATGGATGGAATGGGCGTTAGAATCCAAAAAAAGACGCCATGCCAGCTTAAGCAACCAGAAACAAGTGAAAATAAGAATGCAGGTAATCCGAAGATATATACGAACCTAATTATAGGATGTGTTGAGGCTTTATCCTGAGCATAAGTTGACTTCAACATCTTGAACGCGGCCCAAATAGCACCAATGGTTCCTGCAATCATGGCCGACTCAAAATGAAAATCGCGAAGCAAAGGAATAGGTAGGAATAAAAGACCTAACACAAAAGGAAATATATACTTTAAAAGAGCTTTAAAACTCATGATGTAGATGGCTCGTAAATTTGGTAGCCCAAAAATGACTTTGTTTGCTATTTAATACCAGCCCAATATATCCAAAACATCAATACAAATTGAATAGGAAGGCGAATAAGGGCAACCCAAGTAAATATCGAGAATCCATGTTTCTTATAGCCCTTAAAAAACATTTCAATATTGGCTGGAAAAACTGCGAAAAGTAGTAGTATCAATCCCCAACCAGCTAGATATCTAAATTCTGGAACTAGGAAACCAATCCCTCCAATAACCTCAAACACGCCACTAATATAAACCATGGCTTTAGGATTGGGTATAAAGGAAGGCATTATTCGTAAATAAGGATCTGGCTTTATAAAATGAAGAATCCCTGCAATCACAAAGAGGACGCCAATCACAATGATGCTAAATGATGGAGTGAGTAAATAGCTCATGAAAGTTGGGATTAAGTGTAAGGCAACTTAATTCATCACAGTTTCTTTGCCAATTACTTTTTAAACATGGTGCTAAACACGAACCAGATGTTTTCCTTTCGCTCCATAAGGCGACGGCTAAAATAAGGGAACCAGTCGGTACCAAAAGGCACATAAACACGCGTCATATAGCCATCGTTGGTAAGTTGTACCATCGTTTCTTCACGTAAACCGTAAAGCATCTGTATTTCGAAACTCTCTTTGGAAATATCGTGCTCAGAGGTATACTCTTTTAACCAATTTATAAGCTCATCATCGTGAGTACCAAACCTAGGGTAAGTCGTTTTTTCGAGAAGGATTTTTGCACATTCTTTGAACGATTCTCTAATAGCGGGCATATTTTGAAGCGCTAAACTCGCAGATTCACCATAAGCACCTTTAACCAACCTAATGTCAGCGCCCAACTCAGCTAATTCAATAATATCATTTTTTGTACGATGCAGCATAGTTTGAATAACCGTACCTACATGCTTTCCATATTTCGCAAAAGCTTCTTTAAAAATATCGATGGTGATTTGTGTGTAATCGGATCCTTCCATATCGATACGAACAAACTGATCTTGTTCTTTGGCTACATCCAACAGTCGAAAAAGATTATCGGTACAATACGTACGGTCAATATCTAACCCCAGCATGGTTAGTTTTATGGAAATACTACTTATTAGCCCTTGCTCTTTTATGCCGTTTAGAAGTTGAATATAAGCTTCAACAGTAGCGTCTGCTGTTTCCTTACTCTTGACATTTTCGCCAAGTAAATCGAGAGTTAGTTTTAGATTTTTGTCGTTGAGATAACGGCTTTTAGGGATAGACTCTTCAAAAGTTTCCCCAGCAACAAATTTCTTCGCAAGTACAAAAGGTAATTTCATATAAAAATATTTTGATTAAGCGCCGAAAAAATACGCAATTGCTTAGTACGAAACACTAGTCTAAATACTTGGTAACTAACAAAAAAATGAACCGTCTATCAACAGAATGAAACAACCTGAGAGTTTGGGCGTAAGGCTTTCTCAGATTAAATCTAAAAGGAGTATTTAAATGGAAAATAATAACAGCAGAAAATTTAGCATAAAATTAGGGTTCTCACTTATAGTGATGTTTGTACTAATGCTAGCTAATGCAAAACTTGGCTGGGCTCAGTCGGCTAGAGATGCCTTTAGGGTGGAGAAGTTTGCGGCAAATAGTGGCGTTGAAATTGATGTGAAAACTTCAGGCGGAAGCATTAAAGTAATCGGTAAAGATACCGATGAAGTAACCGTAGAAATGTACGTTAGAAAGAGAGGGAAGTACATTAAAGGTAATGATAAAGATTTAAAAGGCTGGGAAATTGACCTTTCTAAAAACGGAAATTCAGTAACGGCTCATGCTCGAAGAGAAAATGGATTTAGTTGGAACAGAAATAGCGTTTCAATTGGGTTTGTTATTTATGCGCCAAGAGAGTCTGCGACAAATATTAAGACCTCGGGCGGAAGCATAAAGATTGAAAACTTGGTTGGAGATCAGCAAGGGAATACAAGCGGTGGCTCGGTAAGTGCCGACAATATAAAGGGGAAGTTAGATCTTAAAACCTCAGGCGGTAGTATTAAAATTGCAGAAGTTACTGGTGATGTAAAAGCCTCTACAAGTGGCGGAAGAATCGAAGCAAAGAATGTGGAAGGGAATGTTGACCTCAAAAGTTCTGGTGGGAGTATAGGAATTGAATCTGTAGGTGGAAGTGTAACAGCTCGAACTAGTGGTGGCTCAATTAGCGCTAAAATCGAAGCTCCTGAAGATTACATCGATTTAAAGACTTCAGGTGGAAGTATCACCATTACGGTTCCTCAAGACAAAGGATACGATGTTGATTTAGATGGAAGTCGAGTCGATGCTTCTTTTGAAAATTTTAAAGGTCGTGTTGAACGTGATGAAATGACTGGCACATTAAATGGTGGTGGAATTACGCTTAAAGCCAAAACATCAGGCGGTAGTATTAGATTAAGATATTTTTGATTGTTAGTTCACTCCTAAATGTTAGTTAGTTCATAAGGCGTTGGTTGAAACCAGCGCCTTTTTTTGTTCTAAATGTTGGTACTTACAGCGAAAAGAAAAGAAATGAATTGATATGAATCCGTATCGGTTAATAATTGTTATAAATAGTATCTATTCAAACCATTCAAAACCATATATTCAGGGTTCGATAACTATCTACTATGGCAAAAAACAACACGTCTACAACACAAGCGAAAGTACACGCACAAGAGCGGCCTATAATTATTAGGGGCGCGCGTACGCACAATCTTAAAAATATAGACGTCGAGATCCCTCGAAATAAAATCACCGTAGTAACGGGTGTCTCAGGTTCAGGGAAATCAAGTTTGGCATTCGATACGATTTATGCTGAAGGTCAGCGCCGTTATGTTGAAAGTTTATCGAGTTATGCCCGGCAGTTTCTTGAACGAATGGATAAGCCCGAAGTGGATTTTATGCAGGGCATTTCTCCTGCTATGGCAATTCAGCAGAAAACGACCACGAGTAACCCTCGTTCAACCGTTGGTACTACCACGGAGATTTATGATTATTTAAGGCTTCTCTTTGCGAGGGTTGGGCGAACAATTTCTCCCGTATCTGGCAAGCAAGTAAAGAAA
This sequence comes from uncultured Balneolaceae bacterium, assembly GCA_963977025.1. Taxonomy (GTDB): domain Bacteria; phylum Bacteroidota; class Rhodothermia; order Balneolales; family Balneolaceae; genus Balneola. The sequence goes on along the minus strand of CAXBMW010000003.1, from coordinate 71,417 downwards.
GACAGTACTAAAACAGTTATCAAAGAGCTTTTTGAAACTCAGAAAGAAGGCGCTCGATTCTATATACTTTTTCCAATTACCGCGAATAGAAAGAATAAGCAAGAAGAAGAACTAAAAGTTCTGAAGGAAAAAGGATTTACTCGACTTTTAAATATGAAAGACGAGCAGATTCTAGACTTGACCGATCCAAACCAGAGTGGGGTTAAAATAAAGGCAACTCAGTATAGAGTTTTAGTAGATAGGCTGGCGGTAAAAGATGACGAAGCTACGCTAACACGAATTGCAGGTTCTTTAGAAACAGCTTTTCAGGAAGGAAGTGGTCGATGTTCCATTAAAATGCGAGATGGAGAAGAACTCGTTTTTAGTGAACGGTTTGAATTGGATGGCATTGAGTTTATGGAGCCAACTCCACAAATGTTTTCATTTAACAACCCGTTTGGTGCATGCCCGAAATGCGAAGGTTTTGGACGAGTGGCAGGTATTGACGAAGATTTAGTTATTCCGGATCCCGAGATGACAATCAGAGACGGTGTTATTGCTCCGTTTAGTTCCCAGAAATTTAGCTCACATCTAAAAGATTTAATAAAAGTAGCTGCTAGTGAGAAATTTTCAATCGATACGCCATATATCGATTTACCGAAAGAAGTCAAAAGCATTATCTGGAACGGTAAAGATGGCTACATAGGTGTTTGGAACTTCTTTGAAGAAGTGAAAAATCAAGCGTACAAAGTACATATGCGCGTATTGTATTCTCGTTACCGTGGTTATAGCCGTTGTCCAGAATGCGAAGGATACCGTGTTCGCAAAGATGCACAATACATTATTGTAGGCGATATGCATGTTGGGGAAGTTTCAGAACTTACAATCGGTCACGCTCGTAAATATTTTGACGAGTTAGAGCTCACTGAATTTGAACAAAGTGTGGCGGGCCAAATTCTGTATGAAATTAGAAAACGGCTCAAATATCTTGATGAAGTTGGTTTAGATTATCTAACGCTTGATCGACTTGCAAACACATTAAGTGGTGGAGAGTCTCAGCGAATTAGCCTTTCCAATGCTCTGGGGAGTTCACTAATCGGTAGTATGTATGTTCTTGATGAGCCGACTATAGGCCTTCATCCAAAAGATAATGATCGATTGATAAGTATTTTAGAGTCACTTCGTGATATTGGAAATACCGTACTTGTAGTAGAGCATGACCCAGAAATGATGAAAGCCGCAGATAATATTATTGACATCGGTCCATTTGCAGGAGTTCATGGTGGAGAAGTGGTTTTTCAAGGCACGTATGATGAATTGATAAAATCCGATTCTTTAACGGGGAAGTTTTTAAGTGGAAGAAAAGAAATTGAAGTTCCTGAAAAGCGCCGGCCAGGGAACGGAAAAAGTGTACGAATTGAGGGCGCTAGTGAACACAATCTTAAGAATGTAACGGTAGAATTTCCTTTGGGGATGTTGGTTGTGGTAACAGGTGTTTCAGGTTCTGGGAAATCTACCTTGGTGCACGATACGCTTTACGGAGGAATTCAAAAGCACATCGGAGCTTACAATCAAAAAGTAGGGCGGTTTAGAGATATTTCTGGAATAGGATCCATTCACAATGTTGAAATGGTTGACCAAAGCCCAATTGGGCGATCTACTCGATCAAACCCTGCTACATATACCAAAGCGTTTGATGGAATCCGTGACGTGTTCGCAAATACTCGTCAGGCTAAAATTATGGGATATACTCCAGGGCACTTTTCATTTAACGTTCCTGGTGGTAGATGCGAAACTTGCCAAGGTGAAGGCGTTCAAAAAATTGAAATGCAATTTATGGCAGACATTGAACTTACCTGCGAAGTGTGCAACGGTAAGCGATTCAGAAAAGATGTGCTCGCTGTAAAGTACAGAGGACAAAGTATTTTCGATGTTTTAGACATGCCAATTTCTGAGGCACTCGATTTCTTTGTAGACGAAACTACAATCACCAATAAGCTGACTCCATTAGAAGCGGTTGGCTTGGGTTATTTGAAATTGGGACAAAGTGCAACTACGCTATCAGGTGGCGAAGCGCAAAGAGTGAAATTGGCAAGGTTTCTCACAAAGCAAAACTCAGAACACACTGTCTATTTCTTTGATGAGCCTACAACAGGTCTTCACTTTGAAGATGTTACTAAGCTAATGGATGCATTTAACGAGCTTGTAAATGCGGGGCACTCAGTGATTATTATTGAACATAATCTAGATGTAATAAAATGCGCAGACTGGATTATAGATGTGGGACCTGAGGGTGGCTTTGGTGGCGGACAAATTGTAGCTGAAGGCACACCCGAAGAAATAGTTACTATTGAAAATAGCTATACAGGTAAGTATTTAAAAGAGTATTTATAGAAAACACTGACTTAGAAATTCGGAACATATTTTTAGAAAATGGTTTTAACTGATTGAATTTTCATTTAAAAAACCATTATGAGAAACACATTTAAAATAAGCTTTCTACTTACCCTTTTAGCATTAGTAACTTTTAGCACCCAAAAAGCTCAAGCCCAAGTACTCCCCCAGTTTGGTATTAAAGGTGGGCTTAATTACTCTACATTCAATAATGTTGATGGAGTAGAATATAAGCCAGGGGTGTTAGTTGGGGCATTTGTTGACTTCAACATCCCTGCCACTCCAATGTCTATCCAGCCAGAGATTCTTTATAGTCAATATGGGTCAAATATCGAAGACTCGGACGCAAGTTTCAATGTAAACTACCTACAAGTTCCAGTGCTTCTTAAGTTTGGTTTCCCAACACCTGGCGTAAAACCGAATGTATATTTTGGGCCATATATGGGATTTAATATAAAGTCTGAGATTAAAAACGATGATGCATCTCTAAACTTAGATGATCAAACCGAAGATACAGATTTCGGTGTAATTGTAGGCGCGGGTGTTGATGTAAGTAAGTTTAGAGTAGGAGTACGTTACACCGCGGGACTTACTGCTGCAGCTAAAGATAATTTCAATGAAGAAGCAAAAAACGGAGCCATTGCTCTTACGGTAGGTATCGCTTTTTAAACAAGAGCAGAATAAATGATTTAAAAGCAGTTTCTTTTCGGGAACTGCTTTTTTTATTATACTAAGAAATTCAAGAGCGTTGTTTCAACATCTGTAGAAAAGGTCAAAACTTAAGCAAAACGAAGTAGGAAGTATAAGGGCGATGATTAACAGAGTATTAATTTTCAATTAGTTTGCACTTCAACATAAAAGCTTAGTTCAAATTCAGTATCATTAAGAATGTTCGCAAGGCTATTATTTCTTAACTGGAAAATTTTTGTTTCCAACCTAAACAAGGTACAGCTACTGTTATTAATAGGCTATATCATGTTTTTAGGCGTAATGCTTGTCAATCTTGTGGGTACAGCTATAGTTGTAAGTCTGTTAGACACCGACCCATGGATGAAAACGCAAATCCCATGGCTCACCCCAGAAATCTATCTATTTCTATTACTCGTGTTTACCAACTGCTATTGGATAATGCATTTTTCTTTTACCAATCTCAGGTTATTGAATCTCGAAGAAAACCGAAAACTTTTAGGCTTTGGCTTTCCCCTAAAAAGACTTTCCCGCTATTTAATGTGGATTGGTTTTTGCCACCCTGTAAACATTATTTACAACTTCACTTGGATTATTTTCTTGATGTTACAAGTTTCGCACTTCTACCAAGTGCTAGTTGGTGTGCTTGCAGTAACTTTTAACTATGTACTTATTTACTCCATTAAACATCGGTTCTTACGGATTGTAGAACGTAGGTTTATAGCTGTAATGGTAGGCTTTCTAATTGTTGTATTCGGGCTATTTGAAGCTGTTTCTATATTTTCTGACAACTCGAAAGAAATATTCACAAAAATTATTCCACAAGTTGATACCATAAACGCCTTTCTTTCTTGGCTACCAGGTGGTTTATTATTAAGAACAGTAAGGTTAGAGTACGATTGGGTTACGGCATCTACAATCATTTTCTTTCTTGTGGTTTTGATAGGGCTGATACTCGTTGATCATTTCAACAAAACTTCACAAGGGCTATTAAACCCCACCGTAAAAAAAGCTGAAGAGCAAAGTAGTAAACTTTGGGTTTTCTTACGTAAAGTATTGGGCAGAAACGCTGGTAAATACTATTATTATGTAATGATTCATCCTTACAACAAGCTTCAGGTGCTAACGCTTGCCATCATTCCGTTGGTTTATGTGCCATTGTTAATGCAGCTTAACTATCCGATGGCAAAATCTATTTTAATTCCCACAATTTTGGCGGGAATACCTGTTGCACTGTTGGCAATGGGAATGGCCAATATGTACGGTTACGAAAACCGAGAATTACTCATGCATCTTCAATTTCCCATAAAATTGGAGCAACAGCTTAAAGAGCGGTTTTTAGGAGTGTTTTTGTTGCCTTTGTTCGTGTTTTATCTCATTACTATTTTCGAGATTCTTTTGATACCGGAAGTAGGGCATGTTGTTAAGATATTTATAGGAAATAGCTTTTTCTTCCTCTGTTTTATGCTCCTTTTTATATGGAGTTCTTATTATCAATATCAGAAAGCAACGTATTCATCGTTCAGTTATAAACATCCAATTATTCCACAAAAAGTAACTTTTTTAATTTCATTCGCTATTTTTACGGTTGGTTATTTGGTTTTTGTACCACTAGAAGGTTTAGAGTGGTACAGAATTACTATAATGAGCGTGGTTATTGTTGTGATAGGCATTTACCTTTGGAGACATATGGATGTACTTGTGAGTCTGTTTAAAAAACAGGTTCTAAAACGTTTATGGATGGATTAGAAATTTAATTAAGTAAGCAAAGAATTTATGTTACCAATACATCTCGATTTGGGATTTAATCAAATATACTTTTACGAAGGAATGTACTTTCTCATTTCTATTGTGCTTGCAGTTTGGTGGATCTATAAACGCGTAGAGAAATATGGAGGAAAAGTAGATAAGTTTGAAGGATTGGTTCTTTGGGCAATACTTTGGGCACTTGTTGGTGCACGCGTTTCGCATTATCTATTTTGGGAGTCAGATAGATTCTTAGCCGATCCAAGCATCATTTTAAGCTTAACCGGCGCCGGAAATAGCATTACTGGTGGACTTGTTGGTGGGATGTTTGGTGGATGGCTATACACTCGCAAAAATAAGATGAACTATTGGGAGTATTTCTCCATTCTCTCTCCAGGTATTTTACTTGGCCAAGGGCTAGGAAGAATTGGTTGCTTTCTAAATGGAGATGCTTATGGCAAAGCAACTTCGTCGTTCTTAGGTGTTCAATTTCCACGGTACGGAACTACTGTCCCTGCATTTGAAACCGAATATAGAATTTCGAGCTCTGCATGGCAGTACTCATTTGAAAATGGTTTAGTTGACCAAGCTTCGACTATGAGCGCAGCACTACATGCAACACAACTCTACGAAATGGCCGGTGACTTTCTGTTAATTGGAATTGTGCTCTGGGTATTCAATAAATACTTCCAAGCTGATAAAAAATCACCACTTATCTTCTTTATTCATACCGGTGGATATGCACTATTACGTTTTGCTCTCGAGTTTCTACGTGCCGATAATGAAGGAACGACCATGATGAATATGACGAACCTGCAAATAGTATTACTATTGTATGGTATATTTACGGTAGGCTATGCTGCGAAGTATTTTACTGCCAAAAAGAAAACAAAAGCTCATGCCTAGCGCGGTTAAAATTTCGGGGCTTATTAAAAGCTACGACGAAGATGTAGTTCTAAAAGAATTAGATTTAGAAATTCCTGAGGGAAGCATTTTCGGCTTGATTGGGCCTAATGGTGCGGGAAAAAGTACTTTGATTGGTGTGCTTACAGGTTTGTTGAGTTACGATGATGGCTATGTCACTATAAGAGAACTTCTTTTTGGTGATGAAAACGAAGAAGCTATAAAGAAACAAATTGCTTCAGTACTTCAGCCACCATTACTTTTTGAACAGTTCACGAGCTTAGAATTTATCGAGTACATTTGTGACATCTACATGGTGGAGAAAAACGGTTTGGTTGAGAAGGCCTATGCCTTACTCGATTTTTTCGAAATTAAAGACTTCGCTAAAATAAAAATTCACAAACTTTCGTCGGGAAGTAGAAAGAAACTGGCTTTTGTTACAGCGGTGCTAACCGAGCCTAAAGTATTATTTCTGGATGAGCCTTTTGAGTCAGTAGATGTGATTTCTATTGAGCGGATGAAAACTATTATCCGAAAGCTAAAAGCAAAAGGCGTTACGATAATTATAACGAGCCATATTCTAGAAGTGGTTGAAAACCTTTGCGATGATATCGCCATTTTACATAAAGGGCGAATTATAGCCTATGTCGATGCTGTAAGCCGTAAAACGCTCGAAGAAAATGCAAGCCTGTATGAAATCTTCAATAAATATGTTGAAGTAGAGAAGAAAGACGACATTGTTGATTGGCTGTAGTAAATAAGCCACATTAGTAGAAGTAGGGAGTAACTTTCCCCAAAATTAAATTAACAACTTTAAAGGATGTAGAGATGAAGAAATTAACAACTGCTTTCGTTGTGCTCACGTTTTTATGTACAGGATTAATAGCGCAAAATCGGCCAGATGGCTCCACTCCACAGGGTGAAGACCTAAAAGTTCCAGAAGGTTGGAGCGTACGTTTAGATCATCCAAATGTTGAAACTGTAATTGGTGATGACAGCGAAACTGCCGATATCTATTTCGTAAACATGACGCCAGGCTGGCATATTACTACAGGGCCATCAGCTATTTTCTATCATCCAGAAAATACTGTAAGTGGTAATTATAATATCAAATCTAAGATCTACTTATTTGATACCAAAGGGCGTAATAGAGAAGCTTTTGGTATGATTTTTGGCGGCAAAAACCTAGACAAAGAAAATCAAGAATACGTATATTTTCTGATTAGAAATACAGGCGAATACCTGATAAAAACTAGGGCTGGAAGCGAAACCGCAACAATAAAAGGTTGGACGGCTACAGACGCGATGACGATGTTTACGGATAAAACAGAATCTACAGCAGAGAATAATTTTGAAGTAAACATTTCTGCTGAGAAAATTACTTTTTATCTAAATGATCAAAAGCTAACGAGTATACCTTCGGAAGGCATTTCAACGGATGGAATATTTGGCTTAAGAGTGAACCACAGTAATAATCTCCATATTGCAACTTTGGTAGCTACACAGAAGTGAGATTTGAAGATGTCAGTTAATTTATTAGACCTGCCAACGAATTAACTGGCATCTAAAATACAAGATAAATCATCGCTTGTTAGGAAAGAGCAATTCAACTTTGAGGGGTATCCTTTTTTCCGAGAAATTCATCCGTAAAATGCTCGTGGTGTTTTTCCTGCGAAAACTTCTCTTTGTTGTAGTTTGCAGAGTTCCCTTTTGGGATAGATAAGCTTTCCCAAGCTTCACCTTTTTGCATACGGGCTATGTAAACAATCTGCCCAATATGATAAGAATAATGAGTAAGCTGTCGATTTATAGCTTCAACTACAGTGTGGCCTTGGTTTCGGATGTAAACTTCTGTTTCCCAGTTATTTTCATTCACAGAATTTAGAGCTTCGAAAAGGCAAGTCCAGCCTTCATTCCATTTTAGTAACAACTCTTCTTTTGATGAAATAACTTCCTCAAATTCTAGGTCACGATTTCGGAATTCTTTTTCGCCATCAGTAGTAAGGAAATCTGACCATCGCGACATCATGTTTCCCCAAAGGTGGTTGACAATAATGGCTACTGAATTACTCTCTTGGTTGAATTTCCAGAACAACTGGTTTTCTTCAAGCTGTTCAAAACTGAGCTCTCCTAGTAATTTGTAGTATTCAAACTGCTGTTTAGTACTTTGGAGATAATTATCAATCAAAACTTAGACGCCAAATTCACTTTTTAAGCGAGTCAATTTCTCTTGTTCAGCTTTGCTGATATCACCATTACTACCAGCAATGGTTTCGAGAAGCTGGTATGTAAGGCGTTTTCCTTCGTCAGAAAAATTTCCTTTGACATGCGAAATAGCTTCTTCAAAAAGCTCTTGTAAATGCTCGGTACTCATAGCAGCTATATGGCTTAGAGTATTCTGAAAAGTACTCATATCGTAACGCATGTTATCCAATATTCGCTGAACGGCCTTTTGTTCTTCATAGGAAATACTGCCATCAGAACTTTCAATCCAAAAAATAAGGGTATCAATTGACGTTTCGTCGGTAAGGGAATAACTCATGATTAAAACTCTTTAGATAAAAGATTACAAATTTCTTCAACAAGTTCTCGTTTTTCAGGGGTAATCGAATCTTTTAGATGTGAATCGATATCAAGTTGGGCAACAAAGGCACCATCTTTCATAATAGGAGCAACTATCTCTGAATGTACATTAAAGCTACACGATAAATAATTGTCTTCTGAATGCACATCTTGCGAAACAAAAGTCTCATGGCTAATAGCCACTTGACCACATATTCCTTTTCCATAAGGAATACGAGTATGGTCGGTAGCTTCTCCTACAAAAGGCCCGAGTAAAAGTACTTCAGCTCCGCTTGGATCAGCAATGTAGAAGCCAACCCAGTCAAAGTAGTCAACCTTGTCAGCTAGGAGTTCGCAGATAGCGAATAGTTTTTCATCTCGTGTTACTTCTCTCGAGAGAATTTCGTGCACTGATGGAATTAATTTTTCGCTAAGCGTGATAAGTTCGGTAGTATTCATAGTGGTAAATTTTATGCAGTGACAAAATATAATAATAGTGGAGGAAATAAAGTTAACCTTTGATAAAAGCTGTTACCAAAGAACATTTTATTTTCAATAAAGGTGCGTATCTTTAGTGGATAATGGAAGAATTTTTTAAAGACATCGTCCCCTTTTCTACTCAAATAATTGGTGCGGGCGCATTACTAATTGCAAGTTTTACTTCGCTATTCTCAGTTGTTAATCCTTTAACAGCAATGCCAGTGTTTCTCTCGTTAACGGAGGGATCTACCGAAGAAGAAATGACACGTACTGCTCGGAAGTCGAGTATGTACATGTTTTGTGTGCTAATCACCTTTTTATTAGCTGGAACGTATATTCTAAGCTTTTTTGGAATCAGTTTATCAGGAATTCGAATTGCCGGCGGTTTGGTAATTGCACGCGCAGGTTTTGCAATGTTAAACCCTGAAAGCCGTGGAAAAAAGCTATCAAAAGAAGAACATGAAGAAGCTAAGGAGAAAGAAGATGTCTCTTTTAGCCCATTAGCTATGCCGTTACTTTCTGGGCCAGGCAGTATCGCAGTGGTAATTGGTTTTGGCTCTCAAGCAACCAACATATACGATTATGTTATTAACGGCGTAGCTGTTCTGATAACCGCAATTCTTGCCTATGCCATTCTTAGAGTTGCGCCATGGTTGAACAAGCTAATTGGTAAAACAGGCATGACGGTAATTAGCCGAATGATGGGCTTTATAGCTCTCGCTATTGGTGTCCAATTTGTAATAAATGGAGCCTCTAAATTCTTTGGAATAGGGATCTAGTGATTCTCCCGGCTCAACTCATAGCATACGACCGTTGGGCAAATAAAAAAGTATTGGATGTTTTAGCGGTCACTTACGAAAACAGTGAGTGCCTAAAATTAATGAGCCATATTCTACAAACCCAGTGTGTTTGGGCGCATAGAGTGCTTGCTAAAGAACCCATTATAGAAATTTGGCCAAACTATTCTTTAGAAGAGTGTAATACGCTTTTTGAAAACAATAGTGCTCTTCTTTCAGATATTGGAGCGCAATTAGAGGAAATAATAGTGTATAAAAACTCTAAAGGTGCAGTCTTTTCAAACAAAGTGGCTGATATTTTACAGCATCTTATCATTCATGGGCAGCACCATCGGGCACAAATTGCTTTTCTCCTACGCCAGAACGAAATTGAGCCTCCAATTACAGATTACATATTTTTTCTAAGAGAGAACTCGGAAAATTAAATAAGGCTTGTATTTAGTTCGTGCTCTCACTTTCTTGTGCAGTCTCATTTTAGAACCTTTAAATCCCTTTTATTCTGGAAACTTTAGAAAACATTCTGGCTTCTTTTTCATCGTTCATGTGGGGAACTCCGCTCGTATTACTTCTTGTAGGTGGCGGGCTTTATTTTATGTTCTACTCACGTTTCATCCCATATCGCTATTTTGGGCACGCAGTTAGCATACTTCGTGGTAAATACGACGACCCCAACGCGCCTGGCGATATAAATCACTTTGAAGCACTATCAAGCGCACTAGCCGCAACAGTTGGGTTAGGTAATATTAGTGGCGTAGCTGTTGCAATAGCAATGGGTGGCCCTGGCGCCGTTTTTTGGATGTGGATGAGCGCTATTGTGGGAATTGCTACCAAATACTTTACTTGTACACTTTCCATTATGTATCGCGGAACAGATTCTAAAGGCGATGTTCAAGGTGGAACCATGTATATGATTACAGAGGGTCTTGGTAAAAAATGGAAACCCTTAGCTGTGCTTTTTGCTGTTGCTGGACTCTTTGGAGCGCTTCCATTATTTCAAGCTAATCAGCTTACACAAGCAATTAGAGATATAATTCTAATCCCAAATGGATTGCTAGATAGCACGCCTAATTGGATTGCGGTATTTGCAGCAAATGTACCAGACTTTTTAGTAACTAATTACGAAGGATTCACCTTCCCAGAGTCTAAGATATTATTCGCATCCAACTTAATTACTGGTCTATTTATTCTAGTTATGGTAGGAGCTGTGATTTTTGGCGGAATTAAAAGAATTGGAAAAGTGGCCAGTAAAATGGTTCCAGCAATGGTTGTTTTATATGTGGGTTCTGTACTTACTATTCTAGGAATTCACTTTGATGTACTCGGTGAGTATTTATGGCTGATTATTTACGATGCTTTCACAGCTGAAGCCGCACTTGGTGGCGCAGTAGGTGCTATCATAATTGCTGGTGTACGAAGAGCCGCATTTTCGAATGAAGCAGGTATTGGTACCGCAACATTAGCTCATGGCGCAGCTAAAACAAAAGAACCTGTGCGTGAAGGCTTAGTAGCAATGCTTGGGCCCTTCATCGATACCATCGTTGTTTGTACTATGACCGCTTTAGCAATTTTAGTAACTGATGTTTGGAAAAGTGGCGACCAGAACGGAATTTCATTAACTGCATCTGCATTTTCTGAAGCCTTAGGACCAGTTGGTATTTATTTACTGATGATATGTGTGTTCATCTTTGCAACTAGTTCATTGTTTGCATATTCATATTATGGCACAAAATGTCTCGGTTTTCTTGCCGGCGCAGAAAAACAGCATACGTACAATTATTACTACGTAGGCTCCATTTTATTAGGTGCTGTAACTAGTATTTCTGCTATGATTAACTTGATTGATGGCATGTTCGCGATAATGGCGATCCCAACTATGACGGTTGCAATTATTCTCTCACCCAAAGTGATGGAAGCGACTCGGGACTATTTCAACAGAATGGAAAAGAAAGAAATCCTGTAAAGACAGATTTTTCGTTTTTCGAATAGTTAACCAGCCAATCTGTTAACCTCGTTGCGTCGCTCATTAGCGCAACGAGTAGAAAAAAGGCGCATGCGATGTGCATGTGCTTTTCATCTCTTGAAGCCTCAAGCTTTCACGATTCTGTAAAAAGCTTATTTAGGGATTTTAAATCCCAGAAAAAACCGTTTTCTTAGTGGTCTGATTTCTTTAACAAATCCGATTACTTATGAAACGAATATTTTCGATTTTAGCGCTACTGCTTTTTACGATTCCTGCTTTAGCACAACTACCTACTATCAAGGAAAAAACGAAAGGCCTAAGCCCGGAAAAGGGACTTTTCGACTATTATTTCGATGAAGACAAAGACCAAATTTGGCTTAAAGTAGATAAACTGAACTCCGAATTTCTTTATGTGAATTACCTAGCAGCAGGAGTTGGTTCAAACGATATTGGTTTAGATAGAAGTCAACAAGGTGGCGATCGTATTGTTTATTTCGAGAAACGTGGTCAAAAGTTGATGATGGTTCAGCCAAACCTCGATTATATCGCAAAATCGGATAACGCACTCGAAAAAAAATCGGTTAAAGAAGCCTTCGCCTCATCCATACTTTTTGGTTTTAAGATTGAAGCCGAAGAAAATGGCTCATACTTAATCGATTTAACGCCTTACTTAATGCGCGATGCTCATAATGTTATCGGTCGTCTTAAAGGAATGAACCAAGGAAATTACAACCTCGACAAAAGTCGCTCTTCGCTTTACAAAGAAGGGACATTCAATTTCCCAAAAAATACAGAATTCGAAACCATGCTTACCTTTACAGGAAGCAATCCTGGTAGAGAAGTTCGTTCCGTAGTTCCAGATCCAACGGCTATTACCGTTCGCCAACATCATTCTTTTGTAGAACTTCCTGATGATAAATTTGAAACTCGTGAATTTGACCCTCGCGGTGGATTTTATGCAACTTCTTACAAAGATTACTCAACGCCAATTGGCACACCAATGACCAAGCGGTTTATAAATCGTCATCGCCTTCAGAAAAAAAATCCTGAGGCCGAAGTAAGCGAAGCTGTTGAGCCTATTGTGTATTATTTGGATAATGGAACACCAGAACCCGTTCGCAGCGCTTTGTTAGATGGTGCACGTTGGTGGAATGAAGCTTTTGAAGCTGCAGGTTACAAAGATGCATTTCAGGTAAAAGTATTGCCAGATGACGCTCATCCGCTTGATATTCGGTATAACGTAATAAACTGGGTTCATCGCTCAACACGTGGCTGGTCGTATGGCGGCTCTGTTACCGATCCAAGAACAGGTGAAATTATAAAAGGAAATGTGCTACTTGGTTCGCTTCGTGTTCGCCAAGATTATATGATTGCTCAAGGGTTATTGGCGCCATTCGAAAACGGAAACGAAACCGATCCTAGAATGTTAGAAATGGCGTTGGCTAGAATTAGACAACTTTCAGCTCACGAAGTGGGACACACACTCGGTATTTTCCATAATTTTGCCGCCAGCGTAACCAATGATGCGTCTGTAATGGATTACCCTCATCCTAAAGTTTCCATCAAAAATGGAAAAATTGATATTTCTGAAGCTTATGACGTTGGAATGGGAGAGTGGGACAATGTAACTATCGCATTCGGGTACCAAGATTTTCCAAAAGGTGTAGACGAAAAAGTTGAGCTCAATAAAATTCTAGAAGATGCGACGTCTAACGGGCTAAAGTATATTTCTGATAGCGATGCTCGTCCGCAAGGCGGGGCGCATCCTTACGCTCATCTGTGGGACTTCGGTGCAGATCCTCTCACTCAGCTCCAAAAAGTTTTAGACGTTCGTAAGCTAGCTCTTAAAAACTTCGACGAATCAGCAATCCCAATGGGTACCTCAATGTCTGAGCTTGAAGATGTTTTAGTTCCGGTCTACTTTTTTCACCGCTACCAAGTGGAAGGAACTGTAAAGCTGATTGGTGGTTTAGATTATAGCTACAAATTGAGAGGCGATAACCAAGCAACTCCTAAAGTGGTGGCAGAAGCTGATCAACTAAAAGCGTTAGATGCTTTATTGGCGACAATATCTCCAGAAGTTCTGGCTCTTCCTGAAAGTGTGTTGAATTTGATTCCACCTCGCCCAGCTGGAATTGCATCATCTAGAGAGCTTTTTAACGGAAATACAGGTCCTAGTTTAGATGCTTTGGGAATTGCACAAACCGCTGCAGATTTACCAATTAGCTTGATTTTAAATCCCCAAAGAGCAAATAGATTGGTTGAATACGGCGCTAGAAATGAAGGCCCAAGCCTAAGTGAAGTCATTGACCGAATTATTCGCAAAACAGTAACAATGCGTGGCGGAGACGATTATTACGGTTCCATTCAACAAACGGTGAATTTTGTTGTTGTAATGAACTTGATTCAATTGCACGCTTCTAGCCAAGCAAATCCTGTTACTAAAGCAGTGGTGTATAAAAAACTATCTGCGATTAGTGAAATGCTAAGTGAAAGAGATGAGCCAATGGCTATGCAACTATCCGACATGATAGAAACCTACTTTAAAGCGCCAAAAGAATTCGATATTCCTCGAGAATTGCCAGCGCCTCCAGGTTCGCCTATCGGAACGGCACCTATGTTTTATTGCGAGTTTTAAATCAACGTATATAAGTTAAAGGCTGAGTAATTACTCGGCCTTTATTTTCTGAAATGGACGACGTGAAGATAATTTCTCCAGAAGCATTACTAGAAGCTTACAGCCAAGGGATTTTCCCAATGGCAGATTCGCGAGAGGATGAAAATGTGGAATGGTTTACGGCTTCACAGCGTGGAGTAATTCCAATAGATGGATTTCATGCTTCCAAAAACTTACTTCAGCTTATCAGACAAAAGAAGTTCCACGTTAAAATCGATACGCAGTTCCGCGCCGTTGTTGAAGCGTGTGCACAGCGAGAGTCGACTTGGATTAACGACCTCATCATCAACTCATACGATATCTTAAACCAAATGGCGCATGCACATAGCGTAGAAGTGTATGATGCAAAGAATGAACTTGTGGGTGGACTTTATGGTGTGCATGTAAAAGCCGCTTTTTTTGGAGAAAGCATGTTTAAAACTAAATCCGAAGCCGATAAAGTAGCGCTGTACTACTGTCATCAAATCTTACTGAACAACAAATTCTTACTTTGGGATACTCAGTTCTACACAGATCATTTAGGCCGATTTGGTTGCACTGAAGTTGATGCAGCCGACTACGAAAAGCACCTCCAAAAAGCGCTAAAGAAAGAAACAGAATTTTTGCTTTGAGGGGGTTTAGTATTTAGATTTTAGTAGTGAGTAGTGAGTAGTGAGTAGTGAGTAGTGAGATTTTTATTTCCCAACTCCTAAACCCAAACAACGGATACAGTCATCCTGAAGATACTTCTGAAGGATCTTCAAGGTAATCTGATAAGCAATTCCGTAATCTCCGATTCCCAAATACAAAACAACGCCATTCCCTCGAAGGCAGGAATCTAGATAGCTGAAGAAGAACCGCATTTCTTATAGATGCTGTATAATTCTGTGCCGCTTTGGTACTAAAAAAATCGCGGTCATCCCGAATTTATTTCGGGATCTTTGTAAGGAATAAGCTTTTTAATCCATCTTCTTAGCTATAACAGGGGATATTCAACCCCCAACCTCGTGCAAGCGTCTCGCTTGTACATTCGCTAGCTCGTTTCACTCCCTTCAAACAATAGAAGCTGGAGCTTCTAGACGGCATTACGAACGAAGACGTTCGTAACGAGATAAGCGAGACAAATTACCTTAAACAAAAAAAGGGATTGAGAACAACTCAACCCCTTCATTCAGGAATAAAAAATCCCAAAAACTAATACTCGGTTACAATAACCTTGTTAAGTGCTTGGGCTCGGGTGATAGTTCCTTTATCTAAATCTTCAAGTACCGCCTTTTTAAGCTGAACATCGATTCGATTCGGAACGCCTTCGTTACGTCCATCAATAGTTACCGTAGTTAGGATATATTGATTTGATTTAATGGAATTGATTGTCCTACCATAATCAACTAAATACTCTTTTAAATCTTTCTTGAGTTGATTGTACGCCTCTTTAGTTTGTGCAACTATTTCTTCCTTAGTCTTAGCATCTTTATCATCGGATTTAGGCGCCCCTTGTTCAAAAACGATTTCTTCAGCAAAACGAAGTGATCTAGCCAAGCTGTATGAAGTACTGCTTGAAATCCTCACATCAAAGCTGAAAAGAACTCCGAAATTTTCGAGCATTAGATAATCAACAGAGCCACTTAATCTAAATGCATCAGCATCACGATCTTTAAGAGCAGTTTCAAAAATATTACTCATCACCTTCAAATCTAAATACTCTTTGCCTTCTGCTTTGGCAATGTTGAGGCGTTTTTCAAAAGCACTTTCTGAAAGTTTTCCAGATCTGTAGTCTTGTAAATCGGTTGTACTTGCAGAAACGGAGATGACTGGTAAGGCTTTTTGTTTTTCGGTAGTTACTTTGCCTGACTGAAAGGAGCGTAGAACGGTAAATTCGTTTCTAGCGGCTTTTCCATAAATAACTACCACGTTTTCTGCTGGTTTTAGCTGACCTATAGTGGATGCGTAATTCTTTAAAAACTCTTTCATTCGGGCGGTAACAGAAGCTTCGTCAACGGTGTTGGTATTGCTGTCGTCTTCATCGCTTGTATAATAGAACGAGACATTGTTATCCGAAGAACTTTGTACAGTAATTGGGAATCTATTGGTGTTGTTGTTCACCATAAAAATTACGCCAAACCCAGGCATGTAAGTTCCTCGCACACTACGGCTAATCATAGAAATGGTGCGATTATATTCAGAATTGCCGGTTTGAGTTTTGAACATTTCGCTCAAAATGTTTTCCATGATGTTTAGATCACGGTTCATGCGGTTGGTATCAAATTGTTGAGCGGTTGCAAGTGGCGAAGCAAACATCACCAGTAGCAAACCTAGAATAAGTGATTTCATATATTTCATGAGATTAGGTATTTATTTAAAGCTTACGGTTTGTATTATTTCGCCTAATACTTGATCCGTTTGTTGAAAGCGTTTGTAGGTAGATTCTTGAAGGCCTGCAATGCCGGTGCTTAAAAGGTTAAGATCTGAGTTTCTCTGTTCTTCTAAGTAGCTGGCGAAGTCGGTTAAACTCTGCTGAATCTGATAGCTTTGATGTTTTTGTGCCTCTGTCACCACCTGGGCAACAAGTATGGCATTATCTTTTTTAACCTGCTCCACAATAGCTTGTACTTGTTCTGGAGTGAAACCGGACTGCACATCGGGCTGTTTTCCAAAAGCTATTTGAAAGCCATCGTTACCGGTTGAAACACTGAATTTAGTAGCTGAGGCAGTGATTACTAACATCAATACGGCAGCAAGAATACCGAAGCTAGTTCGAGCAAAAACAGATTGAGGAAGCAATGCTGAAAGCAACTGTTGCCACCACTTAGTTTGGTTATCATTTGAGTTTTCAGGTGGCATAAGCACTAATTGTTCAGCCGGGCTTTGAACAGGTAGATGTGAAAGGATAGCTCGGGTATCAGTGAGCTCTTCAAATTCCTTCTGCAAATCCGCGTGTTTGGCAATAAAGCTGCGAAGCTCTTTTTCAGCCTCGGCATCTAACTCGCCGTATAAATAATCAATAAAAAGTAGTCGAGCGTCTTCTTTAGTCATAACTAAAAACCTCTTTGTTAATATTCCATGAGTCGAACGTTTTCTTTAAAGCACGGAGGCCGTAATACAGCCTAGATTTTACCGTGTTAATGGGTTCGTCTAAAATTTCTGCTATTTCGGGGAAGGTAAATCCTTCATATTCTTTCATTATTACAACCATGCGTTGATCATTGGGTAACTGTAATAATGCTTTGTGCAAAAGTACAAGCGCTTCATTTCGTTCTAAGGTTGCGTCTGCTCCCGAAACCGTTTCTGTTTGTGGGGCGACTTTCAACGTTTCAAAAGAGATAGAGCGTTTTCTACCGGCGCGTTTTAATTCATCAAGGCAAAGGTTGTTCGCGATACGATAAAGCCAAGAGCCAAATTTCTGGACGTCATCTAACGTATCTAGTTTTTGATAAGCTTTGATGAAGGTTTTTTGGGTGATTTCTGAGGCGTCGTCACTGCTGGCAAAATAGCGGTAGGCAAAGTGATGGATTTTGCTTTGCCATCGGCCAACAAGCGTATTAAACGCCTGGTGATTACCACCCAGAAATGCTTGTACTAACCGTGCGTCTTCCATGTTATCGTGTTGCAATTACTTTCCCCGTAATTAGGTTCGGGGTTAAGACGAATGAATTGCCATAATAGTTTTAAGTAAAATAGAATAGGTGTGGGGATTTAGTAATTAGTATTGAGTAATTAGATTTTAGAACCTCTCACTTCCCGCCTCCAAAGCCAAAACAGCGAACCAAACATCGTGCAAGCGTCTCGCTTGTACACTCGTTCCGCACGTTTCATTATTTCAGTGTTCGCAAATATATTAATCTCGTTGAGGGTGTACTTTTGTGCCGACAAAAGTACCAAAAACTCTCGACAAGAATAATTGGCGCGAACTCCATTGCATCGACTCAATCATTCCAATGGTCTTCGGTCATCTTTTACCATATTCAAGCCCGAGCCAGTGTGGAATGATTGCTCCTTGCGGAGACGTCGCTTCCATTGCGTTCTTTTTCCGCCAATAATTCTAAACGTCGATGTGGTTTGGTGGGCGTATTGACACTCTGAGGGAAATCAAAAGTTCTTGCTGTCAACGAAATACATGGCATCTACAATCCCGAATTTATTTCGGGATCTTTGTAAGGAATAAGGTTTTTAATCCATTTTCCTGATAATAAACAAGGGCTATGTAGACTTCCACCTGGTTCAATATATAATCAAAATTCGCCCAACAACATAATTCCTGCGGAAGTAGGAATCTGGGTTTTTAATAAAGAAAAGACATAAAAAGCCCACCTGATTAAAAGTAATATTAAGTCATAAAATAAATAAATGAACATTCATTCTTCAATTTGGGTAAAACTTAGATCATCATTCAGAGTGAATTAACCCAACCCCCATCAACAAGTTACCATTTGGCCAAACTCTAGTTCCATTTGTCGATAAAACTCGTGTTCGTTCACATTTAGGTTAGAAAGTGAAATGCCTAATAACCGAACTTCTCGAATTCCAACCTCGGTTTGTTCAAGTAATTGGCGAGCAATTAGAGAAATTACGTCGGCTTCGTTGGTGTGGTTTGGCAAAGAAAGGCTTCGTGTATGCGTATCAAAATTCTTGTAGCGTACTTTAAGGGTAATGGTTTTACCGGCGACATTAATTTTCTTCATTCCTTCTGAAATTTTACCAGCCAACTCTTCGAGGTAATTGGTAATCCAGTTCAAATCCTCTACATCCTCAGAAAAGGTTCGTTCTTTACCGTATGATTTGCGAACCCTGTTTGCCTTCACTTCCCTATTATCAATTCCTCGAACAATGCGATAATAATGTCGCCCAGATTTGCCAAAAGCTTTCACCAGGTCAATTTCAGCCCATTCCTTAAGATCTGCTCCGGTTTTAATCCCAACGGCGTGCATCTTTTTCTGAGTGGCTACTCCCACACCGTGGAATTTCTTGATGTCTAAAGAAAGAAGAAATTCTTCCGCCTTTTCTGGCGTGATGAGGGTTAGGCCGTTGGGTTTGTCGTAATCGGAAGCAATTTTAGCTAAAAACTTACAATACGAAACTCCAGCCGATGCGGTAAGCTGTGTTTGCTTAAAAATCTTTTCCAGAATTTCTTTGGCAACTAAGGTGGCAGACGGATTTCCTTTGTGGTTATCCGTTACATCTAAGTAAGCCTCGTCTAAGGAAAGCGGCTCAACCAAATCGGTGTATTCATAAAAAATATCACGGATGATGTTTGAGGCTTCTTTATAGGCTTCAAAATTAGATTTCACAAAAATGCCATGTGGACAGAGTCGAGCAGCTTGGGAGCAAGGCATGGCGGAATGAACTCCGAACTTACGAGCTTCGTAGCTTGCTGTAGAAACTACGCCACGACCGTTTGGCGAACCTCCTACAATCACAGGTTTGCCACGCAATGAAGGGTTATCACGTTGTTCCACAGCAGCGAAAAAAGCGTCCATATCTATATGAATAATTTTGCGAATATGTTCTTGCTGAATCATAACATATATTATACATATAGTTTTGATAAATGAATACAAGAAAATTCAGTTTTGCATAGTTAATTGCTCTCTAACTAATCACAAACTTTTAAAAAGCCATCCTTGTAGATGTTTAGATAATTCGTTGACAGTTTTAATAAATCAATCAACGCTCACTGTCATTCAGAGGATACTTCCGATGAATCTTCCCAGCTATTAAAAAGAAATGGTTTTGTTTGTAGGCGATAGCTGACCGTACCCTCACATTTTTCCGTGCTCGCTAATACATTCCTCTCATTGATGCTTGTGCTTTTGTTCCGCCCCCGAATCTCGGGTTTAGCACGTACCAAAAACTCTCGACAAGAATAATTGGCGCGAACTTCATTACATCGACTCAATCATTCCAATGGTCTTCATTCTTCTTTTGCCATATTCAAGATCCAGCCGGTGTGGAATGATTGCTCCTTGCGGAGACGTCGCTTCCATTGCGTTCTTTTCTCGCCAATAATTCTAAACGTCGATGTGGTTTGGTGGGCGTATTGACACTCTGAAGGAAATCAAAAGTTATTTCTATCAACGAATTACTTAGCATCTACAATCCCTGAGCGGTCAGGTGTCTGGAATTAGAATTACAATGCATCCCTCTCTAAAAATCTAGATCTCGGGCATGCGCCGCGAGACGACTGTGAGATTTTATTTACTCCCAACCAACACAAAACTACGTCATTCCTGCGAAGGCAGGAATCTAGGTTTTAACAAAGAATCTGACTAGGAAACTCTCTTAATGGTGGATTTATTTGTGGTAATAACTAGTAGTTCAGCAAATACAGAGTTCTTTCTTTAGCCATGATATGATTTGCTCACTAGCGTTCATGACGAGGTTCAATTCCCATAAGCGAATAGCCATGTTAATTATCTGAAAATTAGTTAATTATATAATTTTACTTAAATTTACATTTAGATATTGAGCCTTAACTATTGTAAATATTTTGTAAAACATTGTATTACAGTACTAAAATCGAAGATTTATCTTTGTGGATTGAAAATAATATGAAATATTCGAGGTAGTCGTGATTGATTTAGGGCAAGAAGTCAACTTGTTAGAAGGAAGGCAATCATTTCAAGAATACGGAGACGGTACAACGCACAAAATTAAAAATCCAAGCTTTTTAGCGTGGGATTGGTGCGTCTAAAATACAACAATAAGTCAAAATTCGAGGCACTATGAAAAAAACTCTACAAAAATATTTATGTGGCTTGTGTGCAAGCGCTTTTATGATTGGCGCTTTTACTATACAAGCTAATGCTCAAAACATGGAAACAAAATGGGAAAGAACTTCCAGGACTGGAGCTGCAGAAACCAAACCAAGTTTTATAGACTCTTATGTAAGAGGAATGGCTTACCATGATGGACTACTCTATTATTTGAGAGGTAGCTCTAAAGTAATTTCTGTAGTGGACGCATCTACAGGTGCTGATGTAACGCCAGGAACTGCCTTTGATGCTTCTGGTGTACTTGGTAATTGGCCTCATGCATGGGATATAGAGGTATCTACAGATGGAAAGGTTTTTTCTGTCAATTATACTAGTGGAGCCGCAATTACTGACATTAAATTGTATATGGGAGATGTAAGTGGAGGGGCGCTTACAGAGGTTGCGACTTTAACACCAGGATCCGCATTAAAAGTAGGTAATAAGTTTACAGTTGTTGGTTCTGTCGCGGATAATACTGCCGAAGTTTGGATTCCTGTAAATGATTCTCGTACTGTTTTTGTTTTTACTACAGCCGACCAAGGAGCTACTTGGAGTTCAAATGAAATAACACTAACTGGAGGAACTGCAATGGCGACAAGTCCAGTAGCAGTGCCTTTAACCACAGGTGGATCATCAGATTTTTATGTAGCAGGGCACGGATCAAAAATCCAAAGATTCACAAGTACCGGTGTGTATGTAACAGGTAGTGAAATTACACAAACTGGTACAACTTCAAGAGGTGGTTTAAAAACTTTTCAGTTAGATGGAGAAGATTATATTGCAGTATATACCACAAGAATAAATAATACTACTACAGATGATAACGGTCGAGTGCAGGTTTTTAATGTAGATAATGCAACATCACCCGTTTTATATTTTACTTCACCAGTATTGGGTGATACTGATGGTGCTACATCATATCTAGGTGATGCAGCCGTTCGTGTTAACTCAGATGGATCTTTCGATGTTTATGCAGTTGATCCTGAACATGGTATTGCTGCTTATGAATCAGGTAACTTTACTACAATTAAAGGCATAGCAGGTTGGAGATTACTTTCTTCACCAACGTCAGATAACACCTACGACGATTTATTGGGCGACATCTGGACTCAAGGTATTGCCACAGGCGCTGATGTAACTACAGGAAGCGCAAGTGTAATGTCGTTCAACGGGTCAAGTTTTGTTACTGTAGATGACTTAACAGCAACTATGCCAACAGGTGTGGGCTTTGCAGCGTATGTTTACAGCGATGACGATTACGACGCTTCTGATGACGATGCTGGTTTCCCAAAAATACTTTCAGTAGCTGGAACAGCAAATGCAGGTAGCATTCTTCCAACAATATCTACGGGAGCTGACACTTACACACTTGTAGGAAATCCGTACAATAGTACGATAGACAGTGATAGCTTTACTCGTGTAGATGTAAACACTTCTGTTTGGGTTTATGATTCGTCTTTACCAGGATACATTACTTGGAGTGGCGTTGCTGGTGGTTTAACAGACGGCTTAATTGCACCTTTCCAAGGTTTTTGGGTACAAAATGATGCTGTAGGTATAGCACCTGTGCTTACTATCAAAGAAGCAGATAAATCTACAGGCGGCACGCTATATAAGTCTGAACCTTCTCCTGTAATGAGCTTCAAAATTGAAAGCGAAACACAGCGTAGCCAAGCGTATTTCAGTTTTACTCCAGAAGGCAAAATGGGCGATGATAACATGGATGCGGCTAAGCTAACTCCTCTCGATTTTGTGAACTACATTAGCATTGCTTCAGAATCAGAGGGTCGTTTACTCGATATCAATAACCTTCCTCGTGAGTTAGAGAGTGAAATTGAAATTCCGATTTCAATCAGCGCTATGAAAGTTGAAGGTAGCAATTGGGTAGAAAGATCTGAAGATATGACCATTACGTGGCCTGCTTTAGATAACATCCCGTCTGACTGGGAAATTGAGTTTGTAGATTACCAAGAACAAATTCGTTTAGATGTTAGAACCGAAGAAAGCTATAGCTTTACGAGCAACAGCGGAATTAAGCAGGAGAAAAAAGGTTCTATGTTTGAAGCTATTACACCACAAAAGCAGAAAGCGAGCAAAGGGAACCGTTTTTCTTTAGTTATTCGCTCAAAAGCAGTAGTAAGTAACGAACCAAACGAACTTCCAAGTGATTTTGCTCTAGAGCAAAACTATCCAAATCCATTTAACCCAACAACAACGGTTAACTATTCGATTGGTAAAAGTGGTTTAGTAAGCCTAAAAATTTATAACACGATGGGGCAAGAAGTTGCAAACCTAGTAAATGAAGTTAAAGGCGCGGGTTCGTATTCTATTACTTGGGATGCACAAAACCTATCAAGCGGGATGTATTTCTATCGTTTAAGTACAGCTGGCCAAACGATTACACGTCAAATGACTTTAATCAAATAGACCTAAGATATGAGATGTAAGATGTAAGACACTAGTCTTACGTTTTACGTCTTAATTCTTAAATCTTAACTCTTACATCTATTTTTATGAAATCAAGATTATTATTTGCGTTTACCGCGATTCTCCTTTTTGTTACTGAATTTGTGATGGCTCAGCCTCCAGGGCTTCCATCCACACCTGATCAAGCTCCTATTGACGGAGGATTGACGTTGCTAGCAGCGGCAGGTGGTGCTTACGCTTGGAAGAAGCTTAAAGGCAGAAACAGCGAAGAGATTTAAACAAAGATTCTTTTATTAAAAAATCTCAAAGCCCGGATGTTAATTCATCAGGGCTTTTTTTGCTACTAAGCGTACGATACAAGACGTAGGATATAAGATTGGAGAATGATGCATAATTCCCACTTCTGAACTCCATCAACGTCATTCCTGCGAAGGCAGGAATCTGAATTACCGCAAGCGCGAATTCTGTCTCCCCCCGAGGGAGATACATTATTCCCAAATTCAGAAAAAGCGAACGGAATCGGAAATAACAAACAACATCTGTCATCCTTGTAGATGTCAGTTAATTCGCTGACAGAAATAATATATAGATTTCTCACAAAGCATCTAGAGATTTATAAGCCCCAGGGTGTTAATTGGCCCACCAAATCATATAGACGTTTAGAATTATTGGCGAAGAAAGAACGCAATGGAATCGACGTCTCCGCAAGGAGTAATTATTCCACACAGGCTCGATCTTGAATATGGCAAAAACGTAATTCCCACTTCTGAACACCATCAACGTAATTCCTGTGAAGGCAGGAATCTAGGGCTTTAACATAGAATAGTCACAAGTAGCCCATTTGACTATCAATAAAAGCGGTGTTTTTAAATAACGAGCAAGAAATAACGCAAAGCACAACCACCATCGTAAGTAGGAGCTTACAGAATGCTTTACGCTGCGGAGTTATGTAACGAGAGAAAAGTAATCACAAAAAAAGGGTTCCAAAATTATTTGGAACCCTTTGTGTAATATTTAAAAGTAGTAAACTAGAAAGTAGTTTAGATTTCAGCCTGAATCTCAGCTGCTACTTTCTGAACTTCGTCTAGCACTCGTAGTAAATTGCCGCTCCAAAGCTTCTCAATTTGTTCTTCGGTATAACCTCGGTTAACAAGCTCTAGCGTTACGTTAAACGTTTCTGAAGCGTCGTTCCAGCCTTCTACGCCGCCGCCGCCGTCAAAGTCGGAGCTAATACCAACATGGTCGATACCAATTAAATTTACCATGTAGTCGAGGTGATCAACAAAGTCATTAACATCTACAGGAGGAGCAACTTTGTTTACTTCTTCTGCAATAATTGGAGCTGCTTTTTCACGCACAGCGCTGTATTGTGCGAAATAAGCATCACGTTCTTCGCCACTTAAAGCTCTCATTTCGCTTCGTGGAATAATTTTAAAGTCCATTTCTTCTGCAACTCTAGCAGTAACTTTTTGAGCTTCTTCTTGATAAGCTGCATCTTTTTCAGAGTTCACATAGCTTTTAAATGCTACTGTCTGCACAACGCCGCCATTTTCTTTAAGCATCATCAGCTCTTCGTCATCCAAATTACGACTCACATCGTTTACTGATCTAGACGAAGAATGTGAAGCAATGACAGGAGCTTTTGAAAGGCGCATCATTTCCATATTTGCCAATTTCGATGGATGAGAAAGGTCAATCATAATGCCCCATTTGTTCATTTCAGCGATAACTTCTCTTCCTAAATCGCTTAAACCATTATACAGCCAAACATCGTCTCTTTCTCCTGTGTTTGAATCACTAAGCTGGCTATGTCCGTTATGCGCTAGAGACATATAACGAGCGCCTCTTTCATAAAACTCTTGAACTCTTGAGATGTCTGAACCAACTGGATAGCCATTCTCAACACCAATCATAGCTACTTTCTTACCTGATTTGACAATTCTACGAACATCATCAGAAGTAAGAGCGAGTTCAATTTCGTCTGGAGCAAGTTCTTCAGTTAGGCGGTGAATAGCATCAAACTTACTGATAGCATTTTCATAAGCGGCATCAAAACCATCTTCGGTAAGGTCACTTTGGCCGGTATACACGATAAAAAAGGCTACATCTAACCCACCAGCATTCATTTTTGGCAAATTAACCTGCGTTGAAAGCTCTTGAGAATAGTTCTTCTCGGCAGTGAAATTGGAAGTGTTAATATCAGCGTGAGTATCTAAGGTGATTACTCTTTCGTGAATCTTTCTAGCCTTATCGGTGGTGTTTTCAGGGCTCGTACAAGCATTGAATGCTAAAAGTAGTATGAATATTGCTGATAAGTGTTTCATAAATAATTATATGCGTTATGGTTTTAGAAAGGAACGTTCAAAGTAATCAAAAAACTCCTGACTTAGCACTGATTTGGAACAAGGAGATGTAATAGTTGTTTAAAAAAGCAATGATGACATTAAAGTATGGAGTGAGTGTATGTTTTTTACGATTTTTTCGCTTTTAGTTATAGGCGCGGCAATTGGTTGGTTAAGTAACCTAGCTTTAAGAAAAAAGGGAATGAAACCTTTAAAAAGCATTGGGGCTGGAATAGCTGCCTCATTATTTGGTGGGATAATAGCATTCGAATTTGGACTAGCTGGCTATGGATTCTACGGAGCTGTTTCTGCCATGTCTGTGCTCTTTACTATAGATGTGTTTATAAACAGAAAGTAATTGCAAAAACGAGGGAACAAATTGGACTGCGATGGTCTAAGCATTCACAAAAGCCCATCAGAATGTAATTATGTAGTTAGATGAATAAAAAAGATCGCAACATCACCAATTTCTTAGTTTTTTTTCTCGTAACCGTTGGGTTATATATGTCGATTAGTGCAATAATTACGCTGATTAATACAGAGTCAGGTGAGCTTTTTGAATTTGTAAACGAAGACATTCCCGTTTTTAAGCACATCGCACAATTAGTAGTAGGCTTAGTTTCAATACTATCAGGTTTTGCCATGTGGATGCGCGTTTCTTGGGCTTCAAGCATGGCAATATTTAATTCAGGGCTGTTAATAGCTTTCAATTTAAATAATATGGGGCAGGCCATTTACGCGAATCCCACACGAGCTATAATTATGGCGGTTATTCTCATTATAATGTTTCAGAGCTTTTCTTTTCTGATGCGAAGTACAAACAGACAATTGTAACAACCGAGTGGTAATGTGCGTGTAAGCGCGCATGGAAAAAATTTCCCAAGAAGATATAAATGATTTACTAAATGGAGTCCATTCATATAGAATAGATGATTTTCATCAACAAGAGAAAAAGAAGCGAACCACATTTGGCAAAAGAGTAGCAAAAATCTGTATCTGGTTAGGGTTGGCTTTTGGACTAATTATAATGCCCTTTTTTATATTGATTAGAACTTCCGTTTATCTGAACCTTGTACAAGATTATAACGCTTGGTTGGCGTTAGTTGGCGGAATATTAGCCACCGTTTCACTTCTGTTAGTGTATATTTTTTTTCTATTTAGAAACGTGAAGAATAAAAAGCTTCTCATAAAATATGGATCTGCCGGCATTGGCGCATTAGTGGCAGGTTTCTGCCTTTATGGGACACTTTACCTTTCAAGTATGAATGCCAAATCTAGCGAAATTCAATCGGTGTATCGTTCTCTTCATCCAATACTTAGGGTAGCGGTTGCAACAACTACCTTGGCGGAGGATAAGTTGGTGATTACCGATATTAGTAGAGCGCCTGAAGATTATGGAAAGATGGGCTTGGCAACATTGAATAATTCGTTGCATTACAAACAATCGGATGGTTACGTACACGCCATAGATTTAAGAACAAAAGGCCATTCTGAAGTAAGAAATTTTCTACTACAATCTTCTCTAGAGTTTATGGGGTTTAAACTCATCCGTCATGTTGGTACTGCCGATCATTTACATGTTTCGCTTCCAGTGGGTGATTAGTTTTGACTAAATCTATTCATCAAAAAGAGCATGTATTCGATTTTGGACGAACTCTTACCCTAAAAAAAGCGACCCTCTAAATAAAGGTTGAATACCAGATTATCATCGCCTTTACTTATTAAATGTATCGGTTAGAAATTCAATCAAAATCGTTATCCAAAATTTCTATCTAATTAGTAAAATGAAACAGAATCGATGCCAATCGAAAAAAGGTTAGAATTAAAATAGGAAGCGCTTTTCCTTGTTTATGAGGGATAATATTCCGAACATCAAACACTTTAAAAAACCTCAAATATAAGTCGGCATGTCGGATTATAAATTCTACGAACAGGTAAACAAAAATTTCGATAAAGCAGCGGTATATACGCGCTTTCATCCAGGTCTACTAAAGCAGATAAAAATATGTAACACTATCTACCATGTTACTTTTCCATTACGCAGAGATGATGGGACGATAGAGGTAATTGAAGGCTGGCGAGTAGAGCATAGTCATCATAAAAGCCCAACAAAAGGTGGAATTCGCTACAGCCATAAAGTAGATGAAGATGAAACGATGGCTCTTGCAGCTTTAATGTCGTACAAGTGCGCAATTGTAGATGTACCATTTGGTGGAGCTAAAGGTGGTGTTAAAATAAGCACTCGCGATTATTCAGTATCGGAATTAGAACGTATCACGCGTCGATATACCTACGAGTTGATTAAAAAAGGCTTTATCGGGCCTGGCGTTGATGTGCCAGCACCAGATTATGGAACAGGTGCTCGCGAAATGGGCTGGATTTTAGATACCTATCGCCAGTTGAGCGATGACTTGAACGCAGAAGCTTGTGTTACGGGAAAACCGATTCAACAAGGTGGAATCCGAGGTAGAACAGAAGCTACGGGGCGTGGTGTTTATTTCGGAATCCGTGAAGCATGTAGCGTAAAAGCTGACATGGACAAGATTGGACTTGAAACGGGTGTTGAAGGAAAGACTTTTGTAGTTCAGGGTTTAGGAAATGTGGGCTATCATGCTTCTCTTTACATGACTGGCGCAGGCGCGAAGATGGTTGGCGTGGCAGAAATGGAAGGCGCTATTTACGATCCAAAAGGAATTGATTTGACAGCTCTGATGGAGTTTAGAAAAGAAACGGGTAGTATTATCGGGTTTGGAAATTCAAAAACACTTCCTTCAAATAAAGATGCTCTTGAGTTAGAGTGCGATATCTTGATTCCCGCAGCCTTAGAAAGCCAAATTACAGGTGATAATGCTAAAAACATTAAAGCTAAGATTATTGGTGAAGCAGCTAACGGGCCAACAACAGCTGATGCGCACGATATACTGAAAGATCGTGGGGCGTTAATCTTGCCAGATTCGTATTTGAATGCAGGCGGTGTGGTAGTGTCATATTTTGAGTGGCTTAAAAATATCCAGCATGTTCGCTACGGCCGAATAAACAAACGTTTTGATGAAAGTAGTTTCAAGAAGATTCTGAACGTAATTGAAAATATCTCTGATCGTAAATTTAGCGATGATGAAATGCTAGATCTTTCTCATGGTGCAGAAGAATACGACTTAGTGGATTCTGGTTTAGAAGAAACGATGATTACCGCTTACCAACAGCTATTAGAAATAAGAAACGAACATAAGTTGAATGACTTGCGAACGTCCGCTTATATAAGTGCAATTAACAAAATCGGAATTATGTATGAGCAAATGGGCATTTTCCCATAAAAACTCAATGTACGCATAATTTTGAGGCTACATAAGGCTCACCTTTCTGAGAAGAGAGGTGAGTTTTTTTTTGAATAGGTGGGGAGTATGAGAGCAGAAACAAACTAAGCTTTCATCTTAGGTAACGATAAATGATACTTAATGGAAAGAATTCTGATTGCTATAATTGCCGAGGTAGTAATCAAGTAATTCAAATTGGTATCAATACCACTTACTATACCTAAATAGAAAATTACAGCACCTAATAAACAAGCAGAAGCGTAGATGTCTTTTCGAAAAATTAATGGAACTTCGCTACAAAGAATATCTCGAATAATACCGCCAACCACCGCTGAAATCATACCCATAATTCCTGCCATAAATGGATTCAAGCCCATAGAAAGTGCCTTTTCCATGCCGCTAATAGTAAACATCGCAAGGCCAATGGTATCGAACAAAAAGAGTGTTTTTGTAATATCTGCGAGCCTATTTCTTATTAAATAAGTAAACGGAACGGCTGCAAGTATAAGAAGTGGATACGTGATGTCAGATATCCAAGTAATCGGGTAATTTCCCAAAAGAACATCACGAAGCGTGCCACCGCCGACGGCTGTTACAAAACCAACTACGGCAGCACCAAAAATATCCATGTCTTTTTTTGCCGCAACTCTGATACCGCTTATAGCAAACACAAAAGTCCCTACCAAATCAAGAAGACTGATTATGGTCATTTACATTTCCCGATAGAATTAAAGCGTTATTTAAAAGTGATGTCTAATTTATTTGCAGAACCAGCTTTCTCTGAACGTAGCGAAAGTTGTTTTTTGATGTTCTCGGTTGCAGTTTTTAAAGCAATTGCTGCAGGAGAATTTTCATCTGAAAGGACAACGGGTTTGCCGTTATCGCCAGCTTCGCGTACAGGTTGCTCTAGCGGAATTTCACCTAAAACAGGAACGTTAAGCTCTTGAGCCAATCGTTTTGCTCCGCCTTCACCAAATATATAATATTTCTTATCAGGCATATCTGGTGGAGTGAAGTAAGCCATGTTTTCGATAACGCCCAACACAGGCACGTTCACCTTTTGAAACATTGCAACGCCTTTTCGAACATCGTCTAATGCAACAACTTGCGGAGTAGATACAATTACAGCTCCACTTAAAGGAACTGTTTGAACAATTGTAAGCTGAATATCACCAGTTCCTGGAGGCATATCTAAAACCATAAAATCTAATTCACCCCATTCTACATCGGTAATAAACTGCTTAATCGCACTAGTAGCCATTGGGCCACGCCAAACCATAGCTTGGTTTACATCAACTAAAAAGCCCATAGAAACCATTTTAACACCATATTTTTCAATAGGAATGAGCTTCTTCTGGGTGGTAATGTTTGGTCGTTCAAAAATATTGAACATCGTTGGGATGCTTGGACCGTAAATATCGGTATCCATTAGCCCAACCTTCGCTCCGGTTTGAGCTAACGCTATCGCCAAGTTTGCTGCAACGGTAGATTTCCCTACACCACCTTTACCTGAGGCAACAGCAATAATATGCTTCACGCCTGGCAGAACTTGTTGCGCTTGGTTATTTACAGGCTCTTCAATTTTTTTACGGCGTTTAGAGATGTTAATCCCAATTTGGATATCTACAATCGCTTCCGAGTCAATAAATTTGTGTACAGCTTCTTCACATTTAGAAGAGAGTTCAGCAGCTAGCGCCTTATTTTGTTCAGGCATCTCTAGCGTAAACGAGATGTATTTCTCTTGAACTATTAAGTCTTGTACCATATCTAAAGAGATAAGGTCTTGCTTTTCGGTGGGATGAATGACGTGGGCCAAAGCAGTTTTTACCTGCTCTTTATTTATAGCCATAACAATACTTGGAATTTTGTTTAAACTTAAAGGTCTCTAAAGATACAAAGTTTTATACTTGTAGAAGAAAGAAACCCGCGATAATAATAACTCATTCCATTTATAGGAATTACCGTGATGTTTGGCAAGAAATGATTAAATTCATGGTTCGAATTTCTACAGAGGTATCACTTGAGGTAAATAATCTCAAGTAATTTTATAAACAAAATAGTACTTGATGTTAAAAAAGACTCCTTTCCACTCTATTCATCAGAGAGAGGGTGGAAAACTCGTTGAATTTGCTGGGTTTGAAATGCCTGTGCAATATAAAGGTATTAAGGTTGAGCACGCTGCGGTTCGAGAAGCTGTAGGTGTTTTTGACGTTTCACACATGGGTGAATTTTTTGTGAGTGGCGAAAATGCGCTCAATTTCATTCAAAAAGTTACTGTTAATGATGCCTCGAAATTAGTACCTGGTAAGGCTCAGTATTCGTGTTTTTGCTATTCTGATGGCGGTATTGTAGATGATTTAATTGTTTACATGTTTGCCGAAAATGAATACATGTTGGTAGTAAATGGCGCCAATGTAGATAAAGACTATGAATGGATAAGTAGCCAAAATAGTATGAATGCTGAACTGGTGAACAGATCAGATGAATACGCCTTATTAGCTGTTCAGGGCCCAAAAGCGGCAGAAGCGCTACAATCAATAACGGATGTAAACCTCGATGAAGTGGACTTCTACTCTTTTAAAAAGGGTAAGTTGGCCGGTATTGATATGATTGTGTCAGCAACAGGATACACTGGGGAAAAAGGGTTTGAACTCTATTTTGAAACCGCCAATGTAAATGTAGAGGCTATTTGGGATACTATTTTTGAAGCGGGAGAAGATTTCGGAATGGAACCGTGTGGTTTAGGTGCTAGAGACACATTGCGACTAGAAATGGGTTTTGCGCTTTATGGAAACGATATTACCAAAGACACTCACCCGCTAGAAGCAAGATTGGGATGGATTACAAAATTTGAAAAAGGTGATTTTGTTGGTAAAGAAGCTCTTCTCAAGAAAAAGGAAGATGGAAATACTCGACAATTAGTTGGTTTTATGATGAACGATACTCGTAACATCCCTAGACATGGTTATGATATTGTAGATGATAAAGGGGGCAAAATTGGAGAAGTTACTAGCGGAACAATGTCTATAACTTTAGGTAAAGGAATTGGAATGGGTTATGTAGAAAAAGCATATGCTACAGAAGGATCGGCCATTTACATAGCTATAAGAAATAAAACGGGAGAGGCTACCATAACACGCCCCCCATTTATAAAGAAATAAGAGAGGAAGTTTAAAATAATGGCCAGTTTAGATTATTTAGATGTTTATTTTTCAGTTCAGTCTTTTAACGAAGAGGAACTAAGGGGGAAATCGGCAGTAGTTATTGATGTTTTAAGAGCATCTTCATCCATTGTTACCGCTATGAGCAATGGCGCGAGAAAGGTAATTCCTGTTGAAGATATGGACGCCGCAGTCCGTATTGCTCGCAATATGGACCCAAACGATTACCTGCTTTGCGGAGAAAAAAATGGAAGTAAAATTGAAGGATACCATTTAGGGAATTCACCGTTAGAGTACGATGCCGAGACAGTAGCTGATAAAACGCTTATTCTAAATACCACTAATGGTACAAAAGCGATTAAAAAAGCAGCACTAGCAAACCGTATTTATGTGGGATGCTTTCTAAATCAGAATAGTATTTTAGAGGCTTTAAAAGAACACGACGACGCCATAGTTTTAATCTGTTCTGGCTGGCAAGGGCGACTTTCTTTAGAGGATACACTTTTTGCGGGTTCCTTGATTTCCCAAATGTGCGGTGGTAAACTGCCAGAGAACACAAAAGACGGCGTAAAAGTAGCTTTTGGTTTGTACGAAAAATTTGGCGGAAATTTAGAAGCAGCAATTGGGTCTAGCGACCACGCAAAAAGATTAAAAGAATTAGTTCCCGATGGCGATATTCCTTTTGCCAGTCAAGTAGATCTTTTTGATGTGCTTCCGGGCATGAAAGACGGCATCTTAATTAACTTAAATGGCTAAGAAAAAGTTAAATACTGCAACATCATCAACCTCATCCAAAGGATTAGATCCACAACGTAAAGTGGAAATCCTTGGGATTATTGTAATCGGAATTTCCATTCTGCTTGGGTTAAGTGTGCTTTCCTACGCACAAGAAGATTATCAGTATGCCAAAAGTATTTCCTTCCTAGATTTATTTAATCCTGATGCTTCTCAGCGCCTAGTTCAAAATTGGTTAGGACCTGTTGGAGCATATATTTCACACTTTTTTGTACACAATTTATTCGGCTACACGAGCATAATTTTAGCAATTTTGGTGGCTTATTTCGGCTGGCATATCTTGCGACATCGAAACGCTAGAGATTTAACATGGCTAAGCGTTCTTAGTATTTGGGGAATGTTGTTACTTTCTACCGCAATTGGCTGGTTGAACTTAAATGCAAATTTTCCTGAAGACTCAGTTTGGAGTGGAGGCGCAGGAATTGCTATCTCAAGTGTGCTACAGAATTTCACAAGTTCTATAGGCTCAGCTATTATTATCTTCGTTTTAATGATTATCACATTTCTACTATTGCTAGATCGTGATCTCCAAAAAACCATTGACAATCTGAAGCTTTGGATTGAAAACATTCAGCAGAAATTAGAAGATTCTAGAGTTGCCCGCGCAGAGAAAAAAGAAATTAAAGCACAAGAGCGAGAAGAAAGGCTTGCTGAAAAAAGAGAACAGCGCGAAGCAGCCAAGCAACAAAAAAGTGAGCTAAAAGCCGAAAAGAAGAAAGAAAAGACGGTGGCTAAAGTTGTTGAGAAGTCTCCTGCTCCAGTAGAAGAAAAAGAAACACCTCTAACAATCGACGATATTGTTCAGAAGTCTGAGAAGGAAGAGAAAGAGCGTTTGGAAGAAGAGCTTAGAAATGTGGAAAGTATAGATCAGCGCCAAAGAGCGTTGATGGAAAAAGAGAAGGAAGAGCCTAAAATCGATGATGAAGATGATATTGAAGTAGCGGTTTATAAAGGCGAAGGTGATGAGGAAGCTGACGATCGTGAGCTAGATAAAATCAATAGAGATAAAGCGAAAGAACTTCCTGTTATCAGGTATAAATTTCCAACCATTGATTTACTTGATACTCCTCCTGCAAACCGTAGCGAAGTTGATTTAGATGAAATTCGTGAGAATAAACGCATCATACTAGATAAGCTAAAGCGCCATAAAATTGAGATTGTTGCTATAAATGCAATTGTAGGGCCAACTGTAACTTTATACGAACTGGAACCCGCTCCGGATGTTAAAATCAGCAAGATTGAAAGCTACTCGAACGATTTAAAGATGGCTACGGCATCCAAAGGACTTAGGATGTTAACTCCAATTCCTGGGAAGTCGGCTGTTGGTATTGAGGTTCCAAACAGCACACGAGAAATGGTGTATATCAAACAAGTGATAAACACTAAGAAATTTATTGAAACCGATATGGTTTTGCCTGTCGCGTTTGGTAAAACCATTGAGAACGAAGTGTTTATGCTGGATCTTACCAAGATGCCGCATTTACTTATGGCTGGTGCTACGGGTTCAGGGAAATCGGTTGGGGTAAACACAATTATTACGTGCTTACTGTATAAGTGTGATCCAGAAAATCTGAAGTTTGTGATGATTGATCCTAAAAAGATTGAACTCGCATTATATCGCAATATTCAGAATCACTTCTTGGCAATGTTGCCAAACGCTGAAGAACCGATTGTAACTGATACATCCAAAGCTTTAGAGACATTAAACAGTGTTTGTAAGGAAATGGACGATCGGTACGATTTGCTAAAAATGGCGTTGGTTAGAGACATTAAAGCCTACAACGAAAAGTTCAAAAATGGAGAACTTGACGCTGAATTAGGGCACAAACATCTACCATATATTGTGGTAATTATAGATGAGCTTGCCGATTTAATGATGACTGCAGGGAAGCAAATTGAAGAACCCATTTCAAGACTTGCTCAGCTTGCTCGTGCAATTGGAATTCACTTAGTTGTGGCAACGCAGCGTCCTTCAGTAAATGTAATTACAGGTACGATTAAGGCGAATTTCCCTGCGCGAATTGCTTATCAAGTAGCTTCAAAAGTTGATTCTAGAACCATTCTCGATGTGGGTGGAGCCGATCAGTTAGTAGGTCAAGGCGATATGCTCTTTTCAAATGGTGCAGGCATGACTCGAATTCAAAATGCATTCGTTTCAACAGAAGAAGTGGAGCGAATTAATGCATTTATTGGCCAACAAGCTGGGTATAAGCAGCCGTTTCATTTACCAATTATTCAAGAAGACAATTCTGGTGTTCCAGACCCGTTAGATGACATAGACGATATGTTCGTGTCGGCAGCAAAAGTGATTCTTCTCCATCAACAAGGATCAGTGTCTTTGCTTCAGCGTAAACTCAAAATAGGCTATAACCGGGCGGGAAGAATTATAGATCAATTATTTAATGCAGGTGTTGTTGGGCCATACCAAGGAAGTACAGCTCGAGATGTACTCATTAGCACGGAAGAAGAACTACA
Organism: uncultured Balneolaceae bacterium; assembly: GCA_963977025.1. Classification (GTDB taxonomy): domain Bacteria; phylum Bacteroidota; class Rhodothermia; order Balneolales; family Balneolaceae; genus Balneola. Next base: position 35,990 of record CAXBMW010000003.1, on the reverse strand, counting down.
AGAAATATTGGACGGAATTGAAAACCTTTAACAGAATCTTATTTAGCACATTCGCTGTACTTCTAGTATTGAGTGCAACGGTTTTTGCACAGAACCCAACTTTCCAGCAGCTTAAAACAAAGTTCCAAGAAGGTATGGTTTTTAGTGGCGATTTCTCCCATTCTTACTACGACTCGTACACTGGTGAAACGCTAACAAGTGCGGGTGAAATTTGGATTGGAGAACAATCTTACAAATTGAAAAGCGAAGGTCAATTGCTAGTGGTAGATGGACTAACTTCTAGAGTATATGATGAGCAGAGAAATAGATTAATTATCAGCGACTATTCAGAAGATGACGATGATTTTGCGCCATCACGAATGCTAAACGGTGTAGACTCTACGTACACTATAGCTGAGGAAAATTCTGGTGGCGGAAAAAAAACAATTATTTTAGAAACTGAAGACGAATTCGCGCTCTTTATAAGAGTAGAAATTGTAGTTGATAGCAATATTAATCCAGTAAGTATTACTGCCTATGATTTCTCTGAGAATGTTATTACAACTCGTTTCAAAAACGGAAAATTTATAAAAGATAATGGTCAACTTTTCGTGCTTACCTACCCAAAGGATGCAGAAATTGTGGACACAAGGTATTAGTTGATTGAAAACGAGTATTAAAGTTATCATCGGTATTTTATTGGCAGTAGTTTTTTTCTGGTTTGCTATGAGCGAAGTGGAATTTGACAAAGTAATTGAGGCATCGAGAGGGATGTCTTTTTTGTGGATGTTGCCTTTTGTTGCAGTGGTTCTATCGGCACATTATTTACGAGCTGAACGGTGGAGGTTGTTAATTACAGGAGACACCAAAAAACCATCCAGAACTACACTTTTCACAGGCGTAATGTTTGGTTATTTAGCTAATATCTTATTTGCACGCCTTGGTGAAGTAACGCGCCCAGTTTATGTTGCACGTCAGATTGACGAAAGCAACAGTAAAATGATCGGTACAATCGTTTTAGAACGCATTATCGACACTCTTTCGCTACTTATTCTAATGGCCTTTGTAGTGGTTTTCATGGTTTCCGATTCCACCATTTTGAAAAATTTGTTCGGCATAGATTTAACCGATTCAGCAGTTTTAATGTCTTTTGGGTGGAAAGCCGCGAAATTACTTGGTGTTGTAACAATAATTATTGTTGCGTGCTATGCCATTATAAAAATACTAAGCACTAGAATAGATGCCATCAGGAAGCTATTTCTTAAAGTAAGAGGAATATCGAGAACATTTATTGATGGCGTATTGGCTATTAAAGAGTTACAGAACTGGCCGCTTTTTATTTTATACACTGCGCTCATTTGGTTTTGTTATGTGCTAATGACTTACATCCCGTTTTGGATGTTTGATTTACATGAAGTTTATGGGCTTAATGTAGCAGATGCGTTAGTACTTACTATGGTTTCTGCGGTGGGAATTATTATACCTACGCCGGGAGGGATGGGAACTTATCACCTTTTTATAACCAAGAGTTTATTTTTGCTGTATGCTGTTCCTGAAGCAATGGGCTTAGCTTATGCAACCATAACTCATGCAACAACATTATCAGTGATTATTGTAACAACGCCTATATTATTGGCTGTTGATAAATATCGAACATTAAAAAATAACCCAAAAGCCTAGGGAACTTCAAAAGATGGCTCTAGTACATCTTTTTTAGAATACCACAGTTAATACCTTGCAACAAATTTTAGTACATTCCTTAAATACTCAAATCAGATGACGTACAAAAGCTTACTTGCGATTTTATTGATAATAATGATTGGACCGAAGTTATTTGCTCAAGGCGGAGGTGCACCTCAAAACTCATTACTACCTGCAATAGATCCCCAAGACATTGAGATTAGAAGTGAGTTTAAAGCTCGTTTCCCAGGGCTAAGAAGGCAGCCTATTCTTGGTTTCAATCCAAAGCCGAGGGTTTTTCGCATCGATCCAAATCGGTTGCCTTTTATGGAATCGCCCGAGCAAGCGGTTGCAAGTATTTCAACCACACAATTAGACCGTCCTTCACCGCCTCTACAAAACATTTTAAGAACTCCAGCTAGAACAAATGCGTATTTAAGAGCTGGAATTGGAAATTATATAACTCCAGAAATTGAAGGTTATATACTTCGACGAATGAATGAAAATAGTCTTATTTCTGGAAATGTAAACTTTAGATCTTCAGATGGACATTTAGATTACCAAGACTCGGGCTTCCGCTATTTTGATGTAAATGGGTTGTATTCAAAAAAGTTGAAAAATAATACCAGAGTAGCTGTTAAAGCGGATTTTTATAATGACTTCAACCGTATTTTTGATTTAGCCGCTACAGTTCCTAACGATAATTCAGGAACAGCAAAAAAGGATTATTTAGGTCTTAATGCGGGTTTTATTTTATCTGGAAACAAAAATGTATTAGAAGGTTGGGAATACTTTCTAAACCTAGCGTCTACAGGAATTGATTTATCGGCCCCAAACACTGCTTTTAAAGGCGAAATTTCTGAACAAAGTTTAAAAACAGGATTTGAGAAAAATTGGGCAGGCTCGAAGCTTAACGAAACGCTTTCCACAAGAATTGATTTGAAAGCAGGAAATTATACATCTGAAAGTGTTGGAAATACGCAATGGGTAGACGTAGAGTGGAACCTTGGCTATAACATGCTTTTTAACTACAAAACTAAAATTAGTATTTCTGGTGGGCTGGGTTACATTGCAGATGGTTTTAATAATAAAGTACTTTTTGTTACAAACTCTTCCGTAGACCATTCCGTAAATAATAAGTTTTCTATAAAAGCGTCTGTGTTCGCAACACCAGAGATGAAAACAGCTTGGGAACATCACCAAACCAATCGATTTTTGAATACTTCTACACAGTTAGAATATGAATACACTTATGGTGCTGAAGGTGGAATCGAGTTTACTCCAATCATGGGAACCAAACTATTTGGACTGTTACGTTTTGAAAACATAAGCAATAAGGCTTTTTACACTCGTGAGGAACAAAATTTTGGTGGAAACTTAGAACCGTTATACTATGATGTAAACTATGGTAATGCATCGGTATTTGAACTAAAAACTGGAATTACACAGCAATTAATTACCGATAAGTTGTGGTTTGATGGTAATGTCTATGCTCGTCGCCCTAAGCTCAAGAATGCCGGAGACATTCCTTTTGAAGAACGCTTAGGTGGAGAAGCTGCTATTTCTTTTAAGCCAGCTAATAAGTTTACTGTTCAAAGTTGGGCAAATTTTAAAGGCGAGCGAGAAGATACTAACAACTCACAAAAATTAAGTGGATTTGTGTTAGTTAATGCGGGAGCAGATTACGAAATTAATTCAAAATTTGGGGTTTATTTCAAAGTGTTGAATATTCTAGGAGAGAAGTACGAAATTTGGCAAGGATATGAAGAACGCCCTTTCCAGGTTTTTGGAGGTATTAAACTAAAGTTATAAGCTATGACTAAAGATTTTTTAAAAGCATTTGGGATTACAATTCGTGATCAAATTATTATGAAAAACTCTGTAGAAGTGAAGGGTTTAGGAGTTTTTAAGGCTGAGCACACAAGCCAACAACAAGAAAAAAAAGCTGATGGCAGTATCGTTATGTTGCCTCCCAAAGACTCAATCGAATTTAAGTCGCAGGTAGGGGAATAGGTATGCATTTAGACCACGATAAATTTTTCGATTTACTTGTTTCAAACTCAGGAATGACGGTTGAAAAAACTGAAAAGCAATTGTCTCAACTTATCACAGAGATGAAAGCCGCTTTTGACGAAGATGACGCGTACGAGATTGAAGGTTTTGGTATTTTTAGCAAATTAGGAAGTAATGTGCTTTTTATTCCTTCAGAAGAGCTAGAAACAGAAATTAATTACAAGTACGCAGGAATGGAGCCGATAGAGTTGCCGGGCTCTGCGGAAAACAATCTATCGGAAGAATTTCCTGAAAATCCCATTCAAGGAATTATTGGTGGGTCTGGAAAACCTGAATATGAAGATCCATTCGCAGCACTTTTGAATGGTGATGATGACGAAGAAGAAGACTCCATAGAGGAATATCCTAGCCTTGACGAAGACATTGTTGAGGAAGAAACAGAGGTTCCAGAAACAACAGCTGACGATTCGGATGATGATATATTAGATGAGTTCTTTGGTGATGATCCATTGGACGATGAGCCCGAAACAGAAACTCTTGCTGAGGCAATAGATGCATTGAGTGAGGAAGAAGGTGATGATGAAGAGAGTTCCTCAGACTTAGATGAAGATCCTTTTGGAAACCTAAGCGAAGAAGAGTCTGTAGCTGACGATGAGCTACAAGATAATGAAGAAGATGAAACAATCGTCAAGCCCGGCCCCGAAAAGTGGGGAATTGATGCTCATAAAGAGGATGGTCAGGAGAATGCATTCTCAGGATTAATGGGAGATTCTAAAGAAGAAGCTGACGATGAAATAGTCTTTGAATCAATGAACGACAATTCAGACTCAAACGAAGATGACCCATTTAGTGAACTAGAAGACTCTTCTACATCTAAAGATGATTTTATTCCTGTAGTTACAAACGTCTCTTCTGAAATTCCAAAGAAAGATGCTATAGATGAAGTGTTGAATAGTAAAGACCCATCAGCTAAAACGCCTAAGAGAAAAAATGTAACTGCAATTTTAGTGAATGTTTTTCTACTTCTTATAATATTGGTTAGCGGAACGTATATGCTGGCGTATTTCGATGTGATTCGTATTGATGGTATCACAAAAGGAACTAAACCAGTTACCGAAAGAATAACACCTGTACAAAACAAGGAAAAGCTATCTGAAGCTTTTGATAAACTATCTTCTGAAATGCAGGAGAAGATGCAACAAGGATCGGGTGTTTCGGGCCCAAAAGAGCAACCAGCTCAGATTAGCGCTAACGTTACAACAACGGAAAAGCTAGCTGAGAACGTAATACAATCTGTAACACCAACATCTACCACTCCGAAGGAACAAGAGTTACAAAAAGATGTTACACCTACACCAACATCTAACACGGCGAGTCTAACAACTACTGTAAGTGTAAATAATTCAAATTCTAGAGCAACCGATGATGTGGCTGAATATGGTTTAAGCGGATCAGTTAATGAGGCTGCAAATTCTGGATATACTATTGTCTTATATACTTTGAGTAAAAAAGAAGGAGTTGATAGAGCAACTAAAAATCTTGAAGCTCAAGGTTTACGGGTATTGATAAAAGAAAGTCCATCTACCAAATATGGATTGCTTTACCGCGTTAGCATTGGGCAGTTTAGAACTCTAGTTGACGCTGCCACTGCGGTAGAAGAAAATAAAAAAATGTTCAGCGAAAATTATTCCATCACAAAAATTAAATAACAGGTTATCATCTACATGTTCAATTTCCTATTGTTACTGCAAGAAACAACAGCAGTGGTCGATTCTTTGGCAATGTCTTTAGAGGGAGAAACTCTATCACTTTTTGATTTAATACTGGAAGGTGGGGTTTTGATGATCCCTATTTTAGTGCTTTTTATGATTACAACTTATGTGATTGTTGAGCGCTGGAGAGCATTAAACAAGTCGCATGCTAACACCGATCAATTCTTGAGTTCTGTTGAAGGATTGTTAAAATCAGGTAAGTCTGCGGATGCAATGGCTTTTTGCGACGACTACGACAAACCACTCGCGCGAATTATCAAAGCAGGTATTAAACGCCTTGGACGACCAATTCGCGATATTGAAGACGCCATTGATAATGCAGGAAAAAAAGAGATTTTCTTTCTAGAAAAACGAATGAACTGGTTAGCTACCATTGCTGGTGTGGCTCCATTACTTGGCTTCACAGGTACAGTTACTGGTATGATTGAGGCTTTTATGCGCATTCAGAACTTACAAGGGAATGCCAACCCCAGCGAATTAGCTGGTGGGATTTGGGAAGCCTTGATAACTACCGCCGCAGGTCTAATTGTAGGACTAATTGCGTTTGGTTTCTATAACTTCCTATTAGGTAAAATAAACAGGTCCATTTTCGAGTTAGAAAATGCATCCGCCGATTTTATCGATTTATTGCAATCTCCAGCACCTAAAAAGCAGGCATAATTATGGCTCGCGATTTTCGAAGAGGAGATAAAAGACTCGTACCGTTATCATTGTTTTCGCAATCTTCGTTGACGGATATTGTACTTCTTTTACTCATTTTCTTTTTACTTACATCTTCTTTTGTAACCAACTATGGGATAAAAGTGAATATCCCACAGGCAGAAACAGGTGCTACTACAGAAAGTAAATTTATTGCAGTAGCTATTTCTAAAGATGGTGAGTTCTATGTTAATGGCGAATTAACAGCTCGTGGTTCATTAGCAGGTGCAATTCGACTAGCACGCAATAAAGCCACCGGTGAAACGATAGTACTAAGAGCCGACAAAGATGCTAAAGTTGACGACGCTGTACGCGTAATGAATATTGGCAAAGCACTCGGTTTAAAGCTAGTAATGGCTACTGAACAAAGTTCGTTATAACACTATGAACAACTACAAATTCGATAAAGACGAAAGTATCGCGCTTACTTCTACATTAAGTATTAGTATTCTCTTGGTGCTATTCTCACTTTGGTACACGCTAGATATGAACCAGAGTTTTCGTCCATCTTTTATTGAAGTTGAGTTCGGAGATTTTAAAACAGGTACTCTAGCTGACTTTTCTGAAGTTAAAAACGAAAAAGTAGCAAAGCGTCCAAATCCTTCGGAAGTAGAGCCAGAAAAACCAGCGGAAGAAGTTCCAGAGCCAGAAAAAAAGCCACAAACTCCAACCGAAGAGAATACCAAACCTGTTGATCTTCCCGATGAAGTTGAAAAGGTATTAGAAGACCCCATTAAAACTCCGGATACCAAAAAAGTAGATCCCAATAAGAAAGAGGCTACTCAGGTTGAAGAAGTAGTTGAAATTCCACCCCCTGCAAAAAAAGATTTAACTGTAGATGCCGGCGCTAAAGAAAGTGGCGATGTAAAAGGTGCCAAAGGTGAAACCAATGTTGATGCCGGAACTGGTAGCGACGACGAAAAAACCGCACCTTATGAATTAAAATGGGAAGGCGACTTAGAGCGCGAACCAATGATTCAGCCGCTACCTTCAAACACAGCTAATACAGAAGCTGTTATTTCAGTTAAATTTGAAGTTCGTCCAAATGGCACGGTTGGTAGAATTATCCCGCTTAAAAAGATGAATCCCGAACTTGAGCAAGAAGTTCAGCGCACTCTGCGCAGTTGGAAATTCTCTCGTTTGCCTAGTGGAGCGCCTCAGCAAGCACAATGGGGAACAATTACCTTCCGTTTCGTATTCGGGTAAAGCACTTCAAACCGATAAATCTATAGTATAGAACTAGAGAATCTACAGAAGTAGAATTTCAGTTCACAACTTTTTACGCCCCTCTTGCTTCTCATTAGCTACCTTCGGTAATTAAATATATCCGAATTACTAACTAACTTAACGGAACTTACCTATGAAGCTAAAGAAACTCATAGCCACGCTTACCTGTTTCGCTATTTTTTTCGTTCTAAATACCGAGAAAATTCAGGCACAGATATTTGGGCATGGCGCTGAAATAAGCAGTCCAAAATACGAAGCACATCTTTTAAATAACCTGAACTATAGAAGTGTTGGGCCTTATAGAGGCGGTCGCTCAGTTGCAGTTACTGGGCATGACTCACAACCTTATACGTTCTACACAGGCTACGCAGGTGGTGGCGTTTTTAAAACTACCGATGGTGGAAATACTTGGGATAATGTAACCGATAAATATTTCAAAACAGCTTCAGTTGGGGCAATTACAGTAGCGCCTTCAGATCCCAATGTAATTTATGTAGGAATGGGAGAAACCGACATTCGCGGAAATATGAGTGGTGGAGATGGAATGTACAAATCTACTGACGCTGGTAAAACGTGGACATACCTTGGATTAGGTGAAAGCCAGTTTATTGGGGATATCGAAGTGCATCCAACAAACGAAGATATTGTTTGGGTTGCTGCAATGGGACAGTTATTTGGGGATGAAGGAAATCCAGAAAGAGGTGTTTTCAAAAGTATTGATGGCGGAAAAAACTGGAAAAAAGTTTTATACCGTGATAATAAAACTGGCGCCGTAGATATCGCTATCGATCCAAACAATCCGCGAATTTTATTTGCGGGACTTTGGGAAGCTTACAGAAATCCATGGGAAATGAGTAGTGGTGGAAATGGTGGCGGTCTATTTAAAAGCACCGATGGCGGAGACACTTGGAAAGAAATTTCAAAAAATCCTGGGTTACCGAAAGGAATGTTAGGGAAAATTGGAGTTTCTGTTTCTCCAGTAAACTCGGAAAGAGTGTTCGCAATTATAGAGAATGAAAATGGCGGTCTTTTCCGCTCTGAAGATGGTGGTGATACTTGGAAACGAATTAGTGCCGATAGAAACCTTCGCCAAAGAGCTTGGTACTATAGTAAAGTTATTGCAGACACCAAAAATGAAGATGTTGTTTACGTATTGAATGTAAGCTTCTTGAAATCTACCGATGGAGGTAGCTCTTTCAGTAGAATTAGAACTCCACATGGGGATCATCATGATTTATGGATTTCATCAACGGATTCGCAAAGAATGATTGTTGCAGACGATGGAGGCGGACAAGTAACCTATAATGGTGGTAGAGGTTGGTCTTCGTATTACACGACGGCTACAGCTCAATTTTACCAAGTTACCACTGATAATCAGTTTCCATATTTAATTTACGGAGCTCAGCAAGATAATAGTACGGTTGCCATCAGAAGTAGAACGAGTGGCAATGGTATTACCGATAAAGATTGGTGGCCTGTAGCTGGCGGCGAAAGTGGATACATCGCGCCAGATCCTGATAATCCGAATGTTACCTACGGTGGTAGCTATGGTGGTTACCTGAATAAGTTTGATGCAGAAATCGGCCTAAGTGATCGTGTAGATGTGTGGCCAGATAACCCAATGGGTGCTGGAGCCGAAGATCTCAAATATAGATTCCAGTGGACGTTCCCAATTATGATATCTCCACACGATTCGGATGTGCTTTATACCACATCTCAGCACGTGCACCGCTCAACCGATGAAGGGATGAGTTGGGAAACCATTAGTGCTGATTTAACTCGAAATGACAAATCGAAACAGAAAGAGTCAGGTGGTCCAATCACCAAAGATGACACTTCTGTAGAATACTATAACACAATTTTTGCATTTACAGAATCTCCTATCCAAAAAGGTGTGCTTTGGGCTGGCTCTGATGATGGTCTTGTTCACTTAAGTAGAAATGGTGGCAAAACTTGGGAAAATGTTACCCCAAAAGGAATGCCAGAAACGATGATTAGCATCATTGATGCCTCTTATCATGATGCTGGAACAGCGTATTTTGCAGCAACCCGGTATAAGTTCAACGACTTCCAGCCGATGCTGTACAAAACTACCAACTACGGAAAGTCTTGGACCAAAATCACGAACGGAATTCCTGACATGGACTTTACTCGTGTAATTCGAGAAGATCCGAATAAAAAAGGTCTGCTTTATGCAGGGACCGAAACAGGAATGTATGTTTCTTTTGATGATGGTGCCCAATGGCAGAATCTGCAATTGAATCTACCGCCTGTTGCAGTTACAGATTTGGCTGTTCACAAAAGAGACAAAGACTTGATTGTGGCAACACAAGGGCGTGCTTTTTGGGTACTGGATGATTTGACGGTACTTCATGAAATGAGTGATAAAATTGCGCAAGCTGAAACCTACCTATTCCAACCAGAAGACACGTATTTATTTGGTGGAAGAGGTTGGACAACGGCGCCTTCAATAGGTCAAAACCCCGATAACGGCGCAGTTTTCTTCTATACTCTTAAAGACAAAGTGGAAGCAGAAGTTAAAATCGAAGTAATCGATCCTATTGGAAGTCCAATTAGAACATATTCGAGCAAAAAAGACGAAAAAGGAAAAAAAGTAGCGGCTTCGGATAAATTCTATGAAGAAGAAAATACGTCCAGACCGAATGTTGTAAGTAGCGAAAAGGGATTGAATAGATTTGTATGGGATCTTCAATATCCAGAGGTAACTCGCTTAAATGGAGTACAAGTGCTGTGGGCTGGAAATACAAGTGGACCAAGTGCCATTCCTGGAACCTACACCGTAAAATTACACATTGGCGATAAAGTTGTAGGAGAACGGAAATTTATAATCAAAAAGAACCCGAGATTGACAGAGGTTACTCAGTCTGATTTCGAATCTCAATTCAAATTAGTTACGATTATAAAAGCAAAACTCGATACAACTCATAGAACCATAAACAGAATTAGAGAAGTTAGAGCTGAGATTAATAAGATAACAGCTGAAGCTAAAGGCGATAAAGCACTTCAAGAAAAAGCGAAGAAGATGCTGGATGCGATGTCTGAAATTGAGAATGCATTAGTTCAAACAAAAGCAGAATCAGGGCAAGATGTGCTCAATTATCAAATTAAGCTAAATAATAAACTAGCGTCGTTATCTAGTACGGTAGAAACTGGTTACGGAAAGCCAACGAAGCAGCAATATGCAGTTTACGAAGTACTGGCGGCTCAAGTAGATGTTCAGCTAGAACGCCTAAAAAAGATTTGGGATGGCGAATACAATAATTTCATTGAAGGTTCTGCCAATCCTGTAGTTCCAATTAAGAACTAAGAAAAACTAACTAGAAGTGTATTTAAAGGCTATTTACTTGAAAAGGTAAGTAGCCTTTATTATTTCTCGTCGTCGCTCTCTCCTTTAGCCGTAGGAATAGCGTTTCTAAAATTGATATCTCGTTGTGGGAAGGGGATTTCAATATCATACTCACGAAATTTACGGACAATAGCTTGGTTAAGCTCATTCATAACTTGGTACTGCTGTTTTACATCACCCATCCATACCAATAACTTCATATTCCAAGAAGAATCGCCAAAAGAACGCAAATGAACATCATGTTTTGGATAATCGAGTACGCTTTTGTGTTCTTCAGCAACTTCGTTTAAAGCCTTTATCACGGTATCCAGATCCGAACCATAGCTCACGCCAACATCTATTACCAAACGAAAGGTTGAATCACCGTGTGAGTAATTTACCACGTCTTTCGACACGAACTCTGAGTTTGGTACAATGATTGAAATATTATTGAGTGTCTTAACTGTTGTTGACCGAATGTTAATTTCATGGATATCTCCTTCAATTCCGTTAACCATTATTCGATCTCCAACGCTGATAGGTCGCTCAAAGAGTACAATTAATCCTGAGATAAAGTTTGAAGTGATATTTTGAAGTCCAAAACCAATACCAACAGAGAGAAACCCAAATATTACGGCAAGCCCTGTTAAATCAATTCCTAAAAATTGAAATGAGAAAAGGAGGCCTATGATTACGATTACGTATTGCGACATTCGAGCTAGAGTGTATCTAAGCCCACTATCATGTATAAATTTAGGGAGGATTTTGTTGTTTAAGAGTCGCTTTACAAATGATGCGAAAAAGGAAAATCCAACAAGAAATAGAACAAAAATAAACAACGAAAAGAGAGTAATAGGTGTCTCTTTAATGGTAAAAAGTGTTGTTTCAAACAGAGCAGTTAAATAATCGAAAATCTCCTGAGGTGTGTAATTCTCAAGAGGGGGTAATTTTTGCGCAGTTGTATCAGCTTGCATAAAGTCGTAATTGTGTTAGTATTACTAAAGTAATGCAAAAGTGAGTGAAATCGTTGTGCAAATCTACAATAAATTTCACATTTATAAGATAAAATACTGGAAATCGTTACTAAAGGAGTCTCTTAAAAGAGAACAAATCAAGGTTAATTAGAACGAGGAGAACGTCTTTCACGTTGTTGGCGTGGATTATTATCTTCTCTGAAACCACGTTTACGCATCGCTTCTTTCAAGATGTTGTCAAGCTTTACTAACTGCTCGGGGGTGCAAATAGCGCGTATACTTGCAAAGTGTTTATAAGTTGTTTCTTCTGTTTCAGCCGATAGAGTTCCTATTTGAGAAGTGATAGAATCTACCAATTCTGTGTGGTTCCCTTCAATTTTTAGTAAATCAAAAAGCTCTTTCCGCTTTGTGTTTATTTGACTTTGAAGGTCATCCATCTTCTCGCGGTGAGTCTCTTGAAGAGAGAAGTATTGTGCCATTTGAGTTTGGTTTAATCCAACTTTATCAGCCATAAAACTTCCAGGCTTGTAATCTTTTCCGCGGGAGTCGTGCATTAGCTTTGGAAGTGCGAAAACAGAAAGCAATGCGATATTGAGAATAACAAGTAATGTAATAGTTATGGCAGCGAATTTATTCTCTTTTAGAAAATTCATTGTCCTTCTCCATCTAATAAAGCGGTGTACTCAGGGAAATACTCGTCAGCAAACTGAGAAATGGTATCTGCGGTGGCTGTGTCAGTTGTACTTTCTGTAGAAACGGAGAATAAAATTCCCAAGTTTACAATCACTATAGCGATCACTGCTGCGTATTTTATATAATCGTTAATACTAAAAATACGAGCAGGTGTGCGCTTTTGTTCTACTTCGTCTAACCTACTATTTAGATTATCCATAAAGTTTTTGCTAGTCGTTATTTTTGATGACGATCCAGCCTGCTTCATTAAAGCATCAATATGCGATGGTATGTTATTTTTTGATGTCATGATATTACAACCTGATTATTTGGCGAAGAAAATGAATAAAACTTGCGGTTACTAAAAATACTCACGGTAATTTTCCTCCATAATTTTCCTAAGTGTTTGTTTAGAGCGGTGAATTAGAGATTCTATGGAGGTTAAACTCTTCCCCATAATCTCTGAGATTTCTTTATAGCTCAACCCATCTTGGTGGCTTAAAACAAATGCGGTGCGTTGGCTTTCGGTTAGTTTTGCTAGTGAAAATTGTATGAATTGCTGCTGTTGAATCTGTTCGAGCTCAGAGTCGGGGCTCAGAGTGTCGCTTGCAGTATTCTCAATTTCGTACTCTGCAACTTCGGATTGAACTCTTTTTTCAAAGAACGCTGCTCTTTTGATACTCTTCTTCTTTTTAATAGCATCTAAAGAGCGAGAAACAGCTATGCGATAGATCCATGTAAATAAAGAAGAATCTTCCCGGAATTTGGAGATGGTTTTAAAAACTTCCACAAAAACTTCTTGGGTGATGTCTTCAGCTTCTTCAGTATTCTTAACAAAACCGTAGCAAATATTGAGAACACCGTCCTTATGCTCCTCAACCAATTGATTGAATGCTTCTCTATTGCCCTTTCGGAGTTGTTGTATGAATAGTGGTTCTCTCACAAAACTAATTTAACCTTTTAGGCGTGGTTATAAAGAAAAACTTGTGCCAATAACAGGAAGTAAAACGTGCTAGTTGAAATACTAAGTTGTAGAAATAGAAAAAGCCAACAATAGCTGGCTTTTTCTAGAATATTGTAAGTACTGGAAGTTACTTTTTAAGAGTAACAGATTTAGCTTCCCAGATTTCATCTGCATAATCTTGAATGGTTCGATCGCTGGAAAATTTACCAATCTTCGCCACATTAAGAATAGCTTTACGATTCCATTCAGAAGGGTTTTTATACAAAGCATCCACTTCTTCTTGAGCTTTTAAATAAGCTTCAAAATCAGCTAAAACCATAAAATAGTCACCTTTGTGAAGAATGGCGTCAATAATAGGTTGGAATAGATGCGGGTCTTCTGGACTAAAGAATCCGGTTTGAATCTGGTCGAGCGCCTTTTTCAACTCGGTGTTGGCGTTATAATAATCCCATGGGTTATAACCCATGCGTCGGAGCTCGTCTACTTCTTCCACATCAAGTCCGAAAATAAAGATGTTGTCGTCACCAACTTCCTCTTTAATTTCTACGTTTGCGCCATCTAAAGTACCGATAGTGAGGGCGCCATTAAGAGCAAGTTTCATATTTCCTGTTCCAGAAGCCTCCATCCCTGCAGTAGAAATTTGCTCAGAAAGATCGGCCGCTGGTATCATCATTTCTGCGATCGTAACGCGGTAATTTGCAAGGAAAATACATTTCAGTTTATCGCTTACTTCAGGATCGTTGTTAATCTTTTCGCCAATGCTGTTGATAAGCTTAATGTGCAATTTAGCCATGGCATAACCAGGAGCTGCTTTTCCACCAAAAAGTACAGTACGCGGAGCAATGTCTAAACTTGGATTCTCTTTTAAGCGATTATACACAGTAATAACATGCAACGCTGCTAAAAGCTGGCGTTTATACTCATGAATACGTTTAATCTGAATATCGAACATCGAGGTTGGGTCAACATCAATGTCGCGTGTTTCTTTGATGTATTTAGCAAGCTTTTTCTTATTGTCGAGTTTAATTTTAGCAAACTCTGTGCTGAATTTTTTTTCTTCAGAAAGCGGAATCAATTTCTTTAGATCATCAAGATGGGTAATCCAATTATCGCCAATATTTTTTGTAATTAAACTCGCTAAATCAGGATTACATTGCTTTAACCAACGGCGAGGGGTAATCCCATTTGTTTTGTTTGTGAAACGATCTGGGAACATTTCGTCGAAATCACGGAACATAGATTCTTTCAATAAGCGAGAATGTAAAGCGGCAACACCATTTACTTTCTTGGACCCTACAATCCCTAAATGCGCCATGTGTACAACAGGGTTTTCACCTTCGCTTACAATCGACATTCTGCTCATTCTGTTGGTGTCATTTCCGTATTTCACTTTAATGCTATCCATGAAACGATGATTGATTTCATAAATAATATTTAAGTGGCGTGGGAGTAGATTTCTAACCAATGAGACAGGCCATTTTTCGAGCGCTTCGGGAAGTAGCGTGTGATTGGTATAAGCCATTGTTTTTTTGGTGATGTCCCAAGCTTTATCCCAAGGCATATTCACTTCATCAAGTAATACGCGCATCAATTCAGGAATCGCCAAATTCGGGTGTGTATCGTTACACTGAATGGCTACTTTTTCCGGGAATTTCGTCCAATCATCACAGCTACCTTTGAAGCGACGGATAATATCCTGCATGGAAGCTGAAACAAGGAAATACTCTTGTTTCAAGCGTAATTCTTGGCCTAAAAATACTTTATCGTTTGGATAAAGTACTCGGGTGATATTCTGCTCAAGCTGATTGTCTTTTACAGCTTCAATATACTGGCCTTGATTAAAGCTTTTTAAATCTAAAGCTGTATCCGACTCAGCTTTCCAAAGGCGGAGATTGTTTACAATTCCATTATTATAACCAGGAATAGGAGTGTCGTACGCAACAGCGAGTACTTTCTTAGTTTCTTCCCACTTGTACTTTAAATCTCCATTAGCTGTACCGTTGTACATGGCTTGGTGGCCGTAAAAATCTACAGAGTATTGTGTTTTTGGGCGAATTGTATCCCAAGGGTTTCCGTAACGTAACCATAAATCTGGTTTTTCAATTTGGAAACCATTTTCAAATTTCTGGTAAAACATTCCATAATCATAGCGCAAGCCGTAACCAATAGCGGGGATACCAAGCGTAGCCATAGAATCTAGAAAGCAAGCTGCAAGGCGACCAAGACCACCGTTACCTAATCCCGCATCCCACTCTGCGTCGCGGATTTCATCATAATTTAGCCCGACATCGCTTAAGGCATCAGCTACTTCCTGTTGTACATCTAAATTTACAACCATGTTATCGAGTAGGCGCCCGATGAGAAACTCCATGGACAAATAATAAACACGCTTAGCGCCTTGATCGGTATACGCTTGTTGTGTAGTAAGCCACTTGTCGTTTAAACGATCCATAATGGTGAGTACAACACTTTGGTAGTTGTCCCAGTTGGTACGCGAGCTTCCGTCTTTTGCAAGTGTGTGGCGTAGATGAAGTTTTATGTCTTCCCGAATTGAATCGCGATCAAGTCCAGTACGAGTGTTAAATTTTGGAGTGGTTTTTTTACTCATCTCGATGTTTTTTTATTTAAAATAGTATGAATTTTAGACATTCTATCTAAAATTGTAAGCTCAGGGTGCTTAATTATTTGATTCTTTAATATAAATACCCAAATCTGGTTTAAATTTCGGGCGTGTTAAGTTAGCTATAAAACCGAGGTTATGAAACGATTCATAAGCATGAATTGCAACAAAATCTTGTTGAAAAAGCCCGAAAACACTGGAACCGCTTCCGCTCATTGAGGCGTAACTCGCTCCAAATTCGTAGCATTGATCTTTAATATTTCCTACAATTTCCAACCTTGGGAAGACAGCGAGCTCCAAATCATTCTGAAGCAGATATTGCCATTCCTCAATGTCTTCATCTTGCAATAGAGCTTTTAGGGAGAACTCTGGTTCAGCGTTTGGCTCTACATTATGATAAGCTTCTGGCGTACTACTAGGGACTCCAGGGAATACCGTAATAATATGGGCGTCTGGCTGTATGTCGAGTTCTTCAATATCAGTCCCAGTTCCGGTCGCAAAACCAGGTACACCTTTTATAAAGAATGGTACATCGGCTCCTAGTTTCGTTCCTAGCTCAATAAGAAAATCTTGGCTTAGTCCAAGATTCGCAATCTTATTAATCATTCTAAGTGTTGTGGCCGCATTACTACTTCCACCACCTAAACCAGCTCCTGTAGGGATATTCTTTTGAACGTGAATATGAAATCGGTCTTTAAGGCCAGCTTCTTCTTCAAGTAATTTTACTGCTTTCACAATGAGGTTAGTGTCGTCTACGGGAATGTCAGGATTACTCATCGTTAAGCTATTTCGACTAGCTGGAGTAATTTCAAAACGGTCTGACCATTCAATGAAACAAAAACCCGTTTCTATAGTGTGGTATCCATTTTCTTGCCGTTCAAGAACGTTGAGTCCCAAGTTAATTTTGGCGTAAGAATTTGAAATCCAGAGTTGTTTAATCACTAATGCTGATTGTTTTAATTGTTAACAAAGAGTTCTTTATTTGCCTTCATGTACTCAATAGCAGCGTCATGATTGTTTTGAATGTCGCCGTTCAAAATGGCTTCTTTAATGGCGTTTTTAACTTCTCCTATAACTTTGCTAGGGCCAATCTCAAAAACATTCATAATCTCTTCGCCGGTTACTGGGTTTTTCCAGTTGCGAACCCGATCTTTCTTTTCGACTTCTTTAATTTTCTCTTCAACAAGGTCAAAATTGGCTAGAAAGCGTTCAATTTTATTCTCGTTTTTGCTTGTAATATCTGCTCTACAGAGAGTCATAAGCTTGAAAATATCGTCGCCAGCTTCATAGATTAAACGGCGAATAGCGCTATCGCTCACTTCATCCGAAACCAACGCAATAGGGCGAAGGTGTAGACGGACAAGTTTTCTAACAAAGCGCATTCTGTCATCTAATGGCAACCCGAGCTGTCGAAAAATATCTTTGGTCCATTTAGCACCAAGTGCATCGTGGCCATGAAAAGT
Organism: uncultured Balneolaceae bacterium; assembly: GCA_963977025.1. GTDB lineage: Bacteria > Bacteroidota > Rhodothermia > Balneolales > Balneolaceae > Balneola. The sequence goes on along the minus strand of CAXBMW010000003.1, from coordinate 18,581 downwards.
CCAACCAACACCGTCTTGATATCGTTGCGTAGGTGGTTTCGCAATATCGTGCATAATAGCAGCCCAACGGAGCCATAAATCGCCGCCAAAATTTACTACGTTGTCTAATACTTGTAGCGTATGCCAAAAATTGTCTTTATGACGGTGACCGTTTACTTCTTTCACCCCAAACAAATTGTGCATTTGAGGAAAAAACTGTTTCAATAAACCACTTTTAAATAAGTATGCAAAGCCAACAGAAGGCTTTGGAGTGAGGATTATTTTATTGAGCTCAACAATTATCCGTTCTTTAGAAATAATATCCAAACGAGGTGCCATTTCACAAATAGCTTTAAAAGTCGATTCTTCGATTTCAAAGTTCAATTGCGTTGCAAAACGGATGGCTCGCATCATGCGAAGTGGGTCGTCGCTAAAAGTTTGGAGTGGGTCAATGGGTGTGCGGATAACTTTATTCTTCATATCCTCAACACCGTTAAAGGGATCGATCAGCGTTCCAAAATTACCTTCATTCAAAGACCACGACATCGCATTGATGGTTAGGTCTCTTCTTAATTGATCGTCTTCTACACTGCCATCTTCAACGAGAGGTTTTCGAGAATCTTTTCGATAACTTTCTTTGCGTGCACCTACAAACTCGAGTTCTAAGTCTCCAATTTTAACTTGAGCCGTTCCAAATTGTTTAAAAACGGAAAGGTGTGAGTTTTCGATTAGCCGATGAACCTCTTCCGCTAACTTAATTCCAGAACCCACTGTAACAAAGTCGATGTCTGGGGCTGTTTCTTTGAGTCTATCGAGATAATAATCGCGAACGTAGCCACCCACAACATAAACAGGTTGGTTTATCGTGGTTGCTGCTTTACAAATAGTATTAAAAGCAACTTTATGGGGCTCGGGTATGTTATATTCAAAATTCATTGCCTAAAGATAGGAATGTTAAAGGATGCATTCAGCGCTTTGTTATAGAAATTTTGAGTTTTATAAAATAGTATGAAAGTGTACTTTGAATCGATTTTAACAGAATAAATTATTAACAAGAAGAGAACTATGAAATTACCATCAAACTGGCTTATTGCTACAAACGGAACACAATTTGCAGGAGAAGCCGTTCAACATGCTGGTATGTTAAGCGCAGTTTTAAAAGATAAACCAGATGTAACCATTCTAGTTGTAGCAGAAACAGAAGAACGCAAAGAGAATGCGCTTGCGATAGTAGAAATGGCAAAGCTATTGTATAAAGAGTTTGGCGGCCCGCTTTCTAACCCAAAAGCAATGGTTAAAGTTGGTAAACCTGGTGAAGTTATTGTAGAAACAGCTAATGAGTTAGAATGCGACCAGGTTTTGATTGGTGGTGGTGACTTTAAGTGGGATGTATGCGAAGCAGAAGAAGGTGCAATAAGCAATTATATAATTGCGAATTTCCATGGTGTTCTTACTGTAGCTAGATAGTTAATGCCTATCCAAACTTGCTAAATTCTTTTGGAAGGGTGGCTTCCACAGTCATCTTTTTCTTAGTAACTGGATGTATAAAAGCGAGCGACGATGAGTGAAGCATCAATCTATTCACGTCGTTCGATTTAATACCGTACACTTTGTCTCCTAATATTGGTCTGTCTAAGTCGGCGAGGTGAACTCGAATCTGGTTTTTTCGACCAGTAAGAAGGTTTATTTTTAGTAAACTGTACTCTTCGGTTTCTTTAAGAACTTGGTAATTCGTTTTTGATAATTTCCCCAGGCTAGCATCTTGCACTGAATACACTCTAAACGCACGATTTTCTGTAAGGTAAGAAACGATTTGCCCTTCTTGTTCGGGCATTTTACCTGCTACAACAGTATGGTAGGTTTTGCTAAAAGACTTCCATTCGTCTTGCAGAAAACGTTTTGCTTGTTCCGTTTTCGCAAAAATGAGAACACCAGAAGTATGCTTATCTATACGGTGTACGATAAATACTCTATTCTTCGATTTACTATTTCCCTTTTTAACATACTGGCCAAGAAGAAAGTGAGCGGTTAGCTCTGCTTCTTTATCGGTGCTAACAGATAGTAAACCACAGCTTTTGTCTACCACAATGATATCTTGATCTTCAAAAAGAATGGATAACCCTTTAGGATGATATCTTTTAGGGGGAACTTTGAACTGCTTGCGAGTTTGAGACATGTACGTTGATGTAGGTGAACAGAAATAGAATCTGAATCGGAACATCGGCGCTGATAACCAACCACAAATAATGCGTTATTGGTATGAAGAGCTCAATATATTTAAACCGAAAGATATAATTTAATATAAGAAGAGATTTTGACTAAATTTCGAATATTAGTAAGCTTGAGGTATTGGGAACCAATGGAAAAAACGCCAATGAGATTTATTATATTTCTTTCAGTTGCACTACTTTATATAGGTTGTACCACTGCTTTTGAGGAAACTCTACATGCCACTCTGAAAGTTTCGGATGATAATGTGGAAAGCGTTCAAGAACTGAAAGCTACGTTCTCTGTTATAAATGGCACTAGTGAGACTAAGACTTTGATCTTTAACACAGGATGTCAGTTTGCCTTTACAATCGAAAAAGACGGCAAGGAAGTCTTTAATTCGATGAATTTAGTATTATGTACGCAAGCTATTACTGAAATTGTAATTGACCCATCTAACAAAGTAGAGTTTGAGGTTTCGATAGACCAAGAATTTGAATTAGCACCTGGTAAATATCAGTTGAAGGCTTTTTTATTAAATCAGGATAATCTAGAAAGCACAAAAACATTTACAATTAGTTAGGTAAACGAGAACAAACTTAGCTAATTAAGGAAGTGTAGATAGTGAAAAGCACCAAATAGCGGTGAAATATGTACTCAGTATAAAAATATCAGCGCTTTTAAACGACTTTTTGAATCTATTTAAAGCCAGTAGCCCATCCGAAATAAGAAATAATATAGAACCCAAAGCCACTAGTTGAGTGCTAAGTGTTGGCTTTTCTAACCAAATTTCGCAACCAAGCCACACCATCACTGCAATTACCAGAATGTAAGCCCCAACTGGGAGTTTTAGATTGTTCAGTTTTGGAGAAAGTATTAAGAACATCGCTGTGGCCAATATTACAATAGTGAGCAAAAGCCACCAATTGAAGCCAAAAGGTTGAAGAGAGAAGGCAACAATTAAAAAAACATGTGCCACCAAAAAGCTAGCCAACCCAGCGATGAATCGATCTTTTGGGAGCATTAAAAATACATCTCCCGCCAAAGAAAAAACTAGCGCTATGGCAACGAGTTGAGAATATAAACTCGAAAGGTTTCCTCCCACTAAAACAATAAACAGAACTAGCGTGGTGGCAAGTGGTTTAAATACATAAACCACCTTGTTTTTATGAGAATACTTTCCCCAAATGCACAAAATTGCAGAAATAGCGATGGCTAGTGAAAGTCCCAATACCATAGGCATCTCTGCAAATAATCTCGAAATTTGCTCGATTAAGCTAGCGTTGAGGATTTGAAAGTACATCTTTTCTGGATTCTAGTTTTGACGTATTAATCGAATGTTGAACTACAACACACGAAGCTGCTCAATAAAGTGATCTTTCTCGGAAGTTACTTTTTCGATGGAAGTTTTAATCCGTTCCTCAAAAGCAGAATCAGGTTGGCTAAGAATATCTCTCGAGTTCTCGATGGCACCAACATACCATGCCGACCATGTTTCTAGAATATCTTGTTCCGTTTCAAAAGAACCACCAGACTGAAGTTCTGTTTTGCTGAGTTCGAATTCAACTTGTAACCGATTGATGGCAGCATTGGTCACTTCTTCTATCACCAGGTCGGAAGCTTGTTGCTGGCTTCCTGTTAAAACTAAAGCACTAACTAAAGCGCCAGTACCAACATTTTTAAGCGTAGCCGAAGAGACTTTATCCAATCGATCGTTATCGGTGTGATAGAATTGGTCGGTGAAATGCCAAAGTAGCAATCCCGGAATATCACTTCTTAAGAAAGGAGTGTGGTCGCTTCCGCCTTCAAATGGATTAACATTAACCGTCCAGTTTTTTGCGGCGCCTTGCTCTAAAAATCTATTCAAAATGAAGTCGTTGAAATAATGTGGCGTCATCTGTTCTTTAGTTAAAGTCTCACCACCCCATTCAGAATGTTTTTCCTTCCCACGAGTCCAAATTGCAGCAGGGTCGGGCATTTTCTCAATCAAAAAAGTCCCACCTGTTTTCTCGGTATCTTCGCCAACCATATCTAAACTAACGCCCCATTTTATGGTTTTGGCTCGCTCTTCGTCTTCTTTTATAAAACGATTGGTCGATACAATTTCATCACCAAATAAATAAGTAATCGTTCGCTCTGGGTTGATCTTCCCTGCCTTAAAAAGTCGAGCGCTAGTACTCGCAACTTCGGCAAGAGCGCCAACGCCAGAGGCATTATCGTTTGCACCAGGCTCTTGGATGTGGGCACTAAATACAAAACGATCTTCGGGATATTTGCTCCCTTTTAGTTCTGCAACGATTGTTAATTCTTCGGATTCGAAAATTTCTGTATTAAGGTTAATTTTGATGCGTTTGTTACCAGAAGCTAGAGCGCTGGTTAGTTTTTCTTTGGCTGCGTACGATAACAATACACCCCAACTTTGTTTCTTTTCATCTAATGAAATTCTTGAAAACTGAATGGAAGTTTGGTTTACTTCTGGCTTGGTGTAAGATGGCATTCTATATGCTAAAACACCCGCAGCTCCACGTTTCAAAACGGCCTCAGAGAATAAATAACCTACTGAGGTTTCTGCAAAAACAACTTTTCCTTTTACATCACTATCAAAATTGAGAGCTCTTCCACTTCCTGTTACTTGAACTACTTCAAACTCTTTTTCGCCTTGGGTAGAGTACGAGTTTATAGCCATCATATTTCGGTTGGTCTCGAAGTTGAGAAGTTCCTCTCCTGATGCCAACGTCAACGATCCGCTTATAGGTTGCCATGTTGGTTTACTAAGCGGACGGTGTTCAATGCGGTAGACAAGCCTGTCGGTAGATGAAGCTGACGATTCTTCTACAAAACCTTCTTCTTTTAAGAGATTTTCTACGAAATATACGCTGTTATCAAAGCCTTCATTTCCAACCACTCGGAAATACTGCTCTACATAAGCAACTGTTTCGAATGCTTTTTGGGCGTTAAACTCAGCATCAATTAGGTTATAGTAAGGTGCTACGGTTGGATGATGAACAGATTGCGTTTTAGAATTTGAACATCCGTATAAAAGGCTCAAGACGAATAGCGATAAAACGGGAAAAGTGAATTTCATAGTTAACAAGTGAAGTTAGTACAAACAAAGAGCTGGTAATGTAGTAAAAATACAGAACTGAGTATGAGGGAATTGGAGGGGAGAGGAAGAAGTAGTTTAAGCCGTACAAACGAGAGGCTGGGAGCATGGATTGATTCCCATTCCTTTTTTTACAGGTTAGTTAATCGGAGCAGGAGTTTGGAAAGAGATTAAACCCAAGTAGTTTTAATCTATATCTTCATTTGTAATAAGTAATTCAAACCTTGTTGCATCTTTTTCTCCAGTAACAGCCCAATTCTGATCTACGATAGGCTGAATAGTTAAAAGCGGGGATGTGTTATTATTGGATAATTCAGAAAAAACAAGACTTTCAAAAGCTGACGAAGGTGAAGGTGAGCTACCAATGTCTCCAGCTTCAAAGATTTTAGTCGTTGAATTAGCGAGAACAGCTACGGTACTATCCATATTCAGGAACGCTATTGCATAGGTAACATTAAGGTCTGAGTCGGTATGATTAGCGATATAGTAATTTGATCTGCTTGAGTGTTCAATAATAACTTCCGGTCCATTAGAAGTCGAATCAAGACATCCAGATAAAGAAATTACGAGCACAAGTAGGGAGAGTATTTTTACGGATCTCATATTAATGTTATTTATTTAACCCTGTTCGAGTTCGTTTGATGACGTGAATTTGTAGCTATTAGCAACCTTTCAAGAAAGTACTTTTTTAAAATCTTGGAAACAATCACCGCTAACCTAATGATTTCCATCTGCTGCTACAAAATGTACAAGAAGTGCCTCTGGAATTGAATCTTTTTCAGCGAATTTATTCCAACAGAATTCGTAACGATAGTAATCCCTGCCTCCATTGGGGTGAATATTCATGGATTAGTTACACATTACCCAACGAACTTTATTGTGGGTTTAAACCAACCTGATTGATTTCTCCAAACTCGAATTAAACTAACCGAACTAATTATCAGATTGTATAAGTATAGAACTCCGACTATAGAATAAAGGACGAACATATACGATTGAGCTACAGAAAAGGATATTTCTGTTACAAATGAGAATGAATATCGGAACCAAATGAAGTAGCCAATTAAACTAGTAAATAGGAGTAGGCTCCAAGTTATCTGAAAATTAACTATCTGCTTCCCATTACAATCAACCCCATCAATTTGGTCTTTCTTTGTTATCCATAGAAAGAAAGGCAATAAAACTCCCAACAGAGGAAATAACAAAAAACTAAAAGCAGAAATATGTAAAGCTTTTAGATAACTCCTGTCTTCCATTTTCTTGTATTGCAGTAAATCTCCAGGTGGAATATCTAAAGCCTTTGCTATTCGTATTACGGTATCACCCCTTGGTTCGGATTCTCCGCTTTCTAATCGCTGAATAGTGCGTAAGCTCACATCTGCTATATCAGCCAATTTTTCCTGTGATAGCCCTCTACTTACACGATGTTGCTTTAAGTTTTCTGTAAACATGGAAGATTCATTTTTGAATTTGAGTTCACTGAAAACTATTTAATAATGAAAGGATTTGTAACGGCATATTTGCGACATTTTTATGACAAAAGCGCCAAACCGGAAATATCATCATTTCTATTACTCAGCGAGTACTAACTCCACCACGTTTTAACATATCAGAGTTAAAAGAGAAACAAGCTTTAATTTATTTGCGGAAACGATATCCAATAGATAACCCGAAATTATAGTTTGTTTGGCTAATATCATTGAAATACTGATCATCTAATAAGTCAGTGAGTGTGAGAGAGTATTTGCCGGCTAAAACAACGCTTCCAATTCTGTAGTCAATCCGTAAACCCGATCGCAAAACATGTTTATTATATTCATTGGTATGATTATAGGTATAAGTGGCATTCGAAACTCCCTCACTACTATCGACACCTACTAGAGCACCATGTACTGTAGTTTCAGCCTTTTGAATAATGTTATCTTCCAATATTAAGCCTAAGCGTAATTTATCTGTAATTAGATATGAAGGTGTGATACCAAACCCAATGCTTTTTATTTTTTGGAACTCTTCATATCCACTACTCTCATGTTTTTTACCGCCAAAAACTAAGTATGAAGCGTTGATATCTAATTCAATGTTCTTGCCGAGAGGTAAAATGGCCGACGCTTGAAAATTGGGGAGTATAAAACGATTATCAAATTTTATTTGAGAGTTGCCACTAACGGTAGTTGAGTTCGGACCAACGTCATAAGTTAAGCTATTCTGCCAAACTCCAATCTCAAACCGATACTCGAGTTTATCGAATAGATTGGATTGAGCGAATGCATTCGATGCAAGTAATAGAAAGGATAGGATAAAGGTGATACTTTTCATTCTTCATCAAATTGGTTGAGTGGCTTTGTCGACTATGTGCCTAAGCCGACACATTACAATAATACATTATTATAAGTAAACGAAGTTAATGAGTTAGAAACAAGAGATAGCTCAATGGTATTACTATTTACATTTATAACTAAAAAAAATCCAGCCCCTAAATGTTGCACTTCAAACTTGAACCTAGATGGCTTGTTTGAAATAAGCCTTTACTTTTGCACTTCGCAGGTAGAAAAATACAATGAGATTGGCAATGGCACCGACAAACATAAGCATTGCGAAAGCCATTACTGTTTGCCTTGACCCAGGCCACCGTTTAATGATTCCAACTCCCATGTAAATAAAAAGAGGAATGAAAATCATTCCCAGATAAACATAGGAAGGAACAGTCAGAGCATAGTAGAGAATACCCAAAGTAGACAAAAGGAGTAACCCACTTAAAACATATAAACCTGCTGGAGTATTATTTTCAAAGTCAATATTCATTGGAATGTTTTTATTTGAAGCCACATAACGACCCTGCGTTTAATGGGCGCAGGGATTAATTTTTGTTGAAGTAACTGATTTATTTTATTGCACACAAGTTATTGATCGCACTCCGTCTGCGTCCGCTTGAAACGCTTGTTATGTGAAAACTGAAAAATATCGAACCACCAACCAAAGAACACACAACTAAGAAAACCGCGAGTAACCCGAATGTGTATACATTGGCTGGACAGGCAAACCAAAAATGTGGAGTAGGTTTTTGAACAACGACGTTGGCACTGATACACCTTTGACAAAACCAGAAACCAATTAACTGCTGAGTTATACAATAAAAACCGCACGCAAGTTATTTGCTCAAAAGTGGCAAATCACAAAGATAGCGGAGTGTTTTGCCTTGGTTTTGATTAGCTTTGTTATGTGGTGTTAGTCGAAATTCTTTGCTATAAATTTATCAAGCCTAACTTCTGCTTCTGGTGCTAATTTCCAGAATTTGTTGTCAATTTCCTCGATGAAGTTTTCGTTAATATCAGCTAGTTCTTCATTTCTTTCGTCAATATCTTTTGGGATTTCACCTTCAAATTTATTATTAACTTCAAGCATTAAGTTTAATATTTCTAATTCTCCAATATGCTTAAGGTCTTCCATTGTTTCATTATGGAAATCGAAACCATAATTAATATAATGATCAATTAATCCTAGCTGTAAAAGGGGTTCAATTGTATACCAAATTCTTTCAGTATTGGTTAATTCTTCAGGATTTTTGGAATTTATTTCTTCCCATTTTTGATTTAGTTTATCGCTTCTCATATATAAAACTCCGTAATTACTACAAACTGAATTAAACGCAAAGGGACAGTAATAAAATTATTAAAATAATAGGTTTTAGTTTTGCCATTGAGTTGCCCGCATAACGGCTCTGCGTTTAATGGGCGCAGAGATTAAGTTTTTGTTGAAGTAACTGATTTATTCTATTGTACACAAGTACTTGATCGCACTCCGTCTGCGTCCCATTGAAACGCTTGTTATGCATTTTTTGCCTTTTGATAAAACGCATGAGCTTTTTCTGGTTGATCCAAAACATTGTTCAAAAAAGACGCCATTTCGAAATTAGCTTCCACAGAATCAGTATTTATTTCTAAAGCTCTTTTATAACAATTTAAAGATTCGTCTAAAGGTGAATCTATTACAAAATCAATGAGTTGGAATAAGTCACCTCGCATAATCCAAAGCTTTTCAGAATTGGGATAATCTTTGACAGCTTGATCAATAAGCGAAATCGTTTCTTCAGTTAGTTCTGAAGATTTTCGTTTTTGAAATTCATTTATGTATTCAAGCTCTGACATGTTTTAAAATGCATAACGACCCTGCGTTTAAGCGGCGAGTCTGGAGTTTAAAATTAACGACCCGAACCGCGTTCGAGTCCGCTTGAAACGCTTGTTATACAGCAATTTAGTTTTCATTTTTAAGTAAGTAAACCCGCGAATCAATTGAAGGATCATAAATAATTAATGTGTCTTTAGAGAATGAATATTTCATAGCACTCAGTCTGTCGTTTACCATAATCATCAAAGAATCACTTGTAATATTGAATCCTCCTTTCTTTTCATCAGCGGTGCTGTCTGTCATTACTGCTGTTCCAACAAAAGTTGAGTCAGCTGAAAACGTGAAACTAATTTGTTCAATAAAATCTCCGATATCGCTACCAGCCAGTTTAACGCTGTTCCATTCTCCTAAAACTTGTTCAAATGATTGATTTTGAGTTTGACTACAACTAATTGCCAAAAAGGCTACAATGAAAAGTATGTTTAAACTGGATTTCATTCTTGCTGTATAACGACCCCGCGTTTAAGCGGCGAGTCGAGTTAATATTAATAAAGTTTCGAACCCTAACCGAGTCCGTTTGAAACGCTTGTTAGCAACAAAATGTCACTCATTATTTTTTCTTTTTGGTTCAATCTTATTGATAAAGTATTCTGCCAATCGAATCGGTAATGAAAAAATGACAATAATTGGGATGCCAAAAATACCAAAAAGAGCTAAAGGGTGAATAACGGGCGAAATTAAAGTGTTAATAAAGTTTTCAGGATCAACTTGTTCTTCAAAAGCCTTCAAGCTGAAGTATAAAACTAAGAAGACAACCCAAAGAATCACAGAGAATCGATAAAATGCGGTATAAGAATTATGCTTCACAGATTTCATTGGATTGTTGCTAACGACCCCGCGTTTAAGCGGCGAGCCGAGTTAAAATTATTAAAGTTCCGAACCCTGTTCGAGTCCGCTTGAAACGCTTGTTATGTGAAAACTGACGCCCCAAGAACTAGCGCTAAATGTGGTAAAAGCAATGCATTGTTGCAACCCGAATTTTTGGATGTTGACTGGGCAGGCTCACTCGGAATGTTCTATAAGCTTTTTGACCAACGCCCCGAGCACAAACGGATTTCTGGAATAACTTAGAATGCTGAACCTTTACGAAGATTCTTAAAAAACGACGGTGCAGATTAGGAATGAGAAAAGGACAAACCACAAACAACGGACGAATAATTTTAGTAGCAAAAAAGCGAGAAAAGGCAAAGCAGATTTACCCACAGAAAAACGAGCCTGCCCAGGCACATAACGACCCCGCGTTTAAGCGGCGAAGGGTTTTCGGTTTTTCTGAAAGTAACAGAATTAATTAGTTACCTGAAAATTAAAATTGCGGAGCCAATACCCGAGTCCGACTTGAAACGCTTGTTATACCCACAAGCCATTTCTAAACTTTAGCTACCATTTTTGGTATATCAACAAACAAAGTTCGATAGCCAATATAATTGAATTCAAGTAGATAGCCATTTTCGTAATCGAAATTTAATTCAAAACTACCTATAGAATCTGCTCTAAATTCCTCAATGAGATTTCGATTTCTATCAAGAACTTTGATGGTAGCATTTATCAATTTTTCTTCTGAGTTGTTAATATAGATTCCTGTTAAATCACCACTAATTCTTAGAGTTTGCTGGTTTTCAACTAATTCAGAAATTCTAATTTCAATCTCGCCCATTAACACGTCACCGTCAGGACTGTCAAAACCATAATTTGGGTTGTAATTAATAATGGCTGAATTGAATTCATAGCCATTTACAGACAGAGTAGGAGTTAAATTTTCCGACGATGTGTTTTTGGTGTTGGCACAAGAAGCAAATACCAGAAAAAGAAAAATTGATATGTAGAAATGGTTCTTCAAGTTTTCCGTGGGTATAACGACCCCGCGTTTAATGGGCGCAGAGATTAAGTTTTTGTTGAAGTAACTGATTTATTTTATTGTACACAAGTTATGGATCGCACTCCGTCTGCGTCCCATTGAAACGCTTGTTATGCACCCAGAGGAGTGAGAGTATTGATATAGTCATTGAATATAAAAATAAGGTTTGTGTTGCTTGAAGACGATAATGAGTCAATTTGCTTTTTTATCCATTCTCGAATGACGATAATTACACCATGTGGTATTTCTGACCAACTAATAGTCTCTACAGTACTTTTTTTTGAGGAATATTTTTCAACCAGTTTTACTGGAAGATTTCGAAATCTGGGAATGTGAAATTCAAAATTACAGCGCTTTTCATAATCACCATAAACTACTACTAACTCTCTTGTACCTTCACCAAAGCGGATTTCTCGAAATTGAAAGGTGTGAAAATATTGTTCGATATAATCCATGGGTGTATAACGACCCCGCGTTTAAGCGGCGAAGGGTTTTCGGTTGAACTGAAAGTAACAGAATTAATCAGTTACCTGAAAATTAAAATTGCGGAGCCACTACCCGAGTCCGACTTAAAACACTTGTTATGTTTCTAAAGCACGACCTTTTCCCAATTTTCAGATATTATTTTTGGTAAACAGAAACTTTTATTTACAGCTGCTCTACCTCGGAAAATGAGAATATCTTTTTTAACTCCTATATCACTTGTACAATTTTCAATATCTAATGAATATGAAATAATTCTTTTCGTGTAGGTCGGACAAATATCTCCACAAGGATAAATAACTTTAACTTTTTGACCATTATGTATACCAAGAATTTCTTCTGTATTCATTTTGACTTCTTTGTCATATGAACTTGTCGCAAAATTTAAAAGCTCATCGTCTGATATAGGCTTTTGACTACATCCGAAAAGAACCAATATTGAACAAGTAAGGAGGGCTTTCATTTTGTAAGAAACATAACGACCCCGCGTTTAAGCGGCGAAGGGTTTTCGATTTTTGTTAAAGTAACAGAAATAATCAGTTACCTGAAAATTAAATTATGCGGAGCCAATACCCGAGTCCGACTTAAAACGCTTGTTAGCTGTATGAACCGTGCATTCAATTAACATAGGAAAATAGTTCTTTCTCTTTAAGCTGTAATAATTTTTCATCCCCATGATTTCTGTTTTTAAAAGCCTTGTAAAATCGAATGGTTCTAACTTTACTGTTTTCTTCAAAAACTATAGCCATAGGATTAAACTCCCTATCGCTCGCCCAATGTTTAAACACTTTGACTTCAAGTTGGGAAGTGTTCCAATTTGATCGTTCAGACCAGTTTAAGAAAATAGTACTCGGTTGAAGTTTGTCGAGTAAATTGTCATCAATGTAGTCTTTCCAGTTTGGACTATTTGAATAAATAAAAAGAATATTTTTCTTTGGAAATTTATGCTTTAAACGAAATCTAACGTTTAACCAATAGCCAATAATTTTATCCCAAAGAAGAGCTAATAAAAATATTGGAGCGACAAAAATTACTAGAAAAAGACCAATTGGAATTAGTAGTAAATATCCTCCATATTTTTTTATAGCATCTGTCATTGTTGAATACAGCTAACGACCCTGCGTTTAAGCGGCGAGGGTTTTCAGTTTTTGTGAAAGTAACAGAAATAATCAGCTACCTGAAAATTAAAAATTGCGGAGCCAATACCCGAGTCCGACTTAAAACGCTTGTTATGTTTAACATTTAGAAACCGAATACTCCCTTTTTATGAGATCTACTATAATTGTATAACCACTTTCTAATTTCTAAAACACGTTCATACTCTTCATTTGTAATGAAATTCAAGCCAAGATCATTAAAGCTACACATTCCCCCATATGCTCTGAGAACTTTTTTATAAGCTTTATTTTTGTGCCCAGAGCTATACAAATGAAGAACTTCTGTAAAATATTTCGCCCAGTGATTTTCACTCGATTTTAAAAGTAAAGAAATTAACTCTTCTAATATTTTATCGAACTTCATAAATGCTGTTGAACATAACGACCCCGCGTTTAAGCGGCGAGTCGAGTTAAAATTATTAAAGTTCCGAACCCTGTTCGATTCCCGCTTGAAACGCTTGTTATACGCATATTGTGAATTTCGATTCATCCTTTGGCCATTGTTCATCATATGCATAGCATTCAAGTGTTGAAATAAGTCCATCAGTTATCCAAAGCATTGCACCAGCACCTGCTGATAATTCAGGATGATCTAAATGAGCTTTTGGTACTTCCTCAATAAAGCGACTAGTTTTATTGAGCCTTGGAGCATTTTCGTTAATCTGCAAATCTGTATACAAGCCAACGCCAGTATAATCTCTTTTTTTGACAGTAGCATCTTTGAGTTGCTCAGAAATTAACTCACTTTCTGAATCACCTTTAATGAGTGCAGTAATTACAGATTTTTCGAACGTACTCAATTCCATGATTAAGCGTATAACATAATATTATCCGAAGGACGGTTTATTAGGGCGAATGGGGATAAACCCTATTCAGCGCCCGCAGAATCATCTTTTCGGTTTATTTGGGACATTATGCGAACAAGTGTTCGGATAAGCTGTTCGTATAAAATCCAATACAAGTGTAAGGAATCAATGCCTCAACTCTCTTACAAGTTAATACTTCCAATTAATAAATCAATACCATTATGGCTAAATCTAAATTATTGGAACAGATTAGGGAGGAGATCCGCAGAAGAAATTATAGTTTTAAAACGGAGCAGGCGTACATCAGTTGGGTTGTTCGGTTTGTGAAATATCATGGCACCAAACATCCTAATAAAATGGGAGCTCACGAAGTTGAACAGTTTTTAAATTATCTGGCTAATGCCCAAAATGTAGCTGCTGGAACACAAAATCAGGCATTGTCGGCTTTAGTATTTCTATACAAGCAAGTGTTAGGCGTGCCCACCCTAAAATTGGATAAACTACAGCGGGCCAAGAAACCAAAGAACCTCCCAGTGGTACTTTCGAAGGAAGAAGCATCAGCTTTATTTAAATATCTATCGGGATTACCCGCACTCGTTTGTAAGCTTTTATACGGAAGTGGACTACGAATATCAGAAGGGCTGAGATTGCGCGTTCAGGATATTGACTTTGATTATGAGCAACTTTGGGTTCGATCGGGGAAAGGAAATAAAGATAGGGTGAGCTTGTTACCTCAACAATGTATTCCAGCCCTTAAAAAGCAGATTCAGAATGTGAAAACATTGCATGATAATGATACCGCACATGGACTTGGAAGAGCAGTACTTCCAAAAGCGTTATCCAAAAAATACCCGAATGAAGATCAAGAATTGCGTTGGCAATATGTATTCCCAGCTAAGATAATATCTGAAGACCCGAGAAGTGGCTTAAAACACAGATACCACATATCAGATCGATTTATACAAAAACACCTTAAAATGGCAGCACTCAAAGCTGGGATTAATAAAAAGGTAACCTGCCACACTCTACGTCATTCTTTTGCTACACACCTACTACAAAATGGATACGACATCCGAACGGTGCAAGAACTGCTAGGCCATAAAAACCTAAAAACCACGATGATTTACACTCACGTAATTAACAAGGGCGGCAATTATATAAAAAGCCCCGTGGATATTCTTGGAGATGCTAGTTAATCAGACTGCGAATACTGCTAATTAGGAGTGTTAGATTATGGGTTGATGTGTAAATAACTCGATTCCCAAACTCCCAATCCAAAATTTCTCACCCTCTCTCCCAAGCTCTTGCTTGGGAGAGAGGGTAACCACTCCCCAATTTTTAATCCTTAATTCTCCATTCTTAATTCCATCCAAACCTAGTGCATTCTATGGCAAACTCAAAACTATCCAGAACAAATCCAACAATACTAAAGCTTAACGTTCTGGAATTATTAATCGTTATCTGTGGCTATTTTATATAAAAAAGGCAGGCATCTTAATACAGATACCTGCCATATATTTTCCCCAATTATACAACTGAGCTAATAAAACCAGATTCGCTAACTAAACCCTCAAAGCTCAGGGCTCAATCCTCTGATTTCTTGTAAACTACAGAATTGTAATCTCTGAGTGATCGCCTACATCAACTTTACCTTTCACATTGGTGAGTACAGTATGTGCACCAATTGTAGATCCAGATGTTTCTACATGCTTTAGTGTAGCATTCTCACGAATAATAGTATTCTTAATTCTTGAGTTTACGATATGTGCACCAGCTTCAATGCTTACATTTGGGCCAATTACGCTGCCATCAATGATTACTCCATCTGCAATAAAAACTGGCGGAATGATTTTGGTAGCGGAATAATTTTTCTCATCGTAAGGATGGTTTTCTTTTGCAACAATCTCTCCAGTGGTTTCTAACCAAGCAGGGAGCGTTCCGCAATCCAACCACTCATCTACGGTAGCAATCTTAAACACTTTCCCCTCATTAATCATGTTATCTAAGGCTACTGTTAAGAAATATTCTCCACCAGGACCTTTCGCGTCATCGTCCATCACGCGCTGAACTTGGCGTTTTAGATCTTGTCCGTCTTTAAAATAGTACACACCAATAATGGCCAAGTCAGAAATAAATTCCTCAGGCTTTTCTACAAATCCAGTAATAGTGTCGTTCTCATGGATAGCAACGCCAAAACGCGAAGGGTCATCCACTTGCTTTAACCAAATAACGCTATCGGCGCCATCTAGGTTGAATTTTTCTTTGCTATCAAACAGGGTGTCTGCAAAGGCAACAATCACTTCGCCATCTAAATCTTCGCTTGCACAAGATACGGCATGTGCCGTGCCTAATGCAGGAAATTGTACACGGAATGTGGCTGTGGCGTCGTGTCGGTCGCTCATTACCGTGAGCTGATCTTTAATATCTTGTCCGAAATCAGGACCAAGTATGTACACAATTTCATCAATCTTGCGGTCTAGTGTCCTAACAAAAGTCTCTACCAAACGCTCAATAATCATGGTGCCAGCAACGGGCAATAACGGTTTTGGTACAGTATGCGAATGCGGACGAACTCGTGTTCCCCGGCCCGCCATTGGGATAATTAATTTCATATATTCTACTCCATTTTTGGAAACTTAATCTCTAATAGGTCGTGAATATAGCGTTGCTTCCAATCAAATTCGACAACTTGTTCTATAATCACAAATAATCACCGTTTAATAACACACTCTTGTACTGGTATCTTACTTTTCTAAACCTACTCTCAGTTATATTTTGCGTTATTTTATTTCGATATCATTGGGTGCGCGGTAAATTCTTTTTGCACGTGTACCAGCAAATGGGCTACAAAAACAACGAATACAGGCATTGGCTCAAATCTCATTGGGATGCCAAAGTATTGCCCTGGGAACTGGGACTGTTTAATATTTTTATTTTCGTAACCGTCCTTCCCGACGACTGGTTTCCTTTTGTGCTCACCCGAACGTCGGTTGCTCTTATTCTATTTGTGTATGGCTTTTTCTGGTTGGGAAGTGTCCGTCGCTACAAAGAGGAGAAAGTGAAGAAGCCACTCGTTTTTACCAGCCGAGTTAAACGTTTAGTAGCTCCTATCGTACTTTTTTCTACGATAATGCCGCTATTTTTCACCTACGCTGCGTATACAGGCAATGTGATATTTCTGAATGTCGGCTTAATAAATTTCAATCCAGATATTCTAGGTTTCGATGTAACCTTACTTATTTTTGGATGGGTTTTTGGCGCGATTTTGCTTCCATTTTGGATTCTATTGGCTGGCTGGGTAACAGCTCCAATCGAACAAAACATTCAAGAAGGTTTCAAAAAGCAGGCGCGTAAAAAACTAGCTTCTATGCCGCATCTTAAAGTGGTGGCAATTACGGGAAGTTATGGTAAAACGAGTACTAAATTTATGGTGCGCGATTTACTGAAAGAACGATTTAGCGTGTGTTCAACTCCTGGGAGTTACAACACGCCAATGGGGATTTGCAAAGTGATTAACAACGACTTGCAATCGCATCATCAAATCTTAATTCTTGAGATGGGCGCTCGTTATGAGGGGAATATTCAAGAATTATGCGATATCGCACAGCCAGATGTTGCCATTGTTACCAATGTGGGAGTTGCCCACTTAGAAACGTTTGGCTCCAAAGAGATTATTGCTAAAGAAAAAGGAACTTTGGTAGATAACTTACCAGCCGGCGGCGTAGCAATTCTAAATGCAGATGACGAATTAGTGACCAAAATGGGTGCCAATCGAGCGGATATCGAAAGAATTGTTGTCGGGCTTACTGCTGGTGATATAAAAGGCGGAGAGATTACCTATAACACATCAGGCTCTAATTTTACGGTGAAGATTGGTGAAGCTGAAGAAGATTTTCAAACACGACTGTTGGGCGCTCACAATGTGCAGAATATGCTTTTGGCGATTGGTGTAGCGCATCATTTTGGTGTGCGTATTAAAACGATGTCGGTAGCGGCAAAGAATATTGAACCGATTGAACATCGACTTGAGCTAAAGCAAGCAGGCGATTTGTTTATCATTGATGATGCATTTAACTCAAACCCAGTAGGCGCAAAAAACGCTGTGGAGATTTTAGGCGCCTTTAATTCGGGCAAAAGAATCATCATTACTCCAGGAATGGTGGAGTTAGGCGAACTCGAATTTGAAGAGAATAAGAAATTTGGGGAAGCAATCGGAAATGCCGATTTGGATATGATCGTTTTGGTAGGCGAAGAGCGCGCCAAACCCATTTTCGAAGGCGTTAAAATGGTAGAAGGCCAAGCCGAGAAAGTTCATATCGTACATACATTATTTGAAGCGAACGAAATTGTGCGCAATATTGCCACTTCCGGTGATGTAATACTCTACGAAAACGATCTGCCAGATGTGTATAATGAATCTTGATTTGTGAACGAGAACAAACCTTCAGAAGGCAAGTGAGCTATTTAAAAAGCAAGCTTTTGCGTAAGATCCCGAAATAAATTCGGGATGACCGAGGCTTACAAAACTACCAAATCCCTGAATAAATTGGTGGGCCTTGACCCAGAAAACGATCTCGGTCATGCTGAACTTGTTTCAGCATCTTTGTGGAGATGAGGTTTTTAATCAGTTGTCCTAACTATGAACAAAGATATTCGTAACGAGAACAAACCTTCAGAAGGCAAGTGAGCGATTCAAAAAGCAAGTTTTTGCGTAAGATCCCGAAATAAATTCGGGATTGTAGGTGTTAGGTAATTCGTTGACAGTTTTAATAAATCGATCAACGCTCTCCGTCATCCTGAAGATA
>CAXBMW010000002.1:0-402319 GCA_963977025.1 uncultured Balneolaceae bacterium | reverse complement strand
GTGTATATCCATTTGCAGCGGGGTTTAAGGTAACAGCTACATTAGTAGAAGGCTCTGGCCCTGCTGTATATATAGATATTGGTAATTCAGACGACCCTCCATCCGCATTATCATAAAAATAGACAGCAAAGCCTTTTCCGTCACCAAAAGCGGTTGAAACATCGGTGGGCTCTTCGAAGACTCCCGTATCATCATAGAGATAGAAATTAGCAGCGAAAGCTTCATTATCACCACCAGTAATTCCCTGAATCGGAGTATCATCAGAAATATCGGAAACGGTTCCTCCAGTGATTGGGAAAGAAAGTAGACGCCAACCTTCATTACCTGAAATCTCTTGATCTCCTGGGCATGAATACCACGAAGGGTCAGTGCCATTATTTCCAAAATAGTTAAAGTTATAACTTACAGCAGTTACACACCAACTACTCAAATTTCGTCTGAATTTATATGCATAATAAAACATATAACTCATATCAGTCACAGAACTTACATCCCAATTATTCAAGGGTTGATTGAATACATAAGCATGAGAAAACATATTATTCATATTCGTAACAGAACCTACATCCCAATTACTCAAGTCTTGATTAAATACTTGTGCAGAACTAAACATGAAAAGCATATTTGTCACAGAACTTACATCCCAATTACTCAAGTCTCCATTAAATGCATCTGCATAGTAAAACATTTGCTGCATATCAGTCACAGAACTTACATCCCAATTATTTAAGTCTTGGTTGAATACTTGTGCAGAGCTAAACATTTTCTGCATATCAGTCACTGCACTAACATCCCAATTACTCAAGTCTTGATTGAATACACCTGCATAATTAAACATTCCACTCATATCAATTACAGAACTTACATCCCAAGAACTAATATCTTCGTTAAAGCTATTCTCTGAAGTAAAAAGATCTTTCATGTCCGTAATACCACTTGTACAAGTAGTCGCTGCATTAGCTGTTGTTATTTCAGCAACTGTACGTTTGGTGTAGGTAGTACCATTTAATGTACCCGTACCTAAATTCGAAGCACTAGTACATTTAACTATCCCATTGCTGTATAAGTTGAAATTGCCATCCGTTTCTGTGATGGTTTGAGCTTGTATATTGAAAACGATAAATAATATTATCGTAGTTAAAAATAGATGTTTAAATCTCATTGATCTTATTGACCTCATATTGTGATGATAGCTTGGTTTGTTTTTCAATTTCAGATAATCTAGAGGAGCTCATTTTTTAGGCATACTCCTTCCAATAATTAATCTTGAATCATTGATATACCGAACTCAACTAAAAAGATGTGGACTATCAATTACGAAGTACACTCTAATGCGAAGGCTGGTAGTTTGTCCTGTTTTTTATACCCGTTTGAAGCGCTTATGCCCTAATAAGTAATCTTAAAATTATTCTTAGCGTAGATAAACTTTTTTAATACTTGTTACAATGTGTTTTATAATTCATCTAAACTTTAGTTTCTAAATAGATTTCGCATAACATTCATCATTTAAATACTCTCTGTTTTTATTATTCAGAGTATATACAATAATGTAATTCAAATATTTATTTCTATATACTCAAACAAATATGAAAGCTTAGTATCATTTTTGACCTTAATTCCCAAGCATGATAATTCATGGACAAAAAAAAGGCGCTTCCCATTACTGAGAAGCGCCCTTAAAATCTAAAAAAGAGAACTTAGTTTTCTCTTTCGATCAATGATTTTCTAGAAAGACGAAGTTTTCCACCATGCTCAACTTTAAGCAATTGAACTTCAACTTCATCACCAAGTTGTAGGAAGTCAGAAACTTTCTCTACGCGTTCGTGAGCAATCTCAGAGATATGAAGTAAACCATCTTTTCCAGGAGCAATTTCAATAAATGCGCCGAAGTCTTTGATTGATTTTACCACACCTTTGTAAGTTGCACCTTCTTCTAAATGACCAACGATCATTTTAATGCGTTGCTTAGCTTCTTCAGCTTTGCTTAAGTCGTTAGCCGAAATAGTGATTTGGCCTTTACCGTTTTTATCTTCTTCGATGATAATTTCAGTGCCAGTTTCTTTCTGAAGAGCTTGAATCACTTTACCGCCGGGCCCGATTACCGCGCCAATATCACTACCATCAATTTCCATTTTCAGGAATTGCGGTGCGTACTGAGAAATAGCTTCTCTTGGTGTTGAAAGAGTTTTAGCCATTTCACCAAGAATATGTAAACGACCAGTATGTGCTTGGCCTAAAGCTTCTTCAATAGTTTCAAAGCTAATACCTTGAACTTTCATATCCATTTGGCAAGCTGTGATACCGTCAACAGTACCAGCAGTTTTGAAATCCATGTCACCCATGTAATCTTCTTCGCCACGAATATCAGAAAGAATCGCTGTTTTAGTTTCGCCAACAATCATACCCATTGCAATACCAGAAACTGGCTTTTTAAGAGGTACACCAGCATCCATAAGTGCCATAGAACCGCCACAAACAGAAGCCATTGACGAAGAACCGTTAGATTCTGTAATGTCAGAGATGATACGTACAACGTAACCAAACTCTTCAAAAGTAGGCATCATCATTCTAAGCGAACGCTCAGCAAGGTGACCATGACCTATTTCACGACGACCAGGTCCACGTAAGAAACCAGCCTCGCCTACAGAATATGGAGGGAAGTTGTAATGTAAATAGAATTGCTTTGCTTCTTGATCGAATAAAGTATCTACGTTTTGCTCATCTCTACGAGTTCCTAATGTTGCAGAAACTAATGCTTGAGTTTCTCCACGAGTAAACAATGCAGAACCGTGAGTTCTTGGAATGTAGCCAACTTGAGTCCAGATATCTCTAATATCAGTAGTTGAACGACCATCAATTCTACGACCTTTTTCAAGAATCATATTACGAAGTTCGTTTTTCTCGATAGCACCAAGCACTTTATTAACAGTAGTTAAATCATCAGCAAATTCTTCTTCTAAAGCAGCTACAACTTCGTTTTTAATTTCACGAATTTTTTCGTTGTACTCTTCTTTACCTAAACCAATGTTAACTACTTCGCTAATTTTAGCAGAAGCTAGTTCAGAAACTTTTGCTTCAATTTCTTCAGATAAAGTAGGAGCGATAAATTCTCTCTTTTCTTTACCTAATTCTTTACGAAGTTCGTTCTGAAAATCACATAATTTTTTGATAGCTGCATGAGCTTCTTTAATGGCGGCAAGCATTTCTGCTTCTGAAACTTCTTTCATTTCGCCTTCAATCATTAGGATACTGTCATCAGTACCACCAACGCACATGTCGATATCGCTATTTTCTAACTCAGAGATGGTTGGGTTGATGATAAAGTTACCATCTACTCTACCCACTCTAACTTCAGCCATAGGGCCGTCAAAAGGAATATCAGACAAGTGAATTGCTAAAGAAGCGCCTACGGCTCCTAACATATCACCATCGTTCTCATCGTCAGACGAGATAACGCTTGAAATTACTTGAGTATCACATACATATCCTTTAGGGAAAAGTGGACGTAATACACGGTCAATTAAACGACTAGTTAAAATCTCTTTTTCTGTAGAACGGCCTTCGCGTTTCATAAAACCGCCAGGAAAACGTCCAGCAGCTGAAAAACTTTCTTTATGATCTACAGTTAATGGGAAAAAATCTTGCCCTGGTCTTGGCTCTTTTCCACTCACAGCAGTACAAAGTACCATTGTGTCTCCCATTCTAACCACAACAGCGCCATCGGCTTGCTTGGCAATCCGGCCTGTTTCTATTGATAGCACCTTACCTGGTGCAAATTCTATACTTCTAAAATCTTCTTTCATTTATTTTTTCTTTCTTTTGTTTATTGCTTTAATCCTGCCCATAGTCATCAAGTTGTTTTAGAATAACTAATAATTACAAGTGGGATGAATTGAAAAAGGCTCCGATATCCGGAGCCTTCAAATTATTTACGAATACCGAGTTCTTTTATCAGCTCTCTGTATCTTTCAATATCGTTCTTCATTAAGTAGTTGAGTAAACGACGACGCTTACCAACCAACTTTAGTAGGCCACGACGAGTTGCGTGATCTTTCTGGTTCTCTTTAAGATGACCAGTTAAGTGATTGATGCGATGAGTAAAAAGGGCTATTTGACCTTCTGTAGTACCAGTATTGGCTTCATCATTGCCAAATTTTTTGAAAATATCTATTTTTTCTGCTGCTGTAATGCTCATTACAATTCTGTTATAACTTTAAAACGATTTAATAGTTTGCAAAGATACGTTTTTTATAACTAAGCAACAACGTATACTTACCAAATAAAACGACCTTTTACTTTTTGCTCTTATAATATGGAAGTTGAAGTTATAAAACCCTACTCTCTTTCTATTATTTATAAGTTCTAATTTTCAGAGTAATCTTTTCATGCATATTGAATGGAAGAAGCGCACTTTTTCTCAAAACTATAATTTCTATGCCAATGGCGAGTACACAGGACACATGCTTTTCAAATTATTGCCAAACAGAGCGCTCGTCAATTTGGCTGATCAGAAATATCTTATTGAAATTAGTAATTCGTTTAGCCCAAAAGCTCAGATTATCGATTTAACCAATAAAAAACTTTTAGGCGGAATTAAGCCTTATGGTTTCATGAGAATAAAGGCCACTATTCTTCTACATAAGAAAACCTTTTACTGGAAGCGAAACAACGTTTTCCAATCTAAATGGAGTATAAAAAATGAAGAAGGCCAACTCGTTATGTTCTCTTCCTCCTATAAGAAGGGTGAACTAACCATTCATAATCAAACTGAAGAACTACTTCTTCTCAGTGGCATTTTCCTTACCAACAGATTAAGACAAATGGCTTTTTGATAGATATAAAATTTCATCGAACCACCAACATCAATTTAGTCTAAAGAACCTTTAAGGCTTCTTCTTTATCTTTTATAAGTTGAATTTTCAACTTATCAATGCCATTAAATTTTTTCTCATCTCTGAGCCTTTTTAGGAATCGTACTTGAATGGTTTTACCGTAAATCTCTTCTTCAAAGTTAAAAATATGTACTTCAAGCGTGCGTCCGTCGTCATCAAAGGTTGGGCGAACACCAATATTCATCATACCACCGTACCATATTCCAGAAACTCTTACTTTAACAACGTAAACTCCATTTTTAGGAATAGCTTTGTTAGGGTGTTCTGGCTTGAGATTCGCAGTTCTAAAGCCAATCTTTCTACCTCGTTCATCGCCATGTGTTACTAAACCATTCAGAATATACTCTCTGCCTAAAAGCTTAGCCGCTTGTTCAACGTTGCCATTCTCTTGCAATTCCTTTCGAATAGTAGTGCTACTTATAGTAACCTCTCCCATTTCCCGCTTTGAAACCACATACGAATCGAAATTAAGTTCTTTTCCGAGTCTCTTAACCGTTTCTATGGTTCCAGAACGGTCTCTCCCAAAATGATGATCGTAACCAATAACAAATTCGCTAACACCAATCTTTTCAAAAACGATGTTCTTTATAAACTCTTCAGAGGTTAACAAAGAAAAATCTCGATTAAACGGAATGACCACCATTTCATCAATACCGATGCTCTCTAAAATCTCTTTTCGTTCAGCAAGGGTAGTGAGCATTTTTATCCCATCACTTCCTGGGCTTATAATATCTCTGGGGTGAGGATCAAAAGTAATAACAATGCTTCTGGCGTTACGAGCTTTTGCTTTCTTAACCACCGTTTCCATGAGTGCTCTGTGGCCTTCGTGCACTCCATCAAAAGTACCAACGGTTACTACCGTGTTGGCATCTCTCTCAATATCGGCGAGATGAATTAGTTCAGTCATTTGTTCTTAATAGTTCATCAATTTCACTAGGAGTAAGCGCATTAACTGAGGTAAACGTTCCAATAGCTGTTCGGATTAGCTTACTTAAATGAGCCCGAGAACCTAAACTGATACCAATATCATGAGCTATAGAACGAATATACGTTCCTTTGCTACAAGTAATACTTAACAATAGCTTATTACCTGTAAACTCTAGTATCTGATGATCAAAGATTGTAACTGGACGAGGTTCTAATTCTAAGGTCTCTCCTCTTCTGGCCAAATCATAAAGGCGCTGGCCGTCTCTTTTTAGTGCAGAGTACATGGGCGGCACTTGCTGAATGTCACCTGAAAACTCATCCTTTAAAGCTTTTTCAATCATCTCTAAGGTGATGTGTTCGAAAGGTGCTTCTACATCTACATCGCTATCCGCGTCATAACTTGGTGTTGAGCCACCAAATGTTACTTCACCAATATAGGTTTTAGGCATTTCCTGTAGTTGGGAGATAGATTTTGTAGCTCTACCAGAACATAAAATTAGTAGTCCCTCTGCCATTGGATCTAACGTGCCAGCGTGGCCTACTTTCTTAGTCTTTAGGCGGCCACGAACATATCTAACCACATCAAAACTAGTCCAAGTTTTTGGCTTATTAATTAGCAGTATTCCTGCTGAACCAAAATCAAAACTTGGTTGAGGCTTGTTTTTCTTATCAAAAACCTCAATCTGATCCAAAGGGAGTGCTTTGGCCATAACTACTCTTCTTCGTCGGTGGGAGCTTTAGGCTGTTCTTTTACTTTTTTGAAAAGAGTTTCCATTTTATCAACATACTCGGAAGTATCGTCTACATAAAAATGGAGTTCCGGAATTTTACGAACCTGATTCTTAATTTTAGAAGCTAGTTTATGGCGAATTGTGTCTACATGTGCATCTAAATGTTCATATAGCTTGGTATCATTTCTACCTGGCGCAAAAATACTTAAATATACTTTCGCGATAGAAAGATCAACAGTAAGCATAACTTTTGTAATAGATATAAAAGCTCCCTCAGGTTGATAATTCCTTTGAATTATCTCTCCGAGGTCCTTTTTTAAAACTTCACCTAAACGCTTTGTTCTAAGACTCATTACTGCTTACTAGCTCTATTATTTATTTGAATCTTCAAGGGTACGCTGATGCTCAGTAATCTTATAACTCTCGAAAGCGTCATTTACTTTAAGATCATTGTAATTCTGTATGCTAATACCACATTCGTAGCCAGAAGCAACTTCCTTAACATCATCTTTAAAGCGTTTCAGAGCGCCGATATTACCGTTATAAATAACAACACCATCACGAATGATACGAACAGGACTGTTTCTATCGATTTTACCATCAGTAACGTAGCAACCTGCAATAGTTCCAACTTTAGATACTTTGAAGATTTCTCGAACTTCAACAACACCTAGAATTTGTTCTTTCAATTCTGGAGAAAGAAGACCTTCAAGTGCATCTCGAACTTCATCAACCGCGTCATAAATAACGCTAAATAAACGAACATCAATTTCTTCAGTTTCAGCAAGCTTACGAGCCTGAACTGTAGGACGAACTTGGAAACCGATAATAATTGCATCGGATGCAGAAGCTAGAAGTACATCAGATTCAGATATAGCACCTGGACCTGTGTGAATGATATTCACAGAAACTTCTTCGTTTCCTAATTTCTGTAGTGAACCAGAAAGAGCTTCAATAGAACCATCAACATCAGCTTTAATAATAATATTAAGTTCTGATACTTCACCAAGCGCCAATCTACGAGAGATATCGTCAAGGGTCATATGCTTGTTCTTTCTCATTGCTTGCTCACGTCGTATTTGCTGACGTTGAGCTGCTACTTCTTTACCTGATTTTTCATCTACGGCAACAATTAATTTATCGCCAGCTTGGGGCATTTCATCAAAACCCATAAGCTGAACAGGAGTTGCTGGTCCCGCTTCTTTAATTCTTTGTCCAAGATCATTTTCTAGTGCTCTAACACGTCCAAAGCAAGGGCCTGCAACAAATGGATCTCCCACTCTAAGCGTACCACCTTGTACAAGAACATTGGCAATAATACCTTTTCCTTTATCCAAACGAGCTTCTAATACAACACCGTCGGCTCTACGTTTAGGATTAGCTTTCAATTCAAGAACTTCAGCTTCAATCAGAACTTTTTCAAGAAGTTCGTCAATTCCCATTCCTGTTTTCGCAGAAACTAATGCAAACTGGCTTTCTCCACCCCAATCTTCAACAATAACTCCATGGTCGGAAAGTTGTTGTTTAATCTTATCAGGGCTTGAGCCTGGCTTATCCATTTTGTTTATAGCAACAACAATCGGAACTCCCGCAGCTTTCGCGTGATTTATTGCTTCAATTGTTTGAGGCATCACAGAATCATCGGAAGCAACTACAAGAATTACAATATCTGTAGCTTGAGCACCACGTGATCGCATTGCTGTAAACGCTTCGTGACCCGGAGTATCCAGGAATGTAATTTTCTTTCCATCAAGAACTACTGAGTAAGCACCAACGTGCTGAGTAATACCACCAGCCTCGCCGTCAGCTACTTTAGCACTTCTTATATAATCAAGCAGAGAAGTTTTACCATGATCTACGTGCCCCATTACCGTAATAATAGGAGCGCGGAATTCTAAGTCTTCTGGAGCATCTTCTTCAATTTCAAGATCCTCATCCATTTCCTCAGCGTCGATAAACTTAACGTCTTTATCAAACTCTCCAGCTACAAGCTCGATAGTACTAGCATCAAGGCGTTGGTTGATAGTAATCATCAAACCAATACTCATACATGCTGAAATAATATCATTTACACCAACTTCAAGTTCTTCAGCAAGGTCGTTAGCAGTAATAAATTCTGTTACTTCTATTACACCTGATTCCAGCTCTTGCAATTCGTCGTGAAGCTGTTGCTCTTCAACACGGTCTTCTTTTCTTTGACGACGACGTTTAGACCTCTTACTTCCTACTGAAGCGGTACCTTGCATTTTTTGCAACGTTTCGCGCATCATGCGATCTACATCAAATTCAGCAACCTCAGTTTTCTTAGATTTAGCAGCTGCAGGTTTTGCATTCTTTCCTGCAGGCTTAGCAGTTTTCTTAGCATCAGTTGTTTTAGTTGCTGCTGTTTTAGGAGCTGCTTTTTTAGACTCGTCTTGATCCTTACGTCTCTTTCTCTTCTTTCTAGTTGGAGGCGCAGAAAGATCGTTTGTGAAAGCTACTTTACCAAGAACTTTAGTTCCTTTTAACTTTCCTGCGCGACCCCTAATAATTTTTTCTTCTTTAGTCTCCGGCTTTTTCTCTTCTGCTGGAGCTTCTACTGCTGTTTCTTTAGCCTCAGTTTTAGCTTCAGGCTCTTTTTCAGCTACTTCTTCCGTTGCTTCTCTTTCCTCTTCTTTAGTAACAACTTCTTCTTTGGCTTCAACAGGCTTTTCTACTTCAGACTCATTTGATTCTTCAACAGCTTCGGCTTCAGCAACTTCTTCTTTTTCTGCTTCTGGCTCTACAACTACTTCTTCTGGTTTAGATTCAGCTTCAACTTCTGAAACATCCTCAACAACCACTTCTTCTTTTTTCTCTTCTACTTCAGCAATTGGTTCCGGCTCTATAACTACTACTGCTTCTTCTTTCTCTTCTTGAACTACTTCCTCAACAATAGGCTCTACTTCTTGAGTTTCTTCAACAGCTTCAATCGCCTCTAAGGTATTCTCTACCTCCGCTTTTGGCTCATCTTCAACTTCTAGAGGCTCTAAGCCACCTAAGTCTTCAAGAGGTTCTAACACATTATCAAGAGTAACGCTATCGTTGCGTTGATTCATGATATGGCTACGACGACTTTCATACTCTTCGCGAGTACGCTCGTGGTCTTGGCTTTTTGCTTTGTCTTCGCCATAAATCCCCTCCAAAGCCGAATACATCTCCGGAGTAATTTTAAAATTCGGACGGTTAGCAGCTTCGAAATCACGGCCTAGCAACGAGTCTATAATAGACTGCGTAGAAACGTTGAATTCTGATGCAACTTTAAATAATGGTTTAGGTCTGTTTATGGGCATAAATACTTTTTAACTATGTGTGCGAAAACTAATCAATTTTTTTGACAAAATTTGGACTAGCCTTCGTCTTCGAACTCGTAACCGATAACATTTATGATTTTCTGAGCCATCTCTTCATCAATGTCGTCGTTAGTTCTACTTACTAGCTCTTCAATACTCATATCGAGTACAGAACGGGCAGTGTCACAACCAATTTCGTGTAATTGTTGAATTATTGCTGCTCCAAAATCTTCTTCAAATTCTGAAATATCAATGTCATCTTCTTCTTCTACTTCTCGATAAACATCAATTTCGCATTCCGCAAGTTTAGACGCCAAACGAATGTTCACGCCACCTTTACCAATAGCCTTCGAAACTTCGTCAGCTGGTACTAGTACACTTGCACGCTTGCCTTCTTCATCAAGCTCTACTTTTACTACGTCTGCAGGTTGCAAGGCACGTTTGATAAACTCAAGTTTATCATCGGTGTAATTGATTACATCAATATTTTCGTTTTGCAATTCACGCACAATAGCATGAATACGAATACCTTTCATACCAACACAAGCGCCTACAGGATCAACGCGCTCGTCATGAGAGCGTACTGCAACTTTAGAACGATCACCAGGTGAACGTGCTATTTTAACAAGGTCAATGATTCCGTCAAATACTTCAGGAATCTCATTTTCAAATAATCTTTCTAAGAACAAATCAGAAGTTCTTGAGATAAGAACCGTTGGATTACCATTGCGCATATGCACTCCGATAACAACGGCACGAATAGAATCACCTTTACGGTAGCGATCTTTATAAATCTGCTCGTTTTTAGGCAGTAAAAGTTCTACACCGTTATGGTTTACTAAAATATCTTTGTTCTGACGAACTTGGTAAACATCACCAAGAATAATTTCACCAACGCGGTCTGAATAATCTTCGTAGATATTGTCTTTTTCAATCTCACGAATACGTTGTGCCAATTGCTGACGAGCCATCATAACTGCACGGCGACCAAAGTCGAGAATCTGAACTTCTTGAGCTAATTCATCATAAAGCTCAATATCTGGATCCACTTTCTGAGCGTCTTCGAGCGATATTTCTGAAACGGCATCTGTAAGCTCTTCTTTTGGAACTACTTCTTGAACATGAAGAATCTGAATTTCTCCACGATCAGCGTTAAGTATCACCTCAAATGAATCATCATTCTCGTAGGTTTTACGAATCATAGTTCTGAATACATCTTCTAAAATAGATAGTAACAGATCGCGGTCAATGCCTTTCTCTTTGGCAATTTCCGCAAAAGAAGAGATAATTTGTTTTGATAAATCGTTTTGCATCAGCTTTTTGCTTTGTATGATGATTAAATTTTTGGGACGATTTTTGTTTCTAAGATATCGTCGAACAAGACTTCAATAACACTTCCGTCTTCATTCTCTACAGCTATGAGGTTTTCCTCAACTGAAACGATGACT
Source organism: uncultured Balneolaceae bacterium (assembly GCA_963977025.1). Classification (GTDB taxonomy): domain Bacteria; phylum Bacteroidota; class Rhodothermia; order Balneolales; family Balneolaceae; genus Balneola. Next base: position 391,010 of record CAXBMW010000002.1, on the reverse strand, counting down.
CCCTCACTTTTTTTGTAATCCTGATCTGCTTTGTACTTCATTTTTACTGAACGCCCTATATTCTTTCCATATTGACGAAGGTCTACAAGAGGCCTACTTAAACCTGGAGAGGAAACATTCAATCTATATTCGTTATCAAAAAGTTCGTGAGCTTCGAGTAAAAACCCAAGTTCACGGCTTATTTTTGCGCATTCATCGAGATTCACACCACGATCTTCTGCATCCAGAAATAGACATACTTCCGTTCCGCCACCGGTATTAACCTCGATGTCGACCAGAAAAAGCCCCTCAGCTTCAGCTAGAGGAGCAATTAAATCTTTAATATTTTCTATGGTATCTGTTCGCACGCTCAAAAAAAACAAGGACAAAAAAAAGCAAGTGCCTTTCGACGCTCACTGAGACTTGAATATACCCTTATTTAGCCAAGATTTCAAAGAATGAATCAGTGTTTATTATGAAAGTACCATATTTATGCATTTATATCTTTTTTCGACTTCTTTCATTTCCATTTAATATCATACAGTACTAATAACTAACTACTCCATTGATGAAAAAAACATATCTAGCTTGCCTATTAACGGCAATCGTGCTTTCGAGCTCGATTCTAAATGCTCAAAAAATAAGCCCCTCTTCTGTAACTGATATTGAAGTTTCAATCACGAAAAGGCAGCAACTTCGTGCCAATTCGATATTTAAAGACTACCCTATTCGTAGTGTTGGCCCTGTAATCATGAGCGGGAGAGTTTCCGATATCGCAGTACATCCAGAGAATAGCAGAATTTTTTACGTGGGTTATGGTTCTGGTGGAGTTTTTAAAACCACCAACTCGGGAAACACTATGACTCCCGTTTTCGATCATCAAGACGCTTTAGGAATTGGTGACATCGCTATTTCTCCCGCAAACCCTGACATTATCTGGGTTGGAACCGGTGAGAATAATAGTAGCCGTTCTACTTATGCTGGTGCTGGAGTTTTTAAAAGTATGGATGCCGGCAAAAGCTGGGATTTTGTTGGATTGAGAAATATTCATCACACAGGTAGAATTATTACCCACCCTACCGACGAAAACACGGCTTGGGTTGCAGCTGTTGGTCCACTCTACTCATATAACAGCGATCGCGGAATCTACAAGACAACAGATGGTGGAAAGTCTTGGGATAAAACTTTGTTTGTGAACGATAGCACTGGAGTTATCGATTTAGTCATACATCCCAAAAACCCAAACATTCTATGGGCTTCAACTTGGGAGAAAGACAGAAAAGCTTGGGATTTCAAGGAAGGCGGTAATGGGTCAGCCGTTTATAAATCTACCGATGGAGGTAACACATGGAAAAAATCGGTTAAAGGTTTACCACAGGGAAATTTTGTAGGTAGAATTGGATTAGATATTAGTATTTCGAATCCAAACGTGCTTTATGCTTTAATCGATAATCAGTATGAAATTAAAAAAGAGGCCGCTACTAATAGCAAAAACCTTACTGAGTCTTCCTTTATAAAGATGACTAGCAAAGAGTTTGCGGCCTTAGATGATAAAAAATTGGAGACCTTTTTAAGAAGAAATCGTTTTCCTGAAAAGTATACTGCTCAATCAGTAAAAGCAGCAGTTAAGAATGGTAAATATCAGCCTAAAGCATTAGGCGAGTTTTTAGGTGATGCAAACGCCGCTCTGTTTAATACTAGCATTAAGGAAATGGAAGTTTACCGTTCTAATGATGGTGGCGATAGTTGGGAACTGACTCATGATTACCAACTACCTGGAGTCTACAACACCTACGGGTATTATTTCGGAGAGATCAGAGTAGATCCTAACGATGAAAATACAGTTTACGCGTTAGGCGTCCCGTTTATTAAATCTACGGATGGTGGAAAAACTTGGAACATCAAAGCAAACAACGACCCAGTTCATTCTGATCATCAAGCATTATGGATTGACCCAAGCGACTCTGAGCATCTTTTACTCGGAAATGATGGTGGCTTGTATGAAAGTCATGATGGAGGTGAAAATTTCATTCATCATAACAGTGAAGCGGTTGGGCAATTTTACACTGTTAGTGTGGATATGGATAAGCCTTATAATATCTATGGTGGGTTACAGGACAATGGAACTTTCTTCGGCCCATCAACATCAACGCCGAACCGTAACCGTCCTTGGAAGCGTCTTTTTGGTGGTGACGGAATGCATGTATTCGCAAATCCTACCAATTCAGATTTAGTATACGTTGGCTTTCAGTATGGAAATTACTTCCGCATTGAGCAAAGTAAAAATATAAGAGAGTCGATAACGCCCATCCACGAAGTTGGCGAGCCACGTTACCGCTACAACTGGAATAGTCCAATTGCGTTAAGTCATCACAATCCTGATGTTATTTATTTCGGTTCCCAGAAGTTAAGTCGCTCTTTCGATCAAGGTAGAACTTGGACTGCTATCAGCCCCGACCTAACTAACGATCATCCAAATGGCGATGTACCCTACTCTACACTTTCTACCATTGGTGAATCTCCATTAGATTTCAGTGTAATCTGGGTAGGAACTGATGATGGTAATATTCAAATTACTAGAGATGGCGGTACAACTTGGAACAATGTTACAGGAAGTATTCCGAAAGGCCTTTGGGTAAGTGAAGTTCATCCTTCCAAATATGACAAGGGAACTGCTTACGTTTCTCTAAACGGCTATCGCGTTGATGATTTTACAACCTACCTTTATAAAACGACCGATTTCGGAAAAACATGGACATCCATAAAAGGTAACCTACCTAATGAGGTTGCTAATGTTATCGTTCAAGATCCTGTTGAACCAACTATACTTTATGCGGGTCTAGATCACGGTTCTTATGTTAGTCTTAATGATGGCAAAGAGTGGCATTATTTGGCTAACATGCCCAATGTAGCTAGCTATGATATGGTAGTACATCCTAGAGAGAATGAGCTTGTTATCGGAACTCACGGAAGAAGTATTTGGGTGATGGACGTTAAACCGCTACAAAGTCTTGTTCCTAGAATAAACGAAGCTATAACTGCATTCGAACCTGTAGATGTACGTTTCAATAACCGTTGGGGACAAAGCTCAAGTCCTTACAGAGAATCTTCTATGCCTTCAGTAGGCTTTCAATTCTATCTAGGAAAAACCACTAATTCCGATATTGCAATTTCTATTACGAACAAAAAAGACGAGCAAGTTTACAGCACTAAAATTGATGCTCAACAAGGCTTTAATCTCTTTAATTGGGACTTAGTAGTAGGCACAGATAAAAATCAGAAGCCCGAGTTCCTTGAACGAGGCGAATATACCATAACTTTCACCGCTGGAAAAAACAAGCATGAAGTATCCTTTAAAATTAAATAATCTTTTAATTCTATTAATCTTAGTGGCCACATTAATTTCTTGTGGCTCTAAAGAGAAAAAGAATGCCAACACTACCCCAGTTGGTAGAACACTTGAGTTTCCAAACGAGCTTAGTTTTATAGATAATTCTGGAAATGAAATTACGACACTGCGATATTTATCTGCTGATACTCCTGACAAAAGAAATCAAGGCTTAATGAATGTACCATCTATGCCAGAAGATGCTGGCATGGTTTTCTTTTTTGATACTGAAGAGATTCAAAGTTTCTGGATGGTAAACACACCGCTGTCGCTCGATATCATTTATGTTGGTGCAGATAGTACCATTGTAACGGTATATCATAGTGCTACACCGTTTTCAGAGCAATCTCTCCCCTCTTTTAAGCTTGCAAAATTTGTTGTAGAAACAAATGCAGGCTTTTGTATCAATAATGATATTAAAGAAGGTGTGAAGATTAAATTTTAACGAACGCCTTCTTGAGGAATTTCCTCATACTCGTGCAAGAAATCCATTACATGAGTAACGTTCTCTGGGGAACCAATGTATATTGGTGTGCGCTGATGAATGGCATTAGGTTCAATTTCCATAATCCTTTCTTTGCCATTCGTCGCCATTCCACCAGCTTGTTCTATAATAAAGCTTAGGGGGTTACACTCGTACATCAATCGGAGTTTCCCTTCTGGATATTTTTTACTGTGAGGGTAAATAAATATACCACCTTTTATAAGTGTACGATGAATATCAGCAACCATAGAACCAATATATCGGGCTGAGTACGGTCGCCCTGATTCCTCTTCTTCTTCTTGGCAATACTTTATATATTTTTTCAAGCCTAATTCCCAAGAATAATAGCTTCCTTCATTAATACTATAAATCTTTCCGTGTTCTGGAATTTTGACGCTATTCTCACTCAAAATGTACTCGCCAATACTAGGATCCAAAGTGAATAAAGTAACTCCAAGCCCCGTAGTATAGGCCAGAGTGGTACTTGAACCGTACAAGACATACCCTGCAGCAACTTGTTTATCGCCAGGCTGTAAAGCATCCGATTCCATGGGTTCAGATTTATACTTTGTTTCCCTCATGTAAACAGAGAATATACTACCAATCGAAACATTTACATCAATGTTTGAGGAACCATCTAATGGGTCTAAATACACTATATATTTTCCACCTGTACTTTCTAATCGAATAATTCCGTCGTTCTCTTCAGAGATAACCATACATGTAATCTTGGAGCGATCAAGAGCTGAAATCAATTGTTGATCCGCAAATAAGTCTAGTTTCTTTACGGCCTCGCCATGAACATTCGTTGAACCTTCGTATCCCAAAATATTCGTAATACCCGCTTTGTTAACTTCTCTGGAAATAATTTTCGATGCTAATCCAATGTCTCTTAGAAGCTGCGAAAGCTCTCCAGTTGCTCCAGGAAATCGATTTTGAGCTTGTATAATAAACTCTTCAAGTGTTACTATTCGGTTATTTATTTCTGGCGTCATAATCCTATTTTTATTAATTGGAAGCGCTTTTCTGAAATATAGGAATGTTTTTTTGTTAACTCATAAATAATATTCTAAATAATTCTATTTTTTTAGAATGTCTTCAAACAGTGTTGAAGCCTTTAACTTTAGTTCTTCAACAGTACCAGAATTATCTATTATATAGTCACATAAAGTTTCTAACTCGTCAAAATTGGGCTGCTTATCAACCCTGTCGGTAACAAGTAGTTCTGTAGTATTATCTCTTTCTTGAACTCTCTGAATTCTCTTCTCTCTTGGACTCTTTACTAAAACAACAAAGTCTAAATCGGCTGGGCGACCATTGTTCAGCAATATGGCAGCCTCTTTTACAAAAATACGCGTCCCCTCTTTCTCTTTTCTATTCATTAGCTCAGCAACTCTTTCCCATAAGATGGGGTGTACAATCACGTTTAGTTCTTCCACTCTATTCTTTGAAAAAGCCTGTTCTGCTAGATAACTTCGATTAAGATCCCCTTTTTCAGAATAGGCCTGGTTTCCAAAAGCTGCAATAATTTTGCGTTTTAACTTTTGGTCTGTCGACATTAATTCTTTGGCAAAATCATCAGCATAGAGTACAAAGGAACCTAGTTCTTCCAGAGCCTTGCAAAAGGTTGTCTTTCCTGAACCAATTCCCCCTGTAACTCCAATTTTTATCATTGTTGCTCTTGAGTGGAAATGGAAAGCAAATATGCTTTTATGAATTCATCTAAATCGCCGTCCATAACCGCATTAACATTTGAGGTTTCGTAGTTTGTACGATGATCTTTTACACGTTGATCATCAAATACATAGCTTCGTATTTGAGAACCCCACTCATTCTTACCTTTTGTACCTTCCAGTCTAGATTTTTCAGCTTCTTGAATTTCAAGTTCTAACTCATAAATTCTAGATTTAAGCAGGACGAGCGCTTTTTCCCTGTTCTGTAGCTGAGAACGTTCTTGCTGACATTCAGCTACAACTCTTTCAGAACGCCCATCAGAAAGCGTACCAGTCCAAACTAACCGCACACCTGTTTCTACTTTGTTTACATTCTGCCCACCAGCTCCACTTGAGTGAAAACGTTGCAGTTCTATATCGCTATCATTCAGATTAAGCTCAATGGTATCGTCTACTAGTGGCGAGATAAATACTGAACAAAAAGAAGTGTGTCTACGGGCATTACTATCAAATGGAGAAACACGAACTAAACGGTGCACTCCACTTTCAGCTTTTAGAAATCCATATGAATTGCTGCCTGAAATTTCTAACGTTGCCGTTTTCATTCCAGCAACATCACCATCTTGATAATTGATAACAGAAACTTTAAAACCATTTCTTTCTGCCCAACGAACGTACATTCTATACAACATTGAAGCCCAGTCTTGGCTTTCAGTGCCACCAGCCCCAGGATTGAAGGTCATAACGGCATCTCTTTGATCATCAGGACCATTAAGCATGTTTCTGAGCTCTAAATCTTCTAAGCCTTTTTGAAGTTTTGAGTATTCAGTGTCGAGTTCTTGCTCAACATCCTCGCCCATCTCTTCAAACTCTTGAAACACTGTTATGCTTTCTCGCAAAGCTTGGAGTTTATCCCAAGCTTCTACCAAGCCTTTTTCGTGGTCAATTTGCTTCATTATAATTTGAGCAGCGTCTGGATCACCCCAAAAATTTGGATCTTGTGTTTGTTCAGTAAGTTCTATTACTCTGATTTTTCGTTTGTCGTAGTCAAAGATACCTCCTGAGCGAGTCCAATCGCTCATAGAGTTCATTCAAATGATCTTTATTAATACTCATTATTGATGATATGTAGTCTTAAATTTTAGTCTTTACTTCCTCTCGTAAGAAGAATTCCAATAATTAGTCCTGATAAAAGTGCTATTCCTAAACCTCTTTCTGGGTTAGCCCGTACATAACGGCGAGCACTTCTATACTCATGGCGTACTTCATTCTCTAAACGGTCTCTTTCGTATTTCAAACGATCGATAGCCTTATCATAATTTTCGTAAGCTTTGTCTTCTAAATACTCTACGGTATTGTCAAAAGTATCTTCGATTTGCTTCTTGGCTTTTTCAGATGGTTTTGGAGTAGTCATAATTTTTGAATTGAGTTTATATGTTTAAAAATACAAATTTGCTTAGTAAATGTTAGTTTGTTTCTCACTTCATGTTCCTACATTTTTTGGTAACTTGTTTTATATATGAGTTCGTTATCTAAATGGTGGTTTAAAACCATAACTTCAAATTTTCTGATTTACAATACTTGCTGGGAGGATCCTCAAGTAGACAGATTACTCCTTAATCTAGATTCAGATTCCGACATTCTTATGATTACAAGCGCTGGTGACAATGCCCTTAGTTATCTATTAGACAATCCCGCCTCTATTGATTGTGTAGATATGAATTTTCGCCAAAATGCGCTTTTAGAACTCAAAATAGCTTTATTTGAGCATTCATCGAGTGCACATCTTTGGGCACTATTTGGTAATGGTAACACAACAGATTATCAAGTCATTTATTCAAAACTTAGAGGCGAACTTTCAAAACAGGGCAAACAGTTTTGGGATGCTCATATTCATACCTTTGACCCTGCAGGTAAAGGATTTTATAGCTCTGGATTATCAGGATATTTTGCGAGGTACATTAATAGAGTTATAGACAAAAAAAAACTTCGTGCTTCAGTTAATACTCTTATAAATGAGCCCAATTATTCAGTGAGAGAGCATATTTACTCTAATATTGAGCATAAGCTTTGGAACGGTATGAGCAAATATATATGGAAATGGGATGGCTTATTATCTTTGGCTGGTATCCCCAAAGAACAAAAAGATGCCATTGGTGATTTAAACACGTTTATGAACAAGGTTTTTAGATCTGTTTTTGTGGAGCATCAAGCACATGACAATTACTTTTGGAGGCTCTACCTAAACGGAAGTTATAACGAAAACTTTCGACCTGAATACTTAATTGAAACCAACTTTGAACATATTAAAAGCAACACTCATCGCATCAATTTTTACTCTTCAACCATACAAGAAAGACTTAGCCTAAACTCAAAAAAATATTCCCATTTTGTCTTACTTGACCATATGGATTGGCTAGCAACTAACAATGTTGAAGAACTTACTTTGGAATGGCAGTCTATTTTTGAACACGCAAAACCGGGGGCTAAGGTATTATTTCGCTCTGCGTATTCTAATCCAGACTTTTTACCCTCTTTTGTTCTGAATAAGCTACGATTTGAAAATATTGACCCTACAATCCTCGAAAAAGATAGAGTCGGAACATACTCAAGTACACATTTGGCAACTATTCATGTATAACTCAATTTCCACATACTACAAAGTTCAATCTCACATTTATGATTTAACTAGATGGAGTTTTCTTTTTGGACGCTCTAAATTATTTAGCAGGCTTCCTGACTTACCGCAAAATGCGTCTATTTTAGACTTAGGCTGTGGAACAGGATATCAGTTAAGCTCACTTAGGAAACGATACCCAAAGGCTAATATAATAGGTTTAGATGCTTCGAGTGATATGCTTAAAAAAGCACATCAGAAATTGAACGACAACGTTACCTTACTTCACCAACAATACCAGAAGTCTAGCTTTCCTGAAAATAGCTTTGATCTTGTTGTATGCTCTTACTCTCTTACAATGATGGGAGATATCGATGAAATACTTTCTCATGTTAGTTATCATCTGAAACCAAAGGGTTCGTTTGCTGTAATCGATTTTGACTACTCTCGTTTCGACTGGTTTACTCGCTGGATGAAAGTGAATTTTGTAGAAATGTCGGGTAGAGTTTTTTCAACCGCGAAGCATCAATTCCCTTCACACACCTTAGAGAGTTACTCGGCATATACCGGACTCTGGATTTATAGCTTATTTTTTGCTACAAATATTTGATTGACGTGATTAAGCTTTTACCACAATTTGTTCTTTATACTGAAGCTCGTAAAGCTTTTTATAAAGACCTTGGTCTTGTTTAATGAGTTCTTGATGTGATCCAGACTCTCTTATTTCACCTTTATGCATAACAAGTATTTTGCTAGCTCCTTGGATAGTTGAAAGCCTGTGTGCGACTACAATAGAAGTTCGCCCTTTCATCATTTTATCGCTTGCAGCTGTCACCATCGCTTCAGTTTCAGAATCAACACTAGAAGTTGCTTCGTCAAGAATCAGAATTAATGGATTGTAAACTAACGCTCTTACAAAACAAATCAATTGCCTTTGCCCCATAGAAAGAGAAGCTCCCCTTTCACGTAATTTATAATCATAGCTTTCGGGTAGGTTTTCAATAAACCGATGAGCTTCAACTTCGTGAGCAGCTTTTATAACTTCTTCTCTCGATATCTCCTCATTACCCAAAGTAATATTCTCCAGAATTGTACCTGAGAATAACGCATTATCTTGAAGAACCAATCCGAAATGAGATCTTAAATCTTTAAGTCGAAGTTCTCTAATATCTACTCCATCTAGCTTTATACTACCTTTCTGGATATCATAGAATCGAAGAAGTAAGCTTATAATCGTCGTTTTCCCCGCGCCTGTTGCACCTACAATAGCAACACTTTCTCCTGGCATCGCAACAAATGAAACGTCTTTTAGAATATACTCTGAGCCCTCGTTATATTTAAACCACACATTTTCGAACTCAATCTTACCTTTAGGGTTATTCACCTCAACAGGGTTATTGCTTTCAACAACTTTGCTGTCTGTATCAAGGATATCAAATATTCGCTCAGATGAAGCTAAAGCCGATTGAAGTGTATTGAACTTCTCCGAAATTCCCTGAATGGGCATAAAAAACTGACGGGCGTACTGTATAAATGCCAAAAGCACACCAAAAGTAACGCCACCAGTCAAAGCACGACCACCACCATACCACACAATCAGAGCCATGGAAAAGCTGGCGGTAACTTCTACAAAAGGCCAAAATATGGAGAAATAAAAAATAGTTTTAATATGAGCTTTTTTGTGGGACTCATTAATTTTTTCAAACTTATCAATCTGCTTTTTCTCGCGGTTGAAGAGCTGAACTACATCCATCCCATTGATATGCTCTTGGACAAAGGAGTTTAATCGAGATATTTGATCACGAACTTCAAGAAAGGCTACTCTTACCTTACCTTTAAACCAAAAGGTGGCATAGAAAAGAAACGGTAATACTGATATTGTTACCAAAGTGAGCTCCCAACTCATGGAGAACATAAAATACAGAATAAAGACTATCCTGAATAAATCACCAATCATAGCTACTACACCATCAGACAGCAATTCACTAAGCGCTTCTACATCACTTGTAGTTCTCGTAATTAAGCGCCCAATAGGAGTCTTATCGAAGAATTGAACATTGAGAGATTGTATTTTTTTATAAACCGCATTTCTTAGCGAATAGAGAGTACCTTGACCGAACCATCTAGTTAAATACGTGTTTATAACAAGCAGAACGAACTCTCCAACCAGTGCGATCACTAGTAAGAATATTATATTTAGAAGGCCTTCGGTGTCCTTCATTGCTATATAATCATCTACTGCAATCTGCGTCAACTTTGGTCTAACAGTACCAAGAAAAGATGCCGATAAAGTTAATAGCACTGCAAGTACTACGAACCAGCGGTAAGGTTTAATAAAATAATAAAGCCGCCGAATGAGTTTTCTATCGACGGCTTTTTTAACTTCCTTCTTATTCAACGAGCTATTTTTTAAAATCTATTGAATTCATCGTAAGATGGTCTTGAAGAACCTGAACGATTATCTGGTTCGTTTGACTTATTGCTGTCATCTCGTCTGTTGTATTGATTGTCTCGATTTACTTTAACATTAATGACTTTACCACGGTTTGGATTTCTATCATCGCTTCGATAACTCGAACGTCCACCTTGATCAGACCCACCACTTCTGTATCCACCTCTACTATCTCTATCAGAGTCGCCACGGCTTCGATAACTATCTCTACCTCGGTCTGAGTCGTTACTTCTGTAACCACCTCTTCCTCCGCGATCTGAGTCTCCACCGCTTCTATAGCCACCTCGTCCACCACGATCTGAATCGTTTCTTCGTGGGCGGAAATTCTTTCCTCCACTTCTGCGATTATCACTGCTTCTACCACCGTAACTGCCAGTAGTTTGCTTAGTTAAATCTTTTAACTCAACTTTTGGAGTGATAATTCCCCGTTCGTGCGAAGGATCGGTAAAAATAGGACGCAATTCATTCGCTAACCAAGTTGGATAAAAATCTTCTCTTGCTTCATTCAGCAGTAAATGAGCATTGGTATATCTTGCTGAAAAATGGCCTATAACGAGCAATTTAGTTTGTGCTTCTGTTGCAACTCGAGCAGCATCTTTTGCTGAGGAATGTCCTGTTTCTGTTGCTTTATCAGAAAGTGTATTGCTAAAAGTGGCTTCGTGATAAAGAATATTGGTATTCAAAGCTAGCTTAACTGCATTTGGGCAATATTCTGTATCCGTAACATAGGCAAAACTATCACCTGGTCGCGGGTGCCCTACAATGTCGTTACACTTAATAAGAGTTCCGTCCTCTAGCGTTATGTCCTCTCCAGCTTTTAATGCCTTAAAATGAGCGTCATCTGTCACACCCATTTCTTTAGCCAAATCAGAATTCACTTTGCCTGGTTTATCCTTTTCTTGGAAACGATACCCTAAGCAAAACCTTCTGTGCTTTAAAGCACGAGCCACTACAAAATAATCTTCTTCATCTATTACAACTGCATCATCAATGGTGTCTTCAACTTCAATGAAGATAATTTCAAAACCAATCTCGATACTAGAGAAGTTCAAGTTCCACTCTACATATTCCTGTAATCCTTTAGGTCCAACCAGACGAATTGCTTTATCTCTTCGTTGTAATTGAAGTGTAGAAAGTAACCCAATTAATCCCGAATAGTGGTCTACATCAAAGTGCGATATAAAAATGCATTCTATTTTCGAGCGTTTAATACCAGCTTGTAACATGCGCATTTGGGCGTTTTCGCCACAATCAAATAAGAAAACACTTCCCTCTCGCCATAAAGCTACAGCGGGCAAGTGTCTTAAAGCTGTTGGTGTTGCCGATGCTACACCTAATGGAACTACAATCATTTCTTCTCCCGTTTATTATTAATGGAGGGGCTGTACGTTCAAGCCTTGACCCCTAATTATTTTATATTTCTGCTAATTCTTGTTCTAGCATTTGTTTGTTATACATACTCGTATAATGTCCTTGCCTTTGTAAAAGCTCTTCATGGGTACCACTTTCAACAATACTCCCATCCTGAATGTAATAAATAATGTCGGCATCTTTTATTGTTGATATCCGATGACTTATCATTATTGTTGTCTTACCGCTCAATTCATTTCTTAAATGTTTAAGTATCGCCTCTTCTGTTTTTGTATCAACGGCACTTAAAGAATCATCAAAAATAAGAATTTCTGGTTTTTTAATAAGAGCTCGAGCAATTGCCGTTCTCTGTTTTTGTCCACCAGAAAGCGTTATACCTCTTTCTCCTAATATAGTCTCAAATTTTTTATCGAAATCCAAAATATTCTCTTTCACTTGAGCTTGTTCAGCAGCTATTTCAATAGCCTCCAAATCGGCTCCATCAACGCCAAACGCAATATTCTCTCCTATGGTTTCAGAAAATAAGAAAGTTTCTTGAGGAACAAAGCCAATTGAGGAGCGTAACTGTTCCAAATTATAGTTTTCAATGTTATTGCCATCAACTAGTATTGAACCAGTAGTTGGTTTAAAAAGGCGTGGTATTAGCTGAATCAAACTCGTTTTTCCGGCACCAGTTCGCCCGACAAAAGCTACATTTTGACCTGCTGGAATTTTAAAGCTTATATTATTTAAAGCGTCTGTTAATGCTCCTGGATATCTAAAACTTACATTTACAAATTCAATATCTCCTTTAATATCTGATTGCTCTTGTGCACCGTCAGAGTTTATATCTAATGGTTGTTCAAGAACTTCACTAATACGATTCCAAGAAGCTAAAGAGCGTTGAAAGCGGTTGGTAGTATATCCTAATGCAGCAACTGGCCAAATCAAGTAGGCTACATAAATAAGAAACTCCGCAATGTTACCTACTGTTATTGTATCCTCAATTACCATATTCCCGCCCTTCCAAATTACTATAATCAACGAAAAACCGATTAAGAAGTTTAATGAAGGATGAAATAAAGATTCAATCAAGTCAAGCCTAAGTTTCTTTTTTCTATAGTCTTCGCTTAGTACTTCAAATTTAGTTTGTTCATTATCAAGGCGATTGTAAGCTTTAATTAGACGAATGCTTGAAAATGTTTCTTTAGCTTTACCTGCTAGTACCGAGTATTGCTCTTGTATGATTATGGAATGTTTATGAATGTAGCTGGTAATCCAATATGCAAAAATTGAAATTAATGGAAGTGGGACAAGCGCCCAAAACATCAACTCACTATTAACTAGATACATCATCGTAATTACAAAACCTGCTCTTGTAATCGTATTTATGCTATACATAATTACAGGGCCGAAGTACTCACGTACTTTATTAACATCTTCGGTAGCACGCACATAAACTTCACCTGAAGAAAGTTCAGCATAAAACCGTTGAGGTAGCGACATCAACTTCTTTAGAATAGTATTTCTCATGTCGAACTCTACTTTACGTGACGACACAATAAGCGTTTGTCTTGTAGCGAAAAGTAACACACCATAGCAGATTACCGAGCCCGTAAGATAGGCTGCATTAATTGCTAAAATCTTTCCTGCTTCTGAGGTAAACAGTGTTTTAAAAAAAGTATCCGCTACTTGGTAATTTCCCTCGTTTAGAGATTCTACTTCATCAAGAGTTCGGCGAATTATAATGGGAATCCATACTAAGAAAAAATTAGCTCCCGTGAGGAAAACAGCTCCAAGGATGGTTGAAGCTTTATATTTCTTTAGATATGCATTTAGTTGTTTAAGTGGACTCAAAATCAAATCTTGTTTTTTTGGAATAACCGAATTAATCCAAAAAACATTCTCTCCAACGTTATTTCTTTTCTAATAAACCATTAATGGCAGTAAGATTATTTTAGCCTAAATTTCGAAAACAGTAACTCTAGGTTTTACTGCTTCTTTAGCTAACAAAGCTGGCCAATATGCAACCACATCACTTGCTTTGGGCCTACCACCTGCAAAACCCGTAACACCACCTGGACCTGTTAAAATTAACGGTGCCACTTCCATTCCAAACCTAGAAAGATCTTCTTTTGATTGCCCGCTAACAGAAATTCTCATCTGAATTTCATCTGCATCCAATGCATCTGTTTCTAGGTTAATAGGATTTTCTGCTACTCCATTAAACCCAACATATTCTTTTCTAAATTCTGTGAATGTTAAGTTTAAAGCTTCTGCCCTTTTCTCAAGGATTTCAGCTCCTTTAACAGCTTTCTTCAAAGCGTCTGGCCAAGAATACACTAAAGTAGCAGCTAATTTAAATCCATCGTTATAACTCGCAGAAACTTTATAAAAATCTGTGTCCTTTGCTCCTGTAATTCCATAAACTTTAACCTTATTTGGTCCTACATCTTCCACGTGGATTGATGTAAAATCTGCAACAACATCTGGAGTGATGTAATCTTTAGGATCTCCAATTTCATAAAGCAATTGTTCTTTTACTGTTTGTGCACTTACTAAGCCACCTGTACCTTCGTGCTTGGTAACAAAGAACTCACCATTTGGGAAAGCTTCAACAATTGGAAAGCCGATATCCGTAAAATCTTCAATTTTTTCCCAATCCGTAAAATTCCCACCTGAAGCTTGAGCGCCACATTCAAGAATGTGTCCAGCAATGGTACCTACCGACATTTTATCAAAATCGTCATAATCCCAGCCAAACTCGTGAATCATTGGAGCTAGGGTTAGCCCCGTGTCTGTAACTCTCCCCGTAATTATTATATCTGCACCAAGCTTCAACGCTTCTACAATTGGGCGACAACCAAAATATATGTTAGCGCTTAGTAATTGATCTTTAACAGTGGTTATAGGCTCCCCTGTTTCCATGTTTTTGAGCGAGTGACCATCCGCAATAAGTTCATCAATATTCGGTAGAATATCATCACCATCTACTACAGCAACTTTAAGATTTTTATATCCTTTTGCTCTAGCAACTCTTAGAATCTCATCCTTGCAAGCTAATGGATTAACACCACCAGCATTACTAATCACTTTAATACCTTTTTCACTGATTTCGGGAAGGATTTGTTCTATAACACCTACAAAGTCACGAGCGTATCCCCAATCAGGATTTTTCATTCTTTGTTTTTGCATAATCGACATCGTTACCTCTGCAAGGTAATCCATAACTAGGTAATCGATTGGGCCTTTTTTTGCTTGATTAACTGGAGCTATGGGTAAATCACCCCAAAAACCTTGTCCTGATGCAATACGGATAGAATCTTTCACGGAAATGCCTTTTTCTTGAATCTGAATTTTTATATCTATTTAATATCGCAAAAATTCAAGTGTGAGTGAAATATAAAGCTCTCTTTTTGCCTTAAAGATTTTAAAAGATGTATATGTTGCTGTTCAAAGCTTTATTCGACCAATTATTGTTATTTAAAATATATTGATCAAATTAAAACTCTGCCTTTTCAGGACAGAGCTTGTGATTTAACTTGTACATCGTGTTTATAGCATTTATTAAACTAACTACATTTTCTAATTGGCTTAACCCCACTTCCCCTAGTCTATTATTTATTATGTAACCCTTCATAATTTTACAGAACAGCTATTAGAAAATATTTAACTGCATCAGCAATTATAAATGCCATAGTATCTAAGAAATGCTCAAACTATTAACACCACCCGATTATGCTGTTATTTAGTTTTTCAAGCACTACCAAAGCAACAGTCTTCAATAATTTTTGAAATAAGATTCAGATATTTTGACATAAAAAAAGCCCCGTATCAAAATCATACGGGGCTTTAACAAAATTGAGAAGAGCTCTTATTTGACTAAAAGCATCTTATTTGTTTTCACATAATTTCCGGACTGTATTTTATAAAAATAGATTCCAGAAGATAATTTAGAAGCATCGAAAGCAATTGTATGCCATCCCGCTGCTTTATTATCATTTACTAACTCAGCTACCTTCTGCCCTAGCATATTATAAACGGTTAGATTCACTAAGCCAGAACTTGGCAAACCAAATCGAATATTGGTAGTTGGGTTGAATGGATTTGGATAGTTTTGATCCAACTCAAGCGTAGATGGTATTTCGCCAACAGTTTCATTAGAAACTACTTTAAGCACTTCTACTTTCTGTAAGCTTTCTGCTGCTAAACCACCATTATCAGTAACTGTTAATGTTACATCGTAAGTACCAATTTCAGAGTAATGATGTGCAGGGTTTCTTTCGTCGCTGGTATTACCATCGCCAAAGTCCCAAGACCAAGCTACAACAGCGCCGTCACTAACATCTCTGAAATCAGTAGAGGCGTCTGTAAATGCAACAGTTCCATCAGCATTTTCGAAAGTGAAACCAGCAACTGGCGCGTCATTCACTGGCGCAACAATTATTGATACTTCCATAGAATCAAGTGGACTTCCTTCATGGCCAACATATAATGTGGCTGAAGTTTGACCAAAGTAATCTTCAGTAGCAGATAAGCTTAGAGTATGATTTTCTGGATCAGCTTCTATACTTAGATCTTCACTATGAGGACGTGCCCATACATGAAGGTCTGAATCTAACCCGCCAACACCAGCAGCCATACCCACTGTGTTTAATACTAATTCGTTATCCTCAAGGAATACATATTGTTGATCGCTTCCTTTAACAAACTCTGGATTTGCTAATACTGCAATATAAACAATAGCAGTATCGCTACTCTGTCCATCAGTAATAGAGTACCCCATAATATCAGTACCATCATAGTTTAATGGAGCAACATAAACCATCCCAACATCTTTGCTAAGATATTTTAAGCTACCATATAGAGGGTCGCTAAAATCTTCTAGATATACTTGACCGTATTCGTCAGTATCGTTACTCATAATGTAACCTAGTATTGAATTCAGCGAGATTACATCTCCTGATAATACAGCGATGGTATCGTTTACTGCTACAGGAGGCTGATTAGCTATGCTGAAGTGCGTAGTTTGAACTCCTGTGTTAAGGAACACTGAGTTCTCACTATAATAATCGATGTTTGTGATTGCACTATAATCACCAGGATAAAGGTATTGAGTGTTCACATTAACAGAAAAAGTTTCTGTTGCAGCTGAGTCAATTACACCCATCTCAGGATCTATATATGTGAGTTTCTCATCTGTAGAAATCACAACATTATCAATTAATCCAAAAGAGGACTCAAAGTATTCATCTGTTTCAACAGCGAAGGCAAGATATACTTGTGTTGCGCCAGTAAATTGAGATAAAGGAATTCTTGTTTTATATATATAACCATCATTGTTAAATACATCTTCAGAAGAACCTAACATATACAATTCAGAACCATCTTCACCTAAAACGCCTAACCAAACTGTAGCGATATCATATCCAGCTTCTAGTAAGAATCCGTAATCAAATTCTAATACTGGATATTCACTATTTGGAATAGTGCTTAAGTCGAATAAAGGAGATAATGCAGCTGTTAGCGTATTGTTATAAATCATGAAGTTATCAGGATCGCCAACAAATAATGCGTTAAAAGGATTTTCTTCTGAACCAACGTTCTGAGCATCCCAAGTATGGCCTAAACCATAGCTACCATCATTTACTATCCAACCTTCAGGTAATTCTCCACTTTCAAAATCCTCTGCAAAAATCGCTTCCGATTCTGCACTAGATATAGAAAATTGTGAACGAGTTAGCTGACTTTTGCTTCCAACTTTTGACTTAACATTAAGAGCTGATTCTGAACCCAAGATCAGTTCTTTATGGTCATTGAGATTGAAATCTGACTTAGCTTTTTCTGTTTCAACATTTGAAAGTGATTTTCTATCAGCAGGAATTGATTCAACAAATCCCATTTCAATATTATTTCGAGCTGTTAAGTATACATTGGCAAAATAATCTATGCCAAATACACCCGTATTGGTAGCATCAAAAGCAAAGCCAAAAGGTACGTCCCCATTAACTTCACCTAAATCTGCTTCAGGAACTGCAATAGTAAGGTTAGTATTTCGGCTTTGATAGTAAGTAGTATGTTGCGGTGCAACATCATAGAACGCATTAGCGGCATCACTTTCTACCGTTGTTACAAGAAAAAAGTCGCCTGGAGGAAGCAGATGAGTTTTAATAGTTAGATCTACCGTTTCACTTCCACCAGAGGCTACAGTACCTACAGTGTTAGAAGCAAACCATCTTTGTTCCCTTACAGTTACTTTAACATTGTCAAATATCGCACCGAAACCAGTAACAGCTTCTGCATCAGTGTTTACAATGAACCAGAATTCAACATCATCTATTCCCGCAAGACTTGATATATCAACAGTTGCAGTATAAACGTAGCCATCAGCAATAAGATTTCTAAATTCAGTTCCTTCTAAGGTTGCAATACGTTCACCATGTGAAATTACGTTTACAAAGAAGTTATCGTTAGGAACATCTAAACCAGCTGCATAATCAAATGATAAGTAAACTGGATCTCTAGGACCGTCGCCTTCATCCAAAGCTGTGAAATCGAATGCAGGAGGAGAAGCAATTGCAATCGTGCTATTCTTGTAACCCTCGGTTAATGATCCAGCAATAAATACATTATCAGTAACATCTGAGGAGTCACTCATGTCAAGTAGTTCCCAAGTTGACATTTCGCCTTCTCCAGAACCTTCAGCATATAGTTCCCATTGATCGTTGGTTACTGAAGCATCATTCAAATCATCAAAGAAAATCACATCATCTCCATTAGCTTCTAAAGCTGCTGTTGGCGTGTAAGTAATTTTTGGCTTTAAATCATTTCCTCTTTGAAGAAATACTTGAGCGGTGATTCTATCCATTAAATCTTCAGTAGAAACTTCACTTTTTTCATAAGGGAAAGAAGGAGCTGGACTAAAAGTATTAATAGAGCTTAAAGTATTTGTTGCTTCTATATCTGTAAAATATAGAGTTTGACCAATACCATACTGAAGTTCTTTATCACCTAAATTAAGGATATCAAAAGATGCCGTTACTGTAGTTCCCTGAGGGACAGCTCCTATATCAGTTACTTCGGGAGTAATTTCAATTACACTGAAAGCCTGCTGACGACCATTTAGAGGGATATCTACTGTTCCGCCACTAGTGGAAATACTTAATGTAGCAAGGAACTCACCAGATAAGTCAAGGTTATCAAAAGTAACTGTACCACCGTATGAACCACCGGCAGGAACTACAACATTGTCAAAGTCTGCAGTAAATTTAGAGGCTTCATCACCCGAAATATTTACACCAGTTACAGTAACATCAGCATCTGTATTGTTCACAAAACCAAGCGACTTGTAAGCTACTCCGTCAATAAATGTACGCTGAAAGTATGCAATGCCATTGCTAGGAATTAAACCTTCTTGAGTAGGATTAACCACTTCGCTAGCATTGAGTCTTCCGCCTTCACCAAAAGTTCCAACAAAGGAAGAAATAATATCATTTCCTGCGGTTACTCTTGTAGCTAATGCTAAACCACTTTCTTCTGGATGGGCAGCCTTTGCAAGAGCAATTGCGCCTGTTACTTGTGGGGAAGCCATTGAGGTTCCTGAAAGATAAAAATATTGATTATTAGGATATGTTGAAGCAATTAAAGAACCAGGGGCACCAACATCAACAGTTCTAACACCAACATCTGAAGATGCAGAGAGTTGATCTGCCCAATTTGTGTTTGCAACAGTAATAATATTTGGAGACTGAATATTATTTGGATAAGAATAATAGTTCAAATCATCTCTATTTGACCCGTCATTACCAGCAGAAACTACCCAAAGAGCTCCGTATGAAGCATGATGTAGTGCATAGTCGGTCATTACAGAAACAAATTGCTTGTCGCTATCATTAATTAATGAGCCACCACCACCCCAAGATTGGTTGATTGCAGTAATTTCCACATCATTATCTAGAAGGCTACTTATGTAGTCATATCCTCTCATAATAGAAATAGCATCTGTACTACCGTATTCATCAAAAATCATAACTGAGATAATTGAAACATCTTGAGCTACACCTGTAACACCAATTCCGTTATTTCCCTCAGCTCCAATAATTCCAGCTACGTGTGTACCATGAAAACTACCTGGGTTTAAGAATGAATTGTCGTTATAAACAGCACTCCAACCATAAAAATCATCCACATAACCGTTATTATCATCATCTATGCCATTCATTTCATCTGGTGTGATTTGGCCGTCACCGTTTAGATCTTCACCACTGTTAACCCACGCATTATTCGCAAGATCAGGGTGGCTAAAGTCAACGCCATCATCATACACAACAACAACAACTTCGTCGCTACCAGTGTTAACTTCCCAGGCATCAACAGCAGAAATATCAGCTCCAAAAAGAGCCCCATCGATGAATGTTCCATCATTTTCTAATGCATACTGAAGAGAGTATAATGGATCGTTTACTGGTGGAATTTTATATTGTGCGATTACAAAATCATCGAACATGGCTCCAAACCCAATAGGTGTTTCCTGATTAGAACGAAATGAAACTTCAACCCAAATTTCATCATAGCCCACATATTCGGATATGTTAACATGGGTTCTATAATACAGTCCATCCATTTTTGTGATGTCTAGAGTATCAACATAAAAACTCTCGTCTGCACTGTTGCTTGCATAAATATTGAAAATCAATGAAGCATTTAAAGTGTCTATCACGGATGAATGGTCGAGGAATAGACCATAGTCATACTCTGAGGATAATCCAGATAAATCTAACTTTGGAGAACTTATTTTTGTCCAACTATTTCTTTTATACATTGAATCAAAATCGCCAGCCAAAAATAGGTAGTTACCTTCAGGGGAATTTTCTACACGTCTCCAGTTTGTACTGTCAGTGTAGTTCGATACACTCCAAGCTGAGGCTGATAATGAATCGTCAAAGGTTTCATGATAAATTACAGCATTTCTCTCAACTGCGTTTACAAGTTCGTACTGAGCAACATCTACTGCTAACCCAGCTTGGCCTTTAAATTTATTTGCGGAATTGCTAATAGCTAAACCAGAATAGTCAACTGACTTATCATCTCTATCAGTTGTTTGCACTTTTTGTTTAGCGGAAATATTATTAACCAACTTCTCCCTTTGTACATCTGGACGAGAAAAGACGTAATTAGGAAAGGCTTTAACGCCAGGAATTTTATTTAGGCGACTCATTAGAGGTGCAATATCGCCTGTAGTCTCCCATTCTTCTGTGTTTAAATTATCAACAGATGATTTAACACTAACGTCAAAATCATTCTTTAATGAAGCAGCTAACTGCTGAGGTGTTGTATTAATACCTTTTGCTTTGATAGTTGTGTTATCAAACACAACTACAATACTATTTGGCCTTACATCACGATCTTGATATTGCACAACATTCTGTGCAATCGTGTTTATGGTAAAGCCAAAGAATAGAGCGAGAAAAAGATATAGCTTTCGTATACTTTTATTCAAGATTGTACCCTTATTTGTTATTATTATATTACTTATGAATCATCCCTTAATTATATTTTCCTAAGAAATGATTGTTAAAAGATTAGTTTAATTTCATAATCAGGAAATACCGAAGCTTTGGTATTTCCTAATATATACTGCTATATACTTATTTTCATATAAGTTCAAAAGCGCTAGCTATTTTCCACAGTTGCATAGAATTTTTTATACCTAACTTTTTATTGATATGTTTTCTATGCTCCTCTACCGTTCTTCTACTAATAAATAATAAATCAGCTATCTCAGGATTATTCATTCCTTTAGCTAAACACTTCAGAACTTGAACTTCCCTTTTAGTTAAGGATTCAACTTGATCTTTTCGAGACTTTATAAACGATATTTGTTTACGTAACCTTCGAGCTTTCAGCTCTATAAAGCCTTCAAATGAAGTATCAACGATCTCTTCAATTTGATTTAAATCCTTCTCAGTTAAAGAAATAGATGCTTGAATATTAATTGTAGTAATTTCAGCGTTTAATACCTTCAAACACTCTGTTTGAATTCTTATTCTCTTAGCTTTTGGTACAGTTTCATTCTGTACCATTTCTTCTTGATTCCCCAAACTTTACTCAGCTGTTATGTTAGTTTATCTAAAACTATGCTCTTGAAAAATAGCCTCAGAAAGTTATTACTTACTTGTACCTTTTTTATTAACCACTCTTTTTGATGGTTTTACTGCTACTAATTATAAGTGTAGCAAAATAATTTCATTCACTTTCAATTTTAAGTGAAAATACTATATCTACTTTAAATCGCAAACTTTCTAACCAGAAAATTCAATTTCAACCCCTCGAGTAATTGATAAAGTTTATTCCTTTTGCCACTGCTTCGGATCTATTCTTTGCTTCTAATTTTTGATAAATATGCCGTATATGATATCTAACACCGTCTACAGAAAGAAATATCTGTTTTGAAATAGCCTTATACGAAAGACCTTCTGCCAGCCCTTTTAACACCTTTTTTTCAGTTTCTGATAGATCAATTCCAGACGAATGTTGGTTTTGGAATGAACTAATGACCTTTCGTGCAATATTTGGAGTCATTGGAGAACCACCTGAATGTGCTACTTTAACAGCCTCCACAAGCTCCTGTGGCGATACTTTTTTTAGAAGATAGCCATCGGCACCATTTCTTAGAGCATTAAATATTCGTTCATTATCATCATGGATTGTTACCATTAATATGGTTAGATCTGAATGCTTTTCTTTAAATATTTTAACCCCTTCAATACCATTTATACCTGGGAGTTGAATATCTAAAAGGAGGACATCTGCCTTAGAAAGTTCATCAGATTTCAACGCATCTTCACAGCTACCAAAAACTTCTAGCACACAAAGTTCTGGGTCGAAATCAAGAACGGTTTGCCACCCTTCCCTGATGTATTCATTGTCTTCTATAATGCAAATCTTAATCATATTTATAGATAATGAAATTTTATCACTTAAGAACTACCAAACTTGCCAAATAAAAACCCCTAACCTTATCAATGATTAGGGGTTATTTGTTTAAAAAGGAAGAAGGACAATCTTCCTTAAAAGCTACAAGCTATACTAAATAATAGAATACTAAATTAAACCACCTTAACATGTGGTTATGGGTTAATAATATTCTTTGTTATTCCAACAGATACTGCTTCAGATCTTGAGTTCACTTCCAGCTTTTGGTAAATATTTCGGATATGATGTCTTACTCCATCAATAGAGAGATAGATTTCTTTACCTATTTCTTGATATGACTTCCCTTTTGCTAAGGCATTTAATATCTCAAGTTCTCTTTCGCTCAGTTCAGAAACACCATCGGCAAGTTTCTTAGGTTGTAATGAGTCAATGATTCTTCTTGCGATAGAAGGCGTTATGGGCGAGCCTCCTGTATGTGCTTCCTTAATGGCTGCTACTAATTCATCAGGAGTTACTTTTTTCATCAAATACCCAACGGCGCCGGCTTTTACTGCTTCAAAAATATTATCGTCGTCATCAAACACGGTGGCTACTATTACTTCGATATTGGGATATTTCTTTTTGATGATCTTAATGCCATCAATTCCACTCATCCCTGGCAAGCCAATATCCATAAGTGCTACGTCACATTTAAGCAATGAATCTGATATAAAAGCTTCTTCACAACTCCCGAAAACATCCTCAACTACTGTATCAGCATCGAAGTCGATGAAGGTTTTCCAGCCTTCTCGCAAGTACTTATTATCTTCTATAATTACAACATTTATCAAGACAGCTCCAATTAGCAATAATTCTTCATACCTAATCTATCCGATTACCACACAAAGCGAACTACCTGAATATGCGGAGTTTAGATATGCGTGGTAATTACCCAACGTGTTCCGAAATCTTTCTCTGAATTAAGCTCTACATCGGCATTAATTTGAGCCGCTCTTTTTTGGATGCTTGCAAGCCCATTACCTTTGGCAGTGTTCTTAACATCAAAACCTTTACCGTCGTCTTGTATAACAAGCGTTAACTTCCCCGATTGAACGCTTAAAATAACATCCACTCTTGATGGCTCTGCATGCCTAACCGAGTTGGTAAGAATTTCTTTAAATATGAGCCAGATATGCTGGCGGAACTCCATATCCATTTTGCCTTTCGCATCTCCCTGAATTTTTAGATCATACTTAATATTCTTGCTTTCTAGTAAATCCGAAGTATGACGTCTGCATTTCACTAAGAAGTCTTGCCAGTCGTCATACTCAGGGTTGATAGACCAGACGATATCGGTAATCTTTTCTTTAGCTTCGAATGCACTTTCCAAAATTAGACGAACAAACCGCCCTGATTTCGATTGTTCAGGATACCTTTCAATAGCTTCCGCAAAATAATAGATGCTACTTAGTGTAGCGCTTACCTCATCGTGTAAATCTCCCGCTATTCTGTTTCTAACTCGTTCTACTTTCAGAATTTGATTTACCCTTACCCTGTGAATGAAATATAAAATGGCAGAGATAATCGATAAGTACATCAAGTATGCCCACCAGCTTCTATACCAAGGCGGAAGAATTTGGAATTGAAATGCCGCTTCTCGCCCTACTTTCTTATAAATATTGCGCCCACGAACTTTAAAGGTATAATCACCTTCGGGAATATTGGTATAATCTTTTTGGCTTTCAGATGTCCAGTTACTCCACTCTTCATCAAAGCCTTCTAGTTTGTATTGATAACTGTTGAAATCAGCTTTCAAGAAACTAGCCGCTGCAAAACTGAACCGCATTTGGTTATTGCGATATTCTAAAACAGATGCTTCATCTGGACTTCCAAAGCCGTTGTAGATTAATGAATCTGAGTTAATGACAACTGAGGTAATGTTGGTTTGAAATGGAAATATATCTTGTTTGAACTGCTTCGGTATTTGAATGATTTTATTCTCTAACCCAAACCAAGTTGAAGTAGGATAACAACTCATACTAAAAAATCCTTCGTCAGCTCCAATGCTATTAAACTCATCCACTTCCTTGTCCCAAGAGTCTCCATTCCTTGCAAACCTTACTAACTCGGTACCTGAGCGTATCCAGAGTTCATCTCCACAATCTTGAAATAAAGTGATGTTTTCTAAATTACTAAACAAACCATCTGAAGGGATAATCTTATTCTTCTCAACTTTGAAAATACCTTCCATTGCACCCAGCATTACTGAGGTTCCTATTTTACCAATGTATAGTTTTTCACTAGATACCGATTCCGTTTCGATATTATAGATAACACCACTACTCAAGCTCACTCTTAGTAGTTGACCATTAATGGTTAGTATGTAAAGTTGTCCCTCATCTAGAACCCAACTTTTGGGATACAGAATATCTGCATAGGTTTTGGTAAGGTGCAGCTGCTCATTCTTATAATCAAACAAACTCAAACTTCCACTCCCCCACCCAATAAAACTAGCTTCCCCATTAGCTATGATTCTCGGGAAAATCAAATCTGACTTTTTAGTGGCATTCCCATTTTCTATTACATATAACCCAGCCTGACTTGAAGAAACAACCTTATCTTGAAGTTGAATTGCTACAAAAGAATGCTCAGGGCTTCTATCTACTTTTCGGAAAAAAGGAGTTGCTTTGCCATCCCAATAATAAAAACCATTATTTGTGGTAACCGTGACTTCATCGCTTTGCTGAAACACACCATTAACCAAGCCATCAATACCGTAATTGATATCATATTGATTGAAACTACTATTTACATCAATCACCGATATTCCATCATCTAACATAGCCCAAAGCAACCCTTGGTTATCTTGGAATAGATCGTAAACGTGATCGTCATTAAGACCGGTATGTTGAGTAAGAATTTGTAGAAGTTGACCTTTTCCATCCAAAAACATAATCCCACCAGATAGTGTGGCGATGGCTATTCTATTATTAGTAAGCTGGAGCATTCTGTAGCCTTTATGTTCACTTAGATAATCTAAAGAACTGGGAGAAAAGGACGTAAATAGTTCACCATAATACCGTTGTAGACCATGTTCTCTGAAATAGATAATTAGCCCTTGTTCAGTTGGTAGCATTCCAAAAACTCTATCCGTGAGAAAGTAGCTAGAGCTATCAACAACTGTTTCTTTAAGATTTGTGATGTCTACCAATCCCTTGCCTTCTACCTGTACATAAACCTTATCCTTTATTAGGTATGAGTTATATATTTCTACACCAGGATTGTAGACTAAGACGGTATCCTCTTGCGCATTGTACATCATTAGCTGTGTACGAGTTCGGAAATAAACTTGGTTTGATAAATAATGAGTTTGCCTAACAAACTGAAAATCGTGTTTTGTGGAATCCAATCGTGGAAGAAGGCTTTTAAATTCCATCTGATAATGCTCATCAGCACTTAAATAACCGATATCACCTTCGCCGCCCGTATAGATTCTTCCGTCATCAGACTTTGCTAAGGAATAGGTAGTTTGACCTATGGGAACGTGGATGTAATGCCATTGCTCGCCATCAAAAAGGTTAATGGCATTAGAATTCCCAAAAACCATTTTACCATCATCGGCTTGTATGACCGCCCAACTCTGGCGCGAATTTTTAAAATCCTCTACCGTGTAATTATGCTCCACATACGCATTAAAAGGCTGAGCAAAAACCCAGCCTTTTAAGACAATACAAATAAGTATGGTTATACTTACACGCTTTACAAACACAATATTGATTTGAATGTTACTACAGCCCCTCAGGATGCTTTATTTGAGGATCCATATGCGTTTTATGATGATGTTCATCATAATTTATTATTAGTTCAAGCATATTACCCTTTTTGATAATTTGAATATCATGAGGAACCCGATCTATTTTGCTACCAAAACCATATTCAAACCCAACTGTTTTTCCATCACTAGGTAACTCATCCATTTGAATATAAATCGTCACCTTCTTATTAAACTTGTAGTTTGCAAAATCAAGCTCTCCAAGGCTATTTGCATTACGTCTTCTAGAAACACGAGATTCACCATTTTTCCCTATTCCCTTTCTTCCAGTTCCGTCTACTTCCGACTCTACCTTCACATCTATATTCAACCCATTTTGAAATTTTAAATCTTTCGGCATGACATCTCCTTCTATTTGTTATTAGTGGCTTTCAATACGATATATAATAAAATCGAAAGTTAAAACGCATAAATGGGTAGTGGAATGATAGCTTCTAAACTCACATCTGCAATATTTAATCATACGTTTTTTTCAAGTATCATATAAAGAAACAAAAAATCTTTCAAGGATTTACACAAGCTCTTCTGTGTTATGATTCCTACTACGGAACGAGGCTCTACTCTGCCTTGGTTTTAGTAACAAAATAAAATGAGCTCCATAGTAACCTCATGCTCATACTTTGAAAGTATTTCCCTTTTATCCATATTAGGCACACCCTTAATGGATTACATAAATAAAAGAACGGATGTAACTGGTTTAAAAAATGAAAATACTACTAACTGGTGCATCTGGATATATTGGTAAACGCCTTCTCCCTCTTTTGGTAAACAGCGGACATGATGTTATTTGCTGCGTTAGAGACCTAAACCGATTTTCTCCTCCGGCATCACTCAAGTCCAAAATCAGCATCATTCAAATAGATTTGCTGGACAAAGAATCTCTCAAAAAAATTCCTAACGATATTGATGGAGCTTTTTACTTGGTTCATTCCATGTCGGCACCGTCTGACTATGAAGACCTAGAGCAACAATCTGCTGAAAATTTCAGAATCGCTATCAATAAAACCAACGTTAAGCATGTTGTTTATTTAAGTGGAATAGTGAATGAATCAGAGTTGTCTAAACATCTTGCTTCAAGGAAAAATGTAGAAATAGAGCTTGGCAAAGGTAATTTCCCTTTAACTACTCTCAGAGCTGGGATTATTGTCGGGTCAGGTAGCGCTTCTTTTGAAATCATGCGAGATTTAGTTGAGAAACTCCCCCTCATGGTTACCCCAAAATGGTTGAATACTAAATGTCAGCCAATTGGAATATCAGATGTCTTAACCCTTCTCTCCAAAACAATTCTAAACCCAAAAACCTACAACCAAAGTTTTGATATTGGTGGCCCTGATGTATTAACCTATAAAGAGATGCTTTTGGAATTTGGCCGAATTAGGGGCTTAAAGCGATACATCTTTACAATCCCTGTAATGACGCCAAGGCTCTCCTCATACTGGCTCTATTTTGTTACTTCAACCTCATACCCCCTTGCCATTGCATTGGTCAACAGCATGAAAATTGAAGTGGTTTGCCGAAATGATGATATCAATAAGCTTCTTGATGTTCAGCCCTTGAATTATCAAACTGCGTTGAAGAGAGCTTTTAGTAAAATTGAACGAAATGAAGTGATTTCAAGCTGGAAAGATGCTTTCATCAGTAGTGATTCCAATTTCAATATTTCAGAGTTTATTGAAGTCCCAACTTTTGGATGTTTCAGAGACAAAAAAGAAAGACCAATCGAAAATAGAGACGATTGTATTCGCAAAATATGGAGTATTGGAGGCGAAAACGGATGGTACTATGGGAATTGGTTGTGGAAGATCCGAGGTTTCATAGATAAACTAGCTGGCGGTGTAGGTTTACGACGTGGTCGTACATCAGAGGATTCTCTTAACGTTGGCGATGCTTTGGATTTTTGGAGAGTCTTATATGCCAATAAGGAAGAAGGACGTTTGCTACTTTACGCTGAGATGAAATTACCCGGCAATGCATGGCTTGAATTTAGAATTCTTGATGACAAACTGATTCAAACGGCAACCTTTCGTCCTTTAGGTTTATTAGGCAGATTGTATTGGTATTCGGTTTTGCCTTTCCACGGATTCATTTTTAATGGAATGATTCGAAAGTTAACTAAGTAAAACTGATAAATTAGTTTAAAACATCTTCCAGCAATCCTAAAAAGACAATACAACATTTTTGATAATGAATGAATAACTATTAGAGTTGTAGTCCTCTTCATCTTTTATGTATTTTGATTTAAAAGAGGCTCTAAATCAGTGCGTATCCTTATACAAACGCTAAATACAAGATTCTTGATAGATGAAATTATTTTTCACACTTTGTTTTTGTATTACCCTTTCTACAGTAAATGGGCAAACATTTGATGATATAATTTCATCCAATAAGTATGTTGATTGTCAAGATGTATCATTTAACACAGTAGCAATCATTGACCAATTGTACACTAACAATAAATTTGATGATGTATATGAGTTTCTAGACTATTGGGAGGCAAAATGTGGATTTAAAGAACCTATTTTTAGACTTCGAACTATTCTAAATATAAAAACTAACACCTTTGAAGCTGATTCTATATCAAGTTCTTTGATTGAGCATTTAATCACTTATCGTGTAAGAAATGATTTTGATTGGTTTACCTATTTCAACTATCCAAATAAATTTAGAGATAATATCTTAAAAGAAATTGAGTATGATAGTCTAACACAGAATATTGCTACCAATACATTATCAAATGATTTAGATGAGTCTCTAATACTCGATTTTTATTCCTCAGAAACTCCATCGTTTGAAAAGATAAAAAAAGCGCCCAGTCATAGCAGACTCAATCAGGCTTATAATGAAGTTTATACTGAAACTTTTAGAAAACCACAGTTTCATTTTGCATTTCTAGCAGGAGGAATTAAAAATTATGGCGGCATTTCAATATTCGGTACTAGACCATCTTTAGGTTTCCTACTTGGAGGAAAGCAACTTCGACACAATTTCGATTTAATACTAGATATTAGAATTGGGCCATCAAAAGAGAGCTATTCCTTTCTTTACGAAGGTTCACTTATAACAGATGATTCATGGACAGGAATGTATTTGGGTGGAGAGTACACATATGATATTATTCAGTCAAATAAAATCGATATTGGAATATCCCCAGGAATCGGACTTGATCGAATTACTGCCTTAAATACTGACAACGACTATGGAGAGGATTCCAAATTTTTATCAGGTTTCAACAGTAACATCGGTTTAGTTTTTAAATACAAATACGGAACTAAAGGAAAGTATGTAGGAATGCACTTTAGGTATAATTGGATTTCTTATAATAATCCCGGAGGTACGCAACTAAACGGTGAGTATTTAGGTATACGATTAACCTTTGGATCAATTTATGAGTCATTTAGATACTCCCGATTAAAAAATCTTGAATAACATTAAGCATCCAACAAACCCACGAATAAAGCATGCAGAACATCCTTTTTGATTACATTTCTAAATACATGCCTTTGACAGATGACGAAAAGAAAGTAATCACCGATTTAGACTTATTCAGACCTGTTAAGAAAGGAACCATACTACTGAAAGAAGGCCAATTATCTCAAGAAGGTTATTTTGTTCTAAAAGGATGTGTTAGGAAATACTACATCATTGATGGCGAAGAAAAAACGACGAATTTCTATACCGAATTGCAGGGCGAAGTACCTGAATGTGTATCGAATAAAAAGCCGTCCACCTATTACCTAACTTGTGTGGAAGATTCTATAATATCCGTTTCTACGCCTGACTTAGAGGAAGATGTATTCGCTAAATTTCCTCGATTTGAAACCTTGTGTCGTATCGTTTCCGAGGAGTTGTTAGTAAAGAGTCAGAGCTCAATGGACGACTTCAAGAATTCTTCTCCAGCCCAGCGATACGAAGATTTATTGGTTACAAGGCCAGATTTAGTACAAAGAGTTCCTCAGCATCAATTAGCAAGCTTTCTAGGAATTACCCCTCAATCGCTAAGCCGATTGAAAGCAAGACTGGCTAAAAAGAAAAACTAAACCCCGTTCATTTCTTACCTTAAGTGAACGAGTTTTATCATCGCTTATACGCAACTTTGCATTATCCTTTAACTCATAAATAATGATATGCAAAATTGGATTTTAGCAATTGCTTGTGCTTTGGTAATCGGAAACTCCATTCAAATAAAAGCACAGCCATCGAAACAGGACACTACTTCTAGTAAATTCTTCATAGGTAGCACGGCTTTTGTGCTTTACAATTTAGTTCCAGATGATAACCCTCCAAACTTTTACCAATTAAACCTCGGCTATAGAGTAACCCCTAAAGATGTCTTATCACTCGAACTAAAAACGTGGACATATAGGTGGTCACTTGGCATCCCTTTTGGAAGTTCATATGAAGCCCCCGAAGAAAAGTTTCCAGGTAAGATACAAGACTTCGGTTTTGCCCTAGCTTACCAACGTTTTTGGTGGAAGGGTTTATACACTGGCGTGCACATAATGAGTGCGTGGCAAACTTTTAGTGACGAAGACGATAACAAGATTGACAACGGGTTTCAAATTTTCAATACATACCGTGTTGGATATCACGTTGAATTTTTCAACAATCGCTTTTTTATAGAACCGTCTATTGCAATTACTCATCGCCCCTATCATACCGAAATGCCTGAATCATTTAAACAGTTAGATGACAAATGGACCAAGTTCTTTTTTGGTGAACCAGGGTTTCATTTTGGGTTTAACTTTTAGAAACCCATTCTCAATAATGGTGTTTCAAAAATCAATAAAATAATTTTACAATTAACCTATTAATTCACAATAATAAGTTGCTCTTTTGCACAGCTAATTTTGATAAATATAGTGAGATAGTTTTGGATTCTATCTTGCATTACTATAGTCAACTCCATGTACTTGGAATTGATTTGACAAATAAAATGACCGAATGAAAATATTTAGACAAATTACCCTAATAATTCTATTCCTTTTAATATGGACGGCCTTTATTGTATTTGGTTTCATTGACGGTTTCCTATTGCGACCTATAACTTCTGAAAATACTCCAGAAGCTTTTATTGAGGCCTCAAAGGAAAAAATAGACAGTGAGTTTGTCGGGAATTTAGCGATGGTTTTAATTGAAGATGGGCAAGTTTCAAAAGACTTCTTTTACGCTATTGACCAACCTGTAGATGAACACTCCTTGTTTCCTGTTGCTTCCATCAGCAAATGGGTTACCTCTTTTGGCGTCATGAAATTAGTGGAGCAAGGCAAATTGGACTTGGATACTCCCATTGACGACTACCTAACAAGATGGAATCTTCCCGAAAGTGAATTTGACAATAGAAAAGTAACCATCCGAAAGCTCCTCTCCCATTCATCTGGTTTAGTTGACGACCTTGGCTATAACGGTTTCACAAGTGATGAAACGGTTCAGACTATTGAGGAATCATTAACCAAAGCCGCTGATGCTCCTTATTCCGAAGGTGTTGCTCGAGTGGGCTACGAGCCTGGAAGCAAATACATGTACTCAGGAGCAGGCTATACCATATTACAATTACTGATTGAGGAGATTAGTGGTCTATCTTTCCAAGAATATATGACCAAAGCGGTTTTTGAACCTTTAGGAATGGAAAATTCAACCTTTGTATCCTCGGAGAATTCAAAGAAATTGCTTGTACCTGTTTATAAAAATGACGGTACCACAAGACCGTTTAACACATTTACTGCACTTGGAGCTGCTGCATTACAAACTAGTACATCAGATTTATCTAAATTTTTAATGGCTAGTGTTTCTAGCAATACGGTATTAACCCAATCCACTATTAATGTAATGAGCAAACCAGAAACATTCATTAATGATATTGGTGTTTACGGCTTGGGACCTCATCTATATAGCCAAAAAGATACTCAGTCACATATTATTGGTCATGATGGAAGTGGAAATAATGCTATTAATTCAGCGGCCAGAATTGACCTCAAATCTAAAGATGGGATTATCGTTTTTGAGACGGGAAACTTTAATATCGCTTCCTCAATTGCCGACGAATGGATTTTCTGGAAAACTGGAATTGCAGATTTCGTGGTAATGCAACGAAACAAATCCTACCTACTAACTTTGTTGATTGCTGGTTATGTCATCATCATAGCTCTATCGATATTATTAATCAGAAAAAAGAGCACACTGAAAGAAGCTTGAGTAAGTACCCCTACTCTGGCTGTATTTAAAGAAATCTTGAATAACTAAAGAATTAATGAAGCTATCCGTCTTATTCCTTTTCATCTCACTAATCTCAAATCTGACTTACGCTCAAAGCAGCGACAGTCGTCTAAATGGACTTGAGCAAGAGATTGAATCACTAATCAAAATTTATAATGCCGTTGGATTATCTGTTTCTATTGTGGAGGGAAGTGAAGTCTTATATTCTAAAGGTTTTGGTCATCGAGATCTAGAAAAGAAGTTGCCTGTAAATAAAAATACAGCATTTCCTATTGCTTCATCTTCAAAAGCTTTCACTGCTTCATTGTTAGGAGTTTTAGAGTTTGAAAATAAGATTTCACTGAAGGACAAACCCTCCTTATACATTCCAAAAATGCAGTTTTATACGAATGAAATGGATAACCAAATAACC
Source organism: uncultured Balneolaceae bacterium (assembly GCA_963977025.1). Classification (GTDB taxonomy): domain Bacteria; phylum Bacteroidota; class Rhodothermia; order Balneolales; family Balneolaceae; genus Balneola. The sequence continues at coordinate 357,696 of CAXBMW010000002.1, read as the reverse complement.
ATTGAAGACTTATTATCTCATAAAAGTGGATTGGGCAATCTTAATGGTACACTTGTACTTTTTCCTGAAAACGATCGCCTGAAAATAATGGAAAAACTTAAGTATATAACGCCCGAAGGAAGGGTTAAAGATAGTTGGATATACAGCAATATGGGTTACACTATAGCTGGTACAATTGTGGAACAAGTGACTAATGAAACTTGGGAACAGAATATTCACGATAAGATATTGATCCCTTTAGAAATGTCTAGCTCTTTTACTGACTTCGAAAACATGAAGAGCTCTAATAATTTTTCCTATGGTTATGGTTTGTCATCAGGTCAGATTAAAAAAGTTTTATATGAAACGCTCTATGATTACAGTCCCGCAGGTGGTGTAAAAAGTACTTCTGATGATTTGGCAAACTGGATGATAGCATGGCTAAACAATGGGAAATTCAAAAGGGAAACAGGTACTACCAGAAGAATTTATCAGCGCCGCTACAACTATACATAACATAAGACCTAACAAAAATGAGGATAACGTCTTTCTATTTGGTGATGGACTTGGTTGGAGAATGGAATCTAACCATGGTAATTACAAAGTATATCATGGCGGGAACACCTCTGGCTTTAGCTCTTTGGTTCTAACCTACCCATTCAAAAAATTAGGAATCACTGTTTTAACAAACCAACAAAACTCTATTCTACCCTACGTAATAGCAGAAATTATTAAAGAAAGAATGTTAAAGCTCCCGAGAACAAATTTAGATACGTATCCTGTTATAGTAAGTGATATTTATACTACTGATGATGACTTTAAAGCAATAAATACTTCTAAAAAGCCTACTCACGAACTAGCAGACTATTCTGGAAAATATCTTAACAAAGGCTACGGAACCTTCGAAATAGTACAAGAAGAAGACGTTCTATTTGTAATCTTCCCGAGATACAAGTTTAGACTTGAGCACATCCAATACAATGTATTTAGAATGAAAGCGATTGAAGATCATTCTCAAGAAATCAATCCAGAGTTTATTGAATTAAATTTTTCAATTGGTAATGATGGGCAAATATCAGCTTCTAAAATAAATTTTCAGTCTGAACTAGTAGAATTTTTAAAACAAACGAATAAGTAACATATACTTACTGCCTTTAGCTCATGTTTTCTTTTATATGGTGGCTTTAAAAATACAACCATCAATGAGGTGAATGCATTAGCAAATACAGGAAAATGTAAAGATCTGTTCAGCTATCGGCTTCAAACAAAACCATTGCTTTTTAATGACTTTGAAGATCCTTCTCCCGAGGCATCGGGATCTGGATTGTATAAGTCAGATAATTCGCTGACAGAAATAACTATTTGATTCCTGACAAAGCACCTAGTTATTTTTAAAACCCAGAGTGTCAATACGCCCACCAAACCCCATCGACGTTTAGAATTATTGGCGGAGGAAGAACGCAATGGAATCGAGGTCTCCGGCAGGAGCAATTATTCCACACAGGCTCGGTCTTGAATGTGGGAAAAAGCGAACGTGGACCTTTGGAATAATTGAGTCGATGCCATGGAGTTCGCGCCAATAATTCTTGTCGAGAGCTTTTGGTACTTTTGTCGGAACAAAAGTACAACCCTTAACGAGATGATTGCGATAACGAGCTAGGAAATAAAGAGAACCATCGCTCTGTCCCATTAAAAGCTTTATATGAAGGTTTGAAATACCTCAATAAAGAGAATTAACCCCTGAATACGATACCTTGAGAAAGGTAAGCCCAAAATTTCAATAAATTCTCCAAACCAAGTCGACCTTTTGAATTATTGGTACGAAAGTACGCAATAGAATCGAGGCCTCCACAAAAGGCAATGGTTCTTACCAATTTAAAACTTATTAATTCACAATCATCTCCATCTACAAAGCTTCTCTCAATCAGTTATATCACTATCTTCTATTTTGAAAGACTAGAGGTTTTACCCATCTTTGAACTATAGTTTTAAAGATACATACTGAACCATTTTTGGACATGAAATAGAGAAAATATGAATCGATTTCTATTATTCTCTATTGTTGGTTACAAGGAAAACAACAAAAAATAAACGATATATCATGAGTGAATCAAAGAAAGGAAAATGCCCTGTAATGCACGGTGCTAATACAGAATCAAAAAGTAACGTAATGAACTGGTGGCCAGAAGCGTTGAATTTAGACATCCTGCATCAACATGACACTAAAACTAATCCTTTAGATGAAGATTTTGACTATGCTGAAGAATTCAAAAAATTGGATCTTGAGGCACTTAAAAATGATTTAAAAGAATTGATGACAAGTAGCCAAGATTGGTGGCCTGCAGATTGGGGACATTATGGTGGCTTGATGATTCGAATGGCATGGCATTCTGCTGGAACTTACCGCTTAGCAGATGGCCGTGGTGGAAGCAATACTGGAAACCAGCGCTTCGCTCCTCTTAGTAGTTGGCCAGATAATGTGAATCTTGATAAAGCTCGTAGACTGTTATGGCCAGTAAAGAAAAAATATGGTAATAAGCTTTCATGGGCCGATTTAATGATTTTAGCTGGCAACATGGCTTATGAATCTATGGGATTCAAAACATTTGGATTTGCTGGAGGACGTACTGACATCTGGCATCCTGAGAAAGACGTTTACTGGGGAGCCGAAAAAGATTGGCTTGGTAAATCGCGCTACTCCGATAGCTCAGAAAGTGAATCTTTAGAAAATCCACTAGCTGCTGTGCAAATGGGTTTGATTTATGTAAACCCTGAAGGTGTAGATGGAAATCCAGATCCACTAAGAACAGCAATGGATATTCGTACCACATTTAAGCGTATGGCTATGGATGATGAAGAAACCGTAGCACTAACTGCTGGTGGCCATACCGTTGGAAAAACTCATGGTAATGGAGATGCTTCTACTTTAGGTTCAGACCCAGAAGGATCAAACGTAGAAACACAAGGTTTCGGATGGATAAACCCTAAAGGAAATGCTGAAAATACAGTTTCAAGTGGCATAGAAGGTGCTTGGACAACTACACCAAATAAATGGAATCATACTTATTTCCATTTGTTATTAAATCACGAATGGGAACTAAAAAAGAGCCCTGCCGGAGCTTGGCAATACGAACCAATTGGTATCAAAGAAGAAGACAAACCTTTTGATGCACATGTACCAAATGTTCGAAGAAATCCGATTATGACCGATGCGGATATGGCCTTGAAAATGGATCCTGAATATCGAAAAATCTCAGAACGCTTTCACAATGACCCTTCTTATTTCGAAGATGTATTTGCAAGAGCTTGGTTTAAGTTAACGCATCGTGATTTAGGGCCAACAAGCCGTTATTTAGGCGCTGATGTACCAAATGAGACCCTTATCTGGCAAGACCCAATTCCTTCTGTTGATTATACTCTAACGAATGAAGAGATTGAAAAACTAAAAACAACTCTACTCGATAGTGGTCTTACAAGAACCGAACTCATTAACACCGCATGGGATAGTGCAAGAACCTTTAGAGGTTCAGACTTCAGAGGTGGCGCCAATGGAGCTCGAATTCGTTTTGCACCCCAAAAAGATTGGGAAGGAAATGAGCCTCAACGCTTAGAAAAAGTCCTCAACAAGCTCAATGAAATTCAGGCTGGCTTAGATAAAAAAGTGAGCATTGCAGACCTAATTGTTTTAGGAGGAAGTGCCGCAATAGAAAAAACCGCTCAAGATGGTGGCGTAAATATTAAAGTTCCTTTTACTGCAGGACGAGGAGATGCGCTTGAAAATATGACTGACGCTGAATCATTTGATGTGCTAGAACCGATTCATGATGGATTCAGAAACTGGCTTAAAAGTGATTTTGCAACAAAACCTGAAGAACTTCTACTCGATAGAACTCAGCTTATGGGTTTAACCGCACCTGAAATGACCGTGCTAATTGGTGGTATGCGTGTTTTAGGTACAAATTATGGTGCCACAAAACACGGCGTATTAACGGAAAATGAAGGTGTTCTTAGTAATGACTTCTTTGTTAATATCACCGATATGAAGTACACATGGCAACCAATTTCCAAAAGTCTATATCACATAGTTGATAGGAAAACTGGAACTCCAAAATGGTCAGCTACACGAGTTGATTTAGTTTTTGGTTCTAATTCTATCTTACGTTCGTATGCTGAAGTATACGCGCAAGACGATAACAAAGAAAAATTCGTAAAAGACTTTGTTAAGGCTTGGGTAAAAGTGATGAATGCTGATCGTTTTGATTTGAAATAAACGATAAAGAATACCTAACCTTCGTTTAAAGTAAAAGCGGCTTTAATAAGGTCGCTTTTACTTAACGTTGGCTTCAAGCATATCACTGCCCAAAGATTAAATCGGGTAACGTATGACAGAGTTTTGGGAGTCAAATTTTAGAGATAAACAGGAAATGTGGGGATTGAAACCTGCTGATTCCGCAATTAACGCTTTAGAGTTATTTAAAGAATACGGATTGAATAAAATCCTAATTCCGGGGTTTGGTTACGGTAGAAATGCCAAGGTTTTTATTGATAACGGATTTGATGTAGCAGGTATAGAAATTTCTGAAACGGCTATCGAAATAGCCAAGAAAAACTTCGGAAATAGTTTAAAAGTACATCACGGTTCTGTTGGCTCAATGCCCTTCGACCAAGAGTTATATAATGGGATTTTCTGTTACGCTTTAATTCATTTATTAAACGATGAAGAAAGGATAAAGCTAATTGCAGATTGCTACAATCAACTTGAGCCTAATGGATATATGGTTTTTGTCGCAATTTCAAAAATGGATTCTAGATATGGAGAAGGTAGAAAAGTACGTAAAGACACCTTTGAAACTAAACATGGAGCTACGCTATTCTTTTATGATTCTGAGTCTGTAAAGACAGAATTTGGGAGCTATGGTTTAATAAAATCAGAAGAGATCAATGAACCCAAAACAAACGTTGGGAATAAGCCTTCTCAGAAATATCTGCTAATTACATGCAGAAAAGAGAATACATAAAGCATGCTAGCCCCCTATTTAAACTAGTTAGTATTAAATTTAAAAATATCGATATGAAGATCGCAGTTACGGCAGCAAATGGACAATTAGGCTCATCAATTATCAATGAACTAAAAAAAGATATTGGTGAAGATAATGTAATTGGAATTGTAAGGTCGCCCGAGAAAGCCACACACCTTGGCGTTGAGATTAGAAAAGGTGATTACAACAGCCGTGAAGATTTCAACGCTGCTTTGGAAGGCGTTGATAGCGTGATTCTGATTTCAGGAATGGATGATCCTCAAAAAAGAATACAGCAACACCGTAACGTGATTGAAGCTGCAAAGCAGAATGGTGTTAAAAAGATTGTCTATACCAGTATTGTTGGCGATGAAAAGAACAATGCTTTTAGTCCTGTTGTTCAAAGCAATCGTTTAACGGAAGAAGATGTCAAAAGCTCCGGACTAGCTTGGGCTATTGGAAGAAATGGAATCTATATAGAACCTGATTTAGAGTATCTAGAGACTTACAAGAAAGACGGCGAAATTAGAAACTGTGCTGGTGATGGTAAATGCGCTTACACTAGCCGAACTGAATTAGCCTATGCATACACAAAAATGCTCATTCAAGATATCCATAATGGTAAAACGTATAATCTAGTTGGAGAAGCAATCTCTCAAAAAGAACTAGCGGAGCTTATTAATCAAGTATATGGCACTCAGCTTGTCTTCAACTCTGTATCCATAGATGCTTATACAGAAGAAAGAAAGCAAGAATTAGGTGAATTTATTGGAGGAGTAATTGCAGGTATTTATACAGGAATCCATGATGGCGCATACGACATTCCTTCCGATTATGAACAAGCTACGGGCCGACCTCATAAGCAAGCTCTAGAAATGATGAAAGAATATTATAATCAATAAAACTCTAAAAAGAAGTTGAAACCAAGAAATGTTTAGCTTCTTTTTATTTTCAAATCACTGACATAGGGTTGTCATTATCACTCTTTATAATTGGGGAAACATTAACCCATTCATTTAATGTCCGATAACAACGAGATTTATTTTTGTCCAACTAGCAGGAAAGATTGGCGGGATTGGTTAGAGCAAAACCATCATACCCATCAATCGATATGGGTAGTGTTTTTCAAAGTTTCGTCAGGTGTGCCATCTATTACTTGGAGCGAAGCCGTTGACGAAGCTTTGTGTTTTGGTTGGATTGATAGCACCAAAAAAACGGTGGATGAAAATCGGTACAAACAGTTTTTCAGCAAACGGAATGCAAAGAGTAATTGGTCAAAAATCAACAAAGAGAAAATTGAAACGCTAACTTCTCAAGGCTTGATGACCAAAGCAGGTTTCGATAGTGTTGAAGTAGCAAAACAAAATGGATCTTGGACTATTTTAGATGCTGTTGAAGCACTGATTATTCCTGCAGATTTAGAAGAAGCGTTGAATAATCAAGAAGCCGCCAAAAGCTATTTCCTCAGTTTAAGTAAATCTAAACGAAAGTCTCTTTTGTATTGGGTTATAAGTGCAAAAAGAACTGAAACGAGAGAGAAACGAATCACTGAAGTCGTTCTTCATTCAGCACAGCAACAGATGCCGAAACAGTTTAGGTGAAGGAGAACTTTGAATTTTAGATTTTGAATGAGGGATGGCTCCAAAGCTCCGTAGGAGCAGCGATTAATGGGTGAATAGCTAATCCTGAAGATCCTTCGGAAGTATCCTCTGGATGACCGTGGTTTTAAAGGAGCCGAAGCCCATCGCTCATTGAAGTCTTTAGCGGAGCGGTGACTTCAATGAGATCAGTAAACAAGAAGTCTCTGACTTCTTTCCACTTTTGAAATGGATACCAGCGGGATTAGTAGCTTTGGCCAAGCAATAATCACTCATTCGTTGCTAACACTCCAGATTCCTGCCTGCGCAGGAATGACGTTGTTGCTATTTTGAAAATTGAGGATGGTACAAAACAATAAAGCTGGGGAGATATTCCTACCTATCCCCAGTCATCTTACATCCTAAGTCTTATATCTTAAGTCTTAAACCTTACATTTACTTTTCGCTTTTCTGGCTAATTTTTTCTGAAAGTACTGCAAGCTGAAACTCCATTCGCTTCATTTCGCGTAGAATGGAATTCTTATCCATTTGCATCCAGTGCCAAAGTTTAAGCGTTGTCACCGCAACAAATACGATGAAGAACAATCCACCATAATGGATTAGATCTGTAGATAAGTCTTCCGTGAAAAACTCATATCCGAGATAGAACATCAACACTGTAAGTGCTAATTGTATGGTAGTAATTAATATTGCCCAGCCTTTAAATGCTCCTTTATAAAGCCCAAACCACTGTTTGGCCATGCCACCTTCTTCAAGTTCATTATAGAACTTTACTTCTTCCTCGTTCAACGATTCTTCGATTAGTTTGTCGATGTCTTCTTTCTTCATGTTCATGATTATCCTCTACTATTAGTGAATTAATTTCTTTAGTTGTTCTCTAGCTGTAAAAAGTCTCGATTTTACCGTTCCTTTTGAAATTCCTAAAACCTCTGAAACTTCAGTTAACGAAAGGTTATCCTTGTAAAACAGCTCAAGTATTATTTTTTGCGGCTCAGGAAGCAGGTTCATACTTGCCTTCATTTCCCGAATTTGTAGTTCTCTATCGTCGTTGGTGTCGTCGGTTGCCACCGATTGTTCGTCCAAAATTTCTGCCAGTTTGTTTCTCTGCAGCTGTTGTCTCCGAATCCAATCCACCGCTTTATTTCTACCAATATTAAACGCCCAAGCTTCAAAACCGATCTGAAATTTAACTTCGTCAAGGTTGTTAATTATCGCGTACCAACATTCTTGGATAATGTCATTTAGCGAGTCTTTGTCTCTGGTGTGAGCGTAAACTTTAGCCGCTAATGCAGAATTAAATCGTTTGATTAACTCCTTAAGCGCCTCCTTGTCACCGGATTGATATCTCCTAGCAAGTTCCTCGTTTATGATATGATCTGTGTGTTTATGCATTTCACATTTATAGTCGTTTAAAAAATGGAAAGGTTCAGATTTATTTTGGAAGCTGAGGTTATAGGAATTAATCACACCTCACATTTTCCTCTCGTTCCGTAGCTCTGCTGCGTAATGCCGTCTGGAAACTCCTGCTTCCAATTGCCAAAAGCTCATTGAAGTCTTTAGCGGAGCGGTGACTTCAATGAGATCAGTAAACAAGAAGTCTCTGACTTCTTTCCACTTTTGTTTTGGCGACCTTTTGAATTAGAGGCTTTGAGTTATTTCCTCACCCACTTCCAAGAACACCCCTCGAATCATCCAAAGAACTATTCGGATGATTGTCTCCCCTCAATGGGAGACTTTTGGAGCTCGTAAAAGTGCAATTGATGCTTTGGCAACCCAAAAAGCCTCTGACTTCTTTCATTTTGAAATATATAATGGAATATCCATCTTAGTAGGTAGTTTCGAGAATCCATTAAAAAATGTGTAATCATTAAAAGAGATTTATATGACTATTAAAGAAGTAAAAGAAAAGCTAGAAACCTCTCATAATCCTGTCGCGAAATCACTTCATCAAGGTTCAGGTTTTAAAGTTCTAGTTATGGGATTTAAGAAAGGAATGGTTCTAAAAGAGCACAAAGCTCACATTCAATCGAAATTAACGGTACTTGAAGGCTCTGTCATTTACACTGAAGACACCAGAGTTGTTAAACTTGATCAATATGACGCGGTTGATATTCCGGTTGAAATCACACATTCCGTTGAGGCATTAGAGGATAGTTTATGCTTGCTTACTCAAGGCGAATAATTTACTGAGAACTGAAAATTGGTAAATGGTTATTGAGGGATTGAGACTTTTCATTCTCGTTACATAGCTCCCCAAAGCTCTTTCAAGTCTTTAGCGATAGCGGTGACTTGAAAGTATAAATCAAACAAGAAGTCTCTGACTTCTTTCCACTTTTGTATTGGCAACCTGTTGGATTAGAGCCTTTGAGCTATTTCTTGGTAGTTTACTAACCTCATTGCCCCATCCGTCATCCCAAACTCCTACTTTGAACTATTGCTGGGTTTGTTCATCTTGTCCCGAGAATTTTAAGAGAAATTTGATGGAAGCATAACCCTGTAATTGGATTATGATGAACACACCTGTCATGCTGCGCTGTTAGTAGTAAGCAAAAAACAAACATCAAACACCGAATTGTAACAATTAAATAGAGTGGAACGTCCTACAAATTGATAAGACCAAATTTAATTAAATAGAGTATGAAAGATTTCGAAATTAACATAAAAGTTAGACTCGCTGCACTGTGGACATCCGCAACATTCTGCTATTTATATGGAGATTATTTTGAACTATATACTCCAGAAAAAGTGAGTGGTTTAATAAGTGGCGAACACGTTTTAAATTCTCCAACGTTTTTGTTTATCGCCTCTTTGATAATGGTCATACCTCCATTAATGATTGTTCTCTCCCTAATTCTGAAACCTTTTCTAAACAGGTTATTGAATATAGTATTTGGGTCAATTTTTACGCTAATGATGATCCTTATTGCCTTTGGAAGCCTCACTCCATGGTATAGTTTTTATGTATTTTTGGCTATTATCGAATCTATATTGACAGCTGTAATTGTCTGGAATGCATACAAATGGCCAAAACTAAGTAACTCATAAAACCACAATGAAATATATACTGCTCACGATTACATTAATGATTAGTTCTTCCGTTTTCGGACAAACTACTGACGAAAAATATGCAAATGACGTAAAATCAGTCGACAATATTATAAATGCATATTACGCTGTGGTATCAGGCTCGAGTCAAGATCCGTGGCAATTCGAAAGGGATAGTTATATCCATTCAAATAGTGCTGTTATAACAAGACTAGACGAAAATGGAAAAGCAGAATCGCATTCTTTGGAAGCGGAATACATCCCAATGGGACTTTCTCCAAAACAAGATTTTTATGAAGAAGAATTAAAACGAGTAGTGAGCCAGTTTGGTAATATTGCCCAAGTTTGGAGTGCTTTTGAGATACGAACAGCCCCTAACATGGCAACCAACATTAGAGGGTTAAACAGTATTCAACTTCATTATGAAAATGGCAGATGGTTTATAGATAGCTGGACTTGTGAAATGGAATCTGATACAAACTCGTTAGTAACGGATTTTTTGAAGACAGAATAAAAAAGCCTCCAACTAAACCCTACACTTTTGAACCAGGTTTTTCAGGATTTTCAGGATTATTAAGATGTACAGGATTAAATCTAGCCACCCCTTGTATTACGTGATTGAATCCAAAACTAACAGCTTTTCACCAATTCCGAAGATTCATCGGCAGTAGCCTCTGGATGACTGAGGTTTTTAAACGAGCCAAAACCTTCTCCAAATTACTTGCCCTTCACCTCTTCCCTATTTCCAATCATCTCACATCTCACATCTTATGTCTTACCTCTATAATTCCCCTTCTGTAAAAACATATTCTAAATAGAGATAACTCGTATGTTTGATTTTGAAATAGAATTGGTTTTTATAATCTTATGCCGAGAATTTTAAATAGCAATCTGAATAAAATCATCACATAAAGTAGGTTAAAATGAATGGGGTTTATTTATAATCTCTTATTGGTGGTTATTTCAAAATGACAGTTAATGATTATTATACTTTAATAGTGTACTTTTAATACCGAAGTGGCAAATAAAGCTTACATAACTCCAAACGTCTTAAAATGGGCAAGAGAATCGGCAAGAATGACCGAAGAAGTTGCTGCGTCCAAAGTTTCGGTTTCTGTTGAGAGGCTTATAGAATGGGAAAATGGTGATAATCAACCTACAATTAGACAAGCACAAATTTTAGCGAAGGCGTATAAAAGACCATTCTCAATTCTATTTCTACCAGAAATACCGAGAGATTTTCAGCCCTTACAAGATTTTCGTAAAAAAGGCTCAAAATCATTAAGCACCTCTTCAATTTTTATCATACGGGAGATACAACAGAAACAATCATGGATTAGTGACAGCAATAAGGAAAATGGAGAAAATAAGCTTCCTTTTGTAGGTAAGTATTCTTTGAATGATAATCCAAAAGATGTTGCTAATGACATTCTTCAAACTTTAGAAATAACAGCAGGCCATTATGAATTTCAAAATCCTATTAAAGAATGGATAACAAAAGCTGAATCAAAAGGGATTTTTGTTTCGAGAACAAGTTTTATTCATTCAAGACTCAAGCTTGACTCAGATGAATTACAAGGATTCGCAATAGCTGACCCTTATGCTCCATTTATTTTTATTAATTCCGACGATTGGACTGCTCCACAATTGTTCACATTAGTTCATGAATTAGCTCATATATGGATTGCTGAAACAGGAATTTCAAACAACATTGAACTAGACTTTAAGAAAGTTTCAGAATTCAATAGAATTGAATTGTTTTGTAATGAAATCGCAGCTAACGCACTGATACCTATAAGTCTTATTCAAAATCTTGAAAAAGAAGTTTTCAAAAATTCGAATAATGTCTTTAAAGCTGCTCGTTCAATTGGAGTAAGTTCATTTGCTTTTCTAGTTAGAGCTTTGAATTTAAATCTTGTATCAATGGAAACTTATAAAGTATTAAAAGCAGAAGCCGACATTGATTTTCAAAATTATTTAAGAATAGAAGCTGAAAAGAAAGCAAGACAAAAAGCAAAAGAAAACCCTGGTGGTCCAAATTACTTCCTGCTACAACTAAACAGAAACAGTAGGTTGTTTACACAAACGGTTCTTGATGCTTTTAGAGGCGGGTTTATCGAACCTACTTTAGCTAGTAATTTGCTTAATGTTCAGACAAATAAATTTCAAAAACTAGAAGCACAATTGTATAAATGAGTGTGAATTCAAACACATATTGTTTGGATGCAAATGTTCTCATTCAAGCTTGGCAAAAATATTATTCCCCTGCCTTGTGTCCTGATTATTGGAAAGTCTTAGACGAACTCGGTACTGAAGGTAAAATATTTATTTGTCAAGAAGTCTATGATGAAATAGTAAAGACAGAGGATGAATTATCGAAATGGCTAAAGAGTAGTAATATTCCAGTAAGAAAAACTAGTGAATCTGTTATTCGAAATTTGAAAGAAATCTACAAAACCCCTACCCATTTAAAATTAGTTGATAATACAAAGAATCGTTCTTTAGCAGACCCTTGGATTATTGCTCATGCAATGGACTTTGATTCTGTTGTCGTAACAAAAGAAGAAAAAGTTACACAAGTAAATTCAACTAAAGTTAAAATCCCGAACGTTTGCGACAATATGGGAGTTAGATGGATAAACGATTTTGAATTTGTTCAAGAACTTAGTTTTACTTTCTCTTGTCAAAGAAGTTAATACGAACCTCCAGCAATATGCATGGTTACCAATTAACCCCACCTACACTCCCCAATAATTCTTTAACTTCATCGGAAATAATCCCTCTGCCCTTTTAATTGGTTGTTCATGATTTTTCACATCGTATACTTTTTGTTTGCTGCTTTATTGGTGCTGGCTTCGGTGTTTCCGTTTGTATCGCATCAATATTGGGTTTTTAGAGTCTGCGAGTTTGCACGCATCCAAGTACTAGCTCTTCTATCGCTGACCTTTCTGGGGGGATTCTTGCTGTCCCCTGCTTCGGGTAGTTACATTTGGTGGGTTCAAGCGGCGTTGCTGTTCTTCATCGCCCAACACATTTTTATACTTGCCCCTTATTTCCCGTTAAAGAAAAAACTCAAGTCGCCCGCTAAACCTGAGAACACGCCTTCTATTTCCATGATTTCTGCGAATGTGCTTCAGTTCAACACGGAGTATCACAAGCTAATAGATCTTATTAATGAGGTTCAGCCCGACATCTTCTTAACCATAGAAACGAACTCCGATTGGGAGCAGGCGCTTTCGGTGCTGGATGAATCCTATCCTTATCATCAAAAAATAGCGCTCGAGAACACCTATGGGATGCATTTCTATTCTAAGCTTGAAGTTACCGACCTCAGCGTAAATTATTATATGTCGGACGATCTGCCTTCCATACAAGCGGATATTATCACTCCGAATCAACAAACGTTTACCTTCTTCGGTATTCATCCGCCGCCGCCAAGTCCTACTGAGGAATCTACCTCTAAAGAGAGAGATGGCGAGCTTATTGTAATTGGCACGAAAGCGAAGAATGCTACCAAGCCTTTGATAGTTGTGGGCGATTTCAACAATGTGGCTTGGTCTAAGTCTACGGTTCTATTTAGGAAGTTATCGGGATTGCAAGATGCCCGTATTGGTCGCGGTTTGTATTCTACCTATCACGCCAAATACAAGCTGATGCAGTTTCCCATCGATTTGTTTTATCATTCCCACAACATCGTTATTGAGGAGTTTAAAGTTCTTTCCGATATCGGGTCGGACCACTTCCCTCTGTACACTCGTTTTTATATTGCCCCTGAGGAACTCGTTGATGAGAAGCCATCCGAGCATTTAGAAAAAGAGGAATTGGAAGAAGCGGAGGAAATGATTGTTGAAGGAAAGAAAGAGGAAGGGAATCGGGATTGAGAATTGAGAGTTCAGAATTAAGAATTTTGGGTTTTAAATTTTGAATTATGGATTGGTGACTTTGAGTTATTTCTTGCCTGTTTACCAAGTTTGTTGCCTCCACGGTCCTCACCCAAAACGCCAAAGGCTCTTTTAAGTCTTGAGCGAAGCGGTGACTTAAAAGATTACATAAACAAGAAGTCTCCGACTTCTTTCCATACTAGTTTGGCAACCAACTGAATTTGAGGCGTTGAGCTATTTCTTGGCAGTTTATCAAGTTTGTTACCTCCACCGTCTTCACCCTGAGACAAAACAAGTTTTGTCTCTGTCCCTCCCCAAGGAGGGATATTTTCTAGCTATTTCCTATTTTAGGTTGATAGTTTTAAGTTCGGCAGGTTATATCTCCCCTCGGGGGGAGACAGATTCCACGCTTGCGAGGAATCAGAGGGAGGACTCTTCGGGCTTTGAGTTACATCATATCTCGTTCCGAATGTACAAGCGAAACGCTTGCACGAGGTTAGGAATAGAAATTAAGAATTAAGAGTTCAGAATTATGAATTTAGAAGCGAATAAAAGTAACGCAATCGTATTTTACAGAACGGCTTATGAGGGGAATCCTAAAGAGGCGATTCAGAAATATGTGGGTAAAGAGTACATACAGCACAATCCTGATGTTAGCGATGGAACTCAGGGCTTTATTGATTATTTCGAACGAATGAAGCTGGAATATCCGGAGAAGTCTATTGAGTTTGTTCGTTGCATTGCCGAAGGTGATTTGGTGGCTTTGCATACGCATCAAATCTGGCCTGATAATGACGAGTATATCACCATGGATTTCTTCCGTTTTGATGTGAATGGAAAGATTTGTGAGCATTGGGATTCTATTCAGCAAATTCCAAAGAACTCCGCAAATGAGAATACGATGTATTAGGGGGATTAATTAAGAATTGAGAGTTCAGAATTAAGAATTAAGAATTTTGGATTTTAAATTTTGAATTATGGATTGGTGACTTTGGGTTATTTCATGGCTGTTTATCAAGTTTGTTGCCATGGGCTCTTTTAAGTCTTGAGCGTTAGCGGTGACTTAAAAGAATACATAAACAAGAAGTCTCCGACTTCTTTCCATACTAGTTTGGCAACCAACTGTTTAGAGGCGTTGAGCTATTTCTTGCTAAAAACTAATCCCGAAGATCCTTCAGAGGTATCTTCAGGTTGACGGCAATTATATTAAAACCTAGCCCTATATAATATCTCGATCATCCCTGTATAAGTCAGATAATTCGCTGACAGAAATAACTATTTCATTCCTGACAAATCACCTAGTTATTTTTAAAACCCAGAGTGTCAATACGCCCACCAAACCCCATCGACGTTTAGAATTATTGGCGGAGGAAGAACGCAATGGAATCGAGGTCTCCGGCAGGAGCAATTATTCCACACAGGCTCGGTCTTGAATGTGGGAAAAAGCGAACGTGGACCTTTGGAATAATTGAGTCGATGCCATGGAGTTCGCGCCAATAATTCTTGTCGAGAGCTTTTGGTACTTTTGTCGGCACAAAAGTACAGCTATCAAAGAGATGAATGCTTTAGCGATCACGACAATAATGTGAAGGTAAGATTAGCTATCACCTACAAACAAACCATTGCTTTTTAATAGCTGGGAAGATCCTTCTCCCGAAGCCTCGGGATCAGGATGACTTTGAGCGTTGTTTAATTTATAAAAACTGTCAACGAATTATCTAACATCTACAATCCCGAATTTCTTTCGGGATCTTATGGAACGGCTATGAATTCATATCTAAAGTAGATTTTATGATGCATTTAGATTATTCTTGAGCACTAATACCATCATGGATTTAGTGAGGACTTAATTCTAGTTGAAAAGCTCCTGTTAATGCATATTTAGCACAGATAATGAATCCACAAATTGATATTTATTTAGCCGACGGCTGTGGGCGTTGCCCGTTGGGTGGTACACCAGATTGTAAAGTCAATAATTGGATTGAAGAGCTTAAGCAACTGCGTCTTATTATTTTGGAAACTGGTTTGATTGAAGAACTGAAATGGGGAGTTCCTTGCTATACATTTGATAAAAGTAACGTCCTTGTGATGGCTGCTTTTAAAAACTATTGCTCGGTTAGCTTTTTCAAAGGTGTTCTATTAGAAGATGACAAAGGCATATTAGCGAAAGCTGGTGAAAATTCACAATCTGCACGTCTGATACGCTTCACTAATGTTAAGCAAGTACTTGACCTAGAACTCACTTTGAAAGAATACATCAAAAAGGCAATTGAGGTAGAGAAAGCAGGATTGAAAGTTCACTTTAAGAATCCATCAGAACAGGATATCCCAGAAGAATTTCAGCATAAATTAGATGAGTCTCCTGAATTGAGAACAGCTTTTGAGGCATTAACACCTGGACGTCAGCGTGGTTACCTTCTTCATTTCTCGGGTGCTAAGCAATCCAAAACAAGAGTTTCAAGAATTGAGAAGTATATTCCTAAGATATTGGAAGGCAAAGGGTTTCATGATTAAGTTGGGAATTAAGAGTTCAGAATTTTGAATTATAGATTGTGTGATGTCCAGTTTTTGACAAAGATTATCTTTCCGCGACTATAAAACCATCATTCCTGAAGAGGCAGTCATCTAGATTGGTTTAGCGCTCCCTACCTCGCTACAACGAAAAAGCAATTCTGATGATACTGCCCTTCGATAAGTTTATTATCCCATTAACGAATGATGTCACTTCTCCGGAGCTCAGCTCGGGACATTACAACCTCTTTCCCATTTCCTATTTCCCAACAATCGCATTTTTCATCCTATGTATAAAAATCTTATATCATAATTCGACTAAGGCTATCACTAACTAGGATTTTGATATAAATACGGTTTTATTCATCTTATCCCCTGAAATTTAAAGAGTAAACTGAATAACAACTACACATGAAGCTGGGATATGCTGAATAGAGTTCATGATATTCTGTTGTTGGCCTTCATTATGAAAACCGTTTCGTAAAAAGAAAAACATATGAATTAAAAAATAAATTATGAGAAGAATTAAATATTTATCATGGTATTTATTTTTTTAGTTACAATTAGTGCTCAAGCAAAGAACGAAACTAAAATAAGCGATGAGACAATTGAAGATATTTCAAAGTAAATATGCAGTGCTTCCATAGCATATAGAACCGTATCAGCTAAAACTGCAGGTATAGATATTGAAGATTTAATTTTAGTTAATTTAGGTGTCTCAAGAGAAGACCCAAAATAAAGAGAGAAACTGACCAAGTTTTGGAATGAACATTCTGAAAAATTGATTTGCTATGAAGGACCAGAAGATGAAACAAGAAACCCACAACACTTTTTAAAACGCATTGTTGATTTAGGAATGTATAAGAGTGCTTTGTATGATTTTTTACTTAGTGACGAGGATGAATATCCTATTGATGTAAATTCAGTGGAGATATACAATGAAAAAGAGGAAACTTTCTTGGATTACTTGAATGAAATCATTTCAAAACCTGATAATGAAAAAAAGTATACCATTAAAGAGATTAAAATGCTTCGGTTAACGATTATAGAAGATTACAATGCTAAAACAGCCTCTGAATTAAAAAACTAACGCAGATGATTTCTAAATTTCTTCAAGATAATTATGAATCAGATTTAATTGCGTTTCTGAAACAGATTTATCTAAATAAAACCAAAATATCTGAATCGGATATAATTGAGTTAAAAGAGTACGAAACAGAAGACTATGCACTTTTAGGGATCATAGGTTTAATTCTTAATAACAAACCACGAATTCTTCTTGGCAAAAAACAACCGTATGATGGAGAAATTCAGAAAATGTGTTTAGAAATTCAAATTTCTCAAAATGATTTAGTTGATGTAGCCGATAAATTCCTTGAAGATGATTTTAGTGAAGAAAGTGAATTTATTTTAAGGAAAGTGATGCTAGAATATCCAAATGAAGAGAACAACGATAATTAATAAAAACATCTGAATTAAAAAATAACGAAAGGCTAACACCTTGTGTTATTAATGGCTAGTTCTCGCCTACTTACGAAAATCCTCGCGGATTTTCTATTCGGTTTGTATTTGCTAATTTAGTTGCTGAAATACGCAACTAACCATACACAATCACGTTAGCAAGCATTTAAGAGCAGACAAGTAACACTTTATAGTTTCAAGCGTCGATCTTCTTTAACCTACCACATTAAATATGAAAAAAAAGATATTTAAATTTCTTAAGATCTTTTCAGTAATCTTTCTTCTATTATTATTGGTTATAATATCTGCTGTTCTATGGCCAATGCCAAAATTAGACCCACCTAAAAAGTTTGATACAGTCCTAATACAATCTGTGAACATAATTGATGTGAAATCGGGGGGTATTTTAGAAAATCGAGATATTCTTATAAAAAACAATATTATTAGTGCCATCGATACTACTGGCATAATAAAAGTAAACCCAACTGCTTTAATTATTAATGGATCTGACAAATACATAATGCCAGGTTTGTGGGATATGCATACACATTCAAATCAACATTCAGAATGGCTTCATCATCCACTTTATATAGCAAATGGTGTTACTGGTATTCGCGATATGTCAGGTCAACTTAACAAAAGAGACAGTTATTGGGTTGGAAGCAAAGATCGTTTACGTTGGAATACCGAATTACTTAATAATGAAAGAATAACACCAAGATATGTTTTGCAAAGTAGTTACCAAATTGATGGTATTTCTTCTGTACCGAAAAATTTTTCTGATTTTTTTACAGTAGAAAAAGAGGAACATATTGATTCTATTTTAAGATTCTACAAAAATGAAAAAGTAGATTTCATTAAAGTATATCAACAAATAAAACCCAAAATGTATAGAAATTTGGCTTTAGCTGCACCAAAATATGGATTACATCTTGCAGGACACAAACCAATGTTTGTAAGTCTTGAAGATGCCATTTTATTAGGGCAAAGAAGTTTTGAACACGGACGTATTTTTATGTTTGAGTCTTTTCCTAAAGCAGATAGTTTGCGAAATCCCAAAAATTGGAAAGTGTTCTTTTCGAAATCAAAAAAATCAATGGTTGAAGATTTCAATCCAAATACTGCGATTAAATTAATGACGTTAATGAAAGAAAATAACGCGTACTGGACACCAACGCTTCAAACCCTAAAATTCGAGGCATTTGCTCATAAATCTGCATTTATAGACAATCCTAACTTAAAATATGTTACTTCAATACGAAAAGACATATGGTGGGGCATTGATGTTAGAAATAACAAGAAAAAGAATTTATCTGAAGAAGGAAATGGATTAAGTACAGATTTTTATAATGTGGCAAAAAAACAAATTAAAATGGCCAATGATATTGGTGTCCCAATTATGGCGGGAACAGATGTGACAGATTCCTATACTTTTGCTGGGTTTAGTATGCATGACGAATTAGAAGATTTAACAAAGAGTGGTTTATCGAACCTTGAGGCCTTGCAAAGTGCTACTATTATTCCAGCAAAATTTGCTGGAAAAGATAAAGATTATGGAACAATTGAAAATAGGAAAATTGCAGATTTAATTATTTTGGATAAAAACCCTTTAGATAGTATAACTAATTCAAAAACAATTAATGGAGTTATCATGAATGGGATTTATTATGATTCAGATAAATTAAATGAACTAAAAAACTTTACACAATCTATTTCTTCAAGTTTTCATATGAACGTTAAAGTTTTTTATAGTCTCATAAATAGTCCTCTGGTTAGAGTACAGTTTGCAGATTAAAACATTTGCTAACACTGTGTATAATCAATTACTTTTGCTGGCTAAGGACATGATCTTTTCTTACAATTCACTACATTGTATTGCGGAAAATAAATCGCATACTTTTACGCCACTAATCATACACAAGACCGTTATCCCCAATCGTGTAAGACGACACATACAAAAAATATTTACAAAATGACCGACAGACCAATACCAGCAAAAATTCTTTTAACCTTAGCCGACATTAATGCTACAGCTGAAGAGTTTATTGGTTTGTCAGGTTCACTATATACACAAAATTTGATTTTTTCAGAGCCACGAGAATTAAGGCGAGATGAAAACTCTTTAGAGCTGATAGTAATTTTTCGTGACAACAATTCATTCAAGAACTGGAGTAAGAACACAGAAATAAAAGATTATTGGCAAACTAAATTTGATAAGCTGCTTTCTGCCGAGCCTAAAACAATTAAAGAACGAGACGTCATTATAGAAGTGGACAATGTAATCAACTGTACATGTCAAAAGTCCGCCTTTTATATTTTGCAGGGACGTTCTTTGCAATTTGCAAACGAGTTGACTTGTAGCAATTGTTTCGGACAAATTTCATACTCAAAAGTGCCACTCATAATAAAACTTGAAGACTGGCAGAAAAAACACGAAAGAGTTTATTTAAACTGGTTAGAAAGTGGACTATTTGAAAAAGAAGCTTTCAAAGAACTTACTAATTATAAAAAGGGGAAACTAAACTTGGAAGGAGCGAAAATAAGAAATCAACTTTCTGACTACTTCCAAATACCAGTTTACATAAGTTACTTTGTTGATGAACTAGACAATAATCAATCTTGCTTGGTCTGCGGACAAGACGGTTCTGATTCTGGGCTAAAACGACCTTCTAAAATTTGTAAGACTTGTAATTCAGTATTTGGTTATGACGATAAATAGAGAAACAACTGGTGCTAACAATGTGTCATACGTAATGACGGGTATTCTTTCCTAATCACTAAATCACATAATCTCTAGACTTCAACTCAGCGTTACTTCACCAGTGCCTGGTAAGCTTCGCTGCCACCGAACTCTTTCCAGTATGCAGACTTGCCAGCAAAACCTTTTTCCATGAGTTCATTTAGTTTGGCTTTGGTGATGTCTACTCTAGCAAAACCTCTATATCCCAATTCTGTTTTGGTACTTAATTGGAACTGGGCTTGGGCTTCTTTTTCTACTGCAACATGTGCGTTTCTAAGAGCTAGTATGAAGTCTGCTTTGCTAACCGATTTTGAGCCAGCACGTTCAAGCGTTGTGCGTACTTTTTCCATTTCTTTAGAAATATAGCTTTCCAGTAACATTCTACTTTCTGTTTCAGCGCGTTTGATCGCTGTTACTGAGTCTGATGCTACAGCAGTGGCACTCATAGCGTAAGAACTAGAATCGGTTTCAAAACCACTTTGTTGATACCATGTTGGATAGATGGAGGCTACGACTTTTTCTTTTACAGCAGTAGTTTGAGTGCTAGAGCATGCAGTTATTAAAAAGAGAGTTAATACTGCTAGTGATAAATAAATTCGATTCATTATTTGTTCTTCAATTCGATAAAACCACGGGCATTGTCTTTATTAATTACCTCGATTTTAACCGTTCCGTTTTTAGTTAAGTTAGTTTTGATAAGTTCTTTTAAAGTTGAGATATCTTCAACCTTTTCTTTGTCTATAGCTATAATTTTTTGGTCGGCACGTAAGCCACGGTTCCACGCTTCAGAATATTTAAACACTTTAGCCACAAATAGCGTGTTAGATCCTTCCGCTTCTTCTTTTGGAACTTCGATAACTCTAAAACCTAGTTCAAATTCATGACTGTCAACTTTAAGATTATCTTCTTCTGGGATTTCTTCCACATTCACAGGAATATCTTCGAAAGATAGCTCCTCTACCCTTTCAGGAGCGATATCTGTTAGCAAAACTTCTTTCGTAAACTCTTTACCTTTGCGAAGAATATCTAATTTAACGGTGTCACCAGGTCGTAATATCGCTACTTTTTCTTGTAGCTGATTTGACTCATTTACCAAAAATCCATTTACACGTAAAACCACATCTTCGCTTCTAATGCCCGATTTGTATGCGGAGCCTACTTCCGACGTTCCAATAATTTCAACACCTCTTACTTCGCTCATTCCTAACTCAACGGCTCTGTCGTAATTTACAGAGGCGATGGTTACCCCTAAAAGCGCACGTTTTACTTTACCAAATTCGATAATATCGGTAGCCACTTTCATTGCGAGATTGCTCGGCACAGCAAAGCCATAACCTTGATATGCACCACTTTGAGAAGCAATAGCTGTGTTTATGCCAATAAGCTGTCCACTTGTGTTAACGAGCGCACCGCCACTATTTCCTTTGTTGATGGCCGCATCTGTTTGAATAAAGCTTTCAATTCTGAAATTGTCGTTTATGATCTGCACATCTCTACTTAAAGCGCTCACAATGCCCGCAGTTACCGTAGAACGTAATCGAAATGGATTACCGATTGCTAGTACCCATTCACCAACATCAACGGTCTCAGAGTTCCCTATGGTTACAGCCTGGAGGTTTTTCGCCGAGATTTTAATAACTGCCAAGTCTGTGCTAGGGTCTAAACCTACAACAGTGGCTTGATATTCTCTTTTGTCGCTTAGTACTACTTTTATGCCTCGCTTTACGGCATCTTCTACAACGTGATTATTTGTAAGAATGTATCCATCGGTAGAAATAATTACCCCTGAGCCAACTGTTCTCGCCCTTCTCGGCATTACTTTGTCCCAGAAGCTATCGTCAAATTCATGATTCTCATCGTCTGGAACGTCGGTTTCAACGGGAACAATGGTTTCAATATACACTACAACTGGAGTAACTTTTTCGGCAACAGCTTTGAATAAAAACCGAGCATCGCTAGAAGCCAATATTTCTTCGTCAAATAGTGGGGCATCGTTTTTGGTGACTTCTGTAAATCTAACTTCAGATAGAGGTGTTAAGTCATCGTTCAGTACATAAAGTGCGACGAGAGTTCCTAATGTAACCCCTACCAAAAGGAGTAGAACTGATGTTAAATAAATGTCTCTTTTTTTCATGAGCAAGCCTAAATCATTTGTTCAAAAATGGAATCCGATCGTCGTTCTTTATAGCCTTCAATGTGATATTTAAAGTAAACATCTAAATGATAAATTAATTGTTTTAGTTCTCTGTTGGCCAAGCCTAATTGGAATATATCATTTCTCCGGGATTGAAGTGCTTTGAGAACAAAAGTAGATTGACGGCTTGTAAGCTTGTAGGACAATTCAGAATCGGGTTCGTTTGATAATGTTCCACTACTGATATTTAGAAAAACTGTTTCATCCCAATTTTCACACACGTTAACTAGGGCAAAGCCAATTAACTGGGCCAACCGTATTTGCACATAAGGGAATACAGCTACTTTAGGCTCTTCTTGTTCCCCAAGCCATTCGATAAAGCGTTTTGTGAAAGTAAATATTTCGGTGTTCTCATGATTATCGTGGATGATTTGGCTCACTAACTCTAAGGTAGCGTACAGAACAGATGCTTTCTCAAAATCTTGGCGAAAGCTTAACGATTGATAGGAAATGGAAGCTTCAGATAGGGTGTGTACTTCACGAGAAGCTTTATAATAATAGACTACATCTAGAACATTACCGACTTCAATTAAACCAGCCAGCTTGTTTTTTGGTTTCTTAACCCCTCTTGCAATTAGCGCTATTTTCCCATGTTCTTTACTTAAAACGGTAATAATCTTGCTCGATTCTTGATAATCAATACAGCGCAGTATAATAATTTGGGAGGTTGTTGTCATAGCTTCAACTTATTCTTCCAACCAACAAAAAGAAACTTTTACTTCATAACTTCTCTAAAAAAACTCACATAAAAGCGTTTTCAATTAAGCAGAAAGAATAGCTTTGTTAATAGAATGCATTAGTTCATCTGGGCGAACGGGTTTACCTAACATTTCGCGCATGCTTAGTTTGGTGGCCTTTTCAATTTCTTCTTGTGACGTTGTTGAAGATAGATATACAAAAGGTATATCAAATTTAGGGTACCTTTTCTTAATCATAACATACAATTCAAAGCCGTCCATACAGGGCATTTGGATGTCTGATATAATAAGGCTAGGCTTGCAGTATTCGAGCATTTCCACGGCTTTACGCCCGTTCTCGAACATCATAATCATAAATCCTCTTTTCTCTAAAATACGCCCTAAAAGAATTCGGTAAGCCTCATTGTCTTCAACAATGAATACAAGTGGCTTTATATATTTTGGTTCTTTTTTCTCTTTATGCATTACTGGTTTATTTTAACCGTGAAGGAAACAGTTCCACTTTGTCCTGGAAGTAGAGTACCTGTAAATTCCCATTTTATTTGTCCTGTGGCACCAACTGCTGGTGCTGTAATTGTGCATCCTGTTAAGTTATCAGGAAGCGGTGTTGCAAAAGCTGCAGAATTGAAAGTGGTATAAGCTGGAACTGTATCCGAAACTTTAATAGTAGAAATTGGATCTGAGCCATTATTTAAATAAGTAACAGTATAGGTAAGAATTGAACCCGGTAATGCCGAGTTCTTGTCTACAACTTTAGTGATTGTAAAGCCACCTTGAGCGTTATCTACTGTAACTAAATCGGTTTTTGAAAGTGTTTGCGTAATTAGTGGTGTGGTATTCACTAATGCAAAACTAGCCGTAACAACTGAAGTACTTGAAGCACCATTAGACAAGCCGTTAGGGGCTGTCACTTTTACAACAATACAAACCATTTCGTTAGCAGTTACCGCGATAGCTGTATTCCCGTCTAGTACTGGTTCACCTGAGTCAATAATGCTATTACAATTTAAATCTCTATAGATAATAACTGGCCATATTATGCTTGGATCGAAGGTATTAGCTGTTGTAAATGTAACATTCCCACCAGTTTTGGCTTCAAAAATATGCGACAATTGTGTTGAAGAACCAGCTGCCACAATTCTTTGGCCATCGTTAAGTAATGTACTTGTTGAAACATCACCAAAATTAAGTTCAGTATAGCTAAAGCCAACCGAGCTTATAAATACAATTTCATCATCTGCAATATTATATGTCCCACCAGAATTTCCGACCTTCCCACCTGTTGAGATATCACCAGATAAATTGCTTTCCTTAATTTTAACACTACTGCCATTTGGAAGAGCCGTTTTTGTAAGATATAAGGTATAAGCTCCTGAAGCATTAGTTGTAGTTTGGCGAATTAATGAATTTGCATTATTAAGTGCCTGAATAATAACATTGCCTAATCCAAGTTCACCGCCATTCTGCACAGCATCGTTAGGTATGCCACTTCCAATACCATTATCCTTAAATACTTTACCCTGAACCTTGGTTCCTTCAAAATCTCCAAAATTCTGAATAGATGGTAAGTTGTTGATGGTTACATCACGCAAGTTTGTGTTTGTAGAAACATGGTCGGTTGGATCTGCAGCTGCAGGAGTACAAATGTTAGGCGTTGGTACTGCCTCGCCATAAGCTTCAATTACTTGGTATTGGCCATTAAGTACGTTATCAAATTGATAAAACCCGTTTGCATCTGTAAGTACACTCTTACAGTTATTTTGAGAAACATTAAAGAGTACAATCGTTACACCTTGAATTCCTGCTTCTCCGTTTTCAAGCACAGAGTTATAGTTTGTATCGTGATAAACCGTACCATTTACAGATACGCCCGTAGGTACAACTCGTTGATTAGCGCTAAACTCTGAAGTATTGTTTGCTGCTCCGATTGCTATAGCAGTAATTCTATCATTAAACACTAGTGAAACTGATCCTGGAACTGTGATGTCTTGGCTAAAGTAGCCATTTGGGTTAGACGTAATAGTTCCTAATAAGTATTGGCCCTCACCGTGCGGTAAAAGTTGGCCATCACCTTCTTCAAGAGCGCCGTTGTTGTCGCCATCATTACTGGCCTTATAAACTTCTATAGTATAAGTATCAGATAATTTTGTAGCGACAGTTCCTATATAACCTTCAACATGTAACACCGAACCATTAAGAGTTGAAAGCGTAAATACTGGATAATCAATTCCTCTGTTTGGCTCAGTTGAAGTGGACTCTAGAACGCCATCATTACCTGAAACTCCATCAGCTTGCCCAGAACCAGAGGTAACGATATCAATTGCTAAACCATAATTATTTGCAAAGCTGTTATTAGTAATCTTAATTCCATTCTGAGGCTGAGTATTTGGGAATGTGAGTTTTATACCCGCTCCAAGTCTAGTGCTTGCCGACGAATAATTGGTTCCGTTTCCTGTAATTATATTCTTCTCAATAACCGTATTGGTTACGTTGTTAAATACGTTTATACCCGCTACACTGTTATTTATGATGGTGTTATTTCGAATGGTGCTACCTGTGCTTAAACCTGAAGCTTTACCAATCTCAATACCGTTTCCGCCTGATATTGGGGAGCTGGAAGAATTTCCAGATTCGTGAATTAAGTTTTGTTCGACCGACCAAGTACCGATTATTTCAATACCATCGCCACCTGCCGAAACTAAACCATTCTTATAAACCTCATTCTTAAATAGGGTTACACTTGAACTTGGGTTATCACCAGCAACACCCGTTGTATTTGCATATGCGATATAATTCTTAGTTATAAGAGCCGAAAGTGAGCCACTTCCAACTACTGAAATACCTTTGTCTAATCTAGATGAACCAGTTGGGTCAACGCCATTTGCACGTGTACCAATCATGTTATTTTCTATGGTTCCGCCAGACATCGAAGTAATTTGAATACCAACACTGTTATTGTAAATCGCTAAATCGCGAATTATAACTGCACCAGAGCTATTTATGTTTAGAGCGCTTGCTCCAATATCATTTAAGTTCAGTTCTAGCTCTTTTAAACTAGCAGAGTTTATAGAAAGTAAATCTAAACCTACACTTCCGCCTGTTCCGATAGAACCAGAGTTATCGTCCATTTCTGTAGTAGGAGCAAATTGATCGAAAGCAGAACCGTCAACGGTTGTAAGTGCATCTGTGATTGCCGGAAATGCCGATGAAGCCGTAATAGACCACCAATTACCCCCACCAGATGATTGATTCGTTGGT
Source organism: uncultured Balneolaceae bacterium (assembly GCA_963977025.1). Classification (GTDB taxonomy): domain Bacteria; phylum Bacteroidota; class Rhodothermia; order Balneolales; family Balneolaceae; genus Balneola. The sequence goes on along the minus strand of CAXBMW010000002.1, from coordinate 331,313 downwards.
ACCGCTGGTACAAATCGCATTGAATTCGCACCAGTAATTGCATTGGCGTTTGCAATAAATTGACGCAGCGAACCTTGAATGGAACGAGCAGTGGAACCATCATCGTCACCATCTCTAACGTCAGTAACTACGTTAAAGCTAAAACCAAAGTCGATACCGGTAGTACCACCACCATTTACAGCAACTTTAGCCACGTGTTCAGCATTTGCCAAATCACTGGCTACAGGATTTGTAGATATATTATCTGAAACGCCACCTCTTCTACCACCAAAGCAATTTCCAGCAACTGTTGTAGTATCGGTTCCACCATTACCATCGTTGCAAAGAGCGTTAATTGGAGCATACGTTTGTTCTGCCCAAGTGGTGTTATTCGAAAGCCCACCAGTTTTTGAATCTACAGCAATCCAGTAAGGCGCATTTTCACCTATTTGGAATACATACTTTCCTTGGTTGTTTGTCAGAACTGTAGCTTTGTAGATATCATCCACACCGTTAGCGAGTCCATCTCCTCCGTCTTTAAAGAGATGCACTTCTACATTTTCTAATGCTTGTTGATCACCTGAAGCATCTCCAAAATTGGTATCGCCATCGGTAATTCCATCGCCTGTTTTATCTCTAAACACCGTACCAGTTACTTGAACGCTAACTTTCAATACAACCTGAGAAGTATCGTTTGCTATGGTTGGATCGTACTGGTTAAAGCCTTTTACATATGCTTTGTTAATCAAAGAATCTTGGCTCAAACCTTGATTAATAGTTGTTTCGAGTGCTAAGGTAGCTGTTGCGTTATTTGCAAGTGTTCCAAGATTCCAAAGCTTTGTAATTTGGTTATAAGTTCCTTGACTTGGAACAGCCTCAACTAAAGTAATGCCTGCTGGCAGTGCCTCGTTAATTGAAACTTCTGTAGCATCTTCAGGTCCATTATTCTTAACACTGATTGTGAAGTTAACAGTTTCGTTTTCTAAAGGATTAGCTTGATCTACTGTTTTTGTAACCTGTAAATCAGCATCTCTAGTTGTGATAACTGGGTTTGTAAATTCCTGATTTAAACATTGCGTAAAGTTGAACTCAACCATACGCTGACTTGAGTATCCACCCGTTGGAAAAGAACCCGATCTTACCTGAAAGACTGAAGTATATTTATAAGAAATATACGCCATGTGATCAATATCGAATGAGCCGTTAGCATCACTAGTTACAGAAGATTCAAAAATTTGATACGGAGCTTGAGTACTTATATTAATATTGTTTCCAGCTTGCACTGTAGAAGACAAATTTTGAGCGAACCCATAATAATCTCGAATAGTTTGGCCATTCGAATTCGTACCATCAATATCTAGTGCTGTAACAGAGAAATCGCTTTTGAACGGTGTATTGGTTCCAGCTTCAACAAATGTAATCTCCCAATCGATATAACCAGCACTTGTACCATTATTTGTTGTAAATAACGGAGAAAAATTGGTAGTAGTAGCTTGCCCATTTGATACGGTTCCATCATCATCTAAAGCTGTTATTGTGGCGTTATTAATTCCTATAATCTTTACCTTTGCATCCACACCAGATGCTACACTAGAAAAACGGTAAATCGAATTTACTTGATTATTAGACCCTTGTTCAAGGTTATAATTGATAAAAGAATATTTAGGCGGTTCAGTACAACTCAATCCAGAGTTTGGATCAAATACAGCGATTGCTACTGATGCTGTATTATTTGCGGCAACTCCATCTACGCCGCTATTATCGCTTAGAGTTGCAGTGTTAGTAATGGTATTTCCCTGCTGACCAGTATTTACTGTTGCTACAATATCAATAGTAGCAACTTGTAATCCTGAAAGTGACCCAACGTCCCAAATGCCAGTTCCGCTGTTATAAGTACCTTGACTTGGGTTAGAAGAAACGTAAGTCAAACCCCCTGGAAGTTGATCTGTAATTTTCACACTCCCCACAGCATTAGCTTTTTTATTGGCAGCTTGTACAGTATAGGTTACAGTTTGACCAACAGTAACTGAATTATCATCAACAGATTTTGTTACACCAACATCGACCACACTTTGAGTTACAGGATCATTGAATGTATTAATCTCACAAGGATCAAAATTTACTGAAATAATACGATCATCAACTGTGTTTCCAGCTTTTATCCCTGCACGAAGCCTAAATTTTGGCTCATTAGTGTAAGATGTATAGACTTTGTATTCTGAATAATCATTCTGATTAGGCGAAGTATCTGAAAAGTCATTTGAAGTAAAAGTTGTGTATAACCCTTCTGTACCAACAACCAGTTCAGTTGTATTCTCAACTATAAATGAGTTTAGATTTTGATATCCAACAAAATCCTTCAGATCACCAGTCCCATCAACATCGGAAGTAGTAGCTGCGAAAGATAAATAACGAGAAAGATTAGACGCCGAATCATAAAATGAGATCTCAAAGTCAAGGTAACCGTTACCACCAGTTGTATTTTCTATAAAGGGAGAAAATTCATTTGGTAGACCACTTGTAACGCCATCATCAATATTCTTTATTGTGGCGTTATTAATAGTAACAATTTCAACTTTTGCATAAACCCCAGTAAGAACATTCGGAAATTTATATACGGCCCCTATTTGCAGCGCACTCCCTGATATAAGTGACGCGTTTCGGAATTTCAAGTATGGAAGTCCACATGATAAATTAGCTATTGGTGGAACTATGGTAATAGAAGCAGTTGCTGTGTTATTTTGGGAATTAGAATCTGATTGGTCCATTCCATTAAGTGCAGCCGTATTATTTATAGTATTTCCTTGAGTGCTTCCATCTACTCTAACGTTTAGAATTAATGAAGCACTTGCTCCATTAGCTAAATTTCCAATGTCCCAAATTCCTGTTGAGGGATTGTAAATACCTACACTTGGCAATGAATCTTGATATGTAATACCTGTAGGTAATTGGTCCAGAATTTTAAGATTCGTTGCTGCTTTTGGCCCGTTGTTAGTAACTGAAACCGTAAAGGACATAAACTCGCCTTCAATTGGGTTTGCGTTACTCGCTATTTTTGTAATCCCGATATCAGCAGATTCTGGAACAACGGTAATACCCGTTTCAGAAGAGTTATTGGCAAGGTTTAAATCTGTTTCGTTTAAGTTCGAAATTGAACTCGAGTTGGTAATAACCGAACCTAAAGTGCCAGCATCAACTAAAGCTTCTATATCTAGTGTAGCAATAGTAGTATCGCCAGCAGCAAAGTTGCCTATAATCCAAACACCCGTTACGTTATTATAATTACCTTGACTAGCAGTTGAGCTTACAAATGTAACGCCAGCAGGGAGCACATCTGTAACTCTAACATCGGTAGCAATATATTCACCAGGGTTAGTTACAGTTAACGTATAGGTGATGGTTTCTCCCACAATTGGAGTAGAGTTATTAACCGATTTAACAAGACTCAAATCTGGTGTTTTTGGCTCAGAAATAGTTATTTGATAATCTTCAACTTCACCATCTTTTGCAGAACCTGTTGGTGTAGCTACTTCATTAGCGCTGCTTGCAATTCTGAAACGAGCATAAGACGTTCCTGTAATCATTCCAGAAAGTCCCGACCAGTTTAGCGTTACACTATTTGAGGAACAAATTCCTGAGTCAAATTCGCCTGCATCAAAAGATCCTGACTGATCAAAATCTATCCATGCTCCTACATTTCCACCGTTGGTACAACTTAATGTAACCGAATAATTTGTAGTAGCAGAAGTAAGAACTGGAAAGTTTACAATTGCATCCTCTACATCATTATTGGCAGCAGAACTAGGTATACCGTTACCATCTGCATCTACGCCAGCACCGAAATAAACAACGTTTGGAGCATCATTATTTAGCAGGTGAAAAGCAGGAGGCGCTGTTCTTGAACTGTAGCTCGTTCCATAAACGTTTGGTGCATCACCAAAGTCAGCAACCAAAGCTAATCCTAAATAAATGTTATCTGGTTGAGCAGCTGTTTTTCTTAATTCAATCCGTCGGACGTTTTCGTTTGTAATTTTAAACCAAACTGGAGTTGATGAAGACGCACATGCAGGAACGCCAGAAACCGTAGGCTGAAATTGTATAGTGGTGTTTCCATTTGCATAATTAATATTAACTGAATTTGTACAAACTCCCCCATCAGATCCTTGCCCAGTTAACCAACCATTAAGTGGAACTTTTGTGTTACTTCCGTCAAAAGCTTCTAACGTGTACGAAGTTCCACCACCATCAGGACGTAATCTGTTTAACGATAACATAATTGCATCGGATGGCACACCTACAGGAATGTTTATATCGAATGAAGTAGCATTACCACCGTTCCCTGTAGCATTGATTTGTGGGCCGTTAAATTCATCACCAGAAAAAGCACCGCTTGTCCAAGATTGTAGTGCATTGGGTGAGAATGTTGTTTGACTTCCTGAGGCGGCTGTAATAGTTGCTATTTCAAGCCCACCAACTTCAGCACGCATGGTTGTACCATTGTTGCTTCCATCGAAACAAGTCCATGCAGCATCTTTCCCATTTACGATAGGACAAGGATCGGGCCCAAAACCTGTAGTAAATGCTGCGCTGTTATTAACTAATAAAGAAGTAAAACTATTGGCGTTGTTGCCAACAATATCACGAATTGGATTTACTCCAGCGGTATAATCTACGGTAATATTATCACCTGCATCTACACTTGGTGTGAAATCAATACTTACCTTATCCCCATTAATATCTACAGCTGAAATTGTTGCTGGAGAGCCGTTAATTTTAACTACATAATCAGTGGTTGAAGGAACCGAATTTTCATTTAAATCTTCACTGTAATCAAGTATCAATCTGTTTCCAGAAACAGTAGTTGTAGATACACTAGGAGCGGTAGCATCCGTAACAGTACCTGACTCAGCTGTTACTTCTGATGAGTTTGTGCTTTCATTTGAAGAAGCATCAATTGCCACCACTATATAATAATAAGTAGTGCCAATAGACGCTGTATTATCGGTATAAGTGTAATTAACACTTTCAATATCTGTAATTGTCCCAATTTGTGAATACGGACCTCCTGAAACAGTAGCTCTTCGAATGGAATAAGAAACAACACCACTCCCTACTTCATCAACATCATCAAATTTAATATCAATATCGCTTCCAACAAGAGCAAAAGCTGCTACATTAGTTGGTGCAGGAGGTGCTGTGTTATCTGGTGTATTATTAGTAACAGTTTGGTTCGTTAAGTTTACTGCATCGTTTCCAGAAATATCCTGAATTGGATTAGTTCCGGCAGTATAACTTACCTGGATGTTATCACCGATAATTATTGTGCTACTCAATGTAATTTTTACAGAATCATTACTTATTGCTACAGAAGCCACATTCCTAGTAAGATTATTCACTTTTACAACAAAATCACCATTACTAGGAACAGGTGAACTCTCTAAAGGTTCATTATAATCTAGAACCAACATCGTTCCTTCCGCAGTTGCCGATTGTAGCACAGGAATAATCGAATCTGCTGTAAAAGAAGTTTCGGAAGAGTTAGAACTTGTATTTCCAACAGCATCAACAGTTGCTACTACATAGTAATAGGTTGTACCATTTGAAACTGTATTATCGGTATAAGTATAGCTAGAACTCTCATTATCATTAATCACTCCAACTTGTGTATATGCCCCTCCTTGTGTGGTGGATCTTCTAATCGAATAGCTTGCTACTCCACTTCCTGTCTCATCAACGTCATCAAACGAAACTTGAATGTCGCCACCAGCTAAGCCTGCTGCAACCACATTGTTTGGAGCGTTTGGAGCACTTCCATCTGATACATCAGAAACTTCATTGGATTCTAAGCTCACATTATTAGCTCCATCAAGCGCAACCACTACGTAATAATAAGAAGTACCATTTACAGCAGAGTTATCGGTATATGTGTAGCTCGCACTTTCATTATCTGTTACCACACCAACCCCACTATACGGTCCACCTTGAGTAGTAGATCTTTGAATTGAATAATCTTTAACACCCGAACCTGTTTCGTCTACATCATCAAAAGCTATGAGGATTCCCCCACCAGGCTGACTTGTAGCGCTTACATTTGTAGGCGCTGGAGGAATTATACCATCAGACAAAGCCGAAACTTCAGCAGAAATCACACTTTCGTTGTTGTCGCCATCAATGGCAGTAACTACATAGTAATAAGTTACATTGTTTGATACGGTGCTATCATCAAAATAATAGATAGCACTTTCGTTATCGGTTACTGTTCCAACTTGAGTGTAAGGACCACCCTGAGTGGCAGATCGTTTTACAGAATAACTAGCTACGCCAGAACCTGATTCGTCAACATCATCAAAAGAAATTCTTAAGTTACCACCTGCTAATGAAGTTGCTAGTACATTTTGAGGAGCTGTTGGAGGAATGTATTCCACTTGTGGCCCAAGTGTTATAAATGCACCTGGATTTAGTTGGTTGTTATATTCTGTTTTAATCCAATTTGCAGAACGAGGAATGCTTGAAATACGAATCTCATCCATGAGGCCGTCCATAGCATCTCCACTTCTAGAAATTTGAAGGTCATCACTGTTTGTGTCAAAACTTCCTGAATCATTATGTGAGGTATCTAAATTCCCATTAATATAAATGAGTTTTTGTGTCGTAGTTTTTACATAGCTAAGATAAACCCATGACCCTTGAGCTATAGTAGTACCAGAGCTTAAAGAACTTGAATTATTATTTCTTTTAAAGAAAGGCCTTCTTGTACTTCTAGATGAAATTTCATAGGACTCATTTTGGCCTTTTGTGATATAATCAGGTTCAATATCTGATCCTAAATTAAGCCAAAAAGAAATAGTTAACTGGTTGGTTAAATCTAAGCTATTATCGTCGGCTACAGTAATATAGTCATCGTTATTTCTTTCGAAGTCTCTAGCATTTCCAATTAACCCTGTAGCTGCCCCAGTTCCATTATTTGAGCCATTGTTACCGTTAGAGGTAGCATCAACTAGGCTTGCTTCCATGTGCATTACTAACTTGAAATTAGTATCCCAAGTCGCTGTGGTAGAAGTATTCGCAGTTCCTGAACTTCTCCCATAAAACATATAAATGGTAGTGTTAGATCCCGAACTTATTGAAGGAACTTTAACCCAAGCTGTTAATTTACCCGTTCCTGAATTAAAACTCTCAAGCTCGTGGCTTAATATTCCAGTTCCATTTGCATTAGAAGTAAAAATGATATCGTAGCCGTTACTATTCTCAACATTGCTACTAAGGTTTGCATCTGTAACACTAATTAATACTGGGAAATCGGTATTAGTACCCTGAACTTGGGAAGCATTTATTGTAACACTTTTCGAGTATTTATACCCAGATGGTTGTGCCACTGCAACTGCACCAAATACAAGTGTCATCACAAGCATTGTAACTAATCTATATGTAGCCATGAATCCTTTCATTAATTTCCACCTCTATAGAGAATGTCTATATCCAAAAGATTGATAGCATCAGCTTTTAGATACTTGAACAACACTCTATTACTATCTAAGCCACTTCCCATCTCACTGATGCTAATTCTACCTTCTGCTATTCCCCATTTCACTAAATAATCTTTAATTGCTTGCATTCTACTAGCACCAGTACCTGAGCCGTCTGCTCGAAGCTCTAAATAAACTCCTTGGCTATTTCTTAAGTACGAGCCAATTCTAGATAGAATTGCTTGATTTTCGTTACTTAGTTTTGAAATTCGAGCCTCGTATTTAATTCTATCTGGAACTACATACGTTTGAGAGAAGTCACGTAATAATGTGTAATCATCACGCTTTTTAAGAACATCCAATAAGTTCTGCATCATACTGAACGCCTTTTTGTCCCCTTTAAATTTCACGTCATCACTTTGCTCTATGATTTCCAATAATTGTGGTTTCGTATAAGTCAATGAAACTACAAAAGGATTAGCCCCTGTTGTTTTTTCGAAACTAACTCTGTCATCATAAATACCATTAAAAATAAATTCTGCCTCTATAAGTTCGCTTATATTTTCAAACTCAGGACTGCCAGCAATGCCAACTGTTACATCTACTTCAGTATATTCTTTTAATGCAATTGCAATTCGCTCTATCATGTAGCTATTAATAGGGCTTAATTGATTGAAACCATTTGTTAGGTTGATGTTAGCTGGAACCGCTTTATGCTCTGGGTTATAAATGAAATCCCATCCACCAATTGCAGGGATTTTTTTGTTAACCTGTAAATCTTCTACTTGGTCAACAAAACGAACGTTTAAGTTTTCTGAATTTAAATCTAACTCTACACGTCTGTTTTTAGCCATATCAATTGGATCATTCTCAACAGCAGCATTCTCGTTAAAGCTCATTCCATCAAATACCAACCTGTCAGGATCAACACCAGAAGCAACCAAGTAAGCTCTTACTGCTTTTGCTCTTCTCTTAGAGAGGTCTAAGTTATATGCAAAAGTACTTTTACTATCCGTATGGCCGGTAACATTGATAATGTAATCGTCTCTCTCAAATAAGAACTTTGCAACCTTATCAAGCATCTGCGAAGCAGGGCGGTTGATATAAGTCAAGTTGTTGTCAAAGTGAATTTGTTTAGGTAACAAGGTCTGTGATTCAAGTTCTTCATATACAAAATTAACTGCTTCAATTTGTGCAGGTGTTAAGCTTGCGGTAAACCAGTCTTTTTCTAAATCCAAGATTAATATTGGATTACAAACTTCAACAGCATCACAGGTTAGATACAAGTTTGGATCTAGGAATGGCTTATGTTTAGTAGGCGCAAGTGACTCAAACAAACGTTCATCAAATTTATAGCTAAAGCCTAAATAAGCACCTTTTCTTGTGTATGAATTATCCACTAGATCTTCGTCATCGTATCCAAAGAAGTTAAAGCCTGTTGCAATTCTTAGGTTCGTTGCTGCAATAAAACCTACTTCAACTCCCATTCCATAATCTTTAGTAGTAAAGTCGCTATTTGCTAACAAGCTAGCGTTTACGCCTGCATCCCACTTTTCGTTGATATCGTATAAAGCTCTACCTGAAGCTAACTCTAAGAAGCTTGACTCACTGAAGTCAGTATCATTCTCAACAGCGTATTTTGCAGCTAAACGAGTAGAGAAAGTCCAATCATTTGAAGGATGATAGTTTGCATGGTTTGAGAAAACGTGTACACTTCTTTCGTAATCAGCACTTACATTTTTGTCGTTTTCGTATTTAAATTCATAACGGAAAAGAGCATCCCACCTGTTGGTATCTACATCTCTATATGCAGCACCTAAACGTAATCTTTCTTGAACTTTGCTAAAGCCTGAAGTACCTGCTTTTTCAGCTAGTGCAATAATGTTTTTACCTAAGAATGTCCAAGACTCATTAATACGTTGGCCATAACCGAGACTGTTTACATACGTTCTGTCAGAGCTAGTAAAACGAGCTTCTGCTTTTGCTGTAGCTTTCCAGTTTGGATTTGCCGTGTAATCTAAGGCCGTAGAAATTGCCGTTCCGTCTCCGCCTCTTTTCCCTTTCACAGTAAAGATACGTTCAAAGCCGGCGTTTAAGTTAAAGCCATCGGCTAACTGAAAACTATTTCTTAGCCCTAATGAAGCTTGTCCACTTTCACCGTCAACAGCGTCGTTAATACGATATTCACTATATACTTCGCCATTCTTCATATAGCTCGACTTAATACCAAATACCGAGTTTTGCTTTCTAACATTCTCGTTTAATGTGTATCTACCTTCAGCAGAAGAAGAAAACTCGTGGCGAGCATACACTTTAGCAAAGTTGTTGATTTTATAATCGCCACCTAATGCAAAAAGACGCTTATCAGCATTGTTTAAATCTTGCTCGTATTCCGCAAAAGTTGAGAAGCCGTCAATAAATGGAAGATCCGCAGAAAGCTTACTTCTTAAGTTTGTGTTCTCAATAACCTCAGCTGAGGTAGTACCAACACCTGTTTCTTGTCTTGAATAGCGCAAACCTAACTCAGTACTGATGTTTCCAAAGAATGTTTTTTGCAAGGTCATTAAGCCACCAACAGTTTCGTTGCCAGTAGTATCATTACGAGAATAAAGAGCTTCGGTGTTTAAACTTGAAGAATTACCCAGTTTCAAACGACCTTTAACTTTAGCTTCTGTTTTACCACTGCTTAATGTTGTAGATCGGTTTGCAAAATCTTTATCGGATCTACCAACCTGAAGTCTAACATTTGCTAAGTTATTTTTATGCTGAATTTCTACTCTACCTGCTTGGCCCGTGCCCTTGCTATCAGTAATAGTTTGAGCGCCTTCAATAACTATTTTTGTGTTTTTCCCAATGCTATAGCCAGCATTAACAGAAGTAAGGTTGAAATTGTCTTCAGGATTTTGATCTTGAACAATACCAGCTCCAATCTCTAAACCATCAATTGGGCTAACTGATACATCTGCCCCACCAATAAGGTATTTGTCGCCACCGTTTTCTACTTCATAAGTGGCTCTAATCACAACAGGATTAAAGTTTTCATCTACACTAGAAATAGCTTCTGAAAATACCAATGTTCCTGTAAACGGCTCAATCGCATAATCTTTGAAACGTGTTAAACGAGTACTACTTAATAGAACATCTTGTTGATCTCTATCGTAAACAAGAATTTCAATAATCTCACTATTTATAACAATCTCTTCATCTGGAAGCTCATATCTTGAAATACCTTGTCCAGAGAATTCTCTTACTAATCTGCTAGAGTAAGATTGACTACCAAATGCTGTAGCTTTTAATATTTCATTTTCGAAATGAGTTTTAATACCTGTTTGGGCACGGCTATAATCACCAAGTTGACGATCTTGGTCTCTTTCCTGCGTAATGAAATCGCCGTAAACAGCGTAGGTTTTGTTATGGTCTAAACGGATATAAAGTCTACCAGAACTTTGTGCATCGTATCCTTTTAGCGATGTTTCGCCATAAACAGGATAGAATTCATCTGGCCTTATATCTCTAAACAAACGCTCTTCTTCAGATTTCTCTGAGTCGTACGATGCCGTTAATAAAGTACTACCAGCAATTTTACCTTTTAAGAAGAATGCGAAACGACCATCTAAAGTGAAGTTCTCGAAACTACGAGAAAGAGCTGTTAATTCACGCTCAAAACCATCAGAACTGCTCGCAGAGCTAATACTCAATGGCTCGCTAAGTCTAATCGTACCTTCAATAATACCAGCAGCAATTAGAGGTCTTAAATTAGGAACAAAGTTTAATCGAGCTTCATCAGTTAAAACTCCTAGTTTCGCAACTATTTTCACTGTTCTTGGCTCAATTGGTGCCTTTAACGTAAAGCTTCCTTTCCCAGAACTTAGGGTAACTTGTGTGCCTTGTTCTTTAGGGTTTTCATCTTGAACAAGCAATTTGCCTTCAGATAGATCGAGAGTGATTTGAAATTCAGAACCGATATGCATTCCGTTTTCATCGGTTACATCAACATTAATTAAGGCTTTGGATTCGCCATCTGCTTCAATATTATTTCTAGGAATAGTTATTACTAATTGAGCCGGTTTACCTGGTGCGTAAAGTGTAGCAATCTGTTCTTCTCGAACATTTCCAAAAGGATCTTTTACTTGAAGCGTAAGTACGTTTTTGCCTGTTTTTAAACCTAGGTTATAAAACTCCAGCCCTTGAACTCCAGTATTCTCATTGATTTCAGTTCGCCCTACATTATCTACACCAATAAGGTCTTCGTTAACATATAAATATACTGTAGCGCTTGATGATGATTTTACTTGAAGCTTCAATGTGGTAGACTTTAGAGTATCACCATCAACGATATTTAACATTTCAAGATCAGGACTTCCATTTTCAACAGCTTCTAGGAGTAAATCTCGCTCTTCAATTTTAGCGATAGAGCTTTCCACTTTAGTGGAATCAACAGCTTTAGTTGTGCTAGTTGTATTGCGCTTAACATCTTTAACTTCTGCTCCCCCAACAACACCACTAATGTTACCGTAACCACCTTGTTTAGAGGTAGCTTGTTCTTCTGTAGAAAAGCTTTGATTTAAAGAGTTCTTTAATTCATCATTGTTTTCAGAGTATGCAGTAATACGGCGGTCAATTTCTTCATCAACAATATCACCTGCGCAATAACAAATTGCAAAATCGGCTCGTTGCATTTCACCATTTTTCAAATCCACAAACCTGCTTGATGGATCGTTAGCATGACGGTTATCAAGAATATTAAGACGAGAACCCTTAGGTAGTGAAGTGTTATCGAGCTTTAGAACATGTTTATTTGGGGTAATACCGTAAAAAGTATATCTACCTTTTACATCGGTTACAACATAAGAGCCAGTTTCTAAGTATAAACGGACGCCTGGCACACCTTTTTCGTAAGGGTCTTGAACTTTATTTTCGTTGAGGTCGGCAAAAACCTTTCCAACTATATATGCGTCGTTACTAAAAACACCACCGTTTACTTCTACTTTCACTTTAGCTGGTAAACTTTGGCGGTGTACAACACCTTCTTCACTGCTTGAAATTGCAGTGTTTATTCCATCACCACGCTCTGCCCCTGGTCCTACATACACTTTGTAGCTTAGTTCAACAGAGGTTAAAGGCTTTACAGTACCAACATTAAAGATTAAGGTTGGACCAGTTCCACCAACTGGGTCTGAAAAAGCTACGCCATCTAGTCGAGCCGAGCCAAGCTGATATTCAAAACCAAAAGGAAGATGATCTTCAATTTTGGTAGAATCGATATTGTTTACCGCTTTACTAGAAATTGTAATTGTATAAGTAAGGTAATCTCCAATTTCAACGGCAGATTTATTAACTGTTTTCTTAGTGAATAAAACATTAGTTCCTGTTGGATCAATTGGAATATCACTTTCAATTGATTGTGGAATAACGTTAATAATAAATACTCCACCGTATGACAATGAATCTTTAACTATTCTTGCTGGATCCAGCAAAGCTTTATTTACTTGCGATGGGGCTTCGTAACCTTTAGGAGCTATAACTTCAATTCGGTAAGAACTTGGTTGAATAAAAGGAAAACGATACTCACCATTTGCAGGAGTTATTTGCTCATTTGGCAGCTCAGTTACTCCATCAACATCGTACACTTTAGCTAAACCACCAGCATTACCACCGTTTCCAGCACCCGTTACATCAATCAACTTTACCAAAGCACCTTCAACAGGTTTGTTAGACTCTGAGTCAAATACAACTCCAAAAGGATCTAGAATTATTTGCGTAGTAATTGAAGTATTTTGTGTTTTAGAGTTCTGGCAATCAAGTTTTGCAATTAATACGTCTTGCTCAAGTACTTCTAAAATCAAGTTTCCTGTGATCTGCTCGAATTCAGCAGCGCTTCTAGTTGGCACAGGGTTATCAACTCTGAAAATACCAGTGTTACGAGCTGTTTCGGTAGCCCCATACTCTTCCATATCTCCTGTTAGCGTTGATGTGATTTCAATACGAACAGTTTCAATTAAACCAGCATTCTCATTACATGCACCAGCACTTGCTTGCAAGAAAAGTGGCTTCCCAATAGTAGATGTACCCGTTTTTTGCCCAAAGCCTTCATCTGTAAAGTAGTTGATGTCTGCATCGCCTTCTTCGAGTTCAGCAACAACTTCCTGAGAAGCAGCCGCTTTTGTAATATCTCCATCAGGATCAACATAAGTTACTTCAGCTACGTTGACCAGTGAGTCTGATGCTGCATCATTAATTCTCACGCTAAAAGTTGTGCTAAAAGCCTCACCTGCTTGAACTGAGTCATAGAGAACAGCAATCTCATCGATTTCATCTAAACTAGTTGGTATAATTGAAGTGTATTCAACTTCACCACTACCAAATAAATGATAAACTGGAGTTCCTTTAGAAGTGCTAACAAATCTGTCGAACGTGGTATTTGCAGGAATTTTATCTCTTAAAATTACTTTCGACGCTGGTGCTCCATCTAAAACAACGGATGTACCATTAGCAGATATATCACCTATATTTTTACCTTCCAATACATAATTGAAAGTTTCGCCACGAACAAACTCGGAACCTTCTTCAAACGTTTTATTCAGCTGAATTTCTGTACCATTTAATATCGAAATATCATCAATGTTGTCTACCTGGTCAAGACTTGTTAGAGATATTGCTCTAATTACCATCTTTGCAGTTATTCTCGTTTGCTCCGTAGTATTGATTGTTCCTTGATATTTGAATATAAATGACTGCCCTGCAGCAAGAGTAACTTGTAGTTTAAGAGTATCAGTGGCCACAGATTTAGACTTTTCTTCCGAAATGATTTTTAAATCTTCTAGGTCAAAATCATCATCTCCATCATTGAAAATTTGAATTTCGAAAGAATCACTATTTGGAGATTTGTTTGTAAGGGTATGATTGAATTGTACACTCGTACCTCTAAATTCACTTACTGTATGATTTGGGAATAAATCTATTCTATCTGGATTATCAATATTGATTAATACAGAGTTTGAGTGTACAACACCAGGGCCTTTAGCACTATCATAAGTACCGTCTGCAATATTTACAATTTTCGTGTTGTGCGGAGGAACTCCATCCTGAGCATATACCTCTCCCAAGCCTGCTAAAAGCAGAACAAAAAGAAGTGTATGTTTAAGGATGTTTTTCAAGTTCTTTATTTTTTAAGATGAAGAAAGGGCTATCAACCCTGACCTCATTGGGTTAATGCAATTTCTTAATTGCCATTAATTTTTACGGCAAATATGATAACCACGTCATCATCAGAGGCATCTAGCTTATCAATATGAATACTCAATGTTCCACTTGTGCCATTTGCTGGCTGAGAAACAATTGAAGGAGCCATATCACCAGTTGTACCCGCAAAATTTGCAGCAGTGAATTCTAGTACTGCAGCACCTACAATTTTTGTGTAAGCAGGAGTTGAATCACTAATGTTGATATCAGAAATAAATCCAGAACCATCATTATAAATAACAAGCTTGTAGTACATGGTATCGCCAGGAACTGAAGTCAAGTTTGCTTGAGCAAATGCAACGTTAGCTGAATCTGGAGACTGATATTTTTCAATCTTCAATACACCTGTTTGTACAGTTACCAAATCGGTGTTGGTAAGCGTAGAAACATTAGATTCAAGATCAGCGATTGATAATGTAGTAGTGTTGTTATCACCTACAGTTGCACCAGCAGGAGCTGTTACTTTAACAATCAGTTTAACAACGTCGCCGTAGTTTAATGTACCTACTGTAGTAGGGAAACCATTTGCACCACTAGTTGCACTTGTAATAAGTGAATCGACATTAGTAATAATACCGTTGTTGTCATTATCAACATAAACCTGAGCACTGTAACCAGACTGACTGTTAGAAAGTGTGATTTCAAAGTCAGAGTTAGTACCATCATTCTCGTCAACGTTAGAGTTCACATTAAATGAGTGAACAAACGTCTTAGAACCACCTGGGAAAATAGTACCTGATTGGCTTGAGTTAAGTGTAATGCTCTGGTTAACTAATACAGTTACTTTATCGTGGATAATATCCTTAGCACCTGTGTTTGAAGATAACACACGGAAAAACATTTCAACGTCGCCTGGTGCGTAACCAGCTGGGATACTAACAGAAGCAATAACTTGCTTGCTTGCACCTGCAGTGATGTTGCCAGTAGTAGTAATTATACTGTTACCGTTAGCTGGATCCTTAAATACAATACTCCATCCTGAAGGAAGAGTAATAGCAGCAAAAGTATTGTCTGTGCTATATGATAGACCGTAGTTGTCATCAATATCACTTGTGTTTTTTACGAATAATGTAAAATTAACAGATGTAGCAGGAAGAGCAGATTGAGTTTTAACAGCTGCAACTTCACCATTTGTAGTTACACCTTCACCTAATGCTCCTGCAGTACCTGAAGCAAAATCATTCGTAAGATCTACAGTTGCAGTAAAGATACCGCCTAAAGAGTCACGAATTGTTGCTGATTTACTTGGATCGTTATCAGAAGTTAAGGTCTTGTCTAATTTAAACGGACCACCTGTAGCTCCTAAAGGAAGACTAATACGAGTAACAACTTCAATGGTAGCGCCCGGTGCAATACCTGTTACTATATTACCAGAGTAAGGGTTAGTGGCAACGCCAGAACCATTAGTTTGGTAAAATAAGATTTGAGTACCAGCTGGGAATGTATTTCCAGAGTACGAAATCGCAAAGTTATCAGTATCAGTACCAATATTTGTGAACTTGTTCAATAAATCAACAGTAGAACCTTGATCTACAGAATCTGAAGACACAACAGCTGGACCTTGAACTACGATACCATAAACTTCGTCAATAGTAACATCTACTTGGCCAGTTGATGCTGATCCAGTAATGTCATCATGAGTATAGAAACCTTCGTTGGAAATAGTTGCACCTTCAGAGCCAGTATTAATTTTAGCTTTGAAACTAACTGTACCTGAATTACCTGAGTTTACAGTTGATACTACATAAATAACCGAATCAGTAACACCAGACTTGTATTGGTAAGTAATACCACTTGGGTCACCTGCTGCTGCATCCGTTAAGTTACCTGCTGTACCAGACCAAACTGCAGAGTTAGGAATGTAAGTTACATTACTTGGTAACTCATCAGAGATTCTAAGGTTAGTACCAGCTGCGTTACCAGTGTTACTATACGTGAAGGTATAAGTAAGTGTATCGCCAACTTCTGCAATATTAGTATTCGCTGCTTTTACAACGTTAATTACTGCATCTTCTGCAACTGTACCAATATCAGTAGCTGTTACAGATGGATTAGCACCAACACCACTTGTAGCTGTAATTACTAAGTTCTCAGTATCGCCATCAGAAGCGCCAGCTGGAACAGAAGCAACAATCCATACTTTGTATGTGTTAGAACCAGTAGAAGGAATTGAAATCGCAGTTGTAATTTCATTACCTAAATCTGGTGCACCACCATTATCGCCGTAAACTTTGATGTTTGTATAATCAAAATCTCCGCCAGAAGGATTGGCATCAACTACACCAACAGTTACGTTGTCAGTACCGTTACCAGTATTGGTAATTGTATGAGAGAACGCAATGTTGTTACCAGGACTTACTGTTTTAGAAATACCTGGAGTAATAGTCAATCCAGCAACCTGCTGAACGATTGTTGTTACAGTATTAGAAGTAGCTGGACGGGTAATCCCACCAGTATCCTTATACGTTGCAGAAGCAGTGTTACCAATGCTTTGACCTGCTGGAGGTACCTGAGCAAATACATCAGATGATGAAAGCCCGATAAACAACCCGCAAAGCAACAGCATACCAACAAAGCTTAATGCTTTCTTACTATGTATATGTTTGTTTTTGTTCATTTTCTATCCTATTAGATTAGAATTATTAATTGTTTGTTTTAATTTTAGATTTCCAAAATGACTACTTGTCTATCACCTTTACCCGGGCGACTAGAATTACACTTTCCCCTACGTCCAGCGACTCTACCATCCATTTTAATCTGCGGAATTCACGAGCAGGTACCTCTTCGGTAACTACCGCTCCATCCGGGCGTCGCACTTGTCGGGTTAAAGGAAGTGATTGGAAATCAGTACCTGTACTGGAAACACTGGCACTTATTATGGCAGGACGAGCAGAGTCTTTCACAAATTCCATTCCAGTTGGAATTGGCAGCATCGGTTGAAGCGCCGTGATTGCCCCTGCATCGTTGTTTGTATATGAGACCCTGTATTCTATCAAATCACCAGGTGTTACCTCACTTGTAATTGTGGCTATTTCTTTTCCGTCAGCGTCAAGTGTAATTCTATACACCGACAAGACCGAAGAAACTGGGCCACCATCCTGAGCTATTACTAGCGCAGGTAAGATCATAATTATTAGTACTATAAAAAGCAGTTTATTTTTCATAATTCTTGCATATTTGTTTATTAACCCATTTTAGGCTCCACAAATATACCCTTATTACTACTTTTACCCCGTTAAATCACTCTAATGTAAAACCCTCTTTTTTCTATTTTAAATATTAGAGTTTCTTAATATAAAAGTATGCCTTAGAAGCCTCTACTAAAGCCTTTTTTACAAACGTTGGAATCTAACATTTGTAAAATTTATTCATCTTTAAAATAGTAATAATATCCTATATAATGATTATTTATAATATACTTTATAACATATGGTATAGTATGCTATAATTCTCTAAATTTTGAATAGAATTGTTTAATTGAATGGTAAATTTGTGATATCAAAAGAAGTCTTAAAAAAGATTCGTAAGCTAGAAATTCAGACCAAAGGAATCGTAAATACCTTGTTTGGTGGAGAGTATCAATCGGCATTTAAAGGTCGTGGAATGGAGTTTTCGGAAGTAAGAGCTTATAACTACGGTGATGATATTCGCCAAATCGACTGGAACGTTACCGCTCGAACAGGTGACCCTTATATTAAAATCTTTGAAGAAGAGCGGGAACAAACACTTATGCTTTGTGTAGACATCTCTCAAAGTGGTATTTTTGGAAGTTTAGAGCAGACAAAAATGGATCTCGCTATCGAGATTTGTGCTGTGCTCGCTTTTAGCGCTATAAAAAATAGCGATAAGGTTGGCTTAGTACTTTTTAGCGATCGTATTGAAAAAGTGGTTCCTCCTAAAAAAGGTAGAACCCACGTTTTACGCCTGATTAGGGAGCTTTATACTACTAAACCTGAAGGCCATGGAACTAGCATCAGCGGTGCCCTCTCTTACATAAACCGTTTACTTGATAGAAAAGCTATCGTAGTTCTAGCTTCTGACTTCCAAGACTCAAACTTTGACAAAGAGCTCAGAATAACCAATCAAAAGCATGATTTGGTAAGCATCATAGTTAATGATGCTATGGAAGATGAATTGCCAAATATGGGCATCATTCCATTCAAAGATGCAGAATCGGGAAAAGATATTCTTATCGATACTTCAAGTAAAAAAGTACGTTCTGAATACAAAAAGCGCAGATTTATTCTTAAAAAAGAGCTCTCGGAAAAGCTACGCAAAATGAAAATCGATTCTGTAGAAGTTAGTACTAACCAATCGTATGTTCAACCACTTATGAACTTCTTAATGCGACGAGTAAACAGATATTAAGAAGTATTTAGTTAAGGTTAGCTATTACTTCTTTTTCTTCAGTCATTCCCTCTAGCTCGGTTCTTAAATTAGATATGCGAACTTTAAACACATCCATATTATTTGCAGAAATGCCTTCTGATGGTGGTAGTTTGATTTTGAGAGGATTCATCGGCGAATCATTCTTGTACACTCTATAATCTAAGTGTACACCTGTTACTCGGCCCGTTCTACCAACATAACCAATAACCTGTCCTTGGTGTACTTTAGCACCCTTTTTGATTCCTTTAGCAAAACCATTCAAATGTAGGTAAGCGGTTGTATAGGTAGAGTTATGTCGAATTTTAACAATATTTCCACTTGCGCCTCTATAACGAGATTCAACAATCTCTCCATCTCCTACCGCTATTACCGGTGTTCCTAGAGGGGCGGCATAATCTACGCCATAATGTGGACGATTTTCCTTCAGTACCGGGTGGAATCTATTTAACGAAAAACCCGAACTAACTCTATGAGAATAGGTAAATGGGGCTTTCAAAAGGGCTTTTTGAACGCTATTTCCTTCACTATCAAAGAAACCAGTTCTATCTGCACTTTCGTACCAATACGCATTATAAACATCGCCCTGATGTACAAACTCTGCAGCTAAAATATCTCCAATTCCGTATGGTTTATCATCAACAAACTGCTTTTCATAAATTACTTTAAATCCATCGCCAGGATATAATCTAAAAAAGTCTACCTGCCATCCAAAAATTTCACTGAGTCGGTTTGCTACCAAAATATTTACATCTTGATCTACTAGCGCTTCATATAAAGAAGACTTTATAGTTCCATAAGAAGAGGCTACTTCTTTGCGAACCTCTTTAACACCTTTGGTAACTGATACTCCTTCGTCCCAATCAAAAATAACGTAATCAGTAGCCGAATTATGAAAAACCATTCGGCTAGGTTTACCAGTCTCAGAGTTTAAGTAGGTATAATACTTCTGATTCTGACGAATTCTATTGTATTGAAACTTACCTTTGGCTTCTTGCTCTAAATCATAAATCGTTTGTGGGGAAACATCTAAAGCTCGTAGAATCAAATATAAGCTCTCATTCTTTCTAACACGGTGTTCTTCAACTTCAGAGCCATCTCTTAAAAAACCGTACGAATCATATCCAGGAAGTTCCTTAATCTCTACTAGATTAGCTTCAGTAACCGACACTGTTTCATTTTCTGGTTTTTGCCCTGAAAACTGACAAGACATAGAAATGGTTGTAAAACAAGCAATAATAATTGCCTTATTAACCGAATTTATAGACATAGACTAATTGTAGATGATTTCCTTCAATAAAAACGGAAACTAAGAGATAATTTAATCATATCATAAAAAAAGAAGAGTTGTAAATTTGGATAAACTTGATAGATTCGGGCTTCTTTTTAGAAAGCTTTACTATATATTCTTGCCCTTAAGATTTCTCCCTTTTTATATTGGCAACTTAATTGACATACTTCAGATTCTTTTGACTAGACACAAACTATTATTACTTTTATTTATAACGTCACTTATACCATTTCTTGGAACGGCTCAAGAAGTAAGTGTATCTGGCCCTACCGACTCTCTTACAGTTGGGACTTTGTTCAATTTCTCTCTCACATTGAATAATAAATCAGAGTACGATAAAATAATCTTCCCAGATTCCTCGATTTTTAACGATGATTTAGAATTTATTAGCCGCAAACAATTTAGGTTACCTAACTTTTCAGATAGCACAAGCTATTCACTTCAATTCTTCGCCAATAAAGACATTATCATTCCACCTCTTCCAGTAAAACTAATTGAAGGAGCAGATACCACTTTATTCTTTACTGAAGCTTTTCCCTTGTTCTTCAAAACAGTGTTGTCTTCTGAAAATGACGAACTCAATTCTCTAAAACCTAATTTCAACTTTAGCTTAGTTCTTTGGCCCTGGATATTAGGCGCATTGTTATTATCGGCACTAGCCTATTTCTTGTATCAGAAGTTCTATAAAGATAGAACGCCTCCTATACAAGTGGTAAGAGAAATACCCGAATTTGTTAGTCCGTTAGTTGAGCTCGAGCAACGCCTAGAGTTTATAAAAGAAGAACATACTCAGAGCGTTGAGAAAGATTACAAATTATTTTATAGCCAACTCGGCGATGCTATTAGAGCGTATTTAGAAAATCTTTATGCTATCCCTGCTCTAGAATCTACCACTAGAGAGTTAGCAAGGTATATGGATGCCTTTGGTGTAGATCTTGACCTTATCAAATATACGCGCCTCATTCTTAATGAAGCGGATATGATTAAATTCGCAAAAATGATTCCAACCTTAGATCAATCTTGGGTTGCTTATCAACACGCACAGGCATTCTTAGAAAGAGCACGAGTTTATGATATTCAGCGAATTGCTAGATTAAAAGAACGCTTCGAGTCGCAATTCGAAAAAGCAGAACTAGAATTAGACCAAGAGGACGGTAACTGATGGAATGGGCTAATCCTGAATGGTTTTGGGCATTATTATTACTACCCATAATTATTGGCTTCTATATTTATAGCTATTTTGGTAAGAAGAAAACGACCTTTACCTTCTCCACACTAAACTCGGCTGAGAAATTACCCGGAAACTGGAAAGTCCACTTACACTGGCTAACAGCACTTCTTTCATGGGCCGCATTCTCACTATTAGTTGTAGCACTTGCCCGTCCCCAACTTACGCTTACCACTGTTGAAAAAAATGCTGAGGGTATTGATATAGTGATGGTTCTAGATATTTCCTCATCAATGCGGGCTGAAGATTTGAAGCCAAATAGATTTGAAGCTGCTAGAGATGTAGCCAAAGCCTTTGTTGACAAAAGAGCTTCCGATAGAATTGGTCTCGTAACTTTTGCTATGAAGAGTTTTACCGTGGTCCCACCAACACTAGATTATAACTTACTAAATAATCTATTAGATGAACTTAAAATGGGGATTATTGAAGATGGTACGGCTATTGGCATGGGTATTGCCACCGCCATAAATCGCCTTAAAGATAGTGACACTAAAAGTAAAATTATTATTCTGTTAACAGATGGGCAAAATAATGCAGGCGAAATTGATCCAGTAACAGCAGCCGACTTGGCAGTAACTTACGGAATTAAAATTTACACCATTGGTGCTGGAACAAGAGGAACGGCTCCCTACCCTATCCAAGATCCTATTTTTGGCCTTCGTCATCAGAATATAGAAGTAAATATTGATGAAGAAATGTTAAGCTCTGTTGCTAAACTTACCGGCGGTAAATACTACCGTGCTACCGACACTAATGAGCTTTATAAAGTGTATGAAGAAATCGACTCTCTCGAAAAAACAAAAGTTGAAGAACTCATTTACACCGATTACGAAGACGAGTATCCTATTTATCTAGGACTTTCTTTTGCCTTCTTTCTAGCAGCGCTAGTAATTAACCGTTTTTACTTACGTAGCATTGTTAATTCTTAATTCCGCAGAAGTTTTGGTAACTTCTGTGTCTGAATGATATCCTAAACTGGCTGTTTTTGCCATTCCGCTTTTCATGAAAAAAGACAAACTTATCAAGAGTATTCATAGTACTCCTGCTTTTCAAGAGCTTTCTGTTAAGCTCAAAGAGTACTCGAAACTGTATCTAAAAGAAAGTGTCGGTTCTCTAAATGCGCTCGTAATTAGTAAGCTTCAAAAAGAAGCGAAAACGATTCTGGTTATTACCGATACTGATGAAAACGAGCGTTTTGTAAAATCCGACCTTGAAGTGTTAAATGGAAATGAAAGCACTAGCTTCCCTCCCACAAACCATAAGCCTTACGATGAAGAGCAAATCCTAGACTCCGCTCTCCTTGTTCAACGCTCTGAAGCTTTAGAAGCTGTTCAAAAATCGAAAAAGAAGGTCGTTTTTACCTCAGCTGAGGCTCTATTCGAAAAAGTAGCTCCACCTCAGTTGCTCGATAAAGTAAGTATTATACTTACTAAAGGTGATGAGATTGAACAAGACGCTTTAAAAGAGAAATTGGTAGATCAAGGCTATTCCCCTACTCGTTTTGTAGATGAACCGGGTGAATTTGCTATTCGAGGGGGTATTGTAGACGTCTATCCTTACGCAGGTGAATATCCTATTCGTTTGGAATTTTTTGGAGATGAATTAGAATCCATTCGGGAATTTGATCCAGATTCACAACGTTCTATCGCTTTTTTGAATCAAACTCGTTTCATTCCCGATTTATCCAATTTACCCGATAGCGATAAAGACAGCTTCCTTTCTTATTTCAAAGACGACACTGTGGTCGTACTTATAAATCCGGAGCTCATCTTTGCTGAAATTGACAAACGTTTTACAAGAGCAAATGATGTCTATCTTTCAAAAGATGATGAAAAACTAACATCACCTAAAGTACTCTACCTTAGTAAAGAAGAGCTTGAGACTCAACTTAGTAAGTTTGAAAGCTCCGTTATCTTTGGAAGCTCTGATATTAGCCAAAATTCCAATGCTGCTATTGCAAAAATGGGCAGTAAACCACAGCCCGATTTTCATGGTAATTTTGAGCTCGTTCGCGAAGACATCATCAAAAATAGTGAAGCTGGAATCCATGTTCTTATTTGCTGTGATAATGACGGACAAAAAAATCGGTTTGAAGAACTTTTAGGTGAAGCTTCTCCTAGTTTTAATTACTCGCTTGTAATCGAGTCCTTTCACGAAGGCTTTATCCTCAAAGACGCGAATATAGCCCTGTACACCGATCACCAGATTTTTAACCGCTATCACCGCCCCAAAGTTAAGCGACGTAAGTATTCGGGCGGAATCTCATTCAAAGAACTCAAAGATCTTCGAATTGGCGATTTTGTTGTTCATGTGGATTATGGGATTGGAAAATTTGCTGGCTTCAAAAAGATTCTGGTAAAAGACAACGAACAAGAAGTTGTTGTGCTTAACTATAAAGACGATTCCGTTCTTTATGTAAATGTTACTAGTCTTCATAAACTTCAGAAATACTCTGGTAAGGAAGGCACCGCGCCTCGAATTACCAAACTAGGCTCTGGCGAATGGGCTCGTAAAAAAGCTCAAACCAAAAAGCGGGTAAAAGACATTGCCCGTGAACTTATCCTCCTTTACGCCAAACGAAAAGCTCAAAAAGCCTACGCTTTCGGTCCTGATAATAATTGGCAAATTGAAATGGAAGCCAATTTCCAATACGAAGAGACTCCAGATCAAAACGCTGCCATTATTGCCGTAAAAGCGGATATGGAAAATACACAGCCCATGGATCGCCTAGTTTGTGGTGATGTTGGTTTTGGTAAAACTGAAGTTGCCGTAAGAGCTGCTTTCAAAGCGGTGATGGATAACAAACAAGTTGGCGTTTTGGTGCCAACCACCATTTTGGCTGAACAACATGCTAAAACTTTTGAAAAGCGTTTAGGTAAATTTCCGGTAAAGATAGAAGCTCTGTCCAGATTTAGAACAAAATCTGAGCAGACCAAGGTTATCAAAGATTTAGAAAACGGTGATTTGAATATCGTTATTGGTACTCACCGATTGCTTTCTAAAGACGTTAAATTCAAAGATCTCGGACTTATCATTGTTGATGAAGAGCAACGTTTTGGAGTGAGTGCTAAGGAAAAGCTTAAGGAATTTAGAGCCGCAGTTGATGTATTAACTCTTACGGCAACACCAATTCCAAGAACACTACAGTTCTCTTTGATGGGAGCTCGCGACTTAAGTGTCATCAATACACCACCACCGAATAGGCAACCTGTTTACACCGAAATTCATGGCTTTAATGAAGAACTTATCAGAGATGCCATTCTTCAAGAAATAAGCCGTGGTGGACAAATATTCTTCATTCATAACAGAGTGAAAAATATTGAAGAAGTTGCTGAAATGATTCGTCGACTGGTGCCTGACATCCGAGTTCGATTTGGGCATGGACAGATGACTGGGCCACAATTAGAGAAAATAATTGGCGATTTCTACAAACATAAATTTGATGTGCTAGTTTCCACAACAATCGTTGAAAACGGCATCGATATCTCAAACGCCAACACCATTATCATCAACAATGCGGATAATTTTGGTTTGGCCGAGCTCCATCAATTGCGTGGACGAGTAGGCCGTTCCAATAAAAAAGCATTTTGTTACCTCATCACTCGTCCTATCGAAACGCTCACTCCAGAAGCAAGAAAACGTTTACTCGCTTTAGAAGAGTTTTCTGATTTGGGTTCTGGTTTTAACATTGCCATGCGTGATTTAGACATCCGTGGCGCTGGGGATATTCTAGGTGCAGAACAAAGTGGGTTTATCAACGATATTGGTTTCGATTTATATACTAAGATCCTGAACGATGCCGTCCGTGAGTTGAAAGAGTCTGAGTTTAGCCACATGTTTGAAGGTATAGAAGCTGAAATCGATCTTCCAGAAACACTCGTTGAGTTTGATGAATCTGCCCTTCTTCCTACAAACTATGTGAACGATAACGTGGAGAGATTGAATCTTTACCGCAAATTATCTCAAGCTAAAACGGAAAAAGAAATTATTGAGTGGGAGGATGAAATTGTAGATAGATTCGGCCCTGCCCCAAAAGAAGCAAAGTATTTAATTGAGGCGAGTAAAATTAAGCTTTACGCTTCTCGATGTATGTTCACCAAGGTAACCATCCGTTCCCAAAGAATGTGGGCTGTTTGTCCAAAACCAGAATCAAAAATTGGGACTCATTTTTACGATAGCGGAAAGTTCCAAGCAATAATGGAAGGCCTTGGCAAACTACGAGCTGATAAATATCAGCTGGTTCAAAAAAATGATATCATGCGTTTCGCAATTCAAGATATTGATGACATCTTTGCGGTAACTCCATTTTTAAAGCAATTATTAAACACCCATTGATTTCAAAAAGCTACATAGAAGCTATTAAATCTGGCGATATTGTTGCCTTTCCAACGGAGACTGTGTACGGTCTTGGCGCCGATGCGTGGAATCCATCAGCAATACAAAAGGTGTTTTCTACCAAAGGGCGACCTTCAGATAATCCGCTCATCGTTCATATTTCCGAAATCGAACAAGTACGCGACTTTGCTTCTGAAATTCCCGATTCCGCTTCACTTTTGATGGAAGCTTTTTGGCCAGGACCTTTGACGCTTGTCTTGAAAAAAGTACCTACCGTATTGGATGTTGTAACGGCTGGTTTAAACACCGTTGCCATCAGAATGCCAAACCATTCTATTGCACTGGAATTTATCTCCAAAACTGGGCCTCTTGTCGCTCCATCAGCAAATACTTCGGGTAAACCAAGTCCTACCAAGGCCGAACACGTTTTACTAGATTTTGGATCAGACTTCCCTGTAATTGATGGCGGTGCTACTTCTATCGGATTAGAATCTACCGTTCTGGATTTAACTTCTGAAACCCCAACAATTCTGCGCCCAGGTGCTATAGGCAAAAGTGAAATTGAGGCTATTCTAGAGCAAGAAGTTCAACTTTCAACAAAGGCTCCGGAATCACCTAAAAGTCCTGGACAGAAATATTCGCACTACAAGCCCAATGCTGAAGTTCGTTGGTTTAAACCAGCTCAGAGTATTGAACAAACTGATGCTTTATTCCTGCTTCAAAATGAAGTAGTTGATGCGCCAAATGTAATATTCTACCACGGCGACTTAGCCAAAATGGCTAGAGAAATCTATGATCGTTTTCGTCAAGCTGATGTTGACGGTTACAAAGTCATATATATCGAGTCGCTAGATATTTTTTCTAGCCACCCGATGTATTCTGCGTTGATTAATAGAATTGCGAAAGCAGTGGGAATTTAAAACTTACCCACCTGAATCTAGAACTTAGAGTCTTTCAGCAAGCTCCAACCATCTAAACTCTTTCTCTTCTATTTCGGTTTTAACTTCTCCATAACGGTAAGTTAATTCCTGCAACTTATCATAGTGAGCCTTACCAGAACCAATTTCCGTCTCTAGTTTAGTTTTCTCAGCTTCTAACTTTGCAATTTCTTTTTCTAAAGTCTCGTACTCTTTCTTCTCTTTGAAACTTAGCTTCTTTTCTTCTTTTGGAGCAGATTTTGGAGCGTTAGAAGTCTGCTTTACTTTCTTGTCTGCATCTTTCCGAGACTCAGCTTCTAACTCTAAACTTTGAGTTTTATACTCTTGGTAAGTTCCGTTAAAGTCGTTGATTTCGCCATTTCCTTCAAATACGAAATAATGATCAACTAAATTATCCATGAAATACCTATCGTGAGAAACGATAATGAGGCAACCACCAAATTCCGATAGAAAAACCTCTAATTTTTCTAGAGTGATAAGATCCAAATCATTCGTAGGCTCATCCAGAATAAGGAAGTTCGGATTTTTTATAAGCACCATCATTAAGCCTAAACGGCGCTTTTCCCCGCCACTAAGTTTACTAACGGGTGTGTACTGCATTTTAGAATCGAACATAAAATGCTCTAAAAACTGAGATGCCGAAATCTGATCACCGTTCGAAAGTTTAATCACTTCCGCTACTTCTTTAATTACATCAATTACGCGTTCGCTCTCTTTAAACTTAATCCCTTCTTGCTTGTAGTGACCATACACAATGGTTTGCCCAGAAAGCACTTCACCAGAATCAACGGGTTCAACACCAGTTACAATTTTCAAGAACGTACTTTTACCAACTCCATTCTTGCCAATTATCCCGATTCTTTCGCCTTTGTTAAAAGAATAATCGAAATCTTTCAGAATGGTAAGGTCACCAAAACTCTTGCTTACTTTCTGAAGCTCAAGTACTTGTCCTCCAATTCGAGAAACACTTACATCAAGCTTAATTTCTTGTTTAACTTTGCCAGAATTTGCTTTCTTCTCTGTTTCGTAAAAAGCATCTATTCTAGATTTTGACTTCGTAGTTCTCGCTTTCGGTTGGCGACGCATCCACTCTAGTTCTTTCTTGGCGAGCTTACCAGCTTTAGCAACTTCAATTGCATAAACCTCTTCCCGCTCTTCTTTCTTCTGCAAAAAGTATGCGTAATTCCCATTATGATGATATAACTTGCTGTCTTCAATTTCTAAAATATGGTTACAAACACGATCTAAGAAGTACCTATCGTGAGTTACCATCAGCAATGTCATCTTACTTTTTGTGAGATACGCTTCTAGCCACTCAATCATTTCAACATCAAGATGGTTAGTTGGCTCATCAAGAATCAACAAATCTGGTTCATCTAACAGTACAAAAGCCAATGCCACACGTTTTCTTTGTCCACCCGAAAGTGATGCTATAGACTGATCTAAATCGGTGATATTTAAAACGCTCAAAATTTGATGTAAGCGTTGCTCATAATCCCAAGCATTCGCTGCATCCATCGCTGCTAGAGCTTTATCAAATGCATTTTGAGTTTCAGTATTATAATCTTCTGCTTGAGCAGCTACAGCTTTATCGTAAGCCTTCACAATATTAACCATATCGTTATCGCCATGAGCAATAAACTGGCTAATGGTCATGCTGTCGTCCATTTCTGGCTCTTGCTCCAAAATCCCAATACGAATTCCATTCCGAACCATTACTTCGCCAGCATCAGCAGTTTCTTTGCCTGCCAAAATCTTTAGCAAAGTTGACTTCCCTGTACCATTTTGAGCAATTAATGCTGTTTTATCTCCCTTGGAAATACCAAAAGTAAGATTTTGAAACAGCGGCTTTAGCCCAAATTGTTTAGAAAGGTTTTCTGTAGATAAATATGTCATAAATGGAAGAAAGTAGAATCTTTAATGTAGCCCTCAATATAAGGTTTAAGTGACTCTATGATGAGTATTTTTAAATATTATTTTTTGGCCTCTTTATAAGCTTAAAAGAACAAGTAAACTCTACAAAATAAACGGGTTTTTAGGTTTGAGAACGGCAACGGTTCACTTATTTTACTCCCATCAATTCATTCATTTCTCAAATAATGATACTAAATCGTCCTGCCAGCTATACTGATTATTATGAATTTACCATGGCGCAGGGGTATTTTCTTGCAGATAGACATCTTGAACAATGCACCTTCGATTATTTCTTTAGAAAACTACCTTTTAAAGGTGGCTATGTAGTGTTTGCAGGACTTGCAGACTTCTTGGAGGAACTAAAAGAGTTCACTTTTCATGAAGATGAACTAGAGTTTTTGAAATCGTATGGATTTAAAAAAGAATTTCTTGAGTTCTTAAAACAGTTCCGTTTTAAAGGAAATATCTATTCCGCAAAAGAAGGTGAGATAATTTTCCCTAACCAGCCCATTTTGCGTGTTGAAGGCACACTTATAGAAGCTCAGATTATTGAGACGCTACTTCTGAATATTCTAAACTTCGAGTCTCTAATTGCTACCAAAGCAGCTAGGGTTCGGCATGTTGCAGGCGATAGAACGGTCTTAGATTTTGGCCTCAGACGCTCTCAAGGCTTTGGAGGTATACAAGCTAGCAAAGCGGCAATCATCGGCGGTTTAGATGGATCTTCGAACGTGTATAGTGGAATGACATACGGCTTTGATGTTAGCGGAACCATGGCGCACTCTTGGATTCAATCTTTTGAAGACGAACTTTCGGCTTTTAGAGCATATGCTAAATTTTACTCAGATAGCAGTGTCTTTCTTGTAGACACCTACGACACACTTAAAAGTGGGATTCCTAATACCATCACAGTTGCTAAAGAACTCGAAGAAAAAGGCCGCCAATTAAAAGCCATTCGTTTAGATAGTGGAGATTTAGCTTATCTCTCCAAAAGTGCTCGAGCTCAACTTGATGCTGCTGGTTTGAATTACGTAAAGATTGCCGCTTCAAATCAATTGGATGAGCATCTAATCAAAAGTTTGCTTGATCAAAACGCCCCTATCGATATTTTCGGAGTGGGAACTAAACTCGTCACTGCTTACGATAATCCTGCCTTAGATGGAGTTTATAAACTCAGTTCTATACAGCAACGACCAACGCTCAAAATTTCAGAAAACGTTGAAAAAGTAACCCTTCCTGGTGCAAAGAAAGTAACTCGATACTTTAATGAAGACGGAAGTTTCTATGCTGATGGAATTGCGTTATTAGACGAGCCTGATTTAGACACCATTCAACATCCATTTTACCCTACTAAAAAAACTAATCTAAAAGGATTAAAATCCTGTGACTTATTACAACTCGTTGTTCATAATGGAAAAATAGTCATTGAAATTCCTACGGCAACAGAAAGTGCTCAATATGCAAAAGAACAGCTCCGTAAATTAAATCCTGAACATAAACGCTTCGATAATCCACACGTTTATAAGGTTGGAATTAGTGCTAATTTAAAAGCCCTAAGAGACTCCCTACTAAACTCAAACACACATTAACCATGCACGCATTACTAATCGTTGATGTACAAAATGATTTTTGCCCTGGGGGCGAGTTAGCTGTCCCTAATGGAGATTTGGTAATTAACCCCATTAATAGAATTCTAGGATATTTCGAGCATATAGTCCAGACTCAAGATTGGCATCCTGAAAATCATTCAAGTTTCGCATCTCAACACGAGAATAAAAAAGCTTACGAAACCATTGAGATGAGCTATGGAACTCAAGTTCTTTGGCCTGAACATTGTGTTCAAGGAAGTGTTGGTGCTGAATTCCATCCAGGCTTAGACACTACTAGAACCAATCTTATTTTAAGAAAAGGAGTTCGGGCTTCCGTAGATTCTTATTCTGCATTTTACGAGAATGATCAGACTACTGCTACAGGGTTAACTGGTTATTTAAAAGCTTTAAACATTAAAACTCTTTTTGTTACTGGTCTTGCTACAGACTTTTGTGTGAAATGGTCTGCGATAGATGCTATTAATGAGGGCTTTGAAGTCTATTTAGTAGAAGATGCTGTTCGAGGAATAGACTTAGATAATTCGGTTGACTCGGCTCTTAAAGAAATGAAACTTAATGGGATCAAATTGACGAATACAGCCCATGTAATAAACTATCTCACTGAATTGTATGGCCTTTGATTTTTGTATTCTCGGTGCTGGTCTAGCAGGCCTTTCCTTAGCAGATAAACTTTGGGAAACTGGAGCTTCTGTTGTTGTTGTTGACCCGAATGGTGTTTCTGGAGGTGCTTCGGGTACTCCACTTGGTTTAGTTAATCCTGCAACGGGAAGATTTGCAACTAAAACTTGGAAGGCTGAAGAATGTTACCAAACGATTCTAGAAACTTTAGAAAAAGTTCAAAGGCACTCACAAGAGTCCTTCTATAAAAAAACAGGAGTATTACGTCCAGCGCTCGACACCAAGATTGCAACAAGAATGAAGGCGAATTTTGATTCAACCGATTGGCCAAAAGATTGGTGCTTTTGGCTTGATGAAGAAGAGCTCAAGACACTTTACCCTGGTATTAACTGCGTTGGCGGTGGAATTTGGCTTCCTATAGGTTTAAGCGTGAAATTACCCGAGTTCTTAAATACTTATTCAAGCTTGTTGAAAAGTAGAAACGTTGAATTTATCACAAATCAAGAGTTTGATCTTTCAAAGAGTGATAAAAGCTGGTCTCTGAAGTTTGATGATTCTAAGATTGAAGCTTCTACCGTTATCACAGCCGCCGGAATTGAGAGCAATGGTATTTCTCAATGGGACTTTCTGACACTAAATGCTGTGAAAGGGCAAATAGCCATTCTTGAAACTAAAGCCCCTTTCCCTTACAACGCTTCTGTTTCTGCTTTGGGATATTTCTCAGAATACGGTGAAAAGAGCTTTGCTGCAGGAAGTACTTATGAACATAAATTTGAACATTCGCATACCGATTCTGAGGGGCTTAATTACATTTTAAAAAAGCTTGCTCTTGTTATGCCCTCTATTTCAGAAACTATTGTTGAAACTACGCAATGGGCTGGAATTAGAGCTTCAACTCAAGATAGAATGCCCATCTTAGGGAAACATCCTGAGTTTGATAACTTTTATATCTTTACAGGATTGGGATCCAAAGGATTACTGTTCAGTAGTTATCTAGCTAACGCTCTTGTTGGTTTAATTCTCAACTCCTCTTCTCTCCCGCCAGAGGTTGATATAAAAAGGTTCTTGAAATAAAAAAGGCTCACTTCCTATTTGCATAGAAAGTGAGCCTTTAGAAATTGTAGAAAAGGTTTAGAATCTAAATACTAAACCACTCCAAACACCAGTAGCAGAGCCACCGTTTTCTTTAGAATCATTAACAATTGAGCCCGCAACAGTTAGCTCAAAGAAATTGAAGTCTAAACCAAAACCACCTGTATAAGCAGTTGAAGCAAACCCACCCATTCTAGTACCAACTCTTAATGGCATAAATCCTAGCAAGCGATATTCAACGCCAAGATTTAGAGAACTTTTCTTAGAATTGGTGCCGTTATTGTTAAAGCCAAAGCCATAATCTATAGCAAGCATCAACTTTCCGGCCGTTAGTGCAGCGCCAAAGTTATACATGCCTGGTAATCTATAATCTACAGCACCAGTTTTTTCAGCATCAAAATTACCATAAATGTCATTCTGCAAACTATCTTGAAGGTTATCGTAATAATCACCTATTTCAGTTTCGCCGATATCACCATCAAAAGTAAAGGTTCCATCCGCATAAATTCTAGATGGATTCTCGTCAAAAGATACTTTACCTAAATCAGTTAAAGACATAGAAACACGAAGCTTTTTATCCTTTCCAAAAAAGTTTAAAACGGGAATACTAATGTGTGATATATCCATTTCTGCAGTAACACCCATATCTAGCCCAAAGCCAGAACCAAGTGTTCCTACGTCAGAACCAGAGTAATCAACATAGTCATCAAACTTAGCCTTTGAATTTAAACTACGAGCTCCAGAGTAGTCTTGTAATTGCTGAGAAAGTTCCCCAAAAGAATGAATCGAGTAGTTAAAATTATGAACCACAGATCCTTGATTTGTTCCATCTGTACCACTAACAGTAATGGTAGAGTTAAAATCCATTTTAGATGATTGCGCACCAATGATATACTTTGGAGCTACACCAGCATAAATTTTAACATTTCTAGCAAATAAAAGATTATCAAACTTAAAAACCTCTCTTGCATAGCCTATTGAAACTTCTGCAAAAGACACAACGTTCAAATCAAAGTTCACGGGTGTTGGTGTTCCAAATTTCTCGGAATCAAGCCCGTAGAATCCTAATTCTGCTAGTCCTTTATTCACCGCTAAATCTTCGGTAACTCTAACACGAGAACTCAAACTAAATGCAGATTTTGTTCCACGATTCGAAAATCCAAATGGAACAATATTTAAAGTTCCAGATAACTCTCGAGTATTTTCAGGGTTACTTCCGAAAAAGTCGTTGAGCATATCAACACGAGTTTGGCCATCAATTGTAAGGCCTTTTGTCAAATACTTATTGTAAGTACTAATATTAACTAAAGAACCACCAACTCTTGCTCCAACACCTCCAAGAAGACCTAAAGATCTTTTTGGCCTATGCGTTTGCAGCATTAAGTTTGCAGGATTTATAAAATTAGCATGATATCCGTCTACATATGCCGTTCCGCCACCACCCATACCAAGTGATGAAGTTGTATAATGTCGCCCTTGAGCTACCACTAAGGTAGCTGATAAAGCAAAACAGATCGTTAGAAGCGTTTTTAAATTATTCATTGTTGCTACCTTATTATTTAACATCACTTTCAATTGTTATGTTTGCTCTGATACCTAAAGAGATTTTGTCAGTGGCTCTGAGTTTTACAGACTGATTAACTCCATTAACACTCGTTGTAATTAACGTAGCGTTAACTTCTAATTTTCTAGTCTGGTGTAATCTTGTAAGCTGATCAGTATTAAGAGCTATTATAAGCTTACCACTTTGAGGTGTTGACGAAAATGAAGTTACTGGATCTATATCAGAAGGATTCAAACTTAGAGGATCACCAGTTGGTAGTGGTATTGATGTAACAAGGGTGTCTTGTTCACCGAGAAAGTTGAGCTCAATTTCAAAACCCATTGGAAGACCGTTGGTGTAGCTAACTTCGATTTGGCCTTTAGTAATTCGGCTGTCATCTCCATTTTCAGTTGAAGGAAAGTTAGACATATCTTGATCTGTAGTATCCTTAAACGTTGCCCCAGTTGAGGTAAATGTAAGAGGTAAATCTACACTAATCTTTGGTTCGAATACAAGAGACTCTCCAATTGTCCCTTCTAACTCATCTTGGTTAACAACTGCTTTACCAATAAAACGAATTTGACTAGGTAAGTTATTTAAGAAATCATCAACATTCGTATTATTCTTATTAAATGAGATACTTGAAGAAACTGTTCCTCCACCCACAACTTTCTCCAATTCAAATTTAATCATTTGGTCAGCAGTTAACTGCGTACCATTTGCATATAAACCTGTAACAGGGTCGGTTGGAGCAACTAAGAAAGTACCATCTTTGTTAGCACCACTTAAAAATACTTCTTCACCATTACCATTTTTACCAACAAAAACGCCGTAAATAGTAGTTGCTATACCAATATTTGAATCATAGTTAATGGTTAGGCTAGGATTTGTAAAGTCTAAGCCGTCAAGTTGCTTTGAAATATCTTCTAAACCATCAATTTTTGTTACCTCAGCTTCTAGATCGTTAAATACATCCAGAATTCCATCTTCGCCATCATCGGTGTTTAGTAATACATTTTGTTGCTTTACAATTCCAAAAGCTTCTTTTATAGCGAGATTGGAAATGGCTACTGAAGAAGTGATGTCGTTGTCTTCGTTAATAACACGAGTTTGATCATTTGCAGCTGCATTCTGAGTATTCTCAGTTGAAGCTGCAATATTAAACTTAATCTCATTATTTGGAGCAAAGAATCTATATCCAGCTAAATCTATACTTTTCACTACTGAACTTGAAGAACGAAGAATGCGCTCGTCAACACCACCGGAATTAGAATACGTGATAATTAGTGAATCAGCATCACCGAATGGAGCACTTCTAATACCAGGAAAAGAAATTTTAAGATCTTCAATAGTTATATCAAGACCATTTTGAATTGGTGCAATATTAAGTTCACCTGATTTCAATTCTACATAATGGGTTTCATCAGTGCCAAAATCGAATTCAGTAGCATCAAAACTTGATGTATTAATAGAGAAAAAATCTTGAGGTTCTAGAGCTGCTTCTACAGCAGATGCAACAAGATTATCACCCACGATATTCTCAACTACAAGCTCACCAGGTTCTGCAGATGTATTTTGAGCCAACCATGTTACGGTTACTTCAATTTTAAGCTCACTTAAAACATCACCTTCAACAAAAGCTAATACAGTTGATGTGGTAGCACCATGATTAACATCTGTTAAGTTACCTGTTGTTACTTCAGTAGTACCAGACTTTAATTTCAAACCGATATTACTAATATCAAATCCAAGACTGTTTGTAACTGAAACCTCGATACCACCACTTTTTACCGTAGCGCTTACAAAAAAGTCGGTGTTGTTACCTACTTCAATAATAACTGGTGAAGGAGTAGTTCCACCAGGAATTAAAGTTCCTGAAGGAACCAAAGCTGGATTTAAACCCGTCAAATCTTCAAAACTAGCAGTACCTAAATTCCCATTACCAGAAGAGAAACTACCAATCTCTAACTCACCTACTTTCGATTGAAAAGTTGTTGGGGCAACATTAACAATAGGAATTGCATCGTCTAAATCACCAAAATCGAAATCTTCTTCGATGGAGATTACAATCTGTTCGTTCCCTAAAACAGTAAATAAGGAATCGAATTGAGATTTGGTAGTATCTAAGAGCGCTCCTTCTCCACCAAGAAATTGATATTCTTTATCAAAAAGCAGAGGTGCTTCTATTTTGTGTGAGGTAGTAAAATCTGGTTGTTTTGGTATTTCACATCCGTACAAGAGTACAAATCCTACCAATAAACAGATTATCCTGTTGTTCTTTCCCATATTGAATTTTTTTAATGTTAATTCTAAAAATACCCTAATTATTCTCGGATATAAGCCATCTTTATAGTATAAGTACTTACACTGAGTTTTAATATTAAGAATACATAATCATTAATGTACTACACAAATGGGTGCTTTTCAGATAAATTGAGAAATTTAACATCTATTCAAAAAAAAAGCCCTTAGCTAAGCTAAAGGCTTTTAATGGCGGAGAGGGAGGGATTCGAACCCTCGGTACCCTTGTGAGGCACACACGCTTTCCAGGCGAGCCCGTTCGACCGCTCCGGCACCTCTCCTCTATTTGAAGGGCGGCTAAGATAGAATTATTTACCGCTTATAGCAACGAGTTAAAACCCAAATGAAAAAACTTGAGTGGTATAAGCTCTAACAGCTTTCCCATTATTCATTGCTGGTCTAAATTTCCATTGTTTTGCTGCTTCTAATGCAGCTCCCATCACTCCATATCCAATACTTGGCACAACTTTATATTTATTCCCCTTACTTTCATACTCTCTTATTTGAGAAACATAAATATCTTCCACAAGACCTTCTGCATCTACTAGAAAAGTAACAAACACTTCCACCTTTATTTCTGCTTTTCTCGCAACATCAGGAGTAGAGGGCTCAACAACTTTTAGTAACCGAGGTTTAACCTGCGGACTACCCACTATTTCATCAGATTCTCCTTTTTGGCCAACATCTCCTTCCCCTAAAAGCTCAAGAGAAAGCAAATCATCAAAATCTAAAATTTCGATTTCATCATCAATCACTTCTTCATTTGGTACAGGGATTGGAATTTGAGGCCTAGGCGGGCGGGCGGGCGTAGTTAACTGCTTTGTTTGAATCATTTCCTCCGTGAAAATAGTTGGCTCCTCATCAACCCAACTTACTACCGTGGAATCGTTTGCTTGCGTAGGCCAAAATTTAAAAACACTTAATAAAAATAATTCAGAAATAATCACCGTAGCCATCAATTTGTTACGATAAGTTACTTTAAAATATAGAGTATTTGGGTTGAACCAACTCAATTCGCCCTTATTCGTTCTAGTTCCTTTTTCATTAACTGCTGAGCATGATCTTTTAACGCATTCATACTACTATAATCAGATGCTTTAATTGGATCTAAAATGGAAAGTTTAAAACAAACAGTGGGATTCATTACTTTGGAACCAGATTGTAAAGCCTCAAATCCCCCGTCAATTACAATGGGTTGTATATAAAAATCATTATCCATAGCTAGCAAGAAAGCACCGTTTTTAAAACTTTTAATCTCTCCATCAGTAGAACGAGTGCCTTCTGGAAATATCATAACAGGAACTTTATCTTTGATAGGTTTGACTAGATTATCTAATTTTTTAAGAGCAGACTTACTTTTTCTATCTATAGCTAAATGTCCTGTTAACCAAGCAATCCATCCCATTACCGGGATAAGCATGAGACTTCGCTTGGTTACCCATTTCATCTGCCAAGGCAACATAAACACAAAGGCCATATCAAGAAAACTCTGATGATTCCCAATAAAAACCGTTGGGTTTTCTGGATTGAATTTTTCTAAGCCATGCATTTCTTTCTTCCAGCTAGGACTGGCTTGCATCATACACCAGCCCATTTTTGCTAACAACCAATTTGGAATTTTCCTATACGGATCGAATGGAAACGTAAATAGAAAAACGATTGATATAATTATAAAGAATAAGAGAAATAAAATATTATAGTACGTCCATGTAAAAATACTGAATAGTACTCTCATTAACTTTGTAACTCCTTAATAGCTTTTCGGATAAACCCATGGTTGCGATTTAATAGCTCTTGAGCTTCTTCTTTACCCGTGTTACCTAGCTCCATAACCAATGCTGTTTTAACATGGTTATTGGCTTCATTCAGTAACTCTGAGGCTCTATCATAATCCACTTTTGTGAACAGCATTATGATTTTTTTAGCTCGCTCAACCAATTTCTTGTTTGATAGTTGTAAATCTACCATCACATTTTCATACACTTTACCCTGACGAACCATAGCGCCGGTAGTTAGCATATTTAGAACCATTTTCTGAGCAGTTCCACTTTTCATTCTAGTGCTACCCATTACTACTTCTGGCCCAACTGGAACATCAATTACAATATCAGGAATATAATCTAACTGCTCTGAAGGAACTGTGGTTACCAATATCGTTTTACAACCTCTTTTTTTGGCTTCTTTAAGTGCTCCAATAACATAAGGTGTTCTACCACTGGCAGCCAACCCACAAACAACATCCGGTGGATAAGCTTCTGCTTTTGCAACATCGCCAGCACCAGCTTCTTCTGAATCTTCTACACCCTCTTGGGCTACAAACATTGCCTCTGCTCCACCGGCCATAAAAGCTTGCACTTGCTCTGGTTTTGAGCCAAATGTTGGCGGACACTCTGAAGCGTCAACAACTCCTAAGCGACCACTTGTTCCTGCCCCATAATAAAGCAGTCTGCCTTGAAGTGAAAAACTCTGGCTTATTAAGTCAACTGCTTCTGCAATAGCAGGAAGTCTAGTTTCTACTATTTCAGCAACTTTTTTGTCCTGCTCATTTATCAAACGAACAATCTCTAATGGATTTGCTACATCAATCTCCAACGTTTCTAGATTGCGTTGCTCTGTTGCAAGGTTATTTAATTTCTCAAATAGTTCTTTATTTCTATCGCTCATATATACTTTAGTTACCGTCTATTCTTCCACCATTCAGAAACAGTTTCGTTTTCTGAAATGAGAGAAGGTTGTTGGGTATTTTCCTCGTTTATTTTTAATAATGAAGCTGCCAAAGCTAGAATTTCGTCACTTGGCTTCTCCTCTAAGTCTTTATTGGTAAAATGATCGTTCACAAAATGTGTGTCGTAATCTCCACTTACAAATGCGGGGTGTTTAAGTGTAAACTCACAAAATGGAATGGTAGTCTTACAACCTGCAATTTCATATTCATCTAAAGCCCGCAGCATTCTCTGAATAGCGTGCTTACGGTCTTTGCCGTGCACCGTCAATTTCGAAATCATTGGATCGTAGTTGATAGTAACTTCCTGCCCTTCTTCAACGCCGGCGTCAACTCTAATACCATCACCTGTTGGAACACGATGCTTCTTTAAAAAACCAGTGCTTGGTAAAAAGTTATCGGATGAGTCTTCTGCATAAATTCTACATTCAATAGCATGACCTTTTATAGATAAATCTTCTTGCTTAAAAGGAAGAGGTTTACCCTCAGCTACTAATATTTGCAGCGCTACTAAGTCTAACCCTGAAATCATTTCCGTTACAGGATGCTCTACTTGAAGCCTTGTGTTCATTTCCAGAAAATAGAATTTCTTATGTTTATCTACTAAGAACTCTATAGTACCAGCACCTACATAATCGCAACCTTTTGCAGCCTTTATTGCACATTCAGCCATTTCTTGTCGTAGCTCTGGAGTAAGTAAAGCGCATGGAGCTTCTTCTATTACTTTCTGATGTCTACGTTGAATGGAGCACTCTCTATCAAAAACATGCAATACATTGCCATGAGTATCCGCCATTATCTGGAACTCAACATGGCGCGGTTCTTCTAAATATTTCTCTATATAGATTCTATCGTCACCAAAAGCATTTCTAGCTTCTGATTTAGCCGCTTTTATACTGCTCTCAAATTCGTCTTTTTTATGAACAATACGCATCCCTTTACCACCACCACCTGCAGCAGCTTTAACTAAAATGGGATAACCTATTTCATCTGCAACTCTAGAAGCTTCCTCTAAATCTTTTAATTCTGACTTCAATCCTGGAGGCGTTGGGATACCTAACTGCGCGGCCAATTCCCGAGCAGAAGTTTTATCTCCCATCAAAGTCATTGCCTTGGGCTCAGGGCCTATAAATATTATTCCTTCTTTCTTGCAACGCTCGGCAAACACTGCATTCTCACTTAAAAAGCCATATCCAGGATGTACAGCATCAGCGCCCGTTTTCTTAACGGCGTCTATAATCTTATCGAGTACTAAATAACTCTCCGAGGATGCAGCCTCCCCGATAAAAACAGATTCATCTGCATGTAGAACGTGTGGCGATGTTGCGTCGGGTCTTGAGTAAACAGCAACAGTTTTAATTCCAAGTTCTTTGCAAGTATGAATAACACGTAGGGCGATTTCGCCTCTATTTGCTATAAGAATTTTCTTTATATCTGGCATGATATCCTATCAATTCAAGTTCACCCAATTATAGGGTTTTACAGAATGATTAACCAAGGTA
The DNA here is from genome assembly GCA_963977025.1 of uncultured Balneolaceae bacterium. Classification (GTDB taxonomy): domain Bacteria; phylum Bacteroidota; class Rhodothermia; order Balneolales; family Balneolaceae; genus Balneola. Next base: position 291,146 of record CAXBMW010000002.1, on the reverse strand, counting down.
GAATTGAGCAAATTCCATCATTCTAACATTACTTTCGATAACTTTTGCAGAACATGATTTCATAGTTATTAATCAATAAGTGAATTTACGATAACACCATTTCCCATCTCTATGTTTCAAAAAAAAGTATTTTTGATGATTAGCTCTCTTCAGGAACTCATAATTTATTACCCCTTTTCTTTCATTAATCAAGTACTTGCAAGCTATTTAAGATTACTTTTTTTTCGAATTAATAAAATTTTACGAGGCGTTACATCTTCCTTTTAAGTTGATTATACTTAACCGAAGCTCCAAAGAAGTTATTTTAAGTTAATTTTACAGAGTTAACTTCTTTTTTTGTGATTAAAAGTTAAGAGTACCTATGATTAAAAAAGTAACCATTTACGATGTAGCGAAGAATGCTGGCGTAGCTATATCTACCGTTTCTAGAGTATTAAACGACTCTCCAAATGTTTCCGAAGAAACAAAAGTGAAAGTTAAGAAAGCCATTAAAGATCTTAATTTTCGCCCCCAAGTTAGCGCCCGGAAGCTGGCAAGTAAAGAACCTCAAATGCTCGCAATTGCGGTACCTTCTTTTACTACCCCTTTCTTTAATGAGGTTTTAAAAGGCGTTAAAGATGAGATTAAGAAAATGGATCTTGATATCATCATGTATAATACGGGCTCTCGAAATCCAGAAGAAGCGGTTCATAATTTCTTTGACCGCGGAACAGCCGATGCTTTAATTCTGCTTTCCATAGATATTACACCTGAAATTCACGAGATTTTTCAAGCTTCACGAATTCCTCTTGTTCTCGTTAACACCTCTCATCCTTCTTACAACTACTTTATGATGAACGACCACCTCGGTGGTTATATGGCTGGAGAGCATTTAGTTAAAAAAGGATTCGAGCGTTTAGGAATGATTACTTCCGGTACTCAGACTCGCTCTTCTTTAGAGCGTGAGCGTGGTTTTAAAGACGCGCTTAAAAATTATAAGATGAAGATTGATAAAGATCTCTTTATAACAGGCGATTCGGATAAGCATGGCGGTTTTACAGAAGAAGCAGGTTTTGAAGCTATCTATAAATACGACACAATGGGTAAATACCCTGATGCTGTCTTCTGTGCTAACGACACTCAAGCTTTAGGAGCTCTTCATGCTCTTACTAAACTTGGTCTAAGTGTTCCAAACGACATTGCACTTATGGGTTACGATAATATCAAATTCACTAAGTACATGGATTTGACTACGATAGATCAGAAAATGCATACCATTGGTATTCAGGCCACTAGTCGATTGGCAGAGATTATTAAAAACCCAACCGACCAACTTTATCAAACTACAATTAACCCCGTGTTAATTGAACGTGGATCCACTCAAAATTTAAAATCCTGACGTGAACAAGTCTTTCAGCACCCAAGAAGCGCTAGACCATTGCATTACTAACACGCAAATTCCTCAGTTGCCTGAACCATACCGAGGCAAAGTAAGAGAAGTTTATACGCTTAATGATGAAACTTTAGGTATAGTTGTAACCGATCGTATCTCAGCATTCGATTATATCATGAAGCAAGCAGTTCCTTTTAAAGGGCAGATTCTAAATCAAATGGCTGCTTTTTCATTCGACAGAGTTAGTGATATTGTGCCTACTCATGTTATTGATGTGCCACACCCGAATGTAACCATTTCGAAAAAGTGCGAGCCCATTGCTATAGAAGTAGTTATTCGAGGTTATTTAACTGGCCACGCTTGGAGAACTTACAAAGCTGGGATTAGAGAACTTTGCGGTGTTACTTTACCTGAAGGAATGGTTGAACATCAGAAGTTCCCAACGCCAATCCTCACCCCTGCTACCAAGGCAACAGAAGGCCACGATGAAGACATCTCTGAAGTAGATATCATTGCACAAAATATTGTTGATGAAGAACTTTGGAATAAAATAAGACATGTTGCTTTTAGACTGTTTGAACGCGGTAGCAATATTGCTGAGCAGCAGGGGCTTATCCTCGTTGATACAAAGTATGAATTCGGTCTATACAAAGGCGAGCTTACTCTAATTGATGAAGTTCACACCACTGATTCTTCACGCTATTTTTATTTAGAAGGATATGAGCAACGCCAAGCTAAAGGCGAACCTCAAAAACAACTGTCTAAAGAGTTTTTACGCGAATGGTTAATGGCTAATGATTTCCAGGGTTTGGATGGCCAAACTCTTCCCGACTTACCTAATTCTTTTAGAATGGAAGTTTATGAACGCTATGCTGAATTATTTGAGATGCTAACAGGTGCTCCTTTCGAGCCAAAGCTAGAACTCAACTTCGATAAAGAACTAGCAAAGATTTTTGAATATTACCTCTAACCTTTTGAAGTAATAGAATACCAACTAGGTAATAAAATATTACAAACATAGTAGGTTGAATTTTTTGACACGCCCGTATGAATGAAGAAATTCTTACTGATTTAAAGGGAGAAAATAGCTTCGCTTTTGGTGAACTATATAGAGATTACTTCGGAACCGTTAAGCGCTTTGTAATCTCCAATAACGGAACACTTGCCGATGCCGAAGACATCTTTCAAGATACGATGCTTGTTTTAGTTGAAAAGATGCGTCAAGACCACTTCCAACTCACGGCCTCATTGAAAACGTATATCATGGCTATTAGTAAGAATCTATGGTTCAAAAAACTACGTGACTCCCACCTCCAAACTGATGCTGCAGCCTTCGATGAGGAAAAGTTTTTCGAAGAGATAGACTCCGCCATTGAAGCCGAAAAAAATTACCGTGAGAAAGTACAAGGTTACCTCAAAAAAATCACAACACATTGTAATCGCCTTATAAACGACATCTTTTTTAAGGGGAAATTGATTGAGGAAATTCAAAAAGAATATGGATATTCATCTCGCCATAATGCTATAAATCAGAAACATAAGTGCATTAGTCAAATACGAAAAGTTAAAGAAGAAAGCGACTCAGATAAAAAATCTTAAATTTTTTTCCACCACTGGGTGATTTTTTGAAATCGTTGGTATTAATAGATACAACTATTATTTATTAATTCAATTTAAAGCAATGATTTCAAATATTAAAAAACTTACCCTTCTATTATTATTAACCGTAATTAGTGGTTCAACCGCTTTTGCTCAATCAGCAGAAATGTGGATGGTTGATAAAGACCACACTTCCGTAAACTTCACGATTAATCACTTCTTCTCCGAAGTTAATGGAAAATTCAACTCTTACGAAGGAACTTTTCACTTTGACCCTAGCAACCTAAAAGGAAGTGAATTTTCATTTACTATTGATGTAGCTAGCGTTAATACCGATAACACCAAAAGAGATGAACACCTTCAATCTGAAGATTTCTTTAATGCCAAAAAATTCAAAACTATTAAGTTCGCTTCTTCAAAAATTGAGAAGGTTAATGGTAATGATTACGTAGCCTACGGAAAACTTACTATTCGCGACGTAACTAAAGACATAAAATTACCCTTCACAATTACCGGAAAAATGGAACACCCAATGATGAAAGGTGTAACAATTCTTGGTGTCTCAATCAAAACCACAATTAACAGAACTGACTATGGTGTTGGAACTGGAGATTGGGCTGCAACTATGGTTGTTGGAGACAAAGTTACTATCAGCATTCCTATGGAATTGAACGCTAAGAAATAACCACCATGAATAAACTAATAAAAACTATTATCGGTGGCTTAGTTGGCACTTTGGCTATGACAATAATCATAATGCTAGCCCCACTTATGGGGATGCCAAAAATGTCGCCACCAGATATGTTAGCAACCACTATGGGTGTACCCTTGATTGTTGGCTGGATGATGCATTTTGTTACAGGTATTACGTTTGCTGCCATCTACACTTATTTATTTACATCAAAAGTGTCAATCAATAATATATACCTAAAAGGAGCAGCTTTTGGATTCGCTGTTTTCATTTGTGCTCAAATTCTGATGGCAATTATGAAAACTATGCTACCAATGCCAGAAATGGTTGGTCCATTAGTACTCATCATGATGGGTAGCATAATCGGCCATATTATTTACGGTGTTGTTGTTGCCCAAATGATTGAAGCAAAGCCTGAATAATCTTAGTGAGCTAATATGAAGTATGCAGCCACCATCATGAAACTTGGTGGCTGTTTATTTCATTTACATACTTTGAATGAGCTTCGCTGTCAATCTTTAATCATTCCAATAGATAACAATAGAATTAATCACCCCAAGCTTTTGTTATTAAATAAATTCAGAACATTAATTGAGAAAATTTAAGTCTCATCCAAATTTTACCACTATGAATAAACCAGATTTTTCTAGCCTCAAAGCCGTTTATGTTAACTGCACTTTAAAAAAATCGCCCGACGTTAGTCATACTCAAGGTCTCATGGATCTATCCATTCAGATTATGGAAAAAGAAGGCGTTTCTGTAGAGCGAATCCGCTTTATTGACCATGAAGTTGCAACCGGGGTTTATCCAGATATGAAAGAACAAGGTTGGGATACTGATGAATGGCCAGAGCTTTTTGAAAGAATTTTTGCAGCAGACATTCTAGTTATTGGAACTCCAATCTGGCTTGGCGAGAAATCATCCATTGCACAAAAACTCATTGAGCGACTTTATAGCATGAGTGGCAAACAAAACGATAAAGGTCAGTATTTGTATTACGGAAAAGCTGGCGGTTGTATTATTACAGGTAACGAGGATGGCGTTAAACATTGCGCAATGGGTATTCTTTACGCTCTACAGCACATTGGCTATTCTGTCCCTCCACAAGCTGATTCTGGCTGGATTGGTGAAGTAGGACCTGGTGCTAGTTACCTAGATAAAGAGTCGAATGCTAAAAACAACGATTTCACGAATCGTAATACAACGTTTATGACTTATAACTTGATGCACCTTGCCAAAATGCTACAATCTAATAGTGGATATTCTGAATATGGAAATTCAAGAGGCGATTGGGATCAAGGTTCGCGTTGGAGTTTTGAAAATCCAGAATACAGATAAATATGATTTCTTAAGAAAGAGTAATGCCTAGATTGACAATGTTATCTACAAATTTCACCGCTTAACAAATTCTTCATATTGCTTTTGTACGTTACCCTTGTTCTTTGAACAATTAGATATAAAAATGAGGTAACAGAATGAAAAAGAATATGGGTTCAATCGATAAAGCAGTTCGGATAGTTGTAGCAGTAATTATTGCTTTCCTATTTTACAACGGCACAATTACAGGTACTTTAGGCATCGTTTTGATAGTTTTAGCAGCTGTATTCGTATTAACTAGCTTTGTGAGCTTCTGCCCGCTTTATACCATCTTTGGTATAAAAACGTGTAAAACTGAATAAAGGATAACTCCTCTTAGTTTACTGTATGAGGTTTGTTGTATTTGTTTCGATATTCGTTGGGAGTTAATCCCGATACTTTTTTAAAAACGGATCGAAACGCTTTTGCATCATTATAGCCAACCTCATACATTACTTCGTTTATTGCCTTCTGTGTGCTTTCAAAGCTACGCTTCGCAGCTTCAACTTTAACACGTTGAATATATTCTACCACTGTGTTATTTGTAGCTTGTTTGAACCTGCGTTCAAAGCTCCTCCTCCCTACCGATACTAAATCGGCTAGTTTGCCAACCGTTAATTTTTGAGGATAATTTTCTTCTAGAAATTCTTGAGCTCTCAAAATTTCGACATCACCATGGTTCTTCTGTCCTTCAAACATCATAAATGCTGCCTGACTATCTCTGTCTATATCAATGGCGAAGTATTTTGAGGCAATAATCGCTGTTTCCCTATTCGTATACTTTTCTAGTAAATAGAGAAGTAAACTCCAGTATGAATTAGCTCCTCCACTAGAATAAATACCATTCTCTTCTGTGATAATGCCCCCATCAACCAATTCTACATTAGGGAACATCGTTCTGAACTCATTTGCAGAACTCCAATGTGTTGAGCACTTTTTCCCGTCTAGTAAACCTGTTGATGCTAATAAAAAGGCCCCTACACAAAGCGAAGCTATTTCGGTTCCTTTCGCATGTTGTTGTACAATCCAAGGAATGAACAGTTCATTTTGCTTAATTGCTTCTTTTAACTCTCCACTAATTGCGGGAACAAGCACTAAATCAGCTTTCTCTACCTCGTGCAACAGCATTTCAGTGTGAACAGTGTACAAGCTATTCTCAAGCTTAACATCTTTCTTTAACCCAACAAGCTTCACGTTGAATAGCGGTTCTCTTCCAGAAGCAACCATAAACTGGTTTACAGCCTTGAACATATAATGTGGATCGGCAATAGCCTCAATAACCGCCGTTTCTAAAACGAGTATACATACATTTTTCATAGCTAAATATAGAGATTGATTTTGTCGTAATCAGCCCTTAAAAGAGTCGTTATTACACTTAGTAGCTAATGGAATTAATATGGATTTTTGTATTATGAAAAGAAACATCAGATTTAGATTATAGTTATGGAAAGCAACACAAAATCCTTTATCACAATAGAAGCGACCATTAAAGCTGATATTAGCACCATTTGGAAACTTTGGTCAGGCCCTGAACACATCGTAAAATGGAATGCTGCTTCTGATGATTGGCACACTACTAAAGCGGAAAACGATCTTAAAGTAGGTGGCTATTTTTCTAGTAGAATGGAAGCCAAAGATGGAAGCTTTAGTTTCGATTTTGGTGGTGTTTATACTGAGGTAATTGAGAATAAAAAAATCAGTTATTCTTTAGAAGATGCTCGCACGGTTGAAATTCTCTTTACAAATTTGGGAGACTCAACCAAAGTTGTGGAGACTTTTGAAGCTGAAACGACCAATTCCATAGAAATGCAGAAAGCTGGCTGGCAAGCTATACTTGATAATTTCAAACGCTACGCTGAAAACTTTTAAGAGCAATACTATGTCTAGTTCCACACCGATTTATCCTTGTATTTGGTTTGATGATAATGCCAATGAAGCTGCCAAAATCTATTGTTCCATTTTTGAAAACTCCGGAATTACCTCGGAGTCGCCCATAGTTACAACCTTCGAGTTGGCAGGACAACCTTTTATGGCATTAAATGGCGGGCCAATTTTTAAGCCCAATCCATCCATTTCATTTTCTGTGCAATGTGATAGTGATGATGAGATAAACTCTCTTTGGAATGCATTGTCTCAGGATGGTTCAATTTTGATGCCGCTAGATAGCTATGAGTGGAGTGATAAATACGGCTGGGTTCAAGATAGATTTGGAGTAAACTGGCAACTTTCGATAACTGACTCTACAGAAACTTCCCAAAAAATTACTCCTTCTTTTTTATTTACTGGAGCTCTATTTGGTAACGCTGAGAAAGCAATGCTTTTTTATACCTCTGTGTTTGAAAACTCAGAAATCACAAGCCTATTAAAGTATACCGAAAATGGTATTGAAGCCGTAAAACATGCTCAGTTTAAATTGGCAAATGTTAGCTTCACGGCAATGGACAGTTCTCTAGATCATGACTTTCAATTTAACGAAGGAATTTCTTTGATTGTTCACTGCGAAAACCAAAAAGAAATCGACCTTTATTGGAACACACTTACCAAAGATGGAAGCGAACAACAGTGCGGTTGGCTAAAAGACCAATTTGGTGTTTCGTGGCAAATTGTGCCCGATATTTTAAGTGAACTTATGAACGATGAAAAAAGAGCTCCTCGAGTCATACAAGCCTTCATGAAAATGACGAAACTTGATATCAAGGCTTTAGAATCAGCTTAATAAATCATTCAAATTCAAAAAATTAATTCGAGACAACTATGAAAAGAACAAAAATTATCTTTTGGGTAGCAACAGGCTTTCTATTTCTATTTCAAGGTGTGATGCCCGCTTTAACTGGCCATACTGAAATGGCAAAAGAAGGAATTCGCCATCTTGGTTACCCAGAGTATTTTGGCGTTGCTCTTACCATCTGCAAGGTGTTTGGCTCTTTAGCACTAATTATTCCACAAATCCCAAAACGCGTTAAAGAATGGGCGTATGCTGGCTTCGCTTTCGACTTTATCTTTGCCGTAATAAGTAATTGGGCTGTAGATGGCTTTAGCCTCTTGGCTCTATCCCCACTTGTTGTAATGGCAATTTTATTAGTCTCTTATCTTAGTTTTCATAAATTACAGAATCAAAACAAGGCATAAACCTGCTAGTTATGAATAATCCCGAAGTTGATTCTTATATCGCAAACTTCCCTAAAGCCACAAAAGATAAGCTTGACGAAGTTCGTTCTTTAATTCAGGGCTTAATACCTGATGCTGAAGAAGTTATTAATTATGGCATTCCTACTTTTAAGTTAAATGGAAATCTTGTTCATTTTGCCGGATACAAAAACCATATTGGCTTCTACCCTGCCCCTTCTGCCATTACCGCTTTTAAAGATGAATTATCTAATTATGAAACTGCTAAAGGCTCTCTCAAAATCCCGTTAGATCAAGATTTACCCAAGGATTTAATTACAAGAATTGTTGAGTTCAGAGTTCAAGAGAATTTAAAGAAGTAGGTACCCTTCGTCTTTTTGAATCCGAACGTGTTTTTATTATTAAATATCTCCTTCCAAATTCTTTACTAAGCCTTTCTCTTTGAATATCCAGCTAATCCCTTTTTACTCTTTTACAGTTCGTTAATGCTTGGATAATATTCCAATTACTTCTTTGGCCGACATTCACTGATAAATTTCATTATTCATACAACCCACTCATGAAAATAATCAGCCTCTTCCTATTATTCCTTCTCTCCGCAATTGGAGTTCAAGCACAATCATCCAAAAACGATAATAAAGTTATCCTTATCTCACTAGATGGATTACGTTGGCAAGAACTATTTGGCGGTGCCGATTCTGTTGTAGTGAATGATGAACATTCAGTTGATGATATAGAACATCTTAAAAGGCTTGTTTGGAAAGACACAAAAAAAGAGCGTAGAGAGACTTTATTCCCATTCATTTGGTCAACAGTAAGTACTCAAGGTGTTTTGGCTGGAAATAGATGGAAAAACAGCAATGTTAATCTCACGAACAAAGGTGTGTTCTCTTTTCCTGGTTATAGCGAGATTTTAACTGGTTTTGCTGATGACAATATTAACAGCAATTCTAAAAAAAACAATCCAAATGTCACGGTGCTTGAAGCGGTTAATAAAACTCCAAAATACAAAGGTAAGGTTTTAGCTTTTGGTAGCTGGGATGTGTTCCCTTATATAATTAATGAAGAACGCTCTGGAATTCCGGTAAACGCAGGTTATAAACATGCAATTACCGACAATCCAACAGAAAACGAGCTACTCATCAATAAAATTCAAGATCAAACTCCTAAACGTTGGGGAAGTGTCCGATTTGATACTTTTACTCATCAATATGCGATTGAAGCAATGAAAAGAGAACACCCTTCTTTAGTGTACGTTGCCTACGGAGAGACTGACGACTTTGCTCATGATGGCCGCTACGATTACTATTTACAAGCTGCTCATAACACTGACCAATTAATTAAAGACCTTTGGGAATTCACTCAAAATGACCCGTTTTACAAAGGCAAAACTACTTTCATTATTACAACCGATCACGGACGTGGAAGTGGGATAGCAAAACCTAGCCATTGGGACGGACATGGCGACAATGTTATTGGTGCTACATCAACGTGGATTATCGCTTTTGGAAACGGAGTTAAAGCACAAGGTGAACTTATGGATGGTAGCCAATACTATAACAACCAAGTTGCAGCAACTGTTGCTAAGATTCTAGGTGTAGATTATGATGGAAACGGAAAGGCGGGCAAAGCTTTGGATTTGATTAAAATGAAATAAAGCCATCTTTTCTGATGTGATTAATTTCCAAGCTAATTTCGTAGACAAAAAAAGGGAAGCAAAATCTAAATCTTGCTTCCCTTCTATCAAAATAAACCCTATTTCAGGATAAAACGTCTATACGTTAAACCTGAATAGCATTACGTCGCCATCAGCAACTACATACTCTTTACCTTCTTGGCGCATTTTACCAGCTTCTTTTGCTGCTTTTTCTGAGCCGTATTTCTCAAAGTCAGAATAAGCAATAGTTTCTGCACGGATAAAGCCTCTTTCAAAATCGGTGTGGATTACACCCGCCGCTTGAGGAGCTTTAAACCCTTGATGAATTGTCCAAGCACGTGCTTCTTTCGGTCCTACCGTGAAGTAAGTTGCCAAACCTAACTCTTTGTATGCTGAATGAATCAAACGATCTAGACCTGCACTAGTAAGCCCAAGTTCTTCTAAGAACATTTCTTTTTCTTCAGGATCGAGTTCAGCAATTTCAGCTTCAATTTTTGCACAAAACATTACGGTTTCGTCATCATGCTCAGCCGCAACTTTCTTCACAACTTCAACTAACTCATTACCTGACTCAAGATCACCTTCACCAACATTACATGCGTAAAGCACTTCTTTTGCAGATAACAAGAACAAGTCTCTGTATGCTTCTTTTTCGTCTTCTGAGATTTCAAAAAGTCGAGCAGATTGTCCATTCTCTAGATGCTCACGTAAACGCTCTACAACATCTAATTGTGCTTTAAAGCCTTTATCACCACTTTTAGATTGCTTCTTCAACGTATCTACACGTTTTTCTACACTTTCTAAATCCTTTAGGATAAGCTCTTCTTCAATAATTCGGATATCTCGTTCGGGATCAACATTGCCTTCAACGTGAATCACATCATCATCCACAAAACAACGCACAACGTGGATAATCAAATCTACTTCGCGGATGTGAGATAGAAAGGCGTTTCCTTTTCCTTTTCCTTCCGAAGCACCTTTAACAAGACCTGCAATATCAACAAATTCGATTGTTGCTGGAATGATACTTTTAGAGCCTACCATTTTTGCGAGGTTTAGGAGACGCGCATCAGGAACTGAAACCAATCCTACGTTTGGATCAATAGTACAAAACGGAAAGTTTGCTGCTTCGGCACCAGCATTACTTAGCGCATTAAATAATGTTGATTTACCAACATTTGGAAGCCCAACAATACCACACTTTAAACTCATAATACTTCTTATTTATTTACTTAATTAAAATCTATACACTCTTTTCGGATGATTTCCATCCCAGGCAAAGCCATTGCGGTCAATGTGCCAAAACCTTTATCTACATATACGCAACCAGTATCTAAACCAATCATCTGTTTAGTGATGAGCGGCTCTTCAAAAGGCGTATGTCCAAATACTACGGGTTTCTCCCAGAGTAAATCTGTTTTTCCAATATGCTCGCGTCCCCAAAGATACGAAGTTTCTGCATCCTTTTGTCGCATCCCTTCTGCAATAGAAACCGAGGTTGGCGCACTTGCATGCACAAAGAAATAATCTTCGGTATCTAGAAAAATCACTGTTTGTTCTAGAAAGTCGAGATGTTCTTGAGGTACTTCGTATTTATACGAAGCCATGGTTTCATCACCACCAAAACGAAGCCAATTGTTCATCAAAGCTTTTGCTCCACCTCTTTCAAATGCTCTAAGCATCATCAAATCATGGTTTCCCCGAATAAAAATACAGCTGTGTGTGCTCGAAAACTCAATACACTGATCAATAACGCTGTGTGAATCTGGACCTCGATCAACATAATCTCCCAAAAATACATACTCGACCGATGTACCAAACTTGTCATCTAAGTCTGCTAATAGTGCAGAAAGAGTTTTGGCACACCCGTGAATGTCGCCAATTGCAATGTAAGTTGGAGAATCGGTACTGTTCACTTTTTCTGCGATTCTTGGATAAGTCCGCGTCCCTTTTTCTGAGCCTTCCCTTCTGCTTGTAATTCTAATATGGAAGCATCCAGAATACCATTCACAAATCGACCAGACTTTGCTGTAGAGAATTTCTTAACAATCTCAATAGCTTCGTTAATCGTTACTTTTGTAGGAATTTCTTCAAAGTAAAGGAATTCGGTTAATGCTATTCGGAGCACTAAGCGATCAATTAAAGCCAATCGGCCAATTTCCCAGTTTTGAATGTGTTTTGTGATCACCGTATCAAGCTCTTCTTTGTGCTGTAGCGTGGTGAAAAATAATTTCTCGGCGAAACGGCGAATATCTTTGTCTGTGCCGAGTGCTTCCTTTATTACAGTGTCGGTGATATACTGTACCGTGTCGCCACTTTGTTGATGGGCATACAAGGCTTGAAGCACTGTTTCGCGAACTAAACGTCTGTTGATCATTTCAAATAACTTAGATTGAGCCCAAAGATAAGAAATTGAATAGAATAATGATTGAAGGAATGCAATAAACTTGCCTATATTTGCAACGAATTGAAAAAGCGTCCTTAGCTCAGTTGGTTAGAGTATCACATTGACATTGTGGGGGTCACTGGTTCGAATCCAGTAGGACGCACTTAGAATTATCACCTTTACAATATTTAGAAGGCGATTTATGAGCAGATTAACCTATCTTTTATCCATCTCTAGCAGCTTATAATTTCACTAAAATCACCGCGACTATTTTTATACTCTAAAAAATATTGTGCACAAACCTTAAGTGATTCTATAACTTTATTCCTGTTTACCCCCTAGATTCGCACCCCCACTAATACTATTAAAGATAGACATTTGAGCGTTGATAGATCAATCAAATCAAGTGCAGTATGCTTTCCTTTGATACTTCGGAAAATTCATAACAAAGTTTAATTCGTTAAAATATATTTGTCTCCCTTTTCAAATAGGTATTCCATAACTACATTAGTTTATGAATCACCACGAAGTCATTAAACAACTTTATATAATGTCTACTACGCTAATAAAACAACTGGATGTTATTCATGCAGATCGGATTGTTACAATACTAGCCTTACTCTTTCTTTTATTTGGTAAGTCAGAAATTATCATAGCTCAGAAACTTCCTCTACCTCCAAGAGCTACAGACGCACTTTCAGGAAGCGAGCTAAAAACTCAAATCGAAAATCTTTCTGTTGAGGATAGAGAAGAAGAAATATTTAATCAGATTTTGGATGGCAACGTCCCCAACTTTCTACGTGATTTGATTCCAATCTCATATTCTAAAACAATCGGAGATTCTGTTTATAACGTTACTTATTACGTATTGCCAGATTATTTAGCCCTTGGCTCAGATAGCAATTATTTTTTAATGCCGATGACACCCATCTTAGCACAGAAAATTTCCGGTAGTTTGGATTATACGCTTCCAACTAAACAAATGGTTGACCAGATCTGGAGTAATGCTTCGGTAAAACTTTCGCCCTCTCCCATAACAGCAAGTCCACAAATGACCACCATCCCTATTATGTGGGATCACAATGTTACCGTTAAAGCTCAACGTGCAGAAAAGATTACCGAAGACCCGCTAGGCGCCTTAGTAGCGGGACATAAAAAAGACGTAATTATCTCGAACAGAATTTATGGTAATTCCTCTAAGCGAGTAGTTATTTATGGATGGCATTATCAGAATGGAAATCCAATTCAACCTGTTTATGCCGGGCATGCTGAAACTTATGCCGATTACAGCCACGGAATTAGACTAGTTCGTGATAGTGTTTTAATCAATAATAAGACCCACCGTATTTCGAAAATTCTTATTAACTCTGAGTTATCATCTTTGTTTAGCGATGAAGGTATTATCCAAAGACCCTATTATCCGTTAGATGAAAACCCTGAATTAGAACAGCCAAAGAATATTGGCGTCATTTCAAAAGATTCGACAACGGCTCAAATCATTATTAAGGAAGATACTGATGTAAGTTCGTATAAAATTTTCGTCAGTATAGATGGGAATTCCTTTTCTGAGTCGGAAAATTTTACGACTAATACTTTCGAGCTTTCAGGGCTACCCCCTTCACAAATCAACTACGTAAAACTGCAATCCATTTCAGAAACCAAAGAAAGCATTTATTCTGAAGTGTTAGCGGTGGTTCCATCTCAAACCCAGAATAAAATCTTAATCGTTAATGGCTTTGATAGAGTAACAAGTGGTAATACTTTTGATTTTATCAAAGAACACGGCCAGGCTCTTTTTAGCAGTGGATATGGATTTGATTCAGCTAGTAACGAAGCTGTTTCCTCCAATTTGGTTTCTTTAGACGATTATGAGGTCGTGCATTGGATTTTAGGAACTGAAAGTACCGCCGATGAAACCTTTAGTTCTGTAGAGCAAGAAATCGTTAAGAGTTACCTGCAAAATGGTGGCTCATTAATGGTTTCTGGTGCTGAAATTGCTTGGGATTTAGATAACAAAGGAAGCTCATCCGACAAAGCTTTTTTAAACGATTACCTAAAAGCTTCCTATCGCATGGACTCGCCCGATAATAAGGCTTCCACTTACTATTCCACCCAACCAGCTATTGGTTCAATCTTTGAAGGCATTTCTTCTATCTCCTATGATAATGGAACAAAAGGCAGTTATGATGTGCAATATCCCGATGTTTTAACAGCCACAAACGGTGGCGAAAGCACATTGACTTATTCTGGAGTTACCACTCAACAAGTGGCTGGAGTTCAATTCAAAGGAGTTTTTCCCAATGGAAATACTCCCGGTAAAATGGTTTATCTGGGGTTTCCTTTTGAAACCATTTATCCAGAATCTGCACGAATTGAAGTGATGAAACGCATCATGGATTTTATGGAATCGGAGGCTACTTCCACTTCAGAAAACGAAGATTTACTTGTTAAAGAGTTCGATTTAAAGCAAAATTATCCGAACCCTTTTAATCCTACCACACAAATTGATTATGCACTTTCCAGTCCTAGCCATGTATCACTTTCGGTCTATAATTCTGTTGGACAGAATGTTGCCATGCTAGAGAATTCTTTTAAATCTATGGGGTCACATTCTACAACATGGGACGCTCACACTTTTTCAAGTGGAATGTACTTCTACAGATTAACGACTACAGAAGGTAGTATTACTCGCAAGATGATGTTAGTTAAGTAGAAGAAGAGATTTTAAATGATGAATTTTGAATTGAGTTTCTTCTCTAATAAAAAAAGCCCCGACTAAGTCAGGGCTTTGGTAATAGCTAGTAAGTTCTAGGAATTACGATTCGAGATTGATCAGAATCATCGTGTTAACTAGAGCTTCAATAGTATTCTCATCAGTAGATGCATCTACGTTATTTTCTACTACTGTTTCTACACTTAAGTAAAAGTCTTCGTAGATATCTACAGCCAAGTTTGCATTTGCAATCGCCTCTATAGCAGATTCAAATAATGATTTAGAACCGTTTTCAGCATTGATTTCGCTATCAATATTCACAAACACACTAGCTTCAAAAGAGCCATCTTCTTGCATGGCAGTATTTACTTCGTCTCTAAAGTTTTCGAAGGCAGTATTTATACTACTTTCTACACCCAAAGCCGCTTCAATACTCACTCGCAAGTCGGTACCAGCTTGTTCAATGTTGTTCATGGTCGCTTCAGACATTCCTGCAGCTTCGGCTTCTACTCTTACAGCATTATCAGTAGCAATTGCTAGCATAAGCGATGTTTGAGTACGAACTGAATTCTGAACGTCAGTAGAAATGTTGCTCATATTGTTTAAAAACATACGAGTTTCCATTTCGATAGATCTTGCTGCGTTATTTGCACTAACATTTGCATCGGTATAAGCATCAACACGGGCATTTATAAATGCTTTAATTGCTACGTTATCTTCTTCTACTGTTGTTGAAGAACTTAATGCTACTTCTAAGTCAACTTGTGCTTCACGAAGATTCTCAAGCGTTGCTTCAAGTTTTGCGTCAGCATCACCTTCTACTTCTCCATCAAAAAATGCTGCTCTTGCTTCGGCTGAATTAGAGATTGCTGCACTAAACTTATTCTTTGCTGTTTCTGATGCGTTAATCGCTACTGCAGCTTCACTTGTTATCATCGCCTCAATATCAGCTTTGGTCGTGTTAACGAACTCGCCATTGGCTATCAATTCAGCAAAAACTTTAGTTTCTGCAGTCGATTCACTATTAATTGGCTTAATAGTAATGTTTGAACCGTTCTCAACTTCAGCATTTAGAAAAGCCATCCAGGTACTTTGGCCATCTTCAGCAATAATTACAAAGTTCTGGGCAGCATCTGCATCAAAACTAAGTTCAAAGTTACCGCTTGCATCGGCTACAACTTCTGTTTGCTCGAAGGTGGAAATGGTTCCATTAGCAGTTACTGTAGCCGCTGTTACAACCGCGCCTTCAGCGTTAGCAATTTTTTGTTTGCTATTATTGCCTTCTACTTTACCGGTAACCATTGCATCATCGCTCGATGAGTTGGTACCAGAATCTGAACAGTTTAAGCCAACAAGGGCTAAACCAAGAACTAGTGTAGGTATTATCTTTTTCGTTAATCTAAACATAATTAGTTTTTTTCTAATTGGGATTCGCACCTTTACACAAGTCCCTCCTCTTCATTGTTCCAAATTTTAAAGAAGCGAGTATGAGCTAGATTACCAAATAAGAGCTAACTGTATACAAAAAAAGAGGCTATCAACCTCTTTTTTGTATTTAACAATAATTAGAACAACGGAGATTATTCCAATTTCAAACTATTATGAATTGATATTATGAGTAATACCAAGTTCAAGACCGCGCAACTCTGCTAAACCCCTAAGCCGACCTATAGCAGAATACCCATGAAAGGTAACTTTTTTATTTAGGTCGTCGAGCATTTGGTGCCCGTGGTCTGGCCGAAATGGAATTTCGAAATCATCTCTTCCCTCCGATTTACGTCTTTGCGACTCTAAAACGAGCGCTTTCATTACCGCGTACATATCTACACTGCCGTTTAAATGGTCTGCCTCGTGGAAACTTCCATTACCTTCGCGTTGTACATTTCGTAAATGCACAAAATGGATTTTATGTCCTAATCGCTCAATAATTCCAGGTAAATCATTTTCTGGTAGAGGTCCTAAAGAACCGGTGCAATAAGTAATTCCGTTTGCTGGGCTATCAATCGTTTGTGTTAAAGCAAGCAAATCAGTCTCCGTGGACACAATTCTTGGTAAACCAAAAATTGCTGTGGGTGGATCATCAGGATGGCAACATAATTTCATTCCCAACTCTTCAGCTGTTGGCACTACACTTCGTAAAAAATAACTCAAATTCTCGCGAAGTATCTCTTCGGAAATATGATCGTATTCGGCTAATTGCTTTTTATAGTCCTCGATGGTGAACACATCACCTGAACCAGGAACGCCTTGGAGGATATTTTTAGTTAGCAGGGCTTTTTCTTCATCCGTTATGCAATTAAAATACGAGGAGGCTTCTATTTGCCTATCTTCTGTGTAATCAGCTTTGGCATCTTCCCTTTCTAAAATATGGATATCGAAAGCGGCTAGTGCAATGGCATCGTAGCGTAAAGCTTTTGACCCATCTTTATATGTGAATGTTAGATCTGTGCGAGTCCAATCTAAAACGGGCATAAAATTATAGCAAACTATCTTTATGCCACATTTAGCCAAATTCTGTAATGAAGTCTTATAATCTTCAATCAGCTGATCTCTTTCAGGCAGGCCTTTTTTTATGGCTTCATGTACATTTAAACTCTCAACAACGGCCCATTTAAGGTTTCGTGGTTGTTGAGTTTCTTCGTTCCATTCAATAATTCGTTGGCGCTTTTGAATTTCTTCCACTGTCCAAACTTCACCCACAGGTACATGATGCAGTGCATGAACGATTCCGTAGGCTCCAGATTGTTCAATATCTGAAAGAGAAACAATATCGTTTGGTCCGTACCAACGCCAAGATTGCATTAACGCCATATTATTAAACTCCACTAAAAGCGCTGAATCCACCATCGATAGGAAGTACTGCGCCAGTTATAAATTTCGATTCAGGGCTACATAAGAATAATACTGCGCCGTTAATTTCTTCCTCTTTCCCAAAACGTTTCATTGGGGTATTTTGGATGATGGTATTGCCACGTTCAGTATACGAGCCATCTTCATTCAGCAATAAAAACCGATTCTGTTCGCCGATAAAGAACCCTGGAGCAATGGCATTTACTCGGATACCTTCCCCAAACTTCAGTGCCATTTCTACGGAAAGCGACTTCGTGAAATTTTCCATCGCTGCTTTTGATGCCGAATAGCCAATTACACGAGTAATAACTCGGTCGGCCGCCATCGAAGAGATATTCAACACAATACCTTCTTTCTTATCTGCGAAAACTTTCCCAAAAACTTGGCTCGGTAAAACGGTACCCATTAAATTCAGACGAGATACAGCTTCAAAATCGTCCGTTGAGATATCAAAAAATGTTTGATCAGGAGCAATGGTGGCTCCTTTCTTATTTCCACCAGCAGCATTAATTAGGATATCAATGGTTCCAAATTCATCGAGAATTTTCTGTTTTGCTGAATTGAGTCCTTCAATACTTAATACATTGGTAGCGATACATAAGGTAGCCTTTGAGCTTGGATCAATTTCATCGGCCTTTGCCTGTAGCGTATCTAACGTCCTACCAATAAGTACCACTTTAGCGCCTTCATTTATAAATGCTTTGGCAATACTTCCCCCTAGGGTTCCACTCCCACCCGTAACAATTACAATTTTATCCTTAAATCGATTCATGTAGTTGATTTTTGATTCTGTTAAAATTTTTACAGCAATTTATGGAACAATTTTGGAAAATCGGTTGCTCCATAAAAGCATATTAGGTATAATAAGTATATATAATAGTGATTCAAAAGAATAAACAATGGAAGCGCTTCTTAAAAAGACATTTTACCTTGCTTTGTTACTAGTTACTATGCTTAGTTGTGGCAAAGTCTCTAGCACCAGAGTTGTTAAACTTGGCCATGGATTAGATGTTAGCCATCCCGTACATAAAAGTATGGTGTATATGGCTCAACAGGTTGAGAAAGAATCTAACGGAACTCTTAAGATTGAAATTTATCCGAGCCAACAATTGGGTACAGAGCGACAGTTGGTAGAGTTGTTGCAAATTGGAAGCTTGGGAATTACAAAAGTCTCGGCTAGCGTGCTTGAAAACTTTGCCCCTTCCTATAAAGTATTCAGCATTCCTTTCATTTTTAAAACTGAACAACATCGCTTTAATGTTTTAGAGGGTGAAATTGGACTAGAAATTTTAAAAGATGGTGAAGAGTTTTGGTTTCACGGACTTTGCTTTTATGATGCGGGGAGTCGGAGTTTTTATACCAAAGACAAACCCGTTTACAAACCTGAGGATCTGGAAGGACAGAAAATCAGAGTGATGGAGAGCCAAACTGCGATGAACATGGTTCGATCGTTAGGTGGTTCTCCCACTCCGATTTCTTTTGGGGAACTCTACACCGCTTTACAACAAGGCGTAGTTGATGGAGCCGAAAACAACCCTCCAAGCTTTTATACCTCTCGTCACTACGAAGTGAGTAAATATTACACCATCGATGAACACACTGCTGTTCCAGATGTTTTGATTATAAGCACCCATGTTTGGAGTTCATTAAGCCCAGAGCATCAGCAAATTTTGCAAAAGGCAGCGTTAGAGTCGGCTGAGTACCAGAAGAAATTATGGAAAGAGGCTAGCGATGAAGCTCTAACGAAAGTACAAGAGGCTGGTGTAGAAATTATCTACCCTGATAAATCAGCGTTTCAAGGGAAAGTTCAAGAGCTTTATAAGAGCTACGAAAAAGATCCTCAAATGTATCAATTGATAAAACGCATTCAAAAAGTAGAAGGCTAATGAAACAACTCATAACTCGTTTAGATCAACTTCTCGAATACTTGATTATAAGTATTATGGCAGTGCTAGTAATTGATGTACTTTGGCAAGTTGCCAGCCGTTTTATTTTGGGAGATCCCAGCTCTTTTACTGATGAGCTTGCCCGTTTTCTACTCATCTGGCTTAGCCTTTTTGGTGGGGCTTACATGCTGGGTAAAAAAATGCATCTAGCCATCGACCTAATTTCCCACAAATTCGATGAACGCAAAGCCCTCAGATATGATAATTTCATTCAAGTAACCATTCTAGTTTTTGCAATTGCTGTATTAGTAATTGGTGGGTCTAGGCTCGTATTTGTTACCCTTTTCTTAAACCAAACTTCAGCAGCTTTAGGTGTTCCGTTGGGATATGTTTATATGGTGCTCCCGTTAAGTGGATTAATTATGTGTACCTATTGCGTTCATTTTATTTTAGAGAACCTTGCAACTTCACGTAGTTTAAACAACAACACTCAAAATTCAGGAGAATAAAATGGGATTCGAAAGCATACTTATTCTCATTCTAGTTTTTGTAGTATTGTTATTTCTACGTGTACCGATTGCGTTTAGCATCGGTTTAGCAACATTGGCAACCATCCTCGTGAGCGTTGCTCCTTTACCTGCAGTTACCACGGTAGCGCAAAGAATGGCAACTGGATTAGACAGTTTTACTCTTTTAGCAATCCCTTTCTTCATTCTTGCAGGACAATTAATGAATAAAGGTGGCATCGCAAAACGACTGATTGATTTTGCCAAAGTTTTAGTAGGAACACTTCCTGGTGGTTTGGCTTATGTTAATGTAATTTCAGCCATGCTTTTTGGAGCAATTTCTGGATCAGCCGTTGCCGCCGCATCTGCAATTGGTGGCATTATGGCTCCACAGATGAAAAAAGAAGGCTACGATCCTGAATTTGGTGCTGCCATCAATATTACTTCCTCAACAACAGGACTACTAATTCCACCCAGCAATGTTCTAATTGTATATTCGCTAGCAAGTGGCGGTGTTTCTATCGCAGCTCTATTCCTAGCCGGATACATCCCTGGTTTATTAGTAGGACTTGGCCTGATGGTAACTTCGGGCTACATCGCTTTTCGAAAAAAGTATAAAGTTGCCGAGCGTGTTTCTCTCAAAACAGCTGTTCTTAGTTTTTTCGATGCTATTCCTAGTTTGTTCCTCATTTTCGTAGTAATTGGTGGGATTATTGGCGGAATTTTCACAGCTACAGAAGCCGCAGCCATTGCCGTACTCTACGCACTTGTACTTTCATTTATCTACAAAGAGATTTCGATTAAAAGTTTACCCGATGTGCTCTTAGAAGCAGCTAAAACCACATCCATCGTTATGTTATTAATTGCTACTTCGGTTGCGATGTCGTGGGTACTTTCATTCGAAAATATTCCACAGTCCATCTCAGCAGGACTTATTTCACTATTTGATAGTGACATTGCCATCTTACTAGTTATCAATTTGATATTACTTTTTGTTGGTGCTTTTATGGACATCACGCCAGCAATTCTCATTTTCACCCCAATATTTTTACCGGTAGCAACTCAGCTTGGTATAGACCCTGTACACTTTGGGATTATAATTGTATTTAATCTCACCGTAGGTTTATGTACTCCGCCAGTAGGCACCATTCTTTTTGTGGGATGTTCGGTTGCCGATGTTCCCATTACAAAGGTTATAAAACCTTTACTCCCTTTATTCTTAGTAATGATTGTCAGTTTAATACTGGTCACTTTTGTGCCAGACCTAAGCCTTTTCTTACCAAGACTCTTTGGTTATTAATTCACAATGAAATGAATAGATTCATGAACACAACATTTAAACATACACTTAGAACTGCAGGAATCGGTGTTTTGCTAGCCACTACTTTTGCTTGTTCCTTACAAAGTGATTTACAGCTAGAAATTACGAACTCAAATACTTTTGGAGTTCAAAATGCTGCCGTTAGCGTTAATTTAGAAAGCTCAAAAATTGTACTTCCTACTGCTTTTAGCATCGTAGATAGTAAAGGCGCTGAGATTCCGTATCAGTTGGACGATTTGGACCAAAACGGTACCAAAGAAACACTGTTTTTACAGATGACACTGGGAGCAAATCTCTCTGAAACCCTTAGCATCAAAAAAGCTGATAAAGCTCCTGATTTCACTACTAAGACTGCTGCTGTAATAAAAGTACGTGATAAAGCAGATCCTGAAAGCATGCAGATTGGTTCTGATTTTGAGTTTGTTGATAGCTACACTCAGCCTTTCGATTTTAAGCAAGACAACGGTCTTATTTTCTTAGAAGGTCCTGGTTGGGAATCCGATTTAGTAGGTTATAGATTCTACTTCGATAACCGCAATCGCTTCGACATCTTCGGAAAGAAAACAGATAAGCCTTCACTTGGTTCCATCACAGAAACCTACCACGAGCGTAGAGATTGGGGTGCCGACATCCTAAAAGTAAATTCATCCTTAGGAATTGGATCTCCTGCTCTTTTCCAAGACAATGCTTTTTTCGCTATTGAAAAAACTGGTTTAAGCACACTTGAAACCGTAAGTGACGGCCCGCTTCGTTCTATCATCAAAGTGACTTACCCAAATTGGACGGTTGGCGACAAAACAATGAATGCAGTGATGAAGTTAGAAATTCATGCACATCACCGTTATACAGAGCTTAGTTTGAAAACTGACGCTGCCGATGACGTTTTTGCTACTGGTTTGGTAACTCACAAGAATGTGGAAAAAATCAGTATTTCAGAAACACCCGACTACACTTTTGGATATACTTGGGGAAATCAAACAGATTTAGAAGAAGGTTTAGGAATGGCTGTAATTTTACCAGGAAACTACTCTCCTGAGTATAAAGGTGAATTTCAAGAAAGCTATGTGTTTAGTTTAAATAGCCAAAATTCTGAAGTGAAATATCGTTTTTTAGCTGCGTGGGAATTAGAGCCTGAAGCCGTTCGCATCCCAACTGTAGAGAAGTTTGAAGAATATATTGATCAAGTAGCCAAGCAATGGCAACATCCGCTAAAAGTAACCATCAAAAAATAAAAGAATATGTCAGTTTTAGAGAGTTTTTCATTAGCCGGAAAAACAGCGTTAGTAACAGGAGCAAGTCGAGGTTTAGGCCAGGCAATGGCCATTGCTTTAGCAGAAGCTGGAGCAGAAGTTATTTGTTCAAGTTCATCTGATGGTGGCTGTAATGATACCGTTTCAAAAATAGCGAGCTTTGGTGGAACGGCCCATCAAGTAACCGCAGATCTTAGCAACAGATCTCAGATTGAAACTTTCATTGCCAAAGTTTTTGAGATTTCGCCTTCAATAGATGTGCTCGTTAATAATGCAGGAACGATAACTCGCCATCCTGCAAAAGAATATCCCCTCGAAGAATGGGATATGGTTCTACAAGTAAATCTTGCTTCAGTATTTCAACTATGCCAAGCTTTTGGCAGTAAAATGATTGAACGCGGTGGTGGGAAAATTGTGAATGTAGCCTCTCTCTTATCGTTTTCTGGCGGGATAACAGTTCCAGCTTATACTGCAAGTAAGCACGCCGTTGCAGGACTTACAAAAGCATTGGCCAACGAATGGGCGAAAGATAACATCCAAGTTAACGCCATTGCCCCTGGATATTTTAAAACTGACAACACTCAAGCGTTACAAGATAACGAAGAGCGAAATGAACAAATTACTGCACGTATTCCTGCTGGTCAGTGGGGAACTCCATCCGATTTAGCTGGAGCAATCGTGTTTTTAGCTTCGCAAGCAAGCAACTATGTAAATGGCCATACCCTTACCGTAGACGGCGGTTGGATGGCTCGATAAATTTAATTTCTAATTACAAAAGACCTTTTAAGATGGTAAATCCAAAGTTAATAGGACCCAACAAACAAGCAGCATCGAAAACCCCAGAACAGCGTAGAAAAGACGCTAAAGTTCAAATTCCTCTTACGGATGATGTAAGAGTTGTAGAGACTTTTGATGCTGTGCCAGTTTTAAATAAAAGAGAACCAATCATTACTGGAGACAACTCAACTTTTGAGTACCTCCGATTAGCTAGAATTGTTTTAGATCCTGGCAAAGATGATTACTCGGCTCAAGAAATTTCAACCAGTAACGAAGAACTCGTTTTTTATGTAAATCGAGGATCTGCTCAAGTTGTGGTGAACGGCGAGACACACACTCTTTCGACTGGTGATGTGATTTACATCGGTATTAATGAAACGGCTGTTGTTTCAGCAACCGAGTTTACTGATGTAAGTGAATTTAGAGCTGTGGATTGTAATACTTCATATCCTGTTCAGCACATCAAGCACAAAGAGCTCGAGAAAACCGAACTTGCGGCCAATGTTGGTTCAAAACGCCCAATGAGTGTTCGAACGGTATACAAACTTGTTGATGGCGCCAATGTTCAAGCATGTAGATTGCTTTTTGGTGACACTTTTATGCAACAGCCTGGCGCGGTTGGAAGTTATCCTCCACATTTTCACGGCCCTGATGGTCCTTTTGGATTTGGTAAAGATGCCAAAGAAGAAATCTATCACTTTCGTGTACAATCAACTATTGAAGGCGATAAGCCTTACGTCCTTCAGAACTGTTCTCGACCAGGCGAAGAAGTTGGGATTTATACCCATATTTTTGACGAGCAAGCCATCAACGTAACACATGGTTACCATGATACTATTGCGCCTCCTGCCATAGAATTTATGTTTACTTGGTGTTTGGCTTCCTTTACAGAAGGGCGACGTGATTGGGCAGAAGTGCTTAACAAACCAGGTTTTGATAACGAGTGGTAAATCACTCTAATTTAGTTTAAAGACTCAAATTCCATCATGAAAAAATTATCTTCCATAATTGAGGATGTTAGAAAACGAGCCGCTCTTGCAGTGGTTCGTTTGCCTAATCCTGAGGATGCAATTCCCGTTACCGAAGCTTTACTAGAAGGTGGAGTGACCGCAATTGAAATCACACTTTCTACACCAAACACTTTTGAAGTAATTGAGCAAATTAGCTCAACATTCACAGGTGATGCTTTAGTAGGAATTGGCTCGGTTACAAATATTGAACAAGCTGAAAAAGCCATCCAAGCTGGTGCGAAGTATGTAGTTTGTCCTATTTTCAAACCAGAAATTATTGCTTTTACGGCATCTCATAACATCCCAACCATTCCGGGATGCTTCACACCAACCGAAATACAACATGCCTATGAAGCAGGTGCGGAAGTAATTAAAGTCTTCCCTGCTGATTGTTTAGGAATGGCGTTTTTCAAAGGAGTGAAAGCACCTCTGCCCCATCTCAACTTGATACCAACAGGTGGTGTAACACTAACCAACGCTGGAGAATGGCTAAAAAGCGGTGCATTTGCTGTAGGCTTAGGTAGCGCCTTAATGGATAAAAAAGCCATTCAAGAACGCAATTTCCACATCTTAACATCCAACGCAAAACTTCTGATGGAAACCATCCGCCAGGCTAATAATTAATACCATGTCCAAAAAAGTAGTAACCTTCGGAGAGATTATGTTAAGACTCTCCACACCAGGATTTTCAAGATTTGTTCAATCTCAGAACTTTGATGTAAACTATGGCGGTGGCGAAGCTAATGTTTCGGCAGCGTTAAGTAATTACGGCCTCGAGAGCTATTTTGTAACGAAGCTTCCTAAGCACGAAATTGGCGAAAGTGCCCTCAATCAAGTTCGAAAATTTGGTGTAGATACACGTTATATCGTTCGTGGTGGCGACCGTTTAGGCATTTACTTTCTAGAAACTGGTGCCAGCCAACGTCCTTCCAAAGTAATCTATGATCGAGCAGATTCTGCCATCACAAAAATGGACACCAATGAAGTTGATTGGGATGCCGTTTTTGAAGGGAAAAATTGGTTTCATTGGACAGGAATCACTCCCGCTTTAGGCAAAAAAGCTCAAGAAAATGTACGCCTAGCCTGTATTGCAGCCAAAAAAGCTGGAGTTACCATTAGTTGTGATCTAAACTTTAGAAGTAAACTTTGGACTTCAGATGAAGCTCAAGCAGTGATGAATCCTTTAATGGAATATGTTGATGTTTGTATTGCTAATGAAGAGGATGCAGACAAAAGCCTTGGCCTAAAAGCCGGTACTACAAATATCGAGTCTGCGGAATTGGATGAGTTTGGATATTTCGAACTTGCCAGAAAACTGAAGCAAAAATACAATTTCCAGACAATTGCTATCACGCTAAGAGAAAGTCATTCTGCTTCCCGAAATGGATGGAGTGCTATTCTACACGATGATAAGAACTGCATAACACCAGCACGCTCCACTCATTACGATATACAAATTGTAGACCGCGTTGGTGGGGGCGATTCTTTTGCAAGTGGATTGATTTACGGCTTACTTGCTAAAGAAAATACCAAAGATGCATTAGAGTTCGCTGTAGCGGCTTCATGCTTAAAACAAACTATACCAGGTGATTTCAATTTAGTTAGTGCTGATGAGGTGGAAAAGCTACTTCAAAACGGCGGTAGCGGTCGTGTAGAGCGATAAGCTAAACTATACTTGATGAGTAACTATTAACAATAGTATTAATTTTTGCCTATATATCAGTATTTAGGACTCGTTTTTAGATACTGATTAGTTTAAATTAGGATTATTAGGTATATTGGGTATAGAAATAATTTTTAATAAAAGTAAAAAATGTCGATAGATTTTCAGGATTCAACCCCGCTTTATGTTCAGATTGTAAGGGACATTAAAGAAAAAATAGATGGTGATGAGTTAAAAATCGGGGAACAGCTACAGTCCCACAAACTATTGGCAAAAGAATACGACGTAAGTTTAATAACTATAAAAAGTGCCCTCTCTACTCTTATAGACGAAGGTTATTTGTTTAGCCGAGTTGGCAAAGGAACGTTTGTAGCTAAAAAGAATGGAGATGCAAGTATCACTCGCCACTCTTCAATTGGCATGGTTCTTCAGCATTTAAAAGATCCATTTTTCTCTTTAATAGCTCAAATAGTTGAAGAAAAAGCTTATACCAAAAATTTCAATATTCTGTTATCTAACAGCTCTAGCCAAATTGAAAAAGAAGAAGCTCAAATTAAGCACTTTAGAGCTCTTGGTGTTAAAGGCCTAATCATTGCTACTTTGCGAAAAGAACTTCAGGCACCTCCTATTATCAGAAAGTTACATGCCGATAATTTCCCGTATGTAATGATATCTTACATAGCAGATGAAGACATTTGGTATGTAGGAACAGATCACGAGCTCGGGGCCTATTTAGCAACTAAACATCTTATAGATTTAGGTCATACAAAAATTGGATATTTGAGTCCCAAAACTAATCCTCTCGATACGATTCGTTTTAAAGGATACAAAAAAACGCTTGACGAAGCTGGAATTGAATACAACGAAACATTTCGGTTAAGCAAGAATACCAGAGATACGCTAATAAGCTACGAAGCTGGTTATGAACTTGGTGATAGGTTCCACGAATTGGATGAAAAACCTACTGCATATTTTGCTTACGACGACACTTCTGCTTTAGGCTTTATGAAACGTGTTCAAGAACTTGGATACCGTATCCCTGAAGATTTAGCATTAGTTGGTTATGATGACATCGACCAAGCTAAATATGCTACAAGTCCACTTACTACTATTCATCAACCTGTTGAGAAAATTGGTGAAGCGGCAATAGATAAGCTTATTAAAAGAATTGAAGGTGAAAAAGCGGAAGTTAGAACACTTTTTGAGCCTCACTTGGTAATTCGTGAGTCTTGTGGCGCTGCCATCTCTTCTAAATAAAAAAAGGAAAGATAAATCTTTCCTTTTTTTGCTTTCAATTATTTTTCTGATTGCACTCTGCTCATTTGATTTTAAATCTGACTAAGTAAAAATGCTAGAATTAGATAGCCTAATACAATTGCCCAAGAGATTAAAAAGCCTTTCATATCTACTTTATAGTTCTTGAAACTGAACTTCTTATCTTTCTTGAATAAATCTACAAGTATCAATCCCTCTCCTGCTTCAAGTGCTGCTGTGTTATCTAATAATGGGATAATGTTTTCCTCAGATTGAGCATTTCTTCGTTTAGGCTTCTCCAAATCTGAAACTGATATTCCTACATCCTCCAGGCGTTGCTCTTGGCCAACAGGCGTATTTAGAAGAGAATAGAATCGATTCACTATCGCTTCGTCTTCAGGTTTAGTAAACCAGCTTACTGTTACCATTGTAGCAAAACCAATCGGAATGTATAATGCTACTTGCTCAGGAAAACTCCAGCCGTAATAACTTGTAGTGAATGAAATTATAGCTGTGATAATCATGGATGACCAAGCACCATAACGATTCGCACCTTTCCAAAAAACAGCAGCCCAAAAAGCTATTCCTAAGAAAGCCATAATTTTCCAGATTAAAAGTAATCCTTCTACTACGGTTGGGATGTATAAAGCAATTCCAACGCCAGCGGCAACCACAAAGAAAGAACTAATTCGTGCAACACTTAAATAGTGTTTTTCTTCGGCATCTTGTTTTAAGAAACGCTGGTAGAAATTTCGAGTAAAAAGAGCGGAGCCATTCACCATAAAGTTATTACAGGAAGCAACTACAGCCGCAATCATAGCAGCTATCATCAAGCCAATAAAACCAGTCGGGAGTAATTCTACAATAGCTCTACCAAAAGCCAATTCTCTTTCCGAGGAATCTGCGTTTACGATAGATGGAAATACAACGGCAATCAAAATACCTGAAAAAGCCCAACCCAGAGTTGCGAAACGCTTTATGAAAGTCCCATAAGTCCAACCACTTCTACAATTGATTTCAGTTTTACCCGAGCCATTTATTGCCATGTGATGAGGCTGAACTACCACACCAATCAAACCATTTAACACCGCCATCGCGATAAAGAAAAGTGTCACTTCTTCGTTTGCAACCAAGCTAAACCAATCGGTTGGCAAAGCAGCATGTGCGGCCTCCATCCCTCCAATTCTTTCTAATGCAAACGGAATGATTAAGAATGAAAGTAGTAGAATGAAAAAGCCTTGAATAAGCTGCGTTGCAGCGGCGGCTACCAAACCACCTAGTGCTCCATAAACCACGAAGAAAAGCATCATTCCAATAACTGCAACTTCTGTTGAAATAGCACCTCCAGTAACCGCTTCAATAGTAACACCTGTTCCTTTTAAAACCACGCCTATGTTTGCGGCAAACCAAGTTAAGCCCACAAAAGCGTACGCCGCTCCCATTCCTGTTCCATAGCGTTGTTCAAAGAAATCGCCAATAGTAATGTAGCGTAGACGTCTATAAATGGGGGCAATTAACCAGAAAAATGGAGTCGAAAATAAGTACAGCCATTGGTACCAGATTCCAGCTAAACCAATTTGTGAAGATGCGCCAATTACGGCCACAACTTGATCGGTTCGTGTCCCAGCACCGAAAGCTTGGGCAACCATAAGTAGCTTTCCAAACTTACGACCTCCCATAAAATAATCACCAGTAGATTTAACAGCTCGATTTGAATACAAACCAATTGCCGTAATTACTGATATATAAATGCCGAGAATAATCCAGTCTAAAACACTGATTCCTAGAAAGTATACACTCATATTAGTTTTCCATGTTCTGATATTCGTCCATTGCAATGGCTGCGTAAATTACCGCACCTAAACCTCGTGGGTCATTTAATCGAGCTCCCCAATCTGCATATTCTTGATCTGAGAACATAATTGGCGTTCCACGAACAATTCCAATTACATTACCATCTTCATCAATTTGCTGAGCAAGAGCATTCCAGCCTTTATCAATGCTTTCAGCATATTTCTCTTTGGGTAACCAACCTTCTATAACACCTACTGCATAGGCCCTTACAAACATCGCTGTTGCTGAAGTTTCAAGGTAGGTAGAAGAGTTATCCAACACTTGATGCCATCTTCCATCTTCGGCTTGGACTTTTAATAAACCATCGGCATGATTCTTAAAGATCTCTATAATTTGTGCTCTTTTAGGATGATTTATTGGCATTGCAAGTAACAACTCTGTTTTGGCCATCATCGTCCAACCGTTGGCTCTGCCCCATTTACTTGGAGAATATTCTCCATTTCTGGAAAAATAACCATGCCAATATAAACTGCTCGCATCATCACGTAAGTGACTATCAAAAAGAATTACTTGTTTTACCACTTCATCCAAATATTTTTGGTCGCCTGTAAGTTCAGTCATTTTTAAGAGAACGATGGAACTCATAAATAAATCATCTGCCCAAACACTCATGGTATCTGGCGTAAAACGAGCAAATGTGCCGTCTTCTAATCGAGAAGCTTTTTCTAAGATATAGTCAGAAACTCCATGCGCTAATTGCTCTTCAACTTCATTTCCTTCTAAGCCTTCATCAATAAGTCGATTTACATATGGCACTGTTTGCATTCCGATATCATCCAATAAAGAGTATCTAAAATAATGCCCAAAAGGACTTTCTCTAAGTCCGTAATCGTCTCGCATTTGCTGAATATCATCCCTGTTATCAAGGAAGAAATTGAGGTGATTGTTGATGTATTCTGAATAGTCTAAGTCTGAAAAATGACGATCAGCACTGCGCATTGCATCCAAAAACGTACCTGTAAAATAGCGCCAATCTTGATAAGCTAATTTCCCTGGCAATCCTTTTACTAAATTCAATTTAGGCAGGTTCCAACGAATGGATTTACCAGCATTGCTGGGATACTCTTCAGTCAGCATTTCGGTGACTGAGATATTAGGGTTTTCAATTTGGGAAGCATCAAACTTTTTTGAAAGTGGTCCTAGCCACCAGTATCCAAAATGTTCAAAATCTTCATCTTCTGAAGGTGCATGTAATTTAACAGCAGGATGAGCAAGACCATTATCAAAGCGTAAGAATCCGAAATTTATTCTATTTTCTGCCTTATTTCTTGGCTCAAAATGGATAACTAATGTGTGTTCTCCTTCTGTGAGAGCGACTTTTACTTTGTCGTTATAATCGAACAATCCATAATCATCATGACTTAAACTTCCTTGTTTGGAAGAAGAATTGCTAAAAACTTCATTACCATCAATCTGAATACTAATTTCCCCTGCGGCATGAGTTACTCCAAATTCCATTTCTGGTAAAGTCTGAATTTCCTCAGAAATAACAACCTTTGATCTTGCATAGAAAACACCCGCTTCTTTGGTGGGGAAATCTATTAGATAAGAACCATCTTGCTCAAATTCTTCCACGCTTGCAGTAAATTCAAAAGTAGTTCCATTCACAATTATGTCAGAAACATGCTTTGTAAGTTCTTTGGGGGATAATGTTTCTTTTTTTGGCGAAGAACATGAATACAAACTTACAGCTAGTACAAGTAGTAGGAGTTCTATTTTGGGGAAATATTTCATGTTGATTAGTTTCAGAATTCGATGGATTATTTTTTGTAAATCAATGGATTAAGATCGGTTTTAGCGATGTCTCCAGGGTTTAGATTAGGAAGAAATGCATCACGATCGGCTAGATGTGGTGTTCTTGTAAATTCGCTTACTTTAATTCCATCTTCCATATAAATGATGGTCATAACAGCGCGAGTTTTATCCGAAACATTAGGCCCAGCTCTATGGAATGTCCAACCTGAATGGAAGCTAATTTCACCAGCATCAAAACCAGAATCGACCAGTTCCAAATTTGCATCAGCAAGTTTGGATTGAATGATGGCTTCACTTTCTGTGCTGATTTCTAAATCTCGACCAAAATCATATTTTTGGCTTCCTAAGCTAAATGCGAGCGGTCCCATATCCTTTGTTGTCTCTTGAAGTGGAATCCAAGCTGTAATGGTGTTGTCACTAGCTAAAGGCCAATAAAATTGATCTGCATGCCAAGGAGTAATGTTATTAATTGAACCCGCTGGTTCTTTGTATAAAGCTTGGTCGTGATAAAGGCGAACTCCTTCTACTTGCATCAAATCGGCAGCAATTTTGCCGAGCTTTTTGCTCAATATCAACTTCCTCACAGTTTCGTTATCCTTCCAGAGATTAGTTATCTGTATAAAAGCCTTTTCAAAAGCCGTTCTTTCTTCCATCGGCTTTTTGAGCAATGGATTCTTTTCGACTACCTCTTTTGTAATTTCTTTATTGAAGAAGTCAAGAGTTTCCGTATCCAAAACTTTCTTTAGCTTTATATAACCATGCTCTTGATAGTAGCTAATTTGTTCCGATGTTAGCTCAAAAGGTTCATTCAGGTTTTTATCTAAGTCATGCATTTTCGTTCTCCATAACAAATGTTGCAGCCTCAGTATCAATAAAAAGCTTGGCGTTATTATGAACTCTTAAAATGGTTGCTGGACATTCTGTAGAAATCGGGCTGAATAACGTTTTTTGAATGGCCTCAGCCTTCTGTGGACCAGGAACAACAACCGACAAATACGTTGCTTTCATTAATGCAGGAATTGTTAAAGTAGCAGCCGTTTTTGGAACATCATCTACATGTGGGAATTCGCCATCGTTCACTTGTTGCTGTCGACATACTAAATCCAACTCCACTTCTTTCACGGTTTTATTATCGTAAAAATCTGCAACGGGAGGATCATTAAACGCCAGATGACCATTTTCTCCAATTCCCAAACAAACTAGATCAATTGGAGCTTCATCAACAATTTTAGCATAATCATCTAGACTTTCGCCAAAGTAATGCACCTGCTTGAAATCCTTATGCTTAAATAGATGCTCCTTCAAAAAATTCCCAAAACGTTGTGGGGCAGTAGCGGGCAAAGTGTTGTATTCATCCATGTGGAGAGCAACAATTTTGTTCCACTCAATACTATCAATATTCAGTAATGCTGAAATAAACTCACGTTGAGAAGCTGCAGCAGCAAACACAATTCGTATCTCCTCTTTGGTTTTCAAAACCTGTGCGATTATTGACGCTACATGTTCTGCGGCTTCTTTACCCATACTTTTTCTATCAGGAAAAACGGCAACTTTTAAGGTATCTATCTCAAATTCTTTCACTTTAATGTCCTCTTGTTAATCAATAATTTTATATCGGTTTTTGGTGCTTCTCATTTCAGAATCTGGAAGTCTAAAGCTGAAACCCCAATCTCCTTTCCCGTTAGTTATCTTTACCATCAGATGATTTCTCCCCTCTTTAAGAGGTAGAAATAGTTCATCATCGTCGGCTTTAAATGCTCTTTCTACAATATTTTTGTGAACTTGAACTCCATTTAAATAAACTTCTACCCCATCGCTACTACCAACTAAAGCTCGTACTTTTTGGTCTGTTGCAACATCGATATGAGCGAAGGCATACATCACAGAGTTTTCACTTTGCTCATAAAGCTCATCTAGGTCAACTTTTGCGAAATACGGTGTGTTAACTCTTTTCCATCTATACTTTACATCGTTGTAGTAGAATTCCTCAGTTACACTAGGAAAAGTTTTTGAAATACCACTAGTAGCTTCTAAATGATCTTCCCCCGAATCTTTGTAGCCCATTGGATTTGGAATAGGCTCTATCATCAACCAGCCTCTAAAATACCAACCATCCGCTTTCTGAATATCTATTCGGATTTCTGAAGGCTCTGGTAAAGCTTCGTCTCTATCAAAAGCATACGTGGCACTCATGAGAGAGTCTTTCACTTCACCCAAATCACTGATTAAATTGTTGTATTGCGTTGCAATTCTATCCCAAGCATACACTCTATTTTCTTGCATCCATAACGAACTATTAAACTCTTCAAGCACTTCTAATGAACTGTAAGATTCCGAAATTGCTCGATATGCTTTAACCAGCAGTCTTCTAGCTTTGGCTGGATTTGAATTTTGAATGGAAACTGCTTCACGATATGCTTCCGATGCAGATACAATTGCAGGGCGACTTTCTGCCAAGAACTTATATTGATTGATAGTAAGCTGGATGTACTCTACATCTTGGGAATAAATCAGTGGATCATAATTCTTCAAAGCCATTTCAGCACTTTGTACAATTCCGTCTACTTTTTCCCAATCGCTAATGTTGATTAGTCTCGATTTACCTTTCTCAGGAATGATTCTATCCCAAAAAATGGCTTCATTCATTTTCTCGGTAGATTTGATATCTGCTAACTTATTCAGTTCATGGATTGCTTCAGATAATCCGTTGTTGGTACTTCCATACACCGCTTGGTTAAATCTACTATCATAACTTTCATCAGTAGGATTGCTATTCCAGCTTTGGTCTGCAGCAAATGCAACTCCATACCAATCTCTAGAAAACAACGCAGCTCCACCATCATCCCAAACAGTATTCAACATTCCCCAAACACCTTGCTTCACTGTTTCTTCCATAAAACCGCCGATATTGCCAATTGCAGTATTAAAATCAGGCATAATACTTCTGGAGTTTAGGATACCAGTTGAAACTAATTGCGTATAACCTGCTTCTTTAAACGGCAATATTCTATGCGAATAATCATCCATTATATCGTAGCCCCAAGTAACCAGAATAATGTCTTTTGGTAGCAGATCAAGGAGCGCAGGATGTTCTAAAACCAAATCTCCCCACACCATAATTGTCTTCCCCATCGGAGTTATGATATCGTAAATTCTTTTTATGTGGTTTGCATAAACCACGTCGTAGCCAAGACTGTCAACCATGGCTTTGGAAGCCCCAGAACCTAGATCGAAGGTTTCATCGGAGTTCACATGGAAGTACTTGGAGTGAAACGCTGGAATCATTTCTTTGTAAATATCTTCTAGCAGTTCATAGCTTTCTTCAAATGCTGGCGAAAGTAATGTTCCATTTTCTCCTAAATGTGCAAATTCAGGGTGCTTTAAGATTTGATCGAAGTGTCCAAACGATTGGAAATTACCTACTAAGTCGATGTGATATTTTTGTGCATAATCGGCGAGATCCTTCCACTCTTCAATACTTAACGCGCCGCCAGGAGGTGCAAACTCTGGATGACTTTTTGTTTTAACGACATCCTGAGTGTAGTAAGTAAGCATATTCACTTTCATTTCAGCCATACGCTCAATCTGCTGATGCATATATTCTTTTGTAGGAACGGGACCACGACTTATGTCATCCATCATTCCACGAATTTCCATGTCAGGCCAATCTGTTATTAGTAACCCTGAAATATTTCCAGAAATTCTATTGGTTCTAATAAGCTGTTTTAAAGTTTGAACACCATAAAACACTCCTTTGGTTGTAGCAGCAACAACAATAATTTCAGAAGCCGAAACCTTGATTTGATAGCCTTCCTCTCCAATTGAAACTGGAATTTCAAGCCCATGTTCTTTTACAATTTTAGAAAACGACTTATTAAAACCTTTTACTCCTATAATGATTTTTCTGCTAGTCTTGTTCGATGTGAATTGGAAATCAGCATCTATGCTTTGCTGAAATTCACCTGTTAACTGACTTGCTAGAAACTCTACTTCTTGTTTGTCTTTGAGGAAACTCTGTAGATGAAACGATCCTTTCAAATCGAACGAACCGTTCGTGAATTGAACTTGCTGAGGCGCAGGTACAATAGAAATTTGTTGTGCAATAAGCTCAACAAAGGAGCTCATGCATAGAATCATTAAACAGAGTGTAAACTTGGTTCTATTTCTCATAAGGCATGGGTTTTAAGATTCTCTTCAATGAATTGTGCGGCGTCTTTATAGCTTTTATCTAAATCTTGCACATCAGATTCAGCTCCACCAATGTCTATTCCAAAATGACCTTTATAGTCAATCACGTTGAGCGTTTCGAAGAAATCATCCCATCGAATGATGCCATCTCCGATTGCTAAGTGTTCTACCCTACTTCCTCTATTATCCGAAATGTGGATGTAGTCGATATAGTCTGCAAGTCGTCTTAGCGAAAGCTGAAGATTATCTCTTAGCATGTATTGGTTTGCCGTATCAAAATTAAAACGAAGATTATCTCGGCCAACTGCATCATGGAAATGCAAAAAACCATCCGTAGTAGAAGACAGCACACCTAAAGCTGGATGCATTTGATAAGTCAATTCAAACGAGGCAGCGATATCGCAAGCTTGGCGATAATTAGAAATCATGTCGTTCCAATAGCTTTTCCAATTCAGATTATCAGGAAAGCGAGCTGCTAGAATCACATCTTCATGATAATGGCGTACAATTGGAATGTTTTCAGGAAATTGATATGGAGGCAATGGCGCATTATCCAACACACCCAAAGCACCCAAATCTTTAGCAATTTCACAGCCTTTTTCGAAAAGAGCTAGATTTTTCTCGCGTTCAGCTCCATCTGCCGAAGACAATCCCGGCAAAACAACACAGAAATAAGGAACTTTCAATTCGTTCTTTTTCACATACTCCGCAATTTCTGTTTTGCGGCTATACACCTTCATTAAATGCTCCTCTCTTATTCCCTCTAGTTCAATAGAAGAAAATCCAAGCGACTTAAACTCGTCGATATACTTCAACGTGTCTTCAGCCGCAGGAGGATATCCGTATTTTGTAATTGGATACAGATAACAACAGGTAATTCTTGGGTGTATCATTGTGAAATAAAACCTTACTTATTTTTTAATGTCGGCTATTAAAAAACCTGGTTTTGGTTTTTTAGGACGGTGGTTATCTGCTATTCCTTCAAAAGCATTCCAACGTTCACGTAATCTGAATGCCACACTTTTTGGATTTCGATCTCTAGTGAATACACCTTTTTTATTCAGTATTAAGCGACGGAAATGCTGAGGCGTCAAGAAGTCTGCAAAGTTCCATACGTGAGCTCCTGCGCAAAATTCACGTTCTTCAATCACATCTAAATACCGAAGCGTAAACTCTGTTTGAAATTCTTCGGTGAACATTTGTGCGGTTGTAGAATGCAATCCTTCAACGGTGTCGGCTCCAAATTCTGTAATCACTATTGGCTTGCCATATTTCTCAAAAGTGCGATCTAATTCTTCTCCAAGATTCTTCACCGCCAATTCAATATCAGCAGGCTTAGTGTACCAGCCATAATATCTGTTGATGCCAATTACATCACACCACTCAATAACTACATCGTTTTCCTTGAAGGCAGCCATAGAAATCGCCATAATAGGACGTGAACTGTCTAGCGCTTTGGTGAAGTCGTATATTTCTTTGAAATACTGGGAACTTGCTTCATTCTGATAAAATTCTTCCGCCCAAAGATTCGGCTCGTTGGTAACCGACCATGAAATTACGCTTGGGTGATTATAATCTCTTTCAATTAGCTCTTTTAAAGCTTGCTTATGATTTGTAAGCAGTGGGTTTAACTCGTCAAAATCATTCGACCAAAATCCTAAACTAACGGCTGGTGTTTCACAAATAACTAAGAACCCTAATTTATCCGCAAGGCGAATCCATTCTTCATCGTATGGATAATGACTTGTTCGGTATGAATTGGCTCCAATCCAGCGCATGAGCTCATAATCTCGGATATAAGCAGGTCTGAATTGTCCGCGGCCAACAATTGGAAAATCTTCGTGTTTCCCAAAACCACTCATGAAAAGAGCTTCGCCATTCAGTAAAATCTTTCCACCTTCTACTACTACTTCTCGGAAACCAAATTGCTCGTCATAGCTATCAATTTCGGTTTCACCATCTAATAAGCTAACTCTAGCTGTATATAGATATGGATTTGCTGGACACCATAAAGTTGGGTTTTCAACTTTTAGTTGATGATTGTTTTCTTCTGAAGACGAACTTGTAACAACGGTTTTTCCTTGAGCGTCAATAATTCTTACGCTGGTTTTGTAACCCTTTGAGGCATTAACCTTAATCTCAGCTGATCCATCAATTAACGTATCAATTTTTATGGTTGAAAGATGCTTTTCTGGAGTGGACACAATGTTTACGGATCGAGTTAGCCCACCGTATGGGAAAAAATCAAAACGAGTAGCTGGGAAAAGGTGCCTACGTTCGTATGCTTTTGTGTTGTACTGCTCCGACTCCGTATCCACACCTTGCGGTAAAGTGTGCATCGTTAAACGACTATCAACACAAATGGTAAGTTCATTTACAGAACCATCTTTGTTAACCCACTTTGTAACATCGAATGCAAAAGGGAGATATCCACCAAAATGCTCGCCTACATAATGTCCATTTACCCAAACTTCGGCTTTATGGTCTGCGGCACCAACACGAAGCCAGATTTTGTGTCCTGCAAGAAGTACGTTCGGGATAGAAAAATGAGTTTTATGCCATCCTTTGCCTACATAATTTTTGAGACCTTGCTCAGCGAGTTGTTCATTCCACGCGCCGGGAATAGCAATTGAGTGAACATCGCCCGTTAAAGTACTTTCTTGCCACTTTTCTTGTATTCCTAAATCGGATGGATCGGCTTTAAAGTCCCAATATCCACCTAAATCAAAGACAGTTCTATATTTGTTCTGCTGAGGAAATAGCATACTTATTAACTCTTATTTTTTAAAATTCTTAATTTATAGTCCTAAAATTCCTTGGATACCTAACACTGCCATTGCAATGGAAAAAATCAGTGTTATCCCCACTAAAATATTTTTAAAAGGGGTTAATTTGTGCTTACCCATTACATCTTTCTTGTTCGCTAGAATGAGCATAAGAAGAATCACTAATGGTGTAACTACCGCTAAGAAGGCTTGAGAGGAAATCATCACTAGCACTGGACGACCGCCAATTATTGGTACAATTAGTCCTAGAGAAAGCACGCCTAAAACGATTAATCGATTTGGGGTAGATTTCATATCCACTTCTTCATTCTTGTAATCACCAATTAGCCATGGTGCTAGAATAATGATTGGGAACAGTGATGAAAGACCTGCAGCTACAATTCCTGCTACAAAAATTGAGACGGCAAAACGCCCTGCTAATGGTTCTAATAAACTTACCATATCCATAGCATTATCCACTTTTAAACCAAGCGGGTAAAGTGTACCTGCGGCAGCAGCCATAACAGCAACGCTAAGTACAAACATCAAAACTGCCGAAATAATGGCATCTCTTTTTTCTAGCTTAAAATTGTCGAGGTTCCACCCTTTTCCTTTAATAAGAATAGAACGGACTACAAAAATAACGGCACCCATTGTGGTACCAACCATTCCTGCAATAAGGAGAGAAGCATTTGAGTCATTCGGGATTTTAGGAATTAATCCCATCATCAATTCTTTAGGATCTGGGATTATCATAAACATTGTTAGTAAAAAACTTAGCCCCATTATTCCCACAAAAACCGCTAATACTTTTTCAAAGAAATTTTGTTTTCCATTCCAGAAAAGTGTGTACAGAATAGCACCAAAAAACAGTGCTGAAAAAATCGGATTAATTCCATTTCCAGATTCTGTAAGTGGTCGAGACCATTCTTGAACCACCTGTGTCACAATTGCCATCACTCCAATACTTGAAACCGACTCGCTAAAAAGGAGCGCAAGAAGCACAATCATTGCAAAAGATTTACCAAAGTACTTTTTATAGCTATACAGGATCGTATCACCCGTAACAATGGTATACCGCCCAAACACTAGAATAAGTATGTAGGTGAATATACATGAAAGTAATAATGGCCAAGCAAGCGTCATTCCATATTCCGCACCTGTGGCTGCCATGGTAGTTACACTTCCTGTACCGATATTGTAGCCTATTACAAAAAGTCCTGGCCCAATAGATATAATGAATAATTTGAACCTCTCAAAAAGCCCTTTTTTAGCTTCTGTTGTCATCTTAGCCTATATTATTAATTACTTAATGTTGATTTGAACTAACTGCTTAGATGGAATACTTAGCGAAAAGCGCTCCCCACCTTTGCTGATTTGAATCTTTTCTGAACGTAATGTTTTACTTCCTACCGATTGTGTAAGCGTGTATGTACCGGGGGCAAGTTGCCATACTCTCATTGTTAAATTCTCGGCGCTCTCTGCATAAGAGTACAACTCAACAGAAACTTTTGAAGAATCACTATCTGTAACTAAGAAGGTCATATCTCTACTTGCATTTTCCCAGCTTGTAGCGATATACGGCGAAGAACTTTCTGCAATACCATACCCTGTTACCATTGCTTGCAGAATATCCACCTGACGTGAGCTATTTGGTCCTACATGAACTCTATCTGTATGAATTACCTCACTGCTAATCATTGGCGTATTGTAGCGAACTGTTTCCAAGTATGGTTGCATACCTTCTATAAGAAACTTCTCATTTCCACTTAAACGATATTTCACAAATGATGAACCGTGAGCCTGAATAAGATTATCGTACTTTGCATTTCCAGTTAGTAGTCTCCAAGTTCCAATCACACTCCAAAAATCTGGATTATCCCCTAAAACACTTACTACCCACTCTTCTGAGCCTTTTTCAAAACTGTCTGAATTTTGAGATAGAGCTTTTCTGTGTTTTGAAACTAAATCGAGATGTTGAGTTATTGGCAATAGATACTTTTCGTCACCTGAAATAGTCCATGTATATAAAAGCTCATCTAATATGGCTGTACTACCATTCCAATCGAAATAATCCCAATACATGTTCGCCACGTACCAAGTTGGTTCTGGCCCATTAATCTTACCCGTTGGGAATTCTATTGAGGCTGGAATTATCCCTTTTGATTTGCCTTTAGTTGTTTTCTGAGATACAGCCAACCAACCATCAGCCCATTCTTCTAAAGCTTTAATTGTTGAGGCATCATTACTTTTCCATGCATAATAGCGCACTGCTTTTGCTGCACGAGCATTGTAGGATACATCTCTGTTCTTTGGCACCTCGGTTTCAATTTCTGTAGAACTAAACCAAGCCGACTTAAAAAACCTAAATCCTTCGTCGTTTATTCCTGTCCACAAATTCTTGAAGTAATCTGCTGAATACCCAAGTCGAGTGATATACTCTTCATCATCACTATAAAACACCATTAATGGAGCCGTATCTGAAATAAATTCAGAGGAATGTTCAACATCACTTGGGTTTTTTGCATAGCCTTTATACACCTTGCTACTATTCCAAACTCCATCTGCTAAGCGTTTCCAACCTTTGTAGGTTGTTGTATCTCCAGATAGGATAAGTGGAGACCACCATCTTAGAATTTCAACATCATCGCCAAACTTACCGCCAAACTCACCATTAGCCGATTGTTGTTCATTTACCCACCAATCAACAGCGCTTTTTAAGCGATTCATTAATTCCCATTGTGCGAACGACCAATCCGGTGCATTTTTTGGCTTAGTCACATTATCAAAACGATCGGGAGTGTCGATTTGTTCACCATTGTACATGCGAACTAAATCACTATTCGGTTGTAACTCTTTCATGCTTTTTATGTCTCTGAGTGCAGAAATTTTCTCCTGCCCTGAAGCTCCTTCTAACCAAAGCCAATAAAGAAGTCGAGTTCTATACCACAGGGCTCGTTCATAAAGTAAGCCTTCTGATGCCTTTGGCGAACTTAAAACAGCATCGTAAAGCATGATAGATTGTTTTATATGATCAAATAGACTTAATCCTGTTTCTTCAGAAAAGTGGCTCCATCCGCGATAATAAAAGTACTTCTCGCCTTCTGCTAAGAGTTCTAATTGTTGCTTATAGTACGTAGCAAAATTTTGGACTTCACTATCTTTGGTGTATGGAGTTATAAACTCAATAACAGACTTGATATCGACTTCACTATCAAATGAGCCAACGTCTTTCAGTTTTGCTACAATAGGATCTAGTTTAGGACTAGAACTTTCAGATTGAACCGGAATTAAAGATAAACCAAGTAGTCTTACTTTGTCGCCTTGGTTACTTAAACTAATTATTAAACCTTCACCTCTAACTGAAGATACATACTGAGCCACTCTATACATTTTCTGAATCACAGTTCGAGGCTCTGCACTTTCTCCAAATGTCTGCAATGCATTTTTTTGAATTACTCCATTTAGAGTTACTTGTACTGAGTTTGAGTCCTGCAGCCCCCCATCATACCACAAGCTAACCTGCCAATCGCCAGCAGGTATATCAGCTCTAAATGATAATTCGTTTGCCAGAATACCATCAATCAAAAAAGCATTTCTTGAATTTTCCCATTCAGAATGTTCAAAAGATTCTCCTCCACCCTTTAGCCAGCCGTAGCCTTTTTCTTTGGAGTAAGTAAAGCTTGGAGTTAATGGATGGTTTCCATCTGCTAATACTGATGTTGAAGCACCTACATCAAAAATATATGGGATCTGATCAAATTTAATTGGTTCAGGTTGATGTTTAGGGCTGCCAACACAATTGATTGACATAGATAAAGCAGTTAAGAAAACGATGAGGGCTTTAAACATGAGAGATTCTATTCCTTCAAATCATTGTAAAGAGTTTCCTTTTACTTTCGTCAAACACATTCAGCAAAAGGTGAAAAAATTAAATATGGAGGATTCTTTCACAAACCCTCCAAAAAAATAAATATTACTACTTAATAAGAGTCATTCGTCCGCTATTTACAAAAGAGTGACCTGCTGATACTGCAGTTACTCTGTAGATATATAAACCTGATGCTAAAGATGCCGCATCAATCTGGATACTTTGGCTAGCACCAGCGCTTAATCTTTGCGAAGGAACGGTTAATAGTCTCTGGCCCATTACATTATAAACATCAACCTGAACATTAGCAGCTTGCGCTAAACTAAAGGAGATTTGAGTTGTTGGGTTGAATGGGTTTGGATAGTTACCATGAAGAACAAAAGCACCTGGTACATCTGCACCAACTTCTTCTTCGTTAGCTACATGTAAACCACCATGCCAGATTAGAGAACCTAGTTGTTGGCCTGCAACTGCAGCAGTGTAAGAGCTAAAAGAGCTAGCATAACCAAAATCAAATGGCTCGCCATCAGTTGGAAAATCAGGTTGTTCTCCAGCAGGATCTTGATAGTACGCAGTCATTACATTTAATGGAACTGCAGGGCCATCTGTGAAAGAAACACTTTCAGAAATATTAGAACTTCCAGAAGTACCTTCTTCAATATAAGCTAATGCTGTTGCATTGAAAGATACTGGTGCATTAACAGTGTCTGGGTAGCTATCCATGATTGTTTGGCTACTGTAGATATTGTTATAGCTCATAGTTATTGAAGCTGCTCCTAAAGAGTCAATTTGAGTTTGAGATAAAGAATCTACACTAACTACAGAAAGAACTTCATCTTCAGCTTGTGGAATACCATAAAACGCGCCATCAATGATAAGGTTATTAGTAAAAATTACTTTTACTGCTTGCCCAAATTCGAAAGCACCATTCTTACCAATATTCACAACTGTGTTATGATTAACTTTAGCGTAGTTAATTTCACCACCAGCATCTCTAAGTACTTGGCTAGTTAGGTTATAAAAAGTATTGTTTTCTAATACCAACGTATCAATTTGACTACCACGATCATCAATAGCTCTACCGTTATCAGGACTAGCAGATGTACCAATGTTACTGATAACAGAGTTAGTTATAAAAATTCTGTTTCCAGAATTATCAACT
The DNA here is from genome assembly GCA_963977025.1 of uncultured Balneolaceae bacterium. Classification (GTDB taxonomy): domain Bacteria; phylum Bacteroidota; class Rhodothermia; order Balneolales; family Balneolaceae; genus Balneola. The sequence continues at coordinate 248,134 of CAXBMW010000002.1, read as the reverse complement.
CTTAAAGCCGCTTGAGTATCACCATCTAAGTGGCAATCGTCAATTACAATTCGCACATCATTTTCACTAATACGGATGATTCTTTGGTCACCATTATAAGCGTCTAAATTATCAATACCTGTTATATATAATCCTTTAAGGGTTAAATCGGCACGTGCTCTAAATGGACGGCTAGATGTTCCACCATCACCTGCTGCTGGAAGTAGAATAGGTCTATCACCAGCACCATCTTCTGCAACAATAGTTAATGGGAAGCGATTCTGAATACTTCCTTCAAGGGCATAATACCCTCCTCTTTTTAGCTCATAGACCGTGTTTAAATCTGTTCGCTCTCCACCAGCTGTTGTATCACTATCAATAGCTTCGTTCAATGTTCCTAAACCTGGCGCTACTTTAACGATACGTTGTGCAACGGCATCAGAACCGGTAAACACTAATACTGCTCCAAGTATTAACAGTTTGGTTGAAAGTTTGTATAACATTGAGTTACTCAAACTTTTCTGGTTTGTATAATTGCTCATATAAGCCTCCTTTTGGCTGGTATGTTGTTGTTATCTTAGCATTATTGTGTTGTACTTTTAGAACCGGTATCTCAAGCCTACGTCTGCCGTCATTCCAAAAATTTCGTCTTCTCCAGTGAAAGCTTTCAACCCTGTGTATGAGCTTTCAGATTGGTTAGTAAAATTGTTCACATTCAAAAAGAAGGTGATTGAATCTAGTTTCTTAAATTTCTGATTGATGGATAAATCCCAATAACCATAGGTGTCAGAAATAATATCTTCTTGAGCTAAGATTCCTACTCGTTCTAAAATTTCACGTTGGTATGAGTATGAAACTCGTCCTGAGAAACCGCCTTTTTCATACCCAATGCTTAAACTAGCTACAAAATCTGGTTGGCCTGGTAATTTACCTGCTCTTGATGTGTCTGCATAGATTGGTCGGAAAGGTGGATTTGGATCATTTCCTACTAATTTCAGGTATGGGAAGAAGGTTTCTGAGTGGATAATCGAAAAATTAGTATTTAATATTAATCCATCTAATGGCTTAGGTAGAAACCTGAAATCTGTTTGTATATCAAATTCAACACCATAAACAGTAGACTCAGACCCGTTTACAGGTTCAGTAATTCTATAACCATTATAATCTCCACCAAATATTCTACTCTCAGTAATGTAATCGATGTCTTTTAGTTTTTTATAGAACGTCCCAACTGTTAAATAACCAATACGGCTATTATACAATGATAAGAAGGCATCATAGTTTAAAGCAGTAGTATGCTTAATATTTGGATTTCCTCGGGCAACAGTTTGCTCAGCATCATTAATAAGTTCGGATGGAATCAAGTTATAGTAATCTGGGCGAGAAAGTGTTTTTGTAGCAGCAAGACGTAAGCTAATTCCATCGGAAATATCAACCTTAACATGTACCATAGGTAGTAATTCACCATATTTTTGTCCCCCTGTTGTATCCATTAATGTCCCCGAGCTACCTAAATTACCTCTTATTGACCCAGCAACTCCTTCATAGTAATTTTCAGTCCATTCATAGCGAACTCCAGGTAGAATCATAATTCTTTTCCCTAAATTAATCTCAGCCATTAGGTAGGCGGCGTTAATTTTCTCGCCAGCTGTATAATCACCAAGCTCAAATATTCTATTCAAGAGGTACATATCTTGATAATTTTCATAGAAATTATTCAGCAGGTTGTTATTTAAACCAGGTCCAAACTCGTATCTACCATTCATGAAGTTTTTGGCTTCAAAGTCTGGATTAATGAAGTTACCAATCCTAATATGCTCATCATTGTATAGATCGTAAGTGTCTGTATTAGCTTGCCCAATTTCACTTACAACATTAAAATCTGTTTGATATTGATTGATATCCTCAACCTTCTTCTTATCTCTTATTTTACCACCAAATTTTACAAATCCATCAATTCCGCTATCAAAGTTAAATGGAACTTTAAAGTTTGCTTCTGCTGTATAATTTCTATCTGTACCTCTTTCTGGATTGTACGTGCTATATAAAAAATATGTCCTGCTTAAATCATTTTTAGCAAACTGTGGAATGGGCTCTGGTCCTAGATTATCTATCAGACCTGTTTGATATGCTGTAAGTTCTTGGAAGCGAGAGTATACAGAATATGGCTGCTTTCTTAATGAATATGAATTGGTGAGCTGCCAGTCAATTACAATCCAACTTAGTTTATGCTCAGCTCTAAGTGAATTAGAGTACACTTGGCTGTTTATGGTTCTATCCCTTAAATCATACTCAACTCTACCATTACTTACTCGGTAGCGTTTTCTTCTTCTCACTTCATCTCTATCTGTCCTGCCCCAAAAACTATTTAAATAAAACTTGGTAGCGTCCAAGTCGTAATCTAGAGCTAAACTTGCCCCATACCGATCTCTTTCTTCTTGAATATCAGCAAGGTTTAGGTTGTCAATTTCTACGCTTTCACTTTCTTGACGATAAGAGTAATCTGCATCTAATAAGTCTGAACTTCTATTTGCCTTCTGAACACTACCAGTAAGTAAAACCCCTAGCTTATCATCAAAAAATCTATCACTTAAATTCAGACTGAATTTGTACTGTCCGTATTCGTTTTCTAAATCATTATAACCTGTTTGGAGGCGCAAATCGCCTTTAAAACCCGCAGGAGCCTTTCTAACCAATAGGTTTACAGTACCTCCAATCGCATCTCCATCTTTATCTGGAGTTAATGCTTTATATACCTCAATTCCACCCAATACATCTGATGGAATTAAACTTAAATCTACCGATCTATCATTTGGATCCGATCCTGGTAAGCGGACACCATTAACTGTAATTGAATTAAATTTGGGAGACAATCCTCGTACTACAATTTTTGATGCTTCACCCGCATTACGCTGAACGGAAACACCAGGTAAACGCCCAATAGATTCTGCCGCATTTTGATCCGGGAGCTCACTTATACGCTCTGCAGAAACTACATTCACTATGGTATTAGAGTTCATTTGGTCTTTAATAGCAGCAGCTTGTCCTAGCGCTTGCGCTCTAATCTCAATAACTTCACCTTCCACAAGCTCTTCTTCTAAAGCTACATCGAACGTTACTGTTTCATTGGCATTAATGGTGACATCCATTAGTCTCGTCTTCATCCCCAAAAAAGAAACTCTAACTTTATACGTTCCAACTGGAACTCGTTCTACTATATACCTCCCTTCAAGATCCGTTGCAGCTCCTCTCGATAACTCCACAATAAAAATATTTGCACCAAAAATAGGGTCGCCATTTGTATACTCTGTTACCACCCCTTGAAGTGTTCCTACATTTTGAGCATACACAGAGCTCGAAACTAACATCCAAGTAAACATTAAAAGTCCTAGCGATACAAACCGCTTTACTGCTTTTCTTTTTGAGCCTTTTAAAGTCATAAACACATACACCTTTTATGTTGATTATTTGCTAAAGCAGAAGGCTTGATTTCGAAGCGCTTCCAAAGTGTATGCTCAATATGCTAGGTATACTTTATATATGCAATATCATTTTGTTAATTTTTGAAATTATTTACTCCACTCCCCCTTCTGCACACCTGCCTTCTTAACTCTAGCTATCAGGTAGTAGAAACCTGTTAATGAGAGTATAAAAACAACGAATCAACTTTCTGTTTTTTAGAGACTAAACAGCTACTGAAAAAATGTTTTTTATTGAAAATCAGTATGCTTTAATTATTATAATTTAAGACTTGTAAAAACGGATCTTGATTTACTCACCCCTTCAACTATACCAAATTTTACATTTAGCATTGCGCATGAAATTAAGATAATCAGTGAACGGCTTTTCTAAATGAAAAGCTAAAGAAAGCGCCATTATCATTCTTGATTAGCGTATCAGCATTTAGTTGTTTGCCGAGTGTACGTATTAGTGTCATTCCTAAAGATTTGGTTTGTACTCCTAAATCTTCTTCCGGAAATCCATTCCCATTATCTTTTAGTATAAACACCAATTCATTATTTATTTCTTTAAAAGAAACCCAAATTCTTCCGCTCTTGGCATCTTTAAAAGCATGTTTATAGCAATTAGTTAAAATCTCGTTCAACAGTAACCCACAAGGAATAGCTTGTGTTATCACCACACTTACATTATCGAGATCAAAGCTGACTTCTATAGGTATTGATGAGGTTCCCATAGCGCGTTGAATAACGGTACTTAACTCTTTAATATAGTTATGAATTTTAATTTCAGATAAATTCTCGCTTTGATAAAGCTTCTCATGCACGAGAGCAATAGAATTAATTCGCATTTGGCTATCACGAAGGATCCGTTGTGCACTTTCGTTAGGTGTATTATACGACTGAAGCTCTAACAAACCTGTAATTACAGCCAAGTTATTTTTTACGCGGTGATGGATTTCAGCCAACATTACTTCTTTCTCTTTTAAAGAATCGATTAACCTTTCTTCGGCTCTCTTTCTATCACTTATGTCAACATAAATTCCATAAATAGCTATTGTTTTACCATCTACAAGAACAGGAACGGCATAAATCAACACATCGACTAACTTGCCTTTCTTGGTTCGCCTTACCCCAACGTATTCTTCTGCCTTATTACTCTCCGACATTATCCTAGCTTCGTTATAGAATTCTTCCGAAACAATTACTTTATCTAACTCAAGGCCAACAATTTCTTTTTCTTTGTAGCCAAAAATGCGCTCAAACCCTTTATTAATCATTTCAATTTCTTTATGATTATTAAGAAGCGCTATTCCGATAGGCGTAGTATTAAAAAGTTCATTAAAAAGAACTTCTCTGGTTTTAGAGTTCTCCTCAAATTCTTTTCTTTGAGAAATATCCCTTTCTATTATAATAAGTACTTTCTCTCCAAAGTATGATCCAACATTTGCCGATACTTCAGATGGGAAAACTTCTCCATTCTTTTTTCTTCCCCAACCCTCATATTTTATAAATGCACCTGGCTCGGCCTCTTCAAAGAGTTGTTTAAACCTATTATGATTAAGCTTTCCAGGAGCACCAAGTATTTTAAAATGTTGCCCAACAACCTCTTTAAACTTGTATCCAAAAACGTGATTTATCCCCTCATTAGCTTCTAATATCACCCCTTCTTCATTCAGTAGATATATAGCATCGCTAATTGAGTTGAATAACTCTAAATAGCTACGAATACTACGCTTCAATTTCTTACTAATCTCCAACCTTGCACTTATATCTTGAACAGTTGAATATAAAGAGACTAAATTCCCAGCTTCATCATATAACAAAGAGTTATGCCACTCACAGTGCAGTAATTGACCATCTTTTGTTACATTTTCGGTTACTATAGACACATTTGACAATTTATCTAAACTAGCTTCACTCATTGTGTTCTGAGCAGCCTCAAAGTCAGCAGGATGTGCAAAGTCATCTAATATTGAAGGATTCTCTTTTAACTCGTCTTCAGTCCATCCAAACATCTCCTGAGCTTTACTCGACCAACGTAGGATTCTTCTATCAGGAGTCCATTCAATTTCGGCAAGTGGCGAGTTTACTATACTAAATGGTTTTGAAATTGATTTACTCTTCTCACTCTCTACTGAATCATCCAATGAAACTTCATGAGCTATAATAAATTTGGCAAGCTTATTCTTGTAACTAATAACCTGAGAGGAAAACTGAGCATAAAATTGCTCCCCGTTTTGAGTATTAATCTTCCACAATTCACTTAGTCTATCTAACCCTTTTTGTACACCGTTTATACTCTCAGTATAATTTACTTTTTGTGTAAATTTAGTAAAAGTACTACCAACTAAATCTTGTTTTTCATACCCTAGTCTATTTAAAGCTACATCATTTACATCCAGAATAATTGACGTAAGCTGATCACACACGAACAAACACTGCGTTTCAAAAAACCCATTTTTTGCTTTTAACATTAACTCTTTTTAGTTGCCCTTCTTTTTCGAAAAAGAATATGCACTATACATTAATTTTTTCCAATAATATTTTGCATTCTTACTCGAGATTTTCAAGTGTCGGGTGTCTATTTTATTCCTATCTTTAAGTATTAGAAAAAAAGCTATAGACTCGATTAATGTCAGAACAAATTAAAATTACTTTACCAGACGGCTCTGCTCGTTCATATGATAAAGGTACTACCGGATTACAGATTGCAGAATCAATTTCATCAGGGTTAGCACGTGTTGCACTCAGTATTACTGTAAATGACGATATTTTAGATTTAGACCGCCCAATAAATACCGACTCTACGGTCTCGATAAATACTTGGGATACTGACGATGGCAAGTATACATTCTGGCATTCTTCTGCTCACTTATTAGCAGAAGCCGTTCAAGACTTATACCCAGAAGCAAAGTTTGGAATAGGACCTCCCATCGAGTCTGGCTTCTATTATGACATCGATTTTGGCGACAAATCTATTACACCAGACGATTTATCTAACATTGAAAAAAAGTTTTTAGAGAAAGCTCGAAATAAAAATAGTTTTACTCGTAGAGATATTTCCAAAAAAGAAGCTCTAGATTTTTATTCGCAAAAAGGAAATGAGTATAAAGTAGATTTAATTGATGGGTTAGACGATGGAACCATCACTTTCTACACACAAGGCGATTTCACCGATCTTTGCCGTGGGCCTCACATTCCTAATACAGGCGTTGTAAAGGCTATTAAGCTAACAAGTATTGCTGGCGCATATTGGCGTGGCGATAATAACAGCAAGCAGCTTACTCGTATTTATGGGATTACTTTCCCAAAACAAAAAATGCTAGAAGAACATCTTCACCTCCAAGAGGAAGCGAAGAAAAGAGATCACCGTAAACTGGGTAAAGAGCTCGGTATTTACATGATCGACAAAATGGTTGGCAGTGGTCTCCCAATTTGGCTACCTAAAGGTGCTCGATTAAGAAGAACCTTAGAATCATTTTTACGCGACGAACAGTTTGAACGAGGTTACAAAGAAGTTATAACCCCACATATTGGTAGCCTAGAGCTTTATCGCACGTCTGGTCATTATCCTTATTATAAAGATTCTCAGTTTGATCCTATAAAAGTAGATGACGAAGAGTACATGCTTAAACCCATGAACTGTCCTCATCATCACAGAATCTATTCTAATGAGATGCGTAGCTACCGCGACTTGCCGCTTCGCCTTGCAGAATTTGGAACTGTGTACAGATATGAACAATCTGGTGAATTAAGTGGATTGTCTCGTGTAAGAGGGTTTACTCAAGATGATGCGCACATTTACTGTACGCACGACCAACTTAAAGATGAAATAAAAAAGACCATCGATCTTACCAATTTTGTATTCGACACTTTTGGTATGCCTGTTGATATCCGACTTTCTTTTCGTGACGATAACGACGAAAAGTATGGTGGAGATATGGAGCACTGGGAACGTGCTCAAAAAGAAATTAAAGAAGTTGCTGACGAAATGGGCCTTAAATATAAGGTTGCCCCTGGTGAAGCAAGCTTCTACGGACCAAAAATCGATTTTATCATTAGAGATGCTATTGGTAGAAAATGGCAACTTGGTACCGTGCAAGTAGATTATGTGATGCCAGAACGTTTTGACTTAACGTATGTAGGCTCTGACAATGAGAAACATCGTCCGGTAATTATCCATAGAGCTCCTTTTGGTTCTATGGAACGCTTTACAAGTATTCTAATTGAGCATTTTGCGGGAAATTTTCCACTTTGGCTTTCTCCGGAACAAATTAGAGTTTTGCCAATTTCAGATGATCAGAACGAATATGCTCAAGAATGTGTAAATTCACTAAAACAAATTGGTGCTCGCGTCGAACTTGATGATCGAAGCGAACAGATTGGCGGTAAAATTCGAGACGCTGAAACTGACAAAACACCATACATGCTTATTATTGGAGCCAAAGAACAACAAAATGGCACGGTTTCTGTAAGAAGGCATCGTAAGGGAGATATTGGAACTTTCAATTTTTCTGATTTTATTTCAACTGTAAAAAAAGAAATTGAAACCAAACAACTTCCTGAAGATTAACTAAAAAAAAGAGGAAAACATCGCAAAGAGATATTTTCGCAGGGAAGAACCTGCAGATAAAACCAGAATTAATGAAGATATAACTGCTGCTCAGGTTCGACTTATCAAACCAGATAACGAGCATGAAATTACCACAGCAGAGCGTGCGCTTCAGATTGCTGAATCCTTTAATCTAGATTTGGTGGAGATTTCCCCCAACGCAAACCCTCCGGTTTGTAAGATTATTGATTACGGCAAGTACATGTACGAAAAGAAAAAGAAAGAAAAAGAAGCTAAAAAGAAACAGCATACAATTACTGTTAAAGAGCTTCGCTTTCGCCCGCGCACAGACGACCATGACCTTGAATTTAAAACTCGCCACGCCAGAGAATTTTTGGAAGGTGGAGACAAAGTAAAGGCAACTGTACAATTTCGAGGTCGAGATATGCTATACACTGAAAAGGGTGAACTGCTATTATTACAACTAGCTAAGAGTCTTGAAGACATCGCAAAAATCGAGTCTAAACCAATTATGGAAGGCCGAAGAATGAGCATGATCATGACTCCTACAAAACCATGATTAAAGATTGATAAGAATAGTTATTCTATTTATCTTTGCAATCTTTATAATTTCACATAAGCAGGTATATAAACAATGCCAAAAATGAAAAGTAACAGTGGCGCTAAGAAGCGGTTTAAAGTTACCGCAAGCGGTAAAATTAGACGTAAAAAAGCTTTTAAGAGCCACATTCTTACTAAGAAAAGCAGTAAAACTAAGAGACAGCTAGGTGAATCTACTATCGTAACTGAAGCAGATGCTCCAAGAATGAGAAAGCTCATCCCTTATAAATTTTAACCCTAAGATCCATATAAAATGCCACGTTCAAGTAATTTAGTGGCTTCCCGTCGCCGTCGCCGTAAGATATTATCTCAAGCGAAAGGTTACTGGGGCAAGCGTAAGAATGTATTTACGATCGCGAAAAATGCGGTAGAAAAAGGTCTAATGTACCAATACCGTGATCGCAAGAATCGTAAACGTACATTCCGAAGACTTTGGATCGTGAGAATAAATGCTGCTGCCAGAATTAACGGGCTATCCTATTCTAACCTCATGCACGCCATGAAAGAAAAGGATATGCAAATAAACCGTAAAGTTCTTGCAGATTTAGCGATTCACGATGCTGATACGTTTGCTGCCATTGTAAAGGAAGCTACAGCTTAATTGCAATCTTGCTTATTATAAGCCGGTAAATCTTTTAATTTAGGTTTACCGGTTTTTTTATTTTAAGTACCTGTTAATATCATTTTATAACCACTTTTTTATATGCCTGACGATATAAAAGCATTACTACAAGAAATAGCAGATTTCTCTGTCACCAATGCAACCGAGCTTGAGAATTTCCGACTTGAATTCATTTCCAAAAATGGAAAAGTTCAGTCTATGTTTAAGAAAATGGGTTCTATCCCTAAAGAGGAGAAAGCCGCCTTTGGAAAATCAATGAATGATTTGAAAAACGCCGCTCAATCTCGCTTTGAAATACTTAAAGCACAATTTGACACTAGTTCTGCCAGTACAAAGACAGCTCTAGACGATATTACTTTATCGGCTCCAACGCTTCCAATAGGTTCTTTGCACCCACTTACGCAAACACTAGAAGAGATGAAAAAGATTTTTTATCGACTGGGTTTTACCATCTCTGATGGACCAGAAATAGAAGATGATTTTCATAACTTCACAGCGTTAAACTTCCCTCCTAACCATCCCGCTAGAGATGAACAGGATACATTTTTTGTACGCAAAAGTGATGATCCCGCAGTTGGAGATTTAGTACTTCGTACGCACACATCTCCAGTGCAAATTCGCCTTATGGAAAAACAAAAGCCACCGATTAGAGCTATTATGCCTGGTCGTGTGTATAGAAATGAAGCTGTTTCTGCGAAATCATATTTCCTATTTCACCAAGTTGAAGCACTTTACATCGACAAAAATGTAAGTGTTGCCGACTTAAAAGAAACTCTCATCACCTTTGCTAAACTCATGTTTGGTAACGATGTGAAATACAGATTACGCCCAGGCTTCTTCCCTTTTACCGAACCAAGTTTGGAAATGGATATTTGGTGGGAAGCTAATGGTAAAGGCCGTTGGTTAGAGATTTTAGGCTCTGGAATGGTTGATCCTAACGTACTTATTGCTTCTGGTGTTGACCCCGAAGAATACACAGGCTTTGCTTGGGGAATGGGTGTGGAAAGAATCGCTATTGTTCGCCACGAAATAGACGACATCCGTACTTTTTACGAAAACGACATCCGCTTTTTAGAGCAGTTTAATTAATTGATTTCAATACGTATTAAATGAATTTATCACATAATTGGCTACAAGAATATATCGACCTTGATTTATCTATCGAGGATCTCACTGAAAAACTAACACTCATTGGACTTGAGGTTGAGGAAGTTGAAGAGTATGGATCTAAACTTGACGGCGTAATCGTTGGCAAAGTTTTGGAAACCAAGCAACATCCTAATGCCGATCGCTTAAAAGTTTGTCAAGTTGATTTAGGAACTGAAACAGTACAAATTGTTTGCGGTGCAGATAATGTGGCTGCTGGACAAAAAGTACCCGTTGCAACTGTTGGCTCTACCCTTCCTATTAAACTAGATGACGGAAGCTTGCTAACCCTCCGTAAAGCAAAATTGAGAGGCGAAGAATCTCACGGGATGATTTGCGCTGCAGATGAGTTGGGACTTGGTTCAGATCACTCAGGTATTTTAGTTTTAGACGAAAACCTTGAGGTAGGAACTCTTATTTCTCAAGTGTTTGATATGTACCAAGACACTATAATTGAAATTGCTATCACTCCAAATCGACCTGATGCAACTTGTCACCTTGGCGTTGCTCGCGATTTATCAGCAGCATTGAATATTCCGCTCAAAAAGCCCACTATTTCAAAAATATCAAGCATTGATAAAGCTGAAGGGTATTCTATATCTATAGAAAGCGAAAATTGCCACCGATATGTAGGTAAGCTGATTAAGAATATCAAAATTGATGAATCTCCAGAATGGCTACAAAACAAATTAAAAGCCATAGGTCTTCGTCCTGTAAATAATATCGTAGATATTACTAACTACGTGATGTACGAATTGGGACAACCTTTGCATGCATTTGATTTCGATAATTTAAAAACAGCTAACATCACCGTTAAAGAATTCGATACAGAAGTTGAATTCGAAACTCTGGATCATTTAAAGCGAAAATGTGCTCCTGGTACTTTGTTTATTTGTGATGGAGAAACACCTGTTGCCATTGCAGGAATTATGGGCGGTCTACACTCAGAAGTTTCTGACAATACGACCAACATTCTTTTAGAAAGCGCCTACTTTGATCCTGGTACCATAAGAAGAACAGCCAAGTTACAGACACTACAAACCGATGCTTCTTATCGCTTTGAAAGAGGAATTGACCCAAACATGCAAGCCTTTGCTGCCCAACGTGCTGCTGACCTTATTCTAGAAATTTGCGGTGGTGAAGCTCAAGATGGTGTGTTGGATGTTCACCCTATTAAAACAGATTCGCATACTCTTACGTTAAGAATGAGCTATTTGAACAGACTTTTAGGCACTAGTTTCGATGTAGCTCAAACTATTCAGATTCTTGACGGACTTGAGTTAAAGCTCACTTCACAAACTGAAGAAACTGTTACTTACGAAATACCAACCTTCCGACCGGACCTTGAACGCGAAGTAGATTTGATTGAAGAAGTTGGCCGTTTATACGATTACAACAAAATTGAATCGCCTAACCACGGAATTTACGTTTCTACAGAACCTCTTACCGAATGGGAAATCTTAGTTTCTCATATCCGTGAAATTGGTGTACAGCTAGCGTGTAGAGAAATTTACACGAACTCTCTTATATCAGAAAAAGAAGCACTTAATTTTGTAAGTAAAGAACAAGTTATAGAGACGTTAAATCCTCTCAATAAAGACATGAGCATGATGCGCCCTACTTTAGCGCATGGTTTCTTAAAAGCAGCTTCGTATAACTTCAACAGAAGTGCAGATGATATTCGCTTTTTTGAAGTAGGAAATGTGTTCGAACTTAATGAGCAATTCAGTTATCATGAAGGAATTAAAGAAGAAACTCATGTTCTTTTTGGTCTTTCAGGCCTAAAACAAATCGAGCATTGGTCTAGTAAACCAGTTGCTTATTCTATATTTGATTTAAAGGCTCTTGCAGAAACTTTCTTTACAAAATTAGGCATTCTAAATTCTGTTCAGGTTGAATTAATAGATGAAACTACGCTCCAGTATTCATTCAAAAAAATTGTACTTGGCTCTATTTCTCAAGTATCAAATTCTTTGAAAAAAGTATACGATCTCGACCAAGATGCTTTTGTTGCCGAGTTCAGTATTAATGCGATTCAAAAAGTTCAAGCAAAACGTCCTGCATTCAAATTTACTCCAGTTCCTAAATTCCCAGTGTTCGAATTCGACTTCGCTGTAGTAGTTAGCCAAGATGTAGATGCGGGTAGTTTAATGAAAGTAATTAAAAGCAAAGCTGGTAACACTCTAAAAAACATTGATATATTTGATGTTTATGAAGGTGAGTCTATCGGTGAGGGAAGTAAAAGTATTGCCTTCAGATTAAATTTCATTGATTCGAATAAAACCTTGAATGTCAAAGACGTAGAACCTATTATCCAACGTGTATTAAAAACTCTTGAGAAGCAATTCTCGGCAAAACTAAGATCTTAGAGAATAAGCTAATGAATCAACTTGCAGACCAAAGCGAGCGGTTTAAGCAATTACTAGATGAAATTGGAGAAGAGGTTTCTGGCTTACGCCAGGAAATCAAGGAATTGAAACGCGAAAACAGCAAGCTCAAAACTAAATTAGAAGAAGCTAGAGATAAGCAGACAGACATATTTTCTGCTATTAACGAATCCGAAAGGCTGGCACTACGCCAACATGTACAAGGGTTGGTTAAGAAAATTGATCACCATTTAAGTTCTGAGTCATGAAATCGATTAAAATTACAATTCTCGGTAGGCCCTACCCTATCAAAGTTGAAGAGCATGATGAAGAGAATATGATTCGAATTGCTAAATTTGTAGACGATCGTTTCAGAAAGCTTAAAGAAGAACTAGTGAAGCAACCAGAGTCTACTATCATGTCTTTAGCAGCTCTAACTATCGCTGAAGAACTCTTCTCAGCTCGAAGTAAAAGCTCCGAATCTGAAAATGATGAAGCACAGTTAATGACTCGTGTAAATGCGAGCTTAGAGCGCTTGCTAGAATCTATAAAAGAAGGTTAATCCTAATGGCTGAAACTATCAGTGTTCTCTTTGTCGGCGATATTGTTGGCTCACCAGGTGTTACTCTTATGCAAACTGTTCTTCCAAGTCTTATAAAAAGATATGACGCTCAGTTTGTTATTGCCAATGGTGAAAATTCGCATGAAGGTCATGGAATTAATGATTCCATTATAAAGAATCTGCATAGCATTGGTGTAAATGTAATTACTGGTGGTGATCATTCTTTCGACAAATGGAAAGTGTTTCCTTATATGAGAGATAACAACACCATTTTACGTCCACTAAACTACCCTAGAGGTAACGCAGGTTATGGATATAGTATTTACAATATTCCAGGAACTTCTCATAAAATAGGTGTTCTTAACCTTCAGGGAAGAACATTTATGAAACCCATTGATGATCCGTTTTCGGCGGCTGACTGGGCGCTTTCCAAAATCAAAGAAGAAACAAATATCGTTTTTATTGATTTCCACGCAGAAGCTACGGCCGAAAAAATTTCTTTAGCTTGGCATGTTGATGGAAGAGCTTCAGTTTTAGTGGGAACTCACACTCATATCCCTACTGGCGACACACGGATTTTCCCAAATGGACTAGGTTACCAAACCGATGCCGGAATGACGGGATCTTTCAACTCCTCTCTAGGAATGGACAAGAAAGTAGCTATAAAACGATTTACTACGGGAGTACACCAGAAATATCAATTAGCTGAGGGCGACAATCACCTTTGCGGAGTGTTTGCAAAAATTGATACAGCAACTGGTAAATGTGTTCACATAGAACAAGTTACTTACCCTGAGTTTTATTCAAGTACCGAAGTAGAATGAAATCCTCTTTACTTACTGCAGAAAATATTTTTAAAAGTTACGAAGATCAAGATGGTGGTGCACCACTAGAAGTTCTTCATGATGTTAGCCTCGATGTAAAAGAAGGAACCATCACATCCATAGTTGGCTCAAGTGGCAGTGGCAAAAGCACATTGCTACATATTCTTGGTGGATTAGATAAACCTGATAAAGGTAAAATTTTATGGGGTAATAAAGATCTTGGCTTATTAAGTGCCGATGCACTCGCTGATTTTAGAAATAAATACTTGGGTTTTGTTTTTCAATTTCATCATTTGCTTCCCGAATTTACAGCGATTGAAAATGTTTGTATGCCCGCTCTAATTGCAGGCGTTTCGTTCTCAGAAGCTTCAAAAAAAGCGTACCCAATTATGAGCAGGCTTGGTGTTGCTAATAGAAAAGAACATCGCCCCACTCAACTTTCTGGTGGCGAACAGCAGCGAGTAGCGATGGCACGGGCACTCATGAATAATCCAAAACTTATTCTGGCCGACGAACCCACAGGGAATTTGGACGAAACCAACACCGATATCATCTTAAATATGCTCTTTGAACTTCGTGATGAGTTCGGAGTAGCTATTTTACTTATAACACACGAAAACAATATTGCCAAAAAATCTGATGTAATTCTTGAGATAAAAAAAGGTACCATCAGTTAACTATTTATATTTTGGTAAAAGTTTAAACTGTCCTATTTTCAAGGGCTAAAATAATCTCTTTATAACTACCTAGAAACTATGTCTAAACATAATACTAAAGAAGAATTGGAACATGATGCACTTGTTGATTTCATCAATAAGTCGCTAACTTTCTTCAACGCTAATAAAACCACAATCCTTTCTGTTGGAGTAACTGTAATTGTGGTTGTTGCTGTGCTATTCGGCTATAATTATCATTCTTCAAACCAAGAGTCTAAAGCTCAAATCTTGCTTGCTGACGCAGAAAGGTTCTATAGTGAAGGTGATTTTCAAACAGCATTAACTGGTGACAATGCTACTTTTACACTTGGTTTTACAGAAATTGCTGAAAGCTATGCAGGAACTAATGCTGGCAATCTTGCGACTTACTATGCAGCTGTATCTAATTACAAATTGGATAAGAATGAAGATGCTTTGTCTTACATACAGAATTACAAACACGTTGAAGGTATTCTTGGTGTAGGCTCTCTTTCTTTTGAAGGTGCGTTACTTGAATTAAACGGTAGTTTCGACCAAGCCGCTCAGATTTATGAAAAAGCTGCTTCTTGGGATGTTAATGATTCAACAACTCCTTTCAATCTTTTTAAAGCTGCACAAGCTTACAAAAAAGCAGGTAACCTTGATAAAACAACGGCACTAGCTTCAAAAATTATCCAGGATTATCCTAATAGCCCTGAGTTTGTTGAAAGTGAGCGTTTAAAAGGTCAATTAGCTGTTTCTAAATAATTTAATGGCTTTTATTTATTTTTAAAAGGCTCCACTTCGGAGCCTTTTTTATTTCTACTCGTCTCAATTATTTAATTGCATCATCGCTCCGTTTTTGTACATTCCAATCTGTATTTAATAAAACAAATAGATTAAAGCGATGAGTGAGTCTAAAAATTTTCGTCCTGCGTTTATAGTAGTTACTAGTCTTTTCTTCATGTGGGGCTTTATTACTGTATTAGTTGATGCCCTAATCCCACGACTTAAAGATGTTTTTGAGCTCTCTTATTTTGAAGCTGGAATTGTACAATTTGCTTTTTTCACCGCTTATGCTGTTTTCTCCATTCCTGGTGGAGCTTTAATCTCTCGTATTGGATACAAAAAAGGTGCCGTTGTTGGGCTTTTAACTATGGGAGCCGCTTGTCTGTTATTTTTCCCTGCTGCATCCTATAGAGTTTTTGGATTATTCTTATTAGCTATGTTTGTACTTGCAGGAGGTATAACGATTCTTCAGGTTGCAGCTAATCCCTATGTCGCGGCCTTAGGCGCTCCTCAAACGGCTTCAAGCAGACTTAACCTAGCTCAGGCTTTTAACTCCTTAGGAACCACAATTGCACCTTTAGTTAGTGCAGCATTTATTCTAAGTAGTAACGTAGCTTCATCTGTAGAGATTGGTGCTATGACTGATATGGCTAAACAAGCATATTATGAATCCGAAGCTTCCGCTGTACAAGGACCTTTTCTGATTTTAGCTTCAGTATTAATTGTTTTAGCACTAGCGTTTGCTTCATTTAAGCTTCCTAGTATTTTGGAAGGTGATGATCATAAACATGGCAGCTATAAAGTTGCAACAAAAACTAAACATTTGATGTTTGGAGCCATTGGCATCTTTGTTTATGTAGGCGCAGAAGTTGCTATTGGTAGTTATCTAGTTAACTATTTCCTAAACTTAGATATACAGAGCTTAGTTGGAAACAGTGATACGATGTCGGGAGTTGCATCCGTTCTTTCTTCCATTTTCTCGAGCATAGAATTAGCCGATATGACAGCTGGTCAACTTGCTGGTACCTTTGTATTCTTTTATTGGTTTGGAGCTATGGTTGGTCGATTTATTGGCTCAGCACTCCTTCAAAAAGTTAACGCGGGAAACTTATTAGCAGTTTATGCAGCTGTAAACATTCTATTATTGAGCATCAGCATGTTCTCAACAGGATATACAGCGATGTGGTCGATATTGATTGTTGGTTTATTCAATTCCATCATGTTTCCTAACATCTTCACATTGGCAATTAGCAATATGAAAGAACACACTGCCCAAGCTTCAGGAATTTTATGTACCGCAATTGTGGGAGGAGCATTTATTCCTCCTTTGTATGGAAAGTTAGCGGATATGTTTGGACTTCAAATGGCATTAATACTTCCAGCTCTTTGCTATGCGTACATCCTATGGTATGGGAAAAAAGGTTCTCAAATTGAAACAGTGGCTATTAGCAACTAATTCTACTTCAACTGTTGGATTGCAAAATAGTAAGCACCTTTAGAGATGGCATTATTAGTTCCCAATTTGGATAACCCAATGGGTGTTTTCTTTTCTTTATGGTAAAGTACTTTTTTTGTGCTATTGGGAACCGAAATTAATTCTTCTGAGGAATTGAGAAACTGTTTTAGATCCCATTCATTTTCAAGATTATAAACCTGTTGAATTAGCCTCTTTATTCTAGACCCATTTAGCGTGTTATAAAATCCATTCAGTTCATCTAGCATCGATCTAGAAAAGAGTGGATACGCACCGCTAACACCTCCTCCAATCACAACTACACCATCAATAAGAGTTAGGATGCTTGCAATGGCATCGCCAAGTGCATCACCGTATCTCAAATAAGTTTCAATGGCGGCGGGCTGAACTCCTTCTTTCTTTCCTGTTGCAATATCAAATATTTCGTTCGGTTGAGGTGCTTGAGCCGGATCCATTGCAATCTGTTCAGCATAGATTCTTCTAACGGCTTTTATGCTCACTGTATCTTCTATAAAACTATACGAATATTGCTTATTCCGAAGCAACCAACCTTCTGCTGCTGCATTATTATCACCAACTATCAGATTCCCTTTAATTGAAATTCCGACTCCAAAACCTGTACCAAGGGTAATACCGATTAAGTTTTTATACTTTCTTTCGAATCCTTCTTTCTCTAACAATCCATTTACAAAAGGTAAAAATCCTGATTCACTTTCGCCTAGAGCAAATAAATCGCCGTCGTTATTAATATAAACTGGAATTTTGAAATGCTCTTCCAAAAATGGACCTAAGGCAACACCACCTCTAAAAGCTGGCAAATTTGGAAGGTCTCCAATAATTCCATTTTTATAATCGGCAGGACCAGGAAATCCAAAACTAATCGCTTTTGGAGCATCCATTAACGATGACCTAAGCTGTTCAAAACCATTCTTAATTGTTTCTAGGCACTTCTCGAGATTCACACTTTCAGCAGGAATCACAATAGCTTCTCCTATTTGATCTCCATTTTGCATCGCAGAAAAACAAAAATTTGTTCCACCTGCATCAAGCGTTAGTATAATTGGAGATTCGTCTTTCATTAGCTTTATTCTGCTATAAGGTTATCAACTATAGCGTTCAATTTTTCATCAAAATCTACGTAATATTCTCCAGTAGCTGGACCTGTGAAAAAACTATAAACGTAGCGTGCATAGCCTGACTTATCAACCACTATTAAGGTTGGGAAAGCAGCAATTCTATCCATAAAAGGGAAGGCTTTTGCCGCCTCTGCTTTGCTTAACTTCCCACCAAGAATGACATCATACTCAATATCCATTTTGTCTTTGTATTCTGCGATTCGACGCTCACCGTATTCTTGGGAATAATTGGCTTCATGATTTACAGCAAGAACTGCGACTTCTCGCTCTTTATTCTTTGCATACCAATCGATTAGATACTTAGTTTGATCCCAACTATTTGGGCACCAGGTTCCAAACATCTGAATTAAAAGTACTTTGCCTTCGTAATCTTCTCTTTTAATACTTGGCTGACCATCTGCGCTAAGCTTCTGGAAATCAGGACGAATTTCATTCTTTCCAAGAGTAACTATTTTCAATGGATCTTTAATTTTAGCATCTGGATTGTATTTTCCTTCCCAGCTCTCTGAGTAACCATTACCAAAAACCATTTCACCTTCCCATTTATCGTTGCTAAACGTTGCTTTTATTAAGAAAGCATGGGCGCCATCAAAAGAAGAAAGTATCATTTCATTTCCCTCAATTACACCTTCGAAAAAACGTAAATCACTTGTTTCTGTAATAATTGTACCAGAAATCTTATTTCCATCTTGCTCAAAAAGTCCCAGCGCTGGGTATGCATTATTTTGCCCAGGCTTGAATGTAATCTCCCATTTTGGCTCAACTTGCTCTAACATTGTACTACCTTTTAATTCGAACCTTGGCTTACCATAATCAGCTTTAAAAGTAGCTTCACCTTTTTGGTAATGCTTAGTCATTGTACCAATCAGCTTATCCCCTTCAATTTTAGCCTTTATTGTAATATCAAAAGCAAAAACGCGAAAAATCAGGCTATCTCCTTCTATTTTAATATCCGTAATTTCCGCTCTATCTTTTCCATTAACTATGGTGATTATAGGCTTAGAAATATCATCTTTGTAGTTCACTTCAAAGATAAATGGCACTTCCTCTGTATCATATACAATTGCGCCTCTCCAATCTCCTTCTTTTAAAGTTTGAGCGGCAAGGTTTGCTCCAAAAAGCAGGATTAACATGAACGTTGTAATAATAATTTTCATAGGATTTAATAAAGGTTACGAGTCAATGCCGGAGTATAAATTCCACATTGAAGCTATACTATTCATTTAAAATTTCTATTTATTCTTTTCTTCTATCCATTTGCTCATAAATCTAGTACTCGCTAATGAATGATGTAAAAGCATTGCTCCCATAAAGTTATTAGCTCGATGGCTTTTCAGGTTCTCTGTAATTGAAGATATTCGTTCAAGCAGAACTTTTTGGAAATAGTTTTTGTCGAAACGGTGTTTAAGGATTTCAAATCCACTTTTATGAGCATTCGACCATAGTTCTTTATTAGAACACAGAGAAACTGCTTGTTCAGCAAAGATTGTATCGTCATCAGAAATTGCACCTGGCCAATCATAATCCCCAGACATCCCTTCAGCACCAATACTTGAGGTAATAGATGGGGTTCCACATTCCATCGCGTCTGAGAGCTTTCCTTTAAGTCCGGCACCAATACGGAGCGGCGCTAGCAAAACTTTTGCATTAGAAATCACAGCTTTGGCATCTTCTGCCCTTCCTTTAATTAGAAACCCGTCTGATGACTTATGGAGCTGCTCTACTTTTTGGCTCGGATAAGCTCCGTAAATATGTAATTCTGCTGAAGGGATTTTCGCCCTAATTTTAGGCCAAATACTCTTCTTCAAAACTTGGACCGCATCCCAATTCGGTTCGTGTAAAAAATTCCCGATTGAGACGAAATGATCTCTTTTTTCGAAAGTTGGTAAGTCGCTTTGTTCTTTTTCACTAACCGCATTGAGCATAAATGGAAGATATAGCAACAAGCTTTCATCTATTTTAAAAGCTTCTGTTAACACATCCATTTCATATTCAGAGATAACTAAAGAGAGGTCGCAACGGTAAATACTAGCAATTTCGCGTTTCGCAATATCGTTGTGTAAATCATCAGTGGTATATGTTCTGTCTGCTTTTTGTGCGATAGTGCGAGCTTGACGCAAACAGTGTAAATCTTCCATATCTAGCACTCTCACTGCATCGGGACACTGTTCAGCTACCCTCCACCCAAATTGCTCTTCAGTCATAAATCGATCGAATAGAACCACATCTGGATTTAATGCCTGTACAAAATCATCGAAGGCAGAGTCGTTCATCTTAATAGCTACAGTTTTGATGGGACGATGCTCTAATGTCTCGCAAAAATCACTTTGGTTAGCAGCGCTCGCAAATGTGATGCTCCATCCATCCTGCAAAAAACAATCAATGAGTTGCATCATTCGGCTACCAGCAGCCGATGATTTTGGCTCTGGCCATACTTTGCCAAGGATGAGTAGTTTCTTTTCTTTTAGCATGCGCAATGATAAGAAAATATTGAAGCTATTTTAGTGTGTTCGCACTTTTAAGTATCAATATTAAAAACGCCCCCACCTTAAGAAGTCGATAGGCCAATCCGTTTCTTCTTTCATGACCAAATCAGCAAGAATTTCTCCGATAACTGGCACAAACTTGAACCCATGTCCACAAAAGCCCGAAGCAACTACTACTTGTTGATTTGAATCTGGTAAAAAGTCTACGATAAAATGTTCATCAGGTGTATTGTTATACATACAAACACTGGTAGTTACAATTTCACCGAGAGCTTCTGGAATAAATTGATTTAGGATTTTGGTGAGTTTTTCTTCCTCTTCACGAGCATCAAACTCGTGTAGATTATTCACTTCTATTTCTTCACCAGGTAAATGATGGCCTACTTTCATCAAGCCATTCCCACCAAACTCTTTTTGTGGTAGTATAGGAAAACCATAGAATATACCTGGGTAAGCTTTATCTGAAATCATCCAACAAGGGAAATTATCTAATTGAAATAATTCTTCTTTTTTAGGCTTAACCCAACTCAAAAACTGTCTGGTTACTTTTAGTTCTTTGTCTAATTTCGGTACAAGTTCTTTTGTATAAGCTCCAGCTGTTATAATAATTTTTCTTGCTCTATATACATTTTCTGAAGTTGTTACCTCTACTTCTCCCTCTTTTAACTTCCAACTTTTAACAACTTCACCAGCTTTTATAACCGCTCCCAATTTCTGTGCGAGCTCACTATATGTTTGAATGGTTTGGTCGGTTAAAGCAAATCCAGAATCGGGTTCTATGAGTTGTTCATAGTTCTTTGGAGCATTAAATGTAGCGCTTTGGTCTTTGGCTAAAGTATCTAAAGGGATATTATACATCTGAGCTGATTCTTTGATACCTGCCATCACAAAGTGATCTGGCTCGCCTAAATAGGCAATTCCACTTGGGAAATAAAACCTCTGTCCTGTTTCTTCTTCAAGATGTCTCCAACCTTTGTAAGCACCTTCAAGTAAAGGGACGTAATCGGGATGTTCGAAATAGGCTTTGCGAACAATTCGGCTTTGGCCAGAATGCGAGCCTTGTTCGTGAGCTATTTCAAATTGTTCTATGCCTAATACCTTTACTCCTTGTTTTGCCAAATGATAAGCCACAGAAGCTCCCATTGACCCAACTCCGATAACTATAACGTCGAACATAAATTTCTAAAAAATGAATTAACTCTGTTCAGTCAAAATAATAAAAACAAACTAAACTCGAGCTTAGAATAGTAATTGAAGCCTTTTTTTATTCTTGTTTAACATAGGATTCAATAAAGTTATAATTTGAGATTCTGTCTCGTATTAAAAAACTTCTTTCGTAGTTTCTGGGATATTATTGATACTATCAGCACTTATAAAATCATATTCACGCAACTTCTTTTCAATCAATGAAATTAGCTCCATTTATTAATTCCATAACGCCTATTGCTGAAGAAGAACTGCATACCATTCTTAGTTATTTCAAGTATGAAACTCATTCGAAAGGTCACCAACTTCTAGATGTTGGACAGATTTGTAACAAACTCTATTTTATGGAGAAAGGGCTTGTACGTAGCTTTTATGTGAATGAAAAAGGAAAAGAAATTACCATTTGGTTTTTTAACGACGAAGGATTTTTAACTGGAGTTGATAGCTTTTTTCAACAAAAACCAAGCATGAACACTATTGAGCTTTTAGAGGATTCTGTTTTGTATTCCATAACTTATTCTGAATTAAATATGCTCTTCGATAAGTATCATGCTATGGAGAAATTTGGTCGCTTGCTTTCCTTACAATTACTCAGTGATGTGGTAGAAAAACTCAATGAGATTCAATTTCGCACCGCTAAAGAACGATATGATTTAATGCTTAAAAAGCATCCTAAAATTACCTTAAGAGCACCATTAGGTCACATTGCTTCCTATCTAGGAATTACCCAAGAAACACTCAGCCGAATACGATCTCAGTTTTAGAAATTGCTTCATAAATAACGCTGAAGCTGCTTTTATTCTTCATTTTTTGATATATATCAAAAGTTCTTCTTTTCACTCTCTTTAACTTTGGAATTCAATATTAATTGAGTCAATCATTAAGAGAAATGAAAAAATCAGCGTTTAGCATAGTAGTTCTAATTAGCTTCTTTTTCCTGATACCAACAGGTACTGTGAGGGCACAAGAATTAGACCCTCAGCTTCTTCACTTGATAGAGCAAGCCAAGATAAAAAGCAGTGTTATTAAGATTAATAATCTTACTGCTAATCAAGCACGATTAGATCGCAAAATTGCAAAGTCCACCTTCATCCCTAATATTTCTTTAAACGGAAGTTATACACGGCTCAATGAAGACATCGAGTTTGATGAGAACCTTCAGACTTTACTACACGGAACTGAAAAACTGTTAATAAAAGAAGCCATTGGTATTCCTTTCAATACACCTTTACCTGCAAGTATTCCGACAACTGAAATAGAGCCTTTATTAGATAAAGATGTCCTAAAAAGCTCCGTTGATATGGAATGGGTTCTTTTTAGTGGTTTTAAAGTTTCTAACGCTGTAAAAGCGACCAGTCATAAACAAAAAGCTTTGAACTATGCTAATGATATTGAAGGGAATAATATCATTATAAACTTAGCAGATACCTATGATAAACTAGGGCTAGTACTAGCTTCCGAAAAAGTGATTCAAAGTTCAGAAGTTTATCTGAATGAACAAGAAAAATTTGTAAATGCTGCTATAAAAAACGGACTAGCGACTCCAATCGATAAACAGAGAATCATATTAGCTAGACACAAGTTAGCCTCAAAGCGCATAGAAATTGAAAACAACAAAGAACTGTTATTCGCTCTGCTCCAGAAACTTACAGACGAAGACCTAAATCATTTAAGAGCATTATCACCAAATTTAAACCCATTACAAGTTGATTTGAACTTGGAAGATTCAAAACGAAGTGAATTGCTAGCATTAGATGAAGCCATAAAAGCTAGTAAGTATCTAGAAAAGTATGAGAAAAACAGCTACATCCCCACTATAGCTGCAAAAGGAAAGTATGAAATTTTGAAAGACGATTTATCCTTACTCGACCCTCAATGGTACGTAGGTGTTGGGTTTAAGTGGAGCATATTTGATGGAGGAGCAGCACTTCAGAAAGCTAAGAAAGCATCTGTAAATACCCGTAAGTATGAAGCACAGCTTCACGAAGCAAAAGATCTTATACAACTCGGCGAAACTAAAGCACTTCTAGAATATCAAACAGAACATAAGAAAGTAGAGATGGCTATTCAAGAAGTTGAACTCACTAAACAAGTCTACAATTTAGTATCAAAACAATATCAAAATGGGCTAGCCACCATTGCTGAATACTTAGATAGCTTGAACGACCTTGAAGCTTCACAATTCAGCCTACAGCAGGCTTATTACAATCAGCGTAGAGCGGGTATTAACCTACTCCAGGCAAAAGGATTATTACAGAATCTCGTAAACAATTAGACTCATATACAATGAAGCTATTTAAAGTTAAAAACACGCATACATTTATTCTTACAACTCTTGGCCTCATAATTTTAATGGGCTGTAGTGGACGAGAACCTATTACGGAACTAAGAGGGAAAGTCAAGTTTGAAACAATATCTATCACCACCAAAATAGCTGGTAGAATTTCTCAGATTAATGTAACCGAGGGCCAAAAAGTTCATAAAGGCGATACATTGGCTATTATTGATATTCCAGAAATATCAGCTAAAAGCATGCAAGCCGATGGTGCTATAAGAGCAGCCAAAGCTCAATTAGAGATGGCTTATAACGGTGCCACTTCAGATCAAATTGAACAAATTGATAGTAAGTTAGAGGCTGTGAAATCTCAGCTTAGATTTGCGGAAGAGTCTTTTGCTAGAGCTTCAAATATGTATAAGGATTCTCTTATAAGCGCTCAACAATACGACGAAGCTACCATGAAACTCGCGATGGCCAAAGCGCAAGTGAAAGCTACCGAAGCACAGCGAACTGAAGTGATTAAAGGAACCAGAAAAGAACTTATAGAACAAGTAAAAGGTCAACTTGAGCGTGCCTTAGGAGCAAAAGCAGAAGTTGAAGTAGCAGCTAAAGAACAGTCTGTAATCGCACCAACTAATATGTCGATTGAAACGATTACTCTTCACAAAGGAGAGTTGGCAACACCAGGTTACACCATTTTTAATGGCTATGAATTAAACACTCTTTACTTTCGCTTTACGGTAAGTGAGTCTAATGTTTATAACTACGAGATTGGTCAAGAACATATCGTCGTAAATCCATATACCAAAGAAAAAATACCTGTCACTCTTATCGCGATAAATCAACTTGCTAGATATGCCGATATAACCAGTACATCGCCAACATATAAACTTTCGGAAGCAATTTATGAGCTAAAACTTGTACCGCTCCAAAGGTCTGAAGACTCAAATATGTTTATCAATTCCACTGTATTATTAAAATAACCGAGTTGTGATGGAAACCTTTCTAAGCTTACTCCGATTTGAGTTTAAACGCATTTTTTCGAATACCGTTGTTGTAGCTATTTTCTTTGCCGCACCAATTTTCTATGGCATTCTATTCGGTTATGTATATCAACAAGCAAAAGTATTAGACCTTCCTATTGTTGTCATAGATCAGGATAGCAGCCCATTATCAAATACCATCATTGATGCATTCGATGATAATGAAACCCTAAAGATTGTTGATATTCGAAACAGCCATGAAACAATAGCTGAAGAAATGCCGAGCAAAGGTTATCAAGCTATTATAACTATTCCTTCTGGCTTTGAGGCAGACATCCTACAGAAGAGAAACCCAGAGGTACATATTGATTTGAACATGAGCAACATTCTAAATGCGAATTTTGCTAGCAAGAATATTCAAGCCGTTCTAGCTACTTTAAACGCTGGTATCGAAATTGAAAGCCTAGAAAAACAGGGCCTATCTCCTAGCGAAGCTCTAAAAGCGTTCCAACCATTCAATATTACTTTTAACAAACTCTATAATCCGTCTGGTAATTACGATACTTTTATGCTTCCCGGTTTACTTGGCGTGATTATGCAGCAGATCATTTTTCTTGCATTGGCTCTTGTTTTCGCCCGTGACTTCGAAGACGGTTACTTTGCCCGCTTAGTAGATAAAAGCACTTCTTCTCTTTATCACATCACATTAAAAAGTGTGCCTTTCTTAGTACTAATTCCAATTATATGGCTTGTTGTTGCAAGCTTTTTACCCATGTTTGGTGTAGAACTAAATATATTTAATCCAGCAATGGTTTTGGTAGCTACTTTACTTTCAATATCGGCGATGTTTATTGGTATGCTCTTTTCTGTTTTAATACCAAGCCAGTTAAAAGCCACCGAGTTTTTAATGGTTATTTCTACACCGGCATTCGTGTTAAGTGGGTTTACATGGCCTGTTGCAGCAATGCCTGCTCCAATTTCAGCTCTTGCTCAAATTATTCCACTTACACATTTTTTAGAAGCCTTTAAAAAGATTGCGCTTTACGGCGGTGTTACAAAAGATGTTCTTCCTGAAATTAAAGCGCTTTTACTTCTAACAATAGTTTCCTTCGTAATCATAGTGATTGTTCTGAAGGTAAAAATACTTATTCAAGTACGGGAAAATAATGCTTAAATGGGCTTCTGTTTATACTAAGCTTTTAATGGCAGCTAGCAAGTTATCGAGCTCTTGTTTAGAGTTGTAAATGTGTGTCGAGATTCTAATCGCGTCTAAATGGCTTTCAGGAACCACACGTATCCTAAAACCTTTTGCACTCAAGTCATTAGCAAATTTTCTATACTCATGATTTTTAGGCTTAAAAGTAACCATACAGATTCTTGACGATTCCTCGCTAGGAGTTAATATGTCAATCTTGCTAGAAAACTCTGACAAACCTTCAAAAAGATAGCTACTAAGTTCACGAACACGAGCCTCAACTTTCTTTTTCCCAATGGAAGTATGAAATTTTGCAGCAGCCCCTACTCCTTCATACAACGCAGTGCCTTGCGTACCATAATCATAGCGATGAGCTGTTGGTACATATTCAGCAATTGCAGGAGGATTGCTATATAAATCCCATCCTGCATCCGAATACGCCCCAACATGATAAACCTGCAAGGTATCAAGTAACTCCTCACGGACATATAAAAATCCAGAACCTCCTGGACCTAACAACCATTTGTGACCACACATTGAGTAAAAATCACAGCCTAATTCGTTTAAATCTAAATCGAATGTTCCAGCACTATGTGCGCCATCAATAGCGGTAAAAATATTCTTCTGTTTAGCCAGTTCACAAATTTCTTTAATTGGAAAAACGAGACCTGTAGTACAAGTTATATGTGGTAATGCAATTACTTTAGTTTTCGAATTTATGAGCGCCTTAACCTTATCATAATTCTCCTGCTGAGTAAGACCTGGCTCAAATGTTCTTAAAACAATTCCATCTAATTTTGCTCTATTCAACCAAGGAAGAGCATTTCCAACATGTTCGTGAAGAGAAATGATAACTTCATCACCTTTTTTAAGAGGAACTCCCCAAGCAACAATATTTATGCCTTCAGTAGTGTTGTGAGTTAGACTGATCTCAGAGGTTTTAGCACCAACAAATTTTGCTAATTCTTCTCTAACTTCATTGGTATGTCCATATTCACCAGTCTGATTTATTTCTTCTAGCGATTCTTTTAGTGCATCTAGAACCAGATACGGTGAGGGGCCAAAAGTACCGTTATTTAAATAAGCTCTTGTATCTGCCAAAGGAAATGAATTTCTCAACATCGCCCAATACTCTTCTCCATTTAAAGAGTGGTCTATTTTTGATCTTGCACCTGCCTGAACCGATGTGCTAAATATACTGGGAGCTAATAAGCTTAGCGATAGTTTTTTGAGAAATGATTTTCTGTTTTCCATGCCGTTCTACTTTTTCAAAATATCTTTACAAGGTATTCATATACCGATGTTAATGTAATGCTATTAATTAGAAAAATTGTAACAAGCCTATATATTTATCATTAATAAAGAGCTTTGCTCTCTCAATAGAGAATCATTTTGAACAGTTATTCCAAAGAAAATATTTTTCATGGAACTAAATCTACTGAAAATTAAGTTTCATTTATGTCGTGTAAACAATAGCTCATTGTTAATTTATCTATTATCAATAGCTAACACTCACAAAGCTAATAACATTAGTCTAAATATTGATAGAATAGAATTTAAATGTCGAAACAGAAAAAAATAATCATTATCGGAGGGGGCTTTTCCTCACTGTCATCTTCTTGTTATTTAGCTAAGCTAGGTTACGATGTTCTCGTTCTTGAGAAGAATAACCAACTAGGTGGAAGAGCAAGACAGCTTAAGAAAGATGGCTTTACTTTCGATATCGGCCCTACTTTCTATTGGATGCCTGATGTTTTTGAAGCCTTTTTCAACAGCTTCGGGAAGAGTGCGAGTGATTACTACGAGCTTGATAAACTAAACCCTGCCTATCAAGTTTATTATGAAGGTGGCGAAAGTATTTCCCTTCCTGATAACATCGAGGATATAAAGATTTTATTTGAGTCTATTGAGAAAGGAAGTGCTAATAAGCTTCAAGAGTTTATTTCAAATGCCGAGGATAATTATAAAATTGCTATACAAGATCTGGTTTATAAACCAGGAGAGAATCTTTTCGAAATCATAAATTTCCAGACTTTCAAAAAGCTGAATTTATTTTTCAAAAGCATTCAGCAGTCGGTGGCGGAACATTTCAAAGATCCACGATTGATTAAGATTATGGAGTTCCCAACACTTTTCTTAGGTGCCAAACCAAGTAAAACTCCTGCATTCTATAACTTCATGAACTATGCTGATTTTTGCCTAGGCACTTGGCATCCCAAAGGCGGGATATACGAAGTAGTTGAAGCTATGATTAAACTTGCTACAGAACTTGGTGTGAAATTTGAGTGTAATACAACCGTAAATGCCATCACAACTTCAGGAAAAAAAGTTACACACATTGATACTTCTTCTGGCACTAAAGAGTGTGATATCTTATTAAGTGGTGCAGATTATGTACATACCGAATCGTTATTGGATAGCGAAAATCGACAATACACGACCAACTACTGGGAGAAAAAAACCTTAGCTCCTTCCGCTTTGTTATTCTATGTAGGATTTAACAAAAAACTTGAGAAGGTATCTCATCATACTCTGTTTTTTGATACAGATTTTACTGAACATGCAAAAAGTATTTATGATACACCAGAATGGCCTAACGAACCATTATTCTATGCGAGCTTTCCGAGTATCACCGATTCTAGTGTTGCTCCAGAAGGAAATGAAAATGGTATTTTTTTAATACCTATTGCACCTGGAATTGAAGACTCTGAAGCTCTTAGATCAAAATACTTCGATCTTATTATTTCACGAATGGAATCCTTGACCAAACAAAACATTAAAGACTCCATCTTATTTAAGGAAAGTTTCGGTATAAATAACTTTATTGAGGATTATAACTCCTTTAAAGGTAATGCTTATGGTTTAGCAAACACATTGCTCCAAACCCATGTGCTACGACCGAAGCTTAAAAGTAAAAAAGTAGATAACCTTTACTTCACGGGGCAATTAACGGTACCTGGCCCTGGTGTACCACCGAGTATTATTTCTGGGAAAATTGTAGCTGAACTAATTAATAAATACGAATGATAAATTTATATACTAACTCCTGCTATAAAGCTAGTAAGCTTATCACGAATCAATACAGCACATCGTTTTCTTTAGGAATTGGTTTGTTCGACAAATCAATTAGACCCTCAATTTATGCCATATATGGCTTTGTCCGCCTTGCTGACGAAGTTGTTGATAGCTTCTATGACTACAACCAACAGGAACTATTTGACCAGCTCAAAACTGATTATGCTAATGCAATTCGTGATGGAATAAGCTTAAATCCTATCATCAATTCTTTTCAAGAGGTCGTTAATAAGTACAACCTCCATCCTTTTGTTGATGCGTTCTTAGATAGCATGGAGTTGGACTTAAATAAGAAAGATTATAACTCTAACGAAGAGTTTGAAAATTACATTTACGGCTCAGCCTGTGTAGTAGGTTTGATGTGCTTAAAAGTATTTGTAAACGGAGATGAAGATGCTTTCCAGAATCTTAAACCTTATGCAATGAAATTGGGAGCTGCATTTCAGAAGGTGAACTTTTTGAGAGACTACAATTACGATTCAAAAAAATTAGGACGTTCTTATTTCCCTAAAATTGAGTCTTTTAATTTTGATGACGCTAATAAAACTGAAATCATCCAGAATATAAAAAGTGACTTTAGAGAAGCATTAGAAGGGATTTCAAAACTACCTGATAATTCTAGATTGGGTGTATATGTGGCTTACAAATATTACTTAACGCTGCTAAAAAAACTCTCCACTCTTGAAGTTAAAAATATTATAGAACAGCGAGTGAGAATTTCGAACTTTCAGAAGATATATATTCTAAAAAAATCCGTAATTCGATACAATCTAAATGTTCTTTAAACTATTAATTTTAAGTCTTTTTCTTAGTCAGGGAAGCTCTGATGATTGCAGCTCTATAGATAAGTTAAGAGCCGATTATCATCTTTTGGAGACGGGGCAACAGATAAATGAATTTGTTGATAATTTTTCACCCTCGTTATGTATTTATAGCATCCCCTATGTTGCCTCAGCGATTATGATGAAAGCAGAACACACTCGCCTGCCTCACCATAAGCTAGAACACTTTCTAAAAGGAAAACGAATGCTGGAAGGCTTCATATCAGAGCATCCCGAAAATATTGAAGGGCGCTATGTTCGTTTGCTAGTGCAATCACATTCCCCAAAATTCTTGGGTTATCATGATCATATTGAAGACGATCTCTTTTTTATTGAACGAAATCTTGCTGATTCTGAAATATCTATCACTTACCAAAATCAAATTAAACAACAGATAAACTCTTTAGAACAATGACATACTTAACTTACTTCGCTATTACTCTTGGTGTTTTTCTTTTTATGGAACTAGTAACCTGGTTTACTCATAAATATGTTATGCATGGCTTTTTGTGGTATTTGCATGAAGATCATCACCAACCAAAATATCAAGGTCCTTTCGAGAAGAACGATCTATTCTTTGTAATTTTCGCAATACCAAGTATACTCTTGTTCTACTATGGTGTGGAACCAACACTTAACTACAAACTATTTATTGGCTTAGGCATTCTACTTTACGGTATTTCATATTTTCTCATTCATGATGTCATCATTCACCGAAGATTTAAATGGTTTGATAACATAAACTCACCTTACTTAAAAGGCCTTAGAACTGGACATAAAGTTCATCACAAACACTTAGGAAAAGAAGACGGAGAATGCTTTGGTATGCTTTATGTACCTATAAAATACTTTAAACAGTTTTATAATGGCTAATTTTGCATACTTAGCTCTGAATTTAGGAACTATTTTTATTCCGTTTCTTGCTAGTTTTTATAAGCCTCAAGCATTCTATAAAAATTGGAAGTACTTTTTTAGTGCGAATATTATCGTAGCTATTCCTATTATTCTGTGGGATGTACAATTCACCAAAATGGGTGTATGGGGCTTCAATAGCGATTATTTTTTAGGTATACATATACTTAATCTACCGTTGGAAGAAGTGATGTTTTTTGTCTGTATTCCCTATGCGTGCACCTTCACTTTCTTTGCCTTAAAATATCTAGTTCCCGAAACCCATTTTAGTAGGTACCAACTCGCTCTTAAGTATCTATTTCTAGCTATTTCAATTTCTTTTATTCTTTTTGGCTACCAACAGGTTTATACACTTACCATCGGCATAGTCTCAGCTCTGATGATTCTTTACTGTATCTGGAAAGACATAGACTTCACACACATCTTCCTAACTTACTTTTTAGTAACTCCATTTTTTCTAATCGTTAACGGAATCTTAACGGGCTCTTTTATAAAAGAACCTGTGGTTTGGTATAACAATGCTGAGAACTTTGGCCTTCGAGTAGGTACGATTCCAATTGAGGACTTTCTGTACTCCTTTGTCCTAATTTCATTAAATATACTTTTAATGAATGGATTACAGCAGATAAGAAAAAAAATAGCTTAAGCGCGCTCGTATTCTAGAAATACTAAATCTTCGGTCTCTCTTCTACTGGTTTCAACCCAGCTTTTATCTATTTCAGTTCTATATTCTGGGAAGTAGGTATCGCCTTCGTATTCTTTCTTAACTAAAGTAACTACCATTTTATTCGCTTGAGAAATAGTTTCTCTGTAAAGAACCCCTCCGCCAATAATATAGGCATAGTCTTCAGAAATTGAATCTAAGGCCTCTTCTAAAGAAGTGTATGTATCTACATTATCATATTGCACAGTGCGTGATAGAACAATGTTTCTGCGCCCAGGAAGTGGAATGTTATTCAGTTCGTCGAATACACCGCGCCCCATTATAATGGTTCCACCTGTTGTAGTGTTTTTGAAGTGTTTTAAATCTTCAGGATATCGCCAAGGTAGCCCTCCGTTATTACCAATCACCAAATTCGGGTCGTGGGCAACAACTATAATCAACTTCATACTGCAACCTCGAACTTAATCAATGGATCTGGATCGTATCCTTCTAAACTAAAGTCGGCAAACGTTAAATCGTCTATTTTTTTTGGAGCAATGGTAAGTTTTGGTAATTCTCGAGGAGTTCTCGTGAGTTGCTCTTTCAAGCCATCAATGTGATTTACATAAATATGAGCATCTACAATGGTGTGTGCAAATGTACCGGGTTCTAAACCGACTTCTTGTGCTATGGCTATTGTAAGAGCAGCATAACACGCTAGGTTGAACGGAATACCTAAAGCTATATCACCTGAACGTTGCGTAAGATGACAGTTAAGCTTCCCATTACTTACATTAAAAATGTACATGATGTGGCAAGGAGGTAAAGCCATTTCACCAAGTAAACCAGGATGCCAAGTACTCACCACAATTCGACGGCTATTTGGGTTAGTTTTTAGCATTTCTATAGCATTTTGAACCTGATCGAATTCTTTTCGAACCCAAGTATCGTGTTCAAATGCACATCCATTGCCTTCTAAAAGGATTGTTTCTTTTTCGAGATATGGAAATTTACGCCATAGTACCGGATAAATAGGACCAACATGTCCATCTTCGCCAGCCCAAGCATCCCAAATATGGCAATCATTCTCATCACGTAACCATCGAATATGATCCTCTCCACGTAAATACCAAAGAAGTTCGAGTACTACTGATCTAAAAAATACTTTCTTTGTAGTTAGTAAAGGAAACCCTTTGGAAAGATCAACTTTATAAAATTCAGCGAAACTAGAAATAGTGTCAGTACCTGTTCTATTTTCTTTTCTTACGCCGTTTTCGAGTACATTTTTTACGAGATCGTGATATTGCTTCATCTAACAAACAAATTTAAAACGTTACGCCTTTTAAAAGGAGCATTGATATACTAAAATAAATGATTATCCCCGTAACATCTACCAAAGTTGCAACAAAAGGAGCAGAAGTTACCGCTGGATCGAGTTTGAGTTTAGTGAGAATAAATGGAAGCATTGCTCCACTTAAATTTCCAAAAATAATTACACCAACCAAGCTTATTCCTATAGAAAAGCTAGTTAATATTAACTCTAACTGTGATATATCGAAATTTATATATCCCCAGCTAAAAGTCATAAAGAAACCCAATATTCCGATTAATCCTCCCAACATTATGCCCGATAGCAGTTCTCGGGTAAATATTCTTCGCCAATCAGTTGGTTTAATATCGTCTGTGGCGAGTGCCCTAATAATAAGTGTTGCAGCTTGTGAGCCAGAATTCCCACCACTCGAAATAATCATTGGAATAAATAACGACAGCAATACAGCACTAGCGATTATAGACTGAAAAGCTCCCATTGCAGATACTGTGAGCATCTGACCTATAAAAAGTAGAATAAGCCAACGGACTCTTTTTTTGACCATTCCTGTAACCGATGTCTGAGAATAATAGTCATCTAAGGCGTCCATTCCCGCCATCTTGTGCATATCCTCAGTAGTTTCTTCTTCGGCTACATCAATCACATCATCAACAGTAACAATTCCTACTAAAATACCATCTGAATCGACAACAGGAAGTGCTACTCGATCGTATTTTGCAAACATACGAACCGCTTCTTCCTGATCTTCAAAAGCACTAAGAGCTTCGTAGCTTCTATCCATTAATTTCTCAATACGATCTTCTGGATCTGCCAAAATAAGTTCTGTCAGTCTTAAATCATCAATAAGATATTCTTTGTCATCTACAACATAAATACGGTTTAATGTTTCCGCTACTTCGGCGTATTTACGGATGTGACGCATACTACGTTCAATAGTCCAGTCTGTTTTAACGCGCACATATCTTGGGGTCATTAAACGCCCAATGCTTTCTTCTGGATAACCCAACAGTTTTTTTATCTGTTTCTGATCTTCCAAGTTCATGGAATTCATCACACGTTGGGTAAGGTGGCCTGGCAGTTCTTCTAGCAAAGCAACTTGTTCATCAGGCTCTAAGTTCACCATAACGTCGCTAAGCTGCTGTCTGTTGAAAAGCTCTAGCAGTTCAACTCCCTTATTGGAAGGAAGCTCAGCAAAAACATCTGCCGCAACTGGCTTCTTAAGTAGTCTAAAAATTACAACTGCTACTTTTCCATCTAACTCAATCAGTAACTCTGCAATATCAACAGCCGGAACATCCGAGAGAACATCTTTTAGAGCGACCCAATCTTTGGCCTCTATAAGTTCTTCGAATTCTGGTTTAATGAGCTGTAGGAGCATTCTTCAAGTTATAATAAACTAATCTTAACAGTGGGCTAAGAATCGCGCTAAATCATTCAAAAAACAAGTAATGATATTAGTTTTGAAGAGATTTCAAAGCCATTGATGCAGCTTGTTGCTCTGCCCGCTTTTTACTTGCACCAACACCAGTACCTAATTCTTTTCCATCAATAAGTACTGATATTTCAAATACTTTATTGTGGCCCGGACCCGACTCATTCTTAACTCGATACTCTGGTAAAGCTAATTTATGAGATTGAGTGTACTCTAAGAGGGCACTTTTGTAGTTGTCTACAGTATTTACTGTTTCTTTCAAATCGATATGCTTTTCTATTACACGCTCTACAAACTTGTACACTACCTCATAACCTTCCGTTATATATATAGCTGCAATTATAGACTCAAACACATCTGCTAGAATACTTCTGGAAACAGCAGGTTTTTTTTTACTTTCACCAACTTCTAATAGTTTGTCAATGCCCAAACTAATAGTGAAGTCTGAGAGTGTTTCCCCTCTTACGAGTTTGGCCCGTATTTTAGTTAAAAAGCCTTCGTCTTTTTTAGGGTATTTCTCGAACAGGATTTCAGCAATTATTAAGTCTAATACTGCATCGCCAAGAAATTCGAGTCTTTCATAAGAATCATGAGAGGCATATTGATCTTGTGAAACGGTAGAACGATGGCGGAGAGCTTTAAAAAAAAGAGAAGGATTATCGATAGTTATACCGATAATCCTTTCTAAATTCAAAATACGTTCATCGACTTCGGAGCTTATACTCTTATTTCCTTTAAATAAGGATTTGAGCCAAAACACCATATTTATTCTTCGAACTTTTTAAATACTAATGATGAATTGTGTCCACCAAACCCAAAAGCGTTATTCATAGAATATCGAACGTCTCTCGCTACAGCTTCATTTGCAGTGTAGTTAAGATCACATTCAGGGTCTTGATTTACTAAGTTTATAGTTGGAGGAACAATTCCATGATAGATTGCCAATAAAGCTGCTACAGACTCAATTGCCCCAGCAGCTCCTAAGGTATGCCCAGTCATTGATTTAGTAGAATTCAAATTCATTTTCTTGGCATGATCACCAAAAACCTTTTTTATAGAATTTGTTTCTGCAATATCACCAAGCGGAGTTGATGTGCCATGCATGTTAATGTGGTCGATATCTTCTGGTTTAATTCCTGAAGATTTCAATGCATTATTCATTGCAAGCATTACCCCTCCGCCTTTTGGGTCAGGAGCTGTAATATGATATGCATCAGCAGAATATCCGTAACCTACAATTTCTCCATAAATTCTAGCGCCACGCTCTTTGGCAGCCTCAAGCTCTTCTAGTACAAATATACCCGAGCCTTCGCCTAACACAAACCCATCTCGAGATACATCGAAAGGACGTGAAGCTGTTTCTGGACTATCGTTACGTGTAGACATTGCTTTCATGGCGTTAAAACCAGAAATACCTATGCGAGTTACAGGAGCTTCAGAACCACCTGTGATGGCCATATCAGCTTGCCCATAACGAATAGTATCGTAGGCAGAACCAATATTATGAGAGCCTGTTGCACAAGCAGACACCACACAGAAATTAGGACCTCTGAAACCGTATCGAATTGAGATTTGGCCAGCAACAATATCAGGAATAAGCATTGGGATAAAAAACGGAGATACCCCACGAGCTCCACGCTCATGAAAAGCGATAGACTGATCGTAGAAGGTTTTCATCCCTCCAATACCTGTTCCAACAATTACAGCCACACGATCTTTGTCGATTGTATCAAGATCCAAATTACTATCTTTAATCGCTTCATCAGAAGCAATTAAAGCATATTGAGCAACTTGATCTAATCGGCGTGCTTCTTTTCGGTCAAAATGTTCGGATGGGTCATAGTCCGGAATCATGGCCGCAAAGTTACTGGGGAAGTTAGTGGTATCGAACTCAGTAATAGTTCGTGCACCACTCCTACCAGAAACTAATCCATCCCAAAATTCGGGTGTACTCTTACCAATTGGGGTAAGAGCACCTATGCCCGTAATAACGACTCTGCGTGTAGTCATAGAATAAGTTTAATGTATTAGGAAAGTTTTCCTGAAATATAGCTTACTGCGTCTCCAACAGTTGCAATGTTTTCTGCATCTTCATCAGGGATGCTTAAATCGAATTCTTTTTCGAATTCCATGATCAATTCAACAGTATCCAATGAGTCTGCACCCAAATCGTTAGTGAAGTTAGCATCTGCAGTTACTTCAGATTCATCAACACCTAGTTTGTCGATGATAATATCTTTTACTTTTGATTCTACATCTTGTGACATATCGTTTCCTTAAGGTTATTTTGGTAGTTAGATTAAGCTTTGTATTAAAGATAACTTAAAAATTCATTCTAGCATCTGCAACTATGTGTTACATTGCCATTCCACCATCTACTCTGATGGTTTCTCCTGTTATATAAGTACTCATATCTGACGCTAAAAAAGCAACAGCATCTGCTACTTCATCCGCATTCCCTGCTCTCCCTAGTGGAGTCTCAGCTTTAATGCCCTCTAACACTTTTTCGTTCAGTGTATCGGTCATATCTGTAAGTATATAACCAGGAGCTATAACATTTGCTCTAATATTTCTAGAGGCTAATTCTTTTGCATAGGACTTTGTAAACCCAATAATACCTGCTTTTGATGCAGCATAGTTACTTTGTCCTGCGTTTCCTGAAATGCCAACTACTGAACTAATATTAATGATGGAACCTCCGCGGTTTCTCATCATAGGTTTAGCTGCAGCTTTAGAGTAATTAAATATACTCTTTAAATTTGTTGTAATAACATCATCCCATTGCTCTTCACTCATTCTTAAAATGAGATTGTCTTTGGTGATACCTGCGTTGTTTACAACAACATCAATTTTTCCCCAATCAGTAACAATGGTGTTAATTACTTCTTCAGCTTGAGCATAATTTACAGCATCTGCTTGAAATGCTTTTGCTTTTCTACCAAGCTTCTCGATTTCTGCTACTACTTCGTTTGCAGCATCTGCAGAACGAGCGTATGTGATGGCTACATCTGAGCCTAGCTCGGCAAGCTTGAGGGCTATTGAACGACCAATGCCTCGGCTTCCGCCTGTTACTAAACTTGTTTTACCTACTAATGATAATGACATAATTTTTTATTGATGTCCTGAAATTTCTGCTTTTCTATATGTGCGCTTTACTAAACCTTGTAACACTTTACCTGGCCCAACTTCCACGAAGGAAACAGCCCCATGTTCCAACATATTCAATAAAGTTTGAGTCCACCGTACTGGATTCAATAATTGATTTAGGAGATTAGCTCTAATCTCTTCTACATCGGTAGTTGGTTGAGCCGTGTAGTTACTATAAATAGGGCAACTTGGCACTTTAATTTCTAAATTTTGTAGAGACTCTTTAAGTCCGTCATAAGCTGGTTGCATCAATGAAGAATGAAAAGCTCCAGAAACTGGCAATAACATCGCCATTCTAGCTCCATTTTCTTTTGCTAACTCAACAGCTTTCTCAACAGCTTCTATATAACCAGATATAACTAATTGACCTGGGCAATTATAGTTTGCAGCTATTACTTCTTTTGAGGTTAAAGATGTTGCCTCTGCACAAACTTGTTCAACAGCAGCATCTTCCATACCAACAATTGCAGCCATTGTACCAGGGTTTGATGTTCCTGCTACTTGCATGAGTTCCCCCCGACGACGAACAATTTGTAATGCATCTTCAAAACTTACTGCCCCACAAGCTACTAAAGCCGAAAACTCTCCTAAACTATGTCCGGCTACCATATCTGGCTTAACGCCCAATGTACTAAATAACGCAACTGAGTGTAAAAATATAGCAGGTTGAGTAAACTCAGTTTGCTTTAATTTTTCTTCTGGTCCTTCAAATAAAATCGATTTTAAATCAATTCCTAAAATGGTATTCGCACGATCTACATACTCTGCAAACTGAGTATTTGTATCATAATGGTCTTTTCCCATCCCGATAAACTGTGATCCTTGTCCAGGAAATAAATAAGCGGTACTCATTATTTAATGCCCCATTTTAGATAAATAGCTCCCCAAGTAAAGCCTCCACCAAAAGCTGCCAATACTAAATTATCACCATGGTTCAGCTTATCTTTCCAATCGTATAAACAAAGAGGTATTGTACCTGCTGTAGTGTTACCGTATTTGCCGATATTGATCATCACTTTTTCAGATGATAAACCCATTCTTTTTGCAGTAGCATCAATAATACGAAGATTAGCTTGATGTGGTACTAGCCAAGCAACATCTTCAGGTTTGAGATTATTTTTCTCCATAATCTCTAACGAAACATCCGCCATACCCATGGTCGCTTTTTTGAAAACTGCTCGTCCATCTTGAGTGATATGATGTTGTCTATTCTGAACTGTTTCAATAGTTGCAGGATGTCTACTACCACCTGCATGCTGATATAAGCTACACTCCGTATCACCCTCAGTATGATGAATATGATCGATAATACCTGTTTCGTCAGTTGATTCTTCAAGTAAAACTGCACCAGCACCATCACCAAATAGAATACAAGTTGAACGGTCAGTATAATCAAGTATAGAACTCATTTTATCCGCGCCAATAACTAACACTTTTTTAGCTCTACCAGATTCGATATACATAGAGCCTGTAGTTAGCGCATATAGAAATCCAGAACAAGCTGCCGACAAATCGAACGCAAAGGCTTTTTTAGCTCCAATCATTTCTTGTACTAAACAAGCTGTAGCTGGGAATAAATAATCTGGAGTAACAGTGGCTAAAATAATGAGGTCAACAT
This sequence comes from uncultured Balneolaceae bacterium, assembly GCA_963977025.1. GTDB lineage: Bacteria > Bacteroidota > Rhodothermia > Balneolales > Balneolaceae > Balneola. Next base: position 208,802 of record CAXBMW010000002.1, on the reverse strand, counting down.
CTTCAGCTTTTACATTAGCCAAGGTTAAAGCTTCTTTGGCTGCTTCAGCGCCCATATAAGCGGTTGCTTTATCTGGATCCTTAAGAATTCTACGTTCCGAAATACCAGTTCTAGAACGAATCCATTCATCATTAGTGTCAACAAGTTTCTCGAGTTCGAAGTTTGTCAATCGATACTCGGGTAAATAATGTCCTACCGCTGTAATTTTAGCGCGTTTAACTTCCATAAAAACGTTTTAATCAGTTTAGAGCTTCTACAATCTTGCCATTAACGTCGTTCTTAATACACTGAACAGCGCTTTTAATCATATTTTTTATTGCAAGCGGGGAACTTCCGCCATGGCCAACAATACTAACACCGTTTACTCCTAGAAATGGAATACCACCAACTAGTTCATAGTTGAACGGTGAAAAAGCAGCATGCAATATCTTTTTAGTAGTTGCAATTTCTTGCTCAGTTACTTCCATTTTCGCTATTGCAAGCCCAACCATTTGAGAAAGTGCTTGAGGTATAGATTCCCCAAATTTGAGAACAATATTCCCAACGAGTCCATCTGTAAGGTAAACATCAACTTTACCAGAAAGAATATCCCTTCCTTCAACATTACCTTCAAATCCAGGTAAATCTTTAATGAATTTATGAATCTCTTTTAGTTCTTCTGTACCTTTTTCGTCTTCTTCCCCAACATTGAGTAAACCAACTTTTGGCTGTTCAATTCCCATCATTTGCTCACAGAAAACTTGCCCCATTTTTGCAAATTGGAGTGCCATCTCAGGTTTTATTTCTAAATTTGCGCCTGCATCAACGATAAGGCGAAATCCTTTAATGGTGGGGAAATAGGAAGCTATTGTGGGCCTTGAAACACCTTCAAGCTTACCTAAAATAAAGGTTGATGCTGCTAGTAATGCGCCAGTATTTCCAGCGCTTACAAAAGCATCGCATTTACCTGCTTTATGCAGGCCCATGCCCATTACTATAGATGATTGTCGTTTGTTTTTTACAGCAGATGCAGGAGACTCTTCCATCCCAATTATCTGTGGGGTGTGTTGTACGCTAATACGAGATTTGTCGTACTCTTTACCAGCAAGCTCTTTTTGGATAGCTTCTTCTGGACCTAGCAACAGAATGTGCAAATCCAAATCTTCTTCTATCGCTAAAAGAGCTCCTTGTACAGGACTTTGAGGGTAGTGGTCGCCACCGGCTGCATCAACTGCAACAATCATCTTTCAGTAATTTAGTTAGCTACTGCTGCTTTCATTACCTGACGGCCACGGTAGAAACCACAGTCATCACAAGCATGATGGTAGCGGTGTAGTGCTCCACAGTTAGAGCATTTGGCCAAAGTTACATCAGATATAGCATGATGTGAACGTCGCTGATCTCTGCGGGCTTTCGAGGTTTTTCGCTTTGGGTGTGCCATTATTTATCTTAAAATTAGTTCTTTAGTTCTTTAAGTACTTCCCATCTCGGATCAATCTTATCTTCGTCTTCCTCAAGAGTTTCACCAAATTTTTGGTTAAAATACTCTATCGGATTACCATCCTGATCCAAAAAACGGGGATGTAATTTCTTTACGGGGAGTTCAAGCAACAAGGTATCTCTAACATCTTGCTCTAGATCTATTTGCTTCGATTTATGATCGTAATTCCTAATGGCGCCATTTTCATCTGCCGATTCTTCAACCTGTTCTGCTTTAAACAACACTTCATAAGTTTTATCAACTTCGTAGTCAAAAGCATCTAATGAACGGTCGCAAATAACCTCAACAAATGCATTAATATCTAGCTTAGCTCGCACAAACTGAATGGTTCTGGAAAACTCAATATCGATAGTCCCTCCTTTAAAAGGAAGTTCACCTAAATCGAGGTCTTCATTACCAAGCTGTACAGAACGTTCGCTCTGGCCTTCAGGAATTTCAAAGATCTTAAATTTCAACATAGAACATCTCCACTATAGCTAGCAAATATAAGGATAATAGAATTGGAGTACAATCAATTAAACAACCCAAATAGTCGGGCGTCAACTTGCTCAATTATCTTTCCTAAATCTTCCTGATTACTTACAAAATCAAGCTCATCAGTCTCAATTATAAGCTTATCGTGCGGATAACGGTCTATCCAGTCCTCATATAACCGGTTTAGCCGTTCTAGGTAGTCTATTCGAATAGTATTCTCATAATCTCTTCCGCGTTGCTGAATTTGTCTAACTAGAGTTGGTACTTGCGCGCGAAGGTAGATTAATAAATCTGGTGGGCGTAAGTAATAACTCATTTCACGAAAAAGAGCTTCATAGTTTTTGAAGTCCCTATCACTCATCAAACTCATCTCATGTAAATTCTTCGCGAAGATCTCTACATCTTCGTAAATAGTACGATCTTGAATAAGACTTATAGGATTTTTGAGCATTTCTTTTTGATGTCTAAACCTACTAGAAAGAAAGTAAATCTGAAGGTTAAAGCTCCAACGGCGCATGTCCTCGTAAAAATCGGCGAGATACGGATTATCATCCACCGATTCATAAAAGGCTTCCCAGCCAAAGTGTTTAGAAAGTAAACCTGTTAAAGATGATTTACCCGCTCCTATATTACCAGCTACTGCAATATATTTCGATTTATCAATTTCTAAGTTAGACATAGTTTTTAAGATTCTTTTCCCAGTAAGCGGTACATCGCTTTTTTATATTCCTCTACACCTGGTTGGTTGAACGGATTGACACCCAAGCTATATACAAATACACCTGTTGCCATCTCAAAAAAGTAAATAAGTTCGCCAATATTTTGAGCATTTAACGATTCTAAAGTAATATTGATACTAGGTACTCCACCTTCGTTGTGCGCTTCTGTGGTACCAATTCTCGCCTTAGTGTTTATCTCATGAAAACTTTTACCAGATAGATAGTTAAGTCCGTCGTCGTTGCCTTCTAAGTTATTTACAGTTAGCGACGAAATAGGATCCTCAACAATAATGAAAGTCTCCATTAATGTGCGAGTTCCTTGCTGAATAAATTGTCCTAAGCTATGCAAATCTGTAGAAAAAGAAGCCACTGATGGGAATATACCCTTACCTTCTTTTCCTTCACTTTCACCCATAAGCTGTTGAATCCAACCACCAAGAGATTTTAGCTCTGGCTCAAAGCATGAGAATACATCAATAGTAATCCCATTCTCATGGAGTGCATTTCTGAGAGAAGCGTATTCTAGTACTTGCTCTGCATCATCTTCAAACTCTTTGTAAGTACTTACTGCTCCATAAAAAAGAGTCTTAATATCTATACCCGCAACTGCAATAGGTAACAAGCCAACAGGAGTTAATACCGAAAATCTACCCCCAACATCATCTGGAATAATAAATTTTTGATATCCGTTCTTATCAATGAGCTTATTAAGCACACCACCTTCTGCACTTGTAGTACAGATGATTCTGTTTGCTACATCGTCGCCATACATGTCAAACATCAAATCTCTGAGCATTCTAAAAGACAATGCCGTTTCTAATGTTGTACCCGATTTAGAAATAACGTTTAAGTAGATACTTTTTTTAGAACCGTCTGCTTTAGGAGTTAGAAGATGCTTTTTCAAGTCTTCTAAATATTTCCCTCCCATATGATGTCCTGCGTAAACAATCTCAACTCCATTATTTCCAAAATGAGAGCTTAACGCATCAATAATAGCTTTTGAACCTAAATATGAGCCACCAATTCCACACACAATAAATACATCGGCTTTTTTGCGAATCTTTTGAGCCAAATCACCTACTTGTTGAAGCAATGCATCATTAGGGTTTGCGAGAATGTCACGCCAACCTAACCACTCAGAGCCTGGTCCAGTTTTGGTAACTAATTGATCTAAAGCAGTATTTACTTTTTTCCGAGCTGTTATATACTGTTCTTCCGTTATAAATCTACGGGCATTACTAATATCACATTTTATCATTATCGAAGAATTTTGGCTAAATCTACTAGTGAATAATCTAAGTCTTTCTTTTTAGAAACTGCTACTCGAAGTGGAGTAATTTTGAGCGTATTATTAACAACGCCTACCATTACGGCTGAATGCCCTTCCATTAACACTTTAACTGCTGCTGCACCAAGCCTACTTGCGAGAACTCGATCTCTTGCTGTTGGCGAACCACCTCTTTGAATGTGCCCTAAAATACACACTCGCATGTCATATTGAACAAAATCAGGACGTATTTTTTCAGCCAATTTCATAGCACCACCTGTTTCGTCACCTTCAGCTACAATAATAAGACTACTTCGAACCTGTTCCTTGAGCATGTTCTTAAGCTGCGATTTAATATCGTCAATATCTGTAAGTTCCTCTGGAAGTAGTGCTAACTCTGCACCTCCCGCAATACTTGTTTCTAAAGCGATAAAACCTGCATCACGTCCCATTACTTCAACTAAGAACATACGCTCGTGCGCGTCTGCGGTGTCTCGTATTTTATCGATGGCTTCAAGCGCAGTATTTAGAGCAGTATCGTAGCCGATAGTCTCATCGGTTCCGATAATATCGTTATCTATAGTTCCTGGAATACCTACTGTATTAATACCATATTCTTGGCTAAGAATATTTGCGCCAGTAAAGGTCCCGTCTCCACCAATTGCTACAAGAGCATTAATATTGTGCTTCTTAATGTTTTCATAAGCTTTTTTTCTACCCTCAGGTGTTCTGAATTCTTTTGATCTCGCAGATTTGAGAATAGTTCCGCCACGCTGAATAATATTTGAAACGGAATGTGTTTCCATTTCTTCAATTTCGTCGTTAATGAGCCCATGATACCCATGACGAATTCCATAAACTTTGATATGATTTTTTGCGGCTACCCTAACTACAGCGCGTATTGCCGCATTCATTCCTGGCGAATCGCCACCACTTGTAAGAATACCAATGGTTTTGATTTCTTTAATTTCTTCTGACATAATTTGCTAACTAATAATAAAGTGAGTGAATGGCTTCAAATATTTGTGATAGATATTACCTAAATTTGAAGACGCTCAAGTTTAAGAAAAAATCACCACAATTGATGACTCATAGCTCAAAGCTTCCTAAAATTAATAATGAAACCGTAATGAGAAAATCTCTGAGTGAGATTACAGCACCGGTATCGTCGAATTTGAGTGAATTTAGATCTTTTTTTAAGAAAACGATTAAGTCGGATGTTTTTCTTCTAGACCAAATTCTCTCATATTTATTGAGGCAAAAAGGAAAGGAATTGCGCCCAACATTGGTTTTCATGGCTGCAAATCTTTTTGGCTCAATTAATAAACGCACATACATAGCTGCCACTATGATTGAATTACTTCATACAGCTACTTTGATTCATGATGATGTTGTAGATGAAGCAGACTCAAGAAGAGGCTTTGTTAGCATTAATAAAATCTGGAAAAACAAAGCTGGTGTGCTTTTGGGTGATTATTTGTTATCCAAAGGGCTACTTATTTCGCTCGATAATGAAGAGTATCAGTTACTTCAAGTTCAATCTAAAGCAGTGCAGAAAATGAGTGAGGGCGAATTGCGTCAGCTTAAAACTGCAGGTCTCTTTAATATGACTGAGGATCGATATTTCCAGATTATTTCTGAGAAAACAGCTAGTCTAATTGCAACCTGTTGCGAGTGCGGAGCTATTTCTGTTACTGATGATCCTGCAATGCATAAATTGATGGAAGAATTGGGACTCTGTGTAGGTATTGCTTTTCAAATAAGAGATGACTTATTCGATTATGGTGTTTATGACATCGGAAAACCCAAACGAAACGATATTCAAGAACGTAAAGTAACGTTACCGCTTATTAAAGCGATGGAGCTTTCATCAAAAAAAGAGTCCAATCGTATTCGTGGGTTAATGAAGAAAAGAAAAAAGACCACTGCAAACGTGGAAGAAATTGTACAGTTTGTACATTCTTCTGGCGGCATGGATTCGGCTAAAACTATGATGTATGATTATGCAAACGAGGCCATATCATTACTCGAGAAAATCCCGGATAGTTCAGCGAAAAATGATTTTATTGACCTCATTCAATACGTGATTACTCGTAAAAAATGAGCTCCCTACAGCAATCTCATATTTTCATATCGGATGTCCATCTAGGTAGTAGATCTTCTCAATCTGAAGAAAAAACAGAACGAGATTTATTGAGCCTGATTCAATATAGCATCGAGAATAAAGCAGCCCTTTACATTCTTGGAGATCTTCTAGATTATTGGATGGAGTATCCTCACAAAAATTTTGTACCCCCATTTGCTGATACTGTATTAGATGCTTTTGAGGAATACAACAAAGCCGTTCAGCCTGCTATTTTTGTGACAGGAAACCATGATAACTGGACTTTTGGGCATTTTAAAGAACGTGGATTTGATGTAGAACAGGAATTCCGAATAATTACTCTTGGCTCTCAAAACATATTACTTATGCACGGGGATGGATTTTATAATGGGTCGCCAAAATTAAATCGCCCTTTTTTCCATCGGATATTAAGAAACAATTCATTTATTTCAGCCTATCAAAAGGTTTTTCCACCAAAATATGGATTAGCCTTGATGAAAACTTTTTCGAATTTTACAAGAAAACGAGATATAAAAGATCCAGTTCCATTAAACAAACATGCTCAGACTGTATTAATTCGACCTGAAATTGATGTAGTTATTACGGGGCATGATCATATTCCTCGTAAGGAAACATTTAAAGGTGGTTGTTATATAAATCTTGGAACATTTTTCCACGACCACAGCATAGCCATATATAACAATGACACTTTTAATCTCGTTAGATGGATGGCTTCTGCCAAAGAATTTGTACCTTTTAGCGAACCAAAAGCAGCAGAATGAGTGACTCACATACTCCAATAGATCATCATCGTTATTTTAACGATCCAGAATATCGAAAACAGATACTAGCTGAAAAGAACAAAAAACCAGGCACTAAAAAGCCTGACTCTGACTCATTACCTAAAAATTCTAGCGCGAAGAAGCCTAAATTTCCTAAGAAGTTCCTTTATTGGACTGGTGGAATTTCTGGGTTTCTATTCTTAGTCCTTGTGGGTTATCTAGTTTTCTTATTTCAAGGCCTACCTACTATAGAAGAGCTCGAAAATCCTGATACAAACATTGCCTCAGAAGTACGAAGCAGAGATGGCGTAGTATTAGACAAATATTTCACCGAGAATAGAACTTGGGTGCCTTATTCAGAGATTTCCCAACATGCAATTGATGCCCTCGTTTCGGTAGAAGATCATCGCTTTTTTGACCATTGGGGAATTGATATGATTCGGACCTTGGCAATTCCTGTTAATCTATTGCGAGGAAGAAAAGAAGGTGGTTCAACCATCAGCCAGCAACTTGCCAGAAACTTATATAAAAAAATTGGAACTGCTTTTTCTATCTCTAGAAAATTCAGAGAGATGATTACTGCTATTCAGATTGAAAAGAACTATACTAAACGTGAAATTATTGAGATGTACCTCAATACAGTTGAGTATAGTAATAGTGCCTTTGGTATTGAAGCTGCCTCGAGAACTCACTTTAATAAATCTGCCAAAGAATTAACAATTTCTGAAGCAGCTACGCTTATTGGTTCACTTAACGCAGTTTACGCATACAATCCTCGTTTAAATCCAGAAAGATCCTCTCAGCGTAGAAACATTGTTCTATTAATGATGAACCGAAGAGAGTTCATCGACGATAACACTTACATACAACTTACTTCGGAACCCATCCATTTAGACTATCAACCACCTTCAAAAGCTGGCAGAGTAAGTCGTTATTTTGGTGAGTATGTCCGGCAAAAAGTATCAAGTTGGGCAGAAGAGAATGACTACGATATCTACAAGGACGGGCTAGTGATTTATACTACTATCGACTCCAGAGTTCAGCGCCATGCTGAAGTTGCTTTACGAACAAAGTTAGACTCGTTACAACACATTTTTGAAAGAGAATGGACAACTTCAGGCAGCGAAGTTTATATGAACCGCCTTTGGGAGCAACATCCATCTTTTAAAGACAGTTTTTTGGAAGATACTGATGAATATAAAAATGGATATCAGAAATATGACACTAAGGTCCGTAAAGTTGTTTTGGATAAACTTAAAGAAAATCCTGCTTTTGTAGACTCCGTAATGAGATCAAGAACGCGATTAGAAGCTGGTTTTGTAGCTATTGACCCTACAAACGGTAATGTGATGGCGTGGGTTGGGGGTTCAAACTATAGCAATGTTCAGTACGACCATGTTTATCAATCAAGAAGACAAGCGGGCTCAACATTTAAGCCTTTTGTTTATACCGTTGCAATTGATAATGGATATAAACCGTACTTCAAATTCTCAAAATATCCAATCACATTTAGAGATAGAAATGGAGCAGTTTGGAATCCAAAAGACGAGACTGTGGCTAGCGGCCCCGAAATGGTGCCATTACGCCAAGCTCTTGCCCGTAGCATGAACAACGTAACGGTACGCTTACTTCCTGAAATTGCAGGCGTACCCGGAACTAATAAGTTATGGGAGCTTGATCCCGCTGCTCGCAAAATAAAAGAAATGGCTTCTAATTTGGGAATAGATATGAGTAAAACTCAGGCCTTCCCTTCTATTGCTCTTGGAACGGCCGAAGTAAGCCTCCTAGAAATAACTTCTGCATACACAACTTTTGCAAATAATGGAGTTCATATCGACCCCATTGCAATTACTCGTATCGAAGATAAAGAAGGCAATATTTTGGAAGAGTATTATCCTGAGTACCGAAAAGAAGTTATTAGCCCTGAAACAGCTTACATCATGGTTGATATGATGCGTGGCGTTATTCGAGGTGGCGACGGTTATAATGGAACTGGAGTTAGACTTCGAAATGTATATGGTGTTCGACAAGATATTGCAGGGAAAACAGGAACTACTCAGAACGCAGCGGATAACTGGTTTATAGCAATGACGCCTCATCTTGTGATGGGTGCTTGGGTAGGTGGCGAAGATAGAAGAATTCGTTTCCCTAATGACATTGGCAATAGTAGTATTGGTCAAGGTGCTCGTACTGCCCTTCCTATTGTCGGAGAATTCATTAATTATGTAATAGCCGACAAAGATGCCTATTGGGGGTATGATGCTTTTGAGCCACCACCAGGCTTTGTGATGCCCGAAGATCCAAACATCGTAAATAACGAACTCATTAAAGACAAAAACAAAGGCCGCATTGGCTGGTAGCTGTATTTAGTCTATCAACTTTTATAATCTGTACCTCAAGTAAATTAAAACTCATTATGTCGGTAAAGCCTGAATTATTTGTTCTTATTGGTGCGATGGATATCGAAATTGAAGAATATTGTAAGCACCTCACAAATACCCGTTTAAATAAATGGCACGGATTTGAGTTTTATGAGGGAAATCTAGGCTCTAAAGAAGTTGTTGTTGTAAAGTCGGGTATTGGCAAAGTATTTGCTGCGATGATTACTCAAAAGCTAATCGACCTCTACTCTCCTTCCCACATCATTTTTACAGGCGTTGCTGGTGCGTTAAACACCAATTACGAAATCGGAGATGTTGTAATCTCTAAAGATTGTATTCAACATGATATGGATGTGACAGCATTAGGTTTTGCAAGAGGAACAATCCCATACACCAACTTCAATTACTTCAAAGCCGATGCTACCCTACTTGAACTAGCAATTTCTACAGAAATAGATCATAATTTACATACGGGTAGAATTTTAACTGGCGACCAATTCTTATCCAAAAAAGAACTTAATCAATACGATTATCTTACTCAAGAATTGAATGGAGATGCCGTGGAAATGGAAGGTGCAGCTGTAGCTCAAGTCTGCACTATTAATGAAATTCCGTTTCTTATTGTAAGAACAATATCCGATAAAGCTAACGAAGAAGCCTCTGTCAATTTCAATAACCTCTTACCTGAAATTGCTAAAAACTCGTTCTTAATTGTGCATCACATTCTTAACAATTTCACGAAGTAAACAACAGTTTTAATTGGACAAATACTCCATCAAACGTAGAGCAAATCTTTGATTGTTTGGAGCACTGGGCGAGGTAAACCCTATATTGAATGTCCTTGTTGGCCTAGTAACAATTTGCGCTGTAAACATCGCTGCTTCACCAAATACGGCTATCTTTCCTTTTTTATAATTCAGAAAAGCACCTTGAGCATGGTTTCCGAGTGAAATCCTTGATGTTTCTTCGGTAAACTGCCAAGCAACTTCTGGCTCTAAACTGTAATCCTTTTCATTCAATATCATCAATACTTTGGCCTCTTTGGGATACGTAAATGCTGAGCCGGTAAAAGATGTTATAGAGTTAATACCTGCATCTAAGAGTTCAATATTTTCCAGTCTTCCATTCTCAATGGAAAATAGATCGGGTTTATTTTCCTCTTTATCTAAATAGGTAAACCCATTTCGAAAATCGAATCCAAACGTTTTAACTAGCTCTGATGCTGCGCCAGCAAAAGGCATGTGATCGGCAACAATAAACAGAGCTCCCCCATCAGAAACCCAATCATTGATTGCCAATATTTCATCTTTTTCAAATGCTGATGGATTTGGAAGTTTCCAGTTTCCTAGGTTTACCTCATTCAAAGCATTAATAACTGCATAGATATCGCAACCAGAAAGCACACCTTTATCTACAATCGTTTTATCAAGGTCTTTCACTCTAAATCCATTCGCCCTAACTAACCGAGCAAAAGGTGCAAATCCTCCATTTAGTGTATGAAAGTTATTATGAGCTGAATCAATACAGATTACAGGCCCTTTACCTAACTCATAAGTTGGCTCTGAAACCTTTGGAGTGAAAGTAGTGTCTGGTGCTTGCTGTGCAACAAGTGTTGAGCATATAAAAATTGCCAGGAAAAGAAGGCATACCAATTTTTTCATAATCTTAAATCCTGCATTTATGGAATAGGCCAGAAAATAAAAAAGCCGACTTGTTTTCACAAATCGGCTTTTTAAATTTCAAAATAACTTATTGAATTACGCTACTACTACTGACTCAGCAAGGAGTGTTAATTTGTTATTAGCAGACTCCACAAAACCACCAGAAATAGTATAGTTAACTTCACCGTTCTCTTTACGAATTAGCACTGTGCCTTCTTCGAGAGTCGAAACGATAGGAGCGTGATTAGCTTTAACTTCAAAACTACCATCAGTTCCTGGCATTTTCACACCAGTAACTTTGCCTTCGTAGAGAGTGCCTTCAGGAGTTAATATTTGAGCATGAAATGTATTCATTTAGTTATCCAGTTATTAAGCTGCTGATTCTGCAAGAATCGCTTTACCTTTAGCAATTGCTTCGTCAATATCGCCAACCATGTAGAATGCATTTTCAGGAAGCTCATCAAGTTCACCGTCAAGAATCATTCTAACACCTTTAACGGTATCTTCAATCTTAACATATTTACCAGATGCTCCAGTAAACTGCTCAGCTACGAAGAATGGTTGAGACATAAATCTCTGAAGACGTCTTGCACGGCTTACTACCAATTTATCTTCGTCAGATAGTTCATCCATACCTAGAATTGCAATAATATCTTGCAAATCTTTGTAGTTTTGAAGTAAAATAGTCGTTCTTCTTGCGGCATCGTAATGCTCTTCACCAACTACTTTTGGATCTAGAATTCTAGATGATGATTCTAATGGATCTACCGCTGGGTAAATACCAATTTGAGTTAACGCACGACTTAATGCAGTAGTTGCATCCAAGTGACTAAATGTTGTTGCAGGAGCTGGATCCGTCATATCATCAGCAGGAACATAAACTGCTTGTACTGATGTAATTGAACCTTTCTTTGTTGAAGTAATACGCTCTTGCATCGCACCCATCTCAGATGCTAATGTAGGCTGGTAACCTACCGCTGATGGCATACGTCCAAGAAGTGCAGATACTTCTGAACCCGCTTGTGTAAAACGGAAAATATTATCAATGAAAAGTAGAATGTCTCTAGATACTTCATCACGGAAATATTCTGCAACGGTAAGACCAGTAAGAGCTACACGAGCACGAGCTCCAGGAGGCTCATTCATCTGTCCAAACACTAAAGTTGCTTGAGATTCTTTTAATTTAGATTGGTCAACTTTTGAAAGATCCCACTCGCCTTTCTCCATAGACTCTTTGAACTCATCGCCGTAATTAATTACACCTGATTCGATAAATTCTCTCAGAAGGTCATTTCCTTCACGGGTACGCTCACCAACACCAGCAAACACTGAAAGTCCACCATGTTGCTTAGCAATGTTGTTAATCAATTCCTGAATCAATACCGTTTTACCTACACCGGCACCACCAAAAAGACCAATTTTACCACCTTTAGCGTACGGACAAAGTAAATCTACTACTTTAATACCTGTTTCAAGCATTTCTGATGAAGTAGCTAGATCTTCGTAACGAGGAGCTGGACGGTGAATTGGATAACTATTCTTTCCTTCTGGAGCAGGAATACCATCAATAGCTTCACCAACTACATTGAAAAGACGTCCACGGATGTCTTCGCCAACAGGCATAGAAATTGGTTTACCAGTATCTTCTACTTCCATTCCACGAACTAAACCGTCGGTAGAGTCCATCGCAATGGTACGCACACGATTCTCACCGAGATGTTGAGCTACTTCAAGATAAAGAGCTGAACCATCTTCGTTTCTAATTAGTAGTGCATTTGGAACCGGTGGTGTAGAACCGTCCAAAAAATCAACATCAACTACAGGTCCGATAACCTGTGCAATTGTTCCTTTATTCATGTGCGAAATTGCGTTTTTTATTAAAATTTTTGGCTAAATAGCTCACCGAATAATTAAACGGCTTTAAAGACTGGCAAAGATAGGGAGATAACGCTTCAGAGGCAATGGAATTCCAAATATTCTTTTATATTAAAAGGAAAACGCAAGCAAACTCAATAACATAATGACAACAAATTCTATCACAAGAGTTATTCTAATTATAATTAGTGTGGGCGCTATTTATTTAAATGCAGTCGCTCTTATTACGCTTATTCCTTCCATTTTGATGACTTTAAGCGAGCCAATGTCCCTTTTTTTTAACAATTACTTCTCAGAGTTAATTACTAAAGTAGCTATCATTAGCCTTGCCTTTCTTGTGCTCTATTTTGCTTCAAGTATTGCGAATTTACTTATTAGAAATGACGAAATAATTAAAATTTCGTCTTCACAAAACGATCTAATAGTTTTCGGTATTATACTTATTCTAGGAAGCTCTATCATAGATAACTTAGAGAATGTAATCAAAAGTGTTTCTCAGGTCTTTCAATACCGACGCCTTACTGGAGTTGAAGCACAACAATTTAACAGCCAAAGTAAAATTCACCTCTACTCATCTATATTTTCAGGAATTGCTACCATCTTCCTTTCACTTTGGGGAATTACTAAAGCAAAATACTTTGCACAGAAAATTTCAGATTAAAAAACTCCTTCACATTACCTTCATAAATAATCCGTTCAATTAAGTTTGTGATTCTTTTTTTTCACCTAGTTTATTTAATTGTTACGGATGCAGAAATTCTACTCCGCTTTCTTGTTTTGGACATTTCGAGGAAAAGTGCAACTCGAAGAACATAGCTACTAGTTGTCATTCAATATTTTTTTTAATCTTTATACCTGTAATTAATGAGCCCAATCGCATATATCCCGATTATCACCACCCTTTTTTCTATTTACTTCTTTACCATTATTTATAAACATTGGCGCCAAAAACCCGACGCTCTTTATCTGCTTTGGTGGACGTTAGGAGTATTTTTTTACGGAATTGGCACCTTAGTAGAAAGTTTACACACTTTATACGGATGGAGCCCTTTCATCTTTAAAGCGTGGTACATTGCCGGAGCTTTTCTAGGAGGGGTACCGCTTGCACAAGGCACAATCTATTTACTTGTAAATCGTAAAACTGCAAACAGAATTACTGCTGTTCTCGTAGTTGTGTTAGTCATATCTGCAATTCTTGTAACTCTCTCTCCTTTAGACGCTTCAAAAGTCACAGAGAAACTTAATGGTAATGTGTTGGAGTGGAGTTTTATTCGCTTAATAACTCCATTTGTAAATATTTATGCAGTAATTTTCTTAGTTGGAGGTGCGTTCTATTCAGCCTTTAAATACTTTGCTAATAAAGAATTTAAAGGTCGTTTTTGGGGAAATGTACTAATTGCCATTGGTGGAATCTTACCTGGAATAGGTGGAACTGCTACTAAATTTGGCCATACTTATGTTCTTTATGTAACTGAGTTACTCGGGCTTTTATTCATTTTTGCTGGCTACCAAGTTATCCGAAACGATACTTCCCTTTCCATTCACAAAAATCAGGTAGAAGAAAAGCCCAACTAAAACTTCTAAAACATAATGCTCATTTATTAGTTTTGTTTTATGTTGAACACAACTTAACCGTTACTCTAAATTTAGCATTATGCCTTTCCTACTCGCTTTATTCCTATTTACAGCAACTTTCAGTACACCTCCTTCAGACACAACTACGGTTATTTCAAGTATAGAGAAAGTGACCGTTTTCAGAAATCAAGCACAGATTGAACGAACTGCCACTTTTAATTTAAAGACAGGAAAAAATGTAATCGTTTTTACCGATTTAGCGCAAAGCCTTGAAGAGAATAGTATTCAGATAAAAGCTAAAGGCACCTTTACCCTACTCTCTTTGACCACAAAGTTCAATTTTACTGAGACCAAAAATAGCAATACAAATATCGTAGCTCTAGAAAAGCAAAAAGCTGTACTTGAGGCCCAAGCTGATGAAAAACGAACAACACTTACGGTTAATGAAGGCGAAATTGGATTCCTAAAAGCCTCACAAAACATATTGAACAACAACAAATTGACAGGTGCCGAACTCAACGACTTGATGGCAACCTACCGTTCAAATCTCTCTCGCTTAGAAAAGGAAAAGTTAAACGCTCGTCGATCACTCAGAGAAATCGAGACTCAAATTCAGACCATAAACAATCAAATTAGAGAAGCTGGCGGTGTAAAAAGAGAAAGCTTTAGAGAAGTTGTGGCCGAAATTGAATCTGAAACAGCTCAGAAATTAGAATTTCATCTACAATATCTAGTACGCAATGCGGGCTGGCGTCCAACTTACGATATCCGTTCCGAAAATATAGAAGAACCTCTTTCTATCAATTTCAAAGCTAAAATATATCAAAACACGGGCTACGACTGGGAAAATGTACAGTTTATTGTAAACTCTGGAGACCCCTCTCAAAACATTGAACGTCCAATTCTAAACCCTCTCTATGCTAGTTTTTTCAGCTATAATTATGGCAGGACAAAACAGACACGTCAAAAATCTCAAGCTAGTATAAATAGAACAGGAAGTAGAGGTGTTGTTACAGGTACTGTAGTAAGTTTACGGGATGGAGAGTCATTAGCTGGCGCTACAATTATATTGAAGGAAATCAATTTGGGTGCATCAGCTGATAGAAACGGACAGTTCACTATTTCTGGTGTTCCGAATGGCTCATATAACGTTTCTGTTCAATTTATCGGGTTTGCCACCTACTCAGGCACCGTGGTTATCTCCAACTCAGGCTTAGATATGAGAATCTCGCTTGCAGAAGAACTTGTATCTATGGAAGAACTTGTGATTTCAGCTGCTCCTGGAAGCTCTGATAAAATTAGAGCCAGAACAGAAAAGCCAAGAGCATCAGCCCCTGTATTTACTCAACAAATATCGAATCAAACTAGCTTTAGCTACGCCATAGAGCGCCCATACAGTGTTCCTTCAGATGGAAAAGAATATACACTTGAACTAAAACGAGAAACACCCAACACAGGTTACAAATACAGCACTACTCCAAAACTATCCTCTTTTGCGTATCTCGTTGGCGAAATAACTAATTGGGATGATTTAAATCTGATTGAAGGTGATGCAAACGTTTATTTCGATAACAGCTTTGTAGGAACTAACTATCTAAACCCTGTTGCCCTTCAAGATACTCTCGGCATTCTTTTAGGTAAAGATGAGCGTATTAACATTGAGCGTAAAAAGCTAAAAGACTTTGAAGAGCGTCGCTTCTTTGGAAGTAAAACGCGTGAAAGTCTCTCTTATGAAATCACCATCCGTAACACTAAGCCAGAAGCAATATCCATTAGTGTAGAAGATCAAATCCCTGTTTCAACGGATGAAAGCATCAAAGTGACACCAAAAGATATAAGTGGTGGAAAGCTAGACAAGGAAACAGGAATCATCACTTGGGATTTAGAACTAAAATCTAATGAAACAAAAAAGCTTCGTATTGACTTTGAGGTAGAATACCCGAAATCAAAAAAAATAATTTACTAATGGTTTAAACCTTATGAACGAAGTACCTAATACTCCAAACCAACGCTTTTCTGAGCGTAACGCTGTGCTTTTAAAAGCTGGATTAATCGCAGTAATAACTTTGCTACTTTTAATCCCAACTGCAATGATTAACGGCCTAGTACACGACCGTGAATCCACTAAAAACCAAGCTATTAACGAGGTTGGCAAAAAATGGGGCCAGGGACAAACACTTATTGGACCATTTGTGACGGTTCCTTACACCATCACTGAGAAAAGATACTCCCCTCGAGACTCAACTAATGTTTGGGTGGATAGAACAGAGTATTTAAATATCCTCCCTGAAAGTCTCGCTATTTCAGGAAGTATAGCACCCGAAAAACGATACCGCGGAATTTACGAGGTCATCGTTTATAACAGCGACATCACGCTTAGTGGGGACTTTGCTCTACTAGCCCCTGAAACTTTTAACATCAACCCCAAAGACCTTCAGCTCGATAAAGCTTATTTGAGTTTCGGAATAAGCGACCTCAAAGGAATTGAAGACCAGATATCATTAGAATGGGGAACTGAGAGTAAAATCTTCAACCCTGGCACGGTAACTTCTGATTTACTTTCGTCTGGTATCAATGTCCCTCTCTCACTTTCGCTCAATTCTAATAATGAGTTGATAACGAAGCCTTTCAATTTCAATGTAAAGCTAAAAGGAAGCGAGTACATCAACTTTGTACCTGTTGGGAAAGTAACCGATATAGAACTTAGCTCTGACTGGAATAATCCTAGTTTTGATGGGCCCTTTCTTCCCGACTCTCGCGAAATTGATGACGATGGGTTTACCGCTCATTGGAATGTATTACACCTGAACCGAAACTACCCACAAGCTTGGATTGGTGCTCAACATAAAGTAAAGGACTCTGCATTTGGTGTAAACCTTCTCATTCCGGTAGATAGTTATCAGAAGTCTGAACGGAGCATCAAATACGCTATTCTTTTTATTGGTCTTACATTTCTAGTTTTCTTCTTCATTGAGATTATAAACAAAAAACGTGTGCATCCTATCCAATACATTCTTGTGGGGCTTGCATTGTGTCTGTTTTACACACTTTTATTATCTATTTCAGAACACACTTCGTTCAATATTGCTTATGGTATTTCAACTTTACTTACCATTGGTCTAATCTCAACTTATACCAAAACCGTGCTTAAGAGTAATGCTCTTACAGGCTTAATGGGTGGGATTTTAATTATTCTATATCTGTTCATTTTCATAATTATTCAGCTACAAGATTATGCATTATTGATGGGAAGTATAGGCCTATTCATCATTTTAGGGCTAGTAATGTACTTTTCTAGAAAAATTGATTGGTATCAAATAAATAATGAAACGAAGTTGTGAGTTCCATTAGCAACTCCCCTCTTAAACTTTTATCTTTGTTTGTTATCCTAGCCGGTATTGGTATCGGTTAGTTTTGTTGAAGCAGACTATAAATTCAAAAGGTGGCTCGTTCACCTTTTTTATTAGCACAAACCCAAATTTTTAAATCCTGAATTCCTTGGAACCTGAATTATCAGAACGATCGGTAAGCGTTGAAATCTTAATTGGTTTTGACAAAGAGCAAGTACTAGACTATTCATTGGCTAACGAACTAGAGCCACGCGAGCGCGCTCAGGTTCGGGAGTATGTGCAAAACATCTTACGTAGAAGAAGCTACCTCGATTTCATTATCGATCATTTTTCGTCGGTTGGCATCGATGAAATGAAGCCTCAGCTAAAGAACATCCTTCGTTTAGCAATCTACGATTTACTATTCATGGATAGCACTCCAGATTATGCTGCTATCAACGAAGCAGTAGAAATTGCTAAATTTATGCTTGGTTCTAAAACAGGCGATTTAGTAAACGCTATCCTTAGAAATTTACAGCGTGAAGGCGAAAACCTTCCTAAACCTGCCTATGAAGATCGTAACAAACTTGTTGCAACTACCTTCTCTCATCCAGAGTGGTTAGTAGCGCGTTGGAGAAAACGCTTTGGCGAACGTGAAGCTTTCCAGTTAATGCAAGCTAACAACACCCGCCCTTCATTTTTCATCCGTGTAAATACTCTTCGTACAAAGCCTGAAAATTTTGTGATGCGCATGGATAAAATGGGTATCGAATATGAGGCGAGCGATTGGTTACCAAATTTCTACAAAGTTGATTCAGTTCAACCTTTCATAGAAAAAGGATTACTAGCTAAAGGTTTGTGCCAAGTTCAGGATATTGCAGCTGGTTTTGCTCCTTTTGTATTAGACCCTCAGCCAGGCGAAACAATTTACGATTTATGTGCTGCTCCTGGTACAAAATCAATTATGCTTGCTGACTTAACTGGCGGCGAAAGCTCTATTCTTTCTGTTGATATTTCTGCAGAACGTCTAGAAAAACTTGCTGAAAGTGCTTTAAGTCATGGCGCAGAAAATATCCGTATTAGACGTGGTGATGTTCTAGAGCTTTCTCTTCCACTAGCTGATGCTGTTCTCTTAGATGCACCTTGTACTGGTACTGGCGTATTGAGTAAACGAGCTGACTTACGCTGGAGACGTGACGAAGAAGGCCTCAAAAAAGCAGTTGAACTACAAGAGCAACTACTTGAAGAAGCTGCAAACATGGTGAAATTAGGCGGTCGTTTAGTATACAGCACCTGCTCTTTAGAACCAGAAGAGAATATGGAGCAAATACACAAACTTATTGCCAAAATGGATGATAACTTCGTGTTAGAACCACTTGAAGATTTCGTTCCTGAAGAAGTGCTTACCGAAGATGGTAAAGCTTACCAAACATTCCCTCACATCCATGGTTGTGATGGTCACTTTGGCGTTCTTCTAAAAAGAATTAAGTAAGACAATTCTATATTTTAAGTGGCAAAGTGATAAAACGCTTTGCCACTTTTTTATTTCTGATAACCAACTCAATCGATTTTTACTGTGAGCAACCCTTCTACCAACAGAAAAGAAATTCCTGCACAATACGATCCAACCCAAGTTGAGGATAAATGGTACAGCTACTGGATGGAACACAAGTATTTCCATTCAACACCAGACGAGCGTGAGCCTTACACCGTTGTCATTCCTCCGCCAAACGTAACTGGCGTGCTCCACATGGGACACATGCTTAATAACACCATTCAAGATGTGTTAGTCCGTAAAGCGCGTATGCAAGGTTTTAATGCTTGTTGGGTACCAGGAACCGATCACGCTTCTATTGCTACCGAAGCGAAAGTTGTTCGTAAACTTCGTGAAGAAGGCATCAAAAAAAGAGATTTAACAAGAGATGAGTTTCTAGAACACGCTTGGGATTGGACCCACAAACATGGTGGAATCATTCTTGAACAGCTTAAGAAATTAGGTGCGAGTTGCGATTGGGATCGTACTACTTTCACTATGGATGAAAAATATTCTGAAAGCGTAATCGATACCTTTATTGATTTATATAACAAAGGTAAGATTTATCGTGGTGCAAGAATGGTGAATTGGGATCCATCTGCCTTAACAGCTTTGAGCGACGAGGAAGTAATTCACAAGGAAGTAAATTCCAAGCTATACCACGTTCGCTACAACATCGCTGGAAGTGACAACGAGTTTGTTACCATCGCCACTACCCGACCTGAAACAATTTTAGGTGATACCGCAATTTGTATTCACCCAGATGACGAACGTTATACTCATCTGCATGGTAAAAAAGCGATTGTTCCACTTATAAATCGTGAAGTTCCAATTATTCTAGATGAATATGTAGAAATGGATTTTGGTACAGGCTGTTTAAAAGTAACTCCTGCTCACGATGAAAACGATTATAACTTAGGCCAAAAGCACCAGCTTGAAACCATCAACATTATGAATGCGGATGGAACTATTAGTCCTGAAGGTATTCTCTATGTTGGTTTAGATCGCTTTGAAGTTCGTAAACAAATCTCAAAAGATCTCGAAACTGCTGGGCATCTTGTAAAAATCGAAGAATACACCAATAAGGTTGGATATTCTGAACGTACTGATGTTGTAATAGAGCCACGTTTATCGCTTCAGTGGTGGGTTTCTATGAAAGAATTGAGCGAGCCTGCTTTGGAAAACGTGATGAACGATAACATCCGATTCCATCCTCCCAAATTTAAAAACACCTACCGTCATTGGATGGAAAATGTGCGCGACTGGTGCATTAGTCGTCAGCTTTGGTGGGGACATCGAATTCCTGCATTCTATTATGGTGAAGACGAAAATGATTTTGTTGTAGCTAAAACAATTGAACAAGCTCTTGAATTTGCTAAAGAAAAATCTGGAAACTCAAGCTTAACTACAGCCGACCTAAAGCAAGAAGAAGATGTACTCGATACATGGTTTTCCTCTTGGTTGTGGCCAATTTCTGTGTTCGACGGTTTCTATAGCAAAAAAGAAGTTGATTACTACTACCCAACAAATGATTTAGTTACCGCTCCGGAAATCATGTTCTTTTGGGTAGCACGTATGATTATTGCGGGTTACGAATATAGAGGCGAGTTACCGTTCAAAAACGTGTATTACACTGGAATTGTTCGCGATCAACTTGGTCGAAAAATGAGTAAGAGTTTAGGTAACTCTCCTGACCCATTGGATTTAATTACTCAGTACGGTGCCGATGGCGTTCGTATGGGAATGCTTTTTGCCACACCTGCGGGTAACGACCTTCCCTTTGAGGATAAACTTTGCGAGCAAGGAAGTAAATTCTCGAATAAAATCTGGAATGCTTTCCGTTTTCTAACCATGAACATGGAAGAAGGCGTTGAATACACTCCAACAACAAAAATCGATTCTGAAAATCTTGTAGATCGCTGGATGATGGCTCGTGTTCATCAAACGATAAAAGATGTTGAAGAAGACTTCCTAAACTATCGTTTAAATGATGCCCTCAAAAAAGTGTATTCATTAATTTGGGATGATTTCTGTGATTGGTACATCGAACTTGCGAAACCTGACACCTACGGCGATAAGTTTGATACCAACAAAATGAACGTTGCTTTGGGTATTTTTGAGCAGTTGATGAAACTCCTCCACCCTTTTATGCCATTTATTAGTGAAGAAATCTGGCAGTACATATCAGAACGTAGACCCGATGAAGCATTATGTGTTGCTAGCTGGCCTGCTTATGATGCTAGTTTCGATAATGCAGACGACGTAAAGCTTTTTGAAACTCTTCAACAAACGGTTTCTGCTTTAAGAAATATCCGTGCTGAAATGGGCGTTTCTCCAAAAACTGAGCTAGAAGTGCTGATTAAACCCTCTAACGAAGATTTACAGAATTCTATTTCTCAAAACAGCTGGATTTTAAACAAACTTCAATCGCTTGAAAGTTTAATCATTGAAGCTAATTTAGAGAAACCAAAAGCTAGTTCATCAGCTATTGTTGGTAACTTAGAAGTGCTTGTTCCACTTGTTGGCCTCATTGATGTTGACAAGGAAAAAGAACGCCTCCAAAAGGAAATCACACGCATTGAAGGCTTTTTGAAACAAGTTAATGGCAAGCTAAATAACGAACGTTTTGTAGGAAGTGCTCCTGAGCAAGTAGTTCAGAATGAACGTAATAAAAAACGTGACGGCGAAGCTAACCTAGAAAAGCTCATACAACAACTTCGAGATTTCGAATAACACTTTCGCAATCTATACTTTTTGAACTGGAATAATTGGATGTATCTTATCCAATTATTCCAGACTAAAAGAGGACCAAATTTTTAGGTGCTCTCGAGATATTTTTCCCTATGAAGACATTTTCATTACAAGCTGAAGAGCCTCAAAACAACCAAGACCTCTTAAAAGGCTTAAACGAGCAGCAACGTAAAGCTGTTTCCCATACTGATGGTCCACTTTTAATTATTGCAGGAGCGGGTTCTGGAAAAACCCGAGTACTTACCTATCGTATTGCTTACCTGCTGCAACAGTTTAAAGCTGCTCCCAACGAAATACTTTCGCTTACTTTTACCAATAAAGCGGCAAGGGAAATGAAAGACCGTATTCGCAACCTAATTGGTGATAAAGCTCAAAAACTTTGGATGGGAACGTTCCACTCCATCTTCTCCAAAATTTTACGCTTTGAGGCAGACAAACTTGGCTATGGTAAAGACTTCACGATTTATGATACTAGCGATTCCGAAACAGTAGTTAAACAGATTCTTCAAGAACTGAATTTCGATCCGAAAGAGATAAAACCTAAAACTATTCGGAATAAAATTAGTGACGCCAAAAATCAACTTATCACCCCTGAGTATTACCAAGAAAAATTTATTGGAAGCACACTCGATGATATTACGGCTCGTGTTTATACTATTTACCTAAAGCGTTTAAAACAAAGTAACGCTATGGATTTTGATGACCTGCTCATCAAACCAATCGAGCTTTTTGAAAAATTTCCAGAGGTGTTAAACGCATACCAAGATCGCTTCAAATATATTCTTATTGATGAATATCAGGATACAAACCACGCCCAATACAAAGTAACTAGAATGTTGGGTGAGAAATACAAGAACATCTGCGTAGTGGGCGATGATGCTCAAAGTATTTACTCTTTTCGTGGCGCTGATATTGCCAATATTCTCAACTTTCAGCAAGATTACGATAAAGCCACTCAAGTTCCTCTAGAGCAAAACTATCGCTCTACAAAATCTATTCTGATGTGTGCCGATTCTATCATCAAAAAAAACTCTAATCAACTTGATAAAACTCTTTGGACTGATAAAAGTGCGGGCGACCCTGTAGTAGTTCTCGATAATTTTGATGAACGTGATGAAGCCAATCGCGTTGCTAGCTACATCTATGATTTGAAACTGCGACACGGTTACAAAAACAACAAATTCGCAATTTTATACCGAACCAATTATCAGTCGCGCGTTTTTGAAGAAGCCCTGCGGCGTAGAGATCTTACTTATCAGCTTGTTGGTGGTTTATCATTTTATCAACGTAAAGAGATAAAAGATGTACTTGCCTATCTTACGCTTTTAGTTAACCCACACGATGAAACTAACTTGGTTAGAATCATCAACGAACCCTCTCGTGGAATTGGTAATAAATCGATTCAAGATCTTCGGAAAAAAGCTCGCAGTGAAGGTCGTTCCGTTTGGTCTATTTTAGAACATGTAGAAAGTTCTGATGTGTACAAACCAGCCAAGGTTCGCATTCGTGAATTTGTTGACATGATCACCCGTTTACGCAGCGACCTAGAAAACGGCAACCGTACTTTAACAGAGATTACGCGAAATGTTCTGGAACAATCTGGCTATATGAAAGCATTAGTTGAAGAAAATTCACAAGAATCGATGATGCGCCGTGATAACATCTTGGAACTTCAGAATGCAATTTCTTATTACGAGAAAGGAAGTAAAAAACCATCTTTAAGTGCGTTTTTACAAGAAATCAGTCTCATTACCGATAGCGATAAATTCGACGAAAATAAGCCTGCTATTACGTTAATGACCGTTCATGCTTCTAAAGGTCTCGAATTTCCAGTGGTGTTTGTAGTTGGTTTAGAAGAGAATCTTTTTCCTGTTGGAGGTCGTGAAGGTTTTTCCGCAGATATTGAGGAAGAACGCCGACTATTTTACGTTGCTATTACACGAGCTGAAGAGCGTTTATATTTTAGCCATTGTAGATCGCGCTATAAATTTGGTGAAGAACAACGCCAGCTTAGGTCGCGTTTTTTGGATGAAGTTAACCCTGGAGTGGTCCGCACAGAAACGGGAGCTACAATCTCTCAACGTTCTGATAGATATTCTTTAGAAGAGCCAAAAGCTAGATCTACGTCCTCTTCAAGTAGTATAGAATATGACTGGGATAAACCCGTTGGTAGTAAATCTCCTTCGTCCACTACCATACATTATGATTACTCTGATGGCGGAGATCCTTTCCAAGTTGGAGTTCGTGTAGTTCACGCAAAATTCGGAGTTGGAAAAATCATTAGCCGGAGTGGATTAGGATTGGATAGTAAAGTTGTCGTATTTTTCAAGGAACGAGGACAAAAAAAGTTAATGCTTAAAGCAGCACCCTTACAGGTTATTGATTAGAAGGACGGGAAATCCCACATTTATTATGCGGTCAGTTTCATTTACCATTTTTATTGGGTTAGTAATACTATGTACTGGTTATGCACAACCAGTTTTAACGCCAAGAAATATAGCACTTGGTGGTGGTGGAAGTACATACATTACAGACTATAATGCCAATTTCTACAATCCTGCTAACCTTCTAATTAAAGACAGAAAAGGTACTGTAGATTTCGGATTTCTTATTACTGGCTCGTATTTCATACCCGTACAAAGCTTCAGTAACCTTGATAATCAGCGCAAAAATTTTGAAGATTATCTTACTAGATATAAGCCAGGAAACTACACCATAACTGGGCTTGATAAGGCAGAGATTATTGAAAATAACTATGCTAAAAATAAACTCACTTCTCCTCATCAATCCAGACTAGAGTCTACGCTCTTTGGAATTCATTGGAAAAAAGATAATAAAGCCTATTCATTGGCATTTAGAACTCGAACTTCATCCAGCTTTGAGGTTGGGAGAAATTGGTACACCGATATTCCTGTAACTACTGAGGGAACGGTTATTAGCAACCAAACCTTAAAACATCGGTATCAAACGCTTCATGAAGTTTCCTTTGGTTATGCCGAGTCAATGAGTTTCTTTAATGGGATGAGTTCTAGAATCGATAATTTTATTGTAGGTATTGCACCAAAGCTAGTATTAGGTGGGGCTTATCAAAATGCTAGTTGGCAAAATGTTTATAAGCAAGAAACCAATTCAAGTGATATAGTTAGATCTCAGAATTTTGAATATTCTGCGGCTGGCAACTTCAGTGACGCTACCTCAGAGTATCTAAATGGTGCACCAGCCGACCAAGCTATACGAAATAATATCAATCCCATTAGTAACCAAGCCTTCGATATTTACGGTGTAGGTGCTGGACTAGATATAGGTTTTACTTACTTGCTTACTCTTGGCAGTGATCTTTCAACTTTGCAGCCAAGGATTCAACAAACCCGAAAGTCTCTACGAATTGCCTTCTCAATAACCGATATTGGTTTTGTATCATATAAAGATAAAGGGATTGAGTACACTTCAGAAAAAGACACAACAATTACCAATTCCTTCCCAAATAGTGCTAATGATGCTTTTGTTGGTGCTCCTGGACAATTTCTTCAATACGTAGATCAGTTTGGAGAAGGAAATCCTTTTCAGAGTTTTACTGCTACTTCTAATACATTCTCAGTGCTACTTCCTACTGCCATTCATGGCGGAGTTATGCTTGAACTTAACCGTATAAAATTATCTGGTGACGTCAGTATGGGGCTCACCAATAACGCTTTTAATTCTAAAAAAATAATCGCTTCAATGGGTGCTGAATTACGGGTTCTAAAATTCCTGCCACTTAGAGCAGGAATGCAGTTGGCTTCAGAACTCCCTGGTTTCATCAGTTTTGGAACTGCCATTGAAACGCGATTTTGGGACCTATCGCTTGCTACTCAATTATCTACAAGCTCGTTACGCTCAAATACTGTCTTTGCAGGTGTAACAGTGGCTGCATTACAATTTCATTTGTAACACTGTCAGTTTGCCTTACTTTGCTGTCATAGGGCTTAAATATATGACGCTTTGTTTCTGTATCAAGTTTGGCTTCGTATTTGCGTAACCAAGCAAAAGTATAAAACTCGATTTTAATAATATTTATGAAAGACCGCTTTAACATATTTAGTGAGCTAAGTGATTCAGAAGATGATTTTGAAGATTTTGAGCAGGCGATTCCATTGATGTCTGAAGAAGAAGAACAAGAGTTATATGACTCTGTAGTTCCTAGCTCACTCCCAATTTTACCCTTAAAAAATACTGTTCTTTTTCCTGGAGTAGTGGTTCCTATTACTGTGGGTAGAGATCGTTCTCTAGCTTTAGTTAAAGAAGCATACGCTACCGACAAGATAATTGGTGTGGTAACACAGAAAGATGAAGATATCGAAGAGCCTAAAGCGTCCGATCTCTATAAAGTAGGCACAATGGCAAAAATCATTAAGTTGATTAAAATGCCAGACGGTTCTAAGACCATTGTTATTCAAGGAAAAACCTCTTTTGAAGTTTCAGAGTTCACACAAGAGAATCCTTATTTCAAAGCTGATGTAAAAGCCTATCCGAAAGAGATGGATATTCAAGGTCTAGAGCTTGATGCGTCCATCAGAAATATTAAAGAGACTGCTACTCGTATTATTAATATGTCTCCTAATATTCCAACTGAGGCAACTATTGCTGTAAATAATATTAACAGCCCTTCATTTTTGCTGAATTTCATTTCTTCGAACTTGAATGTTAGTTCAAAAGAAAAACAAGGGTTGCTTGAAATTAAGACCTTCTCTAAGAACCTTGATTCTGTAATGGAACATCTTGAAAAAGAAGTTCAAGTGTTAGATATGAGCGAAAAAATTCGCACTAAAGTAAAATCTGATATCGACGATCAACAAAGAGAATTCTACCTTCGCCAGCAAATGAAAGCCATTCAAGAAGAATTGGGCGAAGATGCTGAACATCAAGAAGTAGAAAAGATTAAAGAACGTTTAGCTAACAAAAAGCTTCCCGAATACGCACAAAAGGAAGCTGATAAAGAGCTACGACGTTTAGAAATGACACCAAATGCATCCCCAAATTATGGAATAATCCATAGCTATTTGGAATGGATTTTAGATCTTCCTTGGGACGAGTATTCTGAAGATCGTTTAGATCTAGCTTATGCAAAACAAGTTTTGGAAGAAGATCATTATGGTCTTGAAAAAGTAAAGAAGCGTATTATTGAATACTTAGCGGTTCTTAAACTTAAGCAAGATATGAAGGCTCCTATCCTATGTTTTTACGGGCCTCCAGGCGTTGGTAAAACATCTCTTGGTAAATCAATTTCTCGCGCATTAGGGAGAGAATTTGAAAGATTCAGCTTAGGTGGAATTAGAGATGAAGCCGAGATTAGAGGTCATAGAAGAACTTACATTGGAGCCCTTCCTGGAAGAATCCTTCGATCTATGAAAAAAGCAGGGAAAGGAAACCCTGTTATCATGCTCGATGAGATTGATAAAGTTGGCTCAGATTTTAGAGGTGACCCAACCTCTGCACTTCTTGAGGTTTTAGATCCAGAACAGAACGATACGTTTAGTGATAACTATCTAGAACTTGAATATGACTTGTCTAAAGTTCTATTTATTGCCACTGCAAACTCGTTAGATACTATTCCTGCACCACTTCGTGATCGCATGGAAATTATCAATATCAGTGGTTACACTCTTGAAGAAAAAACTCAAATTGCTAAGAAGTATTTGATTCCTAAACAAATCAAAGAAAACGGCCTTAAAGACGATCAAATAACATTTTCTGATACCTCAATTGAAAAAATTATAGACGAATTTACTCGTGAGTCTGGTGTTAGAAATTTAGACAGAGAAATTGGTAGTGTTTGTCGTGGTGTTGCTGCTAAAGTTGCAGGTGGTGAGCTTAACTCATTCTCAGTTGAGAAAGACGATGTTGAAGACTTCCTAGGCAAGCAAAAATATCATAGCGATGTTGCAGAACGCACTACTGTTCCCGGTGTGGCAACAGGCCTAGCATGGACACCTTTTGGTGGAGACATCCTTTTCATTGAAGCAAGTGTTTCAAAAGGCTCTGGTAAATTAAACATTACGGGCCAACTTGGCGATGTGATGAAAGAATCTGCTATGTTAGCAATCTCTTATTTGAAAGCTCATTCTGAAGAAGCGGGCATTCCAGAAGACGCTTTTAAATATTGGGACCTTCACATTCATGTTCCAGCTGGAGCTGTTCCAAAGGATGGACCCTCTGCTGGTGTTTCTCTTATGACAGCCATTGCTTCTATCTTTACTCAGCGTAAAGTTAAAGGTTCTATTGCGCTTACCGGAGAGATTACGCTAAGAGGTTTAGTTCTTCCAGTAGGTGGAATTAAGGAAAAAGTTCTAGCTGCAAAAAGAGCGGGGATAAAACATGTTCTGCTTCCTAAAAAGAATGAGAAAGATGTTTCTGAAATAGAGAAGGACGTTATTGGAAGCCTTAAAGTGGACTACCTAGAACGCATGGATTCTTTATTGGAAATTATCTTAGAAAAAGACGCAATTAATGACCCTGTAGAATTTTTTAAAGTAAGCGACCAGCATAAATCAACTATAGCTGGTAAAAGTAACCAAGCTCAAGAGCCTGTTACGAGCCACTAATTCTTTATAATTCTGGATATTTAAAAGCCTGTTCGTGTAAATCATGAACAGGCTTTTTTTATCGTTTTAATCGCAAGGTTTCTTATTTTAGCTGCATGATACAAGCAAGAGTAATTCAGTCTACTGGGAGTTGGTACATCGTAGATACGGGCAGTGAACTCGTTCATTGTCGGCTACCTGGTCGATTTAGACTAAATGATAAAAAGCTTACAAATCCTGTTGCCGTAGGTGATTTGGTTGATATCAATAGAAATAAAGACGGAACTGGTGGTATTGAGAAAATTCATGACCGTGTAAATTATATAACTCGCCAGGCTACACATGGGAAAAGAGGCGAGCATATTCTTGTATCAAATTTAGATTATGCCTTTGTTGTTCAATCAATTCAAAAGCCAAAACTAAAGGAAGGCTTTGTTGATCGCTTCCTCGTTACTTGTGAAGCTTATGATGTTAAACCAGCTATCATTATCAACAAAATGGATTTAGCCTCAGAATCTGATATCGATTTTCTGAGTAACTTATTAGCTGTTTATGAGAAGCTAGAGTATCCTGTATTTTTAACAAGTATAGAGGATCTAGATTCTTTAGATGAACTCAAAGAAACTCTATCTGGCAATACCTCCGCTTTTATTGGTCCTTCTGGGGTAGGTAAAACTAGTCTATTAAATACCATTGACCCTGAATATAATCTTAAAGTGGGTGCCGTTTCAGAGTCATCCAACAAAGGAAAGCATACCACTACTTTTGCACAGCTCATTCCTCTTAACAGTGGTGGCTATTTAGTAGATACCCCAGGTATTAGAGAATTCGGCCTTGTAAATATAGAACCTTGGGAACTCTCATTATTTTTTCCTGAAATGCTTGAACCAAGGCAACGTTGCCGATTCAACACTTGTACTCACATCCACGAGCCAGGATGTGGAGTAATTAAAGCTTATGAAGAAGGTATAATTGACGTAAACCGTTATAATTCCTACATAAACATGCTCGAATCTATTGAGGCAAAAAGTTTTTAATACCTCAAAAAGGGTATACAAAATATTCAAATTAATACTAATATTAGTCAACAAATAAAAAAAGGAGACATAATGATAAAATGCTACAAAACGGCTATAAAGCCTTTTCTTGCTAGTTTGATTTTAGGGGTTGTGCTGATTACACCTGCACAAGCTCAATTCGGAGACATCGGTACTTTTCTAAAAGCAGGTGCTGATGATGCTGCAATACTTACTAGAGAATATCTTAAGCCATACCCAACAGGTTTTGGAACAGGCCTAAATGCTGGGTTTACTGAAACTGCAGCACCAAAAAAACTACTCGGTTTTAGTTTACAGATTCGCCCTTCTCTTGCAGTAGTACCATCAAGTGATAAAACTTTTGATATTTCTTCATTAGGTTTAAGCAAAATTAGAGTAGCTGCCGGCGAAAGTCCAATTAGCCCAACTATTGCTGGTAGCAGTGATAACGGTCCTTTACTTGAAATCATGGAAGGGAACAATAAAATTGGTGAATTTACGATGCCAGGTGGTACAGGATTCGCATTTGTTCCTGCTCCTATTGTTCAAGTTGGTGTTGGTCTAATCAAGAAAACAGACCTTACTTTAAGATACCTTCCTGAAGTTGGTCTAGGTGATTACGGTGATATTTCTATCATTGGTGGCGCTGTTAAGCACAGTTTAACACAATATGTACCAGGTGGAAAACTTTTGCCCGTTGATGTTTCTATCATGCTCGGTTTTAATAAAATAGATTTGAACGCTAATCTTGATTTACAACCAACTGGTACTCGTGACCCTAACGACCCTTCATTGACTCAAAACCCAACACCAAACTTTGATGGTCAGAAAACCACTACAACTACTAATACTTTTGTAGCTAATATCTTAGTTGGTAAAAGCCTTCCTTTTATTTCAGGCTATGCTGGGTTAGGGTTTCAAAAAGCTTCATTCGAACTAAAAATGAACGGCGACTTCCCTATAAGTTCTTTCAACCCACTTACACCTGGTGAAGATTATGCGGTATTAACAGATCCATTTTCTTTAACTATTGATAGTGAAAGTAGTGTTCATGCACTTGCAGGTTTTAGAATTAGATTAGGCCTTCTAGCAATTTATGGAGAGGCAACAATGGCTAATTACTTTACTGCAAACGCAGGTATTGGTATTAGCTTCAGATAATATTTCTGACTAACATTCTTTAAATAAAAAAGGCGCTCAATTGAGCGCCTTTTTTTATACTGTTAATTCGAGATTTGCTAGTGTTGGATGTTCAACTTTCTCATCCGTTTCTATTACCCCATCTCTTAGGCGTACAATGCGCCGAGAATGCTCTGCAATCTCATTCTCATGAGTTACTAAGATGATAGTGTTTCCTTGACGATATAGCTCTTCAAAAAGCATCATTATCTCTTCACCTGTTTTAGAATCTAAGTTGCCAGTAGGCTCATCGGCCAATAGAATAGAAGGGCGATTAACAAGTGCACGAGCAATGGCCACACGTTGACGTTGACCACCAGACAATTCATTTGGCTTGTGATCTAACCGAGTACCTAACCCAACTTTGGTAAGTACATCGGTTGCTCTTTCTTTTCTTTCTTGGGATTTTATACCGGCATAAATTAAAGGAAGTTCTACATTAGCTAAACAAGATGTTCTAGGTAATAGATTGAACGTTTGAAATACAAAACCAATTTCTCTATTTCTAACTTCAGCAAGCTCTGCATCATCCATTTCACTCACTCGGTTATTGTTTAAGATATATTCGCCCGCTGAGGGAGTATCTAAACAACCAATCATATTCATTAAAGTAGACTTACCAGAACCAGAAGGTCCCATTATTGCAATATATTCGTTTTCAAGGATGTTGAAACTAACCCCATTTAATGCTTTTACCACGGTCTCTCCCATCTGATAAAAACGAGTAAGATTCGATATCTCTATTATTGGTCTCGCTGACATAATGCCCTTAATTTTTAATTGACGCTATTTCGGTTTTGGTATTTTGAGTATCTATAGCATCACCATCTGCTAATGTTCTAGAAAGAATTCTATAGCTACCAATTACAATTTCATCACCAGCTTCTACACCAGCCAAAATTTGAATATGTGTGTTGTCACTAATTCCAGTTTCAACTTCCGTTCTAACAGCTTTCCCACTTTTAACGATAAACACAACTTTACGTAAATCTTCTTTTTTTACCACAAGGTTGTCGTTCACCTGTTTTGTACTATCCGAAGAAGTTGAGCTTCTCTTTTTCTTGTCTTTTGAAAAATCACGTACCGTTACAGCTTGAATTGGAATGGAAACCACATTAACTACAGACTCCGTTTCAATATCCACAGTTGCTGACATACCTGGCTTAAAATTTGGTACAAAGTTTTTATCTGGATTTTCAGCCGCTTCGCTTTTAACTAGCTTATCCCCATGCATGCTCAAGTTATGAGGAGTAACAATTCTAACTTTAACCTGATAGTTCGTTACCTGCTCGCTTGAACCCGAACCAGTTATTCTAGCTGAGTTAGCAATTTCAGTAACAATCCCATTAAATCTTCTTTCAGGATACGCATCTACTTCAATACGAGCAGTATCCAAAGATGTGATATTAACAATATCATTCTCATTTACTTCTACAAGCACTTCCATTTTATCTAGTAAAGAAACTCGCATCATATCGGTTCCAGCCATTTGTGAGTTACCTAAAACACGCTCGCCTAATTCAACAGTGAGACCTGTTATAGTTCCATCTTGAGGAGCTCTGATAACTGTTTGTTGAAGTTCCTCTTTAGCTTTTCTTAATTGTGCATCAGCACTTTGAATTTGATACTTAGAAGCTTGTAAGCTTGCTTTTTGTGATTCGAAATTGGCTTTCGTTTGAATAAAGTCTAATTCTGAAATTACATTCTTTTCGTACAATTCAATATTCTTATTATGAACTGCTTCAGCCTGAATTAAAGTAGCACGTGTCTGCTCCATACGAGCTTTTTGCGTTAATAAAGCTGCATTTAGCTCATCAATACGAGCTTGGTAAATGTCTGGTTTTATTCGAACGAGTAAGTCGCCTTTGCGAACAAAATTTCCCTCTTTAACAGCTAATTCAATAATCTCTCCAGAAACATCTGGACGAATAACAACTTCAATTTCTGGTTGAATTTTCCCAGAAGACGAAACAATCTGGGTAATGGTTTTAAGTTTTGCAGTTTCAGTATCAACTTTAACTTCTGAAGCGTTATTTCCAATCACTCCACTATATCTAAGTCCTAGTCCTACTAATGCAATTGCTGCAATTACACCTACAAACCAAAGTATAATTTTTCCAGTTGATGTTTTTTTATTCGCCATAATGTTCTTTTGTTTCTAGATAGATTTAATTAAAACTAACGTCTGTTTTATTGAGCTTACCCAAATAATAGTCTAATAGTTTTTCTTGAAATATTAGGTTGTACATAGCACTCGTTTTTGAAGACTGTGCATTGAAAAATTGTGTTTGTGATTGGCTTAACTCAATTAGAGTACTAGCACCCACATTGTATCTTTCTTGTTGTGTCTCAAATGCTTTCTCTGCCGCTACTAAAGACTTACCAGCAGCAGTTAGCTGAGATGCATAAGATGAATAATCATTGAAAGCTTGTGTTACCTCTTGGATAATTTGAAGAGTAGAGTTTTCAAGCCCTAATTCAGCATTTTTCAAACTAACTTTAGCTGACTGAATCTGAGTCATTCTGTTCCAGTTACTAAAAATTGGAAGGCTTAAAGAAAGTCCAATTGACTTATTTACACGTTGGTCAAAAAACTGATCATTAAATGTAGCATCTCCCCCTGTAAGAGGATCTCTTGCTTGGTCACTATAACTTGAAGACAAAGTCGCACTTCCACTTATTGTAGGTAGTAGACTTCCCTTAGCGATGTCAAGTGAATATTTTAAAGACTGAATATTAAACTCGGTGCTTTTTAAATCAGATCTAGATATCAGTGCTTCGTCAATTAAGTCTCTAATATTATAACCTGCCATCGCAGAAGCTTGAGCAGAAGCTGGATCAAAATTCGGTACTATAAATTCATATTCTCCTAATGGGTCAATTTGCAGTGATCTAACTAGCTGAAGCTTTGAAAGCTTTAATGAATTCTCTCTTTGAGTTACAGTGAACTCATTGTTTGCTACTGTGGCTTCTTGGTTGTATAGGTCGACACTTGGTCTAGATCCAACTTCAACCTGCGCTTTAGTTTGCTCTAATACTTTTTGAGAAGTCTCTAGATTATCAATTGCATCTTCTAGCAATTGGGTATTTAGTAGAACCTGAAGGTATCGGGTTGCAGCTTCAAAGATTACATTCTCTTTAATTCTGTTAAGACTTTCTTCACTGGAAAGCCTACTAGCCTTACTAGATCTGAGAGTTAAAATATTACTGAATCCATTAAAAATAGGAATATTAGCACTTATTCGTCCACTAGCACTCGAAGATGTAACATCGGTAAAAGCGAGTTGTTCTTGAACAAATTGTTGCCCTGTTTGTGCTGAATAACCAATACTAGAGCTAATACTAGGTAAGAAATCTGCCATTTCGCTAGTAATTCTATATTCGGCTAAGTCTAAATTATTCTTAGCAGTCTTTAACTGGTAATTATTCTTTAGAGCAAGTTCAATGGCGTCTTGTAGAGTAATTGTTTTCTTTGCTTCTTGAGCAAAAACAATACTCGTGCTTATTACGGCCACAAGTACCGTCATTAATAATGATTTTTTCATCTTTTGGATTCTTTTATGTTGATGGTTAGCTTCCACGTTAGACGACAAATTTAGTTGCAAATTTGTTGTAGTATATCTGACTTTATAAACCTTTTACAGAAATTTTACGTGATCAACTAGTCTTGAGGTTTTCTCTCGTTAGTAATCTTATTCTCTACATAGTCTGTAATGAGCGATATTCCTTTTTTCGTAATCATTCTTTTAAGTTCAGATCCTAAAAGTGTACCTACGCTATCTTGTCCACTAAATCTTCTTTTCCGAGTATGGCCAAGCATGTAACCTAATACTAAAGATATACCTAGAGCAGGAAGCGGATACTTTCGAATAGTTGATTTTGGGTCTAAATTTTGAACAACGCCTTCCTTAACAGACTCAATGGAATCATCGAGGTCAGTTTGAAGACGAGTTATTTCATTCTCTAATTCTTGCTTTTTTCTCTCTAACTTTGAAATATTCTGATTTGCCAATTTAGCTCACCTCTTCTTTTTTTGTAGTTGGTAAGAATTTCGGAGATTCTACCTCAGTATTCTGGTCTTCTAAACCTGCTAATATTTCTTCCATAAATTGAGCTTGTACTTTCTGAGCAATTCCCTTTGGTTTAAAAATCAATAAGAGTATGCCAAAAAATAGCGTTATAGCTCCAATAAGAAAGAACCCATAGGCATTACTTTCTAGTAGTTCTCCTAAATAAAAACCTAAACCTAATAGGGTAAAAAGAAGGCCTATCATTACAATTGATATCACAAAAAGTTGTTGTACCGTTTGCCCTAAAATCTGGGTTGCTTTCTCGCTACCATTAAGGACTAATAACTCCATTCGAGCTTCGATATAACTCTTTAAATCTTTAGTTACATTTTTTATGCCTTGCCCTAATAAATCCATTTTAATCCTCTGAGCTGAGTATTTTCCCAACCAAAAAGCCAATAGATAGGCCTATTAGAACACTTTTTATTGGATGCATTCTAATTGTAGATTCAGCTTTGTTCTTAATTTCTTCTGCTTTTACCTGAAGGTTCTCATCAGCTAGCAACTGCTTGCCTCGACCAATAGCGGTATCAAGTTTCTCATTAAGAGTTTTAATTAATTCATCGTTCATTATAATGCCCTTTTATTAACTATTTACCTATCTAAAATAAGCAATTAGTTATTCATAACGTAGGCTTTCGATAGGATCTAATTTTGAGGCTTTATATGCTGGGTAAACACCGAAAATGAGGCCGATAAATGTCATTCCAAAAAAGCTTAAAATAACCGACCAAATGGGTACTACTACATCCGATTCAAGAAAGTAGGCTGCTATATTCCCTACCCCTATCCCAGAGATTAAGCCAATCAAACCACCAATTTGGCAGATAAAGATAGTTTCCATTAAAAACTGATTTACAATGGCTTTTCTTGTTGCACCTACCGCTTTTCGAATTCCAATCTCACGTGTACGTTCAGTAACCGAAACTAGCATAATATTCATCACCCCAATGCCGGCACCAAGTAATGTAATTCCACCTACCATAAATCCCGCGATGTATAAGATTCCAGTAAACTGATCGAAAGTACCCGACAAAGAGTCGTTAGTGATTACTTCAAAATTATTATCATCTACAGGAGAAACCCCACGTATAACACGCATTATCCCAGTAACCTCGTCCAAAGTCTCTTCAATTTTTGAAATAGAAGGAGCTCTCAATTGAATGCCAATTCCTCGATTCCCTCCATATACATTAATACCCGTTGTGTAAGGTATTACAACTAAATTATCGAAAGACTGCCCAAATATCTGCCCCTTTTTCTCTAATATCCCAATTACTAAATATGGTCGACCATCGATTCTAACCGTCTTATCTAGAGGATACTCACTATCAAATAATTCCGTTTGTACATCCTTACCAATTATTACAACAGCTCGTCTATATTGTAAATCCTCATTATTAAAATTTCTACCATCTTCGATTACATAAGCATTGTTAGCGAAATACTCACCATTACCACCCCTAACCATTACATCAGGGTCTGTTTCTTTAGCATTATATTTAATCCTCGTAAAGCTAAATGAAGTAACGGGGCTCATGCCCTCACCAATTTCCATTCTTTCCTCTAAGTCTTCAGCATCATCAAAGGTAAGGTTCTTTCTATTTCTTACATTTGCATCTCTAGGACCAAGATTAACAGCAGGATTTTTTTGAACCGTGATAACATCACTTCCAAGTATGCTCATTGTTTCTGTAAAATAATTATCTAAAACTGCTACTGCAGTGGTAGATACAATAACTGAGAACACACCAATCACCAGCGCAAGAAGTGTTAAGGCAGATCTTACTTTATTCGCTTTTAGTGATTCAGAAGCTTGGCGGAAAGTTTCAGAAATATGCATTAGTCAAACCTCAATGATTCAATAGGATCGGATTTTGCGGCTCTATAAGCTGGTATAAAACCAAAAAGTGCCCCAATAAAAGTACAGAGAGAAAAAGCGAATAGAACAACGCTGAAATTCATCGTGGCCGTGAACACTTGGTCAATCATTACTGTTATAATTCCAGCTAGTGCCACGCCAACAATACCACCAATCAAACAAATTACGATGGCTTCAATTAAGAATTGGCTTAAAATCTCCCACGATTGAGCACCTACGGCTTTTCGAATTCCAATTTCTTTTGTACGCTCTCTAACCGACACAAACATAATATTCATAATTCCAATACCCCCAATCAATAATGATAATCCAACTAGAACAAACCCACCCATGTAGAGTCCATTTTTAAAATTAGAAAGTTGCTCTTCAAAAGCTTGTGGCTTGTTTAGAGCAAAATCATTCTCTTCTGTTGCATCTAACTGCCTAACACGTCGCATTAAGCCTTCAAGTTCGTATTCACCATCTATAGCAGCAGCTTCACTCGGGAATTTAACACCAATCTGAATACCGTAGCGTAATCCATAAATTATTCCATACGATTTGATAGGTATAATCGCTCTGTTATCAGAGTCTCCAATCCCCAAAAAACTACCTTGTTTCTCAATAACACCAATTACAGTAAATTTCTTACCCGCTATCCGCAACTGTTTTCCAAGGGCTGATTGATTTTCAAAAAGAGCTTCTTCAAGCGATTTTCCAATAATAACTACATTACTAGCGCTTCTCGCTTCTTCCTCAGTGTACATTCTTCCGCTTTCGATATTAAGGCCTTGAATAGCTAAAAAGTTTGCTGTTGCACCATTTACCTGAACTCCTTCTGCAATCTGATCAACATACCGAATAGTTGCCCTTCTACCCGCTGAGGCAGTAACATCGCTTGCTAACGTCATTCGTTCACTTAAAAAAGAAACGTAATCCATCTTCATTTCTTTACGGTTGGCTATTTCCCACCATTCTTGATCACCACCACCCCAAGGCCATTTTTCAACGTATACAACATTTTTACCGAGCATTGCCATACTTTGGTCAAAAGTCTCATCCATTCCTGTGGTAACAGCGTCTACCACAGTAACCATGGTAATACCAATAATAATACAAAGCGCTGTTAGAAAAGATCTCAATTTATTTATACTAAGAGCTTTAAGAGCAACCTTTGCACCCTCGTACAGACTGTTAAATAATCTCATGCGTAATTTTTTTTAGTGTAACCTGTTTCCGTACGGCAGATATATTTCTTAGTTTCATTTAATTCTAAAAAAGGGCTACAAAAGAATTACTCTCATAAATTAATTAGCCCTACCAAAGTTATTATTTATAACTATCAAATAATTGCAAAATGATTGTAGATTTTCTTTTTCTTGGAGCACACCCCGACGATATCGAATTGAATTGTGGAGGAACAGTAGCCGCAGTAATTGCTAGCGGAAAAAAAGCTGGTATTATTGATCTAACTCAAGGTGAAATGGGAACTCGAGGCTCTGTTGAAATTAGAAAGCAAGAAGCTGAAAATGCTTCTAACATATTGGGTGTTTCGTACCGTGCGAATTTAGGAATGAAAGATTCTATTGTTGCCAACCACAGAGAGAATCAATTAAAGGTTATTGAGCAGGTTAGAAAGTGTAAACCTGAAATTTGTATTACAGGTGCACCACACGATCGTCACCCAGACCACGGAAAATCTACCCAGTTAATTTTGGATGCTCTTTTTTATTCTGGTTTGAAAAAGATTGTGACTTTAGACGAAAACGGTGAGCCTCAAGAGCCTTGGCGTCCAAAGCATATTCTACATTACATGCAAGACCGACCGTTTGAACCCGATTTTGTTTATGACATTTCCGAACATTGGGAAACAAAGAAAGAAGCCATTCTAGCATTTTCTACGCAATTTAATGTCTCAAATCCGGGTGATGAACCTGAAACTTACATTTCCTCTAATAATTACTTTAAGCAATTAGAAGCTCGTGCTCGTTACTTTGGGCATTTAGCAGGCTTCGAGTTTGGAGAGCCTTTTAAATATTACAATGGCCCCACTCCTCTCAAGAGTTTTGATTTTTTGTTGGATAGTTCGCCAGTTCGGTAAAGAAGTATTAACAAAATACTTTTCCACTCCTAAATAAAAAACCTCCACCATTATGGTAATTGGTAACATTGGAGGTTCAAAATGCCGTTCTATTAGGTTTTATTTTATCAACGTCATCTTCCGAACAATTCCCTGATTACCAACTCGAAGTTTGTACAAGTACATGCCGTTTGCTAATGTAGAAGCATCGAAACGAATGGTTTGTTTACCCGCTGAAAGATTTCCATTTACAAGCGTTGCTACTTCTCTACCTAAAACATCATATACTTTCAACGAAACAGTTGAGGGAAAAGGTAACTCGAACTGGATATTAGTTGAAGGATTGAACGGGTTGGGATAGTTCTGGTGTAGCTTATTTTGAGTTGGTACCTCAGTTTGATATTCATTTGAAACAAGGGAGGATAACAGCTCCACTGAATTTCCATTTTCGTAGCTAAATAAGGAGCTGTTAGTGGTATAATATTCCTTAAAGTGCTCCACCGTAAAACCTGTAATATTCTCATTTGGTTTCAACAAAACTTCAAAAGTCTCCCCATAATCTTCAGATACTAAAACAGAGTCTGAATTCCAAATATATAACTTACCATGTTGAGTTGGGTGTGTTGATATATTAGGATAAATACTACTTGGGAAAACATGTATCAACTCCCAAAACTCGCTCTTCCCCTGATACTTATTTACATACAAACCATATCCTGGAGTGCTCAATACATCAATTATATAGACTGTATTTGAATCACTATCAAAAAAAATGTAGCCAGGAAGCAACGTGTCACTAATAAATTCTAAATTTTCACCTTTGTCAAGGCTTCTCAAAAAGGGGTTTCCATCACGGGAGCCAAAATATTTTCTACCAAACAGCAATGAATCATTGTATGGACTCACAGAAATTAGAGAAAAGCCTAACTTGGAACTGTCGGGGAATTCAGGAGGATATACAGTATTCGATTTCGGAAATCTTCGTCCGCCATTTAAACCAATAACAGTTTCTCCATACATTTCGACGTAAACTCGGCCACTGTCGGTTCCTTCCACATTCAGTTTATTGATGCCTGACCATATTCCACCAATTGATTTACTGCCGTCATTTCTTGACGCGAATTGAAAACATTCTTCAGTGCAGTAAGTGGTGGCTGTGAGATAATTAGTCGGATCGTTTTCTAAAAACTTATAATCGTTGGTATATACATAGGGATCTCCAAATATTCTACCAGAATAGTTTTTTATAAAAACTGAGTCTTTCCCGTTTTTTGTATTATAATGGTAAATGTTTCTACTTTGCTTTCCTGTTTCATCCACGAAGCTCAATCGATAAAATAGATGCACCGTGCTCGAGCTGTCTGTAAGGCTTTTTAGCTCGTGTATTTTTTTAGGAGTTTGAGCAACCGCCAAGACAGGTAGTATAGATACCAATAAAAGTAGTTGGGTTAATTTTTGCATAATCGACTTTTTATTGTTGCTTACTTATTTTTCCTCTCTGAGTGTTGTCACCACACGTAGATTGAAACTTCTGTTTTATATTACATAAATTATTTTTATTTGCAAACTATTACATGGACAATTAACTATTTATAAACGTTATAGATATCAATCAAATTTGTACCGTTTTTGTGGCATTTTACACGTAATATTAATATCCAACATGCGAAATAGTCTGCTATTGGTAAAGGGGTGAAGGCAAGTATCTCACCCTTGTCATATACAGTAATAAATGCGGCTATTATTAAATTTCCTATTCATACACCAATCAATCCAAACTCAACATCTCTTCAGAAAAGCACTCTCCAATTTCAGTAAGTAGAAAATCACATATTGGTTTATTGCCAGCAACAATACGTTGACCAAAAAGCCAGTTTTGCTCGCCTTTCCAATCAAAAATTATTCCGCCTGCTTCTTTTATGATTAGAGTTGCAGCGGCGACATCCCAAGGACTTAACCCATATTCATAGAATCCTTCAATGCGTCCACAGGCTACATTACATAAATCCCAAGCAGCCGAACCAGGACGTCTTACTCCATGCGTTTTATCCATCATCACTTTAAAAAGCTTTAGGTAATTCTCAACCAAATCTAAATTATTGTATGGAAATCCAGTTCCAATTAGAGACTCGGATGGCTCTGTAATGCCGGATATTTTGATTTTTTTATCATTAAACCAAGCTCCTTGTCCTTCAACAGCCCAAAATAATTCGTCATGGGCAACCTCATGAACTAAGCCAACCTTTGCCTCTCCATTTTCCCAAAGAGCAATAGAAACGCAATAAACAGGGAAGCCATGCGCAAAATTCGTGGTGCCATCAATAGGATCGATAATCCAAATTCGCTCTGAAGGAAGGGACTTATAATGGGATGATTCTTCCGCAAGGATGAGGTCATTAGGGAAAGTTGCTTTTATAACTTCAATAATCTTTTTCTCTGAAGCCAAATCAGCATCTGTCACTAAATCATTCTTCCCTTTCAGATTAATCTTAAACTCTTCGTTGTTTGCAAATTCACGAATTATAGTAGCAGCATTTTCGGCTGCAGACTTCGCAACATCTAGTTCTTTAAGGTAACTCAAGGTATTTGTCAGATTTTAGGTTCAATTTGGTTTCTTTG
Organism: uncultured Balneolaceae bacterium; assembly: GCA_963977025.1. Lineage (GTDB taxonomy): Bacteria > Bacteroidota > Rhodothermia > Balneolales > Balneolaceae > Balneola. The sequence goes on along the minus strand of CAXBMW010000002.1, from coordinate 167,464 downwards.
CTTTAATCTAAGGTAAAATTTAGAGATATTTAGGGCTCAACAACTCACCAAAATCATTCTTAATGATTATTCCAATAGCAAGCGACCACGCAGGTTTTCCAGCAAAAGAAATCACGGTTAAATTACTGGAAAAAATGGGGCACACTCCCGTTGATTTTGGAACTCACTCTGAAGACTCTGTTGACTATCCTGACTTTGCAGTTCAAGTAGCGGAACGTATTAATAATTCAGAGTTTGAACAAGGAATTTTAGTTTGTGGAAGTGGACAAGGCGTATGCATGACAGCAAATAAATACCCAAAAGTACGCGCTGCACTTGTGTATAATGCTGAGGTTGCTCAGATGACTCGCTTACATAATAATGCTAATATTATGTGCTTGCCAGGACGTGAGTTGAATGAAAACCAACTACAAGAAATTCTAGAATCGTGGTTTAGTACACAGTTTGAAGGCGGCCGCCACGAACGCCGAGTAGAAAAAATTGAATCTTTAACACAAAAGTAACTCTCATTAATGAAGCCCATTAAAGAACTAGACCCAGCCATTTTTGAACTTCTCGAAAAAGAAACTGATCGCCAAAACCTTAATCTAGAGCTTATTGCTTCCGAGAATTTCACTTCACGTGCTGTTATGGAAGCCTCAGGTAGCGTTCTTACCAATAAATACGCTGAAGGCTATCCTGGTAAAAGATATTACGGCGGTTGTGAAGTTGTTGATGTAGTTGAAGACATTGCAAGAGATCGCGCTAAGAAACTGTTTAATGCTGATTGGGTAAACGTGCAACCACACTCTGGTGCTTCTGCAAATGCTGCGGTTTATTTAGCTTTTATGAAACCTGGCGACACTCTTCTAGGTTTTGACCTCTCCCATGGTGGTCACCTAACTCACGGCTCTCCTGTTAATTTCTCTGGGATTTACTTTAACCCAGAGTTTTATGGCGTTGAAAAAGAAACAGGCCGATTGGATATGAATAAAATCCGAGAGAAAGCCAAAGCTGTTAAACCGAAAATGATTTCTATCGGTGCCTCTGCTTATTCTCGAGATTACGATTATGAAGCTTTTAGAAGTATTGCCGACGAAGTTGGTGCTTTTCTTTGGATGGATATGGCGCATACAGCAGGGTTAATTGCTACCAAGCACTTAAAAAATCCGCTTCCTCATGCGCATGTTGTAACAACTACAACACATAAAACCTTACGTGGCCCTAGAGGCGGAATGATTCTTATCGGGAAAGATGGCGAAAACACACTTGGTATAGTTGCTCCAAAATCTGGACGTACAAAAAACTGGAGTGAACTTTTAGACTCTGCTGTTTTCCCAGGCACCCAAGGTGGACCACTAATGCACATTATTGCCGCTAAAGCTGTTGCTTATGGCGAAGCTCTTCAAAGTGATTTTACCACTTATCAAACTCAGGTTCTTGCAAATGCAAAAGCACTTGCAGGGAAATTCACCGAGTTAGGATACGATATTGTTAGTGGCGGAACCGACAATCACCTCATACTGATTGATTTGCGCAACAAAGGGCTAAACGGTAAGATTGCTGAAGAAGCTCTAGGTAAAGCAGCAATTACTGTAAACAAAAACATGGTTCCATTCGACACCGAAAGCCCATTTGTAACTTCTGGCATCAGAATTGGTTCGCCTGCAATGACGACTCGTGGCTTGAAAGAAGCTGATTTTGAACAAATAGCTGTACTTGTAGATACTGTGCTTCAAAATCCTACCGATGACAGTATTCATCAAAAGGTTACTGCGCAAGTAAAAGAGCTTTGCGAAAGATTTCCCCTTTATGACTTTGTAACCGCTTAGGATAAGCCATTTTGCAAGAACGCCAAGTAATGCCCAAAATTCCGCCAAAGGCAAGTAAGCCAAAAGAGCCTGTCACCGACATGTCTTTTTTGGATCATCTTGAAGAATTGCGATGGAGACTTGTAAAAGGTCTCATCGCTATTGGAGTTGGGGTTGTGGTGGCTTATATCTTTAAGGATTTCTTTTTAGACAAAGTATTGCTGGGGCCAACTCACGCATCTTTTTTTATTTATGACTTCCTTCGGTTAGACGCTATCGATATTACTTTACAAAGTAGAAAGCTCCCAGGTCAGTTCTTTACCATGTGGGGAATGCTCTTTATTATTGGTTTTATCATCGCATCACCGGTATTTATATATCAAATTTGGTCTTTTGTTGAACCTGCCTTTGAATCAACAACCAAGAGGAAAACCTTCTTTTCAGCATTTTTCATCACTTTTTTCTTCTTAATCGGCGTCTCATTTGGCTATCTTGTTTTAGTGCCATTTGCATTGCAATTTTTCTCTCAATTCCAAATATCAGATGTCATTCGAAATGACTTTGATATCAACGCATATTTCAGTTCTCTAGCAACTTGGGTTCTTTCTTGCGGTCTTATTTTTCAAATTCCAGTAATTAGCTATTCTCTTTCAAGTATTGGGCTTGTAACACCTGCTTTTTTGAGAAAGTATAGACGCCATTCTATTGTGTTCTGTTTAGTGTTAGCAGCATTGTTAACTCCGCCAGACCCAATTTCTCAAGTGTTGATAGCTTTGCCTCTTACTTTCCTATATGAATTTTCAATCTGGGTGAGTAAAATTTCGGTTAAACGTAGAGAAAAGAAACTTAGAATAGCCTTTGGTGAGGAAGAAAAAGAAGATAAAAAGTAAGCTTTACTGTAGTGAAGTTTTTAACCACCGCAAGCGTTATATTTGTTTTCAGATTATGAAATAAAAACCCTTTCGGTAAGTTACCTAATCTGAATTAATCCGATTTTAAAATAAAAACGAACTTTTTCAAGAATTGATGAGATTAAATAAAGTTAAAGCCTTCACCCTTGTTTCTACATTTTTCCTTTTTGCAATTAGCTGTGGCGATGGGACAAGTCCTTATTTCGTTGAAGATGATTTCTCTACAGTTCCAGACCCTTATTCAACTGTGGGAATCACTCCAGATACTAGCGATTCAGGCTTAATTACATACAAGTTAGCAAGCGGAAGTGGCCCTTTTACCGTAAATATTATTGATGATGTTTTGGTATACTATACCGGGCGAAAAACCAATGGCGATGTTTTCGATAGCTCTTTCAAAAACGGAAGCACCTCTTCTACACAACTAACAGTTACTGGCGTTATTGAAGGCTTTAAAGAAGGTCTTTTAGGCATGAAAGAAGGCGATAAAAAAATTCTTGTTATCCCACCGAGTCTTGGATACGGCAATAGCTCTGGAAGCACATTACAAAACGATACTTTAATTTTCGATATTCAACTCGATTTAATTATAAAGTAATTTTTAAACGTAAAATCGCTTTGTCCGCTGATTTAATCTGGTCGTAATTTCATAGGAAATTGTGCCAGATTTTGTCGCCCATTCGTTCGGAGTTAATTCTTTTCGATTGAAAAGAAATATTTCCTCACCAAGTTGAATTTCGTTCTCAGAAAACACCATGATATAATCCATGGTAACTCTACCTGCTTGCTGCAAAAACTCGTTTCCCTTCATCAATTGTATCTCACTCCCTAATATTCTCGGAACGCCATCACTATATCCAACAGGCACTGCTCCAATCCAGCCGTCTTTGGGCGCTTTCCAAGTACATCCATAACTTACAGCCTCTCCCTTTTTTATTCTCTTAGCTTGCATAATCTGAGACTTCCAATCTATTACAGATTTAAGATCAGGAATAACTTCGTCACCAGGTGCATATCCATAAAGACTAATACCTGGCCTTACTGCATCAAACTGAACATCTTTGTCAGTATGATAGAAAATTCCACCAGAGTTAGCGGTATGTGTCATTAATTCCTCTGGGAAATGAGATCGGATTTCAGTAAACAATTTCAATTGTTCAGCTACGGTATTACCTTCTTCTGCATCAGAGTTTGCATAATGTGTGTAAATACCTTTGCAATATATATTGGAATACATTTTAATTTGCTCTAACACTTCAGGAATTTGACTTGAATACATTCCAAGACGTTTCATTCCTGTATCAAAGTTAATGTGGTAAGAAGTTCCCTCTTCTAGCAGTTTAAAGCCTGTGATATCTCCTACAGTAGCTGTTAAATCATACTTTGGATACAAAGGTGCTCTTTCTGCGTTGGCTACTTCAAAAACCAAAATTGGATTCGTTATTCCAGCTTCTCTGAGGACTACACCTTCCTCTACCCTAACAACACAAAACCAGTCGGTTTTTCCTTGAATATGAGTTGCAAACTCTACAAGCCCATGACCATAAGCATTGTCTTTTACAACAGCCATAACCTTTACACCAGGCTTTAGTCTGCGTTTAATGGCTTCAAAATTTGCATCAATAGATGACTTATGAACGAAAATCTCAGATCGCATTTAGTAATTTCCTTAGTCTTGCTTACACATTATGAGTTTTAAAAATACGTAACCAAGTTATCTAAAGCTTGATTTTGTAAGCTTTTCGAAATAAAATATTTCTAGCAGTAACTAGGTCTAGCTGAACATTTCTAGAATAGTTAATAATTGCGTATTAGGTTATAATTATTTATTTGTATAGAAATACATCAGCTTAAATCTATACTTTTTGATGGTTAACAATAAAATCTAATTCTATGAAGATTGGTCGCTTTGAGATAGAGCATTTAAGTGAAGGGATTTTCAAGGTTTTTGATGATAATACTTTTCATAAAGTTGAGAGTAACTCAATTACAAAACCGGCAGCTCTCGCACCAGAATTAGTAGACCTTACCACAACTATTGGCATAGATCCCATTCTCATCAGAGATGGAAAGCATAATATCTTGATTGATACCGGATTGGGCTGGGGCCTCGATACCAACAGCACCTATTCCAATACTTCTAACTTAAAAACGAATCTAGATATTTTTGGGCTCATTCCTCATGATATTACTCATGTAATACTTACTCACTTACATTTTGATCATTCTGCTGGTTCTACTTTTGTAAATCAATCTATAAAGACCGAACCAACGATGAGCTATGCAAATTACTTTGTGCAGAAGCTAGAGTGGGCATATGCCATTAGTAGAATTGGGAAAGAAAACCACTTAATGGGCGATTTTTATAATCTCGATGAACTTTATAGACTCGCTGCTAATGAAAAAATAGTTTTTATTACTGATAGCCTCTACGAGATAATTCCAGGAGTTTATCTGATAAGAACTGGCGGGCACACCCCTGGACATCAAATAGTAAAAATTCAAGATCAAGGTGAAACCGCGTACTTTTTAGGCGATTTGGTTCCATCAGAACTTCATTTAAATCATTATGACGCCAAACAGAATCATACACATCCTTTAGAAGCTAAAAAAGCAAAGACATTACTTCTAAGACAAGCATATGAAGAAAACGCGGTGTTGCTATTCTACCACTCCATTCATACTAAAGCGGGACGTTTGATGAAGGACATGGATAGGAAATATGTTCTAGAAGATGTAAAGTAAATACTCGTCGCTATAAATTTATACCAGCATACTAATGTCTAAATCTAACTCTTCAGAAAGCCTTAAAGAAATCGCAAAACAGTTACGATGTCCAACTGGGGCAAAAGGCCTAGAAATTGCTCATGCTATGAATGAAACCAATTCGGGTATGACTTTAGAAACAATACGCTCACTAAATCTCCAACAAAAGGATTCCGTTCTTGAACTTGGTCACGGAAATGCTCTGCATTTACCAAGTCTCTTTCAAATAGAGAATAATCTCTTCTACACAGGGTTGGATATTTCGCCATTGATGAACGCAGAAGCAGAAAGAATTAACTCAAGTTTAATAAATTCAGGCAAAGCGATATTTAAACTATACGATACACTACCCCTCCCTTTTGCGGATGAAAGTTTCAATAAAATATTTACAGTCAATACTATCTATTTTTGGGATGATCCTGAACTTATGCTTCAAGAATTTTATCGTATTCTGAAACCCAACAGCTTGTGTTGCATCACATTTGTTCAAAAAGAATTTATGGAAGACTTACCCTTTACTTCATTTAATTTTGAGTTTTTTGATATAGAGCGTGTAAAATATATCTCAACCGATACTGATTTTAACATCTTAGAACCAATTAATAACAAAGAGATTGTACACAACCATGAAGGGGCAGAGATTCAAAGACCCTATACCATCTTAAGACTTTCCAAAATTTAGAGTTCAGTAACATTAAATTTTAGCTGAAAACACATACTCACCTATTTTTTACATTATATTAAGAGGGTAAAAAAGGATATGGCGAGAAGGGCAGGAATAGAATGGGCAAAGAACGAGTTTTAGACTCAGAGTATTTTTTTAAACTATCACCAGATTTATTATGCATTGCTGGTTATGACGGTTATTTCAAAAGGATTAATCCTGCGGTTTCACATCTTTTAGGTTATTCAGAAGAAGAGCTTCTTTCTAGACCTATTGACGACTTTATGTACAAGGGCGATATTGATTTGACTCGGAAATATCGAGAGAATCTTATTAAGGGCACTCCTTTGCTCAATTATGAGAATCGGTATGTAACTAAAAGTGGTGATATTGTATGGTTGGCATGGACATCGATGCCACTTGACTGTGAACAACTTATTTATGCGATTGCAAAAAATATCACCTATAAGAAAAAGCTTGAGGACGAAAGAAATATACTTCTCTCAAATCTAACTAGGATGAACCAGCATCTAAAGCAACTCACCTATACTACCTCACATGATTTAAGATCTCCGGTAAGTAGTTTGATTTCAGCTTTTAGTTTAATTGATACAAGCACTATAGAAAACAAAGAAACGCTCGAACTACTCGACATTCTTAAATCGGCGACAGAAGGACTTAAATTATCCCTTAATAACTATGTGGATGTTCTGAGTCATTCCGAAGAACAAACCATTCCCGTTGAGGATTTAAACCTAGATGAAACGGTAACTCGTATAGAGTATTCAATTCGAGCGCTAATACACCATTCTAACACCACGGTTAAAACCGACTTCGCAGCTTTTGAAACCATTAATTTCAATAAAGCTTACCTAGATAGCATATTTTTGAACCTCATCACCAATTCAATTAAATATGCTAACCCCAACAATGCTCCAATAATTACCATTTCTACGCATATAGAAGGTGGAAAAAAACAATTGATATATACCGACAACGGAATTGGTTTTGATATGGAGAAAGTTGCTGATAAACTATTTGGACTTCATCAAAAATTCGGAAATCATAGCGATAGCAAAGGCATTGGTCTTTACTTAGTTCACAGCCATGTAACAAGTTTAGGTGGTAAAATAAGTGTTACAAGTGAGCTCAATAAAGGCACAACCTTTACTATTACCCTAAAAGACTAGTTAAAAACTAGGGGTTGATATCCATTATGCATATACGTTGTAAAAACGGTAAGCATTGAAAGTCCAATCTTAACATCATCATTTACCTCGTTACTTTCATATTTGCGAGCTAATAAAGATTGGCCACATACAAATACTTCAATACCAGCTTTCTTCAAAGTAGCTATGAGCTCTATATTTGGATTATCTAGCTCATACCGTTTCTTATACGCTTCATTGTTAAGAATAACATCTGTTGCGCCACCATGAATAACCACCGCTACTTTTAGGTTCTCGGACTTAACCCCACCTAGTCCATGTAAGTTTATCATGCGTGCTACATTATTTAAACCAGGGTTTAAGCTTTCTTTATCTCGTTGAAGCGTTTTAAGATCAATCACGATTTTATATTCCATATCAGGACTTGGTAACACCGCATTCTGAATTTCATAAATCCCACCAAAGCCTTTTATAATGGGGAATTGAGCCTCTTGTGCAAAAAGTGAGGCGGATAAAGAACATAAGATGGCAGAAATCAGTACAAAGTATTTCATAAGGTGTGATGAGTTTAGATGATGGTTTGAATAAAGAAACCCATCCAATATAAGAGATTCGAATTGAGTAATTAGTATGCAGGATGAAATTTTAGATGTAATCATTTTCACCCCTTAGCATTATATCAGAGTCCTTTTATCACACTCATCTCGTTGAGATGGGGTTTGGTGGGCATATAAACATTCTGAAGTTGATACTAGGAAAAGTGACGTCTTAAATCTTACATCTTATATCTAATCTTGTAAATCATAGTTCAGAAGTGAGTTGTGAGATTTGAGATTCCCAACATTCATAATCTAAAATTCAAAATTCATAACTCCCTTCCCCCCAATTCTTAATTTTGAATTATTAATTCTCAATTCTCAATTCTCAATTCTAAACCCCAAAATTTACATACCAAAGTAACCATCAAAACTAAGTATATTCATCTAAGTAATTACTCTAACTTTCTTTGCACAAATTTATGCCCTTTTCTTCCTTAGGTTTATCTGAACCGTTATTACGTTCTTTAGCTTCACAGAATTATAAAGAACCCACTCCTATTCAAGAACAGGCTATTCCTGCAGTTTTGGCTAATAAAGATGTGTTAGGCATCGCAAAAACTGGTTCTGGTAAAACAGCTAGTTTTGTATTGCCAATCCTAACTCAATTACAGTTTAAACGCTCTGAAAAAAACCGACATATTAGTGTGTTGGTGTTGGTTCCTACGCGCGAACTTGCCGTTCAGGTAAATGATACCTTTCGTGCTTTTCTTACAGGTTTACCTCAACGGGTTAAAACAATGGCTGTATTTGGTGGAGTTTCTATCAATCCCCAAATGATGGCTTTACAAGGCGTAGATGTTCTTGTCGCCACACCTGGACGTTTACTTGATTTGATTGAATCAAAAGCAGTTCATCTTTCTGATGTACGAACTTTAGTACTAGATGAGGCTGACAAAATGCTGAATTTGGGATTCACTGAAGAGATGAATAAAGTGTTCGCTTTGTTGCCCGAAAAAAGACAAAATCTTTTGTTCTCTGCTACTTTAAATGATGATGTTAAAGCAATCCATCAGTTTTTATTGCAACAGCCAGAAGTTATTAATGTCTCCCCAAAAGAAGGCGACGATGAGATAGAGTTGATTGAACAACTGGCTTATTTCATTTCAGAAGAAAAGAAAGGTCCCTTGTTACGATATCTCATTACCGAGCAAAAAATGAAGCAAGTGCTCGTATTTACTTCTTCCAGTAAAAAAGCTGATTCAGTAGCCAATAAGCTCTCCAAAAATGGAATCGAAGCAAAAGCTATACATGGTAAAAAGAGCATGCAGTACCGAACAGGCGCATTAAATTCATTCAAAATTGGACATCTTCGCGTTCTTGTTACAACGGATTTACTCTCTCGTGGTATCGACGTTCAATACCTTCCTCATGTTATCAATTATGAACTCCCTCGTTCCCCAAAAGACTATATCCACAGAATTGGTAGAACGGGAAGAAGTGAGTCTACAGGTGTTGCCATTTCTTTAATTACACCAGACGATGAACATCACTTTGCTGTTATAGAGAAAAAAGTTGGTAAGCCCATTACTAGAGTTAATACCGAAGAAATTGACTTACACGGGTTCTAGTGGTGCATTAAAAGTGGCTAATAGAAATCATAATTTAATATTACACGTTTGCTAGGTTGATGTTTAACTGCTAGTTTATTGCAAAACACTTTTCTATGAACAGGATTGACCGACTTACTGCAATGATTATCTTCCTTCAGGGAAGGCAGTTCGTTCCTATCGCCGAAATGGTCAATCGTTATGGTATCAGTGAACGAACTATTTATAGAGATTTAAAATCTTTACAAGAAGCAGGTGTCCCCATCGGCTTTGAGAACGGTAAAGGTTATTACATTGTAAGTGGATACCGACTCCCTCCTGTTATGTTTAGTAAGGAAGAAGCCGCATCAATGCTTGCTGGCGAGCGAATGATGCAACGCTGGAATGGCAGTTCGTTAAGCGACTCTTACGTATCTGCTCTTGATAAAATCCGTGCTGTTTTGCCTACTAAAGAAAAGAACTATTTAGATACTTTAGATCAGCACATAAAAGCATTTCCTTATCCCGATAGGCCGCCATCTAATACCGATTCTAAAGTTTTCGATTTTCTTCAGAATGCCATCTTCCAAAAAAAGGTAATCGAAATTAAATATCGCTCTCCTTATAAAGATGATACAACTAAACGGAATGTGGAACCACTCGGCTTATTACTCCGTGGCAATTATTGGTATTTGGCAGCTTGGTGTCTAGTTCGGGCCGATTACAGGTTATTTAGGATTGATAGAATGGAAAGCTATTCTTATTCCAAAAGTGCTGCTCTGGTTTCTAAAAGTCACTCGCTTGAAGAGTTCTATGAATTAAATTTAAAAGAAGAAGAAAGAGACATCCATAAGGTTGTGGTTCGGTTTTCGGATGATATGTATCGTTACCTAGGAGATCAGAAATACTATCATGGCTGGGTTTCTGAAATCAAAATTGAAGATGGTAGAGAATTAACTTTTCTCTCCTATTCCATAGAATATATGGCTCGCTGGTTATTAGGTTGGGGCAATAGTGTTCAAATTATTGAACCAGCATCTTTAAAAAATCGATTGAAAGAATTAGTTCAGGAGTTATACAACCATCATTGTGATTAGTAAAAATATCTACTCATCACTGACATAAGGCTGTCAGTAGTTTTATGTATCCTTCTTAAAATATATAGAAACACCACTTACTCATGACACAAATCAACGCAAAACCGAAGATAAAATCCTTATTCAAAGCTCTTCACTTATTCTCAAGATGCCCTCATCATCAAACCGAGCCTACCTGCTTTGTATTTAGCACTTCTTTAAGTTCTTCGGATGATGTCCTGAAAATAACTCCTAAACTGAATGCCATTTCTTCCATCAAATCGTGGAGTGTAGACTTAGAGGATTGGGAGCATGTGTTATGCGTGAATTGCACTAGAATGAAGCCAGATGATGTAATTAAACTAATCCAAAGTGAAGGATTCGACTGTACGGAAATGCCCATTTGAGCATTCTGAAAACTTTCTCATTTTGCATTGACATAGGGTTGTCAGTCCTCTCACCTACCTTCAAATATCATCAAATTTCTAACTCATTAAATCAGGCATTCAACTATGGAAATCCTCCCTTTATTACTCAAAGAATTAGATCAAGAAGCACAGACAACACGAAAGTTTTTTAAACTCGTTACTGAAGAACATTTTGATTGGCAGCCTCATCCAAAAAGCATGACCATGAAAAGATTAGCTGTACACATTGCAGAGTTACCTAGCTGGGTAGCAATGACTTTTAATTCTGATGGAATTGATTTTGCTACTACACCTTATGAGCCAACACCAATTAGTTCTCAAGAAGATTTGATTGAGTTATTCGAAAAATCATATGAAGCAGGGAAAAAAGCGCTCGAAGAAGCAAAGGAAGAAGATTTGTTACCTAGCTGGACAATGAAAAACGATGGTGTTGTTCTTCAAGTGTTCACGAAATACGAAGTAATCCGACACGCTTTTGGTCAAACTGCACATCACAGAGCACAACTGGGTGTAAACCTTCGTTTATTGGATATTCCAATTCCAGGAAGCTATGGCCCAAGTGCTGACGAAACGTTTTAATTCACTTAGCTAATTGAATCTGAAACTAATTGCCGCTGTTGTTTATTCCTTAATTTATAAGAAATGAAAAACAGCGGTTATTTTATTTATCGAAGTTTTAGTGAGCTTCAAGCCAATTCTTGCCAATTCCAGCTTCCACTTTTAGTGGTACATCCATAGTAAAAGCTCCCTCCATCAACTCAATGATTTTAGCAGGAACCTCTTCCTGCTCGCTATCATGAATTTCAAACACCAATTCATCATGTACTTGAAGTAACATTCTGCTTAGCTTCTTGTTTTCATTCAGCCAATTGTGAATGTTAATCATTGCAAGCTTAATTACATCTGCGGCAGTACCCTGAATAGGCATGTTAATCGCTACACGCTCCGCAAAGCCTCTTACGTTCCAGTTGCCAGAGTTTATATCAGGAAGGTAGCGGCGACGTCCTAGCAGCGTTTGTACGTAGCCATGTTCTTTGGCAAACTCTTTCGTTTCGTTGATATAGTTTAAAATATTTGGGAAACGGTTGAAGTATTCATCAATCATCACCTTCCCTTCGTTATTATCGATGCCTAAGTTTTGGGCTAAACCAAAAGCACTTAAGCCATAGGGAATCCCAAAATTAACTTCTTTGGCTTTACGACGATGGTCTTGGGTCACGTCATCTAATGATTCTAAGCCGAATATCTCTTTCGCTGTTCTTGCATGGATGTCCTCTCCATTCCTGAACGCTTCAATCATTGCTTCGTCTTTAGCAATATGTGCAATTACACGAAGCTCAACTTGAGAGTAATCTGCGGAATAAATCTGGAAGCCATCATCAGCAATAAATGCTTTTCTAATTTCGCGCCCTCTGGTGGTCCGAATAGGAATATTCTGAAGATTCGGATTGGATGATGACAACCTTCCTGTTGCGGCAACACTTTGGTTGAAATCGGTATGAACACGTCCTGATTGTTCATCAATAAGCAGAGGCATTGCATCTACATAAGTAGATTTAAGTTTAGCCAACTGACGATATTCGAGAATCAAACTTGGGATTTCATACTTAACAGCCAACTTTGTCAAAACTGACTCATTAGTAGAATACTGCCCAGTTTTGGTTTTCTTGCCCGAAGGAAGTCCCAACTTTTCAAAAAGGATAGTACCCAATTGCTGCGGGGAATTGATATTAAATTCTTCTCCGGCTTTCTCGTAAATCTCTGTTTGAAGCTTCAATAAGTCTTCAGTCAAATCTTTTGAAAACCCAGCAAGCATTTCCGTATCCAGCTTAATGCCTTTGTATTCCATATCAGCAAGAACTTCCATAAGTGGAAATTCAACGGTATTGGCTACTTCTTCAAGCTCATCTTTTTTAAGAAGTTCTTTTAGGATTTTATACAATCGTAAAGTGATGTCTGCATCTTCAGCTGCATATAAATACACATCTTCTGGAGTTAAATCCGCCATCGAAATTTGCTTTCTACCTTTCCCAATTAACTCTTCAATTGGCACAGGAGCATAGTTCAGATAGTTCTTAGAAAGTTCATCCATCTTCAGCTTTTGGGAAGAATCCACAAGATAAGCCGCAATCATTGTATCGAATGGCTTTCCTGTAACCTTGATGCCTGCTCGACTAAGCATCATGTAATCGAACTTAAAGTTATGCGCCACAAGTGTGGTTTCTGGATTCTCAAATAAAGGTTTGATGAGTTCAATCATCTTACTTTCATCAAGACCACCTTCAACATTTACAGGAATATAACATCCCGTTTCTGGTTTAATAGAAAAAGAAACACCCACTAACTTTGCTGAAACTGGATCTGGTGAATCCGTCTCTGTATCAAAACAAAGAACATTAGCAGCGCTTAGTTCTTTCACGACATCGGCAACACCTTCTAGCGTATTAATTAGTTTATACGCCGATGTGTCTTTATTCAATTTTTCCTTTGGAGCCTCTTCAACAAAAGTGCCAAATAAATCGCCTTGTCCACCAACTTTATTCTCAGGAACATGTACGGGCTGTTGTTCTTCACCAAGAAATTTTCTAGCTAATGTTTTGAACTCCATTCTTTTGAAAAACACACCTAGGTCTTTTCTATCAGGACCATTCCACTCTAGTTCTTCCCATTCTAACACATCAGGAATGTCAACTTTAATGGTAACCATGGTTTTAGCATGCATAGCCATTTCAACATTTTCAAGCAGTGTTTCTCGCTGGCGTTTTGCTTTTATGGTGCTAGCTTTTTCAAGCAAGTTCTCGAGTGAGCCAAATTCATTAATCAACTTTGGTGCACCTTTTTTTCCAATGCCAGGAACACCTGGAATATTATCTGAAGCATCACCAATTATCGCGAGCACGTCTATTACTTGCTCAGGATATACACCGAAATAATCCATCACTCCTTCTCGGTCTATAATATCGAATCCACCATTTTTATTATCTGGTTTCAACATTTTAACATGATCGTGAACGAGCTGCATGAAATCTTTATCTGGTGTCACTAAGAACACATCTACATCATCAGCATTGGCACCGTTAGCAATGGTTCCGATTAAATCATCAGCTTCGAAACCATCTTTCTCAATGTTTTTTATACCCCAGTTCTCTACCATTTCTTTAATAAGAGGAATTCCTGTGCGCAACTCATCGGGTTGTGGCGGGCGTTGAGCTTTATAAGTCTCGTCCAAAACATGTCTAAAAGTTGGTGCATGCGTATCCCAAGCCACTGCAATATGAGTTGGTTTTTCTATATCTAACATGCGTGATAAGGTATTTGCAAAGCCCAAAACAGGCCCTGTGGCAATCCCTTCAGAGTTTTTTAGACGTGAGTTTACAAATGCAAAATGTGCTCGATAGGCTAGCGCCATTCCATCGAGTAAAAAAAGAAGTTTCTTTGACATGAATTCCGTTATTTTCCGAACAATATGACTTGGAAACTAAACTTTTTGTGACTAATTACGAAGACATCACAGCGAACTAAATAAATCAATTTCCTTTGAGTTTAAAAAACGAAGCACAATCAGGTTACGGAACTAAGAAATTCTATAAAGAATATGTCTCTGGTATGAACCGAGATAGAATTTCAAAAGAATTATCGGTTGATACTGACCGCTTAAAATTACTTTATAAAGAAGCCGTTGAGGATATCGAGCGTCAACAAGGGCAGCACCTCCCTGGTCATGTAAAATTCTTGCGTCTTTTTTCTGATTTAACACAGCGGCTAAACCCTACCCGTAGATTAGCTTTTGGCGTAGGTGGTGCAAGTTTCGTCGGCTATTATGTTTTGAATTTTTTGGGAATAACAGACTTTTTATTCTTTTCAGGATTGTTATTGCCTCTCGGCTTTGCGTCCATGTTTTTGTTGCTCCTTGTAGAGTTACTAGAGAAATCTGATGTTCAAAAGGAAATTGATTTAGCGCGTGATATCCAGCTTAGCTTATTGCCAGGAACCTCTCTTAACAAAGAGAACCTTGAGATTTATTCTTTTGCACACACGGCAAAAGAAGTTGGCGGCGATTATTTAGATATTATTGAGACAGAAAAAGGAACCTATGTAATTATTGCTGATGTTTCAGGCAAGGGTCTTTCTGCAGCTCTTTATATGGTAAGAATGCAGGCTCTTGTAAAAATGCTTGTAGCTAAAGAGCATCCTACTCCAAAAGATTTATTCATCCAACTTAACGATTACGTTAAAAGTAATAGTCGAGATAAGACTTTCGTTACCGGTTGCGTAGCGTTCTTTCCGATTAACAAAGAAGAGTTTGTGTATGTTCGCGCTGGGCACAACATTCCTGTTTATTACAGCAAAGAGCAAGATACTACCTTCAATCTAAAAGCAGATGGTTTTGCTTTGGGTATGACTAATAGTAAAATGTTGGAGAAACACCTTGAAGTAAAGAGATTTCATTTTAAACCGGGTGACTCTGTTCTCTTTTATACAGATGGCTTGAATGAAGCTAGAAACGCACGTGGTGATGAGTACGGCGAAGAACGTATTGAATCACTGATGGAGATCTATGGCTCTTTACACGCTAAAACTATAGTTAATAAAGTACAAAGTTCTCTAGAGGCTTTCATTGGTCAAGAGTCTCCGCTCGATGACATCACTTTTACTTGTGTGCATCGACCGGAGTAATCTCAATAATTGCTTTTATTTTGATGCAGCTTCCACAACATGCTTTGTGGTAACACCAAAGTGCTCGTATAACTCTTCGAAAGGCGCAGATTCACCGAATGAGTCAATACCGATAGCGGTACCCTCTTGGCCAACCCATCGCTCCCAACCGAATGTAGAACCAGCTTCAATAGAAACTCTATTGGTAACTGCTTTTGGAAGTACACTTTCTTTATATTCATCACTTTGAGAAGCAAAAAGCTCCCAGCTTGGCATACTAACTACTCGCGCATCAATGCCAATAGCTTTTAGTACTTCCTTAGCATTTACCACAAGATGAAGCTCTGAACCCGTTCCAATTAAGATAGCGTCTGGAGTTTCTTTTTCTGAATCAGAGAAAACATAAGCTCCTTTTTCAACTAGGGAAGCAGGATTTTTAGAATCTCTTGCATAAGTAGGCATGTTCTGACGTGTTAACACAAGCAGAGTTGGACCTGTTGTATTTTCCAAAGCCGCTTTCCATGCGTAAGAAACTTCATTTGCATCACCAGGACGTAAAACAAGTACATTCGGCATCGCTCTTAAACTAGCTAAATGTTCGATTGGCTGATGTGTTGGACCATCTTCACCTAAACCAATACTATCGTGGGTCATAATGAAAATAGAAGGTGTCTTCATAAGCGCAGCTAAACGAATAGCAGGACGCATATAATCAGTAAACACGAAGAACGTTCCGCCATAAGGAATTAAACCGCCATGGAGATTAATACCATTGATAGCAGCTCCCATTGCGTGCTCTCTTACACCGTAATGAACAATTCTACCAGTTGGACTTTCTACAATAAAAGATTTTCCATTATTGATATCCGTTTTGTTACTACCAGAAAGATCGGCTGAGCCACCAAATAAATTCGGAATCGCTCCTTTTATTGCTTGAATTACTTTTCCAGAGGCATTTCTACTTGCTTCACCTTTCTCTGATTCCGGAAATTTTGGTAATAACTTTACTAAGTCTGGAAGTTCTCTTTTCATCCAGCTTGTATACTCATCTGCTAATTCAGGATCGGTTGTTTCATAATATTCAAAACCAGCTTCCCATTCTGCTTCAGCTTCAGCACCTTTTTCAATTTCTTTTCTAAAAACTTCTAATGCTTCTTTTGGGATATGAAAAGGCTCTTCTGATGGCCATCCGTAAAACTCTTTCGTCAACTTGATTTCATCATCACCTAAAGGAGAACCATGCGATGAAGCACTATCCTGCTTGTTAGGTGAGCCATAACCAATATGCGTTTTACAAATTACTAAAGATGGTTTGTCACTTACTTTTTGAGACTCTTCAATTGCAGCGCTAATTTGTTCGTGATTATGGCCATCAATTTCTACAACATGCCAGCCGTACGCTTCAAATCGTTTCGTTGCGTCTTCAGTAAATGCTAAATCAGTAGACCCTTCAATAGAAATTCGGTTAGAGTCATATAAATAAATAAGCTTCCCTAAACCTAAATGTCCAGCTAAAGATGCAGATTCGTGAGAAATCCCTTCCATCAAATCACCATCACTAACAATTGCGTAAGTGTAATGATTTACCACCTTATGAGCTTCATAGTTAAAATGGCTTGCAAGAAATTTCTCAGCCATCGCCATACCAATACCTGTCGCAAAACCTTGCCCAAGAGGACCAGTTGTTGTTTCAACACCAGGAGTCATTCCAAACTCTGGATGGCCAGGTGTTTTACTACCCATCTGGCGGAAATTTTTGATATCGTCTAAACTCACATCGTAGCCCGTAAGGTGGAGCAAGCTATAAATTAGCATTGAACCGTGCCCTGCTGAGAGAATGAATCTATCACGATTTGCCCAATCTGGATTTTTTGGATTGTGCTTTAGGTACTTAGTCCAAAGAACGTAAGCAACATCAGCCATACCCATAGGCATACCTGGATGCCCTGAATTAGCTTTCTGTACAGCATCGATTGATAAAGTTCGAATTGTATTGGCGCAAAGTTGGTCGAGCGAGGTGAGAGACATATAGAAATGAGTTAGTTTAAATCTCGATTTGGATAGCTTAAAATATAGGGAAAGTGCCTTTCAGATTAAACGAGAATCACGAAAAAGTTACGGCAAAAAAAAAGCCCTGACAATATCAGGGCTTAAAGTGTTTAAAGTGTTCTTAGCTTGATTTACACTTCAACTCAAATTCCATAATGTGTTGAGATGGAGCTTTGAATGAACCAAATAATGCATTACCAAATGCTTGGCAAGCTTGGCCAGTTGTGCCTTTTCTTTGGTGAGCTAATCCAATTTCAAAATAAATCTTAGCTTTATCAGTTTTACCACCTTGTTCTAAGGCCAATGCTTTTGTTGCGTTACTAAGTGCCGCATCTGACTTGCCTTGCTTATTCAAAACTTCAGTTAATCTATAATAAACATCAGCAGACTCATTGTACGTTGTGGCAAGTTCAAGAAGTTCTACAGCTTGGCTATATTTTTTTGCCTCGATAGATTTCGCACCTCTAAACAATAGTTCATCATGTGCAGAGCTTTTTGCAGAGCGCGCTACACGAGAGTCGTTTACTTTTTCAGCAACAGTAATAGCTTGGTTGAACCAATTTAGAATACCATCTAAATCATCTGGAGAAGCTTTTTTAAGCACTAAGCCCTTTTGATAAAAAGCCACTGCATAGTTAGCGTTTGCATTAATCGCTTTATCAAGTGCTGCGTTCGCACCATCAAAGTCTTCTCTGTTATACAACATAGTAGCTTTTTGATAGTAAAGCTGTGGTATTACATTTACAGATCTTTTTGAAATATCAGTATCACCAAATTCTTTAGCTACTTGCGCAGTTTCAGCGAAACTTTCAATCGCACCATCTAAATCATCAACTGTTTTAGATTTCTTGAATGTATTAAAAGAAACAACCGCCTTTTGATAGTACATTTTTGGAATTTGTCTCTCGGCTTGATCCTTGATACTTGTCCCTTGATCAGATCCCAACTGCTCACCAATACTAATTGCCTGAGTGAATGAGTTTATCGCTGCCTCATACTTCTTGCTCTGAGCTTGCACCAAGCCCTCATTATATAACTTTACGGCGTCAGCATATTCCTGTGCCGATACATTTAGACTTATTAAGCCCAATGCGAGCACTAAAAAACTTTTGTAGAAAACCTTCATATTACTATAATTATTTTTTGTTCATACTGAGAAAGCGTTGAATTTAACTAAAAATGCTTCACAATCTAAAGTTATAAACTAGTTTCTTCTAATTTTTATTGTTTTTTTTATTCACTACTGTAATCTATGTTCCCATTTAGAGTGAAAAGTTAGGGCTTGGCTCTTCATTTTCATAGAAGTCGCAGATAATATCAACAGCTTCTTGTGGGCTATCAGTAACGAAAAACAAATCGTGATCAGCTTCTGAAATCGTGCCCCACTCGGTCATTGTTCCTTTAATCCACTCTACCAAACCGCCCCAATACTGAGAACCAAAGAGTACAATCGGAATTTTTGAAATTTTATGAGTTTGAATTAACGTTAAACTTTCGAACAATTCGTCCAAAGTCCCAAAGCCTCCTGGGAAAACGATAAAGCCTTGAGCATACTTTACAAACATCACTTTTCTTACAAAGAAATAATTGAAGTTGATTTCGTATTCTCGAGAGACATATTGATTTGTACCTTGCTCAAACGGGAGAACGATTCCTAACCCAACCGATTTACCTTCGCCTTCAGTAGCCCCTTTATTAGCAGCTTCCATTATGCCAGGTCCACCACCAGTTATTACTCCAAACCCTTTTTGAGTTATTAAATCGGCTGTTTCTACAGCTAGCTGGTAATACTCATTATCCGGTTTCGTTCGTGCTGAGCCAAATATAGAAATACATGGTCCTATTTTATGGAGTTTGTCGAAGCCTTCGACAAACTCTCCCATAATTTTAAAAACGCTCCAAACATCTCTGTGGTTATCTTCTTTATAACTGCTAGGAACTTGAGGTCCTTTTTCTTCTTTAATTTCTTTCATTATTATCTATTTAAGTTTATGGATAATGTTACAGCGGGAACTTCTCCATATAATCTTGTACTTATCGTTGTAGGAGATAAACTGCCATTCATAGACAGATCATCAGAAACATCAAATGTTCTAAGGTGAGCAAATACATAAGCATCTACTACATTTAGCAAATGCGAAAGGGCAATGGTTATATATATAAAATCTCGACGGTTTCGCAGAAAATCTCTATTCGATTTTAAATACGTTGCCGAAGAACCAATAAGATAATCTGGTGTTGTACCAAACCGAAGGTCTGTATTTGTTGAAAACGAGTTATAGTAAGCTGCTCTATAATTGTGGTATTCTTTAGTAAGATACACACTGTAGTAGCCCAATCCACCCAAAAGGCCATAAATAATAGGAACTTTCCAAGCCTGTCGATTCGTTACTTGGCCCCAACCGGGAATTAACAAAGATTGCCTAAGTACTGTTTTAGGCTCTGGGTAATTATTAATAGTTTTAGTGGGTTCAAGTTTCATTGTTGAGAAATGATAACTTGAAGGCACAAACCGTTCGGAGAATAAGGTTTGTGAGAATACCGACTGTGCCATCATAAAAACGATGGCACATATTCCAATACTATAACGAGTCGATGATACCAAGTATCCGCTCCAAATCGTCTTCGGAATAATATTCGATTTTAATTTCGCCACCATCTTTCTTTGGTTTAACTTCAACCTTAGTACTAAAAGTTCTTCTTAATCTTGAAGTAATATCATCATAAAAAGGATTTGATGGTTCTTTCGCTACTTTCTTTTTAGTAGCTGGTGTACCAACATTGCGTACAGCATCTTCCATTTGCCGTACAGACCATTGATTTTGAATAGCTTTTTTAAGCAAATTCTGTTGATCTACAACATTCTCGATATTAATGAGCGTTCTCGCATGCCCCATCGAGATTAAGTTTGATTTGAGAGCACTTTGAATAAAGTCTGGTAAGGTTAATAGACGCAACATATTAGTAACGGTGGTTCTATTCTTCCCTACTCTATCTGCAACCTGAGCTTGGGTATAATCAAATTCTTCAAGAAGACGCTTATAAGCCATTGCAACTTCTAAAACACTGAGGTCTTCACGTTGGATATTCTCTATCAACGCAAAAGCCATGCTTTGCTCGTCGTCTGCTTCTCTAATGTAAGCGGGCACTTCTTCCATTCCCGCCAATTTAGAAGCTCTCAATCTTCGCTCGCCACTAATTAGTTCGAACCTCTTTTCTCCGATATATCGAACCGTAAGAGGTTGGATAAGCCCATGGGTTTTTATAGAGTCAGCAAGTTCTTCTAGCCGTTCTTCGTTAAACTCTCTTCTGGGTTGATGAGGATTCGCTCGAATATGATCTACTGGTACATGAAGTACAATATTAACTCTATCAGCTGGAGTTATAACAGGCTTAGATTCCTTCGCTGAACCTGCATCTCCTTCAACTTTATCCTTCTTTTCTTCGCTCGACTCTGTATCGTATTCTGGGAAATAAACTCCCAATCCTCTGCCTAATACTTTCTTACTAGCCATTATTTCTCCTACTTCGATAGAACCGGGCTATCTTTAAATAATTTCCTGTTCTTCTTAATAATCTCACGAGCTAGTGATAAGTAATTTTTTGAACCCGTACTAGTAGAATCGTATAGCAAAGCTGGCTTTCCAAAACTTGGTGCTTCAGCTAGTCTTATATTTCTCGCAATTACCGATTTGAACACCCTATCATCAAAATATCGTTTTACTTCGTCTGCAACTTGATTTGAGAGGCGAGTTCGCACGTCATACATTGTTAATAACACACCTTCAATATCAAGCATAGGGTTTAAATGTTGTCTCACAATCTTAATGGTGTTAAGTAGTTGGCCTAGACCTTCTAATGCAAAGTATTCACATTGAACAGGAATAACGATAGAGTCTGAAGCCGTTAACGCGTTAATTGTTAGCAAACCAAGAGAAGGAGGACAATCAATGATAACGAAGTCATATTTTTCTCGCAATTCGGAAACAGCTTTTGTCAGAATGCGCTCACGTTCATCCCGATCAATCATTTCAATTTCGGCACCAACTAAGTTTATATGAGAAGGTACTAAGTCTAGAAACTCTAGCTCAGTCTTTCGAATGGTGTCGTTAATATCCGAACTACCAATCATTACCTCATATATTGAGTTCGTAACGGTCTTGACATCTATCCCTAATCCACTTGTAGTGTTACTTTGGGGATCAATATCGATCACCAGCGTAGGATGTTCTATTGCTGCTAAACTTGCCGCCAAGTTAATTGCTGTCGTCGTTTTACCAACTCCACCCTTTTGATTGGCTATGGAGATCACTTTACCCATGAAATTCCTGCTTTATACTTTGATTGTTGGCATAAATTTCAATATAAAGCGAGGTATCTTCCAATACAAAAATACTTATTCACAACAAAGCACGAAGTTATCCACAACTTTTGCAGATTCTACTTTATTGGTGAGTTGGTGTAAAGGATTTCTCTACTAGAATTAGAGGTTCCTTGCGAGTCTTTTACTAAGATAAGTTTATTGTAGCTTTCGTTATAGGCTTTGTCTAATTGTTGTGAACGGATGGCATTTGTACGGTCTGTGACGGAAATAACCTCATTTCTGTCTACCCAGGGCTGAATATTGCTAATACCCTTTGCCGACTGAACCTTCGTTGTTTTAGTTAAATTGGTAGAGTCAGAAGGAATAAAGTAATAACCAGTTGAAACGGTAAGTACTATTACTGCGGCAGCAGCTACACTTTTGCCTAGCCAACCTACCATTTGGTAAGAGCGCCGTATATTTTTCTTCTGAGCTTCGACTGCGTCTGAAACAACCTTATCTAGCAAGTGGCTAGGAGCCGACATAGTGGGCAATTTGCCAATTTTTTGATAGGTACTTCTTAAGCTTTCTACCTCGATGAGAAGATTTTCATCGCTCATCATTTCTCGTTCGAATTCGATTTCTTCAGAGGGATCCATTTCCCTCATCAGATATCGAATGCTATTATCATCATTTATTTGCATGCTTTGTCTCATGTTGTCTTTCTTCTTCAAAGTGTTTGCGCAAATTAATTAGTGCATATCTCATACGACCCAAAGCCGTATTTATTGAAACATTTGTTAATTCAGCAATTTCTTTAAAGGGCATTTCGTAATAATGCCTTAAAAGCACAACGCTTCTTTGTTCTTCTGGTAACTTTGCAATGTGCGACATTAAGCTAGAGTTTGTCTCTGTATTAATCATCTTATCATCGGCGTCTACCCAACTTTCGTCAGATAGTCTTTGAAAGTAATCCGTTGAACTTTCATCGTCGTACCACGAGTTAACGTCTATGTAACGCTTTTGTTTTCTTAAATAATCAATTGTTGCATTATGTGCAATTCTCATCACCCACGCAATCCATTTACCCTGTTCATTGTACGTGTCGTCCATTTTGGTAACAACTTTGGTAAACGTTTCTTGGAAAATATCGTTAGCCGTCTCAGGATTGTTAACCATACTATAGATGTAGGAGTACACTTTAGTTTGGTGACGGTTTAAAAGCTCGTTAAAAGCTGAATTATCAGCTTTGCGTCTAAATAATTTTACTAAGTCCTGATCTCTAAGATCTTTGTATGACTTTTTTGTACTTCTTTTGATCAAATCCATTTTGTTCACCCTAAATTTTTGGGGTTGGCTCTTTATAAGATGTCAGAAATAAACCTGAATTTCCTCCGATTGATTCAGAATATGACATCCTTTTACAAAGAACGATTTCCATAATCACAACAATGGGTACAATGTACCTGTGTAATTAGCTTGCTCTATTTTAACTCACAGCTTCAAGGCTAAACATAACATGTTAATGCTACCCAAAATTCAAAACCACGGCACTAACGACTATGTGTTAAAGAAATTGTATACTTTTTCACCTAATTTTTTACCCACTAGCTTTTGTAAGCTTTCTAAAGATGCTTTTTTGACCTCAGCTACTGAACCAAGCTCTTTTAAAAGTAATTGAGCCTTCTTTGCTCCCACTCCTTCAATCTCCGTTAACTCGGTTACAAAGGTTCTTTTGGCCCTTTTTTGGCGATGGAAGGTAATCGCAAATCTATGAGCCTCATCTCGGGCTTGTTGCAATAGTTTTAATGCACTCGATTTTTTTGGAATCATAATTGGGTCAGAACTTCCTGGTAAAAACACTTCTTCCAATCGTTTTGCTAGCCCAATCACATCACACTGACCATAAAATCCTATTTCTTTCAGCGTAGCTACGGCAGCGCTTAGTTGACCTTTCCCACCATCAACAACAATCAAATCTGGAATTTGGAGTTTGTCTTTCATCACCTTTGAATATCGCCGTTCGAGTATTTCTTTCATCGAAGCAAAGTCGTCGGGACCAATTACGGTCTTAATGTGAAATTTTTTGTATTCACTCTTGCGGGGTTTCGCATCCACAAAACACACCATCGACGCTACAGGATCGGTGCCTTGCAAATTGGAGTTATCAAAACATTCGATTCGGCGTGGAAGCGTTCGTAGCTTTAAGTGCTCTTTCAACTCCTTTACGGCATGTGGAATTCTGTCCTTTTCATATTTATCTTTTTCCAAGCGCCGCTCATTTAAGTGCAACTTGGTATTGGTGAGCGCCATCTTAATTAACTGTGCTTTTTCGCCAATTTGAGGAATATTAATAGGAACTTTTTTTCCTTTTTCTTGAGCTAAATACTCTGTTAAAGGCTCGTCGTCTTCAAGTTCGTTACTTAAGTACACCTCATCGGGGATGGCAGCGGAATACTGGCCAGTATAATAATCTTCCACAAAAGACTGTAGCATCTCACCCTCTGTTAAATCCTCTATATTCTTAAGGAAGCGATGGAATTTACTCATCAACTTCCCTTCTCTAACCTTGAATAATACGCCGCAAGCTTCACCTATCTCTTCATCTACACCTATAGCGAAAATATCTCTATCTACTTTTTTGTCTGCTACAATTTTCATTTTATGGCTGTATCGTTCTACAGCCACGTAGCTATCTCTTAATTTAGCAGCTTCTTCAAAAGCTAATGCGTCTGAGGCAATCTGCATCTCCTCTTTAAGTTCCCTAAGAAGTACATCTGTTTTCCCATGAAGCAAGCGCTCCACTTTTTTGATAATATCCTGATACTTTTCGGTATCTAGATCACCAGAACAGTTTTGTAAGTAATCATCAAAACAAGAATGCCATTTGGGAATTCCTCTTGTTTGATCAATATTTTTGATAGAAACTGCGCATGTACACAAGACAAATGCCTTCCTAATGGTTTCTAACATGCGTTTCATATTTAGCACGCTATCATAAGGTCCGAAGTACTTGCTACCATCTTTAAGAACCGTTCGAGTAGGAAACACTCTTGGTTTGGAGTCGGCCGTTACACAAATGTATGGATACGATTTATCATCTCGGTACATGATGTTATACCGAGGCTCGTACTGTTTAATGAAATTGTTCTCAAGAATAAGAGCTTCGGCCTCAGAATCGGTAACCATTACTTCGAGGTCGGCAATTTTGGAAACCATGGTTTTGATACGACCATCCACTGGGCGTGATTCCTGAAAGTACGACCGAACTCTATTACGCAATTTCTTGGCTTTACCTACATACAATATACTTCCAGAAGCATCTTTATAGATGTACACACCAGGCGACAAAGGTAGATTTGCTACTTTTTCTTGGAGATTCGGTTTTTGGGATTCATCACTCATGTTACAGAAGATAATGCAATTTTAATTCCAAGTGCTCCCCCATTTTGGTTTTGGTTTAAATTCACATGGTTAGGGAGATTCAATACATAGAGAATTCGAGGTTTTGATGAAGCAAAATT
This sequence comes from uncultured Balneolaceae bacterium, assembly GCA_963977025.1. GTDB lineage: Bacteria > Bacteroidota > Rhodothermia > Balneolales > Balneolaceae > Balneola. The sequence continues at coordinate 142,003 of CAXBMW010000002.1, read as the reverse complement.
TCTATCCAAATACTCGCACCCTCATCCACTATGAATTTTGAGGATACGCTTACTTTTGTATTTTGAAAGTAAGTCACTTTTAATCATTTTAGCCGCTATAATTAAATGTGCTAAAGTGAATAGTGTTTACTCTGATTTGTGTTGACACCAAACAGAAATTTATTACCCTCGCAAAAAGCTCACCGAGAATATTGAAAATTGAACTATGACCATAGAAAATTACATTGACAACATAAATCAGAGATTCAAACTCGGGAATGCAACAGAGCACACTTTTAGAGGCGACCTTCAACAACTCATTGAAAGCATAGTTCCAGAAATAAGAGCCACTAACGAGCCTAAAAGACAATCTTGTGGAGCGCCTGATTATATCCTAACAAAAAAGAATATCCCCGTTGGGTTTATCGAAGCAAAAGACATTGGCGACCAAGACTTAGAGGGCAAAAAGAAGTCGGTTAATAAAGAACAATTTGATCGATACAAAGCCTCGTTAGATAATCTGATTTTTACAGATTACATAGATTTTCATTTATACAATGCTGGAGAGTTTGTTACCAAAATTGCCATTGCCGAAATAACAGACAAAGGAATAGTTGCACTCCCTGAAAATTTTGCGAGATTTGAGAATCTGATTAAGGACTTTTGTACTCACATTGGGCAAACTATAAAGAGTTCTAAAAAACTTGCCGAAATGATGGCAGGCAAAGCCCGTCTACTTTCTGATGTTATCGAAAAAGCGCTAACTAGCGACGAAACACATAACGAAGACAGTACACTAAAAGAACAAATGAATGCTTTTAAGAGTATTCTGATTCATGATATTACCCCAAAAGGCTTTGCAGATGTTTACGCGCAGACTATTGCATACGGAATGTTTGCCGCTCGCCTACACGACCCAACTTTAGAAACCTTTAGCCGACAAGAAGCCGCAGAATTAATTCCAAAATCTAACCCGTTTTTACGCAAGCTTTTTGGCTACATAGCAGGTCCCGATATTGACGACCGAATTAAATGGATTGTAGAAAATCTAGCTGAAATATTCTTAGCCTGTAATGTGGAAGAAATTCTAAAAAATTACGGGAAGTCTACAAAAATGGAAGACCCCATTATCCATTTTTATGAAACTTTTCTGGCAGAGTATGATCCTAAATTGAGGAAAGCCCGTGGTGTTTGGTACACCCCTGCCCCTGTGGTCAATTTTATAGTTAGAGCGGTGGATGAAATTCTAAAAACAGAGTTTAATTTACCACAGGGATTGGCAGACAATAGCAAAACTACTATTAAGGTAAAGACCGACATCCCCAACAAAAATTTTAAAAGCGGTTATACAGAAGTTGACAAAGAAGTACACAAAGTGCAGGTTTTAGACCCTGCAACGGGTACTGGTACTTTTTTAGCAGAAGTAATAAAACACGTACACAAGAAATTTAAAGGACAAGAAGGGATTTGGAGCGGTTATGTAGAAAAGCATTTGTTACCAAGATTAAACGGTTTTGAGTTGTTAATGGCAAGTTATGCCATGGCTCATTTGCAATTGGATTTATTGCTAAAAGAAACAGGATTTAAAGCCACCAAAAACCAACGCACCCGCGTTTACCTCACCAATAGTTTAGAAGAAGCACACCCCGATACAGGGACGTTATTTGCCAATTGGTTGAGTAGCGAATCTAACGAAGCCAACCACATAAAGCGTGATACGCCTGTGATGTGTGTTATTGGAAACCCGCCTTATAGTGGAATCTCATCTAATAACGGTAAATGGATTAGCGACTTAATTGAAGATTACAAATACGTGGATGGAGTCCATTTTAATGAACGTAAACATTGGCTAAATGATGATTATGTGAAATTCTTACGTTATGGACAGCATTTTATAGAAAAAAACGGCGAAGGTATTTTAGCATTTATTAACCCTCATGGATTCTTAGACAATCCCACTTTTAGGGGAATGCGGTGGAATCTGCTTAAAACATACGATAAAATCTATACCATAGATTTACATGGGAATTCAACGAAAAAGGAAACGGCTCCTGATGGTTCAATTGACCAAAATGTATTTGACATTATGCAGGGGGTTGCAATCACTGTATTTGTAAAAACGGGAAAAAAGAAACCAAAACAATTAGGGGAAATATTTCATTTTGATTTGTTTGGAAAAAGAGATGACAAGTACAATTATCTTATTGAAAACTCAATAAAAACAACTGAATTTAAGAAGTTGTTACCTGTTACTCCTAATTACTTTTTTGTTCCTAAAGACAATAAGTTGATAGGAGCATACAATGAAGGAGTTTCAATATCTGACTTATTCAGAGTTCAATCAATGGGCATAACTTCGGCAAGAGATAATTTTGTAGTTGATTTTGACCAAAACCCATTAGAAAAGAGAATACAAGATTTTTGCAACAAAGAAATCGAAACATCTTCTTTTCAAACTCAATATAAATTGAAAGAGAATTATCAATGGAAAGTTGAAGAACAACGAGCAGAAGTTACAGAATTTTCAAAATATTTTATTAAACCTATTTCATATCGTCCATTTGATAATAGGTGGATTTACTATCAAGCTAATTTAGTTTTCAGAATGCGTGGAGAAGTTATGCAAAACCTTGAAAGACCAAATTTAGCTTTTTGTACTTCTAAATTAGGTCGAAATGTTGATTACCATAATTACTTTATTACAAAACATTTAACTGACAAAAGTATTTCATCTTCTTTGGATAATGCTAATATGTTCCCTCTATATATTTACCAAATAAACAACGGTCAACAAACCATAGAAGAGAGAATAGAAAGAACCCCAAATCTAAACCAAGAAATTGTAAATACAATTGCTAAAACGTTAGGCTTAACATTTACAAATGAGAAAGAAACAACAGAGAATACTTTTGCTCCCATTGATATATTAGATTACATCTATGCTGTTTTGCATTCTCTAACATACAGAGAAAAATACAAAGAATTCCTAAAAATAGATTTCCCAAGAGTGCCTTATCCAAAAGACGCAACTACCTTTTGGCAATTGGTGAAATTGGGAGGCGAAATTCGGCAAATTCATTTATTAGAATCCCCAGTTGTAGAAGACTACATTACCAGTTACCCCAAAGATGGCGACAATGTTATTACCACCAAAATTGGCAAAAAAGATTGGGAGTTATTTGATGAAGAAAACGGGCTTGGCAGAATATGGATCAACGAAGAGCAGTATTTCGACAATATTCCATTAACTGCTTGGGAATTTTATATTGGAGGCTATCAACCAGCTCAAAAATGGCTCAAAGACCGTAAAGAAAGAACCTTAGAATTTGATGATATACTGCACTATCAAAAAATCATAGTTGCTCTTTCCGAAACAGATAGACTGATGAAAGAAATTGATACCATAGAGATTGAGTAAATCCCAAGAAGTAACAAAAGCCACAAGCTAGCATCTACCTATGAAAAACCAAATCCCCAAAACCCTTATTTTTTCGGCAAACGACTCCAACCGTCGAAAAAAGGGACTGATTTTAGTATGTGTATTGGCCTTCTTTCAACTGTGTTTGATTTGGCCGGTTTATCCTCTTTTCGCAAGCGCTACTCCTTTGATTCTTGGATTTCCGATGTCGTTAGTTTGGGTTGTCCTTATTCTTGTGCTTTCGTTTAGCTCGCTGCTCATTTTTTATAAAACAGAAACAGATAGCGAGGGTTAATTAGGTTGGAAGATTGGGTAATCATTTTAGGTATTTGTGGAGTCTATTTGCTCATCACGCTCGCAATGGGAATTATCCCTGGACTTAAAGTAAGTGGAAGTACCGACGGTTACGTTGCTGGCGATCGCTCGATGAATGTATTTATACTCTATTTTGTGTTGGGCGCATCCATATTCTCATCTTTTGCCTTTTTGGGTGGACCAGGTTGGGCATATTCCAAAGGTGCTGCAGCTTTTTATATTATTGCTTATGGCGCGATTGGAATGGTTCCCTTCTACTTCTTTGGGCCTAAAGCCCGAAGGCTAGGCGAAAAGCATGGTTTTGTAACTCAAGCAGAATTGTTGGAAGATCGCTTTAACAGTAAGTTTCTTTCAGGGATGTTAGCCATTCTCACTATTGTAGCACTTATTCCGTACCTGACATTGCAAATGAAAGGTGCAGGACTTGTTTTGAACACCATCAGTGAAGGAGTAATACCAAATTGGTTAGGAGCTGGCATTGCGTATCTCGTCGTGTTGATTTATGTATTTTATAGTGGTGTAATGGGTGTTGGCTGGACCAATACTTTCCAAGGTATTTTTATGCTTGTTATTGCTTGGTTCTTGGGAATTTACTTGCCCTACAAAATGTATGGTGGCATTGGCCCCATGTTCGAGCAGCTAATGGCTTCTGATTTCCGAGAAGCTTTAAACGCTCCAGGTTTAACTTCCAGCGGAACTCCTTGGGATTGGTGGGGATTTAGCTCCGCCGTAATCGTTTCTGCAATTGGATTTTCGATGTGGCCCCATTTTTTCATGAAAGCTTTTGCAGCGAAAAGTGATAGAACCATCAAACTTACTGTTGTACTGTACCCGACCTTTCAACTATTTCTGGTGCCTATACTTTTAATTGGTTTTGCAGCTGTATTAGCTTTTCCTGGCGTTACCCCTGCCGATTCCATCCTTCCCTATACGTTGCTCCAAATGGATTTACCCGTTGTACTGATAGGATTAGTTTGTGCTGGCACGTTAGCCGCTTCTATGTCTTCTGGAGATGCCATTGTGCACGCAGCGGCTTCGGTTGGTGTTAGAGATGGAGTTTCTAAGATTTCCGCTGTTAAAGAATGGTTATTTACTGGAAATAACGAGCGTAAACTCATCCGCATTTTTGTAGTAGTTATTAGTTTGATTGCATACTATTTCGCCGTTTTCTCTAAAACGGATATTGTTTCGTTATTGCTTGGCGCCTATGGAGGAATTGCACAGATGTTCCCTCTTATGTTTGCTATGTTCTATTGGCCAAGGGCTACAGGAAAAGGTGCCATTGCTGGTTTAATTGGCGGAATTCTTGTTACACTTTTGTTTCTCTACTATCCAGAGTTAAAACCGATTCCCGTTCACGAAGGAGCTTATGGCTTGATTGTAAATATCTTTCTTCTAGTTTCTGTGAGTCTTTTCACACAGCCAGAAGCTGTGGATCGGGTTAAGAGATATACGCCTTTTTAGATGAGATATTAGATGTAAGAGAGTTGTAGATGTTAAATAATTCAATGACAGTTTGAGACCAAAAAAGAACCTCGGTCATCCCGAATTTATTTCGGGATCTTTGTAAGGAATAGGTTTTTAATCGGTCTTCCTAGTTATGAGCAAAGGATATGTATACTTTCTTACGAACTATAGAAGAACTGTACTCTATATTGGTGTAACAAGTACGATTAATTCTAGAGTATGGAAGCATAAACTAGGGGAAGGCTCCATATTCACTTCAAAATATAAACTAACAGTGTTAGTGTATGCCGAAGAGTACGATCATATTAGTGATGCCATTGCAAGGGAAAAGCAGTTAAAGAATTGGCATAAAGAATGGAAGTGGAATCTAGTTAAGAAGCATAATCCTAAGCTAGAAGATTGGTACGAAACCTTAAGAAGGTAATTATGCTTGTCGACTCCCAAGCCTTTTCTTAAGATCCCGAAATAAATTCGGGATGACCGAGTCTTAAAAAACTATCATTTCTGTCAAAGAATTACCTAACATCTACAGGGATGACATTGTTGAAGGTTTGGGGGATTAAAGCTTTTAGTTTGAACTTTGCGTTATTTCCGTGTTCGTAATCACAAACACCCCTCGAATCATCCAAAGAACAATTCTGGATGATTAGCTCCACTCAAAGGGAGTCTTATTATGGCTAATTTTTAGTTTCCATCCTCATCACAGTTGTTTTATATACCGACACCATTACATCGATTTAATCATTTCAAAATGGGTATAAGCTATTTGAAAGCATCTTTTCTAGATGCAATTAAAAGTGAAACAGTTAAGTGATATTTTCCATAATTTTGAGCTATGCAAAAACACACCAAAACAACGCCTAGCATTCCTATTATCTATGAGGATAATCACCTCTTAGTAATTGATAAACCTGCTGGTGTACTTTCTCAAGAAGACAACTCCAAGAATCCCGATGTTCTTACTCTTTGTAAGATTTATCTAAAGAAAAAATACAACAAACCGGGTGACGTTTTCCTTGGCTTAGTTCAACGATTAGACCAACCTGTTAGCGGGTTAATGGTTTTAGCGCGGACTTCAAAAGCGGCAGGTAGACTTTCGGAACAAATTAGAGACCATAAGATCAACAAAACTTATTGGGCGCTCGTAGAGGGGATGACTCCCATGGAACAAACTTTGGAGCATCATTTAGCTAAAGACAAGAAAGCGAACTTTGTTAAAGCTTATGCTTCGCCGAAGTCGTTTACTAAAGTTGCAAAATTGAAGTTCAAAACTATCAAGCAAAGTGCACATCACAGCCTTGTAGAAGTTGATTTGATAACTGGTCGTCCCCACCAAGTACGTGTGCAGATGGCGAAATTTGGTTTCCCTCTTTGGGGAGATTACAAATATGGCGAAGTAGGAAATAAACCAGGTAAAAGTCTTGGCCTTCGTTCGGTGAAGCTTTCATTTATTCACCCCGTTACCAAAGAGAAAATGGAGTTTTCAGTTAAACCGCCTAAGTTACAACCTTGGAGCTTTTTCGATTATTAATTCCTTTTTGTTCACTTTAATATTATTCAACAGTGAGCTGTTAGGGTATGGCGCATAACAAACTTTCTCAAACAGCATCCTTTATTGCTGTTAAGTTTTATGGATTAACACTCAATCCACAAATTGGTAAGAACTTTGATTCAAGTATCAAAGATTTTTACGAGAAGGTAGTCCAGTTTCTTCCCAAACATTTAAGTTGGTACCACAACGCATTACGGTCTCCATTTTGGCGGAAGTTATTTATCGCATCAGAGGAATTACTTCTTCCCGGCGATTTGATGCATATTATTTGCAGGAAATATTATGTAACTCAGTGTGTTGACGAAGCCATTAAGAACGGCTGTGAGCAGATTGTCATAATTGGTGCAGGAGTTGATCATTTGGGAGTTTATTCAGCTTCCAAAGGCCTTGAAGCATTTGAGATTGAAACTCCTTTTATGGTTCAAACTAAGAATCAATTCTTGAAGGTTAATGATCTGTCTTCCAGCAACTTACACCTCTGCCCACTAGATGTAACCAAGAAGCGCATGAGCCAAGTTTTAGCAGAGCATCCGTCATTTGATTCCTCCAAACAAACCGCTTTTGTTGCAGAAGGTTTTTTCGATTATTTAACTGAAACCGATGCCCGCAACGTCTGTAGTGAAATTGCTACCCTCTGCCCTTCTAATACATTAATAACTACATTTTTTTCTTTAGATGAACTGAATGCATTTCATCGGTTTAGTTTTAAAAGCGGAGTTAGATTGGTAGGTGAATCGGTAAAGCTGTCACTCAACAAAAAGAGTTTTTTGAGTTTGTTAGATGACTTTGAATATAAAACTGAAAAAGTACTCAGCTATCAAGAGATGAAAAGTGATTTAGTGGAGTCTTCAGGTTTGGAATTACCCGTTTTGAAAGGTTTTTATGTTATTAAGGCTTCCGTTAAGAAAGATCGTAAACATAGCCCTTGTTCATAATCAAGAGGATGGACTAAAACGCTATTCCTTACAAAGCACCTAGATTTTTTTAAAATCAAGAGTGTAAATACACCCACCAAACCACATCGACGTTTAGAATTATAGGCGGAAGAAGAATGTAATGGAATCGATGTCTCCGTCAGGAGCAATTATTCCACACAGGCTCGGGCTTGAATGTGGAAAAAATCGAACGAAGACCTTTGGAATAATTGAGTCGATGAAATGAAGTTCGCGCCAATAATTCTTGTCGAGAGCTTTTGGTACTTTTGTCGGTACAAAAGTACAGCATTTATCGAGATGAGTATGATAACGAGTACGGAAATAACGTGAAGGTAAGGTCGGTTATCACCTGCGAATAAAATAATTGCTTTTTCATGACTGTAAAGATCCTTCTCCCGAAGCCTCGGGATCAGGATGACAGTGGCGTTGTTTAATTTACTATAACCGTCAACGAATTATCTATCATCTACATGGATGACTGTATCCGCTTTTGTGCTATCTGTTTCATTCATGTTTGATACATCCATATTTAGATTCAAGACTGAAATATCTGCTTTTGGAATATAGAATTGGTTTAAAACTGAATTTGTATCCACATTTGAGCTATCTGGAGTTTGCACAGGTTCGGGCTTCTTGAAATACGCAACGCCACTTAAATTCATCATATTTCGAAGGATCCACGATTTTCTTTTTTCCACATATGGAGAAGCTGGCTCCACTCGCATTCTTTTTGGATTGGGTAGAACAGCGGCCATTCGAGCGGCTTCATCAGCTTTTAGATACTGAGCATCTTTATCAAAGAAATGGTTTGTTGCTTTACCAACTCCGTACACTCCAGGCCCAAATTCTGCAATATTAAGATAGACTTCTAAGATTCGTTCTTTAGGCCACATAACTTCTATAGTTAATGCGAGTCCTGCTTCTATTCCTTTTCTCACATACGATTTACTGCTATTCAGAAACAAGTTTTTAGCCACTTGCTGAGTGATTGTGCTCGCGCCACGCACACGTTCTCCTTTCTCGTTTTCATTTAATGCTTTTTCGATGGCTTCAGTATCCAATCCAGAGTGTTCCCAAAATAGTTGGTCTTCTGATGCTACAACAGCCCATTTTATATTATCGGGAATAGATTCGTAACCAACCCAGTATTGTCTCAAACTGTAGCGCTCTACTCCGAGTTTATCCCAATCTTCTTGCAACGTAAAAGCAGTAAGTGGTGGATTTATCCATCGCAATGAGAAAACAGTTCCTAGCAATAAAACCAGAGCAAGGACTATCGACAAGCTGAAAACTTTAAACACTTTTTTCCAGCTAATCCTTTTTAAGGAAGCTAAACGACCTCGTAATTTTTGGCGATAAATACTCATAGTTCTCATTACCTAAGTTTGGTGGTTGAACTATCTGAAAGCTAAAAAGTTCTAATCTATAATGAAGTTGGAATATTTTTTTCTATTGTTGCTAATTATTAGGTGTGTTAGTTGATTAGCTACTCTTGAGTACTACTTGGTAATTTTTTTGTGGCTTTTGCACCCAGTTCTTTGAGCATTTCTGCTTGACGAACTAGATTTCCAGATCCCTCGGTAAGGCGAGTTCGGGCTTCATCGTAGCTTTGTTGAGTTTGCTTAATTCGATCTCCAATTTTATCCAAACTTTCTACAAATAGCACAAACTTATCGTACAAAGCACCACCACGTTGAGCTATTTCTAACGCATTTTTGCTTTGGTACTCTTGTTTCCAAACGCTATCGATAGTTGCGAGGGTTGCCAATAATGTAGAAGGACTTACGATTACGATGTTGCGATCAAAAGCTTCGTAATACAAATTAGCATCATTTTGAAGAGCCACCCCAAAAGCAGATTCTATCGGAATAAAAAGAAGTACAAAATCAGGACTTCTATCACCGTGAATTTGATGGTATTTCTTTTCACTCAAACCTTTTACATGAGCTCTAACCGAACTAATGTGTTGTTTCAACGCAGTTGCTCTTTCTATGTCATCCTCGGAAGAAGCATAGCGTTCGTATGCCGTTAATGTAACTTTTGAATCTACAATCAGGAACTTTTCGTCGGGGAGATGCACAACCACATCAGGCTGTAATCGCCTTCCCTCTTCATTGGTTGCAGATACTTGTACTTCGTATTCTCTGCCTTTTGTGAGGCCTGATTTCTCCAGAATCCGTTCTAGAATAACTTCGCCCCAATTACCTTGAGCTTTGCTATCTCCTTTAAGCGCTCGCGTTAAATTCTTGGCGTCTTCACTCATCTTTTGGTTCAGTTCACCCATCTGCCGGATTTGCTCTTTTAACGTAGCACGTTGGCGATTCTCTTCGTTGTATGTCTCCTCCACTTTCTTCTTAAACTCTTCCAATTTCAAACCAAGTGGATTCAAGAGCTGATCTAAACTTTCTCTGTTTTGTTTGGTGAACTTTGCAGATTTCTCATCTAGAATCTTATTCGCCAAATTCTCGAATTGAATTTTTAGCTGTTCTTGCATTCCGGCGAGCTCATCTTTTTGCTCAGCCAGCTTTTGTTGGAGTGAAGAATATTCAGCTTTTAATCCAGCGAGATTTCTATCTAAATCGGCTGATTTCACTCGCTCTTCTTTTAGTTCTAGCTCTTTCTCCCTTTGTGCCGCTTCTAATTTTGCTTCACTCTCTTTCGATAGCTGTTGAGACTTAGTTTCTAATTCGCTGAGTTGAGCATCTAAATTTGTATTCCTTTCTTCCAATCTAGAAAGCTCCGATTTGGATTTAAAGTGCGCAATAAAAAAACCCGCGACAGCGCCAATAACTAATGTAATAAGGATGAAAATGTTTTCCATAGTGTGATTAAATGCTGTTGAAACTCGAAAAAGTGGAGGCTATTCTTTTAATTTTAATTTCTAAAACCATGTAAGAAGCTGAGCTCAAGTATATAGAAATTATTAACCGCTTTCAGCAGGAGATTTGGGGAGTTGAATAAAAGTATTGGATAGTTGTTAATTGGGATTTAGGGATCTCCCCCTACTCTGTTTCTCACCATAAAATAGTCAACCATACGGAGGTCGTTTTTAAGTTATCTTTTGTTCCGCCCGAATCTAGGGTTAAAGGCGGAACAAAAAATATCGATAAGAAATATTGGTACGAACTTACTTATAAGAGTAAAACCCTTCGCCCGTTTTGTTGCCTAGCTTACCGGCATCAACCATTTTTACAAGTAATGGAGATGGGCGATATTTAGGATCTTTAAAACCTTCGTATAGTACGTTTAAAATATCTAGACACACATCCAATCCAATAAAGTCAGCTAAACGAAGTGGTCCCATTGGATGCGCCATTCCTAACATCATCACTTCATCTACATTTTCAGGAGTTGCAACGCCTTCCGATACGCAGAAAATTGCTTCGTTAATCATCGGCATTAGCACTCTGTTGCTCACAAAGCCAGGGAAGTCATTCACTGGAACTGGAACTTTGTTTAGTCGTTTGGATGTCTCTTCAACAATTTGGTAAGCATTGTCGCTAGTTTCTAAACCACGTACAATTTCAACCAACTTCATTAATGGCACCGGATTGAAAAAGTGCATTCCAATAAAGCTCTCTGGGCGCTTAGTGAGCGACGCCAACTTAGTTATAGAAATTGAAGATGTGTTAGAGCCTAAAATAGCGTGTGCAGGAGCATTTGCATCCACAGCGGTCCAAACGGCTTTCTTTATTTCGATATTTTCTGGAACAGCTTCTATTACCAAGTCTGCGTCTTTTACTCCAGAAGCGATATCTAAATGCAGTGTAATGTTTGATAGCGTAGACGTCTTCTTTGCCTCATCAATCTTCTCTTTGGCAACCATCCGATCCAAGTTCTTTGCTATAGTTGCCAGAGCGCGATCACCAAACTCTTGCTTTGTTTCAATAAGGTTTACTTTAAAATCATTCATGGCAAAAACATGGGCAATACCGTTCCCCATAGTTCCTCCGCCAATAACCGCTACTTTTTTAATAGACATTACACAGTATTTATAAAAGTTAAAATTCTACGCTAAGGTAATAAGTTTTGGAAGCGCTTTTCAATGCTAAATAACACTATCAGATGATTTCTAAGATTGTTATTTTTAGTTTAAAAATACTCGTAATTCATTCCACAAACTGCAAAAACTTGTCAAGCCCAATAAGCCATCAATTTGTCTTTCAGTTTCTACTTTATTCCTTTAGCTTTAGCCACCATTAAGGTTCTTAATACATGAAAACATTTTCCAAGTTACTTCTCTTTTTTCTAATTCTTTTTATCGGTTTTGTAGGTCTCGCTTTTTACTGGACGTTCTACAAACCCCTGCCTAATTACGAGTCTAATATTACGCTAGCACAACTACAACAGCCCGTAGATATACATTGGGATGAATTTGGTGTGCCTCATATTTACTCCAACAATCAATCTGATCTCTATTTTGCGTTAGGGTATGTACATGCTCAAGACCGCCTTTGGCAAATGACGCTCTCTCAAATTGCAGCAGAAGGTCGTTTTGCTGAATTTTTTGGAGAAGATTTGATTGAACTTGATAAATACCAGCGTACACTTGGTTTTTGGAAAATAGCTCAGCGTTTAGAAAAGGAAGCGTTGAACAATGAAGAACGTGATATTTTGCAGTCCTATTCGGATGGTGTAAACTCTTTTATTGATGAAAATTCCAATAAACTACCAATCGAGTTTGCTCTTACTGGTATTGAACCTATACGCTGGAACCCTACTCGCTCGCTCGCTATTGTTCGTTTAATGGCTTGGGATTTGAACTTAAGCTGGTGGACAGAACTTACATACAGTTATCTCAAAGCTAATCTTCCTGCCGATAAGTTTGAAGAATTAGCACTTAGAGTTCCAGAGGATTCCCCCACTACTTTAGACGATAATGAGTCTATAAAATTAACAGCTGCAATGTTTCCAATGTTGGAACAAGAGTTGAGCCGTAGAAAGTTAATGCAAAGTGAAGGAACTCATGTGGGAAGTAATGCTTGGGTCGTTGATGCTTCCAAAACCACCACTGGGTATCCACTCTTAGCTGGTGATCCTCACCTTGGCTTAGATATGCCTGGGAAATGGTACGAAGTGCATTTAAACCTAAGTGGGAATAATGTTTCAGGCGCAACACTTGCTGGAGTTCCTGGTATTGTTTTGGGCCAAAATGATGAAATGGCTTGGTCGTTCACTAATATTATGGCCGACGACACTGACTTCTTCTTAGAAAAAGTTGATCCTGAAGATAGAGGTCGATATGTGACAGATTCGCTCCAAATGGGCAGTGTTGCTTACCAACCATTTATGAAGAGTAGAGAAATCATAAAGGTTAAAGACAAAGACGATGAGGTGTTAGAAATCCGCTACACTAAGCATGGGCCGGTAATCTCAGATATTTATCCTAATGTAAAACTAGCTGGTGAACAAGTAATTACCATGCGTTGGACTGGGCAGGATGTCACCAACGAATTTAGAGCTTTATATCAGATAAATTGGGCAGAAAATTTCCAAGATTTTAAAGACGCACTTCCCAACTTTGGCGTACCTGGGCAGAATTTCATGTATGCTGATATTGAAGGAAACATAGCTATGTTTTCGACAGGACATTTTCCTATTCGTTCTGGCAATAAAATTTTAGTACGGAAAGGTTGGGATCCATCTCAAGATTGGCAAGGTTATATTCCGAATGAGGAAATGCCGCATGTGATAAATCCAGATAAAGGTTGGATTGCTAACGCGAATAATAAACTCACCACGGATAACTATAAATATTATATCGCCTCGTTTTGGGAGCCGCCATCAAGGATTGAGAGAATTAGTGAATTTCTAACTCAACATGAGAAATTGACGCCAGAACTTTTTGCAGAACTTCAAAACGATTCGTATTCCAAGTTTGCTGAAAAAGTGGTTCCTATTGTGCTCGATGTGATTGCCTCTCAACAAATTTACAACTTTGATGATGCGGTTTCATACTTAGCAAATTGGGATTTTAAGTATGAAAAAAATGCTACTGCAGCTTCTATTTTTGACGTTTTTATACTGAAACTTACTGAAAACACTTTGCATGATGAATTTGGTGATGAGGTCTACCAAAACTTTATTCATCACGAGAACATCCCAATCCGCACAATCACAGAGCTACTTCAAGATAGCAGTGCTTTTTTCGATAATGTGGATACTCCTGAAGTTGAAACTAAAGCCGACATCGTTCTAAAAAGCATGCAAGATGCGCTGTTATTTTTAAGTGACTCATTAGGCCAAGAACCACCCGAATGGCGCTGGGAGCAACTTCATACTATCACTTTTGAGCCACCACTTTTTGCCCAGGCAGCGCAAGATTCTAATGCTTCTAAAAGTTTGAAACTCATTGTAAATAACTTACTAAGTACAGGCCCATTTCCCGTTGTTGGGCATGGGATGTCGGTTAATAACGGCCAATACAGTTGGGAGAGACCTTATAGCATGGTGCTGGGTGCTTCCATTCGTAGGATTGTAGACCTTTCGGATTTAAGTAGTACGCAATCTGTTATCCCAACAGGGCAATCTGCGAGTCCTCTCTCCGATCACTTCGGCGACCAAACCGAACTCTGGTTAAACGGACAGTATCGTACTTTTTATCAAGACAGTGCTTTTTTCAATAACACAAAAATGAAAAGCATGAAGTTAATGCCGAAGGAATAGAATCATCTTTGATTGTTTATAGAGGTACTGCCCAATAACAGTTGATACTTCTAGCCTGAACTCAGATATCACTGCAAACAAAACCATTGCTTTTTAATGACTTTGAAGATCCTTCAGAGGTATCTTCTGGATTGTAGATGTTAGATAATTCGCTGACAGAAATAACTTATAGATTTCTCACAAAGCACCTAGAGGTTTATAAGCCCCAGAGTGTCAATACGCCCACCAAACAACATCGACGTTTAGAATTATTGGCGAAGAAAGAACGCAATGGAATCGACGTCTCCGACAGGAGCAATCATTCCACACAGGCTCGAGTTTGAATATGGTAAAAGATGAGCGAAGACCATTGGAATGATTGAGTCGCTGCAATGAAGTTCGCGCCAATTATTCTTGTCGAGAGCTTTTGGTACTTTTGTCGGCACAAAAGTACACCCATCAATGAGATGAATGGATTAGCAAGCACGGAAATAATATGAAGGTACCATTCGCTATCGCCTACAAACAAAACCATTGCTTTTTAATGACTTTGAAGATCCTTCTCCCGAAGCCTCGGGATCAGGATGACGGAGGGCGTTGTTTACGCTATTAAAACTGTCAACGAATTATCTAACTTCTACAATCGCTTTTGCTTAAGACTTAAAACATTTTAGAAGCAATCGTATGCATATTTTTGTATTAGGGTTTTGTTGCAAGTCCGTTATCCATTCTTTATATACAATACTATGAAATATATCTATTCCTTAAAAACGATAGCTTTTCTTTTAATTGCAGTATTACTCTTCAACTCCTGTGATACTACGAACTCAAGTGGCTCAGAACTTGATGAGAATGATCCTATACCAATGAATGGTCTTTCACTTACATTTACAATAAGTGGGGGTTTCGGAGGTGGATTAATAAAAAAAATGGTTATAGATAATACAGGGGGTGTCATATTGCCTGATACATATCCTGAATTGAGACAACAACTCACCCAAGATGCATACGAAAAGCTAGCTAAGGATTTTGAAGATTTCGTAGAAAATAGCGACTCAATTCCAGACTCGGCAGTTTCTACTTGTTCAGATGATGCTTTAGTAGAAATTGAATGGAAGTATAAGGATGAGTCTAATAAATTTAGAAATTTTGGATGTTTACTCTATAATAGAGTGGATAGCAGTACCATAGTCGCGAGAAGATTTATAGATATTTTGGATACTATCTATGGAAATGTTTATGAGACTCAAATTCCATGGAAGGGATTGACGAGTGAATTCTCAATTGAATCTGACACCTACGCTCAGGGTGAATCGATTAAAATGATATATAAAATCCACAATCCAACTACAAAAGAACGAGGCCTTTATTTTCGAGGAAAAGAACAAACTTATTTTACAATATATAGGGAAAATGTTCCAAACTTCTATTATCGATACCCAGATTATAAAGTTAGTGATATAGGGGAACCTTCTGAAATTCTATTTGCTCCTGGCGAAACTAAAATAATAGAGAAAGAGTGGAATCAAATTATGGAAACCAAGGATGGAGATATACCTCTTGATATCGGACGTTATTCCATAAACCTAGATATGTTCTCTGGAGGTCTCCGTCAAGGAGGAGGAAATGTTGATATTGTCGATCCATCTATTCCTGTTTTTGCGCATGTTTCTTCAAAGAATAATGATAGTAGTACCAGACCTACTTATACTTTTAATCTATTGGTTAAAAATTGGAGTGAAGAACCGGTTAAGCTTAACTTTCCATCTTCTCAAAAAATAAGGGTTACTTTATACGGAAATGAGCATAAGAACTCAGTAAGCTACGAGTCTTCTCTAATTGACGACTCAATGGAGTCAACTGTTACCATTTTACATGGTGAAGAAACAGTATTCTCACACACCGTAAATAAGTCTGAAATGGCAAATTTATATAACTGGAAATACGTTGAAATCGAACTTATGTGTACAAATTTTGAGTCCATAAGTACCGGATTCCTTCAAATACCTAAATATCGTCCAGACTAAGTTTGAACTAACTATTTTCCAGTAATATCGAGAGAAACTCTCTGGCTTAAAGCTAGTCTAATCTGTAAGATTAATTCCTAATTTAGGCTGGCCGTTTATGGATATTAAAAGATTTATAAAGCATGAAAAAAGCCTCACATGAGGCTTTTTTTATAATTGGATTTAGAATCTGTTACTAGTCTTCTCCCAAAAATGGATATCTGTAATCGATTGGGGTGACAAAGGTTTCTTTAATAGTCCTTGGAGAAACCCAACGTAGTAAATTAATCATAGAACCTGCTTTATCGTTTGTTCCAGAACCTCTAGCTCCGCCAAAAGGCTGTTGCCCTACTACGGCGCCGGTTGGCTTGTCGTTGATGTAGAAATTACCAGCAGACTGCTCTAAACGTTTAGTAGCTACTTCAATAGCGTATCTATCTTGGCTAAAGATTGAACCTGTAAGTGCATAAGGAGAAGTTTCATCTACTAAATCGAGTGTAGCTTCAAATTCGTTTTCATCATACACATAAATAGTAATTACTGGGCCAAAGATCTCTTCACACATCGTTGTGTACTTAGGGTCTTTCGCAAGAAGAACAGTAGGCTCGATAAAATATCCTTTCGATTTATCGTAGTTACCGCCAGCAATTACTTCTACATCTTTGCTTGCTTTGGCAGCATCAATATATTTAGCAATTTTGTCGAACGACTTCTCATCAATCACTGCATTAATGAAATTAGTAAAATCTTCAGTACCACCCATTTTGAAGCTCTTGAGATCATCTACCAAATAGTTTTTCACCTCTTCCCACAAGTTAGAAGGAATATACGCTCTTGATGCCGCCGAACATTTCTGTCCTTGAAACTCAAAAGCACCTCTAGAAATGGCTGTTGCCACTTGTTTAGCATGCGAAGACTTGTGAACCATGATGAAATCTTTTCCACCTGTCTCGCCCACAATTCTTGGATAAGAGCGATATTTGTAGATGTTCTCACCGATAGTTTTCCATATGTGTTGAAAAACGCCTGTACTTCCTGTAAAGTGAATACCACCAAAATCTTTATGTGAAAAAACGATATCCCCAGTTGTCGGGCCATCCACATAAATTAAGTTAATAACGCCATCAGGAACGCCTGCTTCACGGAATACTTCCATCAACACATTTGCTGAATAAATTTGAGTATACGCTGGCTTCCAAACAATGGTATTTCCCATCATAGCCGCTGATGTAGGTAAATTGCCCGCAATAGCCGTGAAATTGAATGGTGTAAGTGCAAATACAAATCCTTCCAATGGACGTTGCTCTAATCTATTCCAAATCCCTTCAGACGATTCTGGCTGTTGAGCGTAAATTTGTGTCATATACTCTACGTTAAATCGTAGAAAGTCTATAAACTCACAAGCGGCATCAATCTCAGCCTGCATAGCATTTTTTGATTGTCCCAACATGGTAGCAGCATTGATTTTAGCTCGGTAAGGACCTGCTAATAATTCAGCTGCTTTCAAGAAAATGCTAGCTCTATGTTCCCAACCCATGTTTGCCCAAGCGGCTTTGGCTGCCATCGCAGCGTCAATTGCTTGCGTTACATGTGAAGCATCTCCTTCAGAAAAATAGCCCAAAATATGTTGGTGATCGTGCGGAGGTGACATCGGCTTTTTGTTACTAGTGGTAACCAACTCGCTTCCTATATACATAGGCACATCAACTTCTTTTGCTCGAGCTTTTTTAAGAGCCTCTTGTAATTCTCTTCTTTCGGGGGAACCTGGCGCGTAACTTAAAATAGGTTCATTAAGCGCTGGTGGGACATTGAAAAAACCAGTTGCCATAAAATTCTTTTCTAATTGAGATTATAGGATTTAACATAATAAATATACGCTTTTAAGTACTGATTATGAAACCTTGCGATTCATCAATTTATAACAGTAATAACTAGCGCTTCGTTCTACCAATTGAGGCGCGTACCAATTAAACTCAGCATATTTTACTGTTGGCTGTTAGTTTTTAGTTTGGAATTTAATTCTTCATCCACAATTCAAAATTTGGTCTCGTTACGAACGTCTTCGTTGTAGGAAGCGGTTGGAACAAGGTAGCGAGCATACAAGCGAGACGCTTGTACGAGGTTGAGGAGTAGAAAACTAATCCTGAAGATCCTTCAGAGGTATCTGAAGGATGACTGTGCTTAAAGTCAAGCATCGAGTCCTTTTTTTAAGTCGAACGGTTCACACCTTTTACCCACTGCAAAAGCCTGACGAAGAAGCTTGTGAGCAATGGCGAATAGAACAAGATAATTCGTACAAGCGAGACGCTTGCACGAGGTTGAGGAGTAGAAAACTAATCCTGAAGATCCTTCAGAGGTATCTTCAGGATGACTGTGGACGTTGTTTGATTTAATACAACTGTGAACGAGTTGTGAGGTATTCATTGTCTAAAAAGAAGCAGAATTAGCGCCTGAGTTTATAGCCATTCCGTAAGATCCCGAAATAAATTCGGGATGACCGAGAAAGTTTTCAGGTCTATATCCGTCATCGAATTATCTAACATCTACAAGGATGACGGACGTTGTTTGATTTAATAAAACTGTCAACGAGTTATCTAACACATTCAAGAATGTCCAACTAATTTTTGGCACGAAGCTCTATTATTTACTGTTATAGTTTTTAATATATTAATTGAGTGTTAGCTGTAGTTTATAATCTATAAGCGCATTGTTGAAATATCATCATCTACAAATTTAGGCATTTATGCGAATGGGCTTTAGGGCATTACAAGCCATTATTATTATTGGAATTTTTACGGGAATTACTCAGTATCCTATCGATGAGACTACTTCATCGAGTTGGTACAAAAATGCATCCCCTACTAATTACCAACTTATAGATTCTTTAGTACAAAACACTTCTCTACGTGATAAAATCGGTCAACTTTTTATTGTATCTGCTTATGGCGAGTTCTACAATCAAGATGACCGACGATATAAGGAGTTGGTTGATATGGTGGAAAAGCAACATATTGGTGGCATTATTTTTATGAGTGGCGATGTGTACGGGCAGGCCATTCTTACAAACAAACTTCAGAAATTAAGCTCTATTCCACTTTGGATTACACAGGATATGGAATACGGCGCCGCCATGCGTGTTGATGGTAGCACGAGATTTACTCCAGCAATGGGAGTTGCTTCAACTGGTAATAAACAGAATGCTTTTTTGATGGGGCAAGTTACCGCTCGTGAAGCCAAGGCTCTAGGGGTTCACCAAGTGTTCGCCCCAGTTTTAGATATTAACAACAATATTGCTAATCCAGTTATTAATATTCGTTCTTTCTCAGATGATCCAACCTTAGTTGGTGAGTATGGAGCCGCTTTTATTGAAGGTGTGCAAAGCGAAGGTGTAGTTGCAACAGCAAAGCATTTCCCTGGCCATGGCGATACCAAAGTAGATTCGCATTTAGGACTTCCAGTGTTAGATCACGATTATGCCCGCCTCGACTCTGTTGAACTTGTCCCCTTTCGTTACGCTATTGAAAGTGGTGTAACAAGTATTATGAGTGCTCATATTGCCTTCCCAAACATTGGACTAGATCCAGACTTACCTAGCACACTCGATCCAACCATATTGAGCGACATCCTAACCGATTCACTCCATTTTGATGGTTTAGTTATTACTGATGGAATGGATATGAGGGGAATTACTTCGAAGTACTCTCCAGGGAGGGCTGTAGTAAAAGCATTGCTAGCTGGAGCGGATATCATGCTGATGAGCCCCGATACCTATACTGCTATTAATGAAGTTGAAGCAGCTGTAAGTAAAGGTGAGATTACTCAGGAACGTATTAATGAGTCTTTTCGAAAAGTTCTATTATGGAAGCAAGAATTTGGATTATTTAATCGTGATAACCAATCTGATATCAACGCCTTGGACAGCATCGTTAATAAAAAATCAAACCAAGCTGTTGCAACAAAAATAGCGCATGAATCGGTTACTATCCTTAAGGATAAAAAAGAAATAGTTCCGATAAACCCTAACGACTATAAGCGCATTTTGATGGTTTCTGTTTCTGAGAGTTCTTCTGGTGAAACAGGGGCATCTTTTGCTTCATCTTTGAGAGATTTCCACCCCCATGTTTCTTTTTATGCCTATGACAAAAGAACTAGTGCTGCTGATATTCAGAAAATTATTAAAAGCTCTCAGACAGCCGATTTAGTAATTATTGGTGCATTTATAGGATTCAACTCAAGTAGATCTATTCAATTCAATAGGACTCAACATTCTTTTCTTCGGAAATTATTAAAGAGTAAAAAGCCATCAGTACTTATTGCTTTTGGCAATCCCTACCTACTTAGCGAGCTTCCTGAGACTGATGTTCACGCTATTGGTTGGTACAACACCGAAGACCAAACTCATGCCGTTGCTCATGCGCTATTTGGTGCGCAAGATATTACTGGTAAACTAACAATCACTATTCCTGGAATGTACACGATTGGAGATGGTCTTTCTTACAAACAGGAAATAATGGGATATGGCGATCCTGAGGAAGTTGGACTCAGTTCTACGGAGTTATATAAGATTGAAGATATCCTACAAGAAGCTATTCGAGATTCCGTTTTCCCAGGTGCAGTAGCTGCCGTTATTAAAGACGGAAAGATGGTTTTTAATAAAGCGGTTGGATATTGGACTTATGATAAACTCAAAAAAACTCGCAATACAGACGTGTTCGATTTAGCTTCTATAACTAAGGTGATGTCTACCACTACCGCGGCTATGAAATTAATAACTGACGGCAAACTTAGTTTGGATGACGAAGTTTGGCGATATATCCCTGAGTATAAGACACCAGAAAAAGAACATATTCTAATAAAAGATCTTTTACTCCATCAATCGGGGCTTCCTCCCTTCCGTGTATATGTAGATTCGCTTAAAACTAGACCTGAAATCATCAATGCTGTAAAAAACGAACCTCTTACTTATGAAACTGGAACTGAGTATGTGTACAGCGATTTAGGAATGATTTTGATGGCTGAAATTGTGGAAACCATCACCAAGCAACAAATTGACGCTTTTATGAGGCGTGAATTTTATTACCCAATGGAAATGAGTTCCACCTATTTTAATCCAAAAAAAGTAAGCCGTTGGTATTCAGATCGCGTTCACCCAACAGAATTTGATGATATTTTTGAACGCGGACTTGTTCAGGGGAATGTACATGATGAACGCGCATATTTTATGGATGGCGTTGCTGGGCATGCAGGTTTATTTTCAACAACTTCAGACATGGGAAAATTCGCCACAATGTTGTTAAATGATGGACGCTATGGCAGCACACAATATATTGCTCCAGAAATAGTGCAACAGTTTACGAGTCAACAATCAGATATCAGTGGAAGAGGCTTTGGCTTTGATCGAAAAAGCCCAACTGGTTTTACTACAGCTGGCCAACTTTCGAGTAACGATACTTTTGGTCACCTTGGCTTTACAGGTACTAGTATGTGGATTGACCGAGAAAAAAATATGGCTGTTATATTACTTACCAATAGAGTTTATCCCAAACGAACATTTGGTAAAAAAATTAGCCAAATTAGAGCCGCTGTAGCAGATGCAGCTTTTTCAGCAATTAAATAACATTCTATGAAATGGGACGCCCTTTATAATCGAGCTTATACTCCTTACTCAAAACAACCGAGAGCCTGTATTGTATTAGGCAAAAGCGGACTCTATTATGCTGGAGTACGTGTAGAAAACGTTTCATTCCCAATTACAGTCCCTGCAACACAAGCTGCCGTTTGTCATTGTTTATCTGAGGGAGACACCCCTGTTAAACTAATTGCCAAAGATCGAAATCTTGAACAGCTAGATTTTTGGTTAAAAGAATTTGACATAGAGTTGATTGTAACGGATGATATCTCGGTAATTACATGTTCTTCAAAAGTTTTAGAAATCTCTGAAAAAGAAACCCTCCCTATGCTAAAACAGCTTCTTGCTAGTGCTGTTACCCCAAATTCCGATTTTCCTGTTTCGGCATTATTATTTGCAGATAATAAAGCTATCACTGGAGTAAATATCGAAGTGAGTGATTGGACTAAAGGATTATGTGGCGAACGAGTGGCTATTTGCAAAGCGCTGGCAATGGGGATTAACTCATTTACCAAAATGGCGGTCCATACTCTTAAGGGAGAAGTGAGTAGTCCATGTGGTGCATGCCGGCAAGTACTGGTTCAACATCTACCTCAACAACCTATAGATATGTACCACGCAGACGGAACTCTATCTCGCCATCAAGTTCCAGACTTGCTCCCTTTTAGCTTTAGTTCTAGCTCCTTGGATGCAAAGTAATCGCTCAGTTTTGACCGTTTTTTAAAATCATTTTGCCAAAATCGAGTCGTTTTATCTCTGGGAAATTATTAGAAAACTCGTTTTTTTGTAAAAATCAGTCGTAAAACTTCAAAAAAGTGCTTTTTTATTCAAATAATGTGAAAAAAAGCACTTTTTAATTTGATTTGATAGCGTTGATTGAATAGCTTCAACGCAGATTCCAATTAGGAAGATACATTTAACAAAAATAAACGGAGTTGTATAATGAGTAGAGTAACAGAACTACAAGGCTTAGTTAACCAAGTTTCTGAAGAAATGGAAAAATTTTACGATAAGGGAAACAAAGCTGCGGGTACTCGTGCACGTAAAGGGCTTCAAGATCTCAAAAAACTTGCTCAAGACATTCGTCTTGAAATTCAAAACAAAAAAAACGAAGACTAATAACTTCGCTTTTTTTATTTTTTTAAAAGCTCCGCTTTCTAGTTGGAGCTTTTTTTTTGATTTCCACTAGCCTATTTATACAGAATGCGACACTTTTTTTTATTTCTTCTGCTACTTACTATATCTCTAATAGCATGTCAATCTAGCCCTAAAACTATCGAGGAATTAAACACGGCTATTAATAATCGCCTTGAACCGCTTGAAGGAGACTTCGCCATTGCGTATAAAAGTTTATCCAACTCAACAACCGAGCTTTTGATAAACCCAGATGAACGTTTTCATGCGGCTAGCACGATGAAGACACCCGTTTTAATAGAAGTGTATAAGCAAGCAAATGAAGGATTGTTTTCAGTCAACGATTCTATTCTAATCAAAAACGAATTTAAAAGTATTGTAGATGGCTCAACCTTTACCATGGAGTTGAGCGAAGAAGGTGAAAAGGATCTCTTTACTAATGTAAATAAAGCTACAAGTATCTCCCATTTGGCTTATGAGATGATTACTCGGAGTAGTAATTTTGCCACTAACTTGCTCATTGATCTCGTTGATGCCAAAAAAGTAACGGCCACCATGAGAGCTCTTGGTGCAGATAGTATTGAAGTATTACGTGGTGTTGAAGATTTAAAGGCATATGAACAAGGCTTAAGTAATACTACCACTGCAAGAGACTTACTTACCATTTACGAACAATTGGGTACAGATACTCTTATAAGTCCTCAGGCGAATAAAGAGATGTTGGAAATATTGAAGGAACAACAATACAACGACATGATTCCTTTAAAGCTTCCAATAGGAACGGTAGTAGCACACAAAACAGGCTGGATAACAGGCGTTCATCACGATTCTGGAATTGTTTATACTCCTAGTGGTGGCCGATTCGTCTTGGTATTTCTCTCAAAAAATGCACCCGATAGACCTGCTGTGCTAGACGCTTCTGCCGATATTGCTAAACTCATTTATGACTTTGAAATTCGTGACAAATGAAACACTTACTCTACACTTTAACTCTTTTAGTTAGCGTTGGCTTTTTAAGCTCATGCAATACAAATCAAAAGCAGATGGAAAACACACCGATTGACTGGGATTCAGAATTTACCACTCAAGGTCTGCATAAAATTGACACTGATAGCACAAAAATCATCGTAGAGCTTAGGTATGCTACTACTGATAACTTTATGGGCAAAAATGTATACGGGAATCTAAGAACTGGTTATTTACAGCCAGAGGCACTTAGCAAGCTCTTGAATGCTCAACATATGCTTAATGAAGAAGCGCCCGAACTTCGGTTATTAATTTACGATGTAGCTCGCCCAAGAAGAATACAACAAGTTCTATGGGATAGCTCAGATTTGCCTCTAGAAGAGCGCTCTCAATATATAGCTAACCCAGTATCAGGTTCCATTCATAATTACGGTTGTGCTGTAGATCTTACGATAGCAAAAGCTGATGGAACTCCCTTAGATATGGGCACTGGTTACGATGATTTTTCAACTCTTGCACACACTGACAATGAGGAAGAACTAGTTGCACAAGGTTTACTAACTTCCCAACAAAGAGAAAACCGACTTCTATTACGTTCTGTAATGACAAAAGCCGGCTTCCTAACTTTAGATAGTGAATGGTGGCATTTTGATGCTTTTTCTAGAAGCGAAACTAAAACGCGGTTTAGTATTGTTGAGTAAGCTATTGTAGTGGTCAGTTATTTCGTTAACAGAAATTATCTAAGGTTACCGTAATAAAATGGGAGATTATGCTGTACCTGTTTCAGTTTCTTTGTGTGGATACAGATGTTTGTAAATCCCTTTCCAATCAACAATGACACTCAACGTTTTCTACTTACAATTCAACTACTAAATCAGTCAACTTCTGATTCACAATAGCCGTGGGTATTAAGTTGAATAGAATTGTTAAAAAGGTACTAGCTAAGATTGGAAACGTTGTTCGTTGTCCAAAAAGAAGTTGAATTAACGCCTGAGTTTAAAGCCATTTCGCAAGATCCCGAAATAAATTCGGGATGACCGAGATTTTTTTCTGGTCTCAAACCGTCAACGAATTATCTAATATCTACTACTAAGCTACGATTTGGCTTTATACTTTTTTGGAATGGGGTTGTAATCTGTTTCGTGTGCCCAATAGATGGAGACAACCCACCAGCGCGATCCATCATTAAACAATTGAATGCTGTTAATTCCTTCGTTAAACGGCTCCGCGTCGTGTTTACTTCTTTTTGAAGCGTAAGTACTAAACACATGCACAACGTGGCCATAATCTTGAGTATCACGATTGGTTTCGTATTCGTAAAATCCATTTTCCACAAAATTCTTGTCAGCTTGTTTAATAAACTGTTCTGGCGTAATAACGGTATACACAAGTTTGCCATCTGAATTTTTGGACGTAGGAATTAACTGTGCCTCTGGTATTACTAGATATCTGAAAAGATCCCAATTTCTAGGTTCCCCTTTTTCGCCAGATATTGTAGAGTAAAGCGCCTTTATTATAGAGTCTACAGATTTTACTTCTTCCTCGTATTGTGCAAAAAGCGCTGAGCTTATAAAGGCACTAAAAAGTAATGTTGCGATAATTTTTTTCATAGAAATGGTATTTAAAGTTTTTCAATACAGTTTGTTGGACGTCGAGTGTCAACGATATAGATTATTTTCCATCCGTCATCCCCTTTTTTTAGTTGGAGTGAATTTACCCCGCAATGTGAAAAATCATCTCCTCGATAAAAAGAGTACGGAACCCAAGCCTGCGCTAAAGCTCCATCAATCTTCACATCGATAGTTGAGATTCTTTCATCCCATACTATATCATGAGGAGTTCCAACAGCTTTTAAAAAATTTTGGAGGGAGCCAAGAATTAGTTGCTCCTTCCCATCTTTTCCTTTTGCCACAGTCTGCATAATAGCCTTTGGATAAAAAACACTGCTCACTTTTGAACTATCACCAGCTCTCATTCCTTCAAACAAGGTATGAATTTGGTTCTTGATAGCGGCTTCGTTAGATGTTTGTGCACTGCTTATTGAGGTTGCGACCAATAGTGTTAGCAAACAGAGAATAGAAATTATAGCTAATCTTGTCATAGAAATAGTTTATTCACATTTCTAGAATAACGTGAATAAATTCGTAAATACAAATTCAACCAACTGCTTACTACTTTTTGAAATAGAACATACCGCTGTTTGGGTAATCTGAATCACTCTGCCAAACTGGGCGCCACCAAAGTACCGACGGTTTCGTATTCTCTGGTCTATCATGATCCATAATCCCAATATTAACTCGAAGTTTTTCTAAAACAGAGTTGTCGGCTAACAGTTGAGAAATTGGAAATGCCAATTCTAATGATTGTCCGTTTTGATGTTCTTTTATCACATAATTAATACCCGATACAGACTTGTTTACTAGAATGCCAGCTTTGGCAATCTCTAGCTGTATAAAACTAGAATCTGTACCATCAGAAGTTAAGTGCACATAGAACTTATCCTGTAAAACCTTAACATCGGTTGGAGAAGCAATGGTCTTCTGATCTTTGAACTGAACGCCGACATAGATGTTCTTATCGTCGCTGGTTAAAGCAAACTTGAACGCCCCATCGTCTTTCCCCTTCCAGTCCCAATCCTCATAAAAGTATTGAGGTAGCTCAACATCTATCCAGTCAGTGTTTTCCCAATCAGAAAAATCACCGTCAATGGTTATAGGTTTCTCTGCTTTAGTAAAGCGGTGTTTCCAATCAACCTTTATCTTTTTAGAAGTTGGTAGTGCTATATCATTTCTTGTTTTCCGAACAAAGCCTGCATCCAGAGTAATAGAAAGAGGTTGATTATTGAGTTCAGCAATCGAAAACAGCTCTTTCTTACTAGAAACTTGAATCATGATTTCTTTTTCAGATTGCGGAGAAATAAGTTCGCTTATTGATTTCGGCTGAAATTGCATGTCTTCTTGATCTGCAAGTACTCCTTGTATTAAAAATTCTCTATCAGAAGTATTCTTCAAAGTTAAGGTGAGTGGAAATTTCGACACTAACTCTGTTTCAGTAATAACAGGTTTAATCTCTAACCAGTTACCCTGTCTAAGTTTTTGGATGTCAGCGTAATCTTCTTCGGGTACAATGTCTTTTTCATAAATCCCTGAAAGTTCTAAGTGTGCAGTTACTGGACCTTTCTCTTTCATGGTAACCCAAGTTATATGATCAAATTCACCCACATCAGGATTTCTCATATCACTTCCACCACCTGTTGTCGCAAGGGTGAAGTGTTCCATTCCATTATGCATTTTAAATTGGTAGAAATGATGGTGACCTGAAAAAACCGTGTAATTTCTTGAACCTAGAGCTTTTTCAACTTCGCTATAACCTTGAGTATCACCATAAGACCAGAGTGGGCGATGCATGAATATGAGTGTCCAGCTTACATCGTTATTCTCGGCTAGTACCTTTTGGAAGTATTGAATTTGATCTTTGCTAATTCCTCCGTTTTTAATCTCATCAGTATTAAGAGCTAAAAAGAGTACGTCTTTATATTTGAAGTGATAGTAATCTCTACCGTGGCGAGCTTGCCAAACATTGGTGAGTAGCTCATTACTTGTATCGTGGTTACCCGCTACATAATAAAATGGCATTTCGAGGTTATTAATCATCCCATCAAATTCATCCCATTGTGCATTCCACACTTCAGGATCTTCGGTGTAGCCATCTATTAAGTCACCTACAGAAAGCACAAACTCGGGTTGGAGTATATTTAGTTTGCCAATTGCTTCTTTAAATACACCCCCTCTCATTCCTCCAGTTCTGTCCGAAACAATTGCAAAGCGAAATGTTTGTTCGGAATTGTTAAATGGCTTACTTGAAACAGGAACTGTTTCTTTATTCTGCGTCCATCCATTTGAGGTAGATAACAAACAGATAAGAAGCAAAAGAGATACAGCTTTGTAAACGTTCATTGGGTTAACAATACCGGTTAGTTAATGGTGGGTTTTAGAGTCTAGAATGTTTTCAATTTTGATTTGTTCATCCATATGAAGCTCCACATTGTCTAGAGTTGAAATATTATCTAGAAGTTGAGAAACGCTACTTACACCAATTAACGCTGAAGTAACTACTTCTTTACGTAATACCCACGCCAAAGCTAGTTGGGCTAAACTTTGTCCACGACTAACCGCTACTTCATTTAACGCTAGTATTTTAGAACGTACACTTTCGTCTAAATCAGTCTCTTTTAAAAAGCCATCGGGGTCAGCAATTCTAGAATTCTTTGGGATGCCACCGAGGTACTTATTTGTTAGAAGACCTTGAGCTAGTGGCGAAAATGGAATACAGCCTAAGCCCTCTTGTTCTAACACCGGGAAAAGATCTTTTTCCACACCACGAACAAACATGTTGTACTTAGGCTGATGGATAATGAACGGTGTATTTAACTCACGCAGAATTTCTGCAGCACGTTTAGTTTGCTCACCAGAGTAGTTTGAAACTCCGACATATAAAGCTTTTCCTGAACGAACGATTTGATCTAAAGCCAACATCGACTCTTCGATTGGTGTGTTTGAATCTGGGCGATGATGATAGAAAATATCTACATACTCTAACTGCATTCTTTTCAGGCTTTGATCGAGACTTGAAATTAAATATTTGCGAGAACCACCGTCATTGTATGGACCATCCCACATTTTATATCCCGCTTTTGTTGATATAATTAGTTCATCTCTGTGGGATTGAAAATCACTTTTCAAAATCTTACCGAAATTTTCTTCAGCTGAACCTGGAGGTGGCCCGTAATTATTAGCCAAATCGAAATGCGTTATTCCGTTATCAAAAGCTGCATGTAGAATTTCTTTCGAAATATCAAGATCTGCTTTCCCTCCAAAGTTATGCCATAAACCAAGTGACAAACGTGAAAGAAAAAGTCCGCTTATCCCCGCTCTTTCATAAGGGATTTTATCATATCTAGAAGTAGCCATAGTATCATTCCTTTATTGAGTACATATCTGGTAGTTCGTCTTCAAATATAATAAAGCTATCCTGCTTGAACTTCACAAAATCTTCTGCACTTTTCTGCCCTAAATATGGTGCATAGTAATGATCTTTATTCCCTTCACTTTTGGTAGCATTGCGCCATACTTGAACATAAGTTATGCGTCTTGTTGCTTCATTAGCCTTTAAACTTTTGAGCATCGTTTCTGTCCACCACACACTATCAGGTAAAGCTTCAAGCCCCGTTTCAGTTAACGCTGCTACCTTCCCTTTTTCTTGAGCGAGTTCAGCGGTCATGGTTAGGCTTTGAACAAAATGTACTTTCTTTAGAGAATCCGAAGTTAGGTTCGCTTTATGTCCCACATCCCAATAATTATCTAAGCCGATAATATCCACGTAATCATCTCCAGGATATCCATACATATAGTCTTCCTTGAAGGTCTCGATGTTGGTTCTACTTCTATCGGGAGAAAAAGCCCAAATCAAATTGTGAACTTGTTTCTGATCTCTTAGATATTCAACCGTAAACTGCCATAGTTTGATGTATTCCTCTTCGGTAGCAAGACCTTTTCCCCACCAAAACCAATCGCCATTATGCTCATGAAATGGTCTGAAAATAACAGGCATTGGAGCGAGTTCCTTAAAGTAATCGGCAACTTTATCTAAGGTTTTTTTGTAGGCTTCATGCTGTTCGCCACCTGGAATAATGGCGTACACTGCACGCGTGGTATCGTAAAATGATTTATTGGTGACAGGGTTAACCATATGCCAAGCGTAAGTGAGCACACCTCCCCGTTCTAAACCTTCTTTAGCATATCTTAAAGTTGATTCTCTAGCTTTTTCACCTTGTTCTGGGTCTTTCCAATTCCATAAAAAATCAGCTACATCCCAGCCATAAACTGCGGGGAAAGAGCCCGTCACATCTTTGACATCTGAACGGTTTGGTTCGTTTCTCCAAGTGTAGCCATACGCCAACGTTGCTTGGTGGCCAAACATGGAATGCTTGCCTTCTAAGTTTTTTAAGTTTTGATAGAGCGCCTTGGTTTGGGTGGTTGCGTTCTTGTCTATTAATCTTAATTCTGATTGTAATGTTGACTCTGTTTTTTCTGAATTACAACCAAATAATAAAAAAAACGGAATAAATAAAACGAATAAATACTTATTAAAAAATGGCTTGTTCATTTTATTCCTACATTAAATTAAGGTTTGCAGCTGTTCTTTATAAAGGCTCGGCACTTTATCCAAAAACTTAAAAACTGTTTACCTCTAAGCCTTCAGCAAAGTTTATAATAGGAGTTAAACACCAATATCTTTCAATATCCCATTCTAGTTCCAGGATGATTCATATGTCCACTATTTGTAATTGTTATCACATTCTAAAGTGTTTTTAGCTTTCACCTTCCTTATCTATAACGTAATAATAAGTTTATATATAAATTTATTATTGAGAAATCTCATATTGAAACAATCAAAATTTATACGTCCCATTAATTAGTAAATTTGATTTAATAAATCAAGTTTATTATCTATTTGTATATAAAAATAATCGTTTAAATTCTGTAACAACCCATCCATTAAATACTGTTACAATTAAGACTGTGTAATTAAGAGCTTTGAAAAAATGAACTAATGTCTTTCGATTCAAAAAAGTGTTTGTACATATTTGTAACAATTCAATTAACCCTCTCTTGCGGCATATTTGGAAGCGATGAATCTGATTTTCCGTTTAAAGCTACGGTGGTGTCTGCGGTGGAAGTTGTTTTTGAACTTTCCGCAAAACAAGGCGATGAAATAACAATCGAACAAAACAACAATGAACTCACTACTTTTAGGTTGAGTGGCTCTGATACGTTAGTAAGCGCAACAAATCTGCAGCCTTCCACCTCTTATAGGTTTAAAGCTACCAACCAAAGCACTGGCGCAACAAGTAAAGTAGTTGAAGCAACTACCTTAGATACCACCTCCAGTAATTTTACCTGGCAAACATTTAGCTTTGGCGAGCATTCTTCCAGCGTGCTGTATGGCGTTTCTATTATTGATGAAAACAACATTTGGACAGTGGGTGAAATTTATATGAATGATTCTACCGGGCAGACAGATGATGACCGTTACAACGCAGTTCATTGGAACGGGAATGAATGGACTTTGGAAAGAGTATCCGTTCAATTTAGAGATAGAATAATTACTCCGATGCTCAATGATATATTTGCTTTTTCATCTACTGATATTTGGCTTTCGTCTGGGGTTCCTATTCATGGAA
Source organism: uncultured Balneolaceae bacterium (assembly GCA_963977025.1). Taxonomy (GTDB): domain Bacteria; phylum Bacteroidota; class Rhodothermia; order Balneolales; family Balneolaceae; genus Balneola. The sequence continues at coordinate 110,714 of CAXBMW010000002.1, read as the reverse complement.
ATGGGGTTAACTGGACTCAATATCATCTTTTTGACATGGGAATTTTGAATAATTCTGATGGTGGAATAGAAAGCATATGGGGTAAAAATAGTGAGAGCATGTATTTTGGAGGGGCTCTTGGTTCATTTGCTCATTACGATGGAGAGAACTGGCAAAAGATAGAGACGAATACAGCATTGGATTTTTATGATACCTACGGGAATCCCGAGCAAGGCGTGGTCGCAGTGGCTGCCAAACAATCTGAAAGTTCGGATAAGGCTATTCTGAGGATAAAGGACAAACTAGTAACCGAACCCCTGCCTACCGCTCCCATTCCGTTTAGCATTAGTGGTATTTGGTTTGATTCATCCGGTGTAACCTATGTGGTTGGGAGTAGAATTTCCATCAAGCCTAATATTGATGCAATAGCTCCTTGGAAGATCGTGTCAAAAGAAACTATTGATCATCCTTATTTATTTAGTATTGCCGCAAATGGGCTAAATGATATTGTCACCGCCGGAGGATTTGGAGAGCTATTTCATTTTAATGGTGCGCAGTGGACTTTGTATAATCAAAATATTACAGGCAACCTGTATGATGTAGATATAGAACAAGATATTGTCGTGGCTGTAGGCTATGACGGACGAAGCGCTTTTATAACCATAGGAAAGAGAGAATAAAGCCAATGAAGGAAGACCAAACCAATGACAGATAACTAAACTTTTAATCCTTATTTGGAGAAGAAAATGGAACCTAACATGGAATGCTTGCCTTCTAAACCTTTCAAATAAGAAAAAACAAAAAAGCCGACTATAAATAATCTATTTTGATTCAACATTATTATCCTCATTGCTTTGGAAATGTGTACATATCTGGCAATTCATCTTCGAACATAAATAGCTCTAGATTACGAAATACTTTCATATCAGGAGCACTTTTGTGATTAGGTGGGGATGCATAAAAGTGATCACCTTTACCAGATCTCTCTTGATTCGCATTTCGCCAAGTAAGCACCCACGCAATTCTTTTGGTATAATTATTCGCATTTATGCTAGCTCCCAGCACTTCAGTCCACCATTTCTCGTTAGGGATACCTTCATACCCTGATTCTGTTAGCGCAGCAATTTTATTTAACGAATCTGCGACTTGAACTAGTTCAGTTAAGCTTTTTATAAAGGCTTCTTTCTGCTCTGCTTTTGGTGTTTGATTGGCAGGATGTCCTAAATCCCAATAATTATCTAACCCGATAATATCTACGTAATCGTCGCCTGGATAACCGTAAAAATAATCTTGTTTAAAATTATTGATATCCATTCGGCTACGATCTGGTGAAAAAGCCCAAATTAAATTATGAACTCCTTTTTCATCTCTCAAATATTCCACAGTAAATCGCCACAACTCAATATATTCTGCCTCTGTAATATTTCCTTTACCCCACCAAAACCAATCGCCATTATGCTCATGAAAAGGTCTGAATATTATTGGAATTGCTTCGCCATTATCACCTTTTAACTCTTGAGCAAATGCTGCGAAAGAATCTAACCATTCTCTAAAAAGCTCGTGATTTGTCTGACCAGGCAAAATATTCGTTGGTTCACTTAGATCTTCCCATGATCCTTTTCCTGTTTCAGGATGATTCATATGCCAACTAATAGTTATAACGCCACCTCTGCTATAACCGTCTTTAATCCAGCCTTTCATTTGCTCAAAGTTTACACCATCAAGGTTTGCTTCAGCACTGTCTTTCTCAAGATCTCCAATATCCCACCCATAAACGGAGGGATAAGAACCTGTACTCTCTTTAACATCAGAACGGCCTTCTTCAGCCCACCAAGAATGCCCATAGGCTAGATCATCTTGATGACCATACAGCACGTAATCTTTAGATGTATTTTTAAGATTATTATAAAGGGCTATTGTTTCAGAAGTAGCATTTTGATCTATCAAGGTTGAAGTAAATTTCTCTTCTCCAGAGCTACAGCTAATAAAAAATAGAACTGGGATTAAAAATAGAGAGCTAATAGATTTCATAACATAGACTTTAGTTGTTCAATGTGTACATATTCGGTAAATCATCTTCAAAAAACATAATCTCAGCATCTTTAAACTTTTTCATATCGGGAGCACTGCTATGACTTGGATATGAGCTATAAAAATGCTCTCTATTTTCTCTTTGCTGATTAGCGTTTCGCCAAGTTAGCACGTAAGAAATTTCAGAAGCTTTGGGGTTTAAAGTCATCGCTTTTAATAACGATTCTGTAAACCATTTTTCTGATGGTATTTTTTCTTGTCCTGTTTCGGTAAGTGCTGCAATTTTATTTCTAGCATCGGCTTCAGTCACAATCTTTGCCAAAGCATTACTTAGAACTTCCACATCATTTTTACCATCCATAAAGCTACCATATTCATCATAACCTAGAATATCCACATAGTCATCGCCAGGATATTTTTCCATGTATTTATCACTTCTATCTTTAGAGCCACCATCAGGAGAATATGCATACAAAAGATTGTGGAGTTGCTTTTCATCCTTCAGATAATCAACAGTAAATCTCCAAAGAGTTACGTATTCTTCAACTGTTGTTTGCTTTTCGCCCCACCAAAACCAATCTGCAGTATGTTCATGATATGGTCTGAAAATAATTGGAATAGCCTCTCCATTTTCATCCTTTAAATCAGTTATGAAATCAGCAAAAATATCTAGCCAAGAAACAAATTTCTCATGTTGGCTACCACCTGGAATAATATCATACACTGCTGGTGTCATATCCCAAGTGTTACCATCAGTAACTGGGTGATTCATGTGCCAACTTATGGTATTTATTCCACCTCTTGAGTACGCTTCTTTAATCCATCCCTTTATACTTTCGAAGTTTACGCTATCTAGGCTAGCCTCAACTCCTTGACGAATATCTCCTAACTCCCAGCCATACACTGCAGGATAGGAACCTGTAACTTCCTTTACATCTGAGCGCCCTGGCTCCGCCCACCAATCATGACCATACGCCAAATCATCTTGATGCCCATAAAGGATATTGGTTTTGGCTAATTTCTTAAGATTAGAGTAGAGAGCTTTAGTTTCGGCTGTTGCATTTTTATCGATGGGTAAGTCCTTATCCTCAATAACGTTTTTCTGGGCGCAAGCCATCCCCACACCAATAATAATGAGCAGTGATAAAATTGTTGTTTTAACCATGATAGATTGGACTATTTTATTTTTGTTAAGATTATTCTTTTTAGGTCGATACTTGAATTTCCAGGAATGAGATTAGCTCTTAATTTTAGCTGTTGATTTCCTTTCTCTAGTTGAAGTAAGCCGAGAGGTACCCGTCCCCACTTCTGTTCATAAACCTCTCCTCTTTCAACTCTGTCTGGGCTAGGAATTTGAACGGCTATATATGAGCTACTAAATGTATATTTGATTTCATCTTCATCACTTGAAGCTGTAATCGCAGTGCCTACATTTTCTTCCTCCAAAGAGTACAGAGCTTCAACTATATAATTTCCTTCTTCAATTACGTCTAAATCCCACCAGATTTTATCTGAAGTAGAAGTCCAGTTTGCAAGCCAATCGTTTGACCATCCAGACTTCCCTTTGAAAGCTATATTTCCTGAAAAATAGCTTTCTGTAGCTGGTAGACTTGTTGAGGGAGACGCATTATAACCAACTGGAATTGGCATTCTTCCTTTAAACTCTTTAGTGATTTCAATGAACCAATCGTCGTAAGCTTGGCTCATTTCTGCCACAATATCAGTATTTTGTTCAGCAATATTTGTTAGCTGCGAGGAATCGTTTTCCATATCGTAGAGCTCCCAATCATCATTATAATTCACTAGCCGATAGCTTTTATCTCTAACAGACGATGGATATTGTTCAAGCGAATCCCACCTAGATTGATGCGTAAATAAATACCTATTTGGCCAATCTGATTGTTCCTCAAAAAGTAGTGGTGCAAAGCTTTTCCCGTCTAGGGGATTTATTTCTTCATACTGAATACCTGCCAATTCAACCAATGTGGGGAGCACATCGATATGGGCAGTTAGTTCTTTGATGGAAGTACCTGATTTGATTTTTCCCGGCCATCTTATGAAAAAAGGAACTCTTACCCCACCTTCATCTACTTTGGCCTTCCAGCCCTTCATATTTCCGTTAAAGCGATCGCCACCATTTGGGCCGTTGTCTGTGAGAAAGATTACGATGGTTTCTTCAGCAATATTTAATTCATCAAGCTTATCTAGAATTCGCCCTAGATTCTCGTCTACATTTTCGACCATCCCATATACCGTGGCATTTTTATCGCTGAGACCTCTTTCTTTATACTTTTGAAAGTATGTTTCAGGAACCTGAAACGGACTGTGAGGCGCATTGTAGGGAACATATGCGAGAAAAGGTTGTTCTTTGTTTCGCTCAATAAAAGCGAGCGCTGAATCGGTTAGGACATCAGTTATAAAACCTTCCGTTTTTACAGGCTTTCCATTGTATTCTAGCTCGCTATCAAAATAGTTATTAAAGTGCCCCATTTTAAATCCAAAGAAAGTATCGAAACCTTGCCCAATTGGATCCATTGGATAATGAGAACCGTTATGCCATTTTCCGAACAACCCCGTTTCGTAACCCGCTTTTTTAAAAACTTCGGCAAAAGTCTCTTCATCGGCCCTCATGTTTTCAAGCCCATAAGTAACCCATTGTGTTCCCGTTCTTAGGTGATCTCTACCTGTAAGTAAACTAGCTCTGGTTGGGGCGCAAACGGGGCTCACAAAAAAGCGATCGAACCGAGCTCCTTCATCAGCCAATTTATCCATAATGGGAGTATCAATCTGAGGATTTCCATGACTTTTAATATCTCCCCAGCCCTGATCATCTGTCATTACGATAATAATATTCGGGAATTTTTGGTTCTCCTGAACTTTACTACAAGCAATAAATCCCCATATGAGGATGGGAATAAGCTTAAGATATGTAGTTTGTTTTTTCATATTACGATACAAATTGAGCTTATCACTTTGCCTTATTTTATGAGTGAAATTCGATGATTAATCCATTTTTCACCATCAAAAAGCTGAACGATATACACGCCTGACGACAAGTTTTCTCCATTGAACGGAAGCTTATGTTCACCTCTGCCTAAGTTCATGGTGCGAGTTGTGCCAATTTGCCGACCGATACTGTCCATAACTTTCATTTTAACGGTTGAAGCATGGCGCAATTCTAAAAGAATGGTCGTTTCGGGATTAAAAGGATTTGGATAGTTACTTATCGTAGTAGTGGGTAAATCGATACTTTCAATTTCTGAAGAAGTAACCACCCACCAATCTGGCAAATCTTCTCTATTTAAAACAAGTGAATGGCTAACTACATCAGATATCTCCTCGTTTGGGATGGTGCGAATAAAATCGCCACTCCAAAGAGAGAACCAGAGCCACCAAGTACCATGAGTTTCGTTGAATTTGGGAAGTGGTAATGTTCCCGATTCGGTTAGAGCAATCATTTTATGCCCATTAAACTGCTCAAATGTCTGCTCCCATTGTGTACTCATAGACGCACCTTTTTCCGTGTAGATATCATGACCAATGATATCCACCCAATCATCGCCAGGATACCAATCGCTATCGCCCGTGGTGTACACCCAAATTAAGTTATGTAACTGATGATAATCTCTTAACCGAACAACCAACAGCCTCCAAAGTTTTATATAAGAATCGCCATCTTGAGCTCCCCACCAAAACCATCCGCCAGAGGCTTCGTGTAAAGGTCTCCACAAAACGGGAATATCAGCATCTTCAAACTTCTGGAGCTGAACTGCAATAGCGTCAATATCCCTAAGCATGAGTTTATATCTAGCAGAATTTGTATCTGCTAATGCCTCTGCAAAGTTGAATGTGGTAGCATAGGTATAAAAACCACTCCACCACTCCTTGCCTGGCGTGTTTATTAAATCAGTAGGTGCATTCCAATGCCAACTTGAGCCAATGATGCCATTTCCATCGTCTTTTTGAGCCCATGAAATACTTTTTTCGACTAGAGATTTTGTATTAGAACCATGTTCAATTCTAGATGGGGAATAATCAATCAAATCAATATTAGCGATGGCAGGTTCAAGCCGTGTCACTCTTTCGATGTAGTCTACATCTTCTAGTGTTTGCTGACCAGAAAGTGTTTTCTTGCCGTAAATGCTCTTTAAGTAATTAAAAAGGTTTTCTGTCTTTTGTGAAGCTAAAGAATCGATTAAATCATCTTCAGGATATTCTAAAGCAGGGACTTCTGTTTTTGACAGGCGAATGTAATCAAGTTCATACCAGCCCCAACCCTTATGAATTTCGAACGTATTTTCTCCAGCTTTTAGCAACACTTTACCAATTGGAAGATTTTTAAATGTATCGCTCTCGGGTAAAGTACCAGTGAAAGTTTCGTCGTTTACTTTCAGCTCAAATCCTTTTTGACCATTTGGAGTTCTATAACCTAAATAAAGTGCGTAAAGCGATTCCTCTTCTATTGAAACTGTAAATGTAGCTCTGCTGTCTTCACTAGTTATATCGGTTAAATATCCAGTACCTGAATAACCTTGAGCAGCATTGCCTACTAGGATACTTTGTAATTCAGCTTGTTCGAGCTCATACCAAATTTCTTGAGCTTGCGCCTCCATTAGAAAAACCGAGCTCATCATGAGCAATATAAACACACTCAAAACGAATGTGTTTATAGGCTTTGGAAACTGAACTTGAAGGTGCAATAGCATGACACATCTCAATGCTTATTTAACTTTTCCGAGTGTTTTTTTATAATAGCTAAAGTTGAAGAGTCATTTGCAAATACAGAGTTAAGACCTTGAGGTTCTTGGGGTGGATCGCCTGTAAAAGGATCTCCAACTCTCCATTTTGCATCTTCGTGTTGTTTAGCTCCTAAGCCACCCCAACTCCAGAAATTTGAGCCTACAAAAGCTTCGTTATTTTCAACCATTTCAAAAACCATTGCGTAATATTTATTTCGGTACTCTACCGATGAGCTAGGCTCTGTGCTTTCATAATCACGACCTAGACCAAACTCTTCCATCACAATAGGCTTTTGTAATTCTTCGGCTACACTTAGATGAGAGGTAATATACTCTGTCGCATTTTTGATGGTATTCGGGAAGGTTCCTTCCATATCGTCTGCTTTAAACCATCCCCAATTCTTTGCCCACATGTGGAAAGTTAGATAATCAATATTCGGACTTTTATGTGTTTCTACGAATACTTCCATAGAATCTAAGCTACCTGTTTTACCTTCGCTACCTGTAGAAACAAGGTGGTTAGAATCTAATGACTTTATATAGCCAGCAGTTTTGTCAACCCAATCTACATATACAGGAATATCAGGAATACTACGCGCTCCACGGCCAGGACGCGGTTCGTTTGCCAACTGCCAAGCCATTATAGCTGGATCGTTAGCATAAATTGTATTTGTAACCGTATTTGTTCGGTTCACAAGAAAATGGATATACTTTCGGAAGGCTTCTTGGGCTTTTTCGTTTTTGTAGAATTGTGCTACCTGATACATGTAGGCTTCCCAATCACCATCGGCTGGATCCACTATTGGGCCATCACCATACCAAGAGTTGTACACCATCATACCACCAGACCATTCCCAGTAATTATTCAGAAAGATTACTGCTTTCATATCTCTTTTTGCCATTTCGGCAAGTAGATAATCTAGCCCAACAAGTAACTCTTCGTTATAGCTACCATCTGGCTTAAGGATGGTGGGCTTCAATGAATTTTCAAACTCAGACTCCTCAGATGCACCTAAAATTCGAAGGTTTGTAACTCCATGCTCTACTAAGATATCAAGTTCAGCTTTTAGCCGTTCTCGATCGCCTTTCTCATCAGACATTCCTAAATAAGCACCATACCAAAAATTTGTACCTACGTAATTATAGGCTTCTCCATCAATCAAGAATTGAGTTTTATCAACTTTGACAAACCCAGTATTTTCTTTCTCTTCTGGACTTGAACATGCCATAGAAAGTGCAACACCAACTATGATCATTAATTTTAAAACCTGTTGTTTCATGAGTCTAAGCCTGTTTTTTTACTTGATAAGAACCATTTTTTTGGAGATATCCTTACCGCCAACACTTAGTTTGTACAAGTACACTCCACTTGCCATTGTTGAGGCATCCCACGTTGCTGTGTACGAGCCTGCCGATTGGCGACCGTTCACTAGTTGCTCTACTTCTTGCCCTAAAAGATTGTACACACTTAAACGTACATTTGCAGTTTGAGGCAAGGTGTAAACTATATTTGTTGTCGGATTGAATGGATTTGGATAGTTCTGCTGAAGTACTATATCTTTTGGCAAAAAGCTGTCTTCTTCATTTGCTATTGGAATATCTTGAGCAGTTATTTCGATATAATCGAAACGCATGTAACCCCAGTAATGATCAATTGCTATAGAGGTAAGTGGGCCTTCAGACGAAATTGTTGTTTTTAGACTTTGCCACTCTTCTACCGGTAGATTGAATTTTAGAGTATCAACGATATTCCCGTTAACCATCAACTCTTGCTCTTTATAGTCGAAAGGTAAAAAGTATCGAATGGTAATATCATACTCTTCTGCCTCTGGGAATGTTAAATTGTCCCAGGTAATCCGTCCACTTCCTTCCATACTGACAGCTATACCACGGCTAGCTCCACTTTCGCCCAGTTTTATTGAGGTCGCACCTGTTAGAGTTGCGTCTTCTGCTTCCAGCCTAACTACAACAATATCTGTTCGCCCTTCTACAGTAACTGGATAAGACTGAACAATAAACCCTTCGTCATCTTTTGCTTTTGCGTAGATGATATGCTCACCTTCAGTAATATCAGCGAAAGTGAACGCATAAGGAGCGGTAGCATCTACCCCAACAGAATCACCATTAACAAAAAATGATACATATTCTATGGTTCCGTTGATGTCGGTTGCTTCTACTTTTACTTCTACATCTCCACCAACTGGTACAGCTTTATAGTTTGATGGGGAGACGATTGCAATGCTAGGTGGCTGTTCTACTGAAACAGAACCACGTACTTCGAATTCCCACAGAGAATGACCAAAAGTTGGTGTTTTAGCTGTTCCATGCATCCGAACAAAACGGGCACGTTCAGGTTCTGAAAAAGCGATAGAGTCAATTCCACCATCAGCATTATTATCAGAATAAACCGTTGTCCAGCTTTGTCCATCTAATGATGTTTGTAAGCTGTATTCCGTTGAATGGGCATCTTCCCAGTTAAGAAGTACTGAACCGACTTTATGAGCTTTCTCCAAATCAACTTCAATCCACTCGTCTTCAGGATTCTCATCGGTGTTTGGATCTTCATCTGTTAGTCCGCTACCGTCGCTCCAAGCGCTACTCCATCTAGTAGTTGTATCGCCATCAAAAGCGAGTGCGGAAACACGATTTTCGCCACAACAGGTTTCAAACGTTGAAGCTCTTGAAGGTTTCCCTAACGCTCTGTTTATAAGCCCAGCAGGAACTACATTGATAGTTACAGTACTTGAGTCTTTAGCACCTTCAGCACCTGTTGCAATTAGTGTAAATGTAGTTGTCTCGGTAAGAGTTTCTATTTGTGAGCCTTCTTCAGCATCAACTGAAACTCCATTCAACGTTACCGTCTCTGCATTAAATACTACCCAGTGAAGCTCCGTTTGTCCTCCGGCTTCAACTTCTGGAATGGAGGCTCTAAATTCACGAACTATTGGTGAATAATTAATGATACTAACATCTTCGAAATAAGTATCTCGCATGTAGCTCATTTGATCCAAACCACGTAACCAGCTTGGTCCATAAGTTCCTCTATCTTGAGCCCAATCAACCCATTGCCAAACCAATGCACCAGCGTAACCTCTGTTGTAAAGCGTCTCGTAAAGATCCTCTTTTGGTATACCATAAAGTGATGACGAAGGAACTCCAAACTCTCCAATTACTAATGGTTTGTCTAAATTCCATGTCGACTTATCATGGTGAAACGGAGATAAGTCTGTACCAAAAGATTCATAATAGTGAACCATATAAAAATCTAACGTACCCAAAGAATCCCCACCAGCTGCAATAAGTTCAGCGTCGGAGTAATAGTTTTTGGATTTACTTCTAGAGGTAGTAGCAAGAGCACTAAAGCTCCAAGCTCCATTCGAAACCAATGCATTTGGATTAGTACGGTGTATAGCACCCGCAGTTTGGTTTACAAAGCGTTGAATATTTGCCATTGCTGTATGGCGAATGTCTCCCCATCCAAACTCATTACTCATTCCTTCTGGCTCATTAAAAATTTCCCAAGCTTGAATTGCAGGGTGATCTCCCAATGCTTCCACCATAGGTATAAGTGAATTTTGGATATAAGTCTCGGTTAATGTAGAGTCTTCTAACAAAGCTTTAGCACGATTTGTTATGGTTGTGCCTGATGAAGTTCTCAGCATATCGAACGACCAAAGACAAAGAACTAGACTAACGTTATTCTCCCAAGCCATATCAAGGATTGTTCTTAAATCTTCAATCGTACCATCGCCAGGTCCTGTTACTTCATTTCCGTCCCAACTTGGAGTACTTCTCCCATCAATATGAGTCCAAAAGCGCATGGTGTTTCCCCCATTCTCTCTAACTTGGGTAAACATGCTTTCAAAATCATTAAGAGGTGTGTTACCTGGCCCAATATCTCTACCAAAATTAACCCAAGCAATATTCCCTCCATTAACCCACAAATCTTGGTTGTTATAGTGTATTCTATTATCAACTTGGCTGTATGAGTTAGCAGAAAGGCTAATACAGATTAACAGAAAGAGAAGGCTTTTTTTCATAAATCTATACGTTAAGCTATTTCTTTTTTATTTAATTTTTTTTTGGTAGAAAAAAGGCAATCAACACGTTCCATTACCTCTAATGCAGCTCTTCCATTGTGATATGGCCCTTTCCAAGACCGAACCTTATCCATTTCTTTATAAGGTTCGCCTTCTTGATTTACTTTTTCAAACCACTCGCCGTAGGTATAATCAATCATGTAATTTTTGATAAAATCCCAGCTATTAAAAGAGGCTTGCAAAAATTCTTTTCTTCCAGAAATCTCGTAAGCATTTAGAAACCCAATAACAGCTTCCGCTTGTGGCCACCAATCTTTGTCTGAATCAGTAATTCCAGACAGATTAGCTTCGTTGATAAGCCCACCATCCTTATCAATGCCATTACTGATAACAGACTCTGCTACAGAAATTGCTATCGTGTTCACTTTATCAAGAAGGCTTTTATCACCCAAAACATTTACAGCTTCACAAAGAAGCCAAGTTGTTTCTATGTCGTGGCCAAATGAAATGATATCCGATTTTGGAGTCCAATCTAAATCCATAAAATTTATCATAGATGTGCGAGACTCATTCACAATTTTATCTATAAATATTTGAACCAACGTGGTTAGTTGTTCTTTTAATTTTGCATTTGGCCAAGCCCGATAAAGGTTGGTGTAGCCTTCCAAAATATGAAGATGTGTGTTCATGCTTTTAGGCTCGTTTTCATCCTTGTCACTAAGCCTAACATCTTCAATCAGTTTCCATTCACAGCTAAAGGCTTCAAAATAGCCTCCATTCTCAGTATCTGCTGCGTGTTTTTCGATGAGGTTATATAAAGCTATGGCATGGTTAAGAGCTTCCTCATCTTTAACAGCTAGAAAATATTCTGCTAAACTATAAATTGAGAAAGCTTGGGCATAAACGTGTTTACGATCTTCAGAAGGTTTACCATTTGCATCTACCATCCAATAAGTTCCGCCGTTTTCTTTATCGATAAAGTGATCTTTTAGATACAAATATGCTCTATCTGCGGCTAGTTTATACTCCTCATTTCCAAAAGCTTTATACGCTGCCGAAAAAGTCCATAATATTCTAGAATGTAGAATACCACCTTTCGGATCGTCGAACTGGGGAACGTTATCGCAATTAATGCTTCCCACATATCCACCATTTTTTTCATCTATGGTATTATTTAACCAGTAATAAAGGATATTCTCTGTGAGTTCGTTTTTAAACTCTGTCTTTAGCTCTATGAGAATTTCAGTTTCTTTCATCAACCTCTTTTAAATTAACCCCTTATTACTTTCAACTATCTTTAGAATGCTTTCAACACTTGTATAAGCTCTCAACCCATCTTCTGGGGTATTCATAGCATAATCTAATAGCTGCGCTACAGAAGTTTTTGCTACATGAAGACGAGTATCAGATGATGCGTAATAGATGTAGATAGAACCGTCAGCATCTTCAATCCAGCCATTACTAAAAACTACATTAGAAACGTCCCCAACTCTTTCGCCACCTTTTGGCGCGATTAAATGGCCACCAGGACTGTAAGTGAGCTTCCAAGGTTCTTTTAAATCTGTCATAAAAAGGTAGAGCACATAACGTAAACCAGCAGCGGTGTTTCTAACGCCATGAGCTAAATGTAGCCAGCCTTTCTCGGTTTTTATCGGAGCCGGTCCTTGTCCATTTTTAACTTCTTTAATGGTATGATAAATCCGTTGATCTATCACCAACTCATCTTCAACTACTGCATTTTCCATTGAATCGGCAAGTGCCCAGCCAATACCGCCACCTGAGCCGGCATCTATAAATCCATCTTGTGGTCGAGTATAAAGTGCGTATTTCCCATCAACAAACTCTGGATGTAATACTACATTTCGCTGTTGTTCTGAATTCGTTTTTAAATCAGGAAGACGTTCCCAATGTTCTAAATCTTTGGTTCGTACAATGCCAGCTTGGGCAATCGCGCTACTAGTATCGCTTGCAGGAACTCGTGTATCTTTGCGTTCCGTACAGAAAATACCATAAATCCAACCATCTTCATGCTTTGTTAAACGCATATCATACAGGTTGGTATCCTGAATATCCGTTTCGGGAATTAAAATAGGAGCATTTCTAAATACAAAACCTTCGGTTGGGTTATCACTTTCGGCAATCGCAAAAAATGACTTTCTGTCGTTACCTTCTACCCGAACCGCTAACACATACTTTTCGCCAAACTTAATCGCCCCAGAGTTGAACGTGGCGTTTATGCCAAAGCGCTCCATCAAGAATGGATTTGTTTGAGGATTGAAATCATAACGCCAATTCAGCGGCGCATGATCTGCGGTTAAAACTGGATGCTGGTATTTGGTATAGATCCCATTACCAAGTGTTTCTGCTGTATTCTTCTGAGATAAGAGCGTTTGGTGTTGCTCAAGTAATGATTCTTTTCTTTGATTAAATAGTTCTGACATTTTTATATAACTCTTACAATGAAATACGGGTTGCTCAATTATCTTGTGGTAATTTGTCGTACCAGGTTTTTTTAAGGATGTAGGTAGTAATTAGGATTACAATAACTGTAATCGACAATGGCACTACTTTCATCAGTATTAAATAAATAGGGAAAGCCACTAAAGCTGTTTGCCAAATGATACCAATCCCCACATTGAACATATCTTTTTTGAAGGATGTGTTTTTATCGAATGTTGGATCCTCAGCCACAACTAGGTTGTGAATTGGTTTCCAAAAACCCCAAGGGCGTACATTTTTATAGAATTTTTTAAGTACTTCTTCTTCAACTGGTGGTGCGGAGTATGTTCCAATCAAACAGGCAATTACAGAGATAAGAAGCATTAATGGGAACGTGTATGTATCCAAAATACCATCAAAGATAAACCGGAAGGTCAGAGCTGGAATTAAGCCCCCTACCATTCCCCAGAAAAAGCCACTACCATTAAATCGCCACCAATACCATTTAAGGATATTTGCAGCTACATAACTCCCGTAAAGCCCACCTACAATCCATTGCAATACATCGTTAACATCTTTTGCAAAAAAGCCGAATACCACACTAATGGCAACCATCAATAAACCCGCCACGTAGTTAATGCTCTTTATTTTGAGATTATCTGCTTTCGGGTTGATGTATTTGAGATAAATATCGTTTACGATATAAGCTTGAGTAGCATTAAGTGTTCCTGCAAAAGTGGACATAAACGCAGCTAGAAGTCCTGCAAGTAACAAACCAAGGAATCCTACAGGCACAAACTGATTAATTGCTGACGGCAGAATTTGTTCAAAATCTAAACCACGTCCAGGTACTATCAAATCTAATTGATCATAAAATATGAGGCCTAGCACTGCGAAACCTGCAATCATAAAATAGCGGATTGGCATAAGAATAAGAGAAACTGAACCACTCATTAACGCTGCTTCTCTTTCCGACTTTGTAGAAAGGATTTTCTGCATATCGTAATTTGGTGCCGGGCCAGCCAAACTTACTAACACTCCTTTAAAAATCATCATCATGAAAAGAGCACCAAAAAGAGTGTACCCATCTTCTGCAATTTTCTGATTGGCTTCAGTAATTATTCCAGTCCAATCTAGTGTTAGTTCCCAACCAAAAAATGGATTGAGCCAACCATCTGGAATAACCAAAGTATTTGCGGCTAGAGCGTTCATAGCTATAACTCCAATTACGATACCAGACACGGCCATAATTAGATATTGTACTACATCAGCCCAAACAATACTTAGCATCCCTCCCATCAAGGAATAAAAGATGGCAAAGCAAGTGAATATAATTCCATAGAAATGAGGCACGTATTCTAATGGAATGTTAAAAGGAATGTATTGGCTTAAAAACTCCCAGGGGATAAATATTTCAACAAATTTTCCTAGGCCGATAAAGCCGTAAGTAAGGTAACCAAGCCCCATAATCAGGGCGAAAATAACTACAATAATGTGAGATTGTTCGGATCCTTTTTTGGTTCCAAACCGTGTTTTAATCCACTCTGCACCAGTTGTTACGTTAGATCGACGTAACCAGACAGAAAGGAACATCATCAAGAATATCTGATTAAAAACAGGCCATAGCCAAGGCAGCCAAATGCTTTTAACACCATAAACAAAAAGAATGGTAACGAGCCAAACAGTTCCTGAAATATCGAACATGCCCGAAGCGTTTGAGAGCCCTAACATATACCACGGAATTTCATTTCCTCCGAGTAAATAAGAGCTTTTTGATTTTTGTGCTTTCTTTTTAAGCGCTAAGCCAATCACAATTGTAACTAGCAAATATGCTAACACAATAAGGATATCGATGAGGCTAAGTTTCATAGGTCTAATGTGAGTGAGTTTAAAAAAAGGATGGTGGTTTCATCCACCATCCAATGGTAAACATTTATGAAAAAATGATTTATTTAATCAACGTCATTTTGCGTTGAGTTACAAAGCTACCAGCTTCTAAACGGTAGAAGTATACACCAGAGGCTAGGTTTCTAGCATCGAATTTTACGGTGTAAGATCCTGCTGATCTCGCTTCATTCAACAACGACTGTACTTCTTGACCTAACAAGTTGTACACTTTTAAACTCACGTTTGCCGAAACAGGTAAGTTAAAGTTGATGTTAGTTGTAGGGTTAAACGGGTTAGGATAGTTTTGGCTTAAGCTAAAGCTATTTACCAAGTCGATTTCATCTTCGTTTGATACTGGTGTTAAATCACCAATAACGAAGAAATCTACTTTATCAACTTGAACACCACCAGAAGCAGCATTAATAACTATTTCGTTACTACCTGAGCTAAAATCAAATCCGTTTAAGTTAAGTTCAGTATAAACTGAATCACCAGTTGCAGTAAGCGTTTGGTTAATAACTTCAGAACCATTCAAACTAACGGTTACATCTTTGTCACCATCAGTAAGCATATAATTTAGTTTAAGTGTATAGCTACCTGTACCATCTGAATCAAAATTCATGGTAAGAGAACCGCCATCTTTAGTATCAGCTAAGTTATCTTTACTAGCACAAATTCCGCCAGCAGGACATTGATATGAACCACCATCGATTAATTCCGCTTCACCAGGCCATAATGTAGCAACTACATTTTCAGTACCAGCTTCTAGGATTTTAACCCATTGGTACTCCATGTAGCCCCAATTTTTCTTCAAGGCTACTTTGTTCGAGCCTTCTAAAAAAGTTACGCCACTAGCGATTGGTGTCGACCAAGTTGTACCATCTTGATCTTCTCCAAGAGTGATTACAATTGATGATCCATCATTAATAGATAAGCTTGTTGCACGGTTAGGGTTAGTATCAGAATACCAAGTTCTCTTGCTAACCTGAACATCATAGTCGCCTGCAGTTGCAATATTAACATCAGCCCACTCAATAGTACCAGCTGCTTCAACACGAACTTGTTGTCTTGCTGGAGCTGCTTCTATCACTGTTCCGCCAGAAAATGTAGCTTTCTCGCCTTCAATAGTACCAGCGTAAGTAACTTCAATTACACCACCAAGTAAGCCTTTTACCAAGCTTTCTTGTGTGCTTTTATTAGCTTCCCAAGTAGCTTTTGCTGAAGGATTCCAGTTCAAATCGCCAAGTGGATGTCCACCTAAGGCAGCAGAATTCAACGTTGAATTGGTGTAAGATAAGTCCTCAGGTAGAGGCCATTGTACAGAAGTATTATCGTCCAATCTATTTGGATCCCAGTAGTATAAATGAATTGGCGAATTAGCTTGACGAATGTCAGTAATAAAATCAATTCGATCTTGGTGATTATCCGCGTACGTTGCGAATCCAGGGTCTTCGGTATCAAAATAGTTGTCTTTAACAACCATATTCTCGTTAGCATCGAATAAATTCGTCATACGAGTGTTTAATAAAGGTTGCTTTCTAATGTCAAACGTATCGTTATCAGCAGTATAATAATCTAGATACTCTTGCTCTATGTAGAAGGCATTATTTGCAATAGCGATTCTACGTTGGGCATCTAAACCATATTCTGAAGGAATCGTCATAATATCGAACATTCCTGAATACTGTTGATCAGTTCCATTAAGACGTTCTTCATCCATTTGACTTTTATCTTCACCTTGCCAGAATCCGTTAAGGACTACGTTATTTGTGAAGTAAGCTTCTTTAACCCAGCGCCATAGAACAACTTGACGACCATTGTTCACAATAGTGTTTTGGTTAAACCAAACATAATTAGCTGAACCACCTTCAATTTGAAGTGTTGTAAAGCCGATGTTATGGAAAGAGTTATTTTCTACCCAAACGGTATCAACATCGCTCCAAATAGAAAGGCCACGGCCACCCCAAGGTTCATTTTCAGAAACTAAATTTCTTGAAATGTTATTGGTATAGAAGATGTCTGCATTTTTAGAGTAAATACCCATAATGCCCCATTGAGCATACTCAAATATCACATTATCAATAACAAATCTACCATCATCGTAGCGAACATCTATTACTTCATAAGGCAATGAACCTAATGTAGTTTTTCCGTTTACAATTACATTTTTAATAGTCCAATCGCCACGTATTCTAAACATTTTGGTTGGGCTTGTTGCATCTTCACGCGTTCCAATTTGTAACATCGGTGGATTATCTCCATCCTCAGGTACATCTTTTGGACCATTACCTACAATATTCAGATGCCATCCATCATTCTGAATTGTTTCACTTAGGTAGTAAAAACCGCCTTTACGTAATTGATAAACACGATTTGGGTAACGTTCACCTTGATCGTTCGTATCCGCTTGAATTACATTGTATAGGTTGTTACTGAATGGTCCCGGTTTCTCAGCATCATACCACTCTACGAGCAGTGTATCCTGATCCTGTGCTACAACAGTTGGACTTTTCAAAACAAGTATCATACAAGCAAACAGCGATAAGCTCACTATTTTGTAGAATTGCTTCATAATTGTCTCCTTTTATTGAGATTTGTGTGTTGGTTATTTGATTAAAACTTATATCGAACGCCAAGATCCATGGTAAAACCATAAAACTGTTGGTTGGTAGGATATTTGTATGTCGGTGATTGGTAAGTTTCGTCTCCTGCCCCATTTAGGTTGTTAAAATTGGCATAGACTTGAAAGTTCTTAGGTAATTGTTGCTTTAACGATACGTCAATTCGGTAGTAATCTTCTTTGAATGTATCATCGAAAGCACCATCTCTCTCTCCCGTACTAAGTGTTGTTCCTACTTGGTAGAACAGAGAAACACGAGCTGAAAAACCTTTCACATCATAACCTACGGTAAGATTTAAGATATCACTTGGCTGATCTCTAAGAGTTCTTGTATAGGTAGTGTCGTTAAGTGCAAAAGTAGAAAATGGTGGTCTTCGAGGAGCTGGAACAATTGGAACTTCCTCTATTGTGAAAGAAGGGATTTCTGTTTCAGACTTAATGTGAGTGTAATTCACATTAAGTACCAAACCTTTAAATACACTTGGTAAATACCAGAAGTTAGTTTGCCAATCTAACTCGTATCCTTTTAACGTAGCTTTGTTAGGATTGTTAATAACCGTGTTTATTTTAATCGGTTTTCCAGCTGCTTCAGCAATTTCTAGTTCTGGTAATATTTGCTGCCCAGGAACGTCATAAAATGTAATCCCCCAGATTAAATCTTCAATTTCTTTATAGAATACAGAAGCCGTAAAAAAGCCTAACTTGTTTCTATATACTGATAACGACGCGTCATAATTAATAGATTTTGAGGTTTCTAAATCTTTATTTGGCGCATTAGCATAGTTTCCAATAAAACTAAAATAGGTTATTGGTGCGAACTCACGGAAATCAGGTCTAGATATACTTTGTGTATACGCTAAACGCAGGTTCACCCAACTTACTGGTTTAATTTGTAAGTGGACCATAGGTAGTAAAAAACTATTCGATCGTGACGTTGAGGTATCACGATAGGCTACACTTTCTAATGGAACCCCTAATGCTGGGTCTATTGCTGTAGAATACTTAGCAGTATAAGCGGTTTTTTCATCTTCCCAACGAATACCTGGCATAAATGTCACATAATCACCAAAGTTAATTTCAGTCATTCCATATAAAGCGCGGAACTCCTCCTCTCCTTCGTAATCTTGCCCTAGAGAACCATTACGAAAATACTTCATAAATCCTTCGTCAATTGCTAGCTCGGTAAGCTCCCTCATATACTTTGGATCTATAGTATAACCAAGGGGATAATCACCACTTAGAAAGTTCTTATTAGAGTAACTTCCTTGAAATGCTGAAAGTGGTATTTTAGCTAATCCAGCTAAATTTTTATCTGGATAAGCTGCTGCTATTATATTTCGAATACCTGAACCACCACCGTAATATGGGCCTGATCCTGAAGATAAGTCTGTTTGGTCATTGGAACGGGTTAAGCTTCTATACTTTCCTCCAAATTTTACATACCCAACAACTTGCTTGTTGAACTGAAATGGAAATTTAACATTGGCAAAAGCTCCAGTTTCATCTTCTTTTGTTTCTCTCCATTTTTTACTTAATCCAAAGAGACCTGTATTATCAATACTGTTATAAAACAAACCCGATAAATCTTTTGGGCTTAAAGTGTCCTCTTTGGTCGATTGTACATTTGCATTCTCTTCCATAAACTCAGATTCGTAATCTTCTGGGCTTTTACTGGATGATTGCGTATATGAAACACCTACATCATATTGAATCCAGTCAAAATCTTGTTCTACATTTATGCTATTTGCAGTGATATAAGTATCATTATAACCCTCGGTCATTCTGTACTTGTGAAGCTGTCGCTCATAGTTGAGCTCATTCACTCTTGTAAAACCATCGTTAGTTAGTTTATTGTAAATACTGTTTAATACAATTTTACCTTGAGGAATTTTATAATCTATAATAGCGCTTCCACCCAAACGACTTCTTGTAAGAGACTGCTCCGTTAAAGTTAAGGTTTGAGGAATAATTATATTTTCACTACCCACAAGCCTAGGGTCAAAACTAGCACTTAAAAAATCACCACTACGATCATACTGATCGGTGTTAAAATTGACTATTACACCCAATTTGTTATCAAAAAACCTATTCCCTAAAGAACCAACAAACTTATAGTTATTGTAGGTATTCTGAAGAGCTGTATAGCCACCCTGCATTTGAAAATCTCCAGAAAGTCCTTCTGAAGCATTTCGGATTTTAAGGTCAACCGTTCCTCCAAAAGCATCCCCATCTTTATCAGGTGTTAACGCTTTGGTTACTTCTATTCCATCTAGCATATTGCTAGAAATAAGTGATAAATCAACACTTCGGTTTTGCGTATCTGTAGAAGGAACACGCATCCCATTAATTGTAACCGTATTGTATTTAGGTGATAGCCCTCGAATTACAATTTTATTAGCTTCCCCTCCTGAACGTTGTAAAGACACTCCTGGCAATCGCCCAATAGATTCCGCGGCATTCACATCTGGCAACTCTGATATTCTATCTTTAGAAACAATATTAGAAATTGTATTTGATGAACGTTGTTGATTTATAGCTGCTACTTGTCCTTTAACTTGTGCAGAAACTATAACCTCCTCTCCTTCAAAACCTTTCCACTCTAGCTCAACCTCTAAATAAAAGTCTTCATCATCAGTTAGTTCAATCAGAATTTCTTTACTGTTATAGCCTATATACGACACTACTAAAGTTTGAGTACCCGAATCAACATTGTTAATTGTAAACTCACCATCGGCATTGGTTGCATCTCCTTTAATGGTGCCTTTTATCATAACACTTGCACCAATCAAAGGTTCTTTAGTACCCACCTCTAAAATTTTACCTTTTACTTTCGTGCTAAAAAGTCGATCAGTAACCTTTTCATTTTTTAAAAGCGCTTCCATACCCCCAAAAAAAGAAGGCGAGGCTAATACTGTAGCTGATTGAATGAATAGCAGAAATGAGAATGCGAGCAAAAATGCCTTTTTTTGGGTCTTTCCTGTGTACATAACTAGTTTTTAGGCGTTTTACAAATTGGTTTTGGGCTCTATATAAGGCCAGCGCTTTTTAGGATCTGAATTAATTAATCAATTCATTTTATTTATTAATCCAACATTAAGAAAATGAAAACTTAATTCAAAATTAATTTGTCCATTCAATTGACTTTATAATAAATAATTACAATTAGCAGGTGGATACCCACTTTTTTATATATAAAAGATGACTTACTCAAATTATTTTAGTTAATTGCCTAAATTAAGATTTACCACGTAATTAGTTTTCCTTATCTATGCTTTTTGGAACGAATCTAACCTATACAAAAGCTTTTAACTACAGGATTGTATTTGAAACCATACGACTTCACGGTACAATATCAAGAGCAGAAGTAGCTCGGCTTACAAACCTTACCGCACAAACCGTTTCTAACATTGTAAGCAGATTACTTGAACGAAATATCGTTATTGAAGGTCATAAGCTACAAAACGGTCGAGGGGCACCCTCCGTTACTTTAGAAGTAAATCCTGCTGGAGCATACTCAATCGGATTAGATTTAAACCGTGATCACTTAACGGGTATTCTGGTAGATTTATCTGGAAATGTGAAAACTAAAATCTATTATGAAGTAGACTCCCCAGCCCCCGACAAAGCAATAGAGCTAATGGCCTCTACCGTGAATCAGCTTTTAGAATCAAAAGAATTGGGAAGTTCTCAGTTTTGCGGAATCGGGATTGGTTTTCCTGGCCCATTAGAAATAAGTCCTGACAATGCTCTCGTAAGCACCGTAAACCCCAAAACTTTTCCTAATTGGGAGCATGTTCCTGTTGTAAAGATGCTTAAGAACCATATTGACGTTCCCATCTACCTTGAAAATAACGCTTCTGCTGCCACCATTGGAGAACGTTGGTACGGAATCGGTAAAAATATTTCGAATTTCTACTATGCTTTTTTTGGCGCTGGCTTAGGCGGCGGTTTAGTAATAAATGGAGATTTATACGAGGGCTATAAACGTAATGCGGGGGAAATAGGTTATATTCCTTTTTCAGGAACTAGCCCTTTATGCACTTCTAATGCACCACATATTGGAGAACATTTTAATTTAAGTAGACTTTATGCTTGGTTAAAACAGTTTGGGATAGATGTTTATAGACCAGAAGATTTGGCAAAGCTTTTTGATGCTAAAGAACCTCATTTTATGTCATGGCTAGACAAAGCTAAAGAAATGCTCGTGCCCGCATTTCTAGCCATTGAATATATTATGGACCCTGAAATGTTTATTATTGGCGGACGCTTACCAAAGAATATAGTAGACCATTTATGCACCGAACTAAGCGCGATGATGTTTGAGAAACGGATTATTGAAAAAGAATACTTCCCTAAATTTCAAGGGGCTACAGCTGGAGCCGATGCTGCCGCATTAGGAGCGGCCACCTTGCCTATGTTCGATTTATTTGCAGCTCAAACACAAGTTCTTATTAAAAAATAATAGGTCACTTCACAGCTTTCAATTTTATGGCTTTCGGTTTAATACTACCCAATACATTCCGATATCCCGAATAGCATTCGAGAATCCTTCAAAGTTTACGGGTTTTACAATGTAGCTGTTAACTCCAAGTTTGTAGCTTTCTACAATATCCTTTTCCGCGTTTGAAGAGGTCAGCATAACAACGGGTAAGTTTTTTGTGCTTTCATTATTTCTGATTTCTCGAAGAACTTCAATCCCATTTACTTTGGGCATTTTCAGATCTAATAGAACTACTTTAGGCTGGTTGGTAATAGCTCTATCTGAATATTGATTTCTGGCAAAAATAAAGTCTAGTGCAGCTTCGCCATCTCTAAGCCTAACAATGGAGTTGGCTATGTTATTCTTCTTAAAAGCTCTAATTGCCAATTCAGCGTCTTGGTCGCTGTCTTCAACCAGTAGTATTTCGATATTTAAATTATTTTCCATCTAGCTAATCTAAGAGGTTTTTTTGCTTATTAAAACTAATCTTAATTGTTAATTTCTTGTTTAGCAAATTCTATTTTTACGATTGTTCCGTTACTTCCATCTATGGTTAATTTCCCATTCAACTGAAGTGTTACCACCTCAATCAATTTCATACCTAACGAAGTAGTTTCTTCATTTTCAAGTTTCTCTTTATTTAAACCCACACCGTTATCTTGTATAATTAAAGTAACAAACCCTTTCTCTTCAGAACTGGATATTTGAATTTTTCCATTCTCTTTTTGTACAAAAGCATGTTTATAAATATTTGTTACAATCTCATTTACTATTAGGGCGCAGGGAACAGCCTGATTGATGTCCAGTTCTACGGGTTCCAAGTTATAAGCTGTTACTATATTTTTTTCTGACCTCATTACAGCTTCGATATTCTGAACCAATTTCTTGATGTTCTCGTCAAATCGAATACTGCTAAAGTCTTCTGAGGTGTATAGATGCTCATGAATAACAGCAATAGACTTAATTCTACCCACACTATCTAGTAGTACATCTCTAGTATTCTTTTCTTTACTTTCTAACGCTTGTAACTGCATTAAACCAGAAACAACGGCTAAATTATTTTTTACTCTATGATGAATTTCAGACAACAGAAATGATTTTTCATTATCCCTCTTCTCTAGTGCGACCTGAGCAATATGTTCTTTTGTAATATCTTGGATAAAACCTTCTAAAATAAGTTCATCTTCAGACAAACTCTGTACTGCTCCACCCTTTTCCCACACCCAGCGTATCTCACCACTCTTAGTAACTATTCTATAATTTAACTCATAACGTTGATTTTTCTTTAGTGCTTTTTGAGCTTCCTTTCTAACCCTTACTCTATCATCCTCATGGATAACACTATTGAAGCTGATCAATTTATTATTTACTAAATCTTCAGATGTGAAGCCTAATAAATTATTACAGGCTTCACTTATATAATGCATAGTCCAACTTTCATCATTTCTACAACGGTAAACAATACCAGGCAAATTACTTATCAGATGCGAAAGCCTTTTTTCATTCCTAACAACTTCTTGTTCGGCTTTTTTTGCGGCAGTGATGTCTTCAACTAAAGACATGATACTCGTTACTTTCCCTTCATCATCTTTCATTACAGAATTATACCAGTTACAATCTATGACCCTGCCATCTTTTGTATAATTCCTATTGGTAGAAATATTTCCGTCTACCTTAGAACTTAGTAGGGATTTTGATGTTTTTTGGGCTTTTTTAAGGTCTTCATCGTAAATAAAATCAAAGCCAGAAATGTTTTTTCCTAGAACTTCATCTGAGGACCAACCAAAAATATCCTCACATTTTTTTGACCATCGTGTGATTACTAAATCTTGATTATACTCAACAACTCCAAGAGGTGTATTGAGAAGGTGTGTTTGAAGTTCCTGCAAAGCTTTTTGAAGTTTCTCTTCTGCATGTACTTGCTCTGTAACATCTCTGAAGTTTGAAACAACACCATTTATTGCAGGGTTGGTAAGCATATTTGTAAGCGTTGTCTCAACCCAGCACCAATTCCCTACTTTATTTTTTAATCTAACTACAAAAGTAGAAGGGCCATCACCTATTAATACTTTTTCAAAACTACTGTATAACAATGAATTATCATCGGGATGTAACATTGGCGTATTGGCGTTAACTTCTGCGAATTCTTTAACAGAATAGCCAAGTATTCTTTTTAACGCTGGAGAAATGTATTTAAGTTCAACTTCTGAAGAAAATATTGCCATTCCTGAGCTTGAATTTTCAACGAGGCCTTTAAATCGACTCTCAGATTTAATGCGTTCTTCTTCCGCTCTTTTTTGTTCACTTATGTCAATTCCAACTCCGAGTAAACACATTTCTCCATTATACTCAAGTGCTGTACCAGTAAAGTAGAAGGGGGTTTTACTGCCATCTTTCGCCATGAAATTTGCTTCTACACTATCTTCTCCACTCTCAAAAACATTTCCTATTTTCTGTGTAAGCAACTCTTTTTCATCTTCATCAAATAAATCTAATGGGTGTAAAAGAAGCATTTCTTCGCTAGTATATCCCGTTACTTTTTCAAAATTCTCATTCCATTTTAAAAACTCTCCTTTCTCGTTATATAAATAGAAAATACCAGGTAAGCTCTTTATTGTAGTCTCTAAGAGTTGTTTTTCAAGCTTAAGCTGTAATTCAACAAGTTTTTGTTCAGTAATATTTCTAATAATAAACATTACTTCTTTATCATTACTTAGCATCAGGCGAGCTTCAAACCAGAAGCTCCTACCTGCTTGTACTTCTAATTCATATTCGAATAAAACTATATCCTTAGTATTTCTTACTTCCTTAATATTGTCTTCCAACAGACTTAGCATTTCACCAGAAAATACTTCACCGATATTTTTTCCTAAAAATGTGTCTATTGGAAATAATAAATCTTCAGGATTATTAGAATGGCAATAGATAAACTGATTTAAGTGGTTTACTTTTAAAATAATATCCGGAATAAGCTGAACAATATTATCGAGTTCTGAATTAAGATCGTTGTTTGTAGAGTCTTTGGGTTGAGCTGTTTCTTCAAATGAAACGATAACAGATGAAACGTTCTCTGAGCTATCTAAAGTGGGCGTTAAGCTAATCTTTACCCATACTTTTATTGTAGAGGTTGAGCTAACAAGAGCCACAACATCCGAAATGGGTTTTTTAGCTTCTAAAACTTTAAGAAATGGGATTTCTGAATCGGATGAAGCTTGACCATCTTGATTATAGCACCTAAACGGTAGAGAGGAATAGTACTCCCCTAGTAAATCTTTAGCATCGATTTTGAGGATCGAATTAGCTTTAGAATTCACAAATATTACTTTGCCGGTTCTATTCAGTGCTAGTACACCAACTGGTAAAGTATTTAGAATGTTGTTATGTAAAAGAATTGAGTCTTGTTTCATAAAATACCCTAATCGTGTCTTTCTCTATTATAAACCATCGGCAAGAGAAAGTACAATTAGAACATTAAATTATCCGTTTATTCCTAACCTCATAAATATAAGCCACAAATAAGTTAACAGACACTATTATAGTCTAAGTATATTTAACGTCTATAAATTCCTAATTTAAAGCAGCTAATTGCATTTGGCTATAATTGGATTCATTCTCAAGCCCCAACGTTAAACGCTACAGCCCAATACTTTCTTTTATGGCCTCTAAACGGGTATATTGATCTAGCGCAACTATAGAAAGTGACCCTAAATTCTCATCTTTATAAGCTTTAGTAGTACCAATTTCGTTACAGAGTACCATCCCTTCTTCTAAGTGAGATATATAGGATTTGAACTTTCTTAAATCGGCCTTTAAATCCGTGCTTTTTGAAATCATACCTTCCAGATAGTCAACATACATCACCATCTCTTTGGCAAACATGTGAGGCCTTTTTGAGCTTACTAATGCCTCCGTTTTTCCATAAATATGATTTACCATCTCTTTAAGGGAATAGTCGCGATTAAACCACGCTATATTTGGGCCAGGACAAATAGCTTGTTGCCCTCGTGTTTCTTTAACCACTCCCAACTCTATCAGAATGCCATTTCCTAGATGATCGCATAAACAAGCTTTCTCAAGCACTTTATCAATCATTTGTGTTTTGGCTTTTTCTTCTAAAACGGCATCATTTTTAATGGCGTCAATTTTTAGCAACTGATATTCAGTTGAAGCCACACAAATTGGCTCTTCTGTAAATTCGGTGTTCGATTTCAAAAAACCTTTGGGGCAAGGTGAACCAGGCTTTCCTTTTGCAATGCGTTCTTTATGCCAACGTTCTGAACCTGTATTTCTCACGTTATTAAATGGAACACCCAAGGGAGATACGTTACTTAAGTACACATCTTCCTCTTGTGCTTCGGCAAGAATTTTACGTGTTTCGTCATCTACCGTAGTTGCTTCCGGAACCATTAAGAAAGGTGTTCCCCAACCTGTTCCATTCATTCCATATTCTTGCTGTAAGCGCTTAGACTCACCAAAAGTGCCAATTCCGCCTTGAACTGTTACACGGGGCTCTGCAAACCATTCTGGCTGAAATTCTTGCCCCAACGACTCGTAGTACTTTTCAATTATTGGCTTAATTGACTCAACTAGCTGCTCCTTCTTCTCCTTGAACTCTTTCAATAAACTAGGCAACAAATATCCATCTGACGCAAATGCGTGTCCACCACAATTTAAGCCCGACTCTATGCGATATTCAAAAACTTCTAACCCTTTTTTAGCCAGATATTTCCCTTGTATAAGAGCTGATCTAAAGTCACTTACTTTGAGTATAATTTTCTTTTTTATCTCGCCAGTTTTGTCTCTATAAAAATCTTTGAACTCAGGAATATAGTTATACAGACGTGGATTAAATCCTGCGGAAAGAATTATTGAGGACGAAAGGGAACTGTTTGCATATCCTCTTAAAGCAGAGCAAGCATCACTAAATATGGAAGACTGCTCTTCTCCATCTTTTGTTGTTGAAAGTAAATCTACTTTCGCCATAATATTCACATCAATAGAACCAGGAACCATTTGCTCTGTTAATTCGCGAGCAAACCAATCTCTATCTTTACCTTCTCTCATTTCTAACAAATGGACATAGGCCTTTTTTAGCGGACTCTCATCCGGCAACATCTCGAAATATTTGGCTTTGTTATTTGCCTGAAAGAATAGCTCGGCTTTTACCTCCTCAAATTTTAACTCTACAATCTTCTTAACTACTTCTAGATACGCCGTTATACGTTTGGCTCGTCCGTCTTCCTCTTTTTTAGGAATACTAACAAATTCGAAATTATATAGCGTACAGTAGTATTTACGGATGCGCTCAATTAACAAATCATCTACTACTGAAATTACAGAATTGATACCAAATGGGGCTACTCTTATGGGAGAATCAATAGAGTGACCTGTTCCCATTACGGGAATTGAAAATAAGTGTGGAGATAAAAACATAAATCTAATAAAATATTAATTGAACTAAAGTGTAGTAACTCATCATGAAGAAAAAATGAAGTAGCTTCTTTGACTTTATAACATCAAAAATCTTTTCTGGAAAATAATTTAACACCACGCCATAACGGAGCTATAATCCAAAGAATCAAAAAGCTTGTAGCTGCGATAATTCCAAATGAGCTTCCAAAAAATCGATTGAAAATTGAGCCTGTATAACCCATTAGCGCTGAAACATCGAATTTGAGCAGTATAATAATGCGTGCTAAATCTATGGGATTAGAGAGGGCTAGAAAAAGCATTGGTTTCTCGATGGGGTAATCGCCTAACATCACAACAAATAGTAGTACCAATCCATCAAATAAAATGGCTAGAAAGAACCAGGAGATAAGAGCAAACCCCAAGCCTTTTAGACGATCTTCGAAGAATTTTAAGCCTAGAGCAAATCCCAAAGCTGTAAAAAGAATAGTAAGAATAACGCCCAACCCTAGAATAAGAAATGCTTCTAAACTTCCTACATCTTGAAATTGTCCGTTAATGAGCAATGGAATTCCTACGCCAATTAAATACGCCGTACTAAGTGGACCAACAATTCCGCCATAAAGTCCCCAAAAAAGGTTGCTCCGTTTGATGGGCTGAGAAAGTAGTAGCTCTGTAAATTCTCTTGATTGGTATAAGTGTAAAGCTCCATAAACCATACTAACTAGTGGAACAAACAGAAGCATCACATTTGAAATGCTTAGCAATGCTTTAGGTCCTGTTCCTCCAAAACGGATAAGAGCATCTGCAATTAAGAAATAGACCAAAGCATAGCCTATTAGCCATTTTGCTCTTATTAAATCCTTCCACTGGTATTTAAGAATTGTTAGAGTTTTCATGCGGCTGCCTCCTCCATTAGCTGTGCTACAGCACCTTCTAGACGTTCCGTATTTTTTGAAATCAAAAGGTTTTTAAGCGGTCCGTGATAATGCACTTTGCCTTCTACAATAAAAATGATGTTATCTGCCAGCTCTTCAATTTCACTGGTTATATGAGTGGTGAGAAGGATGGTTTTCCCAGCGTTTTTTTCATCTTTAACCAGGTTTTTGAATCGAATACTAGCCTGAGGATCTAAACCTGCTGTAGGTTCATCAAAAATCAAAAGTTTGGGATTATACATTAACGTAAGTACTGCACTTACTTTTTGGCGAGTTCCACCCGAAAGGTTTCTAAGTTTAGCTTCAAGGTGTGTCTCTAACCCAAAGTATTCTATGAGTTCTTTCGACTTGTTCTCTTTGTTATCTCGAATATCTTCAATAAGACGAATCAACTCATAAACTTTCATGTTTTCGGGATACCTGCCTACTTGAGGCATATAGCCAATTTCTTTTCTATACTCATCGTTTTTCGAAACAGCTACTCCGTCTATAAACATTGAGCCAGAATCAGGACGAACTAGGCCAAGCAAGCATTTGATAAGTGTGGTTTTTCCTGAACCATTTGGCCCTACTACACCTGTTGTTGTGCCTGGCATAATTTCCAAGTTCACATCTTTCAATACATCTAAGGCACCAAAAGATTTATTCAAATTCTGAATACGAATCATAACGTTTCCTTCATTCTTGGTTTGGCGTCAATTAATTTATCTGGTGTAATTATGGGGAGAAATTTCTCGGACATATCGAGCAAATCAATAAGTGTACTTCTCAGTAGAATCAACGATTGTGGATGCTTCTGTACAATTACCGAAAATAGACGTACTGGCCTGTGGGGAACATCGCCAAAGCCATCTCTATCCAAATCATAGCCTTCGTAATGGCTCCAGTAGTTCCCCTCAAAAAGATTGAAATTTTGTTTAGAATTGGTAGCAACTTCAAAAGTATTCTCGAAAAAATTATTGTCAGAAAAGATATTATCCATCGAATTGGACATCAGCTTAATAGCCCATCCGTTCTGCTGAAATGCATTATTGAGAATCTTATTTCGGTTTGATGATTCCATGTATAATCCCACCGAATTACTTGTGAATGTGTTTCCAATAATTTCACTTTCATTAATTTCTTTAAGTAACAGCCCGTAAGCAGCTGAGCCCCAATTATCAGTAAATATATTTTGAGATATTTCAACCTTGGAAGTGTACATCACTGCTACACCTGCACCATTATTGCTGATTGTATTATGTGTGTAGCTACAATTATTCGAGAACATAAAATGCAGACCATACCTTAAATTGTTGCGGCTTAGGTTGTTAACCACCTTCACTTCTTCTACAAACTCAAAGTAGAAGCCATCTCTATGCCCTATTACCGAATTATTTTCGATGTATACATTTTTGCTATACCAAAGGTGAACTCCATTTCCTGAAGAAGTTTCCTTCAAACCAGAAGCTGTTAGTTCATTATTTTTGATGAGTACATTTGAGGATTGAGCTACATAAATTCCAAAAAAATTATCTACTAGCTTAAGATTTTCAAGGCGAACATTGTTGGACTTTTCGACAAGCAACCCTGCATAATCTTCAATAAAGCTTGTTCCTGCGTGATGAATTTCAAATCCTTTTAGAGTCACGTCATCTGATCGAACAATCATTACAAAGCCATTTTTCTGTCCGTCAATAACAGCCTTTCCTTCCCCTAAAACTGTTAGCGGTTTATTGATGACAATGTCAGACTCGAAATAAACTCCTTCTGAGATAATCAGCGTATCGCCGGTACTAGCTTTATTAATAGTTTCCTTAATGGATGTAAGATCTCCATTCGGAGACACGATCCATTGTTGAGCACTTGTAGTGCCACCAAGAACCATCCAAGTAAGGAATAGCACGACATGAACTGATATTTTGCGAATGTTTTGGACCATCTTATCTCCTAAAATTTTCAATGCTTCATCATGGGCATTGTGGAAGAGTGCCCTTTCATCTCAAATGAGGAAAGTTCATCCCAGCTAACTATCGTACCGTTATAGGTACTCAAATGAGCTTTTGCTTTCTCTAGTGAATTAAAAGCCAGCAAACCCATTCCCATTGGCGATTTTATAACCTCGCTTTTCACAAACACGGCTTCTTTAGTATTTACCCAAGTTGAAGAGCTGAAATCGCTTACCCACAGAGTTTCTCCGTCGTTTGTACCTTTCACTTTTAAAAAGGAAGAAAGACATTCAACAGAATCAAATTTATACGCTTTTCCTTTTTCATTTATTAACTCTGCAGCGAATTTAGAGTCCATAATTGCCATTTTACAATGTGCACATTCATCATTTCCATAATGAATTTCTTGTGGCTCGTTTGAACAAGCAATACCAAATACCATGATGGCTACTATTGCAATGCTGAATTTTATGACTCGATTCATGTAATACATCACTTATCCTTTTAGATTTCTATCGTTTTCTCAGGTCGTTCTCGCCACCACACTAAACCACTTAGTCCAATCGAAATAATGGCAACTATAAAGCCAATATGCGGCATTGATGTAGTTCGCATATTTAGAAGTTGTTTGGTCCCAATAAGTGGAGGTTGGTAGCTCATCCCTGGCACTTTAATCGGTGCGTCAGGATGTAAGTTGTGGCCATAATCATATTCCCACAAATAGAAATCTATCAGCCCAACCACAGCAAGTATTCCAAAGAATACCAGCCAAGCCATCACCCACTTCCTATTGCCAAACATCGCAATCAGCAGCCCATACATAATCAAAAATGCAAATAAGAACGGCATTATTTTAAGCTCAGGAATGGATTCTGGCTCAATTTTCTGCATTCCGATATAATGATTCAAACCATTTATATTCTGCAGATCTTGAGGCTTTTTACCTTCAATGGTATTGATTCGAATATTAAGCCCAATACCTTCTGGATACTGTGGTGCACTTAAGCTGATACTCCAAATCGGAAAAATATAAACCAAACCTAAAATGAGTGAAGCCACTCCCATTAGAATCATATTCTGCTTTTTCATGGTTCTGTTATTTATTTGTGATTAAGAAACTGGCGAAACGTTCAAATCTCGCCAGAATGAATGAACAATCTATTTGCCTGTTGAGTATTTTATTGGCGTTTTAGAACCTGGTTCAGATACTCGAACATAACCTTGCATTTCTTGGTGTAGAGCAGAACAGAAATCGGTACAGTAGAATGGAGAAACACCAGCTTTTTTAGGCTCCCATACTAACGTTCTGGTTTCACCTGGCATAATTAGCAACTCTGCAGTGTTAGCGCCTCTCACTGTAAATCCGTGAGGAACGTCCCAATCTTGCTCCAAGTTAGTTACGTGGAAATACACCTTATCTCCCACTTCTATGCCTTCAATATTGTCTGGCGTAAAGTGGCTACGAATGGATGTCATATAAATATGAACCTCTTTGCCTTCGCGAATGACTTTAGTTTCAGATTCATTCTTAGCAGCATAAGGGTGTTTGTTTTCATCCAGCTTAAAGAACCTTACTTGGTCTTTCATCAAAATATCGGCTTTAATAGCTTGCGCATAATGCGGTTCGCCTTCTGTAGGGAAATCAAGCAGGAGCTTCATTTTGTCGCCAGAAATATCTATTAACTGAGCCGAGTGGAACATTTCAGGACCTGTAGGTAGGTAGCGATCTTTGGTAATTTTGTTTAATGCTACTAGATATTTGCCATCTGGATTACGAGTATCTCCCCCTGGAATCATAAGGTGACCAGGAGAATAATAGGTGTCAATTCTATCCAACACCTCAAAAGTTTCTAGGCTCCATTTCACGATTTCAGAAGTGATGAATGCAGTGGTGTACGCATTTCCTTTTCCATCGAACTCAGTATGCAATGGCCCAAGACCTGGGTTTTCAACTTCACCTGCTAGAATGGATTCATATTTAAGAACAGGAATACCAGATACTTCACCTTCAAATTCTTTGTTCTCAATCGCGTTTATCATTTTCTCGAAAGAGTGAACAGGTATTACAGTAGAAAGTTTACCACCAGCAACAATGAGTTTTCCATCGGGAGTAACATCTACACCATGTGGTGACTTTGGAGTAGGCAAGTAATAAATAATACCTTCCAATTCTGTTGGATCCAACACACGAACTTCGGTAAGTACTTCACTTTTTGCCATGTGCGTTTCTTCATCAAAATAATTATGATTGTATTTTGCTTTGATGATTTTACCCTTTCCTGCAGCTGCATATTCGGCAGCTTTTTTCCAGTTTACCGCAGCTATAAAATCTTTGTCATTTTTGGATGCATTGATTTCTAACAAGGTATGTGCTTGTTCACTATTATAGCTCGTAAAGAATGACCAACCATGAGAAGGGCCTTTACCTGAATGCGATAAATCGTAATCAAAACCAGGTACAAGAATCTGGAAATCTAACTTCATAGATCCATTGTCCTGTAATTTTATAAAGGAAAGTGTTCCTTTAAAATTTTCTGCATAAGAATTGATAGCAACGTCTTCATCGTTCATTGGAATACTGAAACGTGTGGCTGCAGAAATATACTCAGTGTTCTGAGTTACAAATGGAGATGCATGGTTGCCACCAGAGTTAGGAATCTCTATGATTTCTGTTGTCTGAAAGAGCTTCAAATCAATTTTAGCAACTCGTGGTGTATTATTTTCGTTGATGAAAATAAAACGGCCATCAGCAACACCATCTGTTTGGGAAAGTTCTGGATGGTGAGCATCGCCCCAAGGCACAAAACCGTATGAAGTTTCAAGCATTGCTTTAGTTTCTTCGTTGTACCCGTAACCATTAACTGGTGCTTGTGAAAAAACAGGAATAGTATAGATGTGTCGGCCAGATGGTATACCGTATACTCCAAGCTGTCCATTATATCCGCCTGACAGGAATCCGTAGAATTCATCGTATTCGCCAGGTGCTACATATACTTTCTGCGCGGCCTCGTTGTTTGATGCTAATTCAGAATTTGAATTACACGCAAACAGTGAAACCCCAAGAAAAAGTACAATAAAACTGTTTATTGCTATTCTTAATGTTTTTGTTTTCATAATTGTATGTGTTTGTTTGGGATGACGTAGTTAGTTCAATACTATTTTTTAAGCGATACCAGATATTCTACTACAGCGCGAGCATCTTCTTGCGATAGATTTTGATTAGGCATAGGAGCTAAAAATTCAGCCAGCATTTTTTTACCCTCAGGATGCTTCTTCACCATTTCATCTGGGTTAAGCATCATATTCATCATATATGTAGGCGAACGACGTTCAATAACATCCATCATGGCAGGCCCGATATAACGCTCATCTACTTTGTGGCAAGCAGAGCAATTCATTACAAAAATATTTTCCCCTTTTTCAATCGCAGCTGTATCCGTTCCAGAAATTGTAATTACTTCAGTGATAGGGCCTATTCCGTGTTCAAGTTGAAAGGCACTTAATCCATCTTTTTCAACTTTAGGAGCATTCTTTTTTGCTGATTGAGGCTCCCCACCGCCACATCCAACAACTAATATCAATACCGTAAGAAGCGCTGTTAGCTTTATTTTTTTCATAGCTCGTTCATTTTTATTTAAGTTATAAGACTACTTTGTCTTAATGTAAATTCCAATTGTGAACGATATGTGAATTTTGGGAAGCTTATTTTTTGAGGAAGGAATTAGGAATCAACAAACACCTAAACTGATTGACTCACTGAATAGTAGTGACTAACTATTTATAACTTCACTTTAATATTTACCCCACCACCACCGCCTTGGAACATCGGTGTAATCTCGAAATTGGGTTTATTTAAGTTCATGTGTTTTTTTGACAAATAGTAACCCCAGTATGTTCCAATAAGGGCGCCGGCTGTTACATCAGAAAGCCAATGCTTTCCTTTAGCAATTCGAGCTACAGAAGTACTTATCGGTATTAAGAATAAACTATATGTGATTGGCTTTGGATAATATGCTACCCATGGAGTTATCAGGGCAAAAGCTGTGGAAGCATGCCCTGAGGGAAATGAAGTTTCCCCTTGTTCAAAATAGTCGAAGTCGAATGCTCCATCTTTTTGATAAGGACGAGAACGGGCAAACATAAACTTTGCCGCGTTTACAGTAACAGCAGTATTAAGCACTGCCTGGAAAGATGTGAACGCAGCATCTTGGAATTTCTGATTCGGACTTAATAGAGAAAGTCCGAATAACGCTGCTGAAGCTGGTGCTACTATTTTAAAGGTTCCAAACTCATTAACTACATTCAAGTATTCTGAGTCTTTATAAGTACTTTGAAAATACATACTATTTGGAACATCAACATTAGTAAGTGTGCCCACCCCAAAGCCAGCAATACCCAAAGTTACTAATTGGTTTGCCCTAAATTCTTTTACTGCTAAAATGGGATCGTTTACTAGCCATTTAGCGAATCTTGATGTTGATTGACTTTCTTGAGCTACCGAAACTTGAGCTATCAACACAGAAAATATAAAAAGAAGCCCTAACGTTTTAAACATATTGAGTCTATAGATTTAAAGTCTTTCCATCAAAGACTAACTATGAATGGTAATTTATTCCGTAATAAAACTCAATACATCTTTTAGCAACTCAATTAACTCTTTTATTATTTAATTTTTGATATTTGAATGAGAACCTTTCTCTTTTGCTGAAAATTTAAACTCTAGTTTAAACTTTGAATCTGTGTCAGCTTTATGTGTAGCGCTTAGTTGGCTCATTTGGGTATGAATTAGAGTAAGTCCTAGATTTTTGGGCTCCTCAAAGTCATTATCCTCTTCAAATCCCTTTCCATTATCCTCATATAATACAATCACGCAATTATCTTCAACCCTTAGCCTAACGGTTATCTTCCCTTTTTTGTCCTCTTCAAAAGCATATTTAAATGAATTCGTAAAAAGTTCATTGAACAAAAGACCTAAAGGTATTGCCTCATTTATATTCATTTTATAATCTTCGATTTGAATATCGACGTCAATGTCTTTTCTATCATCCTTAAGAGTTCTCATGATAGCTGGAAGTAATAGCTCTAAATATGAATGAATGTTTATAGACGATAAA
Source organism: uncultured Balneolaceae bacterium (assembly GCA_963977025.1). Classification (GTDB taxonomy): domain Bacteria; phylum Bacteroidota; class Rhodothermia; order Balneolales; family Balneolaceae; genus Balneola. The sequence goes on along the minus strand of CAXBMW010000002.1, from coordinate 75,110 downwards.
TCCTGAGATTTATACATCAATTCGTGAACCATTGCAATAGAGATAATCCGATTGATACTTTGATCGAAAGCGGAGGTCAATCTTTCGTCGTTAGTTTCGTTACTTTGAAGTTGTAGGAGCCCCGAAACTATAGCTAAGTTATTCTTAACTCGATGGTGGATTTCAGACAAGAGAGTTGTCTTTTCCTTTAATGATTTAGCAATCGTCTCCTCATTCTTCTTTCTTTCAGTCACATCTTGAGTCATGCCCATTAAACGCTGAACATTGCCTTCCTTATCTTTAATTGGTACAAATGAAGATAAAAATCGTTTTCCATAAATCGAATCATACTCAAACTCAGAGTTTTCTCCCTTAAATGCTCTTTCTTGAAGATCTGTAATTCTTGGTAAGTCTTTTTCACCAATATTCTGCAAATAAGGTAACCCAACTATTTCATTCACATCCGATAAACCTACAATACCAAGCCCTGCCTTATTTATAGACATCAACACGCCATTCATGTCAATTTCGTGAATACAGTAGGGCGAATTGTTCACAAGTGTTCTAAATCGATATTCACTTTCTCTTAATTGCTCTTCAGCTCGGTTTTTGAATGTAATGTCTTCAACCAAAGACATTACATTTATAACTTCGCCTTCTTCATTTTTAATGATAGAATTATACCAAATACAGTCTACTACTTTTCCACTTTTGGTATAGTTACTATTGTATGAGATATTTCCGTTTACATCTCCCGTTGAAAGTTCTGTACCTACTACTGCTACATCTTTCTTATTATCCTCATAAATAAAATCAAGGGCATGTTTACCTATCATTTCCTCTTCAGACCATCCGAAAATATCCTCACACTTTTTTGACCACTTAGTTATATACAAATCTTTTGTATACTCAATAACTCCTAATGGCGAATTTTCAAGATGATTTCTAAGCTGCTCTAAAACTCTTTTTAATTCATTTTCGGCTTCTACTTTCTCTGTAACATCTCTGAAATTATCCACTATACCACGAACAGCAGGGTCATCAAGTAAGTTTGTAACTACCGCTTCAATCCATCTCCAGCTACCATCTTTATGCTTCATCCTAGATGTATGACCTTTAATAGTTACACCAGGTTGCAATATAGATTGTTGTATTACTTTTAAAGCTTCAACTAAATCGTCTTCTTGAATTAAACCTGTTAGTCCAAGCTCTATAACTTCTTCTTCAGTATACCCTAGAATTCTTTGCACAGACGGCCCAATGTATGAAGCTGTTCCATCTAGGTTTAGAATAGCTACTCCATCACTTCCGTTTTCGATGAGTGCTTTAAACCTTTGCTCATGCTTTTTAGATTCCCTTTCTGCTTTCTCGCGAGCAGTGATATCTATCACAAAAGAGGTAATCCCTATAATTTCATCATTATCATCGATAATTGGAGCCAACTTGTTCTCATAATAATGTCCTTGAAAAGGACCGTCATCTTCTTTGTACGTAAACTCAACATGTTCGCCATTAAGTACCTTTGCATAGATACCTTTAACTTTTTCAGTAAGCTCTTGATCAGATAATCCATCTAGAATACAATCGCCGACTGCTATTTCTCTATTGAAGAATTTTTTAACTGATTTTTCATGAGAGGTGGTAAATGCTAAATAGCAAAAATTTCTATCTAAAGAGAATATCTCCATATCCTTTGGGCTCTCTAAAATAGATTGTAATAAGCCTGACTTGTTTTTATACATCTCACGGCTTTTTAACAACTCACGAGACTTTTCTTCTAGTAATACTTTTAATTCGTCGGGTTTTCTGAAAAGCAAAGTTGATAAATAGGTACTTATAACGCCCACAATAAGGGTTAGAGTCATAATTAATATAAACGATATTTTGGCCTCACTTTTTCCAATTTTAGCGCTGTATAACTTCCAATCTCCGTCTGGAAAACTTACTGTATCATAAGAATTTAGTGTTATATCATTTCTAAGTGGAAGAAAATACTCTTCTTCTCCTGTATTTGGATTTGTTTTAGCCAGCTGAAAATAATATTCATCATGGTAGAAAGTGTTAACCCCTGATTGGCTTATGAGTGTTTCTAAATAAATTAAAACTGCTGAATACCCCCAAAGCTCACCATTAATAAATATAGGAAGTCTTCCCGCTACCGCTAAGCCACCTTGTTTTAACTCAAATGGTCCTGCAAAGTACATTCTCTCTTCTATTGAAGCCCTTTCTAGTTCAAGTTGTACTTTTGGGTCGTTTATAACGTCATATCCAACTACAGCTTCATTACCTTGTAATGGATATACATACTCGATTACTCCATCTGGTAGTAGTTCTAAAAGATCAATGCTTTCATTGTTTTCAAAAATACGTTCTGCTACAGAATCAAAATCTTTTACTTTCCCATCGGCGCCTACAGTTAATGCTAAAGTAAGTGCTGCATTATGGCTCTCATGAATGGTTCGGCTAATATTCTGTTCAACCGTTGCCAATACTTTTATTAGGTCATTCTTTTCCATTTGGCGTAGACCTTGATACCTAAAATATGAAATCAGGAAACCTAGAATAATAATTACTAAGCCTACATGAAATCCTTTGACTTCAGGCTTGCTAAAAAATTTCATCATATATAAACCTAGGATCCTTACAGCTATCTACCTCAAATATCTTAAACCACACCTAAAATAACTACCGTTATAGTTATATAATTCCTTTATGTGGTTCTAAGCTTTTATTCTCGGAGTCTTTAACATTTACCCATATTACATCCTAAAATAAATGTTATTTATTCATGAAAAAATTATAATACTGCAATGTTGAAATGAATATCAGTGAGTTAGTCTTATTTACCACTCAATAATAATCTTGCCAACAAATACTTAGAGGTCATGTTCGGTTTGGCTTTTTTCATTTCAGATATTAATGTATCGGCATAATGACTGCAGACCATATTTTTATACGAAAATATGGTTGTGCCATACTCTTTAACCTTCTGATGTTAGAGATGATGTTTCTTCGTCCAGTTCAACCTCTATGGTACTATGGCTAAACTTGTAGGGTTTTAGTAGACTTCTAATCTCTTTTTTTGCTTCTTTAATTTCGGAATAGGTGGTAACATTTTTTAAAACCAGATGAACTGTCAATACATGTTGTTCTCCGTCCAGTGACCATACGTGCAGATGTCTTGTCTCAGCAATAAAGTCTTTATCCAAGAACTTCTCTTCCAGTTCTTCAACGCTAATCTCATCAGGACTGCCTTGTAAAAACAAATATAAGGTCTCTTTCAACCGCTTGAGAACATTCCATAGTACATAAGCGGTAATAAAAAGAGAAAGAGCAGGATCTAAATAATGAATGTCCTTAAACATCAATACAACGGAAACAATCAAGACCGCTGCCCATCCAAGTACATCTTCTAGCAAATGCCATGAAATGACTTTTTCATTGAGTGTTTTACCTTTGCTTACTTTCCACGCTGCATAGCCATTTACGCTAACACCAATGATCGCAAAAATAAGCATACCTTTAGCATCTGTATGTTCAGTGCTTATTATGCGTCCAACCGCTTCTTTAATGACGAATATTGAACCCCCGATCAGAACTAAGCTATTCACCAAAGCTCCCAAGAGAGAAAACCTCGTATAGCCAAATGTGAATGACCTGTTTGAGCCTTGTTTCGACTTATGATCCAAATACCATGACAGTCCAAGGGAGAGACTGTCACCAAGATCATGTAGTGCATCCGAAATAATGGCTACACTGTTTACATACAGTCCACCAAAAAACTCCAATATGGTGAAGCCAACATTAAGGAAGAAAGCAATTTTTATATTACCGCTGTTTTGAGAATGATCGTGAGAATGGCTCATATATTATTTTTCTAAAATTTTAACAGAAATTGGATTCATTTTTTCTTCCATTCTCTCGAGTTTCACTTCAACCTTACTGTCTTCTTTTAGCTCTCCAAAAGGAACTGTTTCTCCATTTTTTGTAAGTGTAGTTTCACTGCTAAAATTAAGACGAACTAAAGAATCGTTGGTAAGTTTAACATAGAATTCTCGTGCAGGTTCAACCGCATCAGTAACTATCCCAATATATGTTCCCGAATTAACTAAAGCGGTATCTTTTTCTTTTCCACATATTTGTAAGATAGTTATGCTTATTAAAATTAGACCCATAAAAGCTAAAGGTGTACTTATTCTTTTTTTTATTTCTTCAGTTTTTAACATAGTTGAAGTATTATAAATCTCAAGATTAGAATCTGATTAGACCAGATGCAAGTGCTCTCCTGTTTTTACCCGATACGCTTCTTTTATATCCGTTACATAAATAATCCCATCTCCGGGATCAGTGCTGCGAGCTTTTTCACAGATTAAATCAATAACCTTATCAAGCTCTTCATTATGGCAAACGAGTTCAAGTTTTACAACAGGACTGTCCGTAAAATTAAAATCTAATGATGGAGAGGCGTCTTTACGCTTGTAAGCCCCTGTTCCTTCTCCTTTAGAAAGGGTAACACTTTCTATGCCGGCCTCTTGTAAATGCTTTACAACAGACTGTACTTTATTTGGTTTTATAAATGCTTTTATTTCTTTCATAATGCTTCTCATTAATAGTTGCATTGGCAAATTATTACATCTGCCAATGCATTTAGTTTATTGTTTAATGGCCATGCGAAGTTTGGCTTTTCTTCATTTCCGCAATTAAGGAATAGGCATTGTTCCAAGCTACCTTTGTTCCTTTTGGTAAAGGTTCAAGTAATTTTACTTCTACCCATCCTTCAGTTTCTAAGCCCGTTTTAATTTCAATGGGTGTAAATTCCCATTCAGTTTCACCATTTTCCTGATGTTTTACAGCAGAGAACATATACGTTAACCCTTCATCCTCTACAATCGCTGTTTCAGGAAGAGCTAATACTTCTGTTTCAGAAGTATATATATTTCCGTTGATATACATTCCCGGGATTAAAAACCCTACTTTCTGATCAATTTCAGCATGAACATGTACCGCTTTGGGATTTTGCTCAAACTGTTTTCCAACAGAGTATATTTTTCCTGTTAATCTTCCATCAGGGATAGATTGCACAGTAAAAGAAACTTTCTGTCCTTTTTTAACCTGATACACATCTTTTTCAAACACCATTAAATCGGCATGTATATGTTCGTTATTCACGATCATAAATAATTCGGTTTGAGGATCAACAAACTGCCCGATCTGTATTTCTACTCCTTCGATAAATCCTTCAATAGGACTTACCACAGGAACTTGCTCAAAAATGCTCCCACTTCTGATTTTATCTACAGATAAATTTAATTGCTTAAGGTGTGCTTCAAAGCCTTTTACTTCTGCAACGGTAGCTTTGTAATTGGCTTCGGTTTCCTGAAAGCTTTTACCCGAACCTACTTCCCCTTCATACAACCTTTTTTGGCGAGCATACTCTTTTTCTAAGTACAACATCTGTTCATAGGTGCGTACATACTGCGTTTGTATATTGGTTAGATTAGGATGAGATAAATAAGCGAGTACTTGATTTTTTGATACTTTATCACCTTCAATAACTTCTATAGCAGTCACATTTGCTCCCAAAATAGCGGTCACGGTCGCTTCATGCTGAGGGGGAACTTCCAGTTGTCCATTAGCTTTGATTAAGCCAGAAAGAGCTCTTTTTGGTAACGTATCTACTTGTATTCCAAGGCTGTTAAACTTGAGTTCAGACAGGTGAGCAGCATTTCCCTCGCCATCCTCTGCAGGCTGAACCAGTGTAGCAGCCTCGGTATTCATGGATTCTTGTTCTTCAACTTTAGAGGTATTGCACGCCGTAAAAAGTGAAATTAGCACTATAAATAGTGTGAGATTTATTTGTTGGTTATTCATAATAGGATTGTTTTTAAAATGTGTTATTTAGAAGTATTCAGATAGTATTCCAGTTGGTAGCGACTGTTCAGGTATTCGCCAAAAGCATCCCAGGAATCAATTTCAATGGTGATGGCATCGCGGATATTTTGCAGGAACATTACGTAATCAATAGCTCCTTCTTTGTAAGCGGTTAATGCACCTTTTCGTTGTTCTTCTGCCAGTGGTAATGCTTCGTTTTTATAATATTGCCATGAACTAAGCCACTTCAGGTAGTTTTCCTGCATACTGTTGTACCGGCTGTTCAACTCTCTTTGCACCTCCTCAAGATTCTGTCGGGCAATATCTGTTTTTATCTTTGCGGATTGAGTTTTACCCAGATTTGACCAAAACAATAGCGGAAAGCTAATGCCAAGTTCATACTTATAGAATCCTGATTGCCCGGCAATTTCCTGAAAACCATACTGTGCTCTAAGCTTTGGCAAGAACTCACTCCGGTTATTTCTTGCAACGGCACCCGCTACTTCAACTCTCTGCTCAGCCATATTCAAATAAGGATGATTATTAAATGAAACATTTTCAAAATTAATGGGCGTATCTAACTTTTCAGAAGAAATCAAATCAGTGGTATATGTTTGATCATCGTTGAACCATTTATTCAAACTTTGAACAGCACTTAGATAATCTCTGAAGGCCTGCTCAGTTTGAATTTTGATTTTAGTGGCTTGATTGAGCGTTGCAAGATATTCCAATTTAGAACTGGCTTCCGTTTCCAGTCGTAATTCAGCAGCTCTTGCGATGTCCTTAAACTGGGCATTTAGTTGTTCTAACAGCTCGTACTTTTGTTTAGCAGCATATACTGTTGACCAGCTTTGCTTCACCATTAGTTCAATCTCTATGTTCGTTAACTCAACATTAATCTCAGCAAGGCTTGCCTTTTCCTTTTGGAGGTTTACCCGGGAAGCAATACCAAAAAGATCCAGGTTTTGCGCCACACCAAATTTTGTGGTAACTCCGTCTGAACCGTTGCCCACTTCTTCTTTTCCTGTGAACACCTCAGTATCACCAATTTCCCAAGCGGATTTCCTGAGTGCCTGTTGACTTTCAACTTCAAGCTGTGCTGCTTTAATAGCGGGGTAATTATCCATTGCTTTTTGGACTGCTTGTTCTAATGAAATGCTTTGTAAGCTATCCGTTTTTATAGATTGTGCACTTACAACGGATGGAGCAATCATATTTCCCGTACCTATTAGAAAAGCTAACAATAGCGAAGCTTTTAGTCCTTTTTTACGAGTTTTTTTCTCTGCTCTGCGCTCTACATAGGCGTATAAAACAGGCAGTACAATTAGCGTAAGCAAAGTTGCACTAATCAATCCACCTATTACAACGGTTGCTAAAGGTCGTTGCACTTCTGCTCCGGCTGAAGCTGAGAATGCCATAGGTGTGAAGCCCATAATAGCGGCTATTGCCGTCAGCAAAATTGGGCGCAGTCGCTCTTTAGTTCCAATTAAAATTCGTTCTTTCAAATCAGTTACTCCTTCTTCTTTTAATGAATTGAATCGGCTTATGAGTACGAGCCCATTGAGTACAGCTACTCCAAAAAGCACAATGAATCCTACTCCTGCTGAAATACTAAACGACATATCTCTGAGTGCCAGAAAGAAAATCCCACCGATTGCGGCCAATGGAATGGCCAGATAAATCATTACAGACTGTGAAAGTGAATTCAGGGCAAAATAAAGCAGCAGAAATATGAGGAAGAGTGCAATAGGCACAACAATTGATAATCTGCTTTTTGCACGTTGTAGATTTTCAAATTCTCCTCCATAGGTTATATAATATCCTACGGGAAGATCCAGTTCAGCATCCAGTTTTTGCTGAATATCCGTAACCACAGACTCCACATCACGACCCCGTGTATTTATACCAACAGATGTTCGTCGGAACGTGTTATCACGAGAAATCTGCATGGGGCCAGGTTGATAGCTTATATCGGCAATTTCCTCGATAGGCACTTGTGAACCGCTCGGCAGATCAATATATAATGACCGTAAATCTTCAATACTTTGACGATTGGCTTCATCAAAACGAACGACTAAATCAAACCGTTTTTCTCCCTCAAATACCACTCCTGCTACACCGCCGGCAAAAGCCGTACTTATGTAATCATTGAGCTTAGAAATAGTAAGACCATATTGAGCTATTTTCTGTCGATTATATCTAACTGTCATTTGTGGAAGACCCGCCGTTTTTTCGGGGTTTACATCACCAACACCTGGTACAGTTTGAATAAGTGAGGATATTTCTTCAGCCTTCTGTGCAAGAATTTCGAGATCATCACCATATAGTTTAACAGCTACATCCTCCCGAACACCTGTAATTAGTTCATTGAATCTAAGTTCTACCGGCTGGCTGAATACCAAATTAACGCCTACAAGTTCTTGGTTCAGCTTCTCTTTAATTTTAGCAATTAGCTCATCTTTCGAGGATACGGTCGTCCATTTAGTTTTATCCTTTTCTAAAATGATCGCCATATCTGCAATATCCATGGGCATAGGATCAGTTGGGATATCGGCTACACCAATTCGGGACACTACAGTTTTAATCTCAGGAAAATTGTTTAATAGAATATCCTGAGTTTTTGTAGAAATATCGATGGATTCACTTAGTCCGCTACCGGGTCTAATTAATGCCTGCATGGCAATATCTCCCTCATCCAGTTGTGGAATAAATTCACCACCCATACGAGAAAATGTAAATAATGATCCTAAAAACAGAATCACAGCTGTACTTATCACAATTAACTTTCTCTTTAATGCTATTTCTAAAAGAGGGTTATAAATACGTTGAAGCCCTCCAATAAGCTTATTACTGACTTTTTCAAGAGATTGTTCAAATCGTGCAAACCATCCATTTTTGTTGGCAGAAGGCTTCATTACTAATGCAGAAATCATCGGTACGTAGGTAAGGCAAAGAATAATGGCACCTATTACTGCATAGCCAAAAGTAAAGGCCATTGGACGGAACATTTTGCCTTCTACACCTTCAAGAAAAAGAATAGGGGCAAATACAATGAGTATAATTAGCTGACCAAAAAATGCAGAATTCATCATGGTACTGCTGGCTTGATAGGTAATCTCGTCCATTTCGCCGCTGGAGAAATTACTCTTTTTGGCTTTAACCCTTTTTTCGATTTCATGGACGGTGCCTTCTACAATAATGACGGCTCCATCTACAATAATTCCGAAATCAATGGCTCCAAGACTCATCAGGTTTGCCCACACTCCGGTTGCTCTCATCAGAATAAAGGCAAAAAGTAATGACAGGGGAATGAGTGATGCGGTGACTAAACCTCCTCGCAAACTCCCGAGTAAAATCACTAAAACAAATACTACGATTAACGCCCCTTCAATTAAGTTTTTGGAAACCGTGCTTGTTGTTCGTGCAATAAGATTACTTCTATCTAGAAATGGTTCAATTTTCAGCCCTTCAGGGAGTGAATTTTGTACACTTTTGATTCGTTCTTTAACATTTTGAATGACATCATTAGGGTTTGCTCCTTTAAGCATGAGCACCATTCCACCCACTGCTTCGTGACCGTCTTGTGTAAAAGCACCGTATCGCGTTTGTGTACCAAATTGTACATTTTCGGCTACGTCATTAATAAGAACAGGAATTCCATCTTCGCTTTTTATTACAATACTGCCAATATCTTCTAAAGAACGGATAAGCCCCTCACCGCGGATGAAATTCGCCATTTTATTTTTTTCAATGTAAGCACCTCCGGTATTTACATTGTTCATAGCAAGAGCATCATACACTTCAGAAATTGTAACTCCCATAGCATTCAATTTGTCAGGATCAATCGCCACTTCGTATTGTTTGATACTTCCTCCAAATGAATTTACTTCTACCACACCATCAACTAAGGTCATTTGACGTTTAACAATCCAGTCCTGTATAGTTCTCAATTCTGTTGGAGAATATTCATCCTCAAATCCTGCTTGTGGAACAATGGTATATTGATATATCTCTCCTAATCCGGTTGTAATAGGTCCCATATTTGGGGATCCGAATTTCTCGGGGATGTCTTCTTTAACTTCATTGAGTTTTTCTTGAACTAATTGCCGGGGCAGATAAGTACCCAGGTCATCGTCAAAAACAATGGTAACTACAGACAAGCCAAACCTAGATACCGATCGAATTTCGGTTACTCCAGGAAGATTCCCCATTGCAAGTTCAACGGGGTAAGTAACAAATTGCTCTATATCTTCGGTTGCCAGATTATCAGAAGATGTTATTACCTGCACCTGATTATTTGTTATATCTGGAACCGAACCCAGATTAATGGTGAGCATGGAATAAATACCAACTCCCACTAAGGTTAATATGAACAAGCCAACAATGAACTTGTTCTTGATTGAAAATGAAATAATTTTGTTAATCATATAAAAATAAGCTGTACTCCTAGCTAGGAGTTATTTTAAAACTCTCAGATTATGTCGCAAAGAATTAGACCGTAAATCTGGTTAAGAATTGGTAGGCTGAATTTTCGATAACATGCGTGTATAGCTTCCAGGTAGCATTTTGCTACTTGTTAATGAAAATTCAGCAGGTAGGAGATTAGCTTAAATTATTAGAATAATACTTTGAAGTACTTGTATAGAACTTTGCTCTTTGATGGGTGGGATAAAAGAAATTGATTGAGCAAAAGCTACATCTGGAAGTTGAGACTTCAGATTGAAAACCCCATTTTTAAGTAGATAAATAGATACAACTTGCTCGAAACGATTTACTCTATTGTCTTTAACACAAGATTCAGACACTAAGTAATCTTGGTGAGTTTCGAATGGTCGATTTATTCCTGGTTTATGCTCCAGATTTGTGTCATCGAAATGCAAGTCCATTTCGGTTTCAAACCCTGTCGAAAACTCGGCTTTAGACTCAATATTAATCTGACCATCATCTTCAACACAATACACCAACGCCTCTGCAAAGCCATGAATACTAAACGCATGCCAAACTATACTCAGGAGTACAACGAGTGTGGCAAAATTCAGATTAGATTGTATTCTTTTGAAAAACATAGATTCGTTTCGTAAAAATCAAAGTACGAAGAAAATAACTCCATCAACTTATACATTCTTGTCTAAAGTTTAACAAATTCTGTTAAACTGAACTTTTCTTTTCAGAACTGAATTTGGAGCTTATCGTTTAGATTAGATTGTTCAAGTCTGATTTCCGTATAAAACACGTCATCTTTTTTTGTTGAAGACCATGAGTTTATATTTGCACCGTTTTGGATAACGCTTACTGGTTTTTCTGTAGATTGGATGTGCATGGTTACACTATGCGACTTAAAACTGGTGATGCTCATCTCTAGTTTTTGTTCGGACTTTAAATAAGAAATTGAATTAAGTATTGCATTTACCTGTGTTAGTAAGGGAGTTTCTAATTTTCCTTTTTGAATCTCAAGGGTATTAAAATCTGTTTCCAACTTATTTGGAAGAACTAAACTATTATAGGGTTTATCATTCAATGTTAGACGTTGCACACTATTACCTTCTCCATTGATTCTTACTAAATACTTTGATCCCGAAGCTGATAGGTTAAACTTTATAGCGTTTAATTCTTCATTGGTATAAGGCTCGATTCTAATATTCCACTCCGTTTCCTTCACTCCAAACAAATTGTACAAACTGTATAAATACCAACCTGCTGCCCAAGTGAACTGAGGCTTATCAATTTTGCCATAGACCGATGGATTACCCTTATCGCTAACTCTGTACTCATACATTGCGGGCTGGCCGTTTGGGCTATTTATCGCGCCGTCTACCGTCATTACTCGCTTAATAAACTGTAGAGCTTCTTCTTGCTTACCAATCTCCATCAAGGAAAGTGCGTACCAAGCATTGCCATGAGGCCAAATTCCGCCGTTGATGTAATAGAATGGGTCACCAGCTTCATTTCCAGCAAGTTTCAGATATTCAATTAGATTCTGAAAATCCATTGGATAAACAGTATAAACTCCAATCTTTGGATCTACAATTTTTTGCTCGGCCGTTGCTGTTAGCTTTTCCTTTCTTTCTTGGTTAAGCAGGTTGTAGTGGCTGCCTAATAAAGAACCGATATAATAATGTTCATCCAGAGTACCATCTTCGAAATAGTTAATTAAATACTCCTGCTCTTCGCTCCAAAGCTGTTCATTGAGAGCCAACTCCATTTCTTCAATTTCCTTTTCCAATTGCAATAGAGAATCTTGGTTCACTCCTAGAGTGCTTGAAATGTAGAGATATTCCTTCAGCGCTTTAATTGCTAAAATGGTGGTGTAAGAACGAGGACCGAAATTCCGCGCGATGTCCCACCAATCTGGGCGGTATGAATAAATGATGTCATTCTTCTTATGCGTTTTGAAGTCGTTCACACTTTTTGATAAATACGGATATAACTTCTTCAAGAAATCGGTATCTCCCGAATGACGAAGGTAACTACCTGATGTAATCACATACCAATAATGATTCCAGTTATCAGGTGGTGCAAATTCTGTGGCATACTTATTATCTTTCCAATAATATGCATGAGGAATCACGTAATTGGAGTCGGCATGGGAAGTAATAAATTCTAAATCTTGTTTTACTCTTGGGAGATCAAAGTTAACAGCTGCTAAATCCGTAAGTAGAACATCGTGAGTAAAATAGAAATTGTATTCGGCAGGACAGGGCATTGGTTGGATAGAGCCGTCAATATAGTGGCGATTAACATCCAAAATGCTATTTGCCCAAAGCACCGAATGATCTAGTACCTTATCTCCCGTTTGGAATGTGTTCTTCCTGGTGTAGTCTAAAACTTGTTGTTCATAAGCGAGCACTTCTTCTTTGGCTGTTTTCAAAAGTGTTGAAACGAGTTCGTAACCCTCTCCTTTTTTAGCCGAACCAATCACTTGTACAACTTCTAACGATTCGCCCGGAAGTGTGTGTTGGGAATATCGATATCTAAAAGCTGGTGTTTTGGGAGATGATTCTTTAGCAGTTTGTCCATTTAATTTGGTGTTCATTCCACTCCACCATTTTTCAGAAGCTGGCAAACTATCTAATTCACTAACAGCACTAAATGAAGTTGGTTGTAAGCCAATATTACCAGCAAATAACTGAACGTTCTGAACTTCATCATCTTCAAAATTCTGAAACAGTACTGATCCTTCTTTTCTAAATTCACTCCACGCTTTGTCTTTGGTAGCAAAGGTATGGCTTGTTTTTAAACTTGCTTGCAAATCAGTATAAAGTTCAAGATTAACAGCTTTGCTGCTTGTATTCTTGATGTTATAACTAATCACAAAAGCAGGTCTGTCCTTTGTGAATTGATAGCGAATAGATATTTCTTTGGAAGGTTCTTTTTTGGTGAATGTGACTTCATAGGGAGTTAGTTCCATCTCGAAAGGATCCAAACCAATCCATTCGCTTTTCTTGTCACCTTCTTTCAAAGCCAAAGCCATTGAGTAGGTTTGGTCGCGAGTCCAGTAATCGTTGCTTAAATCGATGCTGTTTGCTACTGGATAATAGAAACTAACTCGCTGAGGAAGTGGCGAACTGTGGTGAAATTCGAGTCCCACATAAGGACTTCCAACTTCTACGGATGCATCTCCATTGAAATGAACCGCTATCGAATCTCTGAGTGTGCTTTTCTCCTGAGCGTGAACCATTAAAGAGTTCAACCCAATCATCAAAAATAAACATCCTAAAGATGTAGCGGTTTTTTTCATTCTAATCCTTTTCTATTTCTTCAATAAGAGATTGTAGATTAATTTTTGCACCAAATATTCGGCTATCAGCACCGGCGTATGGCAAGATTAAGTCCTCACCAAGTTTATAATTAGCGCAAATGAAGAGCACGTTATCAACTCCCAGATTTTCGTCGCCTTTTTGTTCTTCGGAACCTGTTGGTCGCATCAATGGCTCAATTCTCTTTTGAGGAATACAAGAACCGATTTCCGGGAAATGAAGTATGGTAGCTGAAAGATCGTATTCTCGTTTGTGATCTGGCAAATAATGCCCTTGATGGTAAATGGTTAGAAATTTGTTATCTCCTAATGAAATTGGAGGTCCACCGGCACCAATCCACGACTGGCTAAACTCTTGGAATTTGTAACTCGCCATCACCATCCCTTTACTCTTCCAAGGCCCAAATAGACTTTCTGACACAGCCCAGTGAAGCGCTTTTGGATATTCGCCAAACATTGGTCGATGTAAAAGAACCCATTTCCCATTTACTTTTTCAGGAAGCAGTACCGCGTTTTTGTTGTCAACATCGTTTAGATTTCCTGGAATTGGACCATGTAATTCCCAATCAATAAAATCTTTTGTAGTCGCTAGGCAGATGTGGACTTTGTTGGTATTCACCTCAGAATTGAAATAGTATCCTGTATAGAAAAAGTAAAAAGTCCCGTCAATAAAAGTACAGCGACCATCTTCTACACCTAAATTATGGAAGGATTCTGCAGGTGCAATTGCAGGTGTATCACGCCTCCAAACAAGTTCTAAAGTTGGAGTGAAAACCGCGAGCCCTGCCGATGATGGAGCCACACCTTTTGGCTTGTCAACTTCGCCTTGGGCACGATAAAGCATTACGGTTGCTCCGCCCGCATTTAACAAGGTTTGTTTTTGGGTTTCGTCAATATCCCAACTCTTCATTACTTGTTGCAATAGCTCCAAATCGTCGATAAGAATTGCAGCTGGATTTAGTACCACTTTTGATTCCCAAGGAGAATCTGTTTTTGGTGTAAGAATGGGTTTCCCTCCATTCAGCCTAACAATTTCTAACGAGTGAGTTATTTCTATACTTTTTTTTGGTCCTTGCTCGTAAGCAGGGCTGGCATCTTCTAAGTGAGGCATTCTTGTATCTACTTGAAAGTGTTAATCGTTGTTAGTTTTGTTCTTCTTCATCCAGTTCAAGACTTCTGCTAATGGAGCTTGAGCATGACCAATCACTGAATCTGCTGCTCCATAGTACACATGTAAGGTATCGTCAATAATAACGGCCCCTTCAGGGAAAACCACGTTAGCAACATCACCAAAGAGCTCAAAATCAAGTTCTGGTTCTAATAGTGGAATCGGGCTTTTAGCTATTATTTTTGATGGGTCTTCCAGATCTAACAGAGCCATTCCCATTCTATAAACATGATTGGTATCAACACCATGATAAATGAGCAACCAGCCTTCAGGAGTTTCGATTGGAGTTGGCCCTGCTCCAATTTTTAAATTTTCCCATTCAAACTCGGGACGCATTACGGTGTGTTCTTCTAAATTTGCTAAATGCTCTTCCCAAACGCCTTCTGATGGATTATGGAATTCGTCGATAGAATCGAAATAGATAATTTGAATATTTGGAACTACTCGATGAAGCATCGCAATTTTGCCATTAATTCTCTTTGGGAAAATAACAGCGTCTTTATCTCTTAAATCAGTAGGACCAGCAATTCCATTCTTCTCAATTGTTTTGAAATCGTTTGTGATTGCCAAACCAATTCTAACACCGTTTACTTCATCAAAAGCATGGCGTTGAAGTGCGGTGTATGTAATTAAGTATTGGTCATCTAAACGGGAAATTCTAGGGTCTTCTGAACCGAATTTATTAAACCAATGTTCAGTTCCAATAAAAGGCTCTTCTCTCCATTCGAAATTTATACCATCCTTACTAGAAGCATAGCCGATGTAAGAAATATACTTCTCATCAAAGCCTGTATCTGGCTCACCTGGCGAAACATTTTTAAGTTTAATTCTTTCGTACCCTTTTGGAATCGCCCTGAATAACAAGTGCACCAACTCTCCATCGTAATACGCACCAGGATTAAATACCGCACCGCTTGCCCATTCTACATCTTCTCTTGGAGATAATAGAGGAATTTTTGTTTTTTTAAACATCATATGACCTTAGCCAACTAGTAATTAGTTTTTATTTTATAATCTCGTTCAATTCAGACTCAGTTAAAATCTGAGTCGATGCATCTGTTAAGTTCAGTAACAATGCAATTCGTTCTTTTTTTCCATTTTCAGTTACTTCAAAAAATCTATATTTATACTCTTTGCCATTGGCTGTAGCCGTTTGTGGGTCAAGCGAAGTAGCATAAAACCATTTGTTTGATAGTGCATATTGTTCTACTTCTAATACCGTAAAATTTGCTTCTATTGTAGACTCAGCACCTGAGTTTTTGTTCACTCCTGAAGCACTGTTAACTCCATCGTAACCATAACCATGTAAGGAATTGTACATTTTGGCATTTGCGACATTATTGCCATTTAGCCAACTGCCCATTAAACCGCCCATAATTGCATAGTCGTTATTATCGGTAGCTTCATAGAGGCGAACAAGCCCAACAGAAGCTGCACGAACGGCATAAGCAATTTGCTCAAAAGATCTACGATTATTGGGATCTTGAAGCTCAAAAGAATTCAACCATCCATTTACCAATAACCAAGGATAAAAATTATCTGCTTCAATTTTTGCACTTTCTAACTTACCAGCTTGGGAAAGTGCCATTGTTTGCGAATTTCCCCAGCCGTGCCAGCCACCTTCCCAAGAAAGATGCGCACCATAAGGAGCAGAAGCCACATCTCCATATTGTAGCATTGCAATCCCTGCACTTAACTTATTGATGGCATCGGTATATTTACTAGCATCAGATACTTTTGCGGCTTCCGTAAGTCCTAATAACAATTCACTAGAAGCATCCGAAGCAGATTCTTCAATTAACCATGTCGGCATTTCACGTCCACTTACCATTTTTGTAGCGGGATATTTTGAAGTCACCTGATTAACGTGTGGCATTAATTTGTCTAACGAAAGAATGCAAGCATTGGCAAAAGTGGAATCGTGATCGGCCAAAACTCTTGCACCTGTTCCAAGTGCCCAAGCCGCTCTTGCTGCCCACCAATTCAACTTATCGGCTACACTATTTTTATGTGTTGTATTTTTTTCGAGTTTATTATCCCAGACGAAATTATGGAAAAGCCCTTCATCGGTTTGCATATACATTACAAATCGTAGTAATTCTTTTGCTTTCTCTGCTGATTCTTCCTCTCCAGTTAACTCATAATGGCGCAAATACACCACTGCTGCCCTTGTTGCATCATCAACACAAGCTTCGCCTTCATCATCATCCCCTATCCAATTGTAAGTGGGTGCATCAGCATAAATATGGATGATTCGTAAATCTTGCCCACCATAGTTTACTACCTCACCTAAAGAGTCAAGGTGATTTAAATTTAGAATTGAAGGGACTATTTCATCCTTTGGACTATTCTCTTTACAATTCACAAAAAAGAGCATCATAAAGACACTATAAATGGGAAGGTGTTTCTTAATATGGGTGAGAAATCTTGTCATCAGATATTGGTTAATCATTAACTTTTGAGCCCAGAAGAGGCCATGCTTTTTATAAAGTGCTTTTGGAAAATCAAATAAGCTATTACCACTGGTAGTGCCAATAAAAGTGCTGATGCCAGTTGAGCCCCAATGCTTGAGTCGGAACCACCGCCCACCGCAAAAAGTGCCACCATCTGTGGCATAGTCATTAAATCTTGATCGCGAATTACAATGAGTGGCCATAATACTTCATTCCAGTTTGCAACAAAGGTGAGTATTGCAACTGTAACAACCACAGGTTTTGAAAGTGGAAGGATAATTCTGAATAATATTCCAAGTTCACTACAACCATCTAAACGAGCTGCATCAATCAAATCTTGAGGGATGGTTAAAAAGCTTTGTCTAAATAACAGGATGGAAAAAGCCGTTACCATAGTGGGGACAATCAACCCAGCTAGATTATCAGTAAGTCCTAACTTCACGATAAGAATGTACGTTGGGATGAGTGTTATTTGAAATGGAATCATCATAGTTAACAAACTCAAAGAAAACATAGCATCGCGACCTTTCCACTTCAGCCTCGAAAATGCATAGCCTGTGATTGAACCAAATAGCGTAACTGAAAGCGTCACTAAGCTGGTAACTATTGCGCTGTTTACAAATCCTTTTTCGATGGGAATTCTATCGAATACGAGCTTGTAGTTTTGCCAGGTCCATATTTCGGGTAATAGCTGGATTCCACCAATTTCGCCATCCGGTTTAAAGGTGCTGAAAAACATCCATATAAAAGGATAAGCGAACACCAATGCACCCAAAATCAAAGCTGTGTAAAGCAAGGTTTTTTTCATCAGTACAGCTCCGTTTCTACAAATTTTCGTTGAATTTTAACGACTGTGAAAATGATTACTGCAAAAAAGAGTCCCATTGTAGAAGCATAACCCATATGACCAAAGTTAAATGCTTGGTTGTAGATATATAAAACCGCGGATAACGTTGAGTTCATTGGCCCACCACCGGTCATTACATAGGGCTCAATAAACAGCGAGAATCCACCAATAACAGACAACACAATTACAGTAACCACCGTTGGATTCAACATGGGTAGAGTAATGTGAAAAAATTGCTGCCGTGCACTAGCTCCTTCTAAGTCTGCAGCTTCGTATAACTCGTTGGGAATGGATTGTAAACCTCCCATAAATAGAATTACATACAAGCCCACATTTTTCCATGTTGCCATTAAAGCGATGGATGGCATTGCCCAGTTCTCTGAAACTAACCAAGGAACTTGATCTATCCCAAGCTGAAATAAAAATTGATTTATCAAGCCCGTTTCAAACGAAAATAGCTGTTGAAATAGAATGGTAACAACCACACCTGAAACAACCACCGGTAAAAAGAACAAGGTCCTAAAAAAGCCACGAGCAATAATTTGTTTGTTCAGCAATGTTGCAAAAAAGAGGGCTAAAACAATTTGAAGTGGAATATGAAGTACTAAGAATATCCCAGTATTGATGATTGATTGCAGGAAAACTTCATCAGAAAAAACTCTTACAAAATTCTTTAAACCAACAAATTCCATTGGGGTAACTACATCCCAGCGATGAAAAACCAATATGATTGAAAACACTACAGGATATACAAAAAATAACGAAAGGTGCAGCATGTATGGCACACTTAACCAGAATCCAGGCTTCATTATTTTAGCGAGTTTCTTCATGCTATTTATTCCACTCCCTTAAAATTTCTATAGCCGAAATCATCTCTTTGGTGGCTTCTTCAGGGGTTATTTTTCCGTACACAGCAACTATTTCGTAATAGCGAGCTACGGCATCTAAGATTTCTTTGAAATCACGTACGTTGTCTACACCGCGAGTGTACGCAGCTTGCTGGGCAAAACGTGCTAAACTCGGATTCTCTTTAAAAAAAGTCTCGAATTCCGGATCCGTTAATAGCTCTTTTCGGATTGGGATTTGGCTTGCAAAAGCGAGTAATCTATAATCGGATTCTTTGCTAATCAGAAATTTTACAAACTCCCAACTTTCCTTGGGATGCTTTGTATTGGAAAATATCGCAATGTTTTTGTGATCACCATAGGTGTATACTTCCCCTTCGTATTGATCTGGCACAGGCAATGGGGCAAAATCATATTCTAACTCAGCAGGAGCGTTTTTTTCTAAATAAGAAATATTCCAAGGTCCTGTAAATTCAACTGCAATTCTATTGTATAAAAACGCATTTCCTTGTAAGGATGAACGTGGAAAATATCCTTTTTTATAAAGCTGTTGATAGAAATTGAACACTTCGTTTGAGGCGTCTTCATCAATTGCTAGTTCGCCTTTTTCGAACAGGGTTTTGCCACCTGATGCAGTTATGTAGCTTGTGTAGTAATCGTAGTAGCGTTGCCACCAAATAGGACGAATATCTCTAAATCCCATCCACTGGTCTATTCTGCCATCGCCGTCAATATCTTTTGTGATTTTGGAAGCTGCATCAAGAAATTC
Organism: uncultured Balneolaceae bacterium; assembly: GCA_963977025.1. GTDB lineage: Bacteria > Bacteroidota > Rhodothermia > Balneolales > Balneolaceae > Balneola. The sequence continues at coordinate 55,422 of CAXBMW010000002.1, read as the reverse complement.
TGAGTAAGTTCGTGGGAAGGTTTCAATTCCCGCATCTTTGAACATCTTCACATTGTATTGAACCATAATTGGGTTCGTTTTCCAAGGAACTTGATATGTGTGACCATCTTCAGCGATTACACTTTCTAAAATATCGGTAGGAACTCTTTGCTCCATTACTTCTTGGTAATCCTCAAATTTATCGAGAGGATAAAGCCCGTCCGCGCGTATGAAGTCGTTGGTTATTCCTGGCCAGATATTAGAGCAGATGTCAGGCGTAGTTCCAGCTACCATCGCTGAAAGGAGTACTTCTTCGCTTGATTGACCTGCCGGTAAAGCTTGCAAAAGTACTTGAACATCTTCGTGTTTAGCATTCCATTCCTCAACCAGTTCTTTCGCTAGTGCATATTCCTGAGGATTTGGAGACGACCAATACGTTATGGTTATAGTTTCGCTCGTAGAAGTTGTCGTTCCCTCATTATTTGATGAACACGATAAACCTAACAGAACAAAGAATAGCATAAAGCAAACTCTATACTTTGTGTTACCAATAATGAACCGAGTGTTATGTCTATTCTTATTTATCAATTTAGAAGCCTACTTCTAGAGCTAAAGTATGAACGACGCCTAAACTTCCAACCGATTTATATCCATAGCTTAGTTTGGCTAATAGCCCTGTAGAAAGTTGTTGATGGACTCCCAACCCTGCAGTAAAACCGACTTCTACGTCGTCTAAGAAAAGCGATTGGTAGCCCGATCTTAAAAATACTCTTTTCTGAAAACTGTACTCCCCTCCAACATTCACACTTTCGTAGTTAGAACTTGGGTGCAGTGCATCAATAGCTATAAGAATATTGTGCATGGGTGTTTTTAGTGGTTCGAATGCAATTCCAAACTGGAAATTAAGAGGTAAACTCCATGAGTCCGTTTCATAATTTACAGGAATTCTGTCGTTGTTACCTTCGCTTACTGGGTCGGGATCAACAAAATTTCTTAAATCTCTGCCTTGCATTCTTAGGTCGCTACCGAAATTTGATATCGTTGCTCCAATTACCATCCCACCTAGGAAATCGGTTTTATATTTAGTCCCTAAATCTAAGGCTATGGCATTTGCTTTAGAGTGCCAAATTCTTTGTTGGATGAATTTAGCTGTACCACCAACACTGAATCTGTCGCCAATAGTTGAAGCGTAAGTAATACCGAAAGCCACATCTGCAGCATCGAAGGTTTCGCCAGTTCCGTCTTGAAACTCCTCGGTTCTAACAAGCATTTCTGGCACACTTAGCATAGTTAGCGAAAACCCTACATTGCCAAATTTCTTAAAGTTGAATACCGCTCCCACATAGTTGAAATCCATTCCTGACAACCATCCGCTATGAGATGTAATAATTTCATTATTGTCGATTGAGGTAATTCCAGCTGGATTCCAATATAATGCTGAGGCATCATCTGAAACGGCTACGAAAGCGGACCCCATACTTGAAGCCCTTCCTCCTACACCAATTTGCAGGAATTCAGCCACTGTTGTTCCTACTTTAGAAACGTTCTGTGCATTAGCGGTCAATGGTGCCATTAAACCAATAAAGCATGCCCCAAGAGTAAGAATATGTTTAGCTTTTACTTTCATTACATTCCTTATTTAATAACCGCAAATCTTCCAGTTCTCTCACCAATACCTTTTGCTTCTACATGGTACAGATAAACTCCGTAGGCGAGATTCATTCCGTCTTTAGTAACTAAATTCCAAGCTTCTTGGCCATCTTCAATCGTCGAATTATGATAGATGGTGTTTACAAGTTGCCCCGTAATTGTGTAAATCTTTATGGTGCATTCGGCAGGGAGATTCATGAAATAAATTCGTCGCTCTCCTCTTCCCGAGCGATACGTGTTGGCTGGTTCGAAGTCGCTTGTTGCTACATAAGGATTTGGAACTACGAAAATGTCTTTAAGTTTATCTTTCGCTAAGCTTTTGTCGAGTTCTCCTCCTTTCATTGTAAACTTAAATTCATCATTACTACTAAAAGGCTTACTTGTTTTAAAAGCTAAAGATGACCCATCAGCAGGAGCTTGAGGTATTATATCGGGTTGAAGGACTGGATCTGGCGGTATTAATCGAACCGACCAACTAGCTCTCCACTTACCACCTGCAAATGCTGGTTCAAGTCCGGGTTCGGTTCCCATAATAATCACAATCAATTCACTAGCATCGTATTGTCCATTTTTCAAGCCATCTACATCTTCGATGATTGAGAACCGCTCTCTTTCACCTGTAATGGTATTTATGATATAGAATGGTGTTGGAATTTCTTGCATTCCAAAAGCCACTCTCATGGAAGTATCTGACGTTGTGGATGTAAATTTAATTTCAAAGTCCGCAGGATATTTGATAAATCTAGACACAAATAAACTGTTGTTTGAAGCAGGTTGAACGTTAGGCGTGTAATTGCCTCCCTCGCCTTTATATTCCACACTACTTTCAATAATAGCAATCTCTTTGGGTCCTTCAATATCAATAGAAAAACCATCAACTAACGATGTTTGAATACTGCCTTCTTGTAATATTCCACTAAAAATAGGCGCTGCATCGTCGGGCGAATTGAGCGTTACGATTGGATTTATATTTGTTTGCCAAGTTGTGTCATTTTCGAAGTTGAGTGAATATTCTTTGCCTTCGATTACTGTTCCGCTTGATAAAATATTAACAGAAATACTTCCTGTTCCCTGCAGGTCATTATCCGCCAGAATAACATTCGGTGGTACATATCCTGCTGAAGGAGCTCTTGGAGTTATTACTGCAGTATTTACATCAACATTTATATTACCAGCAACATCGTTTTTAATTACCGCAGTAGTAGTGCTTGGCGAAATTCCTCGAATTTTCCCATCAGAACTTGTTACAAAATTTCCGTCACCGTCTTTTTCAACAAAACCACGATCGTAGGGAACCAGTGCATAGTAATAGGTTTTGCCATTTATAACATCGCGATCTATGTAGCTATGTTTTAGCCCCGAATCGTTACCAAGATTGAATTGGACACCATTTACAGCAACTGGATGCAGGCCATTTATTCCGTTCTTCAAATCGAATTGAGCAAGTGGTTTTTGGTAGATTGTACTGCCATAAGCATCAGTTATAAGCAGGTTCTCTTCAAAGTTGGGTTCTGTAGAACGATAAATTAGATATCCTTCAAAATCGTATTCACCTAAAAATGGATCGAATGAGCTTTCTGCTTTATCATCCCAATATAACGTTACCATTTCATCGCCAGCTACCGCTGTAAGATTTGACTTATTAGGAGGGCGAGCAAACTGATAATCAGCATTATAAATTTGCTGAACCGTCTCTTTTTTACGAGCTAAAGAAGAATTAGAAATATCTCTAGGATCGTTAAAATCTTTATCAGCAAAAACTAGCGCCATTGAAAAGCGCTCGGTTTGACCAGCTTTTAGTGGGAATGGTCCCGATGAAAAGAACATCCCTAAATTCCTTCCGCCTTCTAACACAACATCTTCCAATGGAGGAAGTGCTTCAGAAAAAAGCTCGTAATTTTTTTCGTCATCAATCAGTTCGTATTGGTGGACATCAAAAACCTGAAAACCTGTTAATCCAATTTGATCGGATTCATCTTTATCTAGGCCATCAAAATTGGGTTCGCCTTCATCTGGCTGTCCATTTCCTTCGCCTTCGTCAATACCTGGATAGTTTGGATTATCTGGCCCAAGCCCATCTATACCAACATCGTTATTTAAAGGCTCGCCAGTATCCCAAATTCCGTTGTCGTTCAAGTCAGAAAAAGTAAGCCAATCCATATCTTCATCTCCTGTCCACCAAAAACCCGAATCATACGCCGGCATTTGTTCAAGTGGCAGGTAAAAGTCTTCAAATTTGGCAAGATCATAGTTTGCTTGAACGTAGTTTTCTATGTTAGCTTTCCCTTCGATGAGCTGGCCTTTACCACTATCTCTTTTCTCATCAATAATTCCATCATTATCGTTGTCTATATTATCAGTTGAGTTCCCTGGTGATTCCAAAAATGAATAACCAGCAGTTCCAACAGGTCCCCATAAGCCAGGCGAACCTATTCCGTCATAATCCCACGCGAAGGCAATATCCAAATCCGTATCGTAAGCTCCTTCATCATCGCCAGAATCATCTGTTCCGCCAATTCCCCAATCAATATATTGTGAGAAATACACATCATCGTAATCCACATCACATTCATTTGTAATTTCATACAGCCAGAAAATCACATCCTGTGCCAGTGGGTGATTCCATTGAAATCCGCGTGCTTTTACTTCTATTCCTAGCCCGCCTCGAGTGTGGTCATCACTGCATGGATAAAAATTATGAGGTGCTTTAGTCCATTCTTTATCCTCAGCATCATCATACACAAAATAGGTTTCTAAATCGGCATTGCTCACGCCTTTTCCAAACCAACCGTTCCATTGCCCAGCCCAATCAACAGGACGATCTGGCCAAATTGCTGGCCATGTTCTTTCGTCGTCACTTCGGGCAGGTGAACTTTGTAGCGGGTTTGAAAATCCATACAAAGGGGCAAAACCCCAAGGTACTTTTGTTATAGGATCTAAATCGATAAACTCTCGATAATTGGTACTCATCGGCGTGATTGTATTTCCCTGAGCATCTTTAGTTTTGGCGGAAACAATGAATGCGACTCCATCTATATAAGAATGCCCGCTTCCTTTAGGCCACTCACCAGAGGGTTGATCGGGATGGCGAGCAATCTCACCGTGATTTGAATAAAGTGTGCGAACACGGTTACCATCCATTATGCCCCACTGTGTCCACTTATTGCTACCGTGGTCAATATTTTCTTGAGCGTTAACAATGCTAGTTGTAAGTGGTAGCATCAGCAAAGCTATAATAGCCAGAGTTGTAGCTTTCTGTATTCTCATGGTCGATTTGTTCTCAATTATAGTCACAGTTATCCTCTTAGAAACTTAGGCTCAATCCTAGTGATACTCGCCTTGGGGCAGAGTAGAAATCTGGTCGAAATAAATATTCTTCTTTGGAGTTCAACCCTTGTGGAATTCCAGTATAATATTGGGGGTTTGGAAATGCTCGTCCCGTATCGTCGTAAGCATTGGTCTCATTTTTTATATCAAGCACATTGTATATTCTCGCAAAAATACTCGCATTCATCCCTTTAATAGTGATACTTTTTGAAGCGTAGGCATCAAAATTGAGGTACGTTGGCTTTCTGTCTGAGTTAACCAAACCAATTCGCTCGTTTGCGCGAGAAGGTGTATAAGGAAAGCCTGAGCCATACTCCCCTAGAATAGTAAGAACCCAATTATTTTTGGTTAGGAAACTAGCTGTTGCATTAACTTGATGCCTTCTATCCCAATCGAGTGGCACAAGTTGTTTCTCTGTTTGTAAGCCAGCTTGTTCATCTAATAATCGAGATTGAGGATCACTTGCATTTCCTGAGGCAACTTGGAACGAATAGTTAATATTAAAACTAAAATTGTTATTCATTCTCTCTTCAAGATTAATGATTAATCCTTTCGTTTGCCCATAATCAGTATTGATGTATCGCCCATATTTTGAAAGTGGAAATGGCTCATCAACACCTGGCTGGATAGTTTCGATGCGAGTACCCAACAGGTTTCTAATGTCTTTATAAAACACAGTTACTTGTACGGCTAATACATCGCTAAGGCCTTGCTGTAATCCAATTTCGTAAGAAACGGTTTGTTGAGGTTTTAAGTCAGGATTCCCAAAAACACGCCCCAAGCCTACTTCTGGGTTGTAAGTGTAATCAGGATTTATGTAGAGATATTCAAATGATGGGACTTGGAAAAAGTGGCCATAAGAAACATGTACAATTCCTGTTTCTGTGATTGGATAGGCAATACCGAATCGCGGTGAAATCTGCCAATTTGGTGTAGTGTTGGTTTTTTCTGAAGTAGTTGGCCGACCATAATCTGCAGGAAAATTGCTATTCGCATCGAAATAATCGAAACGAACACCAAGGTTTACAACCATATAATCGAACTCCATTTTGTCTTGAATATATGCGCTAACTTCAAATGGTCGCTCATCAAAATATACGTGATCTGGAGTTCCTTCAGGTGGAATAGCAGGCACATAGCCTGTGGACGAGTTATTATTTATTCCAAAACTTCTGAACTGAAGATTGTAGGTTTTAAATAATGTGCCCGTTTTTACCATATGCTGTCTGGTAACCTGGCTAGTAATATCAAATCCAGTTAGAAGCGTTTTAGTTTCTCTTTTAGTGTAATCCATAACAGCACCGCCTCTGTAGAATGAGAAATTTCCACCCAAAAAGCTCTGAGCATCATCTCTCGGATATCTTGAATCTAGAGGATCTTCATACACATACGAATTACTTCTATTTATGAAATAAGCACCTTTTAAATTGATAAAAGTTTTAGCACTTATAGAGTAGCTGTCTACCAAATTTAAACTAATCGACTCGCCGTAATTGGTGGGTGCGCCATCTGGGTTGTACTTATATAAGTGATAATAATTCTGTCCAGAATCATTTTGATACAAACCAGAAATAGATAATTTATTATGTTTTATATGTGATGAAGTGAGTTTAAGCTGAGCCGTATTTTGTTTACTCCAATTCATCGATTTATATGAACTATCTCCAAACATGGGCACATACACTTGCCGTCCGTCAACGGTAACAAACTCGCCACTGTCGTCGCTTTGCCCTATAGGTCGCACAATATTTCTACCATAAAGATAGCCTTCATCGTTCACGGTTCTGCCCGATGCAAAAAAGTGCAATTTCTTTTTGAAGCCAGGGATTGGCCCACTTAATGATCCTTGAAAGTCATAAATATCAAGTGGCGAAATAGAACCGTTATTTGCAAAAACATCACTATGCGTAGTAACATAATCTCCACTGTACATAGAGAAATTACCTTGGTATTTATCGCCCCCATCTTTAGTTACAATATTAACTACACCTGATTGAGCTTGTCCAAATTCAGCATTAAAAGTTCCAGAAATTACTTCCACTTCTTGGATGGAGTTATTTTCAACTTGATATGCATATGAGTTATCAAACGAATCATTGATGGGAATCCCATCCACTAAATAGGCTACTTCTCCAATTCTTCCACCTCTAAAATGGCCATCTACTACACCCGCTTGTAGGTTTACGGCATCATCAAAATTCTCGATAGGTAACAATTCTAACTCTTTAGAAGATATTGACACTTTTGAAGACGTTAAATCTCGCTGTACAATAGGACGTTCTGCTGTAACAACAATTTCTTCACCTTCAATCACGCTCTCACTTAGTACGAAATCAATCGTAGTAGTTTGATTGATTTTCACCCGTACATCTTGCACTACTTGTGTTTTGAAGCCGAGAAAAGAAGCACGAAGCTCATACGTTCCTGGCACAATATTCAAGATTACGTAATATCCATCGTTATCGGTTACTGCCCCTTGCTGAGTACCCACTATTGCAACGTTTACACCTGGCAAGGTTTCTCCAGTTTCTTGATCAATAACCTGCCCTGTGATCTTACCAGAGGTAAACGTTTTTGACGTTACAGGAGCTTGCATCAAAAATAAAACCGTGAATACTAAAAACAGGAAATTCTTAAGTGGGCGCATATTTTTTTATTCAACTGTTGATTTAAAAAGGATTCCCAGGTATCAGCTAGGAATCCATAATTGCTAATAAGCTTTTATTTAATCAGAGTCATACGTTTGACTTCTGTGAATTTACTTGTAGAGAGACGATACAAATAGATACCACTTGGTAAGTCTTGAGCGTCGAAAGTGAAGCTATGTAAGCCACTGCTCATCTTAGTATTTGTTATCAAATCCATCACTTTCTGACCTAGCATATTGAATACTGAAAGGCTTACAACATCAGTTTGTGATAGCTCAAAGCTAAGCACTGTTGTAGGATTGAATGGATTAGGATAATTTTGATTTAGATGAATACCAGTAGGACGTTCTTGTTCAAACTCTTCTTCATTCGAAACAACGTTATCAACAGGAACATCACTTAAGTTTGTAATGCTCACATCATCCCAGTAAGTAGCGCCTTCAAAAGAATGCCAGTAACGAAGACGAATCTCCATTCCAACTGCACCTTCAATCGGATATACTACAAATGCGTACTGTGTCCAACCTGAGTTTTCTACACGGGTAGCCAATGGAATTACATGATCATTGTACTCGCCATTCAAACGAATGTCTAGTCCACCTAATTCATTGTAACCGGCTGCACCTGACTCTAAATTGCTATACCATAGCGCCGTCATTCCAATGTTGTTATCTCCAATACCAATACTATCTGAATTCGGTACATCTTCGTACTTCACCCAATAGCTTACTAACATAGGCTCGCCTACAGTCACAGGAACTCGATCACTTATAGCTACTGATTCTCCAGCCGTTGGATCTAATTTCTCAATACGAGTACTATATGTACCTGAATGCGCTTGAGCATCCGTGCGAGTCATTGCAAATGCTAAAGATTCTGGCCAGTCTGCTTTCCCTGCACTGTTATCTGGAGTGTAGTAATACCAGGTATCACTCATGTCCATATTTGGGTTAAACCAATCGCCAGCCCAACCTTCAGCACCTTCCGCTGCACGTAGAAAGATATCTTCTAAATACACCGTTCCTGTAGCTGATGCTCCTTTACGGAACGTGATGCGTACACTTTTAGCTGCTTGCTCGGTTGGGAGTGTTATCGCGCCTAATGAGGTGCTATTAATTTCTACCCAGCCTGAACTCGCTTCGGTTTGTGGTACATCTAGTACTACGGGCGCGCCTAACACATCCGTGCCATTCGCATCAAAAAATTCATACACTAGTTGGAATTTTTCCGCGTCACTTGCTGGATTGGTGTTTACTCCATCTACATACACCCAACCACCAACTATAATCTCTGGTGTGCCTCCTGCTGGAATTCCTGGAACCCAGTTACGAACGGCTTCCGCTTGTTTCCACGATGACTCGCCTGAGCCGCTTAACTTTAAACTGTAACTTGGAGTTCTATACTGCTCATCACTCCACTCCGCACCAGCTCCTTCTGCAGTCCAGTATGCTGGGTTATCTGCTTCAAAACCACCATTACTTAGGAGGTCGTCTAAATTGTCAGTAACAGTTGATACTGGAGCAATAAAAATATCATCCCAATAAGTAACGCCTTCAAAGGCATGCCAGTAACGAAGACGAATCTCCATTCCAACTGCATCGTCCATCGGATATACTACAAACGAATATTGCGTCCAACCTGAGTTTTCTACACGGGTTGCCAATGGAATTACATGATCATTGTACTCGCCATTCAAACGAATGTCTAGTCCACCTAATTCATTGTAACCGGCTGCACCTGACTCTAAATTGCTATACCATAGCGCCGTCATTCCAATGTTGTTATCTCCAATACCAATACTATCTGAATTCGGTACATCTTCGTACTTCACCCAATAGCTTACTAACATAGGCTCGCCTACAGTCACAGGAACTCGATCACTTATAGCTACTGATTCTCCAGCCGTTGGATCTAATTTCTCAATACGAGTACTATATGTACCTGAATGCGCTTGAGCATCCGTGCGAGTCATTGCAAATGCTAAAGATTCTGGCCAGTCTGCTTTCCCTGCACTGTTATCTGGAGTGTAGTAATACCAGGTATCACTCATGTCCATATTTGGGTTAAACCAATCGCCAGCCCAACCTTCAGCACCTTCCGCTGCACGTAGAAAGATATCTTCTAAATACACCGTTCCTGTAGCTGATGCTCCTTTACGGAACGTGATGCGTACACTTTTAGCTGCTTGCTCGGTTGGGAGTGTTATCGCGCCTAATGAGGTGCTATTAATTTCTACCCAGCCTGAACTCGCTTCGGTTTGTGGTACATCTAGTACTACGGGCGCGCCTAACACATCCGTGCCATTCGCATCAAAAAATTCATACACTAGTTGGAATTTTTCCGCGTCACTTGCTGGATTGGTGTTTACTCCATCTACATACACCCAACCACCAACTATAATCTCTGGTGTGCCTCCTGCTGGAATTCCTGGAACCCAGTTACGAACGGCTTCCGCTTGTTTCCACGATGACTCGCCTGAGCCGCTTAACTTTAAACTGTAACTTGGAGTTCTATACTGCTCATCACTCCACTCCGCACCAGCTCCTTCTGCAGTCCAGTATGCTGGGTTATCTGCTTCAAAACCACCATTACTTAGGAGGTTAATATTTCCAGAAGCTGAAAATAATCCTTCTGTTGTTTGGGCAACTAAATTTCCACTCATAAATACAGCGAGTGGTAAAAAGAGACTCAAACATACTTTTGTATATGTTTTCATAGATATCTACTTATTGTTAATGTTTCATTTGAGAGATTTTTAATAAAAAGCGCTTCCATACATTGTTTATTTTTTTTAAGACGACTGTCGAATTACCAATTCTGTTGGCACTGTAACTGTGTGATTTCCACGTTCGTACTTTGAGTTTCCCTTGTCACTTCCATCTAGAATCTCTGTGAGATACCGAAGTGCTAATTCTCCAAACTGTTCTTTATATACTCGTACCGTGGTTAGTTGAGGAGACGAAAACTTCGCTCCATCCACATCATCAAAACCAACTATGGCAACATCTTCTGGAACTCTATGACCATGCTGCTGAGCGTATTTACTAAATCCCAATGCCATTGCATCGTTCACACAATACACCGCAGTAGATTTCACACCCGACTTGAAAAATTTGGCGGCCAAATTATAGCCCGTTTGTAAGGTGGGAGATTCATATTCATCCATAAACACGAGTTCAGACACATCATTATAACCGTCTTTCATCATAGCAAGCTGGTAGCCTTCAAGGCGCTCAGAAATACTAGGGTGATAGCGATCGGCTCCTAAAAATGAAATCCTCTTGTGACCTTTTTCCATGAGATACTGCACCACTTCTATTGATGCGTTTCTATTATCAACTGAAATGCTTGGGAATGACTTGTATTGATAATCGACAAGAACAAATGGAATACCTGACTCTTCTACCTCTTCCAAAAGCTCTGCACTTACTTTCCCTGCAATGATAATTCCATCCACATTCCGTTCTTTCAGTAAACGAGGAGTATCAATTTTCTTTTTGTAGGTATCAGATACGGTTGCTAACAGCACATAATAATTATGCTTTTTTGACTCGAATTCTGTCCCTAAAAATATTCTAGTATAAAAAGGCTCACTTAGCGTAAAGTGAGACTCTCTGAGTATGAAACCAATGTTGTTGGTTCTGTTTGATGCTAAATTTCTAGCTGAAGCCGATGGTACATACCCTAGTTCCTCAATGGAATGAAGGATTTTTTTACGTTTCTCATCACTTACATAACCTTTGTTATTTATAACCATAGAGACGGTAGACATAGATGCTTTCGCATGCTTTGCAACCTCTTTAATTGTTACTTTTTTATTGATTTTAGTAGTTCCCAAAATAATTTCTTTTGTTTTATCGAAGCGCTTCGATAAATTTATAGAAAATTTTCATAAAGTCAATATGGAATTCATCTTTAAATAAATTAGTATTGACAGCAGTAGAATTAATTCAATTTCAGAGCCTTTCGATTTAGGGAGTAGCTAATTTTTTTTACTGAATAACCTTATAGGGAATCAAAGCAATGGCGCATATTCAAATAGAAAACGTTTTTAAAAACTATGCTAAAACCGAAGTGGTAAAAGGCGTTTCGTTAACCGTTAATGATGGCGAGTTTATGGTTCTTGTGGGACCCTCTGGCTGTGGCAAGTCTACGCTCTTGAGAATGATAGCCGGCTTAGAAGACATTGACAAAGGCACCATCGCCATTGATGGAAAGGTAATCAACAACATTCCGCCAAAGAACCGAGATTTGGCAATGGTTTTCCAAAATTACGCGCTTTATCCGCATATGAGCGTTTATGAAAATCTAGCTTTTGGACTTAAAATTAATGGTGTAAAGAAAAAAGACTACGATCCAATAATTCAAGAAACAGCTAAAATATTAGGACTAACGGAATTACTTGAACGCAAACCTAAACAGCTTTCGGGAGGTCAAAAACAACGTATTGCTGTGGGAAGAGCCATAGTAAGAAACCCTAAAGCTTTTCTATTTGATGAGCCATTAAGTAACCTCGATGCTAAACTTCGAATCCAAATGCGTACCGATTTGTTGCGACTTCATAAACAGCAAAAAGCTACTAGCATTTACGTAACACACGATCAAGTGGAAGCAATGACCATGGCAGACAGAATTGCCATTATTAATAGTGGTGTAATTCAACAAGTGGATACTCCATTAAACGTGTACAATCACCCAAAAAACCTTTTTGTTGCAGGGTTTATTGGTAGCCCAACCATGAACTTTATTTCAGGTTCCATTTCAGATGAAAATGGAAGGTTCTTCTTCCTAACCTACTCAGGAAAAAAGTTTATCGAGCTCCCTGAATCTGTATTCTCTAAAGTGAGCGATATTAGCTCTAAAAAACTAATACTTGGTATTCGACCAGAAGATATTCTGACAGCACCATCTACTTCTGAAAATACTTACATCGAAACACTTTCCCCTTCTACCATAGAACTCATAGAACACATGGGAGATGTTTCTCTGCTTCATATAAACTCGGATGCTAAAGTAAATTGGACCGTTAAAACTCCACCACAACCTGATTTAAAAGTAGGCGCTGAAAAGAGTCTATACCTTAACTCAAGTAAGATTCATCTTTTCGATAAAGAGACGGAAGTCAACCTTACTTTATAATTAATTTTTGAGGTTTTGCAGCGCCCCAACCCATATACAATTTAGCGAACAAAAGTATAAAAAGAGCTAGTAGAGAGTACACCCAATTACCCGTTACATCAAACAAAGCACCTAATAAAATTGGCCCTAAAGCTGCTAGAAGATATCCGATAGATTGAGACATTCCTGAAAGTTCAGTAGCAGTTTCAGTATCATCAGATCGGAGAATAATAAACATTAGTGACAGCCCAAAACTACCTCCGAGCGCAAAACCAATTAGAGAAACCCAAATTGGTATTAAGCCGATTTGAGGTGTCATTAAGCCAATTAAACTTACGGCTTCTAGCAAAATTAGAAACACGACTATTCCACGTTGATCTTTATTTCTTCCTGCCCAAAAAGGGATAAAAAGCGACCCAAGAACACCCGTGGCTTGTGATAAAGAGAGCATCCAACCGGCATGTTCTGAATCTAATCCACGTGATTGTAAGATTTCTGGTAGCCAAGCTAAAATCACATAATAGGCAAACGATTGAAGCCCCATAAACAGTGCCACTTTCCAAGCTAAAGCCGAGTTAGTTAACTTCTTCATCGCTTCTAAATAGCTTCGTTTTCTACTCACTTTCTTTATGTGCCAGAGCTGAGGTAACCAAACAAAGAATGCTATTAATGAAAGAACAGCCCAAATTCCTAATGAACCCCTCCAACCTAAACCCAAATCTGTTGCTAGCGGAATACTTATCCCTGCGGCTAAAGCTGCTCCAATTCCCAATACGCCTGAATATAAACTAGTCATAAATCCTGAATTGGTAGCGAAGTTTCGCTTTACTAAACTAGGTAGTAGCACATTGCCAAAAGCAACTCCTATCCCAAGTAAAAGAGTTCCTATAAACAATGTTGGTATGAATTCAAGCGCTCTTAATGCCGTTCCAATAGTTATGAGTAATAATGCGCCAGCTAATGTACCCGCAATGCCAAAACGTCGAGTAAACAAAGGCGTAAATGTTGAGACAATCCCAAAAGCGATTAAAGGCAGCGTTGTTAGTAAACCTAGGGCGAAGTTTGAAAGTCCGGTATATTCCCTGATGGTTCCTACTAACGGACCGACCCCAGCTAGCGCCGGTCGTAGATTTATAGCAATGAATAATATCCCAATTACTAATAAATATGTTCTAAATTTTGATTGGACTTCTGATTCCGCCAAACTTGGCTCTAACTGAGACATTCTCTAAATGGATATATCGTTTCGTTTAAATAAGAAAGAAAAGATAAGGCTATCCAAATCGCTTTACGCCATCAAATAAGCTTTATAAATAAAGACTATTAACAAAGTAAAGTGAGATAAATCCACATTTAGGTAGCATAAAAAAACTCTCTCGCCTTTTACAACGAGAGAGTTTTTTGAAAATTTAGATAATTATTTAATCAGCATCATTTTTTTGATATATCTAGAAGTACCAGCCGTTAAACGAGCAATGTAAAGCCCTGATGGCAAGCCTTCAGCATTGAACGTAACGCTATGCTTCCCTGTAGCCATTGGCGCGTTTATAAGCGTAGAAATCTTCCGGCCAAGAGCGTCAAATACTTCTAGGCGGACATGATTACTATTCGGAATTTCAAAGCTAATTTGAGTGCTTGGATTAAATGGATTTGGGTAATTATTGTTTAGAACAAATTGTTTAGGAGCTGTTTCGATTTCTTCTTCGGTTCCAGTTGTTTGCTCACCACCATATACAAACCAGTTCTGTGCATAAACAGGTTCTTCCATATCTAAGAACTCTAAATCTCCATTTTCTAAATCTAAAAAGAATAGTCCCATAAATTCTGCACTATTAAATACTAGGTAATCATCATTTGGAGAAAAAGCTGGACGCTCAGCATCTGTAATGAAAGAACCAGCAAAATCGATTGACTGAATATTTAGATCGTATATCTCATTCGCTTCAAAATCCACGAGGGTAATATCCATTTCACCATTATCGAAATCGAATACATTGTAAGCAATTACATCTGGGTTTGTTCGACTATAATTGATATTCCCTACATTAACATCGCTTGTTTGGTTAGGAATTAGATTGAATATCTTTTCCGTAGACAAGTCAATTTCGTAAATACCCCAATACCCAACGGTATCTCCTAAAATCACATCTAAATGCAGTGCATCAAATGCTATTTTGGGTTCCTCAATGTTAGTAGACCAAGAGACAATTTCAGGATACTCAATAGGTGAACCTTCAACACCGCTTTGTGACACTTCTGGAATGAGCTCTATATAACCTATCTCCTCTCCATCGTAAAGATACAGATTCGGATCTCCCTCATATGCCGAAACTAAAGCTACCGTTTCACCATCTGCTGAAATAGAAGCATTCCACAGATCACCTTCTTCTTCTACATATACATCTGGGAAGTAATATACCTCACCTGTTTCAATCTCAATCATTTCAAGGTATCCATCGTATCCCACATACCAAATGGTTTCACCGTCAAGTGGTGTGGTTAATTGAGAATAACTACCGAATTCAAAGTCTGCACGTGCATAGGCTTCAAAAAAGACGGTTTCTATATTTTCAGGATCAGTAATGTCGGTTAAGCCAACAGTTCCAAACTCATCCATAAAAGTTATTAGTGAAGCGCCCCCTTCAATTGGATCTACATCATTTCCAGTACCGTCATCAGCCATTTCTTCTGTAATACCAACCGCATCAAACGACGCTTTCACTGCAACCAACTCTTCGGCATCGCCATATAAATCTGTGGTCGCTTTTTGAACTGCTAAACGTGCATCTCCAAAATTACTATTTCGTGTTAAATATGAGGCAAGTGCTCTGTAATAAATCTTGCCTGCTTTTTCATTTCCAACAGCTTCAATAATAAGTGCAGCCGCTCTATTTGGAATGCCACTATTTACATGAACTCCACCCTCATCTTGGTCAATAGTTAACACCATATAATCATCCATATGCGCCGGTTGAGGATCGGAAAGTTGGCTATTATCCGGATTCAATAAATCACGGAGTGCGATTCCATTCCCTTCTTTGATAATATCTTCGCCAATCAGGTAATCTTCATCTTCAATGAGCACTCCAAACACATCTGCAAAAGACTCATTAAGCGCACCAGGCTGGAATTGATAAATTAAATTGGCTGTAAACTCAACTACGCCATGGCTCATTTCGTGACCTGCAACATCTAACGCTCCAGCAAGTGGCGTAAAGTAGTCTTTTCCATTACCGTAATAAATAACTCCCCCACTCCAAAACGCATTATCCATTTCCTCGCCATCCTCTTTTATGTTCACAACCGAGATGATAGTTTTGTCATTATCATCAATAGCTTTTCGAGAGAAATTTGTATTGAAATAATTGTAAGCCGCATTCATGTTTACATGGGCAGAAATACCACTTGCATCGAGCCATGAATTATCGGTTGAAGTAATATGGTCAATATTGTCTTCATCGCCATCTATTGCGTTTAAAGTCATCCCACCACCGGCTAAATTATTCGGAAAAGTGGAATTTTCTTCATCTATATTTGGCAAATCCCATAGGTTGTAATACGTCCCATCTTCATCCTGAAATACTCTGAAATCTTGATTCACGCCATTTAAGTCCGTTCCTGAAGCATCTGTAAAAGAACCTACTCTTGCAGCCGTTTCAAGGTTTTCGATTGCTGGCTCAGAGTAATGCACTTCTTTTGTAGCAGCATCTTTATCATATCTAATACTGCATGATTCTTTAATTCGATTTAATACTTCTCCTGATTTAGCATCAATCAAATAGGTAAAGTGTTCTATCAAATTCGAGTGTAGCGCAACTTCATAAGCTAGTGCAAGTGATCCATCAGTTAATGTATAGTAAACTAGTTCAGAAGTCTTTTTATCTAAGCCTAGTAGTTTGGCAGTTTTTCCTGTTACAGGCTTCCACCTTTTACGGTTCTCTAAATCTCTTTGCACAAGCGCTAAAGCTTCAATTTCCGACAGTGAAGGTACATCCGTATTTACTTGTGCAGTTTTTCCGTAATTCCCATTCACAGTATAAACCATTCCTGAGGCATCCACATGTGCATATAACTCTGAACCCCAAACAGGAATTGAATTTCGTACCTGCTGATATTTAATATGAATGTAGCCTAATTCATCTTTTTGGACGGAACTAGATACCAATTCATTTTTAGGATTCACCAAACCTAAAGTGCTCGAATAATTGTCTAAAATTTCTAACGCATTAATGGCATAATCATCTAAGCTAGAGATTTTACTTTTTGATATGGATCCTAGATTTCCATCTAACCATTTTACGCTTCCGTCTTCAGCCTTTATTACTTTTGGGCCAATCTCTGTTGCCCCAAAAACAGATTTCTTTTGTGAAGAACTCTGAACAAGTTGAAGTTTAGTCGAACTAAGTTGGCTTTTTCGGGTTTTTGTCCCTTTTAGCACTTTTTTTGCGTCAACTAAGCTTTTTGCCGACTTAGATAACAAATACTCCTCGAAAGATGAATATTTTGGTATATGCGAATTATTTAGATTCTTTAATGGCCTAATATCTTGTTTTTTCTGTTGTGCCCAAGTTATGTTCACTATTAATAAGCTAACACAAAGTGTTAAAACAGTTCTAATAATTCTATTTCGTTTTGTACCCATTATTCTATAACTCTATTAATTATATGATTTATGTTCCAATAAAAACTTTCAACTTTATGCTTTGGTTCTGTTCTACCCTCAACACCTGACACCCATGTTACCCGGTTTTTTAGATTTCCAGTACTCACTTCAAAAATTGATATTTTATTTCCGGTTTCTCTAGTTTTGTCATCAAAAAAATCAAGGGCTTCTATCTTTACCCAAATTTCGTAAACCTCATCCGTGCTTAATTTTTTTTCTAAAACAACGGGATTCTGTTCTGCCCAACGCCCCTCCCATCTTTCCAGAGTTCCATCAGCGTAAATAGTATAGCCTTGCCATTTGCCTGTAAATCCGCCGCCAGAGCCCAACACGATTTTTAAGTCTTTTGGCACTTCAACTTTATCATCTGCGCCTTCATTCTTTGATACCGATTTATGATTCTTACAATTCAGCATTAATATAGCACCGAGTAAAATCATTATGTACACAGATATTTTCACCTATTTTCCTTTTAACCGCTACTTATTTATGAATTTGAAGGTATTGAATTGAGATAAATTTATTTCTTAAATAAACCTAATACTTTTTTCTACCCCCACTGATTTTTTTAAAGCCCTTAACAGAATTCTAAATTGTAGTCAGAAAGTTTATCTTCCTTGAAATTACACTCACTCATAGTTCACAAGCTCATGTATAAATTATTCTCCATTTTATTAATTCTCGCTGTAGTTGCCTTAGGCTTCCTAAGTTTCTCCAACAAACATGTTTCTAAGCCAAAAATGATTTCTGTTGAAGAATGGGGAGGAAAAGCTCCAACTGGTACTAAAGAAGTCCAAAAAATCGAGTATATAACTATACACCATAGTGGAGTAGTTTTTGAAGAAGGTGCAGATCCAATTCAAAAAATAAAGGGCTTACAACGCTTTAGCCAAGAGGAAAAAGGTTGGATTGATATACCTTACCACTTTGCTTTAGATTTAGACGGTAATATTTACGAAGAACGTCCAATTGAATATGCTGGCGATACAAACACCGAATACGACCCAACAGGACACGCACTTATTGAAGTGATGGGGAATTATGAAGAGCAAATTATTAAGCCAGTACAACTCGAATCTTTAGCTCACCTCACAGCTTGGTTAGCTCAAGAATATAACGTACCTGTAGATCATATTGCTTCACACAAAGACCATTCAGATCAAACAGTATGCCCAGGTAAAGACCTCTACAAATACTTCGAAAATGGTGAATTTATTAAGAATGTAGAAGCTTATTTAAACCACGAGAAATAAATGTAGGTAGGAACCATTTTAAATAATGGTTCCATCTGGAATTATCGTTCCTTTGCTTACAATCACAATACCATCACGAACATGGTGGTATTTATGATCGCTATCTTCTAAGTGAGTACCTCCAACAATACGTACGTCATTTCCGATGCAAGAATTCTTATCGATAATTGCGTTGCTTATGTAAGAGCGTTGACCAATTCCCATAGCAGGCTTTTCTGAGCTTGCATGGTCAATAAACTCTCGGCTTTGGAAGTGATCGTTACCCATAATAATGGAATTCTCGATAGTGGTTCCTTTACCAATACGAGACCTAATCCCAATTACAGAACGCACAATTCTACTTGCCTCAATAATACACCCTTCCGCCATTAGCGCATATTCGAGGGTTGTTCCCATAATTTTAGATGCTGGAAGTAAACGAGCTCGAGTGTAAATAAAGCGCTCGTTATCATACAAGTTAAATTCTGGAACCGTATCAGAAAGAGCTAAATTTGCGTCAAAGAATGAACGGATAGTTCCTATATCAGTCCAATATCCACCAAACTCATAACTACTAACTCTAAGCCCTTCAGTTAAGGTTTTTGGGATAATTTCCTTACCAAAATCTGTAGCATTTGGATTGTCATCAAATAGCTTTTTAAGAGCTTTTCGGCTGAAGATGTAAATCCCCATTGATGCCAAGTAATGTTTTCCTTGGCTCTTGTAAGGATCAGGAACTTCCGAACGCCATTGATCCAGATCGGCAGTATCTGGTTTCTCAACAAAACTATCAATCATTCCTTCAGCATTGGTTTTCATAATACCAAAACCCGTTGCATCCTCAGCGTCCACAGGAATAGTAGCCACGGTTAAGTCTGATTCGTTCTCAATATGCCGATCTAGCATCAATTTATAATCCATCTGGTATAATTGATCGCCGGAGAGAATGAGTACATATTCATACTCATGATTTTCCATATGATGGATAGACTGACGTACGGCATCTGCCGTTCCTTGAAACCAATTGGTATTTGTAGCGGTTTGCTCCGCCGCAAGGATGTCTACAAAACCACTACTAAATACATCAAAGTTATATGTGTTTTTGATATGCCTATTGAGCGATGCAGAATTAAACTGCGTAAGTACATAAATCCTTCTTATATCTGAATTTAAACAATTCGAAATTGGAATATCTACTAAGCGATACTTACCACCAATTGGCACGGCTGGTTTTGAACGGTGGTCAGTTAATGGGAACAAGCGGCTGCCTCTCCCTCCTCCTAATATTACGGCTATTACAGAATCCTTCATTTCGATACTCTTTTAATAAGTGATTTATACAGATTAATATATTCTTTTGCCGAACGACTCCAAGAAAAATCAAGCTTCATTATACGAGCGAGAACTTCATTGTATTTCGTTTGGTCTTCATATAGTTCTATGGCTCTATAAACAGCATGTTCCGCTTCAAGTAAATTGAAATCTTCGAAACAAATACCATATCCTTCTTCTTCTCTAATATCTTTTACAGTGTCTTTAAGTCCACCAATAGCCCTCACAATAGGTATAGTTCCATAACGCATGGCAAACATTTGGTTAAGCCCACATGGTTCAACTCTCGATGGCATTAAAATAAAATCTGATCCTGCATAAATTTGATGCGCTAATCGTTCATTATATTCTAATGTTGCATCAAAAAAGCCAATATGGTCATTCGACATTTGCGTAAATACATCGTGCAATGCGTGGTCGCCAGTTCCTAATAACACAAAATTAACTTCTTGCTCAGCTTTCATGAAATTGCGATACAAGTCAGGGAGTAAGTCTGCTCCTTTCTCTCTCACAAGCCTTCCTATAAAAGCGATAGTTGGCAATTTAGGATTCAAACCGAATTCGTCACAAAGAACTTTCTTGTTTTCAGCTTTACCTTTCTTCCTATTTCGAACTGAAAAATTATGAGCTAGCAATGGATCAGTAGCTGGGTTCCAAACATCGCTATCTATCCCGTTTATAATTCCCTTAGATTTTGTCTGCTCTTGCCCAAACAAAAGTTCCAATCCATTACTACTGTAACTTAATTCCTGCATGTAGTTTTCTGAAACCGTTGTAATTTGCCAAGCACATTTTAGCGCTGCTGCTAAAGAATTCAAATTCCCATCCCAATCTAGCAGACCCAAATCTTCTAGTTTAAAAGCAGGCAACATTTGATATTTCTCTTTGGGATATTGCCCATGATACTCTGCATTATGAACGGTAATTATACTTGGGATATGGGACAAACTTCGATATCTATTACACTTTGAAAGCATAAATGGAACTAAGCCTGTGTGATGATCATGGCAATGAACCACATCCGGCTTGCTGTCTCTATTTTTAATCCATTCTAAAGCTGCAATCTGAAAGCTCAATGCGCGCTCAAACTCATCCCAATATGGATGGCTAGACCATGGGTCGATGTATACGCCAGGGCGATTAAACCGCTCTGGGATATCTACCATGAAAAGAGGATACCCAAGATCCGCCCCAACTAGTTTTTTTATGGAATAACTGGTGCTTGCTCCCCCAAAAGGAAACTCTCCCGTTTCCACAGTTTCAAACTCATGGTTATCCACCCAGTTATTGCCATACATTGGCATAACAACTTCGCACTGCTCTCCAAGTTGATTTAAATATTTTGGTAATGAACCTACAACGTCTGCTAACCCGCCTACCTTAGCAATAGGATAACATTCGGCACTTAAATGAGTAATATGCATTTATTATGAAACTGATTTATAATAACACCGTACTTTGGTTGGCTAACAAATAAGAAATCTTTTAGCTTGTTGCAAAGGGCATTGCCGAATTAGGCAAAGATTTATCATTTATTATAAACTAACCACAAGGGGAATATGGCGGTTATACATGTAGAAAATATTAAGAAAACGTTTGGAAAAAATAAGGCGGTAAATGACGTCAGTTTTGACGTTGAACAAGGTCGTATTTTTGGGCTACTTGGGCCTAACGGTGCTGGTAAAACAACTACCATTAGAATGATTAATAATATTCTAATGGCTGATGAAGGCTCTATTACTATCAATGGTGAGCAAGTTAGCCCAGCTACACAAAAGATGATTGGCTACATGCCTGAAGAACGCGGGCTTTACAAAAAAATGAAAGTTGGTGAGCAATTATTGTACCTCACTCAGTTAAAAGGGATGAAGCCAAAAGCTGCAAAAGAAGCCATTCATTATTGGCTTGAGCGTTTTGAAGCTACCGATTGGTACAAAAAAGAAGTTGGCGAGCTTTCTAAAGGGATGTCTCAAAAAATCCAGTTTATAGCTACCATCGCCCACGACCCAGACATATATATTTTTGATGAACCATTTAGCGGTCTCGATCCAATCAATAGCGAAACGCTAAAAGAGATTATTATTGAGCTGAAAGGCAATGGCAAAACCATTTTGTTTTCTACACACAGAATGGAACAAGTAGAGCAAATGTGTGACGATATCTGCCTTTTCAACAATGGTAAAGCTGTACTTCAAGGGAAGTTGCGTGAGATTAAAGCTTCTTTTGGTGAAAACACCATCAACTTAGAATTTGAAGGCGATGGCTCCTTTTTAGATAAACTCTCTGATGTTCGTATCAACAACAGATCTACTAATTTTGCAGAAATACGAGTATTAAACGGGCAAAGCATGCAAGACATTTTAAAACTAGCAATGGACCATGCAGAAATACATAAGTTTGAACGCGTAGAGCCTTCACTCCACGAGATTTTCATCTCCACAGTCGGCGAAGATAACCTTAAAACCCAGGAGGCCTAATTATGAATTTCGGCAAAGTATTTCTTGTACTAAAACGCGAATATATTACCCGTGCACGATCTAAATCTTTCATCCTCTCCACTATCCTAACTCCTTTGGTGCTAATGGGTTTTGGTGCATTGATGGTTTGGATTATGACTAGCGACACCGACACCAAGAAATTGGTTGGTGTGATGGATAACACTCACGTATTGGTTGAAAAGCTTATTGAGATCAATCCAGAGCGTTATACCGATGTTTCTGATCTTTCGCTCGATTCTGTTAAAAGCAGCGTATTGCTTGAAGAACTAGACGCTTACATAGTTATTGATAACAAACACGTTGATACTAATGAAAATCTAGAATTGATTTATGGCGGAAGTGGCGGTTTAGCTTTCTCTGGAAGCGTAAGAAGTGATTTACGTGAAGTCATTCAAGAAGAACGCCTTTCTCGTGCAAATGTAACCGACGAAATAAAAGCGTTATTTGAACTTCGTCCACAGTTAGATACACGTAAACTTACTGCTGAAGGTGAATCTGAAGACGACAAAGCAGGCTTTATGTCTGCCGTTGGTTTTATACTCGGCTTGCTCATCTTTATTGGTTTATTCGGTTATGGCGCTATCCTAATGCGAAGCGTTATTGAAGAAAAAACGAGTCGTATTGTTGAAATTATCACATCCTCTATCAAACCAATGGAATTGTTGGTAGGTAAAGTTGTAGGGGTTTGTTTGCTTGGCTTCACACAGTTTGCAGTTTGGATTGTGATGTACGTTGGTATTTCTATTGCAGCGGTACCCGTTGCCGGTTTACTTATGCAAGACCAACTTGCTGACGTAACTAGCAATCCAGAAGTTACTGCAGCCATGGCTGATTCAGGCTTCGACCCCGCTTCGCTCGAAGTATTCCAAATTGACCCAATGATATTTGTGTACTTCTTCATCTTCTTTGTGTTGGGCTTTTTCATGTACGCATCGCTGTTTGCAGCTGTTGGTTCTGCGGTAGATTCAGAACAAGACACGCAACAGTTTATGCCAATATTGATGATTCCCATCATGGCTGGTTATTTCCTCAATACCAAGGTAATGGTTGATCCAGATACACCTTTGGCTGTGTTTGCATCCATTTTCCCTCTTACATCTCCAATCAATATGATTACGAGAATTGCAGTAACGGATGTCCCCTTTTGGCAAATTGGTGCAAGTTTATCGGCACTAGTTATCAGCTTTTTTGGAATTATGTGGATGAGTGCTAAGATTTACCGCGTTGGTATTTTGATGTACGGTAAAAAAGCTAGTTGGGGCGATTTACTAAAGTGGATTCGCCAAAGCTAAACCTATTTACTGGGCTAACTTTTTCAAATGGAACTTCTATTTAAAACACCCGAAATGATTTCAACACCAACGAGCAGAATTATTTCGGGTGCCATTTGAATACATCAGCAAAAAAGTATCTACCTATTATTCTGATTCTCGCCATTGTTAAGTTCTTAATACAATGGTTTGGGAATCGGAATTATGGTTTTCATCGAGATGAGCTTCTCCACCTTTCTGTAAGTGAGCATTTAGATTGGGGCTTTATGGAATTCCCTCCTCTAATTGGCTTTATTGGCAAACTCTCTTACTTATTTTTTGATTACTCTTTACTAGGCGTTCGACTCTTTCCAACCTTAGCAGGTGTTGCCATTTTGGTACTCTGTTGTTTAATTGCCAAAGAACTTGGCGGAAAATCGAAAGCAATTTTGCTAGCTGGTTTAACTGTACTAGCTTTTATCCCTTTCTATCGAAATCACACTTTATTCCAGCCCGTTGCATTCGACCAACTATTCTGGACTTTAGGCTTCTACTTCCTCATAAAATATTTCAATACCGAGCATTTAAAATTCTTGATTTTACTTGGCCTTACCCTTGGCTTGGGATTATTGAATAAGTACACCATTCTAGTTTGGTCATTCGGACTTTTTATTGGCTTATTCTTCTATCAAAGAGGAACACTCTTTAAGAACAAATGGCTTTACCTTTCGGCCCTGTTATCCTTGCTTATTTTCCTACCTAACATACTTTGGCAGATTGGTCATGACTTCCCTTTACTAAAACATTTAGCTGCCTTAAACAGTCATCAACTTGATAAGCAGAATCCGTTTGAGTTTGTAAGCGATCAACTGGGTTCCCCTTTTACGTTATTGATTAGCCTTTTCGGTTTAGGTGCTTTGTTGATGAGTAGAAACTTCAAAAACTACCGTGCGATTGGAATATCCGTCTTAGTTATTTTTGGAACTATGTGGGCACTCAACTCCAAAGCCTACTATGTCTTTGCTATCTATCCTGTTTTATTTGCAAGTGGTGCTGTTAAGATTGAATCATTGCTTTCCAAAAAGCCTGCTTTAATCTACATCGTTTGTGCCATCGTACTTCTACCCTCCGTTTACTTCATCCCTGAAGGCACTCCACTTCTTCCCATCGAGCAATTTGTGTCCTATAAAGGCTTAGAGGAAAAAGACGGCCGTATGGAACTTACTGGCGACTATGCCGACATGTTTGGCTGGGAAGAACAAGTGCAGTTGGTTGATAGCGTATATCGATCTTTGAGTGAAGAAGAGCAGAAAAACACAGTGCTTTGGGCCGAAAATTACGGGGAAGCTGGAGCTCTAAAGATACTTGGTAAAAAATACGGTTTGCCAGATCCAATAAGTCGTCATGGGAGTTTTTGGACTTGGGGCTTTGGTAATAAAAACGCAGAAACTTGGATTAGCTTAGGCAACGAAAAAGAGTCTGTTGAATCTGTATTTGAAGAAGTTGAGCTGGTGAAGATAATCACCCATAAATATGCTATTGGCGAAGAGAACGGAATACCACTCTATATTTGCAGAAAGCCAAAAGTGGACATCGAACAATGGTGGGCCAATTACAAAGAGTACATATTTGATTGAGTGAGGTCTTGTAGTTATTCTGTCGTTCGGAAGTTCACTATGATAAAAGTAATCTAATTATGCATCACATTGACATTGTGGGGGTCATTGGTTCCCAACTTTTGATATGTATTTGTTTAACAAAATTCCCAACTCACTAATAATATATCGATTCATACTATCGGTTTTATTTTGAATTACATTTCCAATAGAAAGAAGTCCCATATTATTAAGGCTCTCTGATGTACCTCTTACATAACCTTCAGTAAAGAAGTCTTTCAATTTTTCTAAATCAGGGTAATACGAGTTTTTAATTATATGACCAAAACGGTAAAAAAGATCTAGTGTCATTTCTTTATCCCTAACAATGCCTTTCGCCAGCTCTGCAAGTAAAATTGCTTTTCTATCGTCATCCATTTTTTCGATTAACTCTAGTAATATTTCCCCAGCTTTTAAACCTTTTTCCTTATTCAGCATTTGAGACAAAACTCTTCTTTCAGATATTTTCAAAGCATTTACATTGTGTAAAAAAATGACCAACCTCCTTGCAAATAAATAATTTGAAAAAGAATTAGCCGATTTAATAAAGCTCTTTGCTACCGATGATAATGGTGTTCCTAAAACAGTATCAAAAACTATTGATATAGCTTCTACTGACTCACCGATGACATCTTTAAAATCTGCTCCATTAAGATGAGATAGCTTTTCTAATATATTTTCATTTTCTGTCATTATTGCTTTTCTAGATTTCTAAAAACGTACTTCAATTACTTCTTAATCTCAAATCTGGAGCCTTTTGTAGAGTCTTTGAAACCCATTCAGTAACTCTATCAAGTTCTTACTACAATTCACGAAGCTCTTGATGATGTTCCTATAACAACCTACGCTTCCCCTTCATCCTCATTTGCTTTAGAAGCTTTTCTTCGTTGCCGTTGCTCCGCAGCTACCCCAAAAACTATACCGAGTCCAATCCACAAACCTACATTCCCCGTGGCAGCTCCAATAGCCGCACCAAAAGCAATTCCAAGTGCAATACCCGTTCCCTTTTTCATGATGTTATTTCTTATGGATTAAAATTTCGTGTCTGAAGTCCCCACCAAAATCTACACTATTGAACCTGAACATCCAAAAATGTGGCTAACACTTAATTTATCAGCAACTTATTAGACGGATGGCTATCTCGGTTCATCCTAAGTGCAAAACTTTATCCTTATTTCTTAAAATCTATCCAAAAACTGAGAACAGTTTTTACAGGCTTCACTTCAAGTAATCCAGGACTAAAAGGATATTTTTCAATTAATCCAGCTGATATCCTATCACATTCATCAAAACTAGAGTTATTAGTATGAACACCAATCACTAGACCATTATCGCTTAGTACAATCATGTACAATTCCTTTTTCTTTCTTCGACATGGTGTGTTTGCAAGCTCAGCTTGTACATACTCCAGAAATGCTACATTTCCACCAATAGGTTTTGGCATTTCATCAACTACGGAATACACATCAGTATATCCAAAATCATTCTCCCATAATGTACCTGGTGGTGGTATCTCAATATTTGTTTGCGCCTTCTGTGGCGTACTGCAATTTATACTAGCTATCAAATATGCCACCATAAGAACGTTAATTCTAAACAAGTTCATAACCTCATTGTTAAATTATCAGGAGTCCAAAATTAATGTAAGTAACCCGCTTGCACAGCAAACAAGTTGGATTATTTAAAAAGAGCACTCAGTTTGATTCACTATTCAAGATTGATGGTCTGATAAATTTAAAAATCACAAATAATACTACTAGTAATATTTGTATTCGTGCTAATTTCAATATGTCCGACATTCTCTTGTTCATTTTAGGCTAGTTGCTAACGATTACTCTAGATTGTGTTTTCTTGCCTCACTTCTTTCAAGCTATAAAATTTTAGTATTGCTACTCTTGAGTCGTAACTTGAGATATCTTTTACTAGAATCCAAAGTACACCAGACCATAGGTTTAGCTTCCTGATAAGTCTGGTTCTTCAGAATTTAAAAAAGCGGTTATATCATACAGTATTTGCAAGTCGTTCTAATATCATAGTCCAACCGCCGGTATGATTCTCTACCTGTTTATCATTTGGCATAAATTCATGCATTAGCTTAACTTCTGTTCCAGTCTCAACCTCAGAAAGAGTGATAGTAACTAAAGTATCGGTTACAATATGAGAGTTCCAGCTGAATACAATTTTATCATTAGGTGTTATTTCTTTGTATTCGCCTGTGTGGGAATAGGTTTCGCCTTCAGCATTATTATGCATGTCTATTCTATATGATCCACCTTTAATACTTTCGCTTTTTACAGCAGCACTCCAACCCTCTGGTCCAGCAAAAAACCATTTAGCCATCACCTCTTCGTCGGTAAGCGCTTTAAAAATAGTTGCTTTATCAGCATTTATTATTTTCGATACGGTAAGTGATTTATCATTTGCCATGGTTAATCCATTTTTGTTTGTGTGATAAATTTATCCAATTCATCTAGCCTTGCTTCCCAGAATACTTTGTACTCATTGATAAGCTCTTGCACTTCTTGTAATGGCCCGTAATTCATTCTGCAAGTGTAGCTTCTACCTATTTTTTCTTTTTTAATAAGATTTGCTTTCTCCAACACTTTTAAATGTTTAGAAACTGCCGCCAGAGACATTTGATAAGGCTCAGCTATTTCGTTTACTGAATGTTCTTTTTCGCCAAGACGGAGAAGAATGGATCTTCTCGTGGAATCGGCAAGAGCATGAAGGGTTGAATCAAGCATAGATATTTAACTAATTGGTTGAATGTTAGTTTAAGAAAGGAATCCATTAAATTCAACCGATTGGTTAAATATTTTTTATAATTGAGATTTGAGTATCAAGTTCAATCAAAATATCGAAAACTGGGATGTTTCTTGCGTTACCGATATGGATAGCTGTTTACTAGGGCAAAATGTTGCAACATTAGTAAACGGCAAACAATCGGCTGGTTGGCATGATGTAATTTTCGATGATTCTGGCTTTTTTTAGTGGTTTCTATATTTACCGTATTCAAGCTGGTGATTTTGTAAGTACCATAAAATTAATGTTGGTTAAATAAAAATGAAGTTTGATCTGTGAGCTTTTTTGTACAAGCCTCACAGCTCTCAAACACTGCCATCTTTGACTACATCCATAGGTTATTCAGTTTTGTATCATTTTTAATTAATGCATCCTCTCTATTAGAAATCGTTGGATTTTCAATTCACTAAAAGGATTAGTTAATACTACTGAAAAAGAGCATATTTTTGATTAGAATTGAATACAATCATGATCCATAGTTTGAGGCAAACTAATTAAGATGGCACAATTAACATCACTCCTCCCAAGCAATCTAATCCATTCTGAAATACCTAGAGGGAACCAAAAAGTTGTTCATTGGATTCTTGTTCTCCAATTTGTGGTATTACTATGTTTCTCGGGGCCAGTGAGCGCTCAACAGCTTGATATAAACAGAATTAATCAAATGCCCGATTTCCCATCGCCATATATAATGCGAGACTGGGAGAAAGTGACGATAGATTATGATTCTCTCGTGTTTGATGTATCAGCATCTGGTGAATATTTACCATTATTATTTTTTAGAGACAACGTGGTTAATTATCCAAACGATATCAGTTTTGGATTGCATACGGTTGTAGGAACATCATCACCAACCTCAGGAGAAGCAATAAACGTTATACCAGCATTGGTTGGCGCATCTTTAGTGGGAATTGACAAGAGTAATCAAGGAGGCTACGATTGGGTGAAAATGAGCAGAGAATTTTTTAATAAGCGCCCTGAAGAAAATGTATATCTGAATCATCCTTCAACAGAAAGTGGAGATGACTGGTGGTACGCTACCATGCCAAATGTTTTCTTTTATCAGCTTTATGATTTATATCCCGAAACTGAAGACTTCGAGTATCAGTTTAAAAGTGTAGCAGACCAATGGCTAACTTCTATAGAGAAAATGGGCGGTAGCGCGACTCCATGGAATGTCCCCAATATGAATTACCGAGGTTGGTACTTATCAACTATGAAGCCCTATTATAATGACGTTAAAGAGCCTGAAGCAGCGGGTGCACTGGCTTGGTTGTTATACAGCGCTTACAAGGAAACTGGTGAGGTCAAATATCGAATGGGTGCTGAGTGGGCAATGGAATTTCTGAATGCCTATCCCTCAAATCCATCGTATGAACTTCAACTTCCTTATGGCATTTATATAGCCGCAAAAATGAATGCTGAATTGGGTACAGAATATGATGTTCAAAAAATGCTAAACTGGACATTTGATGTTGGTCCACTGCGCGAATGGGGATCTATTGTTGGAAATTGGGGCGGACTTGACGTTTCTGGATTAATAGGAGAAGTGAACGGGAATAATGATTACGCCTTCTCAATGAACACATTCCAGCAAGCTGGGGCACTATTGCCTTTATTGAGGTATGATGATCGTTTTGCAACGGCCCTCGGTAAGTGGATGCTTAACGCAGCAAATGCATCCAGACTTTTTTACACAGAATATCTGCCTGCTAATAAACAAGACAGTGACGAATGGACTCAAATCTATGATCCAAAATCAGTGCTAGGTCATGAAGCAATGAGGGAGTCTAAATTCGGTGTATCTCCTTTTGCTACAGGTGATGCCATAGATGGCGGCTGGGGAAGCACAAATCTCACTCTTTACAGTTCATCTCACGTTGGTATTTTTGGCAGTATTATTGACACCACGAACATTGAAGGAATACTAAAATTAGATTTATTAAAAACTGATTTCTTCCGTGATGAAGCCTACCCTACTTATTTAATGTACAATCCCTACGAAAGTTCACAAACGGTAACCATCAATGTTGGAGATAGTAACAAAGATATTTATGAATCAACGACCAATAACTTTATTGGAACAGGTGTCACCGGAGATACAGAAATTACGATTCCTGCATTAAGTTCATACTTAATAGTGTTAGCACCGAGTGGTGGAAGCCAAACCTACGAATACAATTCATTTTTGGTGAATGATGTAGTTGTTGATTATATGGCGGGACAAACAGTCTCTAATTATCCTCCAAGAATTAAAAGTCTGGAATCCGTTTCTACCCAAATAGAAAAATCAGATACCACATCTATGTATGCAATAGCTGTAGATTTAGACGAAGATACTCTAGAGTATAGCTGGTCATCAGAATCAGGGACTATTATTGGTGCTGATTCAAATATTAAATGGGTGGCTCCTTCTGCCCCAGGAAATTACTCCATTCAAGTTCAAGTAACAGACGGGAAGAGTGAACCCGTAATAGAGCTCTTAAGCATTGAAGTGGTAGAAAAAATCAATGTAGCACCGGTTATAAATGAAATAACAGCAAGTCCTAGGAAGATTGGTTTTGGAGCCACATCAGAAATTGCATGTTCAGCAAGCGATGAAGACGGGGATAACTTAACGATTACGTGGAGCAGTTCAGCAGGAAGCATTGATGGCACAAATGAAATCATACAATGGACAGCTCCAGAGACCGAAGGAAACTATTACATCAAATGTATAGCAAGTGATCCGGACGGAGAAAGCGCTACAGATAGTATTGCCGTTGCTGTGAGAGATTTGTCCATTTCCCCCACCGGCAACTTGATCCTATATCTCCCTTTTGATGGCGATGCCGTTGATAAAAGTGGAAATAATTTAGATGTAACAGTAAGTGGTGCGATTTTGACTTCAGACCATATGGATAAGAGTCAAAAAGCTTATTACTTTGATGGTGTTAATGATTATATGAAAGTGGAAAATTCTGAATTTCTGAATTTTTCAAACGCTATCACACTAAATTTCTGGCTCAGAATCTCCGTTTTCTATGATCGAGAGCAATATCCGATTTCACATGGTAATTGGGAAAATAGATGGAAGATTTCAGTCTCTGATAATAAATTACGTTGGACGATTAACACAAGTAATGGAATTACTGATCTCGACGCCGAAACACTGCTTGAGAAAAATAAATGGTATAATATTACCGCCTATTATTCTGGAGAAGATTTAGAATTGTATATCAATGGAAAACTGGACGCCTTCAAATACTGGAATGGGAGTATAAATCCTTCTCCTGTCGACTTAACTATTGGTCAGGTTCTTCCCAACAGTAATCAATACAATTTTAATGGGAAAGTGGATGATATACGATTGTATGATTACCCACTCACTCCTCAAGCAATTTCAGATATCTATGAAATTGCTACGGGCGTAGAAGAAAATAACCAGAGCGAAATACCTGAGAACACTGTTCTTTATCAAAACTATCCCAACCCATTCAATCCAAGTACTACTATTCAGTATGGTTTGAGAGAAACTGCCGATGTAAGCCTTAAGATTTATAATATGCTAGGGCAAAATATTGCTACGCTAGTAGAAGGAAAACAGTCCGCAGGTTCATATTCTGTTCTTTTTGATGCTTCCGGTCTAGCAAGTGGAATTTATTTCTACCAGCTAACAACAGACAACACCACTTTTAGTAAGAGGATGGTATTGATGAAGTAAATCGAGCGTGTGGTTTAAAAACTCCAAATTCAACTTCCATATATACTCTTCACAAACTTAGCCAACGGTGTTGTAGAAAGTCCACGAGCTAAGCGTTCGTCGGCGGTGTAAAATATCGAATTAGTCAAAATGGCTGTAGCAATATACGTAGCTTCATATAGCGTAACAGGAAAGGTGATTGAAATATCAAAAGCGATATCCGAAATTTGGTGATACTTGATAAGCCGTGATGGAAGCATTGAGGCTTGGACTTTCTTCGATGAAGCTTCTTCAAATTTCAATTCTTTTTTTCGAACTTTTTTAGTGATTATCGCATCCAATTCTATCTGAAAAAGGCTTGGTGCGTAAAAGTAATCCAACTGTTCCAATAATTGTATCGCTTCATCTGTTCCCTGTTCAAGAAACAGCCACTTTGCTGCCACCGAAGCATCTATCACATAAGAATTCACCGTTCCCTATCCTCTCGTAGATCGGTGGCGCTATCGCTAAACATTCTTCCCTCTGCCCGATACTCGACTAGAATTTCATTCACCATATTTCGAGCCTCCTCAATATTTGGGCCAGCGGACTCTTTCAAAATTTCTAGTAACTCGCCTTGTAGCGATCTGTTATTCCTTTCAGCTTTCGATTTTAAACGATCTAGCGTTTCCTCATCAATATTTCGAATTAACACATTTGGCATAATCATACTACTTATTATTTGATATCATTATGATATCAAGTTTGCAATATATTTTCAAGTCATGTCTTTTTCAAGTCTACTTATTTGGTTAGTGGTAGTTAGTAGGGAATTCTTGGGTCTTAAATCTGGAAAACATCTCGGTCATGTTTGTAGATGTTAGATAATTCGCTGAAAATTTTAATAAGTTAAACAACACTCAAAATCATCCTGAAAATACTTCTGAAGGATCTTCACAGCTATTAAAAAGCAATGGTTTTATTCGCGGGTGATAACTGACCTTGCCGTTACATTATTTCATTACTCGTTATCACACTCATCTTTTTAATGGTTGTACTTTTGTTCCGCCAAAAGTACCAAAAGCTCTCGACAAGAATTATTGACGCGAACTCCATTGCACCGACTCAATTATTCCAAAGGTCCACGTTCGCATTTTGCCATATTCAAGCCCTAGCCTGTGTGGAATAATTGCTCCTGCCGGAGACCTCGATTCCATTGCGTTCTTCCTCCGCCAATAATTCTAAACGTCGATGGGGTTTGGTGGGCGTATTGACACTCAGGGTTTTTAAAATAACTAGGTGTTTTGTGAGGAATCAAATAGTTACTTCTGTCAACGAATTACCTGACATCTACAATCCCGAATTTATTTCGGGATCTTACGAACTGGCTATAAATTCAGGCTTTATTTCTGCTTCTTTTTAGACAATGAACACCGTTTTCAATCTTAGATAGTACTTTTAAACGATTCTATTCAACTTACTACCTACGGCTATTTTGACACACAAATTATATGGCTTAGTAGTTAAATAGTAAGTAGAAAACACGGAGTGTCTTTATTGGCTGGAAAGGGGTTTACAAATATCCGAGCCCACACAAAGATACTGAAACAAGTTCAGCATGGTCTTCCAATTTATTCCGATAAGCTTAGGTAGTTTCTGTCATCGAATTAGCTAACATCTACAATCCTCTTAAGAAAAAGAAGATTATTTGGGGATGGACTGACATAAAAAAAGCCTCACTAGAAACTAGTGAGGCTTTGTATGCTCCCCATCGTTGGTGCGAACTAGCCGAACCGATATCCGCAATTCATCCCAGATTTTCTCAAACTTCCCTCAAGAATGGTACCTACATCCAATTGCTTACCTATTACGCGCACATCTAAATGTTTACCTTTAAAAACGAAGCTTGATGTTCGTGCAATGACCTTCACCCCTCTTACTTTTGACAATGCTAGGATGATTTCCTCTGTAATTCCGTCGCAAAATATTCGTTATCCTTATCAGGACTCAAATTGGTAAAAGGTAATATTGCAACAGATTTGTCGATCATTATGGCTATAGACAAACTTTCATAATTATGAGAAAATGAAAATAGGTAATCAGGTATCCAATGATAGAAATCGTAGGTCGAGAAATGTGCCTTCATAATATTAAACTTTGGTTTATCATTTTATTCTTGGAATAACATCTGTTCTAATTCTCTTACTCACAGTTAGAACTTAATTCCTGGTAATCGGATAAGTAAACATTCGGAATTATCTGAATAGGACTTACTTGAATACAATATAACCCAGGATTTCTGTTAGGTCTAAAATCAACCAGCTTATCATTATTGCTAATATTTAAACTTGTGAGTTCATTACTCGATATGTATAGTACTTCAAGTTTGGACAGATCTTCCAATTCTATACTTGTCAATTTGTTATCTGATAAGATTAAAGTTTCTAGGTTTATGTTATCATTTACATGAAACTCCTCTAACTGATTTCTAGGAACGTAAACATTAGATAAATTTTCGGCCCCAGATACATTCACGTTTTTCAAAAGATTGTCACTAACAAATAATCTTTCCAGATTAGCATTTTCCACTTGAAGAGTTTCAAGATAGTTGTATGATAATTGTAGCTCTGTCAAATTTGACAATTCGTTGAGACCACTAATAACTTTCAATTCATTGAATATGGCATCTAAATAAACCAAACTATCATTTTGGCTTACATCCAAGCCTTCTAAATAATTATCCCCAATTAAAAGAGTATCTAACAATGTGTTCTTCTCCAGATTTATTGATTTCAATCCCTGAGATTGTACAGATAAATAAGTAAGATTAACGAACCCACCAATACCCGTTAGGTCTTCAATTCTTCCATCTATTGAATTCTCATCTTTATTAACACTCAATCGAGTTACAAGTTCAGCATCTGATTTAAGTATTTTTTGATCAATTAATCCTTCTGTATCAATCCCTAAAGCAAGTAAATGTGATTCGAAATTAGTGTCTAGAATTTCGATAAAATCGTCGAATTCTGAGTTGATCGTCGAGTTTATATCTGAACATGATAACAAAAAAAACGAGACAATTATGGTCATTAATATAAAGCTTAATGCCTTTGGGTAATATTTAGTATGGATATGATTATTAGGCTGATATGAGTACATATTTATCCTTTTTAATTAATTTTAGAAAGGCAAATATGAGATACAACTGTCTAAGCTCATCCACCTTCATTTTATGATAAGTTGTCAATTCGCTATCCTTAAATCGTACGAATTTATAATTCGGAACTTATTTAATGATGTTCCTTCGATAAGCTTGCTACTAAATAATAGTACAGATTGCAGTAGAAGTAGTAGAATATCAACTTTAACTATTACTCAATTGACGTTTAGGGTCAATATTTCCATGTGAAGAAAAGCCAAATTGAACTATAAGAGTAATGCAACACTATTAGTATTGACCAAACAGAAATATAGATGGCTGTACATTCATAATCATAAGTTGAGTTAGAGCTTAATTTGATGCAATTGAGATGACTTGAAAGACAACTTTATACAAATAAGTTATAGATCGCATTTACAATAATTTGTCAAATACAATAAACCTAAATACCACACATAAGTGTGATGTGATTAAATTATGATCTATTACTGTTCACTAAAATTCCTCAGATATTTTGGCTGATGATGGAATAAGTATACTAGAAATAACCACCAAACATCAGCGATAAGGTCAAATAAACGGTTTAGTATGAATTAATATAGTCTAAAACCATTTTATTAAATAGAATGGTTGCAAATTGCTTTAAACAAGGATTCTTATGGAAATCATCTCGGAATTGACTGGCTAAGATTCAAATTAATCTACCCTTTTTGGATCATTCGACTCTTTTAAATCTGGATAATTCTGTTAATTCTACTGACAAGACTGGTAGGTATAAAAGTGATTGAATAGCGCGGATAAACCAAGCATTTTATTGATTCGAAAATGACTTTATGTAAATGAAAAGGTTCCATTCGTAATTGAACGGAACCCTTTATTCATAGCACTATAACTACTTAATTTATTCAAACTCGATGATATCAGCGGTAATAGAAACCGATGCTTTTGTATAAACCAAAAAGTTCGTTGTGTTGGAGTCATATTGAATGTTAATTAGAGCTAGTGATCTCCCTTCTATAGATTCTCCTTGTTTCTCGAAGTTATCCCAAAGCGATTCACGAGCTTCTTTATAAATCATTTTATTTCTATCAAGAGGAATTATACCTACTGAATTAGTGGCAATGCCCCATGAATAACTGGCTCCTATTAAATAGGATATTTCAGAGGTGCCCGTAACATTCTTAGCCACAATAGTATAGTTTCCTTCTTTTAGCTGAACCTCGGTACTATTAGACGCCACAAACATACCTGTGTTTCCACAACCAGTAAGTAGAAATGCCAAGGCTATAAGTATGATAATTAGATAAGATTTCATGTTGATAAGATTATTTTTGATTGGTTTGCTGTTTTATTTGTTGTACTTCTTGGTTAAAAAAATCCTGTAAGCGATGATTGCCGTAGCGGGTTGCAATACTTTCGTGCGCCATAAGCGTGAGAAAGTATTCAAGCGATCCAAATCTTTGCTTGGGAAGAAAAATCTTAGCTGTATTTAGTATCAATAACCTGATCCAGACCGGAAGGTGAACAATATCAGCTGGTTTATTCCACGCACATAAAGCCATTTCTGCTATCTCATTTTGAGTGAGGATATCAGGTCCACCTACCGATATATCTTTTTCTTTCTGAGCAATAGCCCGCACACATACTTCCGCAAGGTCAGCACCGTGAATAGGGTTTAGCTTTAACTCTCCATTCCCAAATAACACAACCCTTCCTTTTTCGGCCATGTAGAGCACCTCTCGTAGATCTGAAAAAAGTCCAATGGAACGAATGACGGTATATTCTAATCCCGAAGCTTTGAGAGCATCTACAAATCGTTCTTTAGCTTCAGCGATCTTAAGATGGCGTAGCCTGTCTCCGTCTATAATAGATATATATATAAATTTTCTAACCCCAGCTCGTTCTGCTTCCTTCAGTAAGTTCAAATTTGCCTGGTAATCGACATCCATGTAGGTGAGCCCATTTTTTTGGCTGGTGATACCAACGGTTGATATCAATGTCTCGATACCTTTACAAACACCTTTCAATGTTTCTGGACGAGTTACTTCAGCTTGCACTATCTTGATATTTCGATTTTTCAAACCTGCCAACTTTTCTTGAGCTCGAATCAAAGCTATGGCTGGTATCTTCCAGTTATTCAGTTCTTCAAGTATGCATTTGCCGAGAGAGTCACTAGCTCCGGCAACTAAGATTTTTGTCATGGTGCATTCCTTTTTTAATTCCAGAGCCAAGATCAGCATGAAGCATCTAATAATCGTGCGGAATGATATTTTCGGCGCTTTTTATGAAATCTCGGACTTTTTAGAAAAGAGAAAGGGCCGGTAGCAACAGAATGAGAAGAGCGAGGAATTGTAAATGAATATTCTGTTACAGACTAAGACTCAGTACAGGCTTAGAATCAAGTCTATTAATGATTATTTTTCAACCACTTGCGCGGGGTAATACCTGTTTTCTTTTTGAAGTAATCATTGAAAGTGGATTTAGAATTAAACCCACTTTCAAAAGCTAAACCAAGTAAGGTGAAATTCTTATTAGCGGGATCTAGTGCCTTCTGTTTAAAACACTCCAACCGGAAATTATTAACGTAATCGTTAAAGCTTACCCCAACCTGATCGTTCAGCATCCATGATAGTTTATTTGGGTGAAGTCCGACTTCATCAGCCAAGGTTCTCAAAGTCAATGCCGTATCAAGGTAGCGGTCATCTTGTTGCATTAACTGATCGAGTTTTTTTTGAACCATTTCAATCTCTTCAGACTGCATCAATAACCGGGCATCAACCTCATTATTCTTATGCACATTTCCATTACTCAGTTCCTGCCCTGATCGTTTGTTGGGTAACCGGGATGGTTCGAATGTTTTTGTGACCAACTCTTTATAACCATTTGTTTCTCGAATTTTGTTAAGAAATGGGCGGTTTAGGAAGTTTGCGAACTGACCTCTTTTTCCAGCTACAGCATGTTGAAGAAGGTTCAGTGCTTGTTCTTTCTCCCCAAACTGCGTATATAAAAACAAAGGCCAGGGCACAATTGAAAAACCTTCTTCTTCTTCTACGATCTCATCAATATCCTCACGTTTGATACCGTGATCGACAGGTTGATGAGTCAATGTATACAGCATGCTACATGATTTTGGAGATTGAGCCAATGGCGTATTTCCTAAATAGGCCTCCAAATCCTCCTTGCGCTTCAATTTGATCAGGTTAAGTTGCTTCATGGTGATGGCATGTGTAAAGTCAGGATTGATCCGTAGAGCGGCTTCTACACTTGCAAGGGCCGATTCATAATCTCTCTTCAAATAATGAATATTTGCTTTGGTAAAATGATGATTGGGCGAAAGTGGATCCAGCTGAAGGATATGTTTAGTATGATCCATCGCTTCATCGAACCAGCCAATGGCCGTATATAATTCAGCTAACCCTTCCTCGGCTTCCGTATAAGATGGATTTAAATCCATGGACCTTAGATACAGCTTTTCTGCTTCCCGGTAATTCCAGTGCCCCCAAAATTCAAGCGTTGCTTTACTATAGTATCCCAGAAATGACTGATTATCGACCTCAAATCCACGACCTATATAATCTGCGGCCTTGTCAAGTGATGAAATATTCGGGGTCCAAGATCCAAACATTGAATGACAAAAACCCGCTCCAAAATATGGCCAGGAAAAATCTGGATCCATCTCTATACATTGCTGATAAAACTTCATTGCATTATCGATCCCTTCACGGTCCCAACGCAAGTGATTATATCGCGCCTTTAAATAGAGATTATATGCCTGAATATTCTGAGTGGGTACATCCACTAGGTGTTCACCGATTTCCAAGTGACCAAAGTTTTCCCTGATCTGTTCCGCGATAGCTAAGCTAATCTCATCCTGAAGCTCAAAGATATCCTCAATATCACGATCAAAGCGACCTGACCATATTTGAAACCCATCTGTCGTTTGTATCAGTTGAGCTGAGATACGGACTCTCTTCTTTGACTTACGTACGCTCCCCTCCAATACAGTAGATACACCCAACTGATTACCAATATGACGCACATCCATATGCCGCCCTTTGAACGCAAACGAAGAAGTTCTCGCAGTCACCTTTAAACCCTGAATCCGGGTCAACGCATTAATGATATCTTCGGTGATGCCATCACTGAAATATTCATTTTCAGGATCTGAACTGAGGTTCAGAAATGGCAGAATAGCTATGGATTTATTATCGATCAAAAAAAGTAGGTGTTTTAGTACTACCCGTTATTCATATATACAGGAAGAAGATATAAAATCATGGGAATAAAGGAACAGAAATAAAATAAAGCCTCCGATCTGATTTTTTTTCTCCATAAGCACCCTTAAAGTCCAAAATTTCACCAATACGTCCGCATTTTCATTTCAGGACGTTTAACCTACTATTTCTTACGATCATTGGTCTGTCGATTCGATAAAGCGGATTTTTAAGATTGAATCTATCGATAAACATCAAGCCATTCATTTAACCATTTAAAATTCAGAACAATGAAAACTCTATTAACCATTCTTTTACTGTTTTGCACAACGAGTGCTTTTGCACAAAATAACTCATCAACGGATAAAGAAGATAAAGTAGCCTATAAGTGGCGGGTAAGTATGCCTTATCTCGTTCCAGATGAGATTATCTTTGGTTATGGCAAGCGTACGAGTATTCAAATGCTTGAATTGCATGTAAAACGCAACTTAGATGAGAAGAACATTATAGGTGTGAAGTTTGCCTCCTGGCGATTATTTCAACCCATGGGCATAACCTGGTGGGATGGTGTTGTCGATAAAATTGAGTCTGGCACTGAATATTACGATGGATACCTAAGAGAAATAGGAATTGGTGTTACTTATCAACGTATGTTATGGAAAGGGCTTTTTGCATCCATTGAAGTGCTGCCGCAAATTCAAACCTATACCGATCTAGACGGTAAAAAAATCAAAAATGGATTTAAGCTTTATAACTCCATTCATTTGGGTTATCACGTAACATTTGGGAAGAAAAAAAGATTTTTTATAGAACCTCAGGTTCATATCAACCAGTGGATGTTTGATAACAATTCTCCTGAAGGGTTTAAGGAGTTTGATGACAAATATGGAAACTTTTTCTTTTTTGAGCCAAATATTTATTTAGGGTGGAAATTTTAACGTATGGCTAATTGCCTTGGTGTACACCCAATGATGGCCTTAAAAGAATATATATTGGCTTTCTGACTTGACTAAAAAACTAAACACTGATAAGAAACCGCAATGAATTCTATTTTAAAAACCACAGAATTCCCAAAGCCAACTATGATTCCTGTAAATGGGATAGAACTGGAAGTCTTTGAAGCAGGTCGGCAAAATGCGGGGAAACCCATTATTCTTTGCCATGGCTGGCCCGAACATGCCTTTACCTGGCGGCACCAGATTCCTGCTTTAGTTGACGTAGGCTATCATGTGATCGTCCCAAATCAGAGAGGCTATGGTAACTCTTCACGGCCGGCTGAAGTTACTGATTACGACATTGCCCACCTGACGGATGATCTGATCGGGTTGCTCGATCATTATGGATATGAGGATGCGTCCTTCGTAGGGCATGACTGGGGCGCAAATGTTGTTTGGAGCCTGGCACAATTACATCCGAAACGGGTACATAAAATTATAAACCTGGCTTTACCTTATCAGGAAAGAGGTGAAATGCCCTGGATTGAGCTTATGGAAAAGTATATGGGGAGTGACAACTATTTTGTTCACTTCAACAGACAACCGGGTGTAGCCGATGCAATTCTGGATGAACATACAGAGCAGTTTCTAGGCAATCTCTTCCGAAAGAACGTACCACAGGTTGCGCCAGAACCAGGAATGATGATGATCAATCTTGCCAAAGCTAACGAGCCACTGGGAGAACCTATCATGAGTGAACAGGAATTAGACGTATTCGTTTCTTCTTTTCGGTCATCTGGATTTACCAGTAGTATAAATTGGTACAGAAACCTGGATCGCAATTGGCATTTATTAGCTGATGTAGATCCCATTATTCAACACCCAACACTGATGATTTATGGCGATCGTGATATGATTCCGAAGTCTGAAAGATTATCGGAATTTGTTCCAAATGTGGAAATGGCCAGTTTAGATTGTGGACATTGGATACAACAGGAAAAACCTGAAGAGACTACTCAGCTAATTCTAAACTGGTTAGAAAAAAAATATGAAAGCGATTAAATGTTTGAAATACGGAGGTTCTGAAAACCTGGTACTGACAGATGTTGAAAAACCATCACCAAAAACCAATGAGGTGCTGATAAAAATAAAAGCTACCTCAGTCACCGCCAGCGATGTGCTCATACGAAGATTGGATGAGCCGCTTATTTCAAAATTTATACTCCAAATCATCTTCGGTTTTGGGAAACCACGCAACCCCATTTTGGGGATGGTATCATCTGGGGTGGTCGTAGCGAAGGGCGAAAAAGTAACCTCCTTTCAGATTGGTCATGAAGTATTTGCCTACGGTTCTATTTCCCCAACCAATCGCCGCTTTGGGTCTTATGCAGAGTATATTTGCCTGCCTGAAGACTGGAGTATCGCCCTGAAACCGACCAACATCAGTCATAATGAGGCTGCCGCTACTCCCTATGGAGGATTACTGGCTATGCATCTACTGAACAAAACCTCTATTCAAAAAGGCGATGAAGTATTAATCTACGGAGCTTCAGGCAGTATTGGGACAATGGCGGTACAACTAGCCAAAATTGCCGGTGCAAACGTAACCGCTGTTTGTAGCGGCAAAAACTTTGACTTGGTCAAATCGTTGGGATGTGATCGGGTGATTGATTACACCTTGCAGGGCACTGAAAAACAGTTATCCACTTATAAATTTGTATTAGACGCAGTCGGAAACTCAAAGTCTTCAATACTTAAAGATAAAAGCAAAAAGGCATTAACTGAAAATGGTAAATACATATCCATTGATACTGGCGTGCCCAAAACCCCCAAAAGTGCTTTTATACAATTGAAAAACTACCTCGCAGCAGGAAAAATCAAACCGGTAATTGATAAAGTCTTCCCATTAGAAAAAATAGCCGAGGCCCACGATTATGTTGAACTCGGGCATAAGCGAGGTAATGTGGTAATTGAGACTTTTTAAAAATAAAAATCATGAATGGAAAATTTACATACCAATTTAAGGTTTCAATAATGAAATATTTTATCCCAACACTACTAATCGCATTAGTATTCAATTCATGCGTCAAAAAGCAGAGTAAAGAAAAGTCTACTGATCCACAACACTCGGCAGACATCTACCTTGGTCAAAAACCACCGGGCTTAACTCCTATACCATTTGCTCCAGGTCTTGTGTCTACAGATTTGTATGAAGCCAATAGTGCATTTACCCCCGATATGAAGGCGTTTTATTTTATTAGAAGAGGAGAAGAAAATAAAACGTCAGCTTTTTACGAATACAAATACAATGAAATTAATGGGATGTGGGAAAAATCAGAAGTAGCATCACCATGGATAGGAAGACCAGTAATTTCTCCAGACGGTGAAACCATGCATTTAGGTGACAGATATTTAAAAAGAACGGAATCTGGATGGTCGGAATTACAAAACCTTGAACCTCCCACAGTGAGTAATGATTCTATGTATATTATGCGCCTTTCATCATCTGCAAATGGCACCTATTATTTTGACACTTATATGGAGTCTGATTCCACTTTTCCAATTCGCTATTCGCGTTTGATAGATGGAAAGCATGAAGAACCCATAGCTTTGCCCAAAGCAATAAACACGGGAGCTTTTATAAGTCATCCATTTATAGCTCCAGATGAATCTTATTTGTTATTTGATGCTAAAAGAGAAGATGGTTTTGGAGACTCTGATATTTATATCAGTTTTAAACAAAAAGATGGCACCTGGGGCGATCCAGTTAATTTGGGTGATAAAATTAACACTAAAGCATGGGAAGCTTCTGCTAGTATTACGCCAGATGGCAAATACCTTTTCTTTACAAGAAATGTAGGTTCAGACGATTTTGAAAATGTAGATGTTTTTTGGGTTGATGCTCAATTCATTAATGAACTTAAGCCATGAAAAGCTAAGTCACCATATTTGCAACCTTTTTTCTAATGAACAGTACTTAGTCTCTTTAAATTAAAACCTTGACAGCTTTAACGAAAAAAAATATGAAACTTCAATTCACAATACTCTTATCTGTAATCATCTTTGGTGCTTGTGATAGCCCAAAAAAATCTAACCTTACTCAACAACCTACTCTTGAGGATTATCAACTTGGCGAACAATGGGTTTGGAAGTATAAAGGGGTAACTACGGAAGGAGAAGTACGTTCAGACGGTACTGATACAAGAACGATAGTACGCATGGATGAGGGTTTGGGCATGACCATAGGTAATGACACCATTCCTCTCGCCGAAATCGTTAAGCTGGATGAAAGCGAAACACCTAAGTATGACTGGCCATTAGAAGTAGGTAAAAAGTGGAAGTATGAAAATAATTGGACCAGTCAGGATGGTACTACAGGGGCTCAAAATCAAGATGCAGAAGTTTTGTCTTATCAGGAGGAAACAGTAGAAGCCGGAACCTTCATGGCTTATACCATCAAATATACCGGTAAAACTACAAACTCCAGAGGCTATAATGCGGATGAAGAGGAAATTTGGTTATATGCTCCGGAAGTAAAAACCTTTATTAAACTGACTCAGTCTCAAGGTGATTTTTTGTATGTGGAGGAGCTGATCGAATATTCGAAACCAAAATAAGGAACAAATGCCAATACCCATGTAAGCGACTATACCCGCTATAGTTCACACAGCGCATAAATAGTTATTAGCTCTAATTAAAAGCATGAAAATATTTAAAATTGAATGATAGAAATGGAAACTAAACACAAGTCATTAACACTAAAGAGGGGAATTCTGGCCATCGTGATCATGTACGCATGTCAACTCCTAGCTGGAATTGCTATCTCTTATGGGTTTAAATTCTTTTCACCTACTAATAAAGTTCCTCTCGAGATCTTGGGGCTCACTTCTGCTTTGCTCGGTGGCATTATGATAATTACTTTTTACTGGTGGGATATTCGTAGATCTGGTATAACCTTTTATCCTGAGATAGGACTTCAACCAAGTAAGATTAAAAAAAGTAAAGCAGTTTTATTAGTGATAGTGGCATTGGTATCGACACATTTTTTAGCCTGGATATATAGGTCTGTTATTTTACCAAGCTTTGACCAAGGAGGCATTATAGGCGGTGGTTCTAAAATGTTTAATTTTATTCAGGCCAACGGAGGAGTACTTGAAATGAGTGGTTTTCTACTATTGGCTCTCATTGTGGGTCCTATAATGGAAGAGGTTGTTTTTAGAGGATATTTGCAGTCTTCATTAGCAAAAAAAATACCTGTATGGGCTGCTATATTGATAACTTCGATTGTTTTCACCATTGGCCATAGCCCCATGATTTTATGGCCAATGTATTTTCTCTTTAGCATTACTTGGGGTTGGATATATTTAAAAACAGGATCTTTAAAAATGGCAGTCCTAATTCATATTCTTAGCAACTTGTTTTACGCTATTGTAGGTTTTGCAGGATGGGATATTCTTGCTTAAGTCACACTCCTTCTGTAAGAAATTTCATAAAACTCACTCAATATTAAGGTGATTTTCTATACTTAGAAGAATTAATCAAATATTCAAAACTAAACTAATTAATAATGACTTCATCACATCAATCACTTAAAAAAGATGCCAGAATT
Source organism: uncultured Balneolaceae bacterium (assembly GCA_963977025.1). Taxonomy (GTDB): domain Bacteria; phylum Bacteroidota; class Rhodothermia; order Balneolales; family Balneolaceae; genus Balneola. The sequence continues at coordinate 10,689 of CAXBMW010000002.1, read as the reverse complement.
ACGGGTATCTGGTATTTGTCATTGGCAGTTTTCGGAGTACTAGGATTTCTTGTTTTTCATCCCAAAGTGTTTATCACCGGCGACCCTGCTGCGACCCTTCAAAATATCATTGAAAATGAATCGATTATCCGAACCCGTCTGTTGCTGGAATTAGCGATAGTTTTATCACAAGTACTGGCTGCTGTTTGGTTTTATAAATTATTCAGGCCCATTAATGAATGGGCAGCCTGGTCTTTGGCTATCTGGGGTACCGTTAATGCAGTAGCCATTATGATCAGTGCTTTAGCCATGGGGTCGATGATCAATGTTGCAGCCTCTTCTCTGGTGACTGAAGAGCAGATCCTTTTAATTTCAGTTTTTCACAATGTAATAAGTAATGCCTGGGCTGTTGGCAGTCTATTTTTCGGGCTATGGCTTATTCCAATGGGATACATAGTCACCCAATCACGCAGAATGCCTGTTTGGTTAGGATATACGTTAATTATCGGTGGCTTCGGTTATATACTGAGCACATTGCTTCATTATGCGGGAATTGAGTTATTCTTCGCTGATTTCCTAACCATTCCCGCTACCATAGGCGAATTCTGGATGATCGGGTATTTGCTCATTTTTGGGATCAGATCAGATACCTCAATCACTTAGTAATACCCGAGAAACAAAGATTTACTTTATGACCACCTACAAAGGTTCTATGTAAAAACTTAATCATCAAACTGTGATATGATGAACTTAATGTGTCATATTCCAATGTTACCAATCATATAGAAATCAACAGAATGAGTAAAAATATAATTGCAGTACTACTTTTGCTAACAGGGATTAATCAGGTAAAATCACAAGATGTTGGAGAAATTATAGTTGGTACAAAGCATTCACTTAGGTCTGATATTTTGAATGAAGATAGAGAATATTGGATTAGTCTTCCTGATTCATACAATGTTCAAGAATCTTCCCATAAGAGCTATCCGTTACTTATTGTTCTTGACGGAAATGTACATTTTAAAGCTCTTTCAGGTATGGTCAATTATATGAGTTCCGATTTATACAGAAACAGGGAAATTCCAGAGATGATAGTGGTGGGTATTCAAAATATTGATAGAAGAAGAGACTATACACCGGACAAAATTGTTACAGTAAGAGAGAATAATTCAGGTGGTGGAGAGCGTTTTCTAAGCTTTTTAGAGGATGAGCTTATTCCCGAATTGGATCAAAAGTATAGAACAGAACAATATCGAATTCTTTTTGGTCATTCTTTAGGAGGTTTGTTGGCCACTCATGCATATATGAAAGAAAAGACACTTTTCAATTCATTTATTGCGGTTGACCCAAGTTTTGGAACATGGGATTCAGAAACCATGGACAAAAAGTTAGATTCCCTGACTCAACAATCATTTGAACGATTCATTTACATAGCCACTGCCAATTGGGCCAAAAGGAACATCAGAAATCGTGATCGCCATGTACGATTATATGAGTCATTGAATAGTAAATGCAAAGGTGAATTACCTGCAAAATTAGAATACTTCGAGAATGAAGACCATAGCTCAGTTCCAATCATTGCTTTTCATAACGGAATCTCAACAATTTTTGAAGGCTATGGAATTTCCTATCGTAATGTGGAAGATAAAGAGCAATTAACTCAACATTTTAATGCACTTTCGGAACGACTTTCATGGGATTTTCGGCCTCCAGAATATCTTGCAAACCAATTAGGTTATAGAATGCTACAAAGTGGAAATGATATAGACAAATCCAATGCATTGGAATTTTTCATCTTGAATGTAGAAAATTACCCGAAATCGTCTAATTCCTATGATAGCTTAGGAGAAGCTTATGAAACATTAGGTGATACTCAAAAAGCAATCGAAAACTATATGAGATCTCTTGAACTAAACTCAGGTAATGAACACGCCAGAATGAAAATAAAAGAATTAAGCAAGAGCGAATAAATACGATTGGTAACATCTGCTAAAATATTAAAATGCAAGTAATTACAAAAAAATTAATCTAACTCTTAAACGGAAAAGTAAGTGCCGTGAAATCCCACACTTGCCATAGTCACTGCGGTTGGCAATAATTAAAAAAACAAAAATGAATACTAAGATATTAATGATTTCAAGCTGTATTTTTTTAGGTGCTCTAGGAATCATTCTCACCTTTATACCTGATGAAATTATCTCAGGTTTGGGCGTAACACCAAACCCAATATCAATTTTGTCACTGCAATTATTAGGTGCACTTTATCTCGGATTCACAATGTTGAATTGGATGGCAAAAGGATCTCTAATTGGTGGCATTTACAATAGGCCAATCGCTATTGGGAATTTCATGCATTTTGCAGTTGGTGCATTAGCTTTGATTAAAATAATTCCTAAAATTCATGCCCATTCAGAAATAGTTATTTCGTTAACTGCGGTCTATTGCGTTTTCACAATATTGTTTGGTTATGTATTTAGAACTAATCCATCCAGGGTTGAAAAGAAGGAATAAATTTAATAGCGGTATTAGTGCAAACTTGAACCGCTTTTGCATGTAAATAAATAAATTGTAATCCGAAAAATTAGCGCATTTAATCCGCTACTGCTCTTATACTAAACGTTAGGTTCAAGCAGGAAGAAAAAATCCATAATAAGAAAAACTGAATGAGTAAAATACATATTGTTTTTGGACCTCAAGGGGCAGGAAAATCAACATATTCAAAGAAATTAGCAGACGAAGTTAAAGGAATTCATTTGGGAATAGATAATTGGATGTGGAAATTGTATGGAGATGATCTTCCTAAATCAATGAATCTAAAATGGATTATGGAAAGAGTTGAAAGATGCGAAAAACTAATATGGGAATTATCAGAAGATATATTTAATCGAGGATGTGATGTGATACTTGATCTTGGATTTACAAAGCGAGAGAAAAGAAAATTATTCCAGCAATTAGCCGAAGAAAAAGGTAAAGAGGTTCAAATACACTATGTGTCTGCAAAACATCTAATTAGACGAAAACGAGTTTTAGATAGAAACGTGAATAGAGGTGAAACTTTCTCATTCGAAGTAACACCAGGAATGTTTGATTTTATGGAAGGGGAATTTCATAAACCAACAGAAAGCGAATTAATGAATGCCGTAATAATAGATACCAACCCTAAAGAATAAGAGGTAGCACCTAACATTAGATAAGAAGTAATAACTCCTTCGTCGCTACTACTCCTATCTTTCACCGTTGAAGAAGAATTCGCTCCGCTCTTCTTCTTCAACGTGCCAGGCTACGTTCAAGCGTTGCGAAGCAACTCATCCCAACCCTCACTATATTCAATAGGTAAAACCAACTGAACATAGCCCAGCACGTTAGCGATAATAAATCATCGTTCCTTACATTTAACCTAACATTATCAACTTAATGTGAAAATAACTCCAAAAGCGAAAAGAAACATTTCAAGGATTATTCCCTTCGCAATTATCTGGCTAGTGATCGGATGGATAATTGATATAACAGTGTTCGATGTAACTCGTAACCGAAACCTCAATCCAGATACCGATATTACCTATACCATTCCAGTGCTGATCTTTGCCAGCCTTGCGAATATAGTGGTTGGACTAATTGTAGGGGTTTTAGAAGTGGTTTATTTAGAGAAAAAATTTTCAAACCGAACACTGAGTGCCAAATTTTTATACAAATTTTTAATCTACCTGACCTTATTTATTACCATTATAGGCATCTTATATCCTGTCGCATTTACGCTCGAAACAGGCATAAGTTTGCTAAAAGTTGATGTTTGGCAACAATTGGGTAAATTCCTAGTAAGTATCTCTTTCCTTATCACCTTATTTCAATTGTCTGTAAAGCTTATGGTTAGCTTGATATATTCAGCTATAAGTGAAAACTTAGGACATCAGGTGCTTTTAAATTTTTTCTCCGGGAAATACCACCAACCCAAAATTGAAAAGCGGATTTTCATGTTCCTAGACATGAAATCTTCGACTACAATAGCCGAAACTCTAGGCCACGTAAAATACTTCAAATTACTGGACACCTATTACAATATTATGTCAGACCCCATCATCAATTCATTCGGTGAAGTCTACCAGTACATAGGAGATGAAATCGTGATTTCATGGAAACCTGACAAGGGGATTAACCAGGAAAACTGCATCAAATGCTTCTTTGACATAAGCGATCATCTCAATGAACAAAAAGAAGTTTTATTTCATGAATTTGGCGTTGAAATTGGATTCAGAGCAGGGATCCATTTCGGTGAAATCACTATTGGAGAAATTGGAGCTTTAAAAAAGGAAATCGTATTTACTGGGGATGTATTAAATACGACCGCTAGAATCCAAAGTCTTTGTAAGGAATTAAAATCTGACTTACTGATCTCAGGTGCAATTAAAGAATTATTACCCCATTCAAACTATCAATATAGCTCTAAAGGAGAAATAGAACTGAAAGGAAGAGATAAAAAAGAAGAACTGTTTAGCGTAACTTTAGAAAAGAAGCCGACAATCACTAACACTATGTAAAACTGCATTAAAACGCAGTTTATATTAAACGTTAAAATAAATCCTAAACCTGCCCAAAATTCGCCTATAATTCGTGTATTAAGCGGACACACATTTACATATTAGATACATCCCTCCTTTTTTGGGTATAAGAACAATGAGCAATAATGCTCAGTAATTCTTAATCCAAATCCAATGAACTTAGAACCCTTTTGTTTCCCTGTAATTCAGCGCCAAGTGGCAGTTGACGATGCTACCTCGCTGATAGGCAGATCTTTCCGGAATTTGCCGATCGATTTGATAATGGAAGTCTAAAAATGAAGCGAGAATTAACAAATATTTTAGTAAAAAACGTAGAATCTCGTGTTAACTCGAAAACAAATGACGGTACTATCACAGTTCAATATATAGCTGATAAAAGTCTAGGTTCAAGCAGATTGGCAGGACATAAAAAAACCTGCGAACAAATTAAAAGTTCGCAGGTTTGGGTCTTCTGGCTCCCCGGGTTGGATTTGAACCAACGACCGATCGGTTAACAGCCGATTGCTCTGCCACTGAGCTACCGAGGAATAATTTTGTTCCCTTGAGGGGCGACAAATATAGTAAGGATGTAGCTCGATAGTCAAGACTAATTTTGATTTTTTTCAAAAAAAATTTCTTCTAAAACTAAACCTTTTGCTGGCGCTGTATAAGTACTTATTTTTGTGTCCGTATTCTTGAGTAAAAGCTTAAATTCTTCTTTCGTTAGCTTCCCTTCCGCCGTCCTATACATCGTGCCAACTAACCGCCGAACCATATTCCGTAAAAACCTATTAGCGCGAACTCTGTAAACTAGCTTATCGTCGTACTCTTCTAATTCAGATTTCAAAATGGTACAAAGCGTAGTGTAATTTTCTACATTGTACTTTGAGAAGCCTGCAAAGTCGAACTCCCCACTTAAAAGCTGTGCACAATCTCTAAAAACGCTCACATCGCAAGCGTTTGGCAGCTCCCATACATAGCGATGATTCAACGGCGAACGATGCTTATACATGGTGTAGCTGTATTCGCGATATACCGCAGCAAATCGACAATGGAAATCGTCTGGAACTTGTTCGATGGAATGAACTTGAATCTCGGTTCCTATCAATCCATTTACGCCAAAAATTAGCTTCTGAGGGTTCTTTAACTCTTCGGGCACATCAAAGTGTGCTACTTGTGCTCTAGCGTGTACACCGGCGTCTGTACGGCCTTGACCAATTAAGTCGATGGGTTGTTGCAAGATTTGTGAGAAAGCTTGTTCTAGCTCTTCTTCTACCGTTCTGGCGTTTGGTTGAATTTGCCAACCCGAAAAATCAGTTCCGTCATACTCTATCGTAAGTTTATAACGGGGCATTCCTAAAAACCAACAACTACTCGAGCGGTTATCCCTGGCTCACCAAATTCATTCAAATAGCTAAAACTAGCTTGTGGAGTTACTCGCATATTCCGAGCCCTAGTAAATGCATTTATACCACTTAAAACTCGATTGGCTACCATCAAAGTAAGTAAGGTAGGAAGTTGATTATCAGCCTTGGAAATTTTTTCTCGCGTATCTTGAAAAGCGAAACGGTCGTCGCTGTTTTCCCAATTCCAAGAGTTTTGAGCATTCGGTGTAATCACTTTATCCCAATTTCTAACGCGCAACTGGTAATCGTTATACTCATCAATACTATTGAAATTCGCTACGGCTAGTTCAATCTCTCGCCCTTGCCCTTTTAGAGAAATTCCAGCTTTAGAATTTGCCTGAGTGATTAAGTTTCCTTCTAGGGTATTTACTCTAGTGTTTAAGCCAATATAGCTTAACATCATCGTGATATCGGCAGCGAGATGAATTTTACCCCGTGTCCAATTATTTGCATCAACGTATTGATGTCCCCAGCCTGGTAATACTAACGATCTCAAAAAAGCACCTTTGGGTGAAGGCAATTCCTTCTCGATTTCCGATTGGGAATTTAGTATTTGCGCAGTGGAAACTATGGGCATCAACATCAGCACTGCAAGCAAGAAACAAACGATTCTTGTTGAAGCTAATTTTGTATTTGCCGATTCAGTTTTACTACGCATCATACTTTTGTGTTTATTAAACTTTTTCTTTCTCTCTAGACCAATGTCGGAAAATAGAGATACCAAATCCAATCATAATTAAAAATGTTCCTAGCCAAACAACCGAGATAAATGGTTTGTGTTCTGCTACAATAAGCACCCATTCATCTTGATATTCTTCGGTTAAGCCTGATATCTCTAGATCAATCTCGTTGGTTTCTGGATATACTTTCGTAAAACTGAAACTCAAACCGAAGTCAGGCAACTCGACTGGTGGTGCAAAGACAAAAGTTTTCCCTTCATCATCGTTATAAAGAGCAAACAGAGGTTCCAACAGAAATTGTTCTCCGCTACCTAACTGAGTAAGCTCAATTTGAGCGCGTACGCCAATACTCGTTCTAGGAGGAAGTTTGGTCGTATCTTCCATTGCGTAGTTAAGGAAATTCATTTCGAAGCCGCCTACAGAAACTACCTCGCCTTTACTAAACTTAATAGTTTGTTTTTCGGGGACGTTTTCGTCGCCATCAGTAGGTTTTTGAATACCTGCTTTCCTTTCAATGCTACTATTTCGTTGTTTAACATACGAGCTTCCTGCTACGTACAAATAAATATCACGAAACCAGCCAGAATGCACGTCAGGATCTACCGACCATTGAATATTATCTGCCGATGATGTCGCTAGCATAGGATAAACTTCCGGGTACAAATAGAAAGGTTTTCCGCCATCAATAGGCTCAAACAATACTCTATAGGTTTGTTGTCCCGGTCTATTCTGATTATCTATGCTGTAGCCTTCATAAGTAGCGATGTATTTCTCATTAATGATGGTTGGCTTATTCAGATCCAGAGTAAGCATATTTACAGGATCGGTAATTTTGAAACCTTGCTCATCTTTTACAAAACCTGCTTTCACCTGCTCATTATAATCAGCAGTACGTTTGTCTAACATTGGAGTATTGAACGCTGATGAAGCGAGAATCCCAATCATTAAAGCTCCAAAGCCAATATGCGATACCGCTCCACCAATTAGCTTAGGTTTTTTAGCCATCAAGCGAACCATAACCCATGTATTACCAACTACAGCAAACCAACCGGCAAGTAAGTACAGCATATAATATACACTACGTACTTCTCCTATAATTATCGAAGCTACCGTACAAACTGAGGTAACGATAATGGGGTACATTAAATCGGCAAGTAATTTCTCACCGGAGTATTTCTTCCAGAATAAGTATTGTCCTAATACCGTAAATATTGCCATTAGTATGGCTAATGGCATACTCCAGTTGTTGTAAAAGCTAATTTCTGGAGGAGTTGGATTCTCGTTGAATAATAAGCCAATGATAGGCGAACTAGTTCCTAAAATGATAATTAAGCCGAGAATCATGAGTAACATCGCACCTGTAAACGACATAAACTCGCGACTTAATATCGAGGATTCTTTTTGCTGTGTTGGAAGCTTTTTATAGCGCCAAGCAAACATCCCAAGGCCTACACCTGTAATTGCAATCATAAAGATGAGCAACTGATTGTATAGTCCAAGATCTACAAAACTATGTACGGATGAGTCTGCTAAAATACCAGAACGTGTTAGGAATGTTTCGTATACAATAGCTACATACGCTAAAATCGCAAACATAATAGACGATTTTTGAGCTATAGCACTTTTCCTTTGAATAATCATGGTATGAATACCAGCCGTTCCAAAAAGCCACGGAACTAACGCTGCATTCTCTACAGGATCCCAAGCCCAGAAACCACCAAATGAAAGCGTTACATATGCCCAATATCCACCTAAGAAAATAGCAGATAGTAATGCTACGTTAGCACCTAGAGTCCATGGTAAAGCGGGTCCAACCCATTCATTATATTTTTCTTTCCAGAGAGCTGCCATTGCAAAACAATATGGAATCGTCATCATCGAGAACCCTACAAACAAAATAGGTGGATGAATCATCATGTACGGGCTTTTTAGTAAGTCATTAAGCCCAGTTCCATCAGCTGGAACAAAATTCGGATTCGCCTGAATAAAAGGCGCGTTTGGCATTTCTTCAGCAATGGTTCTGAATGGAGAAGCACCAATGGTGATGTCGCCAAAGTGCCAGCCTAGAATCATAGATAAAAGGAAAACCTGTGTGAACATCAAAAAGAAAAGCACAGGAGCTTTGTAAGGCTCTCGTGTCCACTTCATAAGACCTAAACCAAAAATCCACGAAAAGAATATCCATAGCAGGAAGCTACCTTCTTGCCCGCCATAAAAAGCGGAGAAAATGTATTTCGTTGCTAAATCTAAACTGGTGTAGTTAAATACATAGTAATACTGAAACTGGTGAGTAAACAGTAAATAAACTAAGATTGCTGAAGCGGCAATAATGAATAAACCTTGAACACCAGCTATCCAGTTACCAATTCTAAGCGTTTTGTTGTCGTCGTTCTTGGCACTTACAAAGTAGAGTACAGCAGATGCTAACCCGGATACAAATGCGAGCGATAAAAGAACTTTACCAATAATTCCAATCATGGCTAGCTATTTTCGACGGATGTGAACTGAGACGGATCGGCGTTATTGTACTTTGAAGGACATTTCATCAACATGTCTTTTGCATAAAAGACTTCGCCTTTCATCTCTCCAATAACAACAAGTCGATCGGCTTGCTCAAAATTATTCGGTTTCGGTTTTGGGAAAACAACACGTCGAACTTCGCCGGCCTCATCTTTCATATAAAAAGTGAACAGCTTGGTTTCCATAGAGAAGCCATAGTCTTGGGTATTGTCTAAAGTGCCAGCTACATGAGCATTACTCATAGATTTAGCAGCTTCAAAGTCGGTATAAGTACTGATGCTTTCACCAAAATTATACATCAAAAGAGAGGTAAATCCGATAATGGCAACAATGGCGAGAATTAATTTAGGCTTCATGAGTGGTAGATGAATTTAATTGATTTTCGAGCTTAGTTACTTTCTTATCCACTTTTGTGATAAAGAAAAGAAGTACTAACCAAATAATGAGGGTGACTCCAAGAACTACAAAAATCAGGTCGTTTGAATACATAAAATGAATAAATGAGTTGCTTTGCTCAACCTCTGCCCCACTCCATTTATCGGAGTAAACTTGAGAGAGCGTGTCGACAACGGTTCTAAGTGAATCTTCTTGCATCTTTTTTTATAAATTACAGATTATCGGCTTTATGCTGAACCGTTTGGTAACGATGCACGATATCATAAATCCAAAAAGAGAGCGCTATAAACCCCATAAACGCGGGGTAAAGAATATATCTTAATTCTGGTGCTGTGATTTCGCTAAACGCTGGATTGCCTTCGGCACCTGGATGCAAACTTTCTAATTGCCTTGGCACTATATATAGTAGAAACGGAATAGTGGTTACAGCAAAAATATTATAGACTGCCGAAAGCTTGGCTCTTTTTTCTTCGTCATCAAAAGCAGAACGGAGCACAAAATATGCTACATAAATCATAACTGCGAGCGCCGCTAAATTCATTTTTGGTTCGGCGAATGTCCACCAAGTTCCCCAAGTAAAACGCGCCCAAAGCGACCCCGTTAGTAAACCACACATTCCAAAAACCACACCAACTTTTGCGGCTGATTCCGCTTTAATATCAAAACTTGTGTTGGGAGTGTTTAGATATCGAATACTATAAACAAAACTAACGGTGAACATAGCGAACATCGCCATCCACATTGGTACATGAAAAAAGATGTTTCTGGCGGTTTGTTCCAAGATTGGAATCATAGGTATTTTAATGAGAATACCGCCTATAACTACTGCAGTCATCCAAAATGCAACAATGTATTTCCAAGGCTTCAAAGGGGTACCGAATGATTAATTTGTTACTACATTTTTACGAACGTTAAATATAGTGATTCGCCAACTATTTTGGGCGAAAATTCGGTAAACAAGTGTAATTGCTTTTTTTGCTCTTCTTAAGACTTGCTAGCCTTTGAGTTAGGTCTATTAAAAGGATTCTTTTTGGAGATGTATTTCTTTGAAGTTGAAGTTTTGATGTGGCATTGCAGTAGATGTTAGATAATCCGTTTATGGTTCTAGATCATTGCTCAATCTCGGTCATCCCGAATTTATTTCGGGATCTTACGAAATGGCTATAAATTCAG
>CAXBMW010000001.1:0-414958 GCA_963977025.1 uncultured Balneolaceae bacterium | reverse complement strand
CGACCGACTCATTTGGCTCCGACTTCAGCGATCCTATTATTCTAAAGCCTAAAGTTTAGTCTTCCCCAATCAACCATTCTCTACAACTACAAATACAAATACATTAACATCATGAAATCTATCAAATCTCTTTTCGCAATTATCGCTATCGCTTCTCTTTCTTTCGCTTGTGCTTCTGTTACCGATGCCAGCCTTACTGAAGAAATCAACCAACCAGCTATTGAGCAAACTACTTCGACCGACTCATTTGGCTCCGACTTCAGCGATCCTATTATTCTAAAGCCTAAAGTCTAATTTTAAATAAAGTGATATGAATGTTATTATGGGAAAAATCCATGGACATTAATGAACATTTTACTCCTATTCACTTTTTTACTCGGCGTAAACATTGCTGATACCCAAACAGCGATTACTGAGCAAATAGTTTCTTACTTACAAAGCTTTCAAGTCAACAACGATTCTGATTTAAACTTTTGGGCCCTTAATGAAGTGTACTCTTCAAGCTGCTTAATTAATAGCCAGGCCCAGAGAGCTATTCAAAACTCTCAAGTTACTGCTTTAAAAAGGCTCTTTACTGAAACATCTTGTGGGAGTGACCAAGAGGACGAATACATAAAAAAGCGTGATCGGCTTTTAAAATATTCTTTATCTACTGGTTCTTACGTAATTGCAATAAACTATTTGGTTCAAGAAGATAACTACGAAAAACGACTTCTCTTTAATAACACCTTCATAGAGAAATGGGGTTCTACATTAACAAAAGAAAGAAAACATCTTTTGGTGAATGTCTTAGATAGAAAGGACCGTAAGTATGCTTTTAGTCAGTCTAAAACAGACGCAACTATCTTATTCTTTATTTTAACTAATGTTAAAACAGATGATTTTTTCAGTTTAGCCGAACTAAATACTTATTCAGAATACTTCATTTCACTTAAGAAAAAATTTCCTGAACAAGACTTATTTCGTTCTATTATTGAGTTCGGGATATTTAAAACTTCCTATGAATTAGATCAATATAGAGTAATACTCAATAATTTTAGAGACTTTACAAACTCTACTCTCTTTCCAAACTCAGAAATCAAACTGAGAAGCCTTAGCGGTATAGATTATTCACTTGCAGTGCTCGGAAGATTTGATGAGTCCTTATATCTTCAACGAAATTATTCATTACCACTTGCCCGTTATTACTCTAAGAAAGAAATGTTAGACGATATTCTTCTTAGGCAGAGCAGCTATTTATACTTACTAGGTAAGTATCAAGAAGCCAAACAAATTCTAGAAAAAATGTATACTGATAAGGCATTTACTGCATCAAAAGGACAGCTTTTTTCTAATCTTTCGTTATGTTATTTAAAACTTGGTGAACACCAGAAATATGTAAGCCTTTTATTACAAGCATTACCCGAACAAAATGAGCAAACGGATTATAAAATTGTTTTAGGTATATATAGAAATTTATTTTCATACTACACTTCGATTGGAGATTCTAGTAGTGCAATGCCTTATATAGAAATGGCTAAAGAGATGGCCTTTCAGAAGAATGATGCTAGTGAAATTGCAGCCATTCATGCGTACCTAGGTACTTATTACTGGGAATCACACCATGATGCTGAAAAAGCTCTTACGCAGTTTAATACTGCCGAAAAAGAGTATTTTGACTCTGATGACTATTTAAACTTAACAAGAATACAATTACATAGAACAGATGTGTTAATCCGAATAGACTCTTTGAATAGCGCCACCGCACTCCTAAATAGAGTAAAGGAGAAGTCTCTAGAAAACTCTGATACCCCACGGTATCTCACATCTTTGATATCTTTAGCGGAAATCACTTTGTTAAATAATGATTTCGAATCTACGGTAGAATATCTAGACAAAATAAAAGTTTATCCCCTCAATAACTTAGAATTTGAAGTCTTGATAAAGTATCATTCGGTAAAAACTTTACTTCTACAAAAGCAAGGTGAGTATCGAGATGCTTATGCATATTTCACTCCAGTTATGGAACAAATTATTGAACGAGCCAAAGAAAGCAGTAACTCTCAAACTGGTTTCTGGTCTATTCAAAGTGAGTATCTCGATGCTTTTGAAATCATGATTTCTTTACTCACTGAGATGGGTTTAAACCAAGAATCGCTTGCTTACCTTGATCAGTTCAAAACTATTAATGAGGCCTCTCTTTATAATAGTCCTCTATTACGTGCATCAAAACTCTCTGAAGAAGAATTAATTGAAGACAATAATCTTAATAACAAAATCCAGTCTCTAAGAAGTCAATATCTAAGCACTTCAAAGCCAAATAAGGTAGCTCTTAAAGCAGAAATAAATCGGTTATCTGCACAACGCCAAGAAATAACTCATAAAGTAGTTCAAGACATCGAAAATTATAGAACTCCAACTTGGCGTATTCAAGCACAACTGAACCCGAATGAGTTGCTTCTTCATTTTACTGAATTAAACGATAAGCTATACGTTAGCTCTGTAACCAAAACCAGCATTGATATTTCTTCTATTCAATTAACCACTACTATACGGCAATTATTTGAAGGGGCCGCCAATAGCCTTGCAAGTGGCTCAACTTCTCTAAACAAGCTCTATCAAGTGTATAAATTACTTAACTTAGGCCAAGTTAATAGTACAACTAAACGAATTTCAGTAATTCCAGACAACTATTTGTATAGGATTCCTTTGGATATACTACCTACAACTAAACCAAACAGTGATGTGAGCTTTGGAAGTACTCGCTATATGATAGAAGATTATAGCTTTGAGTACTTCACTTCTTTATCAGATTTTACCCATAATAATAGGCCTGGGCATATTGAAGCTAAGCATGATTTTGCAGCTTTTGCAATTTCATACTTTGATGATTTTTCAAACGTAGAATTACCCTCACTCCCATATGCTACGCAAGAAGTTCAACAAGTAGAACAAAGTCTTTCTGAGTTCAATAATAAGAGGCTATACATCGGAGATAATGCGACAAAGCAATCTTTTATTAGAGAAATTGGCCAATCAAAGATTATTCATATAGCTACCCATAGTGAGGTATCTGAGCAAGATCCATTATTTTCAACAATATACCTCAAGAACCAGCAAACTACTCAACCCAATGATAGCAAAGGTCAAAACGCGCTTTTTGCTTATGAACTTTTTGATACCGCACTTAATAATGACTTAATTATGCTTAATTCCTGCAGTTCTGGCACCGGAAATTACATGCAAGGAACTGGAATAATGGGCATTAGTAGAGCTTTGAGATATGCTGGTGCAAAAAGTCTAGCTCTTAATCTATGGTCTGTTAACGATCGCGTCGCATCTATTTTTGCAACAGACTTCTATAGCTTCATTAACCAAGGGTATTCCAAAAGTGATGCAATGCGAATGGCAAAAAAGAATCAACTCAAATTTGGGAATGCGGATCCACACTTTTGGGGAGCTTACTCACTTATTGGGAATCCAACCCCACTTACAAAAAAACCAGCCAATGCACCTATAATGTTTTCTATACTCATTATAATCACACTGCTGGTTAGCTTTAATATACGTAGGAACTAAAGAGCTCTTTATTTAAGCATTGTATTATTCAATGCGTCCACATAGCGCTTAGCAATACGGCTATATGAACCATCAAGCGCATAAGCCTTTATGAATGCTTCTTCAGCCTCATCTAGTTGATCAAGTTGAAAGTAAGCATTACCGAGAAAATAGTAACCTTTTTCTTGAGTAGATACATCGATATCTTTCTGGTTTACAACTTTCTTGAAATTTGTTATAGCTGCATTATAGTCACCATAATTATATTGAATAGAGCCTAAACTCAGCGCTAATTCTGCGATTGTAAATGGGCTCTTAACCACTTCCAATTCTTTTTCGAGCAGTGAAATAGCTTCTTCAACATTTCCGTTAGAGGCTAATTGGATTGCCTCTTTGACAACTTCGTTAGTTATTGCAGACGAGATACCAATAGGATCGCGAATTACATCTAACCCAATTTCTGCAATCGGGCTAACTTCAATAGCAGATTGTGTTTGATAATTCACAACTCCAAGTACACCTACCATCACAATTACGGCAACCGCAGCAGCATAACTAACATACTTTCGAAGTGGCAGTATTCTTGGCTGAGATTTAGCTACTCGTTTCTCAAGAATTAGTGCCTTCAGATTTGCTACACTCTTCATATAGTCGAGATAGTAATCATCTTGAATCAATTCTGCCCATAAATCATCACTCTGCTCTTGATCCAATTTTCCATTGATGTAAAGTTGGATCTTTTCTTCTAGTTCTTTATTAAAATTACTTTGTATCATCTTATTCTATAAATGTTAAATACCAATTTGTTAATGGCGCAATGGCTGTAATAGTACCTTTTGAATAATTTATTTTTGAACACCATTGTTTAGGCTGTGACCTCATTTGTTAAAAGAGAACGCCTAAACTTCTTTGTTACAAAATGTTGCCTCTTAACTTTATTATTTTTTTTTAAGATAGTTTTCTCATAAAAAACTTTTTGACGATTTTTGGTGTTATAATCTGCCATACTATTATATATCCATCATAAAACCAGTTCATATGACTCCGAAATCATTATTTATTAGACTATTTGCACTTCCTTTTTTATTATTTTCATGCTTAGAAACTGATGATGAATATTTTTCTATATCTGGGGAAATTGACTACATAGGAGATGCCAACCTCTTTATAGAGCAACAACCTATTCACTATAAATACGCACCTAAAGAACGAACACCACTTAGTATAAATAGCGATGGGAGCTTCAGCATAGACCTTCCAATAAGTGAGTCGAAACTCGTTTGGTTAAACCTTGATGATAAAACCTTTCCTATATATGCAGAAAAAAATGGTTCAGCAAACATCGCCATACAAAGATCCTCCTTTCCAAATTCAGTAGTAGTGCTTTCTGAATCAACTACATCTTACGATAAGTATATTAAATACTTAGAGGGAACAAAAGGTCTCGATACAGCTATCGAGCTTGAGATGAACAAATTTCGAGATGGACTTCCTAACAATGCATTAGAGTTGAGCTTAAAAAAACTAACTGTAGCGGAAGAAAATCTTAATGGCACTCCATTCGAAAGCATTCGTCTTAAAGTACTAGGTGAGTTATATGTGAATCGAATCAAGTTTGTAGAGTATCAATTTGATATTAAAGATTACGATGCTGATTCGGAACGAAAACAAGTTCTTGAAGATGCTCAAAAAGATGGGTTCCTTACGTTGGAAGCCTTAGTTGCTCAACGAGCTGGAATTAGAGATTTCTCGCACTATTATGCCCGCACATTTGGGATTTATGCTAAAACGATAAAAGAACAAGGAATGACTTTAGCTGAGGCTGAAATAAAAAAAATAGCCTACACCGAATTAAATGCAAAAAGGCTCGAAGTAATCGATGCTATTTCTGATAGAAAAACAAAAGCTTATGCACGAATGCACTTAGTTGCAGAACGTATTGGAGAGTTCTCAATGGAAATTGCAGAGCCCACTTACAGAAATTACTTAGCAGAGTACCCTGAATACACCGAGTACACTGATTTTTTGACTTACTTTTTTAATGAAATTAAAGCTATTTCGCCCGGTGCCAAGGCTATCCCTTTTACTCTAAAGGATAGAAACGGAGACAACCATTCTCTAGCTGATTATAAGGGAAAATATGTACTTCTCGATTTTTGGGCAGGCTGGTGTCAACCTTGCTTAGATGAGTTTCCTGATATGCAACGTATTTACAATAATTTTTCAAGAGACAATTTCGAGATTCTCGGAATTTCAAATGAAGTTGACCGTGATGTATGGATACAAGATATAAATCGCTTTGAAAACCCTTGGGTACAATTATATGGCGGAAAAGGCTTTGACTTAGAAGTGTTTAAAGCATATAAAGGTGGAGGTATTCCCTTTTATGTATTAATTGATCCTGATGGAAATATTATTAGATATAACGATATTAGAGCTTCATTTAACTTAGAAGAAGTATTAAACAGCCTAATGGCTAAATAATTATCAACCCTAGCTTCTCATGAGATTTCTGTTCCCATTATTACTTTTAGGAATGGTTGCATGCCAGCCAACTAATAAACAAAAACAAGCCGAACCCGTTTATACCAATAAGCAACTCGGACAACTTATCATTGTTGGTTTTAGAGGAACTGAAATCTCTAAAGAAAGTGCGATTGTAAAAGACATCAAAGAACGAAACATCGGTGGTTTTATACTCACCGATTTTGATGCTTCAACTCAAACTTCTAGGCGAAATATTAAAGATGCTATGCAGCTTCTAAAGCTCTCTAGTGCGTTGGTTGGGTATTCGTCAAACCCTCCTATAATTGCGCTTAACCAAGAAGGTGGAGAGGTTTCACCACTTAATGCGTATTCTGGGTCTCCTAGAACTGTTAGCGCAAAACATCTTGGGCAAATTGATAAGGAAGACTCAACTCGCTTTTATAGCAAAAATATGGCTCAAGAATTTATGGTTGTTGGGGTAAATACGAACTTCGCACCCGTACTCGATTTAGATATCAATAAAGAAAGTCCTTCGCTATCAAAAAAAGGAAGGAGTTTTTCAGATCACCCAGAAAAAGTAACCGAACATGCCGGGTACTTTCTAGATGAGTTTGATAGAGAAGGAATTTTAACAGTCTTAAAGCACTTCCCTGGGCTTGGAAGCGCCCGAAGCAATCCACACAATGGCATTGTTGATGTTACGGATACTTGGGATGCTAGAGAGCTTATTCCCTATAAAAACCTCTTTTTTGAACGGAATATAAATGGAGTAATGGCTTCGCATATCTACAATGCAAAAATAGATTCAGTTTGGCCAGCTACCTTTTCAGATAAAACTATTAATGGTTTACTCAGAGACTCTTTAGGTTTCAACGGTGTGGTTTTTTCCGATGATCTTCAGCTCCAATTTATTCAAGACAAATACGGGTTTGAAACTGCTATCGCACAAGCACTAAATGCAGGTGTTGATATGCTTATTTTTGGAAATAACGAATATTACGATGAGCAAATAGCTGAGAAAGTTATTACCATTCTCCAAAAATTAATTGCAGAAGGCACCTTAAGCCCCGAAACGATTGACACCGCCCTACAAAGAGTTGCCAAATTAAAACAAGATGTAATTGCCGAGCTTTGCACATGTCTGAATTAAATCATGATACGCTTATTGCGAAAACTGCACGCTATGTAAAAGTACAACTAGATGGCGAAGGTTCAGGACATGATTGGTGGCATATTGAACGTGTTTGGAAGATGTCTAACAGGCTCGCTGCTGGCGAAACAGCTAACGAAACGGTAGTTGGTTTAGCCGCTTTGTTACACGACATTGCCGATCATAAATTCCACAATGGCGATGAAACGGTTGGACCTAAAGTAGCTCGTAATTGGCTTGAAGGCATTCAGACTGAAGAATCTATTATTGCTCATGTTTGTGAAATTATAAAAAATCTTTCATACAAAGGTGCCGGTGTTGATACACCTATGCAGACACTAGAAGGTAAAATAGTGCAAGATGCCGATAGACTAGACGCCATTGGTGCGATCGGTATCGCTAGAGCATTTGCTTATGGTGGCCATAAAAATAGAGAGCTCTACAATCCTACAAAACCACCTGTATTACACGCTTCATTCGAGGCGTATAAAAATGATACCGGTTCAACACTCAATCATTTTTATGAGAAGCTTTTTCTACTTAAAGATAGATTGAATACTCAAAGCGCAAAAATAATCGCTGAGCAAAGACACCAGTATATGGAAACCTTTGTTCAACGATTTTTACAAGAATGGGATGGAACGGATAGTTAGCTTATTTGATAAGCGTTAGTTTTTTCGTAATGGTTTCGCCATTAACTTCTAGCTTATAAAAATATACTCCACTTGATAAATTCCCCAACCCAGCATTCCAAATAGCACTATAGGTTCCTGCAGTTTTTCTTTCATTAACCAGCACAGCTATTGTTCTCCCTGTAATATCAAATATCGCAAGACTTACTTTTCCTGGCTTATCAATAGCGTAAGAAATAGTTGTAGTAGGGTTAAATGGATTCGGATAGTTCTGTTCTAGCTTAATGTGCTGAGGCAAGTTCGTGTCTAACTCGGTTTCGTTGCTTACATATACATCTGAATTAGATGCCCCAGGTGTTCCGTGCCCTGTTGAGGCTGCCCAATTACTTCCTTCAGAGTTATCTAAGCCAGGATTAGCTAAAGCCAAAGTTGCACCAAGTCCATCCGCTTCAAGAGGCCAAGGAGCTTTGTCGTTGTATGTTAGCGAATCAACGATTTCGCCTGAATCATTATAAAGTCTGATTAACTCGCCATCGCCAGATAATCCAAAGTCCATATCGCCAATAATATTATCAACGCCTGGGAAAAGTGCGCTAAAAGCGGTTTTATCTTTGGTGAGCACGATATATGAATCAGCTGCTAAGATGGTTGAAGATGGGAATATGAATTTATGACTGATATCAGAATCAGAAAAATACCATCCACTTATATCAACAGGTTCATCTGAATTATTGTAGAACTCTACCCAGTCATCTGGATCAAAATCGTCGGAAGATCGATAGTTAACTTCATTTATAACAACTTCTGTTGGTGATAATGTATTTCGGGCGAAATGTGCTGTAATCGAAGTATTTTGTCCTTCTAGTGTAACTTGGGTTTTCGAATCTGTGCTTGCAGAAATTCCAGTCCATCCTGTAAAAGTATATCCAGGTTTTGCTTCTGCTTCAATGTTTGCAGGGATTGTATTAAATAAAATGGCTCCAGTTCCTGAGCTTACGACCTGTTCAGCAACACGTACAGTCCCAGCATTTTCTGGTTGTATTACCACATCCATTTTACTTCTAGTGCTTAAGTTAAATTTCTCTCTAAGATGCGTACTTGCGTAAAATTCTCGTTTCTCAATGAATTCTCTAATAATTTCTAGGTGATCTTCCCAAACCGATTTTCCTAAGCGAAAAGACTTCACCCAGCGGTCCATATGCGCAGGAACTTCAGAAGCTATTAGCGCCGCAGTACTATCCATAATCCCCTGCATTCTAGACTTCTCAAAAGTTGTAAACATATGCATGTTATAACGTTGAATAAACGCATTCTTAAACTCAGTATTGGTTAGCAACTTTCTCAGAAGTAGAGTTGCCCAAGTCGGGTTTGCGTAATAATCGCTATTTGTAGATGTAGCGTAGTATAAATTGTCGCTATCATACTCACCATTACCATGACTTCCCATCGACATATCAGCATCATATAAAAGCCAACGCCACTTGCCACCTTCAGCTTGTGGACGCCAAAAAATAATATTATTAGCAGGCCAATCACCATTACCCACAAAAATTTCGGCAATTTGATAATCCATAAACTGATTAACATCCATTTGCTCAGTTACCCAGCGATAATTCTCTTCTATTGATAAGTCATTACTTTCAATAAAATCAATCATTGCGTTATAATGGTCTGCACTGCCTTCTTTAACGTGAGTATGGCCCGATAGAATATCTAGTGCGTTTTCATCGTAGCCGTAATTAGATTCAATAAAATCTTCATTTTGTTTTTCGCGAAGCATATGAATTCCCCAATACTCACCATTTAAAAACATCACAACAGGTTTAAATGCTTGGTACCCCAAATCCATATTATCACGCATTATTGTTTGAATAGCAGCGTTACGAATCATTGCACGATACCAATCCTGTCCGCCACTTCTTAACGCTAGCCTATCAAACTTTGTGATGCCTTTATCTTCAAATAAATGATAATCGAGTTTACTCTCCCCGTATTCGCTTCTAAAAAAAATATCTAGTGATTTCTGATCGTAAATTCGAGTACAACCACCTCCAATCTTAACGCCAGCATCGATATTAAAACCTTCATTTCTGTTTTTTTCAAAAAATTCTAAATGAGCTGCTCGTTCCCAGTCTTGGTTCCAATTTTGTGGTGTGCTTCTACAATGCCCTGTAATACCATTTGTACCAGTTACATAAATCCCTGAAGTATCAGAGAAAAAGCCAGCAGGGTCAGTAGTTATTGCTAATACGGGTAACTCAGTACTTTCATTTATAAAGTAAGTGCTATAAATATAGCTTGTGTCGCTATAATCCGGTGAAAATACAGCAACTTTAAGAGCTGTAGTTTCTGTAATTGTTATAGGTTCTGTAAAAGCAACACTAGAAGTGTCAGGAATGGATCCATCTAAGGTGTAAAAGACGCTAGCTGTTTCTGGAACATCTTGTAAATTAGCTTCAACTTGAGTTTCGTAAAACCCACTTTTTGGGCTAATTGATTGCGCATTACTCTGAGGTATTCCTATGAGTAATGAAAAAAGAAATCCTCCTAAAATCGCAACACTCTTCTGTGAAGCTTTTCTTAATTGTAGCATTTTTTTCATAGTTACTCTGTTTTTCCGTTCTAAATACATCTTTTATTTGGTGTGCTTTTATAATTAACAGATATCCTTGTAATGTATTTCTTTAAACGCCTCAAAAAAATATTTACTAATCATTTTTACATACCACTTACTTACTATTAAAACGTCTTCTTTTTGGCTTCTAACTGAAGTGTTTTCCTATCCTTTTAATTTAAAATATTCACTTAATACTATCTTAAAAGGCCTTTTTGTACATGTAAATTTAAGTAAACCCGACATCTATATCACTAAATATCATCCGAATAAATAAGCTTTATGAGTTCTCTATCAAAGTTGAATTGATTCTAATCAAAGGTTTTACAAATTCTACAAATCTATTTTGACACAATAGACTCCATGACTCTACTACAACAGTTCTTTTCAAAAAATTCGTAACACCATCATCTTTTATTTTCAAATTTTGTCATTAGGCCTTTTTCTTTTGATACATTACACATATAATATACATATATTTTCATTTTAAGAAACCGATCATGTTAGGCATTAAAGCAAACTCTAGGACAAAACAAAATCACAAGCTAGGAGACTTCGACCTCTCTCAAAAGCTAGAAACAGGGTTTCCATCGCCAGCGGCTGACCATCTAGAAAAAGGACTTAGTTTAGAGGACCTTGTGGTTTTCAGACCATCGGCAACTTTTTACGTGCGGGCTGAAGGAGACGCTATGGCACGTTCAGGTATCCACGATAGAGATATCCTTATTGTAGATCGTTCTATTACACCAAAAAATGGACACCTTATTATCACATCTGTTAACGAAGAGCCTATCATTCGCAGATTTACACGACGTGGTGTACGCATTTTTCTATTGTCAGACGATGTCCAATTTGAACCCATTTTAATTCAGAGAGAAACCGAGTGGATTATTTGGGGAGTAATTACACATGTCATACATCGGTTTAGACTAGATAATATCGAACAATAACAAACACACTCGAAATCAGGAATCATATGTCGTATAGAAATTTATTGGTTTGGCAAAAAGCCATGCTTTTAGTTAATAAAGTGTATAAAAGCATGGAGGGTTTTCCAGAAGAGGAGTTGCTAGTTTTAACCGCCCAACTCCGAAAAAGTGTAATTTCAATTCCTAAAAGCATTGCTAAAGATAATGCCAAACAAAATAGAAATGGTAAATCTATACATTCTAGCTCTACATTATCTGCCTTGTTTGAGCTACAAACGTTACTAGAAATCGCCTTGGGGCTCAACTATTTCCGAAAAGAGATTTTCGACAACCTTTATGAGGACACCCGTGAAATTGAGAAATTATTGAAACGCTCAGCTCTTAAACATGTCTTATAGAAAAAGCTTTTCAACTTCTACCGTATTCGCCATGGTTGATTGCAATAACTTCTACGCATCCTGCGAGAGAGCATTTGACCCTGCATTATTAGGTAAGCCTATTGTAATTCTATCCAATAATGATGGATGTGTTATTGCAAGGTCTGAAGAAGCGAAACTGCTTGGTGTACCAATGGGTGCCCCTGAGTTTAAATACCGAAAGTTCTTCGCAGAGAATAACGTTGTGGTCCGCTCATCCAATTATGCCTTATATGGAGATATGAGTGCCCGAGTAATGGATATACTCCGCCAACTCTCTAATAATGTTGAAGTGTATAGCATAGATGAGGCTTTTGCTGAACTTTCAACCAATATTTATGCAGATTTAGATTCATATGGGCAATTTATTAAGCAAACCATTTTTAATTGGACAGGCTTGCCTGTTTCGGTTGGTATTGCGACTAGTAAAACACTAGCCAAAGTGGCAAATCATATCGCAAAAAAGCGACCCAAGCATAATGGTGTACTTAACCTAATAAACGTTCCAGATATAGACTCAATACTTAAAGAAGTAGACATACAAAAAATTTGGGGTATTGGGCATAATCTTACAATTAAGCTAAATAGGTTCGGAATTAATACTGCGTTAGATTTAAAGAAAACCGTTGCCAATAAGCAATGGGTTCGCAAACAAATAAGTGTTACAGGTTTACGTACCGTATTAGAATTAAATGGCGTTTCTTGTATCCATATGAGTGAAGTAAAAGAAATTAGAAAAGGTATTTTGACATCACGAATGTTTGGAAAACCACTTTATGAGCTTCGGGATATACAAGAGGCTGTTTCTACATTTGTCTCAAGAGCTGCAGAAAAATTACGTGCACAGCATTCAGTAGTTTCCGTTATCAGCGTAACCTTAATTGGCGATAGGCATGCCAACATAAAAGCTAAGTATAGATATAGTAGAAGTTATTCTCTTAAAGTGCCCACAGCTCACACACCCACTCTAATTTTTTTAGCAAAAGCTTTAACAGAAACTCTCTATGAACCGAATACCAAATATAAAAAAGCTGGGATTATGTTCACTGGCATTATATCGGATAGTGAAGTTCAAATGGATATGTTTGACCCTCACTTATATACCCAGCAGCAATGTAAGTTAATGGAATCGGTAGATGTCATAAATTCAAAGTATGGGCGAAATAAAGCCGCGTTTGCGGCAACAGGGCTTCACAAAAAAGAAGGTGTGCAAAATAAATGGGTAATGAATCAAAATTACCTGAGTAAGTGTTATACTACGCGTTGGGATGAGCTAATGATCGCCAAAGCAAAATAGAGAAAGTATAATGTCATTATTATTTATTGCCCCTAATAGGGATACTGAAGTTTGGAAAAAAGCTTTATTGGAAAAGGATTCAAACTTAGATATAGAAATTTGGCCTAAGGTCGAAAACAAAGAAAGAGTAACTTTTGCTGTCTGCTGGAATCATCCTAAAAATGTGTTAGGAAATTATCCGAATTTACAGGCGGTAAGCTCTTTAGGTGCAGGAGTAAACCATCTATTAACAGATGTAGCTCTTCCCGAGAAAGTCCGATTATCTAGAGTTGTAACTCCTTCCCTTAAAAATCAGTTGGCAGAATATCTGTTAAATTCAGTACTCAACTATAGGAATCATATACCTCGTTATGTAGATCAAAAAAGAGAAGGCTATTGGGCTCCACATGCTGCCATTCCTAAAAACGAATGTACTATTGGGATTATGGGTTTGGGAGAAAT
This sequence comes from uncultured Balneolaceae bacterium, assembly GCA_963977025.1. GTDB lineage: Bacteria > Bacteroidota > Rhodothermia > Balneolales > Balneolaceae > Balneola. The sequence continues at coordinate 401,455 of CAXBMW010000001.1, read as the reverse complement.
GGGAACAGCATCTGCTCAGCTACTAACTCTAAATGGATATAACGTTGTTGGTTGGTCTAAATCAAAAAAAGAAATTGCAGGAATCACCTGCTACTCTAAGTCAGAAAGAGATGATTTTTTGGCCCAAACTAACATTCTCATTTGCCTGCTACCACTAACTGAAAAAACTGAAGGTATCTTAGATCTAGAACTCTTCAAAAAGCTCAAAAAACCTGCTTATATAATAAACGCAGGTCGTGGAGAACACTTAATAGAGGAAGATTTAATTTATGGAATTGATACAAATGCTTTAGAGGGAGCTTGTTTAGACGTATTTGAAGAAGAACCGCTCCCATCGAATCATCTGTTTTGGAATAGGCCCAAAATTATGATTACACCGCATATTGCAGCCATTACTGATCCAGTTGAAGGTGCAGAGGTTATACTGGAGAATTACAAGCGTTCGCTTTCGGGAATGGCTTTAATAAACGAAGTAATTAGAGAAGAAGGCTATTAAAAAATCAATTTTATAAGGGCAAAACCTAACCAAACAAATACTAGGCCTAGCATTACTTGAACACCAACATTAAGAATACTCAGCACAATATCCCCTCGTTCCAACAGCATAAAACTTTCGTTTATAAATGTTGAAAATGTAGTAAAGCCGCCCAGAATCCCAACAAATAGAAATAATCGAAGTTCTGGGTTGATCCATTGCTTCACTTCAAACAAGCCAGCCAGTAGGCCAATGAGTAAACAGCCTAGAATATTTACAAAAGCTGTTCCATATGGAAAAGACGATGCTGAAAAGTAATTTTGTACACTACCGGCAAGCAAATAACGGCTTGTTGCTCCGATGAATCCACCGGAGCCAACTGCTAATATTTTAAGCAAATCTACCTGCACAAAAAATTATACTTTTACTGAGTGAACCCAGCCGTGAGTATCTTCTTTTCTGCCGTATTGGATGTCCGTAATTTCTTCAAACAAGCGCTTTGCAATTGGACCGATTTTATTCTCACCAATCTCAATAATCTGCCCTTTATGATGAATTAGCCCAACTGGAGAAATTACAGCTGCTGTTCCTGAACCAAATACTTCTTTTAGAGAACCGTCTTTATGTGCTTCAAAAATTTCGTCTATAGTTACTCTTCGTTCTTCAACGGTTAAGCCCCATTCTTTAGCAAGTGCCAAAACTGAACGGCGAGTAACACCTGGTAAAATAGAACCAAAAAGTCCTGGACTAACGAGTTTATCACCAATTAAAAAGTGAATATTCATCGTGCCCACTTCTTCGATATATTTACGTTCTCTGGCATCTAACCATAAAACCTGAGTATACCCTTCTTCTTGTGCTTTTTGTGCTGGAAGAAAGCTTGCTGCATAGTTACCAGCCGTCTTAGCTTCGCCTGTTCCACCTTCAACCGCACGAACAAACTCATCCGTTGTGGTAAGTTTTACGGGGTTAAATCCTTCGGCGTAATACGCACCAACTGGAGAAGTGATTATGTAATAGCTGAATTTTGATGAAGAACGAGCAGCAAGCAAATCATCAGATGCAAAAATAAACGGACGGATGTATAACGCCGTGCCTTGTTTCTTAGGCACCCAGTTATGATCTAATTTTATAAGTTCTTCTAAAGCAGAAATAAACGTATCGTAATCTGTTTCAGGAACACACATTCTACGCGCTGTATTATTAAAGCGAGTATGATGGTCTTTTGGGCGAAAGATATTAATGGTATGCTCATCCACATAAAAGGCTTTCATCCCTTCAAAAATAGCTTGACCATAATGCAATGTATTAAGGGCCGGTGTAATCTGAATTGGGCCAAATGGCTTAATTTCAGCATCTTTCCAAGTGCCATCAACATATTCCATTACAAACATGTGATCAGAAAAATTTCGTCCGAAAACTAAGTTCTCGAAATCCATCTCTTGGATTCGGCTTGTTTCTGCAGGTTGTATCTTTATTTCAGTAGGTGTCATTAATTCGCTCATAGTGTTCTCAAAATAACTGCTTTCCAATTAAGGTAAAGACTAATAAGTGTAAATTCTTTGCAAGATATTAACCAGTGCTCTGCATAGCGGCAGCTATACCATTGATATTTAAAAATAATACCTCGGTTAATTCTTTTCTCTCATCATCAGTTTCCGCCAATTTCCATCTCTTCAACAATTCTGCTTGTATGAAATTGAGTGGATAAGTAAACGGATTTCTAAATTTAATCGACTTTTGTATAACAGGATTATGGTCCAAAAAGTTTGTAACGCCAGTAACTTCAGTAATGCATTTGGTAGCATTAGCCAATTCCGAGGCTATTTTTTTATGAAATTTAGAATCTTCAGAATTATAAATAACAGCTGTTGCTAAATGCGTTCTGGCTAGTTCCCTTTGGCTATTGTTAAGTACTGTTTTAAAGAATACCCATGAATTGAACCATTCCTTTATTACGCTCTTGGCTTCTGGCGATTTTTCCAGCATTTTATTCAGTCCTTCACCAATGCCGTACCAACCTGGCACATTATATCGAACTTGAGTCCATGCAAAGACCCAAGGGATTGCTCTCAAATTCTCAAACTCCATAGCTCCAGAATTCCCTCTAGAAACAGGACGAGAGGCAATTGGTAACTTTCCAATGTGCTCGATTGGGGTGATGCCAGAGTACCAATCCCAAAAATCCGAATCATCAATCAGTTCGCGGTAAGTGGACATGGTAATTTCTGCCAACTCGTCCATTATCACTTTCTCATTCTTGCCCGTTAGGTAACCTGATTTCGTTTTTTGAGCCATTGTTACTTGAGCCATCGCATTTACAATTTGCTCAAGGTGACGGTGTGCAATACTCGCTAATGAATATCGGAAAGAAAGTACTTCGCCCTGCTCTGTAAAGCGGATTTTACCGTTATTACTAACTGGAGGCATTGCAATAATAGCTTTGTTAGACTGTCCACCACCTCGGCCAATAGTACCGCCACGTCCGTGAAATAATCTAAAATCTATGTTGTATTTTCGGCAAACTGTTCCAAGTTCGAACTGCGCTTTATCCAGTGCCCAATTTGCCATCCAGTAACCACCATCTTTATTGCTATCAGAGTAGCCAAGCATGATTTCCTGGAAATTATTACGAGCTTCTATCTGCTTAGAAAATAGCGGGTGTTCGAAAATACGAGCCATTAGCTCGCTACTTATTTCCAAATCCTCAATAGTCTCGAAAAGAGGAACAACATCAAGATCAGTTTGAACTTCACCATTTATGAACGACCACAAACCTGTCTCTTTAGCAATAAGTAGAACTTCCAACATATCGCTAATGCCGTGAGTCATACTTATGATGTAGCTTCCAAAAGAGTTTGGATCCAACTCAAGCATATCACGAATTTCTTCAAAAACGGTTAATACTCGCTCGGCAACTTCTGATCGGTTTGCATTATATGGACATAATGGGCGGGGATTACTTAGTTCTTTAACTAGTAGTTCAATCTTTTCTTCTTCTTCTAGTTCAGAATAATTTTCAACCACTTTTGCTTGGCTAAAAAGTCCTTCAAGCGTTTCCTCATGCAAGCGACTGTGCTGGCGAATATCTAATGCATTCATGTGAAAGCCAAAAGTTTTGGCTCTGTCAAGAATTTCTTGGAGCCTGCCTTGTTCCGCAACTTCTACTAATCCAAACTCAATTAAACTGCTTTTAATAAGTTCTAACTCTTCGACGAATGTAACAGCTGTATATTCTTTTGCTACTTTTAGAATCTGTGCTTTCTCACTATCAAGAACATCCAATTGTTTCTGAATGTTTTGCATCATGTGAGTAATTTTTCTGCGATATGGTTCTCGCTGATATCTTCTCTCGAACAAATCACTTAGCGGATTAGCCGTTTCTTCTTTATGAAGTGATACTTTTAATTCTTTTGAGATATCCGTTTGCTTGTATGAAACACTTAAATAGCGGCGGAGCTGATTCAACTCTTTCATATACAAAACAAGCACAGTGCGGCGTTGCTCTAAAATAGTTTTCCAAGTAACCGAAGAGGTAACATTTGGGTTCCCGTCTCTATCACTACCAATCCAAGAGCGATATCGGAGCACAGTTGGCAAATCTGCCGACTGATTATAATAGGTTTCAAGAGCTAAGCGAATGTCTTGGTACAGGCTTGGGATTGCACCCCAAATGGTATGCGTAAAAAAGTACAATCCATTTTCCACTTCATCTTCTACCGACATACGTTCTGCACGCACTTCATCAGTCATCAACAATAAGTTTAATTGATTTCTGATGTTCTTTTTTACGATGCGAATTTCATCTGCAGTTAACTCCTGAGTTCCCAGAGCATTAATTTTCTCGGTAATCTCATGCTGCTTTGTGAGCACACTACGTCGACGTGCTTCTGTTGGATGAGCCGTTATGGTTGGCTGAATATCCATCTGGCGGAAAATATCGAGAGCTTCTTCGAAAGTATAGCCAGCCTCTTTCATATTGAAAACTGCTTCAGCAATACTTTCATTTCGCGGCTTCTCTTTCGTTTCTTGAAATTCACGCTCACGATTTACTCTGCTAATTTCGTGCTGTTCTAGAGAGTTCACTAAATGGAAAAAAGTAGTGTACATACGTAGTACCTCTTTCGCCTCATTCAGCTCCAAGCTAGCTACATACTCTCTAATTTCTTTTAGAGATTCGGCGTCATCCGCATCTAAAGCGGCGCTAGCAATCAGAGGTAGCCAACCTAAATTCTTTACAAAATCTGCTCCGAACTGTTTTTCAGCTAGTTCTTCCAGAATTTCGGTAAGCATGATAATTTGCTTAGCCAAACTTTGGCTTATTCCACTTTTTTCCGCAAGTTTACGGACAGTTGATTCCCATTGCATGAGCTACTTCGATTTTAAAACTTTAAAAATGATGATAGTGAGAGCCGTAAGGTAACTAATAATTTACTTTTTTTTGGATGTACCGCATAATTATACACCATCTAATATGAACGAACTAAACCGCTGTAATTGGGCGAAAGATCAATTCACTGAATATATCACCTATCATGATGAAGAGTGGGGCGTTCCTGTACATGATGATCGAACTCATTTCGAATTTTTAATCTTGGAAGGAGCCCAAGCAGGACTAAGCTGGGCTACAATTTTAAAACGTAGAGATGGGTTTCGGCAAGCTTTTGCTAATTTCGATCCAGAAATAGTAGCAAAATATGGAGAGGAAAAAATTCAAGAGCTTCTACAATTTGAAGGCATCATTCGAAATAAACTAAAAGTTCGCGGAGCAGTTACTAATGCACAACTTTTTCTAGATATTCAGAAAGAATTTGGCAGTTTTGATGCTTACATCTGGCAATTTGTGGGCGGTTCTCCAATTGTAAATGAAAGGGTAAACATGAACGATGTTCCAGCTACCAGCGCCGAATCAGATGCTTTAAGCAAAGATTTAAAAAAACGTGGGTTCAAATTTGTGGGGAGTACCATTATGTATGCCTATATGCAGGCTTGCGGTTTAGTGAACGACCATACGAAATATTGTTTCCGCTATCACCAAGTTGCTCAATAAAGCAGTGCTTTTATTATCTATTATCAATATTGAAGTGCAACCCGATGTTCTCTTTTCTAGACTGAGCTGAATTTGTAATTAGATAAGAAATACTGCGCAAATTTCGAAGTTCGCAGATTGCCACGGTTAGTTTCGAACGGTTGTATAAATCTTCCGATTCATCATAGATTAATTTCAGCCGTGAAATAGCGCGGGCTAAGCGGTCGTTAGAGCGTACAATGCCAACATAATTGCTAACTATACTTTGCAATTCCTTTTTGATTGTCGCTACAATCAGCTCTTCATCCTGAATTACATCTCCTTCATTTTTCCAATCTGGAATATCCTTTTGATGAGCTATTTTTTTCACCTTTTCAACACCACAAATAAAAGCATTGTGTGAGTATACCAATGCTTCGACTAATGAATTTGAGGCTAAACGATTTGCCCCATGTAATCCTGTAAAAGCACATTCCCCAGAAGCGAACAGATTTTCTATGCTGCTTTCTGCCTCTAAGTTTACTTCAATCCCACCACATAAATAATGAGCGGCTGGCACCACAGGGATATAATCTTTAGCGATATCAAGCCCAATAGATGTGCATTTTTTATAAATCGTAGGGAAGTGATTCTTGAATTTATCTATGTCGAGGTGAGTAGAATCGAGGTACACACACGGACTTCCTGATTTTTTCATCTCTGCATCAATTGAACGAGCCACGATATCACGAGGGGCTAAATCCTTACGTTCATCGTAAACCTTCATAAAAGCATCACCTTTTTTGTTTCTTAAAATAGCGCCGGCACCTCGTACAGCCTCAGAAATCAAAAACGATGGATTGTCTTTTGAATGATATAGCGCAGTGGGATGAAATTGTAGAAACTCCATGCCTTTTATTGTAGCTTTTGCACGATATGCCATGGCTATACCGTCTCCCGTTGCCACCACAGGATTGGTTGTATTTGCATATGCCTGACCTACGCCTCCTGTTGCTAGTAATGTAATTTTAGAGAGCAACTTAAATACTTTATTACTTTTTCTATCCAGTACATACGCCCCAAAACACTTCGTTCCCGTTGTAACTCTTACTACTTTTTCGCCCAAATGATGCTGTGTAATAACATCAATGGCAAAGTGATGATTTAGAATTGTGATGTAAGGATGATTTTCCACTTTGTGAATGAGCGCCCGTTCAATTTCATTCCCTGTAATATCTTTATGGTGTAGAATCCTATGCTCAGAATGCCCGCCCTCTTTAGCTAAATCAAACTGATTCTGACTGTCTTTGTCAAAGTTTGTACCCCAATCTATAAGTTCTTGAATACGTTCTGGGGCTTGTTTCACTACCATTTTCACAACACGTTCATCACAAAGTCCATCACCTGCTATTAAGGTGTCTTCTATATGCTTTTCAAATGAATCAGTGGCTCTAGTAACTGCAGCGATACCGCCCTGTGCGTATTTTGTGTTACTTTCTTCAATCTTGTCTTTGGTGACAATAGTTACTTTTACCGCCTCATTCTTTTGATAAAAGTAATCTGCTACTTTACAGGCATAACTTAAACCTGCAATTCCCGAACCTATAATTAGGAAGTCAGTATACAGATCTTTTTTGGTCGGCTCTTCAGTTGTGTCCAAACTTATTGCTATCAGTTAATCACTAGAATTATCTTCGGAATAATACACCAAATTCTTGTAGATGTGTAGTGATAAATACAGAGCGTTTTATTCAAGATGACTTGAAAGCAGATTCTAAAGTAAACTTTTGTAGATGATATAAATTCCCATCACAACTAAGAAAAAGCCGAATCCTTTTTTAAGGCTCTGTTGAGGAATTTTTGTCCCTACTTTATTTCCAATAAAACTCCCTAAAATCCCAATGAGAGCAAAAACAATCATAACATCCCAGTTTATGTGCAGGTTCTGTTCTGCTAACACGCTAGTGTATTTCAAAAATCCAATGGAGCTTTGAAGTGTGATTATCAGCAAACTAGTTCCTACTGCCAACCTCATAGAAAGTCCGGCTAGAAGTACCAATGAAGGTATTATTAGGAACCCTCCGCCAACGCCAACCAAGCCGGTGAGCATTCCTACAGCTAAACCTTCTCCCATCAGTAACCATTTGGATGGCGATTTCGGAACCACTGAATTTTCACTTTTTGGGTTCCTAATCATCATGATTGCCGCTAAAAGCATTACAATCGCAAAAATCAGAAGTTGAGTAGTTCCTGAAAGATATTTTGAAAGGCTAGCACCACCGTAAGTTCCAAACATTCCTGGGACACCAAAAAACAACAAGCTTATCCAGTGTACTTCTTTCTTTTTGATATAAGGAATAGAGCCGAAAAGACTAATGGTAGCTACAATTCCTAAAGATTCAGCGATGGCAAGCTTCTCGGGCTCGCCTACCAAGTAAAGTAATATTGGTACGGTAAGAATGGAACCTCCCGACCCAAGTAGGCCGAGAGAAATTCCGATAAAAAGGGCTCCTAAATAGGCCCAATACATTACTTAGTCTCGCTTAGAAATTTATTTTTTTCTAACCAAGGCTCTACTAAATCATTTACGTAATAAACATCTACACCTTCACGCTCTAGTAATGAAGAAGCTGCTGCGGCTCGAGCTCCAGACTTACAATGAACAAGTACAGGAGCGTCAACAGGAACCTCACTAACACGATTTAGCAATCGAGTATGTGCGATATTTATTGCTTTGGGATGGTGACCTTCATCAAATTCCGTTTTTTTACGAACGTCAAGAACATATGCTTTTCCGTTCGCCATGATTTTTTCTACATCTTTAAAATCTATGATAGAAGTAGATGCCATTTCCGCACCACTTTCAATAAATGCAGCCAATTCAGCTGGAGTAGTAAAACCTTTAATGTTATCTAACCCAATTCGGATAAGGTCCAGAACTGCTTCTTTTAAATCAGACTCATCAATAACTAGGAAAATGTCCTGATTATCATTTACGTAAGAGCCTACAATTGTATTAAAAGTTTTGTTAAAAGGAGCGTAAAGTGAACCCTTGATATGTGCTTCCATAAATGCATTTCTATTCGCACGAGTATCTACAATCACCGCATTTGACGAATTTTGAATATCTATAATCTTCTCCAACGTCATCTGTCGCGGGGTTGGGAGTGTACCAAGAACTTTTGGTCCAAGTTTATTATCACGCTTCATTCTAGCGAAATATAAAGGAGGTTCAGGTTGTCCCTCTAAAATAAAATCTACGAACTCCTGCTCTGAAGTAGCAGCACGAATTGAGCCATTAAAGCGCTGTTCGTAGCCTACCGTAGATTCAGGAATAGCACCCAATGCTTTTCCACATGCACTACCGGCACCATGGCCAGGCCAAAGCTGTAAATACTCAGGCATTGCTTTAAATTTATCTAACGACTTGTAAAGCGTTTTGGCAGAACCTTCCATCGCTCCTACTTGGCCTGCAGCGGTTTCCAATAAATCAGGGCGACCGACATCACCTACAAAAATGAAATCTCCAGAAATGATCCCCATTGGCTCTGTTGTTGTTGCCCCATCAGTAACTTGAAATATCATATGCTCTGGCGTGTGGCCTGGAGTATGGATAGCTTTAAAGCCTATGTTACCAATATTAAACTCATCGCCATCTTTTAATAGCTGATAGTTGTACTTGCTATCAATAGCCCATTTATATTTCCAATCGGCGTCTCCTTCGTCCGATACATAAACCTTCACACCTTTTTCGGCAAACTCTCTTAAGCCAGAAAGATAATCTGCATGAATATGCGTTTCAGTGGCTGCAACAATATTAAGATTGTTTTTTGCTGCAATTTTCTCGTACCGAGCAATATCTCGCATCGGATCGATAACAATTGCTTCACCATTTTTTTGGCACCCAATGATGTATGCGTATTGAGCTAATTTCTCTTCAAAAATTTGTTCGAAAAACATGATAGGATAGTAGGTTATAATTGGAGTTGCTAAACCACTTTTATGATTTTACTCTCTTAAAATAAGAGTTCTAGACAGTACAAAAAAATTGTTACGCTTTTTTGCTCTCACCTACTCTCTTCTTCAGGAATATCTCAAGAGGGCAGAAATTTGTATATGAAGATTGAAATAAATTAATCCCTACAAATAGAGTAAAAAGTAGCCCGTACGAACTTACAAAATAGCCCAGTAGTAAGCTTATTATTGTAAATAATCCTGCTAGTCTACGAATTATGCGCTCTAATGGGCTCATTGCGGAACAAACCATTGGTTCTTTTTTTGTTTCCATGATAGTTGTTATGCTGAGGCCTCTACATTTAGCTGATAAGCGTGTAGTGGATAGTTTTTAGATTCTGAGTTTACTTGATTGTATTCTTTCACGGCATCCAAAACTGAAGCAACCGCTTCTTTGTTCTGAATACTGAAAAACAATTTCGAAAACCGTTTAAAGGTTTCGGTGGCAAACCAATTTGAGATATCTGGTTTATGTTGCTCGGTGCTAAAGCCATGTATATCGGTTTCGCTATACATGGCAACCCCGTTATCTCTTAAAATTTTACGAACCTCTGAAGCGTGCTCTTCGATTGACATAATGAGTAGTAATTTCATGGCATTATTCCTTTTCGTTTAATGTTTCTATCTCGTTCATTTGCTCATCTTTTTTGCGGGATACCATAAAGTAAACCAACGGAACCATGATGAGTGTTAGCCCCGTTGAAGCTATAGTTCCTCCCATCAAAGAGATTGCTAAACCTTGGAAAATGGGATCAAATAAGATTACAAAGGCTCCAATTACTACCGTTCCTGCAGTAAGTAAAATTGGCATTGTTCGAACTGCACCTGCTTCAATAACCGCAGTGTGTAAATCCGCTCCATCTTTTAAGCGTATTTCTATGAAATCTATGAGGAGTACCGAATTGCGAACCATAATTCCAGCAAGGGCAATCATCCCAATCATAGATGTTGCTGTAAAGAAAGCGCCTAATACCCAGTGCCCTACAATAATACCAACTAGCGAAAGCGGAATTGCAACCATCATCACAACTGGAACTTTAAAGTCTTGAAACCAACCTATGATGAGCATATAAATAATAACTAGTACCACAGCGAAGGCAATTCCTAAGTCTCTGAAAACTTCGTATGTAATTTGCCATTCACCATCCCACTTAACAGTATAATTTTCTTCCATAAATGGTTGTCCAGAATAAATCTGTGTGAGCGAATAACCATCCGGCATTTGTAGCTGGTCAATCTTCTTACTGGCATCAAGTAATGCATACACTGGGCTTTCAATTGCGCCAGCAACTTCGGCAATAACATAAACTACATCTTGTTGGTTTTTTCGATGGATACTAGGATTTAGCACTTCGGTTTTTTGTTCAACCAAATCACCTACGGGTATCATTGCTCCCTGATTATTCTTTAAATAGATTGATTGAAGCTGTTCAATACTTGATCGTTTTTCGATAGGTAATTGAAGCATTATAGGCACTTCATCAATGGTATTGTTGGTGTGTAAGCGCCCTGCTTGATATCCAGAAAGAGCGAGTGCCATAGTTTCGGTAATTTGTTGTGGCATCACTCCCGCTTGAAGTGCTTTTTGTGTTTTCACATCAAAATTATAGCGAACCTGTTCAGCTTCTCGCATCCAATCGATGTCTACAACTCCGTCTTGTTTCTCGAAAACAGCCATTATTTCTTTGGCAACTTTCTCTCTTTGCTTAGCATCTGGGCCGTAAACCTCAACTACTAATGTTGATAGAACGGGAGGTCCTGGCGGAACTTCTACAACCTTAACTTTAGCGTTATACAATTCGCCAACTTTCTGCACAATTGGTCTTATCGTTTTGGCGATATCATGACTTTGTGCAGATCTATCCCCTTTGTCGGTAAGGTTTAGTTGAATATCAGCGATGTTAGATCCATCTCGTAAATCGTAATGACGTACTAATCCATTAAAGTTAATGGGTGCATGAGTTCCTGCGTAAATTTGATAATTATCTAGTTCTGGCAAGTCTTTTATGCTTAGTGCTACTTCTTTAGCTACAGCATGAGTTCTTTCCAGCGTGGTGCCTTCTGGCATATCGATAATCAACTGAATTTCATTTTTATTATCAAAAGGAAGCATTTTAACTTCTACAATTCTGAATATAAAGAGTGTGGTAGATGCCAATAAAAGCACGGTTACACTTCCAATAAAAATCCATCTTTTCTTTGAGCTAGCTAATAACGGCTTCATCGTTTTAGCATACATACGATAGATAATCGTATTCTCTAAACTGTACTCTTTTTCGTTTCCGTTACTATCTAACATACCTTGTGGTAGTAATTTATAGGCTAACCACGGTGTGATTACCAGCGCCACAATTAATGAGAATATCATTGCAAGTGAGGCACCAATGGGCATTGGGCTCATGTAAGGCCCCATCAACCCAGAAACAAAAACCATTGGTAATACCGAAGCTATTACGGTAAATGTTGCTAAAATGGTTGGATTCCCTACTTCGTTAATTGACGCAATGGCCGCCTGTTTGAACGGTAATTTTCGCATTTTGAAATGCCTATGCATGTTCTCAGCAATAATGATGGAATCATCCACTACAATCCCCGTTACAAAGACTAATGCAAATAGTGTTATTCTGTTTAGTGTATAACCAAACATGTAGTACAAGAAAAGCGTTAGAGCAAAAGTAACTGGCACGGAAAGGAATACAACCAATCCACCTCGCCAGCCTAATGACAGAGCTACAACTATGGTAACAGCTAAAATTGCTCCCAGTAAATGTTCTAGCAGCGATGCTACTTTTTGAGAAGCAGTTTCGCCGTAATTCCGTGTTACAGAAACTTCAATTTGGGAAGGAATAAGCTGGCCTTTAAGAGCATCCGTTTTTGCATTGATTTTCTTAGCAATGGCCATTGCATCCGTTCCAGATCGTTTTGCTATGGAAATAGTAACCGCAGGAAATGTTTCTCCTACCTTAATTCCTTTTTCTTCTTCAACCTGACTCATGCCTCCTGCAGCCACTCCATAAAACACATAGTTAGTTGGTTCGGCTGGGCCATCCACAACTTCTGCAATATTCCTTAAGTAAATTGGAGTGCCATTTTTAACCTGAACAATTAAATTCTCAACTTCAGAAGCAGTTTTTAAGAAACTATTTGTCTGTACTAGAAACTCTGTATCGTTATTTGTAAACGACCCTGAAAATGTCTTTTGATTGGTTGCCTGGATAATATTTGCGACTTCCATGGCAGAGATACCGTAAGTAGCCATCTTGTTCTTATTTAAAAGAACGCGAGCCTGACGAAAACGTCCACCATGTACTTTTACTTCTGCAACATCATTGATTTTCTTAATCTCCGAACCTAGCTCTTGTGCCGTTTTACGAAGTTCATAATCGGTATAGGTTCCACTTTTATCCCATAATGTTATTGTCATCATTGGCACATCATCAATGGAACGGGTTTTCACCACAGGCATACTTACACCCGCCGGCATATTTGCCACATTCTTCATTAATGTATTGTAGAGTTTTACAAAACTACGCTCTACATCTTCGCCCACATAAAAACGAGCTGAAACCATCGCTTGCCCATCTAATGAAGTTGAATACACATACTCAACACCTTCAATAGTTGATAATGCTTTTTCAAGAGGTAGAGAAACACGCTGTTTCACTTCTTTGGCATTTGCACCAGGATATGCTACAAAAATATCCGCCATAGGCACATCAATTTGAGGCTCTTCTTCTCTAGGTGTTAGATAAGTGCCATATACACCGAGTGCCAAAAACACTATCATCAATAATGGGGTAAGCTTAGAGCTTATAAAAGCACTCGCTACCTTTCCTGCTATTCCAGATTTCATAATCTTCCTTTTAAAACCTTAATTGATTGGAATGATTTTTTGAGCATCGTGCTGTATTAGCGCACTTTCTTTAATCACTTTTTCGCCTGCTTTTAGCCCAGAAAGTACTTCCACTGTGCTATTCGCCTTATCACCTATTCTTATCCATCTTAAGATGGCTACGTTTTGTGCATTTAATACATAAATACCTTCTAGCTGACCTCGTTGAACTAGTGCAGAAACTGGTATGCTTACATTAATTGTAGAATGCATAGGTAGATATGCCGTTGCGTACATTCCTGTTCGTAATAAAGTCTTCTTTTCTGAAGGAATTTGAGGTCGCACTTTTACTAAGTATTGATTACTTAATTGCTCGCCCGCACTGCTAACATCACTTACTCGAGCACTATATAATTGATTTGAAATGGAGGAAAGAGCAATCTGAATACTATCGCCAATCTGAACGTTGTTTATATCCGCTTCGCCTACTTTGAATTCAATTTCGAAATCCTCGGTACTTTCAATTACAATAAGTGGACGACCAGGTGTTACTAAGTCTCCAACTTCAGCATTCTTAGCTGCAATAACTCCTGCAAACGGTGCTTTAATTTGAGTGTAGGTTAGTAAATCATCAATTTCTTTAAGCTTATTTTCTACTTCTACAACCTTATTCTTTGCCATAGAATGGTTTAACTGTACTTCATCCCATTCTTTTTGAGTAGCACTTTTTTGCTCGTAGAGAGTTCTAAAACGATTTAAGTTTTTCTCTGCAAGTTCTAGGTTTGCCTTAGCTGAATTTAATCCAGACTGAATTTGATTCTTCTGAGCTACGAGGTCATTATCTGATATGTGTAATAACAGATCCCCTTTCTTCACTTTCTGGCCAATAGTTACGGGCATTTTTTTGATTGTACCCATTACCTTTGTTCCTAGCTCACTTCGATTAACGCTCTTAAGAACTCCTGCAAATTCTTTGGTTCCGCTTTTGGAATTGTAATCAGCTGTAATTACGCTAGCTTTTATACTTATTGGCTCGATATTGGCTGTTTCAACCTTATCACCACAACCTTGTGCTAAGCCAATTATTAACATAGCCGCAAAAATTGCTTTTAGTTTGGTATTAATCATTAGGGATTGTTTCATCTTCTTTAATTATAAAAATGGTTTTTCTGTCTATTATTCGGCTTATAACTCGGTTTCAAATAGATACTCGAGTTGTGCTACCGATACGAAATATTGATATTCTGCTTGAAGAAGGTTTAGCTGACTAGCTAATTTTGTAGACTCAGCCATAAGTAGATCGGTAGTTTTTTCTATTCCTTGTGAATACCTATCTGTTCTTATTCGTACATCTTCATCTGTTTGAAGCGTTTTAAGCTTGGCTAGCTCCATAGATTGCAAAGCAAGATTTATAGAGCGACGTGCATTTCTTACATCTACTTGGTATTTATTCAGGCTATTCTCGTAAAAAAGCTCGGTTTTTCGTAGCTCTGCTTTCCGTTGTGTAACCATACCCGCCTGTTTATATCCTTTGAAAAGATCCCAGCGTAGTGTTGCACCAAAGGTGTAATTATTACTCTTGTTCCCAAAAACCTGAGAATCGTGCAATTCATAACTGCCAAAAGCATTTAAACTTGGTAGAAAACTAAATCGAGCGGCTTTTAAAAGTGCGCTAGAAGCCTTCATTTGATACTCTAAAGCATTTAAGCTTGAGTTACTACCAAGAGTTGTTGGTAAAGAGTTCATAGATATTTCTTTAAACTCTAAATTATCTAAAACTTGAATGGTGAGATTTTCATTGATGCCGAGTATCAATAACAAGGCGTCGTTAATAGATGCCCGTTTGTTTTCAGCCCCAAGTAAGGCTTGCTCCGCATTTAACGTTTCTACTTTAGCTCGTAAATACTCAGACTTATTAATAAGACCTTGCTCAAAGTAATTTTTAGCTTGTTCTTCATGAGCTTTACTACTTTCTAAAAAGCTTTGTTGAACAACCGCCTGCTTATCTAAAATGGCAAGCTGATAATACAGTTCCTTTACTTTAAGCTTTACAAACTCCTTGGTTGCTTTGGCTTGTTCGCTTGCGGATTCGAACTGATGCTTAGCCGACTTACGTTCGTAAAAACCATCTGCATTTATGATGGGTTGGAGAACTTGGAATTTTGTTGTGAAAGAATGAAGTGCATCAGGGCTATTCATCACCGATGGATTAAAATCGGCCGAGGTAATAATTCCTTGTCTTAGTTTAATTCCAAAAACACCAATAGGATCGGTTGTCTTAACACCCGTTTCCTCAATGCTCAATTGAGGAAGAAATAGAGCATTCCCTTGACTATATGCAGCTTTTGCAGCCAATTTGGTTTCTTCAGCAATCAACACATCTACTGCTTTTTCATGAACCATTTCCAAAGCTTGTTCTAAGCTCAAGTCCAACTTATCTATGGTTTGCGCCCAGCCTGAAATACTGGTAAATGGCATGATTAATGCTATAAAAAATAGCTTTAGTAACTTCATTCTGTACACTTTTTTAATGTTAACTTTAGTTTCTAAGTGCTAAAGTGTTATAAGCTTTCTATAACTTTTTTAAGTTTCTCTTCTACTTCTAAGGCGATACTGTGTAGCTCTTTATTCTCTATAGCCTGCATAGAAGCCAATGGACTTACCGCACTCACTTCAATCTTTCCATCGGCTTGCTCTTGTACAACTACATTACAGGGTAACATCACCCCAACCTTATCCTCATTTAGGATGGCTTTGTGAGCAAAAGTTGGGTTACATGCCCCAAGAATTCGATAATTCTTGAAATCTATATCCAATTTCTTTTTAAAAACTTCATTAACTCTGATTTCGGTAAGCACACCAAAACCTTCATTTTTTAGAGCGGCTGTTACTTGCTCTATAGCGGTTTCAAAGTCTGTTTTAAGAAAGGTGGTTGAATAATAACTCATGGTAATCTCCTATTTAATTTATGTCTACATGGTAGGGATGATTCTTGATTTGTTACAACATGTTACAACAAGTATATTACATGTATCAAAAAGGAGAAGAATATGAGTAGTAATTACAAACCTAGATACGAGCAAATTTCTGACCAGCTACGTTCAGAAATAAGTGACCAACGTTTTGAGCCTGGAGATAAGCTTCCTTCCGAAAAACGTTTATGCGAATATTTTGATGTAAGCAGAGTAACTGTGCGGCAAGCACTCCAGCAACTAGAACATCAAGGGCTTATATACCGTAAACAAGGTTTGGGAGCTTTTGTTAGCGAAGAGAAAGTTCACCATCCTCTTGTTCAGCTAACCGATTTTTCTGAAGATATGAAGCGAGCGGGTTACACAAGCACTTCAAAACTAATATCACTTAAGAAAGTTGGCCCAATAGCTGAAATTAATACCATTCTAGAGTTAACTAATGACAATCCTCTCATTCAGATAGACCGAGTAAGGTTGGCAAACAATAGACCCATAGCTGTAGATAAAACTTGGTTACCAGCTAGCTACGGTCAACTTTTATTTGATGAGAATTTAACCACCCAAACGATCTATCAAGTTCTAGAAGAAAAATTTAATATCCCCATTACTGGAGGCCGCTACAAAATTACGGCCACCATTGCAGATGAATACATTGCCTTGCATTTAGGGATGCAAAAAGGAGATGCTGTGTTAGAAATAGACCGTTGCTCAAAGACTATTGGCGAAAAAAAGATCTATTTTCAAAAAAGGTATAACAATCCTGAGTTCATAGCGTACGAACTAGAATTGTCCAGAAACGAAGAACATAAAACATCATTCAAGGATGGATTTCCACTAAAAGAATTCACTCCTAAATTTTATCAATAAATTTGTTTGGTGTTTTATTACTTTACTGCTGATTAATTGAATATTAATAACTTAAGTTTTCATTAAACCCATTTTAGTATGAACGTAAAAATTACTAAGAGAGTATTGCTATTAGCCAGTCTGCTTTTGGTGCTTATAGCAATTCCTTCCAAGGCGCAAAACCTTGCAGAATTTGAAAAGAAAGTAACAGAGTTTACACTCGATAATGGTCTTCACTTCATTATCATTGAACGCCACGACGCACCTGTCGCCAGCTTTTATACTCATGTAAATGTAGGTGCAGTAAACGAACCTGTTGGCAATACTGGCATTGCTCATATTTTTGAGCACATGGCATTTAAGGGCACCGACTATATTGGCACCACCAACTGGGAAGAAGAGAAAAAGGTTATTGCTGAAATGGATGCTGCCTATAGAGACTGGATAAATGAGAAGTTTAGTTCAAATCCTGACACTACAGTTCTTAATAAAAAGTGGGCTAAGTTTGAAGAACTTCAAGAGAAGTCAAAAACCTACGTTGTAAATAATGAGTTCTCACAAATTATTCAGAATAACGGAGGAAGTGGATTAAACGCTTCAACTGGAGCTGATCAAACCGATTATTACTACAGCCTACCTTCCAATAAAGCTGAATTATGGTTTAATCTAGAAGCTGGACGTTTTAAAACGCCTACTTTCCGCGAGTTTTTTGTAGAAAAAGAAGTAGTACGCGAAGAGCGACGCATGAGAACAGAATCTAACCCGATTGGTAGATTACTGGAAGAATTCTTAGCGGTAGCTTACACAGCACATCCTTATGGTCGCCCAGTAGTTGGTTGGAATTCCGATATAACTGGAACCACTATTGAAGACGCACACGATTTCTATGGCAAATATTACATCCCAAGTAACATTACAATTGCTATTGCGGGCGATGTAGATCCAAAGAAAATGAAGAAACTAGCTGAAGAATACTTTGGCGACCTAAAAGGAAAAGGGAAAGTTGCCCCCCCTGTTACCACTATTGAACCAGAACAACGCGGCGAACGTAGATTCTCTATTGAAGGAAACTCACAGCCTTTTATGCTAATTGGCTATCATGCAGTTGCAGATTCTGATCCTGATTTTGAAGCTCTTAGCTTATTAGGCAACATTATTTCAAATGGCCGAACTTCAGTTTTATACAAGAAACTAGTTGAAGAAGAAAAATTAGCACTTCAAATCGGAGCATTTAATGGCTTCCCTGGCACAAAATTCCCTTCGTTATTTCTAACCTTTGCCGTACCTAACCAAGGCGTTGATACAGAAGGTTTAGAAAAACGTATATATGAAGAAATTGAAATTGTGAAAGGTGGTTCTATTACTCAGGATGAACTTGATAGAGCACGAACTCAAATTAGAGCTGGTATCATTAGAGGCCTAGCCAACAACACTGGTTTAGCACTCAACTTCGCTGGCACTTACGCCTCAACTGGTGATTGGAGAAATGTGTTTAACCAACTAGACCGTTACAATAAAGTAACTCTCGATGATTTGCAGAGAGTAGCAAATAAGTATTTGATAAAAAAGAACCGCACGGTTGGTTACACTGTTAAAACTGACTCCTAATAAAGACATTAATTCAAGCCCAAATTATTATGAAACGATTTCTATTATTCTCAATGATGATGGTACTGTCTATTAGTGTGGCAGCCCAAAAACGTTATGATGAGATTAAATACCCAAAATTAAATAGCTTTGAAAAAGCTAAAGTTGAAGAGTTTAAACTTGATAACGGAATAACTTTCTACCTTGTAGAAGATAAGGAACTCCCTCTTATCAGAGTTAACGCTATTGTACGAACAGGTAACCTTTTAGAGCCTTCTGAAAAAACAGGACTCGCATCTATGGTTGGCCAAGTAATGCGCGAAGGTGGCTCAAAAAACTATCCTGCAGAAAAATTGAATGTACTTTTAGAAGATAAAGCTGCTTTTATGAGCACTTTTATTGGAGAAGGCTCAGGAAGCGCCTCAATGAATCTTTTGAAAGAAGATTTCGATGAACTGCTACCTATTTTTGTAGATTTAGTACAAAACCCACTTTTTCCAGAAGACAAAATTGATCTCTACAAAACCCAAGCTAAATCTGGTATTTCTCGTAGAAATGACGATCAAGCTAGCATTGCCAATAGAGAATTCAACAAACTTATTTACGGCAACGACTCTCCTTACACTCAGCAAGTAGAGTACGCAACCATAGATGCCATTACACGAGAAGACCTCATTGAATTTCACAAACAAGCTTTTGTTGGTAACAACATGATGCTTGGTATTATTGGAGACTTTGATACCAAAGAAATGAAGAAAAAGCTTAAAGAAGCTTTTGCAAGTTTACCTTCTGGCACCAAAACAAATATTATCTATCCAGAAGTGAACTACACTTACCCATCAACGTTTAACTTGATTGACAAACCTGATGTAAACCAAAGCTACGTGCTTATTGGCCACATTGGTGGATTAAGAGAAAACCCTGATTACCCAGCGCTACAAATGATGAATCAAGTATTAGGCGGCGGATTTGCAGGAAGACTGTTCCAAAAAGTACGTACCGACCTTGGCCTTGCTTACGCTGTTGGTGGTGGATTTGGAAGTGCTATTAACTACCCAAGCACCTTCGATTTGTTTGTTATGACCAAAAGCTCAACTACTGCTGAAGCTATTGATGCCATTTTAGTAGAAGTTAAACGTCTGCAAGACGAGCCTGTTACTCAAAAAGAGCTAACCGATGCTCGCGACCGTTTTTTAAACTCACTCGTTTTTAAATACGATAGCAAAAACAAAATCTTGAACGAACGTTTAAGCAACGAGTATAACGGACTATCTCAAGATGCTTTTGACAAATATGTAGAAGGTTTAAAGAAAGTTTCTATTTCTGACATCCAACGAGTTGCAAAAGAATATCTACATCCTGACAAAGTTCAGGTTTTGGTTGTAGGTAACAAAGCTGAAATTGGAAACCAACTTGATAAATATGGAAACATCAACGAAATCGATGTTACAATTCCAGAGCCTAAATCAGAAGATGGTGATGTATCAGGCGATAAAGTTCAAGGCAAAGCTTGGCTAAAGAAAATGGCTAACGCAGTAATTACATCAGGTAAAAAAGTAGAAAGTATTACTACTGTAACTGCTATGAAGCAAGCCACTCCGATGGGTGATATGGACATAAAAAGTACTACTACCATTAATTATAATGATTTTAGTATCGAGTCGGCTTTAGAAACTCCTCAAGGCAACATGGGAATGAGCATTGCCAATGGTGCTGGTAAAATGACTATGATGGGGCAAGAACAAGCTCTTCCACCAGCTATGATCGCACCGATGGTTAAAGAAGTGAAAAATAGCTATGTAAATATTGCTAGAATCTACTCCACATTAGATGCTGAGTATACAGGAACTGAAACCATTGACGGAACCGATTATGTAGTGCTTAAAGTGATTAACGATGGTGCAACTACTTACTTATTAGATAGTAAAACTGCACTTCCTTACTTATCTCGGGCTTCAGCATTCAACCCACAAATGGGTAAATCTGTTACTACCGAAACTACATTTTCGAACTGGAAAGTAGTTGATGGTGTGGCTTACGCTCACGCTACCGTTACTACTGCAGATGGTACTAAAGCATCATCTTCAACAGTAGAGTCTATCAAAGTAAACTAGACCTCATATCTGGATTATTTCAAACCCGACACTTAACTGAGTCGGGTTTTTTTTGGCCTTTTAACTAGCAATGTATTATTGTATAAACCAACACTTTAAGCAGAAGCAATATGGAAACCGCTATTTGGAATAATGAATACCCAGCATCTACAGAGTATGCACACTATTATTCAGACTATGTGGGTTTAGTTTCAAAAGGGAATATCCTAAATACTTTAAACACTCAGATGCATGAGCTTTTCACTCTTATTAACACCATTCCAGGAGATAAAGCGCTGTTTGCTTATACATCTGGAAAGTGGACTATTAAAGAGACTATTGGACATCTGATTGAAACAGAAAGAGTATTCTCCTACAGAGCTCTCTGCTTTAGCCGTGGTGACAACGGAGAGCTTCCAGGAATGGATCAAGACCTATGGATGGAAAACAACAACTATAATTCGCGGACATTGAGCAATCTATCGAACGAGTACTTAGCTGTTAGAGTAGCAACCATCCATCTTTTTAAGAATATGACTACACAAATGATTGCTCAAAAAGGCATCGCAAGCGGAGTTGAATTTACAGTTCGAGCTATCGCGTTTATCATTGCTGGACATGAAACCCATCACTTAAATATTATAAAAGAAAAGTATTTGTAGAACTTTTTCTAACCTATTTCAAACTAACCATAAGCCTTTTCTAGTTTTCTATGAGGCGATGTATTTCCTTTTGTGCCTGCTTCTATAATCTTCTTCGCGAGGTCTGCATCGTTACTAATCTCGGGAATATGTAACGCCTTCCCATTTTGCAACCAATCCTCCAGCCTACTTTTAAACTTCCCGTTAATCGTATAGACTACATCTCCTCCTAACTTAAGAAGCGCTGCTGCATTACATAACTGTTCATACTGATTCCGAATAGGAATAGTGAGCAATTTCTTTCCAAGAAATAAGGCTTCAGAAGTAGTTTCAAATCCTGTTGAGGAAATAATACCCAAACACGATTCAAAACTCTTCAGAAAGCTATCTTTACCAACAGGAAAAACTCTCACATTGCTCTTTTGGTAGGCGCTTTCACAGGCTGGAGAAAAAACATGCCATTCAACACTCTTTAACTGATTGAAAATAGAACACAGAGTTTGGTGATCGTAAGCTGGTAAGTAAACGGTGATGTGCCCACCAAGGCTAGGACTTAAATCCCTTATCTGCCGTCGAATTATTGGTGGTTCTATAAAATCATCATACCTCAGGTAATGAGAACCAATTGCTGTAGTACAAGGCGCGAAATGCTTTAAAACACCTTCAGCCATTAATGACTTTCTTTGCGGACGTGGCGCTTTCCCCGACAAAAATGAAGCTTGATGACTAATTGCCACACAAGGGATTTCAGCGGCTTGAGCTGCCCATGCTGTTACGGGCTCAAAATCATTCACAATAAAATCATACTCAGAAATAGGGACTTTCTGAATGTCTTGTAGAAATTTAACTGGTTTTAAGTTTAGCGCAGTTTCTAAGAAATCTACACTGCCTTTGTTGTCGTAGTTGAGACTAATGCCACGAGCTTTGTACGCTACAGGGCCATCTAATTCTAAATGGAAGTTATATCCACTTATAAGCACATCGACCTCAGCAAGCTCTCTGAGCTTAGGAAGTACAACTTTTGCTCTGCTTATATGACCATGCCCTGTTCCCTGCACTCCATATAAGATTTTCATCCTATCATTACCTTTTTATTGGTAGTGTAAGATTGCATAAGGTGATTAATTCTTGGGCTTTCTTGTAATATGATATCCTCTTCGTATTTATATAAACTCCACTCCTGTCCATCATATTCAAGCGCGGTTAAATTCTCTATCCAATCTCCCGAGTTTAGATAGATTACAGAGCCCTTTTCATTTTCATAACCACGAATTTTGGGCTGGTGAATGTGTCCACAAACCACATAATCGTAGCCTTCATCGATGGCTAATTCCATTGCCGTAATCTCAAAATCATCAATAAAACTAACAGCTGTTTTTACACTGTCTTTAATCTTCTTTGATAACGAAAGCTTCCCGTAACCTAACTTCACCGATACATTATTAATCCATCTATTAAGAAGAATTAGCAATTCATATCCATGCCCACCAAGTTTCGCAATCCACTTGCTATATTTCATGGTTACATCAAAAATATCCCCATGAAAAAACCATACTTTTTCGCCATTTAATTCGAGCACTAACTTGTTTTGGATGAATAGTGGGCCTAGTTGCAAACTCGAAATTTTGCGTAGCGTCTCGTCGTGATTTCCTGTCAAATAATAGATATCAACGCCGTTTGTCATCATGGTTATTAGAGTTCTAATAACATGCATGTGCGCTTCTGGCCAATAATATTTTCTGAAATTCCACATATCGATGAAATCTCCATTCAATATTACACGCTCTGGATCCACAGAATTTAAGTATTGAACTAACTCTACCGCATGGCAGCCTACTGTTCCAAGGTGCACATCAGAAATAACAACCGTGTCTAACTTTCTTTTCATAAATACTCAATGAGTTTATTTATAAGAACGCCTTTCGATATTATCTCTAGATATTCTGAGTGTAAATAATTAGTAATGCCGATGTTACCATATTGTTAGGCACTGAATTCCGAACCAAATCCAATGGATGAGTGTTGCATTAAAACACTTGCTAAATCCCTATTCTTCTCTTTCCTTAAAGAGTGAATTTTTAAACTAACCGTTTTATCCATGTCTGACGAAAACAAGAAAAAAATTGTACATATACACCTCTCAAAAAATGATGTTTTTAAATCTACCTTAACTGCCGGTAACCATTCCTTTATTGCAGATGAACCTACTAGTGTGGATGGCGGAAATGATGAGGGTCCAGATCCGTACGATCTGTTACTTATGAGCCTTGGTTCTTGTACTTTAATGACGGTAAAGATGTACGCTCGGCGTAAAAAGTGGCCGATTGAGGATATGTTTCTCGAACTCAGACACAACAAACGCCACGTTGATGATTGCCAATCCTGCGAAGATTCTTCCGCCAAAATTGACCTCATTGAAAAAGAGTTAATTATAAAAGGTGATTTAACCCAAGAGCAATTAGACAAACTCTTAGAAATCTCAAAAAAATGCCCTGTTCATAGAACTTTGTTAGGGGAAATGCGCATCGAAAGTTCACTCACTTCAGAATAAATTAATCCAACCAAAATATGAGCACCTCTACTTCTACCCATAAAGCAACTTTAACCGACTTAGATGAGTTGGCTGAACTGTTTAACCTTTACAGAGTATTTTACAAGAAAGAAAGTGATGTGGCGGCGGGAAAAGCTTTTTTGAAGGAACGTATCACACAAAACGAATCTGAGATATTTGTAGCTCGCCATCCATCCGGAAGATTGGCGGGGTTTGTACAACTCTATCCCCTGTTTACGTCAACTAACTTAAAGCGCACATGGTTGCTAAACGATTTATTTGTACATGCTGATTTCCGTGGCTTGGGAATTTCTAAATTGCTTATTGAAGCTGCCAAAGAGTTATGTAAATCGACCAACGCATTTGGGTTAACCCTAGAAACTGACGTTTCAAATATTGAGGGCAACAATCTCTACCCC
Source organism: uncultured Balneolaceae bacterium (assembly GCA_963977025.1). GTDB lineage: Bacteria > Bacteroidota > Rhodothermia > Balneolales > Balneolaceae > Balneola. The sequence goes on along the minus strand of CAXBMW010000001.1, from coordinate 377,017 downwards.
AAAACGGGCTTCACCTTAGATGATCACAATTTCTACTATTGGAAAAATCCGAATAAATAGCTTATTCGGATTTTTCTTTTATAGACTCGATTTACTCTACATTTGCGTGCGCCCAATCCCAACCTTCCATTCCTTTCTCATTCACAGCTTTTACTGAAACTCGGCTTTCTTTCTTTAAATCAGATAGCTCGATTTGTGTTTTTTGAACCGTAACCGTTTTCTCTTCTCCACTCTTAGTAACGTAACGAACTATGTATGAAGTAATATCAGACTCTACCGATGGCGACCAGCTGACTTGGAATGTATCCTTGCCTTCTTTCTTAACTTCGACATTTTGAATACGTGATGGACTTGAAGCTAGTAACATCAATGTTGCGGCTGTTGTTTTACTAACTTCTGTTACCAGCTGGTGGTTTATGGTCTCTAAATTGTCATTCCATTGGTGGTAGAATGGATTTCCTAACACAGGGTAGGAACCAATACCTCCAACTATATCACCGTATGCTTCATAATAAGCGTGTGCATCGGTAGATTTATAATAAAGTGCATCATAGGTCACCATATCGGTAAACAAAAATGCAGATGCATGTTGAACATCTCTTATTCCTGGATTAGAATATCTAATGGTGTTATCTAATCGGCTGTCGTTAGCCATCCCAACCATATCGTTATTTAAAGCACCTATAATTTTATAGCCTTTTTCTTGGGCTTGACGAACAAATTCACGACTACCCAATAAACCCGCTTCTTCTCCCGTAAAAGATACAAACATGATAGTAGCTCGCATTGGATGCTTTGATAAAATCCGAGCTGCCTCAAGCAGTGCAGCGGTTCCACTTGTGTTATCGTCGGCACCGGGGCCATCCTCAACAGAGTCATAATGACTACTTACAACATAGAGTAACTCAGGATTAGTAGTTCCTTTCAACGTTGCAATTACATTCGCAGTCTTTCCGCCATAAACTTGGCGACCTGGTGGTGTAAACCACTGATACTCAGGTGAATATCCAAACGAAGCATATTTTTTAATTATGTATTCAGATGCCTTATCATTTCCTGGCATAGAAATATATTTTGAATCAAATTTGTACAAATCATTTTCGTAAGTATATACTCTATTCACTGATGCTTGGCTAACAACCTCTTTCACTTCATCGGCAATCTTTGCAAACATTCGCTCTCCTTTTTCACGAAGTGCCTTCTCTGTTCTAAGATTTTCTTCAATTCGTTGAACTAAATCATTCTTAGAAATCCTTTTATCCAGATGCATGAGATACACACCGCGTTCTGGTGAAATGGTATCGCCATCGCGTTCAGCCACAACTAAGAGTTGAGTTCCTGAGTTATTAGATGCCCATTGGTATTCTGGTGCAATTGTTCGAACCGTATTATTATGAAAGAGTTTTATAGTAACACCACTTTCTAAATCATACATAAATGACCTACGGTGGCGACCTTCCCCTTTTGCAGCTACTAACTTTGACTCAGATAAAAATTGAGGGAAACGATCATGTTGAAGTTCATGAGAAACTCGCTGTGTTTTCTTAGTCAAACTATCGTAAACATAAACTTCGTAATCATCTTGCTCTTTAAGAGTATAAGCCACTTTTGTGCCTTTTGGCGAAAGTGCGGCATCATTCAAAGACTTATCAGAAGTTATGATTTCAGTCACAACATCCTCGTTATTTAATGATGCCAGCAATAAGGTTTTGCCTGTTTTATTCGAGCGTTGAATAAGGGCAACGTCATTATCAAAATTGGCACTAACTAGATTTCCATCAATTACTACAACCTTGTTGGTAGCAATATTCAAAACACCGGTTTTACCAGATATTTCAGCTTTTGCTTTAGCAGTTGCTGGCAAAGAATTCTGAGAGCTATACTCAAACACTAGACGGTTTCCATCTGGGCTTACTTCCAAATTAGATTCAAAATTAGGAGTGTCTGTAATCATTTTTGAGCTTTTAGAAGCAATTGAATACTCATAAATATTTGAATATTCACCGTCCGTTTTCATTCCCACAAAGAAAATTCTATCGTTACTTTTCGAAGCTACAAGACTACCAACAATCAATCCTTTTGGTGTTATACTCTTCTCTTTCTTTGCATTCTTCTCCCATAAAAATAATTCGGTATTTGTAGCTTCAACTAGTGCATAATTGGTTCTAGCAGCATCAAACAAAGCTCTATCTCTTGTTGCGTACGCTTCAGCAATATCTTTATCTCGAGTTTGTGCTGCTTTCTTAACAACCTCATTTTCTTTCAAACGTTTGTAGACTACTGAACCATCACTAAGCACTATTAAGTCATTGCCATTTACCTTTCTAATCCACTTCTGAGACTTAGAATTGTATACATACGTAAATGTTTTTCCGTTTTCTCGGCGTTCATAAATGGCTATATCATCTCCCCAAAAACGGATATTTGTACCATCATCACTTAACTCTGTAATTTGATATAATTCACCTGTTTGAAGTGCAATTTTTTCAAAATATAAATCAGCACTACTTGTATTTAGAATATTCTTAAAGGTAGTAAGTGCATTTATATAATGGCCGTCATGCCAGTCATCAAGTGCGTTTTCAAAGTCATTTTGTACACTTTGCGAAACTCCAACAGTAGCAAAGCTTAATGAAATTAAAATTGCTGCTAAATATATTTTCTTCATGGTGAATATTTGATTCGAGGTTACTGTTAAAATGCATCTTGGCTATCAAAATAGCTAACCTACACTTTTTAAATATCGCAAAATTATGTTGACTAGCTTAGTAAATCATCAAACATTTTTTAAACAATGCGATTGTCCGTACTTTTACGGAAATAACTAAGTATAAAAGAAATATCCTGTTTCCCCATTATCTATGAAGAAAAAATATAACGTTTATGGCATTGGTAACGCTTTAGTAGATTTAGACTTTACCGTTTCTGAAGATTTTTTAAAAGAACACAATGTCCAAAAAGGTCTAATGACCTTAGTTGATGAAGACACACAACACCGATTAATCAACACTATTAACCACGATCAGGTAAATAAGAAATCAGGTGGTTCAGCAGCTAACACCATCATTGCAACTAGCCAGTTCGGTGGAAAAGCATTCTATTCGTGCAAAGTATCGAACGATGAGTTTGGTGATTTTTATCTGAATGATATGAAAGAAGCTGGCATTGACACCAACTTAGATCATATCGAGCGTGAAGAAGGTATTACGGGAAAATGCTTAGTTATGATTACGGACGATGCCGACCGTACGATGAATACTTTCCTAGGTATCACTGTAAACCTTTCTGAAAAAGAAGTAAGCGAAGCTGCCATTAAAGACTCTGAATACGTTTACTTAGAAGGCTATTTAGTAGCCTCTGATACCGGTTTCGAAGCAATGAAATTGGCTAAAAAAACGGCTGAGAATAATAATGTTAAAACCGCTCTTACACTCTCTGATCCTTCTATTGTAGAATTCTTTCAAGCTCGTTTTGAAGAAGTTATCGGTGCATCAGTAGATTTACTTTTCTGCAACGAAGAAGAGGCTATGAAGTTCACCAATACAAGCGATGTTGATACCGCAAGAGTAGAACTCAAAAAAGTAGCGCACAAATTCGTAATTACTCAAGGTAGTAACGGCGCTATTATTTTTGACGGCGACACATTCATCGATATAGAACCATATCCCGTTAAAGCAATAGACACTAATGGCGCTGGAGATATGTTTGCCGGTGCATTTTTATATGGTCTTACTCACGGTAAAGGTTATGCAGGCTCAGGAAAATTAGCTAGTCTCGCATCGTCACGAATTGTTTCACAGTTTGGCCCGCGTCTAAAGTGGCACGAAGTCCAAGAAATTTTAAACCAATTAGGGTAATATATGACTGGAGTTGAACTTTTAGGCTGGGCAGGATTTGGCATATTAATTATGGCGTGGATTCCCCAAACGTGGGACACCATCAAAGCAGGTAAAACTCCCATCACTATAGGGTTTATTCTGCTATACGCATCATCAAGCTTAATGCTTACCATCTATTCATTTATTACGGATGATATCATCTTCACTGCACTTAATGGTATTTTGACCATCGGTAGCGGAATCAATCTTTATTACAAATTATTTCCAAGAGTGAAGGACTAATGGATAAACTAGTTTTAGCTACTCGAAATACGAATAAAATCGAGGAAATGAAATCACTTGTATCCGGTTTAGGAATAGAAGTGTATTCGGCCTTAGATTTTTCAGAGTTAGAAGACGTTGATGAAGATCAGCCCACTCTTGATGAAAACGCTTTAAAGAAAGCTCGTTATGTATATAGCGTTACTGGCTTGCCTTCCCTATCAGACGATACTGGTTTAGAAGTCTCTGCACTAAATGGAGCTCCTGGTGTTTATTCGGCACGTTACGCTGGCGAAAATGCAAGTTACCAGGATAATGTAGACAAGCTTTTAGTTGAGATGAAAGGTAAGCCAGAAAGAGCCGCTCAGTTCAGAACTGTTCTTGCTCTAGTAACAGATGGACAAGAACATACATTTGAAGGTATTTGCAAAGGTGAAATCATATCAGAAGAAAAGGGAACTGCTGGTTTTGGATACGACCCCGTTTTCCAACCAGAAGGATACCAAACCACATTTGCAGAGTTCGATGCCTCCGAAAAAAACAAAATAAGCCACCGTGGCAGAGCAGTTCAGAAATTTGTGGAGTTTCTCAAATCCTAGATATAGATTCTCCCAAATTAAAGTTGGTGTAATTTTCATAATACTCGAAGTCTTTCGGAAATTAGACGCTTAACCCTTTAGAATTAACTAAAAATAGTATGCAGTTTGAGTTCTTTGATTATTTAGTCCTAGTTTTATATCTAGTAGGCGTTGCAATTTTCGGTTTAAAAGTCTCGGGTAAACAAAGCTCTAATAAAGACTATTTTCTAGGTGGCGATGGCATTCCTTGGTGGGCGGTTCTGTTTTCTGTTGTAGCAACCGAAACAAGTACTCTTACATTTATCAGTATCCCAGCAGTTGCGTATGGAGGAAACCTCACTTTTCTGCAAATAACGATCGGATACTTTATTGGACGTGTTTTAGTCGCTCTCTTTTTTCTCCCCAAATACTACGATGGCGAAATGTACACCGCTTATCAGTTTTTAGAAAAGCGATTTGGAGCTTCCATGAGGAATGCTACAAGTGCCACCTTCATGATTACTCGCCTTCTTGCCGATGGTGTTCGCCTTTTTGCTACCGCTATTCCACTTGCAATTATCTTGCGCTTAGGCGGAGCTTTCGAGGGTTGGAGCGATGCCGAAGTTTACATGCTTTCTATAGCGGTTATTTCTGCAATCACTTTATTATATACCTTCTTTGGAGGTATAAAAGCTGTTATTTGGATGGATGTAGTGCAAATGGCTGTTTACTTGGGCGGTGCAATTCTCGCAATGTTCATTCTCCTGAATAAACTCCCAAATGGTTGGGACTCAGTAATCGCTGCTTCAGAATCCGCTAATAAATTCCAAATTTTTCGGCTCGGTTTTGATATGAGCTTTAAGGAATTTATTGCCCAGCCCTACACCTTGATTACAGCTGTAGTTGGTGGTGCGGTTTTCTCGCTAGCTTCTCACGGAACCGATCAACTTCTCGTACAGCGCTTACTCGCTACAGGTAGTTTAAAATCTGGGCAAAAAGCACTTATCTGGAGTGGCATAGTAATTATCTTCCAATTTTCACTCTTTTTGGTAATTGGCTTAATGCTTTTCACTTTTTACCAAGGGGCAAGTGCAGAAAGCTTGGGACTTGTTACCACCGATGAAATATTCGTAAAATTCATTGTTGAACAATTACCTGCTGGTATCTCTGGGTTAATTGTTGCCGCTTTATTTGCGGCAGCTATGAGTAGCTTAAGCTCTTCATTAAACTCACTAGCCTCCGCAACTACGTACGATTTATACAAACCTTACTTTGGTAGATCTAACACTGATGAGCAAGACCTCAAGGTTTCTAGAATTATAACTCTAATTTGGGGAGTAACTTTAACTGGCTCCGCATTTCTGTTTACATTTCTACAACTTAGCGGAGGAGAACGCCCAACTGTTGTTGAACTGGGCTTAGGAATTGCTTCCTATACCTACGGCGGATTGTTAGGCGCCTTTGCCCTTGGGATGCTCTTCAAAAGTCCCACAACCAAAGATGCTCTCATCGGTTTCTTCTCTGGATTAATAGTTTTACTGTTTTTGGTGAAGGGCCCTGTCCAAAATATTCTTCCTGGTGATGGACTCGCAATTGCATGGCCACTTTACACTTTGGTTGGTAGTTTGGTCGTTGTTGGTGTTGGTTTGTTTTCTAATTGGATTCGAAACTTCAAATAATTAAATCTACAATTACTGTTCTAATACACTTTTCTTAATAGGTTATTTTATTAAGATTTAATCAATCTAACTTTAAGCTCATAACCTGCTAATCAAGAGCTTTGTGTATTCGTAAATAGTTTAATCTAATAAAATATTTTCGCTCCTACTATTGACTTAGTATTAAATACTATTATATTAGTAGGAGCTTTTTTAACTAACCGAATACTATGAAAAAATCATTGACGCCCCTTGGTGAATCCGAAATGGAAATTCTACATCACGTATGGGATTTAGGTGAAGCCACTGTAGCCCAAGTTCAAGGAATGATTATTCAAGAACGCAAAGTTGCCTACACAACCGTAATGACCATTATGAAAAACCTTAACGACAAAGGTTATCTAAAGTATCGCAAGGAAGGTGTGACTTTTGTGTATAGCGCTGCTCAAGAACCTGAAAGTGTTCAATTCAATCTTATAAATAAGATGGTTGATAAAGTATTCAAAGGTTCTACAGCTGCATTGGTTCAAACCTTGGTAAAATCAGAGAATATTTCCGAAGACGAACTCAAGGAGATCAAAAAGCTAATCGATAGCATGGAGGACTAATAATGAAATCGATTTTTGAACTCCTCCAACAATTCGGCACTTATGCCATGGATGTCTTTTGGTTCCCTCTCGTTATTTGGACCATTATTTGTTTGATAACGTTGTTAGCCCTTCGTCAGATCAATTCGCTAAATCCGCTTTACCAATACCATCTAAGAGTGGCAACTATGGTAGCTTTGCCTTTAGGTATTATCTCTGCCTTACTGCTTCAGCTTTCATCTTGGTTCGGAATGGCTACCACTAAGTTTGATCCAGTTCTACTTATTGTCCAGAATCCTCTTCCAAGCAATTTATACTCTGATGCCAATTCGGTTACTCACTCTTTCAACTGGATGGATAGTAATTTCATCGTAGGTTTCATTTCGGCCTTATTTATACTTGTAGGGGCAGCGATGATTATCCGCTTAGTTTGGAGTTATTATCAGCTCAAGAAACTTCATTCATCGTTGGTTAAAGAGCCTTTATCCGGTATTCCATCAGAAATGGATTTAGCAAATAGATCTATTGAAATAGCTTTTCATGATCACCCGCTAGTTCCTTTCACTTTTGGATGGAAAACTCCAATCATTGTGTTACCAAATGCCATTCGTAACGATGATGAAAAACTGAACATGGCCATTCAACATGAGCTTGTACATATAAAACGAGGAGATTACTTACTTCAACTCGTGCTTTCTGTTATTGAGTCTTTATTCTGGTTTCATCCACTCATTCGGTTAAGCTTTAGAGAAATTGAAACATTTAGAGAAATCTCCTGCGACCAAGAGGTACTGTCTACTACAGAAGTATCTCCGAAAAACTACGCAAACATGCTTATTGAACTTGTTCCGCTTAATAAAGGAATTGGAGCCTTTTCTATAAGTATGGCAGTTAAACAGTCTACCTTAAAACAACGGATCGAAACTATGAAATATCATAAACTCTATAAAACGTCCTACAAAAAAAGCCTCTTCTTTCTTCTAATAATGACTCTAATTGTAGTTGCTCCTATCGCCTGCTCAGATATGCGCGGGCCCAACACTCTCTCAGAAGAAGAACTAGCAAAAGAATTTGTAACCATTCAAAATCTAAAATTAGAAGTTAATGGAATGGAAGTATCTAGCATCCCAAATTTAAACTCAAGAATACCAGGCTTAGGGTCTATAATACTGAATGCTGAAGAATACGGTACTTTTGTAATAGCCCTTAATCACTTTAATGGAGCAATGGGAACTGGTGAAATTAATGACAACCTTATTTCATTTAAGGTTAATGAACTTCAGGTCGACATTACCTCTTCTGATAAAATTCTGACCAATAACAATTCTACGGAAATATGGATTTCCCATTTTCCGAACATGAACATCAATCAACCAATTTTATCTTTGGGCACCTCAAATGTTGACTATGAAGAACTAATAAAAAATGAAACTGCAACTACTTCCCCAACTGACGTTGACCCTGATGGTGAATATTTCATTGTGGTAGAAGAGATGCCGAAACTCATTGGTGGTTTAGTTGGCCTTCAGAGCAAAGTTCAATATCCTAAAATGGCCGCACGTGCAGGGATTGAAGGGCGAGTTACTATTCAGTTTATAGTTAACGAAAGTGGGGATGTTGAGAATCCTAGAGTAATAAGTGGAATTGGTGGTGGCTGTGACGAAGAAGCACTCAAAGTAATTTCAGAAGCCAAATTCGAGCCCGGTATACAGCGAGGAAGACCTGCAAGAGTCCAATACTCCATTCCAATTGTATTCAGGCTTAATCGAGACGCCGAGTTTACTAAAGACTAACTAGTTATTGGCTTTCTAGAAGGGACTTCGGTCCCTTTTTTATTATTCTGAATTTACTGTGTAACTTTTTATTATAGGCCACGTACTCGGCTGTTGAACAAAACTAAAAAATTACATTATGCCAGCTAAATTAAGAAAATCCAAAAAGGACAAAATGCTCCTCGGAGTGTGTGGCGGAATTGCAGAATACTTAGGCTGGGATCCTACTATAGTTAGAATTCTATATGTTGTACTTGGAATAAGTAGTTATGGAATTGCCATTCTTATCTACTTTATACTCGCTATTGTAATGCCCGATTGATTTTTTTAAGTGTCTCAAACTTTCAGGGTCGAGCATTTGTATATCTGAACTTCCCTTAGCATCTTTACCCCAACTAAACTATAGGCTATGAAAGTTGGTATTGTTGGTGATGCGAGTCGAACTGTTGCGTGGGAGAAACACTTGCGCCCTCATAGCATTGTACAAGAAGTTGACTTGTGCCCTTCTTTAAAAGAAGTTGGAGATGTAGATGCTTGCCTAATCTTAGATGATTCCCCCAATAATTTAGATGTTTTATTGGATGGAATTCATAATGGACTTAATTGCTTTCTTATTACGAAACAACCAACCGATGTTCCAAAATTAGACCGTATCCATCGAGCTGCACGTGAAGCTGGTGTATTCGTTCAATTCTCTCATTGGCCTACTTTAGCTCCTGCTACTCAATGGATGATGGACAAAATAAGTAAAGCTCAGTTTATCCATATTACACGTCAACTAAATCGATCCCAATTAGTAAATCCACAAGAAGAATTTCGTGGATTATGGATTGATGAGCTTGGGCTTTGCTTGAAGTGGATTGATAGCGGTGTTCATCATATCGAAGCAAAAATGATGAAATTGGATGACAAAAATCCCATTTCAATTCACTTATTCCTTCGATTTGATAACGGCTCAACGGCTTCCATTTTTGTATATGCTGCAGCAGAAGAGAATCAACACCATCGGGTGGTTTGTAATCGAAACCAAGTTTTAGATTGCCACGTGCCTTCCCAAACCATTCGTGTTGGGCGCCTTAACGATGGAAACCACTTATTTTTCAACAAACAAAGTTTCGATCCTGCAACAGCTGCAGAAAAAAGTGCGCTTTTGTTTTTAAAATCTGTTCAGCTCAAAAGTGAGTCGGCCTATACAAGCTATGACGCACTTAACTTGGCCCAAAACGTGGCAAAAATAGAACAACGCTTGGCTCAATTTTCTTAAAGGGAATTAGCGCCTCATTGCCTTAAATGCAGCTTTGAGTTTTTTACGCGACATGATATCGTTTATAAAATTGAACTGGCCAGCTTGTAGTCTCTCGCCACCATCTATCACAACATTCTCTCCTGTCATATACAACGCCATATCAGACATGATGAAAACGGCTAAGTTTGCCAATTCTCGATGTTCGCCATATCTCTTCATCGGAATTTTTTTGATGAACAACTTTTCAATTACTTTATCTGGAACCAATCGCGACCAAGCTCCTTTTGTTGGAAACGGTCCTGGCGCAATCGCATTTACACGAATTCCATATTCTGCCCATTCGAAAGCGAGCGAGCGAGTCATTGCCAAAACCCCCGCCTTACTACAAGCCGATGGCAACACAAATGCACAACCTGTACTTTCGGCGTAGGTAGTAACAATATTTAGAATGGAGCCTTTGAGTTTGTTATCAATTAGATAGTTTCCGAAAACGTGCGTACAGTTAAAACTTCCATGAAGTACAATATCTACAATGGCTTTAAAGCCACCTGGGGTTAAATCCTCCGATAGCGATAAAAAATTTCCAGCAGCATTATTCACTAATCCTTCTAAAGACCCGAAATCCTTTACCGCCTGTTGAAACATCCCTTGAACAGCATCATGATCTCTTACATCACAAATATAATAGCGAACTTCAGCTGCTTCTCGAACTTGATTAATCTCGGCACAAGCTTTTATAAGCTTCTCTTCGGTTCGACCACAAATGGCAATATTTGCTCCAGATTCTACAAAACCTTTTGCCATTGCTAAGCCTAAACCACTTCCGCCACCGGTTATTAATATGGTTTTATCTGATAATGTATCTTCTGTAAACATGATATTCCCTTTCTAGTTTAGATTCTCAAAAATTCCTGCAGCACCCATTCCACCACCAATACACATAGTTACCAAACCATATTTCGATTTTCTTACCTGCATTTCGAAAAGAATCTGAGTAGTTAACTTAGCACCGGTGCAACCTAGTGGATGTCCCATTGCAATAGCTCCGCCATTAACATTCGTGATTTCATCATTGATGCCCAAAGTTCTAATTACGGCAAGAGATTGAGAAGCGAATGCCTCATTGAGCTCAATTAAATCGATATCGTTTAAAGAAAGTCCCGTTTGTTTTAGCACTTTTGGAATAGCTTCTACCGGACCAATTCCCATAAGTTCGGGTGCAACACCAGCAACAGCAAAACCCACATATCGAGCTATCGGAGTTAAACCTAGCTCTTTTACTTTCTCACCACTCATCACCACTACGCAAGCTGCAGCATCATTCATTTGTGATGAGTTACCAGCAGTAACGGAACCTCCCATTTTGAAAACGGGACGGAGTTTTCCTAAAACTTCTACGGATGTATCAGCTCTTGGTCCTTCATCTTGTTTGAAAGTGAAGTATTCCTCAATAATCTCACCATCAGCACTTACCTTTTTTTCAACAACTTGGATGGGAGTAATTTGGGAATCAAATTTTCCATTTTTCCACGCTGAAGTTGCCCGTTGGTGGCTACGATAAGCAAAAGCATCTTGATCTTCTCTGCTCACTTTATACTTTGCAGCTACATTTTCGGCAGTAATTCCCATGTTCACATAAATCTCTGGGTTATTATCTACTAATTCAGGATTTGGTTGAACCGACATTCCACCCATTGGCACCAGCGACATTGACTCCACACCACCTGCAATAATCACATCAGCAACGCCAAGCATAATCCGTTCTGCCGCCATAGAAATTGTTTGTAATCCCGAAGAACAGAACCGATTAATGGTAACGCCAGGCACAGAGTCTGGAAGCCCACCTAGAATTGCAATTTGCCGTGCCACATTCAAGCCCTGAGACGCTTCAGGGAAGGCACAGCCTATCATTACGTCATCAACCGAAGAAGGCTCTAAGCCAGGAGTTCTAGCCAATAATTCTTTTATCACAGCGCCACCCAAAGAATCTGGACGCGTAAACCTTAACGAACCTTTGTTTGCTTTACCACAGGCTGTTCTTGTTGCTGCTACAATGTATGCTTCTTTCATAAATTTTAAATTTTGAATTATTAATTATGAATGCTTCATTCAAAATTCAGCATTCATAATTCACTAATTTCTTAAGGGTTTTCCAGTTTTTAGCATGTGTTCCATTCTAGCTATTGTTCGATCGTCTTTCAGGCATTCAAGAATTGCTTCACGTTCTAGCTTTAACAAATACTCTTCTGGAACTTCTTGAGGCTCACTCAAATCCCCTCCAGATAAAACAAAGGCTAAGCGTTCAACAACAACTTTATCGTAATCGGTAATGAAATTAGATTCATGCATAACGTACAGCATCAATTTCATGGCACTCAATGCCGTTTGGCCTAATACTTTTATTGGAGTTCGGGCAGGTGCATGATATCCAACCTTCACCATATTAAGAGCTTCTTGTTTTGCAATACTTAGCTGAAGGTCTCTATTCATTACTATGACATCAGAAGGACGCAGGAAATTGAGTTCTTTTGCCATATGTGCACTTTCTGAGACTTTTGCCATTCCCATTGTTTTAAAAGCTTCCCGAATGAAAGGAAGTGCATCTGCATCACCTTCTATTTTGGCCATGGCTCGTTTAAGAAGTTCCGTGGTTCCACCTCCTGCAGGAATTAAACCCACGCCGACTTCAACCAAGCCCATATACAATTCGTGATGAGCCACCACTTTATCGGAGTAGAGTACGAATTCCGTTCCGCCACCTAATGTTCTACCAAATGGCGCAGCTACCACAGGAAATGGAGCATAACGAAGAGCTACTGCTGTCCGCTGAAAATTCGTTACTGCTTCCACTACTTTATCCCACTCTCCTGAAGCGTTTGCTTGCATAGCTTCCATCAGGTTTGCGCCATAAGCGAAATTATCGCCATCATGGCTTAGCACCAATGCTTTGAAATTCTGCTTTACTACATCTAAAGAATGTTCAAGAGATTGTACCAATTCAAAACCAAGCGTAGCATTTTTAGTTTTGAATTCGAATAGTGCAACACCATCGCCCATATCGTGGAGTGCGGCAGAATCATTTTCAAAAACGGGCTGTTTATTTTTACGAAGTTGAGCAACTTTAATCTCACCTTCTGCCTGAGGAGACACCTCTTTCATTTCCTTAGAAATTGGATCGTATACTTTTCCTTCCGAATAAAATTGAGTGATGCCAGTCGATAGCATTTCTTTAATCAATACAGGAATTTCTTCGCCTTCAGTAGTAAGCCTTCCAACAACAGCTTCCATTCCAAGAGCATCCCAGCGCTCAAATGGTCCCATTTCCCAATTGAATCCCCATTTCATTGCTCTATCAACAGCTTGGGGGGAATCGGCAATTTCAGGAACACGATTTGCGGCATACAAAAGCACATCCTTCTGAACTTCCCAAATGAATTTGGCGATTTTACCTTCACCAAAAGTGAGAAACTTTAAACGTTCAGCAGTATTTCGAATTTTTTTCGCTTCTTCTAAAATGGGATCTTCTAACTGAGTTTGAGCCTCATATTCAAGTGTTTCTGGGTTTATAACTAAGAATTCCGTCTTAGAACCATTCCTAACTTTTTTATAAAATCCCTCGCCCGATTTATTCCCCAACTTGCCTGACTCAACCATTTTCACGAACTGAGCTGGCAACTCAAAAGCATCTTTTCGTTCATCGTTTGGGATGGAAGGAATTAGATTTTTAGCAACGTGCATAGTGATGTCTAAACCAGCCATGTCTGCGGTTCTAAACGTAGCTGCTTTGGAATATCCTGTCAGTGTTCCTGTAAGTAAGTCAATCTCTTCTGCTCTAAAATCTCCATTAAAAAAGTATGGCATCATACTAGCCATAGAGAAAATTCCCACTCTATTAGCGATAAAATTCGGGGTATCCTTGCAAACTACAACACCTTTGCCAAGAGCTTTCTCACAAAATGTTTTCATGTATTCCGTTACTTCAGCTGAAGTGCTTTCTGTAGGAATGATTTCCAACAACTTCATATACCTTGGCGGATTAAAGAAATGAGTTCCTAGAAAATGAGCTTTAAGAGAATCTGAGCAATCCTCTCCAATTTGTGTTATAGGTAAACCTGATGTGTTTGAACTAACAATAGTGGATGACTTCCGAATGGCGTCAATTTTAGCCATCACCGACTTCTTAATATCCATGCGTTCAACAATCACCTCGCAAATCCAATCTACTTCGGCGAGTTTATCGAAGTCGTCATCAAAATTTCCAATCTTTATTCTACTCGCAAATTCGGGTAAAGCAAAAGGAGCTGGTCTTAGCTTTAGAATTTTCTGTAAGCTTTCTTCAACTGCTTTATTGGGGCGTTTAGGATCATCACTTTTAAGATCCAATAAAAGAACCTCTAAACCTGCATTTATACAGTGCGCAGCAATTTGGCTACCCATTACGCCAGAGCCTAAAACGGCAACTTTTTGAATAGAATATTTTTCGCTCATGATTTTTCTTCGTTATACATGCTTTCAATTAATTCTTTGTTATTTGCTCTAACAGCACTTCTCTTTACACTCATCTTTGGTGTAAGTTCCCCTTTCTCTATAGAAAATGGCTCTTCTAGGAGCGCAAATTTCTTCACTCTTTCCCAATGAGCTAAGGTCTTATTAATCTTATCTACTTCTTTCTGAACTCTTGCAATAACATGTTCGTTCGTGGTTCTATCTTCATTCGGCATATCATGTCCAAAGCGGTCAAATCTTTTTTCTAAATTCTTCCAATCAGGAACTATTAACGCACCACAAAATTTCTGTTCTGAGCCAATAACCATTGCTTGATCTATAAATCCACTATTAATAAGCGCATTTTCTATAGGTTGCGGAGCTACATATTTCCCAGTAGAAAGTTTGAACATCGACTTTTTTCGATCGGTGATAAAGAGCCAACCGTCTTTATCAATGTGTCCAATATCGCCAGTGCAGAACCATCCATCATCCGTAAACACTTCTTTCGTTTTTTCAGGAAGTTTATAGTAGCCCAACATGATATTTGGACCTTTAGCTTGAATCTCGCCGTCCTCAGCAATTCGCAATTCAACTTCCTCTAAGGGGAAGCCTGCAGAACCAATACGTATCTTATCTGGCGTGCTTGCGGTTAGGATTGGAGAAGTTTCTGTTAGCCCATAACCTTGTCCACATTTAAATCCAATTCCATTAAAAAATCGCATTACACTAGGAGCAAGCGCCGCACCACCAACCATCATACCAGAGAGATTTCCTCCCATACCAGCACGAATTTTTGAATACACTAGCTTATCCGCAATTTTGTATTTGAAGAGATCTAAACCTTTAGGCAAATCTTCTGGTTCAAAATGTTCTGCCATATGAATAGCCCAATAATACAACGACTTGGTTAGGCCAGACATTTCTTGGCCTTTCACTTTTATTCCAGTCATTATCTTTTCTAATAGACGAGGAACTGTCGAAAAGTAAATTGGTCTAATTGTCATTAAATCCGTTCTAAAATCATTCACATCTTCTACATAATAAACCGTTACACCTGTGGCCAAGTATAGATATGAGCTAATGCGTTCTAACATGTGTGCCACTGGCAAGTATGAAAGAATTTTTGGGGACTCATAATCATCGGCATTATAGGGCATCCGGTCTAGCGAGTATAAAACGTTGGATGCCAAATTATTATGAGAGAGCATTACCCCTTTAGGAACTCCAGTAGTTCCTGAAGTGTAATTGATATTCGCTAAGTCGTCTGGCTCTATAGCACTTAGTAATTCGTCAAAGAGTTCTGGGCTTTTCTCACCCAACTCTCGTCCCATTTCCATCACTTCTTCAAACCCTTTAAGGCTTTTGTGCTGCGATGGCTGGATAGAAATAATCGACGTTATTGTCTTTATCTTTTTAACAAGAGGTTTCGTTTCGGCAAACATCTCATCGTTAGACACAATATGAACCTTAGCTTCAGAATTTTCTAAGATATACTTAATCTGATCACCAGGTTGTGTGGTGTATATAGCCACATTAACGGCACCAATTGAGAGCGTTGCTTGGTCACAAATCAACCATTCGGTGCTATTTTCTGAATGAACAGAAACACGATCACCTTTACGAATTCCTAGCGCATAAAGCCCTAACCCTAAGAGGCGAACCTTACTCTGAAAGTCTTCAACAGACGTTTCTAACCATTCACCTTTTCGCTTAACCGCAGAAAGTATGCCTGACTTATTTTTATTAATTCCAGCCGCTAAAACAACTGGTACAATTGATGGTTTATACTTCATAGCTCAAAGATTATTTTATACTCTTTGGTAAGTAACACTTTCGGCGTACTTTTGAAAGCGTTTCCACGTATTTATTTTACGAACTTAACACTGTTAATCAAATTCTAATTTATGTTCATCGAAGAATCACTCAAAAATAGAGCTGAAATTTACTTTAACTCTGCTCAAGACAATATGGGAACCTTTCTGGGAATTGAGATTGAACATATTGCGAAGGATAAGATTGTAGCTACTATGCCAGTAGATGAGCGCACAATTCAGCCTTTTGGGATTTTGCATGGTGGGGCTTCTGTAGTTCTAGCAGAAACATTAGCATCAGTTGGCGGCTGGTTTTTGCTTGAGAATTTGGAACAAACGGTAGTTGGAGTTGAGATTAATGCGAATCACATCCGTTCGGTAAAAAAAGGTGGTAAGGTTACGGGAACCGCAAAACCCGTTCATGTTGGACGAAAAATACAAGTTTGGGAAATCTCACTTACCGACCAAAGAGGTAAATTAGTGTGCGTTAGTAGATGCACTTTGGCTGTGATTGATATGAAGAGATAATAAATCCTTTTCTGCTAATTTAATTTTTGAAATTGTTATAACGAGTCATGAAGTTTCGAAATGCCAATCATCTATAATCACTTCTTAAACTGCACTTCTTTCCACTCTTCAAATAAGTGCGCTACTTTCCTGCGTTGGTATTTCCCAGTTGAGGTAACTGGAATTTCTTTGCCGAATACCACCACCTTTGGAGCTTTTGAGTGGGGCAATTGTTTTTGGCAGAAGGCTAAAACTTCTTCTGCATTCTCAGGAGCGCCATCTTTTAATTGTACATAAGCACCTACTTCCTCTCCGTACCAATCATTCTCAAAACCAACTGCAATCCCAGATTTAACGCCGGGTGCTTGATTTATAACTTCATCAATTTCGAGTGGGGCGAAATTAATTCCTCCACGAATTATCAATTCTTTTATTCGACCTGTAATAAAGAAAAAAGCATTTCCATCAGCATCATTCTTATAAAAACCTTCATCCCCGCTTTTAAACCATCCATGAGTAAATGCGGCCTCGTTGGCTTCTTTATTATGGAAGTATTCTTTCATAACATTTACGCCACGGATAACTATTTCACCTCGCTCCTCTTCACCAACAGTCTCACCTCGTTCATTATGGATGGCCATTTCGTTGGCTGGAATTGCAACACCAATACTTGGAAATCCATAATCGTTTAACCAGCTTGTATGTTCTTCAGAACTAAGATTTAATGGAAGAAAGCATGAATAACAGGTCGTTTCAGACAGTCCATAACCATGAATAATCCGCTTCCCAAAACGCGATTCAAAATGTTTGGCAACGTTTACGGTAAGAGGTCCTGCACCACAAATTATATGTTTGAAGTAGTTTAGCTTAGGAGGTTCCTTATCCTCATAAAAACTTGTTAGAAATTGAAGTAAGGTTGGCACTACACTAACAATATGAACCTGTTCTTTTTCTATAAGCGGGAAAAACTGATCTATCTTGAATTTTTCAACCAAAACAACCGAGGCTCCTACGTAGAATGGAGTAAGTAAGGTTACAACCGTTCCATTCACATGATGAATAGGAAGCACACACATCATCCGCGTTTCATCTGTGATTTGATGCCATTCACTAATTGCACGAGCATCTTCGAGTAGATTTTTTTGCGAAAGCACCACACCTTTTGGGTTGCCCGTTGTGCCAGAGGTAAATACAATCAAGGCATCCGTATCCACCGCAAAATTTGGTTCTTTTAGAACACCCTCACTTTTTGTAAATGAGTTGATATCTTCTCCACAAGGAACGATCTGTATGCCATCTAATCCCGCTATAGAGCAGATTTTTTGTATTCTATCGAGATAATTATCTCTGACTAAGGCCAGCTTAACTTCTGCCGTTTTTAATATGTATTCAATGCGGTGGTCATCTTCACTCAGGTTTACAGGAACTACAACCAATCCACAAAACCAAGCCGCAAAATATTGTACAACGGTATGCCAGTGATTGTGAGAAATGGTTGCAATCTTATCGCCAATCTGCAAATTTTGACTTTGATAGAAACGAGCTGTATCCAGCACCATTTCATAAAAATCTCTGTAAGAAAATTCTACTCTTTTCCCGTTCAATTCTATGTAAATCAGAAAAGTATCCGAGTTACCAATCCCTCTTTTGAGAAGTGTTACAATGTTGAATGGCAGGTCTGGCAAAGAATGGTTAACACTGCGAGCATGAGAAATTTTTTGTTCTAAGCTATTTAAATCCATACCTGCACCCTTTCTTACTGAGATTTATTTCACATTTTCAAGGCTTATTGCTTTGCTGGAATTCTTGGAATCGTCATAATTTCGCGTTGACGGCCATCGATATACCACACTCCTGTTTCATCAAAAAACGCATTTTCTTCTAGCATAATGCGAATTTCTTTGCCCCACTCTTTAATGTACGTAGCTGCGTTCAGCTCAATAGAATAAGCAGTGTTTAAGTGAAGCGGATAATCGCCCGTAAATGGAACTCCGCCTTGAGAGTCCCACATCCCTAAGGTTGTACCCGAAGCATGACCATGATACCCAATTGGATGTGTATAGATTGATGGCTTAATGCCTTCTGAAATTGCTTGTTCTCTAGACATTTTTAGAACTTCGTTGCCCGTTCTGCCTTCTTTAAAATTATTAGTGAAAATGTCTTGAAGTCTATTTCCGTTCTCAAATGCTTTTTGAAGATACGCAGGCACTTCTGTCTCGCCTGGACGTAAAATATAGGCGTGTTGTTGAGTATCTGTATTTAGACGAAGATATGTTACTCCAAAATCGACATGTATTAAATCACCGGGCATAATCACGTTATTTCCTGGACGAGAATCGAACGTTCTTAAATGATCGAATGACTCTGGATCTGCTCGCTGAATGGAAACGCTAGGATGAAACCAAGTAATCAACTTTAGCTCTCTAATTCGTTCACGGTACCACCATACTACATCTTCAGTTGTGGTAACACCAGGCTGAATTACTGCATCTGAAAAGCCTTCAGCAATAATATTATGTGCAATTCGCACAATCTGTGGGTAAATAGCCATCTCTTTAGGCGTACGTGTTTCCAACCAAGCTATTGCAACTTTCTCAGCAGAAACGATTCTTGAACTATATTTCTTACCTAAAACGCGTTGTAATTCTTCTAGCTCTGTGGCTACAATTCCATCGGTGATACCAAAGTGCTTCGATTTATTAACTCCGATTTTCTTGGGATCACGTTCTTTGATGATTTCAGCCAACCGCTCCCACTGATCGGGTTCTTCTTCAGGGTTCCACGCTTTCTTAAAGTTCGTGCCAACATCGTAACGAGCAACAGCGAGCTTTTCAACACCTTTTCCGTCACCTCTATCAAACATAACCAAAATTGTACGCCTACGCGCAGCATGCCAAGTTGCGGGCAACAACGTTTTTATAACAGGGTCTTCATTGTATTCCCTTGAAATAACAATCCACATATCTAACCCTTCTCGCCTCATAATTTGAGGAAGAACGGTTTCAATTTTGTCCTCTAACAGTTCATCTATCACTCGAGCTCTTTCCTTCATAGATAAAATGGCTGGAGTATTTTGTGCGATAATATTTGTGGCAAAAAACAGCCCTAAGCCAATTATTAGAATAGCTTTTTTCATAATAGATATGCGTTAGTTATAGATTACTAGATAAACCTCTTACAAGATTAATACGTGGAAATTTAAACGCCAATTGGATTAATTTTTAGCTTTAACCCATTCTTTTCTTCGTTCCGTTTCCTTTTTAGATGAACTTGGATTTATAGTTGTTTCAAAACTTTCGTCGTTTTCTAGAATTATGGAAACACTTTTTTCTTGTCCCCATCTCAAATATTCAATTTCAATTTCTTGGCCAGGTTTAAACCCTTTCATAATCTCATTGAAGCTCGAGCTTTCTTCTAGTTTAACACCACCAATCGAAATAAACTCATCCGTTGTTTTTATTCCTACATTATATAATGGAGAATCTTTTGTGGCATTAGTGCGAAGTACCCAGTTTCCGTTTCTTTCTACGATTTGACCGCCCATCCAAGCAGAATCTGGAGCTCTTTTTTCAAACTTCACACCAACATTAGCAAGTAGCTTTTCGTAGTCTGGGAGTTTGCTATCAAAGATATAGTTCTCAAAAAAGTGATCGGCAAAATCAGAATCTACATAATCAGCTAGAGTCGATTGAATATCTCGTACAGTATATGGAACTTCAGTTTTTCCATAATTCTTCCACATTAATTCCATAAAGCCATCTAAACTCAGGCCTTTATTCATTTTTCGAAGTTCCAAATCAAGGCCAAGTCCTAACACGCTGCCATAGGTGTAATAAGAAATAAATGTATTCGATCTATTATTAGGATCTACAGCAGTGGCAGCATCCACAAATGGAGCTTGATAGCTCATTTCGATTGGATTAAAGTAGGTTCTACCTGGCGAATTGATAACAAAACTAAGAGCACCATCTAAGCCCTCGATATATTGTTGTTCAGTTCTGATACCCGCCCGTGCAAGTAATAAATTTGTATAATAACTCGTAAAACCTTCCGCAAACCATAATTCGCCGCTCATATTTACATTTTCAAAATCGAACGGCTCTAGAGATTTCGGTCTAATTCTCTCCACATTCCAAGTATGAAAAAATTCATGAGAAACAGTACTTATTCCAGTTTCGCCCAAAGGGCGCTCTAATGGTTTTGAACTTACTACGTACGTAGAGTTTCTGTGTTCCATACCGTCACCATCGGCGTTAGGCATGTAACATAAAAGAAATGTGTATTCACCGAAATCAAAAACTGGTAATTCACCATAAACCAATCGTTGCGCTTCCACAATACCCATCACTTTTTCAAAATACTCGTCTACTTCTTTATCACTTGCTGGTGTATGGAGTGCAATACGGATTGTTTTCCCTTCCACTTTTCTTTCTCGGATATGCAGATCTGCAATTTCAGTTGGACTATCCATGAAATAGTAGGTATTTGGTGCGTAATAAGTATTTCCTTCTAAATGCTTGAGCTGAGTGGCAACTTTCCAGTCTGAGTTTTCTGGAAGTTGGAAAGTAACTTTTACAGGTCGGTGCCCATAATTTCTAGCAAAAACGAAGGTAGCAGGTATGTTTAAATGGGCGTGTGTTTCATCAACTTGAACATAGGTTCCGTCGCCATGATTTGCGAATAATGTGTACTTAAAAACCACGGTTCCATTATGTCCGCTTACATCCCACTGGTACGGATTTGGACGTGTAATTTCTAGTTCTTCACCTTTGCTATTAAAAGCCTTAACACCATACACATTCTTGGCAAACTCGTGCAAAGCATATCTACCTGGTGAGGTTCTACTCATTCTAATTTCTAAAATTCCCGGTTCTAAATTTTTAAAAGTAGCTGATATTTTAGCTTCGTTGTGAATAGCTTCTTCAAATGAGATTGTATAATCATTAGAAGTTTGAGCAAATAATGAATTCATAGGAGATATGAGAACAATAAACAGTAAGGAAAGGGAAAATATGTAACAGTGTTTCTTCATTGGTTTCTGAAAAGATTAATAGTCGTTCATAATATGGAAATGATTATGGACTGGTGCAAGGGCTTCACCGCCTTCTGAATTATCCAAACACACCAATTATAACTAATTTTACATCTATCCAATTAACAACATGAACTTTATTGCTTATAATCTCGCTACAATAATATGCAGTTCATTATTTTATCATGTATAGACACCTATCACTATTAACTATAAGTTTTGTACTAGTTTTATGCTCTTCACTTTCAAAAAAGGTACACGCACAAGAATTTACTGATGGTTATATAATTGATCTTAAAGGTGATACTTTAAAAGGGCGAATTTTTCAACCAGAGAATCAAGAAAATTATCTGCAGATTAACTTCTTTTTAGCTGGCAACCCCGATTATGCATTTCAACACACACCTGCTAGTATTAGAGAATATGGTTTTAGTGATGGTGGGGTCTACCGGTCTTTTACAATAAAGCAAAGCATTAATCCTTCCAACACCAACCCCCTATTTTTAAAAGTCTTGATTGATAAAGGTGGAGAACTTGCACTCTTTGTATATAGAGATTCAGCAAACGAAGAGTTCTATTTTTTTGAGACAAAGGACAGCGAAATTATATATATCAACAGGAATAACTACCGCACATTTCTAAATGACTATGCGCAAGATTGTAATAAAGCGTTTTCAAAAACGAATTTTTCAAGACAAAAATATTCTACCAAAGACCTCTCAGATTATGTAAATAGATACAACAGCTGTTATGATGAGTTTTATGATGCTGATTATAGCTACTTCACTGACAACATCCTCAAGTTTGGTGTTAATATTGGTACGGGGTCCGGCTTTATAGTACACCCTAACTATACGTTAGATTCTCCTGATTTTAATATTGGCCTTTCGATTGAAAAAACACAGAGTCCCAAGTATTCCATGCTTCTTGAACTTGGCTTTACGAAAAAGTCACTTACTTATAAATCGACTCAAGAAGGTAGATTGCTATATGTTGTAGATGGTGCCTCTAGACAAAGTATTACCGAGATTTCAACTACATCAGAAATTGACCTAATCGCATTGTATGCAAATTTAGAAATCAAGAAAACTTTTGAAAATTCGCTACACTTAATCTATGGCGTTGGAATTTCGAGAAGTTCTAATAAATCTGAAGGTGAATATACCGTAATTACCACCGATCAAGATATTATTGACAGCCAAAACTACAGTTTCAGAGTAAAACGAAAATTTATTCCCTCAGGAAGCTTTTTAAGCTATAACTTAGGAGTGGGCATCCCAATTAATATAAAAGATTTATATCCTAGCATAGAATTAAGGGCTAGTTATAACTTAATAAAAAGTAGTGCTGAATCTAATGATAAAAATGAATATGGTAATAAGCCAAGTATCATAATTTCCGAACAATATTTAAGATACATATTACTCCCCCCAGCCCTACCAAAAATTTCGTTAGATTTAACTTTAAAAATCCCTGTTTACTCACGCTAATTTAATTGACTAGAATATTGACATAATTAAGGACTGGTTCAGGGATCTATCTCCAATAATCCACCTAATTAAGTACTTAAAAAATAAATTTTACATCTAGGTTATTAACATCTTGTACTTTATTCCCTATAATCCTCAACTTCTACTATCAATATATTCAGAACCTTGTGAATAAATTTTCTTCGTTATTAGCTCTTAGTTTTATATTAGCTTTATGCTGTTCATTTTTTAAACCAACTAACGCACAAGACTTTACTAGTGGATATGTAATTGATCTAAAAGGTGATACTTTAAAAGGACGATTTTTTCAATCTGAGAATCAAGAGAATTATCTGCAGATTAACTTCTTTTTAGCTGGCGATCCCGATTATGCATTTCAGCACACACCGGCTAGTATTCGAGAATATGGTTTTAACGATGGCAGTATCTATCGCTCTTATTCAATTAATTTCGATACAATTCCTACCGACACCAATCCATTATTTTTAAAGGTCCTAATTAATAGAGGCAGCGACCTTTCACTACTTGTTTTTAGAAGTTCTATAAATGAAGCGTTCTACTTTTTCGAAACTAGAGATGGTGAGATTATTTACATAGACCGAGATAGATACCGAACTTTTTTAAGTGATTATTCACAAGATTGTGCAGATACTTTTTCGAAAATCAATTTCTCAAGACTTCAGTATAACACCAAAGATCTTTCAGATTATGTAAATAGATACAACAGTTGTTTTGATGTGTTTTACGATGATGACTACAGTTATCTCACCGATAATATTTTCAAGGTTGGCGTTAATATTGGAACAGGCTTCGGTTTTATTGTGCACCCTAACTATACCTTAGATTCTCCGGATCTCAATGTTGGGTTTTCACTCGAAAAAACGAAAAACAAGTCCTCTTCCATTCTTCTTGAACTTGGTTTTACGAAAAAGTCGCTTACTTACGAATCCTCCCAAAAAGGTAAATTATATGTTGGAGGTTTTACTAATAACCTTACAATAACGGAGCTATCAACTAAATCTGAAATTGACCTAATTGCATTATATGCCAATTTAGAATTCAAAAAAACGTTACGAAACTCACTTTATCTGATTTATGGCGTGGGTTTTTCGCAAACCTCAAATAAATCTAAAGGTGAATATACTATCATCACCACCGACCAAGATATTATTGACAGCCGCGATTACAGTTTTGAAGCAAAAAGTGAGTTTAAACCTTCTGGAAATTTTTTTAGCCTGAACTTCGGAACTGGAATTCCGTTTAAAATAGGGGATTTACGACCTAGTTTAGAAGCAAGAGCTAATTACAATTTTATAAAAAGTAGTGCTGAATCAAATCGTAAAGATGAGCTGGGCAATAAGAAAGAAATGACAGTTATTGTGCCTTCTGTGCGATATAGTTTAGTACCTCCTTCTCTGCCTAAAGTAACATTAGATTTAACGCTAAAAATCCCCGTTTACTCACGCTAAGATTCAATAATCGTAATATTATTAACAGATGCGTCCGTTCAGTTCTTTCTTACGCTCGCGCCAATCTGGCAAAAACAAATCCATAAAAGCATGGAAACGTTTGTTATGAAGCCGTTCAAGAAGATGTACCATTTCGTGTACCACCACATATTCAAGACATTCGGGCGATTTTTTAGCTAACTCTAAACTCAGCCATATTCTCTGAGCTCGGATATTACAAGTTCCCCATCGTGTTTTCATTCTTTTAACGCCAAATTCTTTCACACTAACCTGCATAACGGGTTCCCATTTCGCAATCAATTTTGGGATATCCTCCTTCAAACTAGCTCGATACCATTCGTTCAAAGCTTTCTCTTTCTTCTCTCTTGAAACTCCTTCTCGAGTCTGCAAAACAATTGTATGGTCTTCAAAAAGTTCTACCTTAGGTGGTGTAGAGCGGCTTATAACTTCAAGCTGGTGCGGCTTGCCTTTATAGAAATGAGTTTCTCCCGATATAAAATTCAATACTTCTACCTTTGGGACAACAGACTTTTTAGCCAATTGCTTCTTAATCCAATCGGCTCGAGATACTACAAAGTGCTCAATTGCTTTCTCAGGAACATGTATAGGCACAGAAACACGAACCTTCTGAGATATTGGTGAGACTTTAAGATATAGGTTTTTAATTTTTTTACGAGAAATTTCAACTTGAAACTCACCGATACGTTCGGTGGATATTTTCTCTTTTCTAAAGGGATTGAACATCCGTCAACGATAGTAAATAAATGGCTAATCTTCATTGCAAAAAAAGCTCTCGATTTTTCAATCAAGAGCTTCTCCACTAACAACTACAACTTCTTCGTTAAGGCTTTATAGTACTTATCTTCTATTTGAGGGCTTGTTAGAGCGGCCTCTTTGTCCCATTTTATTATTCTGGCGACCACCGGCAGTGGAATCGAAAACTAGCCGTTGCTCTTCAGTCAATAGAGATCTTATTTGTTGCTTATGTTCAATTTGAAAGAGCATCATTGTTTTTTCAAGTTTTGAAATATCATCAACAACAGCGTTTACTGCTTTTGAATCGTATTTATCAGCTGTAGTTAGCGTAATAAGTTTTGCTTTTTTTTCTCTAAGCTGGTTTTTAACAGGTAACGCAGCTTTTTGACCGCTAGTTCTAATTTGATGAATCTGAGTTTTTTGTTCCTCAGTTAAATCAGGGATACGTAATTCTGGTCCAGCACCACGTTGGTTCTGATTGTCTTTCTGCAACATTTTACCTTGTGTATTTTGTTGCTTCTTCATGTTTCCATTGTTCATTCTTTGAGCTTGAACGTTTATAGCAAATGCGCTCAACATGAATACTAAAAATGTGGTTTTAAATAAGCGTCTCATGATCTATTCTCCTTTTCTTGATATTTATCGGGGTTATAGTATTAGGTGCTATTACTTCAAAAAACTTGCGGGCAAGAAAATATATTTTTTAAATCCTACTAAAATAGAAGGCTAAAATTTGCTTCATAAAGTCTGATTTTATCTAGAATTAAATAGACCTTAATTGATGGGTAACATCAATACACATTTATCTAATAATTCGTAAAATTGATCTGAAATATGAAGATAACCCACTGATTTTTTATATATTCAGATAGCTTTCACTGCCATGGTTTCTCATTATATAAATCTTTATTAGACACCTCTTTTTTCATGGATACATACATCATTGGGATTGGACAAAGAATTCGATCCATTAGAAAAGAAAAAGGAGTATATGCTAGCGAAATCGCGAAGAGAGCAAATGTAAGTAACGGGTTGGTTTCTCGAATTGAAAACGGACGAACAGTTCCTTCGGTACCTGTTTTGCTTTCCATTATTGAAGCATTAGAAGTACAACCAAGTGAATTTTTTGAAAGTATTAGCCAGTTTGCTCCGTTCAAGTATTTGAAAATCCCTGCCCAACAGCATCAAACTATTGAAAAAGAAGACGAAGCGTCTGGTTTTAAATACGATCTAATTTTTAGTAAGCAGCTTCAAGCTCTTGGTTTTGAGATTGTATTGTTAACTCTAGAACCAAATTGCCAACGTGAATGTGTTGAAACCGATGCTTTTGAGTTCAAATATATGCTTTCGGGAAAGTGTGAATACGTAATTGATGATGAAGTAGTGGAACTAAACGAGGGAGAGTCTATTTTCTTTAATGGCCGTTTGCCTCATGTTCCAAGAAATCCCAACACGGTACCTGCTACCATGTTGGTTTTCTATCTTTTTAACGAATAGTACGTTTTATTACAGTTTAGCTAACTCTTCGATTGCATAGCCAAATGAGAAGGTCATCCCTGCACCACCAAAGCCAGTTATAATCTTCACTTTTTCTTCTGGCTGTGCCACAAACTCTGTTCCTTTCGGATTTTTGGCATAAACGCCGTGCCATGTTTCTAGCAAATCGATTTTTTTCGATTGGAGAAAAGTGTGCATGTAGTTCATGATATAGTCATTAATCTCGGCTTTATCGAATGGATCAAAGCTGAGAGCATATTCATGAGAATCTCCTATAATGAGTTCATTATACTCGTTCTGAGAAACCATCACATGAATGCCCCAAGTATCAAACTCAGGCGATTCTTTAGTAATTCTATTTCGATACACTTCTAGAGAATCACACTGAGCGAAAGATGCATAATGCCTTAGAGTAAGTCCACCACACAAAGTAGGACCAAGTATAAATTGTTCATCTCTGGATTTAGAACGCATCATTTGGAGTTTACTTTTTACAAGTCCACTAGTATTAAAAACCTCAGGATAAAGAGATTGAAAATCTGAACCTCCACAGATAAATACCTGCTCAGCCTTGTACGACGCTTTAGAAGTAATGAGCAAGCCATCGTCTACACTCAATACTTTTTCACCCAAATTCACCGTACATTTTGGATGTAGCGATAGCCAATTACAGATAGAGTGAATAGCTCGTTTTGGATTTACATTTACTTCCGTATCGCTGAAAAGCCCACCTTTTAGGTTTGTAGGATTTACATTGGGCGATATTTGAAGAACCTCTGTTGCTGATAACAATTGAGTTCTATTTCCAAACTTAGTGTGGTATTCTGAAAGCACTGCATATTCATCTTCTTGATAAGCCAAATGAAGAGAACCGTTTTCAAGAGCCCAGAAATTTGCTTTTTTTGACATATCCAGCCATTTTTCGCGGCTTTTCATAGTCCTATCGTACAAATTACCCTCTGGCTGTCCAATTGGCCAAACCAAACCAAAGTTTCTAACCGAGGCTCCAACAGCCATTTCTTCTTGTTCAAATAGTTGAACAGAGTAGCCTTTTTCAACAGCAGCAACAGCGTGGGCTAAACCAATGATTCCGCCCCCAACAATTGCAATATCAATTTTATTCATTATTCTTATATAGTGTTTTTCATTGCTAAATCTGTGATTTCAAGAGCTTCATCAAAAGCTGATATCAGCATATCGATTTCTTCTTTGGTTACTATAAGTGGCGGAAAAATCCAGAGACCAAATTTATCACCAGGTACATAAATATTTTTTTCATCTAGTAGAAATTTCGACATCTGTTTAACAGGTGTTTCAGAGTATTTCTCAGATATTTTCCTGAATGATTCTTTGGTTTGATGATTCTTAATAAGCTCCATAGTCCACATCAAACCAACGCCTCGAACTTCCCCAACTGATGCATGTTTTTCTTGAAGTTCAAGTAATTCTGATTCTAAATAAGCACCCATTTCTGTAGTATGCTCTAAAAGATTCTCTTGCTCAATAACCTCTAAACTCGCTAAAGCAGCTGCCGCTCCTAACGCATGGCCAGAGTAACTTTGTCCATGACCAAAGATATTCTCATCGAAAGAAGCAGCTACTTTTTCGCTAAAAATGGTTGCTGAAATGGGACAATATACACCCAGTGCTTTCCCCATGATTATGATATCCGGCTCAACATCATAATGCTCAATAGCTAGTAATTTGCCCGTTCTCCCCATTCCCGTCATCGTTTCATCAACAATCAGGAGTAGATCAAACTCATCGCATATTTCACGTACTCTTTTCATGTATGCTTTTGGAGCAGGAATCACTCCATTAGACCCAACAATAGGTTCTACTAAAACTGCAGCTACAAAGGCACTTCCACCTTCCATTTCAATCATGTAGCGCATGTATTCAGCGGCCTTAAGTCCGTCGGGATCTTCACCAAATGGAGAACGGAATGGATATGCATCTGGTGCTTGGATAAAGCCAGGAACAGTAAGCGGTTCGCTAAACCATTTCCTGGGATCTCCACCAGCTGATAACGCACCCATAGTTGCTCCGTGCCAAGCTCTATAACGTGATATAATTTTATACGGATATGGATACTGACGATTAGCTGCGTATTGATCGGTGCCGTCTTCTATAAGCTGGTTGTACTTGTACATCCTAGCCGCTTTAATTGCAGCCTCGACAGAGGAAGCCCCGCTTTGTCCAAACCATACTTTTTTATTTGGTGAACCTGGCGTAATTGAGGCTAATTTCTGTGCAAGAAGCGCTGTTGGCTCCGTTGCAAAATCATCAGTTACGTAAACTACTTTATTGAGCTGTTCAATAATTGTTTGTTGTACTTTTGGGTGATTAAAACCGAGGTTTACACATTCATGAGCGCTTCGCAAATCAAAAATTTTGCGTCCATCTTTGGTGTGAATGTAGCATCCTTCGGTTTTATCAACAGCAATAGGGGAATAACTGGCCTGAGCAGACCAGCATTGCATCATGTACTTCCCTTGAACTTTGGATATATCCATTAACTTATTTGTGGCTTAACAAGAACGGTGCGATTGGCTTTTCTTCAAAACCAGGACCCTCGTATGTCAAAATTAGTCCTTCTCCTCCACCACTTTCAAAAAACTCAACGCGTATTGGATGTTTTCCTTTTTCTAAGAGAACTTCCCCCGAAATTTTCTTCATTCCGTGTTCGCCATCATTATCTATAATAATTTGATTGTGTAGAAATAGTTTACTGCCATCATCAGATGCCAGATTGAATTTATACCTGCCATCTTCTTTAACTTCTACGAATCCTTCATAAAGAATTACGATATCATCCTCACGATGAGGAACGGCTTCTAGGGTAACAGATTTTGCTACGCCTTTAGAAACAGCCTTTAGCTTTGAAAAATCAGGTAGCTGTATAACATCTTCCTCGTAATAAGTATAAGCTAATCCAGATTTTGCACCAGATACTTTTACTGCCTTCATTGGCACCAGTTTTCTTATATAAACTTTATTAACTCGGCTAGCTCTATTCTCTTTACTGTAAGCAATAACTTTAATTTCGCTAGTATTATTAATAGTGAAAGGCTTAGTATACTTTTTTGAAGACTGATTTGGTTCGGAGCCGTCTGTAGTATAAAAAATGGTATTGTCTTCAAACGCAGCTTCTAAAGCAATCACAGTACTTTTTTCAAAAACACGACCTTCAGCTTTAATTTTTGGTGAAGGTGGCTGTAAAACAGATGCTTTGTTATTTACACCTTTTTCTTTAGTAAGCTGGAAAGTATCAAAGGTTCTGCCTTCATGATCAATAGCTTTGAAAATCACCGTTTTGTCATGAATTGCGAACGTACAGTAATGATGGCCTGTTTGAAGTTCAGCTGTAAACCAAGTTCTTGTTGGTGCAAAATCTTCCAAGCCACCACCTGCACCACCAGAGTTGATGTATACTACGCCATCTTCCTGATTGACCAAATTATCCTTAATAGGCCAAGTTCTTTCGTACATGTGAACATGTCCAAATAAATCGAAATCAAGATTATATTTTTCGAAAAGTGGTACTAGGTATCTAGCATGTGTACCATAAGTTGAAGCTTCCTTAAAGGTATCGCCACTATCATTTTCCTCTGATGTAAATGGAGGATGATGTTGAACTGCGATTTTCCAAGTTGCATCTGATTTCGCCAATTCCCACTCTAACCAATTGTATTGCTCGGAACCTTCAGATATATCACGGTTCGAATCAATCATAAAAAATTGAGCATTACCATATTTGAATGTATAGTAATATTCTGGCGCAGGATTTGCCATGTACTGGTAGTAGTAATCAGAATCATTTTCGTGATTTCCCAAAACAGTATATATTGGAAAACGGCTCATGGCTACATGTCCGGGAGGAAAAAACTCGTCAGTCCAATCATCAAGGTTATTGCCATTATCTACAATATCACCCGCTAAAACTGCAAAACTTGGACGATCTTCCCACATACGTTGAGCAATTTTTTTCCACGCCCAAGGAGTGCTATTGTTACGCTGAGTATCTCCAATTAACGCGAACATAAAAGCAGTACTATCATTTACTGCCGTTTTAAAAGAATACGTGTCGCTTACAATTTCTTTGCCCGCAGATGTTTTAGAAACTATTCTCCAAAAATAATTCGTTTCCGTTTCTAAGTCGCTTAGTACAACTTCATGCATAGTAGAAGATCCATCCACTATTGCATTCTGATTAAGAACTGGTTCACCCGAATTAAGAACTGCCTTCCCAAATTCAACTTTTGATGTTGATTTCTCCTTCGTTTCCCAAAGTACAACAATGCTGTTTTTAGTAGCGAATTGTAAATAAGGCTTTACTATAAAATCGGTTTCGTTTTTTGTTGTTTGAGCTTGTACAAAAGGGGTTAACAAAAGTACAAGGCCAATACTAAATAGCCATTGCTTCATGTTGATTTATTGCCTCTAAAAATTGATTGAATATTTTCGTAAAAAAGTTGTGTTGAATATCCCGTTTTTCATGTTACCGTTACTTTAACTATACGTTAACATTCCGTTCTACTATTGAGCATTTGTAAACCTATCGTTTAATTTTAAAATTACTATATAGTGTTGTTATTAAAGAAATAATAAAGTTTTTATAATTTTCTATGTTACCAGTTCTTTAAGACTTTGTTAACATATACGAAATCCATCTTTCTTTGTATGCTCATCGTTTATCTTTGGCTTAAAATTCAAACCGAATAGATTTATGAAGCCAAGATTAGTTGTATTTGATATTGCAGGAACCACTCTTAACGATACTGCAAATAGTGTGAACGATAGTTTTAGAGGAGCATTAAAAATCCATGGCATTTCAGCCACACAAGTAGAGATTAATGCCGTAATGGGTTACAAAAAGAAGACGGCCATACAAACCATTTTGACAAGTTTGCCGAATCAAGAAAGTTCGCCTGAACTAGTAGAACAGATACATGATTCATTTTTGGAACTTATTAACGAATATTACAGAAGCTCGCCTGACATTGCAGAAATTGAAGGCGCCTCTCAGCTCTTTGGTGAATTAAAAGGAGCCGGAATCAAGGTTGCTCTAGACACCGGTTTTAGCCGCTCTACCACTGATATTATTTTGGAGAGAACTGGTTGGCTACAAAATGGATTAATTGATGCATCCAAAGCGAGTGATGAAGTAAAAGATGGTCGTCCGCATCCTTTCATGATTCAAGCATTAATGGCGGATTTAAATATTTCTAAGTCTTCGAGTGTTGTAAAAGTTGGTGATACTCCCTCTGATCTAATGGAAGGCGAAAATGCGAAATGTGGTCTTACGGTTGGCGTTCTTTATGGCACACATACTCGTAGCCAATTAAAAGACTTTCACCACGATTATTTGATAGAAGACATTACTGAGTTAAAGACTTTAATTGGATTGTAATAATGTCTCATTCCGTTGATTTGCACTCCGAGGGTGACTTAAACATCAGCCCTCGTAGGCAAGATTGGTCAAAGAAAAATATTGATCCGCAAACGCGGGCTGTTTTAGATGAAGACTCTAAATATTTTCTACATCAATCTCTTTCGACCCCTTGTTTAAATGTTCTTTCACATTGTGAAGGCTCATACATTGTCGACCAATCAGGTAAAAAATTACTCGACTTCCATGGTAATTATATTCATCAAGTTGGCTTCGCAAATCCAAAAGTGATTGAGGCGATTACTCAACAAATGAGTACGCTCAGTTTTTGTACTCGTCGTTATACAAATTCGCCGGCCATAGCTCTAGCAAAGAAGTTATCTGAATTAAGTTCTGGAAGTTTAAACCGTGTCCTTTTTGCCCCAGGTGGAGCTGAAGCTATCGGGATGGCGCTTAAAGTAGCTAGAATGGCAACTGGGAAGTTCAAAACCATCTCGATGTGGGATTCTTTCCACGGCGCTACACTCGACGCTATTTCTATTGGTGGCGAAGCAATTTTCAGAAATAATGCAGGCCCTTTATTGCCAGGAACCGAACACGTTCCATTTCCATACCCTGGCGAAACTCCTTTCGGAAAATCTGTTTCTGATAACGCCGATGCTTGCGCTAGCTACTTAGAATATGTTCTTGAAAAAGAAGGTGATGTTGGTGCTGTTATTGCAGAAACCATTCGTTCCTCTCCTTCTATACCTCCAAAAGAATATTGGCAAAGAATTCGAAAAGCCTGCGATAAACACGGGGCACTTCTCATATTAGATGAAATCCCACATGCTCTTGGAAGAACTGGGAAAATGTTCACGTACCAACATTATGGCATTGAGCCAGACATGGTTGTAATTGGAAAAGGTTTAGGCGGAGGAATTTTTCCATTAGCGGCACTCATTGCTACAGAAGAATTGAATGAAGCTATAAAAGAACGAGCTATTGGACATTTTACGCACGAGAAAAGCCCTGTAGCTTGTGCGGCAGCGTTGGCAACCATTCAAATTATTGAAGATGAACATTTACTTATTAGAACCGAGGAACTTGGTAAAAGCGCTCTTTTTCAACTCGAGAAGCTAAAAACTAAGTATCCATTGATAAGTGATGTCCGCGGTTTAGGGCTTATGCTAGGCATAGAACTTCGTCATCCTGAGACTGGCGAAAAAGCAAAGATTGAAGCCGACACTATTATGTACCGAGCACTAGAACTTGGTCTCAATTTTAAAGTATCGATGGGTAGTACGCTTACACTTACCCCTCCGCTTACTGTAACCCAAGGTGAATTAGAAACTGCGTTTTCCATCATCGATCAATGTTTAATGGAGGTTCAATGAAAACATCGGCAACACTAAACACTTGGCTAGCTAAACAAAACCAGTGGGTTTTCTCTCTTTTCGCCATTGTTGCTGCTTTTAGCACTTATGCTTGTATGTATGCCTTTCGAAAGCCTTTTACGGCTGCCAGTTTTGATGGCATTGAATATTGGGGAATGGAATTAAAAACGTTGCTCATCATCTCACAAGTGGTGGGTTATACTTTATCCAAATTCATAGGTATAAAATTCGTTTCCGAAATGTCGGCACCTAAAAGAGCATGGGCGATTGTGGTTTTGATTATGAGTGCTCAATTAGCTCTTTTTCTTTTTTGGCAAATTCCCGCTCCCTTTTCTATCGTTTTTCTGTTTTTAAATGGATTGCCTCTTGGTATGGTTTGGGGATTGGTTTTTAGTTTTCTAGAAGGCCGAAAAAATACCGAGTTATTAGGAGCCGGATTAAGTGTAAGCTTTATTGTTTCCTCAGGATTTGTAAAGAGTACGGGCAAGTATTTGATACTTGATTGGGGTGTTTCAGAGTTTGCAATGCCATTCTTCACAGGTTTGGTATTCACCTTGCCACTTTTCCTATTTGTTTGGTTGCTAAATCATATTCCAGCACCAACTGCTGAAGACGAATTACTTCGCACAAAAAGAGCGCCAATGACCGCAAAAGATAGATGGGCCTTTTTCCGGCAATATGGCTCAGGAATAGCGGTACTCACTTTCATTTACATGTGTTTAACTGCATTTCGTGACTTAAGAGACAACTACGCCCTTGAGATTTTAGAAGCTGTTGGTTTTGTTGATAACGCAGGAATATTCACTAAAACAGAATTCCCAATTGCCATCATTGTTTTGGTAGTTATGGCTTCTCTTATGCTTATTAGAGATAACAAGAAAGCACTCATTATCAATCACTATATAGTTGGTTTTGGTATTCTACTTATTGGATTGTCTACTTTTATGTTCCAAAGTGGATTTGTTTCTCCATACTGGTGGATGGTGCTAACTGGACTTGGTTCATATCTTGCCTACGTCCCTTTCAATTGCATTCTTTTCGATCGATTTATCGCCACTTTTAGAACAGTAGCAAACGCTGGGTTCCTTATTTATATCGCCGATTCTTTTGGATATGTATCGAGCGTTGGAGTTCTACTCTATAAAAATTTCGGGCAATCTGATATAAGCTGGTATCAATTTTTCATCATTTTTTGTTACGCCACCAGTGCTATTGGTTTCGTCTTCACCATCCTTTCCATTTTCTATTTCAAACGTCAAGACCGAATTATTCAAACTCAACCTCAAACAGAATTACAGCCAACATGAAATCCATATCTCTAAGTCTACTTGGTTTATTTCTTGTAGCTTGCTCATGCAATATAAATAAAGAGCAAAAACCACTTACCAAGCACGTTATTTTAATCGGGGTTGATGGCATGAGTCCAAATGGAGTTATTCAAGCCAACACACCTATTATGGATGAAATGATGAAAAATGGCGCTCATTCTTTTCATGCGCGATCGGTATTGCCGAGTAGTAGTGGCGCAAACTGGGCAAGTATGCTAAATGGGGCAGGTCCAGAGCAACATGGTGTAATTAGCAACAATTGGAAAACAGATAATTTCATTTTACCAGCAACGGTGGTTAAAGATGCACACCGTTTTCCTAGCATTTTCACCGTAATAAGAGATCAAAAGCCAAATGCTGTAATTGGGGCAATTTACGACTGGGAGCCGATTGTTAACTTTTTTGAACCAAGTGCGGTTGATTATAGCATCAGCCCAAAAGATGAAGACGAAACTACATTAGTGGCTATAGATTACATCAAAGAACAAACTCCTGACTTCACTTTTATTCACCTCGACCATGTAGATCATTACGGGCATTCTATTGGTCACGGAACTCCAGCTTACTATCACGCAGTAGAAAAAGCGGATTCTTTAATTGGCGAGATTATTCAAGCCACAAAAGATGCTGGGATCTTCGAAGAAACGGTGTTCATAATTTCTTCAGATCATGGTGGTGTAGGTAAAGGTCATGGTGGTGAAACTATGGCTGAAGTTGAAATACCATTTATCGTTTCTGGGAAAGATGTGAAAGAAAACTTCACATCTATAATTCCTATTAACACCTATGATACTCCTGCAACCGTTGCTTTTGTATTAGGATTGGATATTCCTTTTGAATGGATTGGTCGTCCCGTTAAAAGTGTATTTGAAGGTCACACTGAACCATCATTAATGTATTCATCTAATGTAGGGTTATCTAAACCTGTTATTTTTCCTACTGCTGACGAATACGATCCTGCAGGAGGGCTCTTTGTTGGTGAAACCGCCACATTAACAATTAGCAACCCAAATCCAGACGGGGAAATTAGGTTTACGTTAGACGGAAAGCAGCCAACGATTGACTCAGACTTATACGAAAACTCTATTTCCATCGAAAAGACAACCGTTGTAAAAGCACAAATTTTTGAAGCAGGAAAATCGATTTCGGATATTAGCACTGGCTACTTTCGTGTTCTAAAAAATAAAAAAGGGCATGGAATTAGTTATAAAACTTATGAAAAAGATGAGCTTATTGAACTCCCGGACTTCTCCACTTTAAAAGCAAAGACCTCCGGAACTACCCTAGAATTCAGCTTAAACAATGTTAACCTTCCAAGAGAAGAATCTGTTGCTATGGTAATGGAAAGTCTTATCGAAGTAAAAAAGTCTGGTGAATATACATTTTACCTTGCCTCTGATGACGGAAGTAAGCTATACATCAACAATAAAGAAGTAGTTGATAATGATGGTGACCACGGAGTTATAGAGCGAAATGGCTCGATTGAACTTGAAGCTGGAAAACACGCAATCCGCGTGGAATGGTTTAACGGTGGTGGTGGGAAATGGCTAGGAGCGTTCTATGAAGGTCCAGAATTGCCAAAACAAATCATCGACCCAAACATGCTTTTTACTAAATAATTACGCTTTATAAGTAAGGATTCCTTCCTTTGTAAAGGTTGGAATTCTTACCATTTGCCCGTCAATTTTAATTCATCTTACTCTTTCTTTTCTAAGCGCCCTCTCCAATATTTGTAATTCTTCTCTTGAATTCTATATTCCTTAAGTACTTTCTGTTACTTTTTTCTAACAATCAATAATTAATCATTATAATCTTTATTCTCTTCTGCAGAAGTAATGCTATATGTTAAATAACTACAAAATAATGGGTACCGTTTTTAGAAAATTAATTCTAGTCCCTTTATTCCTATTCTTTGGATTAGTATCTGCTAATTTGATTGCACAAAGTTCAACTGCATCTCAAGAGCCAATAAAAAAAGTTACGCTTCAACTAAAGTGGAAACACCAGTTCCAGTTTGCTGGATATTATGCCGCCATCGAGAAAGGTTTCTACAAAGACTTAGGCATTGATGTTACTCTAGTTGAGGCAAGTGAAGATTTTGAACCTGCTGAGGCTGTTTTTGATGGAAATGCAGAATTTGGCATCGCGACCTCCGATATCATTATACTTCGTTCTCAGGGAAAAGACGCAGTTTTACTAGCCTCGATTTTTCAACACTCGCCACAAATTCTAATTGCTGCAAAATCCTCCGGAATTGAAAATACACAAGGCTTATTTGGGAAACGGGTTGCTTTAGAACCTCACACAGCTGACATCATTACTTACATGCGTGATGAGGGCGTTTCTCTAAACGAAATTAATAGATTTTCTCATTCCTATGGTATAGAACAGTTGATTAATGGTGAAGTAGATGCAATGACAGCCTATAAATCGGACGAGCCTTTTCTTCTTACCCAAACCGGTTTTGATTACATCATTATTGATCCATCGATGGGTGGAATAGACTTCTATGGAGATATACTTTTTACAACCGAAGAACTTATTAAACAAGACCCCGTTCTGGTAGAAAATTTCAGGAAAGCTTCACTCAAAGGTTGGGAGTATGCACTGAAAAATTCGGGTGAAATTATTGATCTCATCTACTCAAAATATACTCAACGACACACAAAAGAACATTTAGAGTTCGAAGCTAGAAGAATGCAATTACTCATAATGCCCGATGTTGTAGAAATCGGTTATTCTAACCCAGAACGTTGGAAACGCATTTTAGAGATCTATGGCGAGCAAAACATGCTTCAAAGTAAACTCTCTATTGATGGACTTTTCTATTCCGATTATGTTGAAGATGAAGCTCCATTCCCTTGGAAACTCATTACTGCATTAAGTACACTTATCATTCTTATAGCTTCTGTAAGCATTTTCTATTATAACACGTCAAGACGCCTAAAAACGGAAAGTTCCAAGAGACTCCTAGTTCAACAGGAACTCATGCAGAGCGAAACCAAGCTAAAAGAAGCTAACGCCACTAAAGACAAATTCTATTCCATTATTGCTCATGATTTAAGAAATCCTCTTTCTGCTATTTTGGGTTTTACTGAACTCATTTTAATGGACGAAAAGAATGAGAATAAGAAAGAGAATCGTGAATTTTTAAAGATTATAAAAGAGACCATACTTCATACGGCTACTTTACTCAACAACCTCCTGACGTGGTCAAGATCACAGCTTGGAGATATCGAATTCCGCCCAGAGATTTATAGACTCACTCAATTTATTGAAGATAACATCGCTTTTGTAAAAGGACCAGCTACTCAAAAGCATATTACCATTCATTCTCACATCACTCCAGAATGCACAATTTTTGGAGATGCAAACATGATTAATACAATCATTAGAAATTTGCTTAGCAATGCTATTAAGTTCACATCTGATTTTGGTGAAGTTAATATCAAGGCCATAATGACACCAACTTTTTGTGAAATTTCTATCACTGATAATGGAATTGGAATTAGCCCAGTCGACCAATCAAATCTTTTCGATACAAATACTAAATTTACTTCAGAAGGGACCAATGCTGAAAAAGGAACTGGTCTCGGCCTTTTACTTTCCAAAGAGTTCATCGAAAAACACGGTGGTACTATTTGGTTAGAAAGTGAGGTCGATAAAGGGAGCACATTCACATTCACCCTTCCTAGATTTAATAATTTCTAAATTTTTTAGCCAATATTCACTGAAAGAATATCGGATTAGAAATAACACTAATCCCTGATTCATCACGAAGGTTAAAACGAACCCACCCTTTTTTGGTTATAGCTACAGGAATGGAAACCTTTCGTTTATTTTTGGAAACTGTCCTTTGAGCTTCTGTTATAGGAATTTGGTTTCCATTTTGAATGAGCTCTATTGCAAACTCCTTACCTCCATTGTATTCAATATTCAATTCCAATTCCTCATGAATCTTCTCATAAGGAATAACCTCTCCCATTTCCCACTTTTGATTCTTGGTACTAGCATAAAACTCAATATCAGGACTTAGACTCCCTTTGGTTTTGATGTATACATTTCCAGCACGTACACCTTTAATTACCTCAGATTCAGAAAGGTTTTGAGCAAAAACCATAGTTGTTGGAATTCCAGGCTGATCGGATCCTGTACCAGCTCCATGATCATCACTTCCCCCAATCCCAATTATACGGTGCCCTTTGTTGAGGAGGTTTTCCCAAAATGGGATTCCAGAAATTGAGCTTCCAACGTCCGTGCCGTTTACAATTTCTATCGTTTCAAGGATTGAATAATTAATAGAATTTTCAGTCCAACCACACCCAGTACATGAAGCACCAGATTCCCGGCCTGGATGATTTAAAGAAAGTAAAGCTCCAACTTCAGCTGCCTTTTTTTGCAAATCGTTCGCAGTATAACCGTTAAAACCAATTGCATAATTGAGGGGATTTCCCGAACCAAACACATTGGTATGTCCGTAGAAAGTGGTAATTTCTTGTCCTCTCATTAGTAGCATATCTGGATATCTCGTTTGCAATGCTCTAATTTCGCTGTAGTGGCTTATGGTGTTATGATCGGCAATGGCAACGAAATCTAGATTGTTGTTAGAAGCTGCTTCCGCTACTTGAGATACCTGACACGGCGTACGATCTCCACGAGTATTTTTGCAACCAAATCCATCGCTATGTCCTGTATGCGTATGGAAATCGCCAGCATACCACCTGGATGAATCACTCAGTGACTCTGCGCTTGGACCTCTAAATTGAGCGCTTTCTTCTGAAATCATTTTTACATGAATTTCATAGTCTGCATCCTCCCTAATAGTTGGAAATGCCAGAGTTATTTTCCATTCTCCAGCACCAATTTTACCTGGTAAATATGAGGATGTTGCGCTGTATTTCCCTATATAAAACTCTGTTTTAGAAAAACGACTCGTTCCTCTGAAACCATCGGGGTCGGCAATCCCAATTTCTATTTCATTTTTTCCTTTACCTGAAAATGTATACGAAACTTCTAAAGCCGCTATGTTTTCTGGTACTTGAAAGGGTTCGTTTCGGTAACTAAGAGTCTCATCTGTGGTTACTTTACCATTAATGATTATTTCTTGATTATTTGTAATCTCATTTGGAGGAAGTGAACAGCCTAACCAAAATAGTACAAGCGTTGTCACAACTAGAGTAATTCGGGGGAATACGTGCATTTTAGTAACGAAATTTTAATTATCTAATTGAATTTGAAAACCTGTTCCAAAAAGAGTTTCAGGCAAATAGTAATCCGTGCTTATAATTTGCGCCCCACTAGATTTTGCGGCTTCAAACATAGAATAATCGTTGTTTCTAGCCTCGTTAGTATTTGCATCAGCACGAGTGCGAACTAAGTATCCTTTTGCAACCATTTCCTTGATTCGTTGTTGGTCATCAATGGGATTATTAATTACCATAAAAGCAGCTTCGGGGCTTCCTTCGTTTGCATTAACAAACATTACGCGACCTTTTAATGCGGGATGATGCTTTATATATGTTGCTAATTTCTCTCCGCCATGATCAAGAATGAAGTAAACTTTACCTTTCGATTTTGAAAGTAATGGCCATCCTTCTGTTAACACTGCTTCTTCTAACGTAGCATACTTACCACGAATATCATCAGGTAGTAACAATTGTTTTTTTTCAAATACATCTAAAATTTCTTGATCCCACGCAGCAAAAGCTACTGAATCAAAACCGAGCGGTTCCACAAAACCTTCGCCTCCTACTCCTCCATCTTTGGCATTCATCATAATGGCAATTGGCAAATGATCTGGGTTTTCATCCGACCACCTTTTAACTTCTTCAAGACATAATTTAAAAGTTAGACAGTTGCTTCTAAAGTCTATATCAGGAATATGAAGCACCTTAAATCCGGGTTCATTCATTATTCCTTTGGGGTCAAATTCAGACACTTCTAACCCCATTTTGTTTAATGCGGTGTATCCAAAAGGCTGTGCATAAAGTCCTCCATTAGGATCGTATAGCACATCAATTTCCAATTTGCGCAAACCTAGATTCAACTGCTCCGTTAATGATACGTGGCTGTATTCTAAGCCCCGTACCGACCCCGCACTTCTCTCTTCCATTACCTTTTTAAGAGACTCGTCAATAGCTAGCTTATAACTGTTATGGCTACCTAGAACATTCATATCATTCATTCTTTTGCCATTTTCTGTGGCTTTTTGACAACCAAATCCTATTCCTAGAAATAACAGAATTGTCAGATACCCAATTTGCCCAGGTCTCAAAGAGGTTGATTTTCTAAGTAATGCTTTCATTTTAAAAGTGTCATTTTTTGTTCTTTGGTATATATATCTGTAATAATTCTGTACACGTAGGTTCCACTTGCTAAGTGTTTTGCATTAAACACCACATTATAACTTCCAATGGCTTTAAACTCGTCGACCACAGTAGCAACTTTACGTCCACTTACGTCATATACATTCAGCTGGACATGTGTTGGCTTAGAAATCTGGTAGCTAATATTCGTTTCTGGGTTGAATGGATTTGGATAATTTTGGCTGAGCTTAAAAGAATCAATCGGTTTTGAGTCTTCATTTATGGACGTTGGATTATCTTTGGTTATAGTAAATCTATCCACCAATTCGCCATGACGATCAACTGCTTTAAAGCTGAGTTTTGTATCGTTGATATCAACTCTTGAATAATGATAAACGGCTTCGGAATACGAGATATGGGGAACATCTCGTCCAAAGGGATCCAAACTTCCACCACCGCCTCCAGAAATCACATAATGTACACCGTTTAGTTCTCCATGCTCGTAAGCATGGGTATGTCCGTTAAACACAATATCGACTCCATAGCTTTCGAAAAGTGGCATTAAATCTTCGCGAACTACATCATGTCCATCCCATTCTGGCCAAAACTCACAATATGGAGGATGGTGAAAATATGCGAAGGTCCACATTGCAGTTTGTTGACGTTCACTCTTTAGCGCTTCCTCAATGAAGATATATTGGGGAGAGCCTTTTCTCATGTCTAAATTTGAATCAATATTGATGAAAAATGAATTTGCCCAGCGATATGAATAATATCGTTCGGTGGAATCAGCATTATTGGTTGGATAGTAGAAATCGTCGAGGTAAGGCGCTGCATTATTGGTATAGGTATCATGATTTCCGATGCTTAAATAGAAATTCATTTTGCTAAGCAACTCTTTGTAAACGTCGAAATAGATGGGGTCATAATCAGAGCCATCTCCTTGATGAACATCCCCAACATGAATCAAAAAATCAGCGGCATCAGCATTATGGCTTTTAACCATTTCATCTCTTACCAAGCGCTGAGTATCCGAATTAACACCGCTATCCCCAAGAATAAGAAAGCTCAGTTCATTTAGTGAATCTGGTTTTGCCGTGTTAAAGGAATAATCCTCGAGCACAGTATTATTTCCGTTTTTAACTCGGTAAAAATACTTAGTGTTTGGCTTCAGTCCATCAATCTTGATATGATGCTTTTGCTCTTCTTTAGGCTCAGAAATCTGGGCTGTATAGTCTCCTTTTTGCTCGCCATACTCTACTGTTCCAATAGCTGGAACGAGACTTCGCCAAGCAATTTCAACGCCTGTTACAGTGGGATTTTGAATATAAGGCTGGCGGTCTTGATCAACGGGATAAGTGATGGTACGATCAGGTTTTTCAAAGATTACCTTTTCTTCGGTTACAGTGATGTCATCGAATCTTGCGCCAGAATTTGCATAGCAAAGCACACCTACTTTTCCTGAAGAGTAAGTAGAATCGATTGCTTCGCCAATAAGTTCACCATCAAGATATGCACGTATTGTATCTCCTCTAACATCAGCTGTAAGAGCGAAGTATCCATTTGGAAAAGCTGGAGTGATTTTATTTTGGAAAAGTGTAGTTGGTTCCCCATCTACAAATTTTTGAATGCGTTGAAAAGTGCTGTTTGCTGCGCCTGAGTTTCCTGCATCATTCAGTAATAGAATACGGTAGTAGTTTTTGGAATCTTGATATCTAAAAATAAGTCCAATTCCGTCATCATCATTCGATGTTAAAACCGCATTAACGGAATAATCTGTCCATTCAAGTTCTCCCGATACAGCATGCGTTCCTAAGTGATAGATAAACTCTACTTCGCCGTTGTACGACCAAATGTTGGACGTCTGCTTAAGTTCCCCTTTTTCGATCAACCAATTACTTGGTCCCGAAACAGGTTCAACATCATCTACAATTGTCCAGCTATCAATATTTCCGTTTTCAAAGTCATCTACAAAAAGAGGTGTTTGTTGTGCTTGCACCAGTAAAGGAGCGAATAAGCATAGAATGCTAAATAGTTTTTTCATGTT
Organism: uncultured Balneolaceae bacterium; assembly: GCA_963977025.1. Classification (GTDB taxonomy): domain Bacteria; phylum Bacteroidota; class Rhodothermia; order Balneolales; family Balneolaceae; genus Balneola. The sequence goes on along the minus strand of CAXBMW010000001.1, from coordinate 333,599 downwards.
ACCAATTGGGGTCGACGACTGGGAAAGCAGGTCTATTTGAGTTTTGTTTTAATAATTGAACGTTGATACCGGGATTTGAATCCTCATTCTGAACCTGAATAGTATCTAAGACATTATGGAATATGGTGACTTCAGTTTTACTTCTTAGTTCTTCAGCTTTTTGAGAGATACTATAGCTGAGGAAGTCCTTACGCACTCTTCTTTTCATTGCTTCATCAAGAGACGCGAAATTGGCAACATCATTTTGATTAATACCGTATTTCTGCCCTTCTTTTTTAAAGTACTCAGCTACGTTTTCGTCAGTGAATGAAAGTGTATCAAAGAATTGAGTTCTATACTCTTGAAAAGTCCATTTATTCTTCCAGCTATCAATTTCTCGCTGAACGGAAACTTCTTTAGCTAGCTGCTGATTTTTAGACATATCAAGCAAGTAAAAATCACGAACAACCAAAGCGATAATATCTGCAAAACGTGTTGTGAAAGAATCGAAAGAATCAGGGCGTAGTTGATATCGTGCAGGATTAAACTCTTCTAGAAAACGCTCTACCGTCCAACTTTTCCCTTCAAAAGTGATGAGTGTTAGTGGCAATAGCTTCTGAATATCTTGTTGATACACTCTTTCACCTTCTTTCACTTTCTCTAGCAAATCAGAATATGGAGGGGTGTCTTTATACCATCGGTACAAGTATCCATTTAGCCTATTAAATACTTCTCTATCAGTGGCTACATTTTTCGATTCCATAATACTAGAAACAAAAGCAGTGCCTTGTTGCATGGCTTTTTTGTTATAAAGCACTTTACGGTAGGTAGAAGATTTATTCTCATAATCGTAGTCTGATAATCGTTCGCGCCGGAGGTCAGTAACTTCAAATAGAAACCATTGGTCTTTGTACTTTACGGGATCGGAAATGGTATTGAATTCCAAATTTTTAATAATATTGAGAAGCTCTGGGTCTATATCTTCTGCTTTCATGTATGGAGAATCCATATCGCGAGGCGAAAGTTCTCCTTGTTGCATCTCGTTGCTTAAGCTAGAAAGAGCTTCTTCAAAACCTTTTTCAATGACAATATTTCTAATAGTTGAAGCTTGGTTCTCTGAGTAAGCGGGGATAAACCTAAATTGAAATGAAACGGCAGATTTGTTTATCTCATCTCTAATTTCTTCGTCAGTTACTTCTATTTCCTCGAGTACATTCTTGTTGAACACTTCTTCAATTAAGCGTTCTTCACTAATAGTCTGAATGGCGTGCTGTATTTTTGGTTGTTTGTGGATCCCAATCTTGATTCCTTCTTGAGCTAGAATCAGCTCATCAATCATTCGGTTTAAGTATTCTTGTTTAGGGTTTTCTCCTGTATGATATTTTTTATAGCCAAATTCATAATTCAATTTAAACTCTCGGGCGGTAATTACTTCGCTTCCAACTTGGGCAACAATGGCTTCTTTTTCTTCTGATTTTGAAGAGCAAGCGACTGCTAATATGAGTGCTGAAAAAAGTAAATATCTATACATATAAACGGGGTTTTGGAAAAAACAAAAAGCCGACACCTTGCTGGGTGCCGGCTTTAAAGTTAGGATGAACTTATTTTATGAGTAACATTTTTCCGACTTGAACCTGACCAGCAGATTGTAGTCGATAAAAATACATTCCAGTAGCAAGGTTTGACGCATCAAACTGTACTGTGTAAGCGCCTGCCGTCTGGCGAGCATTAACTAATGAGTGTACTTTTTGGCCAAGAAGATTAAATACTTCTAGTTGTACATTTCCTGTACTTGCAACTTGGTAACTAATGTTAGTTGTTGGGTTGAAAGGATTAGGATAGTTTTGCTCTAGTTTAAAGCTATACGCCTGTGTAAGCTCTTCGTCGTTTGAAGTAACAATTCCACCATTCGTTCTAGTAATAGCAAACTTGTATTCACCACGAGCTGGGTCACGAAGGCGATTTGAGTCACTGTTACGTGGAGCTACGTGAGAATCTTCACCAAGTACTAGGAAATAATAGGTTCCAGAAGTGGTTACAGGAAATTGAATTCTTGAATGCCAGCCGTAGCCACCATCATCGTTACTAGCTAATTCGTTTCCTTCAGCATCGTAAAGATACATGTAAGCATCAAAGTCACGGCTCCAAAACTCACCATTAACAGGAGCAGTTTCGCCGATTAGGGTATCACCAGCAACAGCTTCAACTTTGTAGTAATCCAAATCATCATAGAATCCTTCAACTTCGCTATTGTAAAGCATGTAGTCGAAAAACTCGCCATTTGTTGGATGTAAATCTAAAGCAGAAGCTTCTTCAATGGTGTTATTTGGCTCAGAAGCAGTCTTAATATCAGAGATATCGTTGCTCTTCATATACACTTTATAAGCTCTTTCTACGGAACCAGCAGGTGCAGTGAGTTTAAGATAGAAATCGCCTGAAGTTTCAGGTAGGAAATTGATCTTAATATTATCGCCATCGTAGCGGTTATTAAATCCACTTCCATCAGCATAAAGATTAGTAGAAGTTGCATCGGCAGCGTAGAACTCAGCTCCTATTACAGTATCATCTCCTTCCTCTTTTGAAGTACGGATGTGGTAAATACGTCCTGCTTCAAGAGATACTTTAAAGATATCGATATCTGTTTCGTCAGCAAAAGTAGCGCTTACAAAGCCACCGTCACCGAGTGTATTTGCTTCTGCGAACGTATTGTTTGATTCACTTTCTTCATAAGAAGCAGCTACGTTTAGTATGTAGTCGCCACGACGTTGAGAACGATCATCACCACTACCAATACCACGGCTGTTTGCAACTTGTAGGTAGTAAACGGCATCTTCAGTAGCAGTAAACTCAATTTTAGAATACCACTCGTTTCCACCATCGTCGTTACTTGCTACTTCAGTTCCATCTGCAGCATAAAGATAGATTTTGGTATCATTATCTTTATTCCAAAAGTTAACATCAGCGCTAGAAGCAGTGGCACCACCAACTGGTTTAGCTTCTGCTACTAAATTCATTCCTGATTTAAGTTCTAATCGGAAGAAGTCAGTATCACCATAGTAACGAGCGCTATCTGGTGCAAATTGAGCGTACATTTTATCTGTACCATCCATCAAATATGCAGTTTGTGTAGAAGCCTCTGCAATAGAGTTATCTGGCTCGTGCTTATCAATTAAAGCAGCAAACTGATTGTTTGATCTGGATAGAATTTTATAATCGCCAGGATTCCCTGAGATTTTTATGTAGTAAGTTTTGTCAGTTTGAGGCACAATGTTCGCAATTTTGAAGTTGCCATCATAGTTGTCAGCCCAGCCAGACTCATCTAATAAAGTAATACCATCGATTGTATCAAAGAACTCTACTGTTAGCGCAGAACCTGTGTTATTATCGATTGAACGGAATGAATACAAAGTTCCTGCTTTTAGATCTACTTTGAAGAAATCTACATCATCAGGTGTGAGCGAAGCTTCGTAAAGCTGGTCAAGAACAATGTTAGTTGCTGTTGCAAACTCATTGTTTGATTCTTCTTCAACAAAAGGCTCTCCACCATTTACTGAGTAAAAACCTACTTCTCCACTATTTACGGCTTCAACACGAAGAATAAATTGTGCTACTTCAGATGGAGAATAGGTGATTGAACCAGTTACAGATGTTGCCAATTCGGTTAATGAACCATCTAATAAAGTAAGCTTGGTGTCAAAATCTTTTACTAGATCTTCGTTTGTAGATTTGATAGTAAAAGTAAATTCTTCGCCTGTAGTGAAATGATACTGGTCAACATCGTTAGCAGGGAAAATCATAGCCGTTTTTGAAGCTGCCCCAGGACCAACCTGAATTGCATCGTTTTCAAGTGCCTCAGCTAAACTATTATCTGGTTCGTTAGAGATTCTTCCGCCATAAATTTCACCTTTATCAAGTACACCTAGTTGGTAAGCGCCGCTACCAGAAGAAGTGATTTTTACGATATAAGCACCAGTATTTTCTGGGATAAAAGAATTGATTTGAAAATCTTTTCCAGATCGTTTAACGGGGATGCTATTTGCCGCAATAATATCATTAGAAAGATCTGTACTTCCATCAAAAGATGGATTTTCAGACTCGTAGAACAACTCAACATTAACATCAGCACTTACTTGACCTTTTGAGAACAAGCTATACATACGAGCTTCGTGTAAATACATTCTAAACATATCAACATCTCCGCCAGTTAGGCTTGCATTGATAACAGTGTCATTACGAGCAGCAATCATTGTAGCTGTTTCAGTTGTGTTGTTTGGCTCGAATTCAACGGGGTTGTTGCTATACTGGTAAGCGTACACATTGTATACCATACGACCTGGATCGCTATTATCAACACCACGAGTTCCGTCTCCGCCACCCGTACGTTCTAATTCTTGAGAGGCCCAAGCAGAAACCCAAAGTACAAGAGGACCATCAGTGTTTGCACCAGCCTCTTCTAATTGATCAGAGTTTAGTACGATTCGACCATGAATGTTATTTGGACCGTCCATAGCTTCTCTACCGCTGTCATCATCTTCAGCAATTTTAGTTGAGAAGTCACCATTATAAACACGGATTCTAGTATCTGAAAGTCGAGAGCTACCAGCTGCAATACTTCCGTCATTTTCACGGTAAAAACCAAAGTATGGAACTGTTTCTACAACAAGAGTGTGGTCTGCTTTGTAGTTAATGAAGAATAAATCAACATCTTCGTCACCTTCAGCCATTAGGTCGTATACAGAGTTAGACTGAGATGGAACCGCTGGAGTTACAGTACGAACGGTATCTGAGTATAACATATAAGAACGAAGCACACCATCGGTTGGTAAGTAAAACTCAGGATCTGCTGCGTTAAGGAGTAAGTTATTATAAGGGTAATTTGGTTCAGCTTTTTCTTTGAAATTAGAAAAAGGAATAGAATAAGCCGTTATGTTGTAGGTACCAACATCGCCATTTTCGTTAAATACCCATAGGTAATACTTGCCTGTTAATTGTTTGCCTGTTGCAGCATCAACTGGAGCAGACCAACCTGTAAGTCTAAACAAACCAGCGCCGCCTCGTCCGTCAGAATCACGTCCTGTAATGTCGCCACGACTTTGCTCGTTACCAACAATACCTTTAAAATCCTGTACAACTGTAGTATCAAGATCTGACTCATGGTAAATACGAGCGCCAACTGCCATTTCTTCGCCGTCGGCAGTAATACCGTGCAAGCCTGCAAAGTAATACATCATGCTAGTGTCTACAGTAAATTCGTACACATCAACATCAACGTCATCAGAAAACTCAGCACTGATTAGTTTACCTGTGTATTTGTCATTTAATACACCAGGAGTAGCAAGTACATCGTCGATGTTATCTGCTACATTAAAAAAGTTATTTGGTTCAGCTTCTGAACGAGCCACATAAGGTGACACTTCTGAATTAAAACCATTCATCTTTGCGAAAAATTGGCCTAATCCGCTGCCGATTGGTAATGTTTTTCTGTAAGCATGCTCTTCTTCGGCTAGCTTTAGTAATTCAGGATTGTCTCCGTACTTGTCTAATATTTCGTTGTAATTAGACCCGTACCTTTCAGTAAGTAGTAAGTTGCCGTCATCTCTCTGCTGGGCAAAAGTTGTTGCCGTAAAAAGAAATGCTAAACCTAGTACCAGAATTGTAACTTTAGTTTTCATTGGTTTTTTTTATTGATGTTTTAGAGGTAGATACTCATTGAAATTCGGTGGGCTTTGCCTAATACGCCCCAATCTGACCAGGAATAGTCGAAGGTGAAGCGCTCTTGGCTACTTAGCATATACTGTAACCCACCACCCAGTGTTAAGCCATTAATTTGATCTCTTTCAAATAGGTTTTGATAACCAGCTCGGAAAAACACTAGTTTTTTGAAACCGAATTCTGTTCCCAAATTCATACTTTCTGTAGAACCCGTTGGGTGGATTAGATCCAATGCTGTAGTAAAGTCAAAATCCTTTAGTTGTTTTTGGTAGGCTAAACCGAATCTAAAAATCTGAGGAAGTGGATATTCTTCCGTGTCGTAAGTGATAGGAATATTTGTAACCCCTTGGTTGTTAATATCAGGGTCAATTACATCGGTAAGATTTTTACCCGACATTTGAATATCATCACCAAAATTTGAGATACTTGTTCCTAGAGTTAAGCCATCAACAGGTGTGTGGTAGAGCACTCCAAAGTCGAATGCCACTCCTGTTGCACTTTCACTCCAAATACGTTGGTTTACATATTTCGCTGTTACACCAAAAGAGAATGACTCTATAAGTTGTGAGGAAAGAGAAATATTTACGGCAAAATCTCTCGCATCATAGCGTTCACCGGTTTTACTTCCATCATAATTTCTCACATCTTGCTCAGGTACGCCTAAGGTTGTAAAACTCCCCGCGAGTACCGATTTGATAGCCGGTAATGGAACAGAAGCTGAAGCAAAGTTGAATGACGTGCTAGCTAGCCATACAGTATTACTGAATGATGCGCTAACACCATCTATAGAAGCTAGACCTGCGGGGTTCCAGTAAATCATGTCGCCATAACCACTTTGTGCCGTATAAGCTCCCCCCATCGCTTCTGCTCTCGCATTCACGCTTATTTCTAGGAAAGCAGCTGCTACCGTTCCTTTGTTAGATACATTTTTTACGAAGCCAACTTGAGCCTTTGCAGAAACACTGCAAAGGATTAGTATTAAGACTATTTGAGATAACTTTTTATACATTTTTTCTATTTGATAAGTGCAAATCTTCCAATTTTTTCGCCAATCCCAGGAGCTTTCACATGGTAGATGTACACTCCAAATGCTACATCTAAACCATCATCACTTTTTAAATCCCAAGATTCTAAGCTTTGATACTCGCTACTGTTGTGCTCTATGGTTTTTACAAGCCGTCCGCTCATAGTGAAAACCTGAATAGTGCATTGTTGAGGTAAATTTCTAAAATCGATTCTACGCTCTCCTCGTCCTGGTAAAGAAGTGTTGCGAGGCTCAAGTGGGTTAACTACGATATACGGATCTGGAGCTACGTAAATACTGTCCAAAGATGACTTCTGAATTTGCTCTTCAACAATATTTCCAGTCACTTTAAAACGGTATACATCGTCTCTGTTGAAAGGCTTCGTGGTTTCCATTAGGAGTTTGTCGCCAGAGATGGGCATCTCTTTGCTAAATAACTCGTCTAGCTCTTCTTTGTATTCCTTAGGAGAGTAGAAAGCAGCTATTGCCACGTTTACGCCTGGTGTGTTTTTGAGCGAATCTTCTACTTCGGCAAACCAAGTATTAATTTCATCTAAAAAGTCTATGACTTGGCGCCCACTTAAATCTGCACCGTATTTTCGGGTACCGATATCGCGAACTTGATAGATTGCCAAGGAGTCATATAATTCATTTACTTGACTTTTTATGCCCTCCAATATTTCTGAATTATTCTCTGAAACGCTGAAATTAAATCGCCAGGTAGAGTTCGCATATACTAACCCAAAGGGTGTATTAACTCCACCTACTTTAATATCAATTTCATCTCCTGGGCTTAGCATACCTTTTACAGTATCCTGAGGGAAAATTGGCGTTGCCGCTTCTTTTAAACTGAAAGGCAGTTGTTTTGCTGCATTTGGATAGGTTACATCCCAAATGGTGTAGTTGGTCGCAATTCTTGATGATGCTGAGATTGAACTTGAAGTATCTGCATGAAGCTCACTTACTCTTACTTCGTAATCTCTAGGAACAGCTGTATTCGAGTTGTCCGTAGCATTTACGTTAGCTGATAAGCTTGGTTTTCTTGTCCTTTGAGAATTTGCTTGCCAAGCCACTGATTCTACTTCTGGTTCTAGTGGATTATCGATGGCAATTTTCATTCCGTCGTATATCCTTGCATTTAGTATTGGTGAATCAAAAATAGCAGCGCCCTGATCCGCAGGATTGCTAACCGCGAGAACTTCACCTGTAGTCGTATTCTTGAAAGTAAAGCCTGTGGTTTTTCCAAAATCTAGATAAAGCGAATCCATATTCTTATAAGATTCATCATCCGTAAATGAAATCTCATATTCATATCCCTTTGAATTAACCGAGTCTGGTATTAGGAAGTCTACTTGAATATTCCCTGTAGATTTTCCTGAAATTTTTACAATCTCATCATTCTCGATAGTTGGCGGCACATAACCTGTAGCTCGAGCCTGAGGGACCACAACTGCAGTGTTTCTATCGATATTCACTGGACGTTCAAAAGCATCCACTTCAATTATTTTTGAACTTTCTGAAGGAGATATACTCGCCAACGAAGAATACTCTGAAATGCCATCCGCGTAGAAGTTTGGTGCATAACCTTGATCTACAGAAGCAACGGCATAATAATAAGTACGCCCGTTATCAACATCTTCATCTATGTAACGATACTCTAATCCAGAATCGGTACCCATATCGTAGCTAATCCCAAAACTACCAATTGGGATTGGATGCGCTCCTGTTAGCCCGTTCTTTTTATCAAATTGCGCAACGGCTTCCCATAAAAGAGGATTTCCGAAGGCGTCAGTTATGGTTTTTATATCGTTAAATTCAGGATCTGTACTGCGGTAAATTTTGTACATCTCGAAATCGAAGCCGTAAATAGGATCTCTTGAAATCTCTGCACTTTCATCCCAAACTAAAATCACTTTGTTGTCGTCCGGTACTGCCGTTAAGAAAGGGCGACGTGGTGGTTTTGCAAAATCGTAATCTGCATCGTAGATGTTTTGCATAGTACGTTTGTTACGAAGCATATCATCAAAATCGTTACCACAAAAGAATGCGATTGAAAAGCGTTGTGATTGATTTTTATTAATAGCTACAGAGCCCGAGCTGTATGCGTAGATTATATCTGCGGTTTCTGTTGGTATGATGAAATCTGATTCATCTGAAGGTTGTATATAATCTTGCCAGAACAATTCGTCATCATCGATATCTCTATCAAAATCGGATGGAGTTCTGATTACCATATTGGTTAATCCAATCTGATCAATCTCATCGTTATCCGTAAACTCAAAGTTCGGCTCTCCTCTATCAGGAACACCATTTGCTTCAGAGCCATCAGGGTCAGGACCTGGATAATTTTCGTCTTCTGGACCAACACCATCCGAGCCTTTGTCATCATTAATTGGCTCAATATCTAGCACTCCATTGCCATTGGTGTCTTCGTTTGGATCTAGGATAAAGTTGTTATTGGTATCTTCATTGTCGTATTGCCCATTTCCATCAACATCTACCCAAATTCTCCAATCGCCGTCGTTATCAATCCCATCGTTTCGGCTTTCATCTACCATACCGTCGGCATCGTTATCGATACCATCATTTGAAATCCCAGGACTTTCAAGGAAGCCAACACCAGCATATCCAACCTTGAAGCCATTCTGAACAAGGTTATTCTTATGCCATTGGTAAGTGATGTCATCCTTTGTATCAAAAAGTGCGTTATTACTACCTGTGCTTCCGCCGATATCATAATCTACCAACATGGCAATAATGGAGTTATTGATTTCATTACGGCTGACGTTCTTCACGTCAAAGGTGGTAACAAAAATATCCTCGGCAAGTACGCTTGTCCATTGGTATTGGCGAGCTTCAATTTCTATCCCAATACCTCTTCTTCCGCCATCTTCCCAATCGCGGTTATCTGGCTGACCTGTAGCGGGGTCAATAAACGGGTAGTACGGAAATTCATCGTTATCGCGGTCATCTGAGATATAATAGGATTCCTGATCCGCTCTAATAAATGACCCATAAGCACCATTCCAACGTCCAGCTCTAACTCCTGCGCGAGTTTCACCAACTTGACGGTCATCACCTGGATATGATTGAGCTGGCCAAAATTCTGGCCATGTTTCAACAACATTCGACTGTGCGTTAAACTCGACTTTATTTTCGAGTACCAAATCTAATTCGTTGTTGCTGTTTAGATCTTCGCCGGCGTCAAGTTCACCGTTCCCATTTAAGTCTTCACTTAGTCCACCAACAAAGTAATAACCAGCACTTTCTAGTTGCTGGCGATCAGTGGAGTTGTCATTAAGTTTATTTGTTGACGATTGATCACCGTACATATTGTAATAGCCAGGAACAGGAGTAAAATGATATTTATGGCTACCATCAGGGTCAGTATCTCCACCACTTCTGTTATAACTTTCTGATACAATAACATGATTTTGGCCATCATCATCTTGAACTTCAGCACCAACCATATAACTCATGGTATGCCCGTACTCAACACCAGAGCCTTTTGGCCAGATAATTCTACTCGGAGATACAAAACTACTCCAATATCCTGCTGAGATATTTACATTAGTTATGTAAGGAACCTGAATTAGGTTACCAGTATGTAACCCACCACGGGTAAAGTTCTTTAGAGAAAGGTTTCCCGCTCTTTTGGCTTGGCTTTTATTTTTGGCAGAGTTTTTCTCCCAGCTCTCAATGCCTTTTTCATACTTTTCTTGAAGCTTTTCGGCTTCGCGCTCACTTTTACTTCGCTCCTTAGTTTGGGCATTAACCCAAACTGGAAGCTGTATAAAAAGTAGGAGCAACAGTATTTTGTGTAGAGTAAATTTTGATTTTTTCACAAGATTTGAGGTCATTCTATTAAAATTTCATCTGTAATGAGAGTAGCACTTGGCGTGGAGCCGAGTACCAAGTTGGACGTGCGTTGTCATCAGCTTCAGAAAACAATCCTACATAGTTGAGTACCGCAGAACGCTCTAGCTGATCCTCTGGTAAGCGTACAATCTGGTCAGCACTTCCCGATATGCTATTTACTGTACTTTCATTTAGATGGTTAAGCAGATTATTTACTTGTAGCCGAAGCATAAGCTGTGTTTTACCAACATTGAGTTCTTTTTCAGCAGTAAAATCGAGCGTTAAGAGAAGTGGTTTCTTCTCAGTGTTGTCGAAGTAACTTTCGGGAAACTCTTTATCTGGATCGATAAAAGCGGGTGTATATGGCTGTCCTGAAGCTACCTGCTGTACAAAGCCAACATTCCAGTTTCCAGGAATTCCAATTGTCATATACGCATTTGCAGTTAGCGTTTGATCCCAATTCAGTGGAATAATTCGACGGTCAACAACAACATCACCAACTTCGCCACGGCGGCCAGCAATAAGCACATCGGCAACACTATTTGGGTTGGATGAACTTCCTTGTACATCTTGGTAGGTAATATCTATACCTGCTCCATTCAACAAGCCTCTTGAGTTTGTAAAGAGTGCAATAGTTCCACCTTTTATAAGGCCGTAATCTCTATTCACAGTTCTGTTATAAAGAATACCATCTGAGGTGGCTAACACTTCTCTACCAAGTAGATTCCGAACGTTTTTGTAGAACAGGTTGATGTCTACACCGATAAAATCAGAAACTTGTTGTTGCAGACCTAATTCGTATTTAATTGTTCGTTCAGGAATCAAGTCTGGATTTCCAACAGTAGTTCCTTCCAACCTTCCTTGGTTAGTATTCGCATCAACAGGGTTTTGATACAACTGGCTATATGCTGGCATTTGAGTAAAGTGCCCATAAGCAATCCGGAAGGCGCCTCTTGTAGAAATTGGATACGATATTCCAACTCTTGGACTTAAATACATCTTAGCCTTTGAGTCCTCTAAGTTGCTAGCGTCGCCAACCAAAGCCGCTTGTGTACCTGTGTTTACGATATATTTTTCTCTGGTGTCGTAATACTCAAAGCGTAACCCGGCTTTAACTACTAAGTTAGAACCCAACTCGAGCTTGTCTTGTGCAAAAGCTGCAAACTCTATAGGAGATTGTTCAAATTCTGTAGTCTCATTAGTAAGATTCTTAAGGACATCTCTTTCAAGATTTATTGCCTGAAGAGCCGCAAGGTATTCATCAAAATATTCGTAACCACCTGCATTATTTGGACGAACAACGCCAACAGGTTCCTTTTGAGCATCTCCAGATAAGTACCAACCAATGCCTTCATCTCTTGAGTTAAATCGATTTGAACGAAACTGATAGCCGGCTTTAATTTCGTTGAAGTAGTTAATCTGCCAAGTAAAATCACCTGAGCTAATAAACTGATCTTCCTCGAAGTACGATCGTCCTAATTCCGTCCCACCAAAATAAAATCCAGTAGTTTGATCGGAACCAGAGAAATAAGAGTATCGGCTATCGTTAAAATCGGAGTAAGCCATCGAATTATTTCTCGATAACTTATACGAACCTCTCAAATTCAGAACAAAGTTGTTACTAATAGTTTGCTTAATGGAGAATATATTAGTTAACGAATTGCTCTTTGATACTCCTCGTCCATCTGGAGAGTAACGCTTGCTATCGCTGTAACCTTGACCTTCGCTACTATTATAAATAGCACTATATGTAAGCTTCGTTCGCGTAGATGGTCTATAAACAAACTTTGGATTTACAGATAGCGATTTACGCCAATCCATTGCCACCACTTTGCCGTCACCACTAGCAAATGTAATTGCTTCTCCATTGCTATCTAATATTTTCTCCCCTGATGGAGTTTTAGCTGTATCTAGAGCAATGAGCTGTGCATTATCTGGTGCATATACATTTCTATACCAAAATTGGTAGGCATCAATTTTTTGCCCATCAGAAACAGAAAAAATATTCCGTCCTTTTAAATAACCTTCTCGATCTTCGTATCGGGTATTTAGGAAGAAGCCTAATTTCTCAGAATTTCTACCAATAGGACCGCTTAGCGTAATCGATAAATCTTTGGTTTGAGCTGGGTCTAGTATATTTCCTTGAAGGAATAAATCATCACCTCCAGAGTAGTAGCCTCCCGTTCTAAACTGGAAGCTTGTTTCCAGTTTCTGAGATGGGTCGCGTGTAGTTACATTTACTACACCAGACTGCGCCCCCCCAACTTCAGCATCGAAGGTTCCTGTTAACACTTGCAGTTCTTGTACAGAACCTATTTCAACATCAATGGTATTACCACCTGATTGCGAATAGATATCCTGAACAGGAATTCCATCTACTATATAAGCGACCTCACGAGTTCGACCTCCTCTAAAGCTAAATCCGCCATCCGTTGCAACCACACCCGGTTGAAATTTCACCAAATCACTTACTTCCAGAACAGGGAGGGCATCGATTGTTTCTTTTGAAAGAATGGAAACCGATGAAGTCTGGTCAACTTTTACGATGGGCTTTTCGGCTCTAATGATAAGTTCTTCGCCCTGAAAAACTTCCGAAGCCATAGAAACATTTATAGAAGTTGTTTGGCCAGTGTTTACTTCTACGTGCTCTATAGTTTGTGCAGAAAACCCAATAAATGAGAATCGCATCTCATATATTCCAGCAGGTACACTCAGAAGTACATAACGACCTTCGCCATCGGTACTAACTCCTTTTTGTATACTTTCTACATATACCGTTATTCCTGCTAGAGGCTCCCCTGTTTCTGTTTCTGTAACTACTCCAGAAATCTTGCCGTCTTGAGCATTTGCTGTTGCCGAGAAGAGGCTAAACAACAAACAAAAGTTTACTAATGATAAAATTTTCACTCTTTGTATCCGTATTATTTTACTTCGAGTAAAAAAAACGGAAACTGCGTTAAGAAAATATTATCTAAAAATTAGCTTTGGTTTGGGTCGTATTAATAAATTATTAATGCATTGTTTCAGTATTAATACAACCTTTATTTAGTGCCTATAAAGCTCTTATTTAATTTATTGACGGATAATTTCACCAAAATCATTTGAGCTAAATCACAGTTAATCATTTTATTTTTTCTCTGATTAATCGTCAATATTCAATTCAAAAGTGACCTCATCCCTTGGCTTAAGCTGGGCTAGTTTCCATAAGTCTTTATCGAGAACCTTGGCAATTCTTGGATAGCCTCCAATTGTTTGTCCGTCGTTCATTAGCACAATAGGATGTCCGCTAGAAGGTAACTGGATAATACCTGGAATTACCGCAGAAGAAAGCATATGCTTCTGTGGAATATGTAATGATTTTCCTGCCAACCGAATTCCCATTCTGTTACTCTGCGAACTTATACTGAACACTTCGTTCAAAAAATATGATTTCGAATCATCATCTAGCCAATTCCATTCAGGTGCAGTGCTAACCTGAACGTTAACCTTATTTGGATAATCTAGTTTTTTTCGATTTAACGGTGATCGTGCATTCGCCTCAACATTTAGATTTAGCCAGTTTAATTCATCACCCGCCTTCAACGTTCTTCCATCAAAGCCTCCAAAACCACCCACTACATAGGTAGAGTAGCTATCCATGATTTTTTCAATATCGAAAAGACCTCGAATTCCAATATATGCTCTACAACCTTTTTTAGCATAATCTAGCAGTAGGATGTCTTGCGGATTTACACTAAAAGCTTTCTCTAATTCAACAGTTTCTCCATTCAATGTAGCCTGCATATCAGCACCAGTTAATGCTACAGTAGCTGACGTTTCAAATCTATAGCAACCTCCTTTAAGCGTACACTCTAAAGCGGGTAGATTTTGAGGATTTCCAACTAAGGTGTTTGCTAGTTGAAATGCTTTTATGTCCATCGCGCCAGAAGTTGGGACACCATATTTCCTAAACCCGTGCCGTCCAGCATCTTGAATGGTCGTAAAAATTCCTCCATCTACCACTGAAAGTTTACCCATCACTCGCCTCAAGCTCTCTAAATTTTTCTTCCGAAATTTCCTGAAACTCTAGCTTATCCCCTTGTTGAATTGCTGAAGGAGGTATTTGGTGTACATCAAAGAATGAAAGCGGTGTTCTTCCAATAATTTGCCACCCTCCGGGACTTTCTAACGAATATATTCCAGTTTGCGTACCTCCAATCCCTATTGAGCCTTTAGGAATTGCCATTCTTGGCGATTTTTTTCTTGGGCATTTTATTGATTTGTCTAATCCATCAAGAAAAACAAAGCCTGGAATAAAGCCCATCATTGCTACCGTGTAAGTTTGAGAAACGTGCCGACGGATAATTTCACCCCGTTGCAATCCTGTTTCCCGTTCTACCTCTTCCCAGTCTAAACCGAGATTGTAGCAAACAGGAACTGTAAATTTTTTAGAGGGAATTTCTCTCGCTGATTGGTGGGCAAGTTCCTGAAGTTGACTAATTACTTGCTCCAAATTATGTATAGGCTTCCGAAATATTAGCGCAATTGATTTATAAGCGGGAACTACATCCACCAAATTTTTAAAAAAGGCACCCTCAATTAGTAATACCGTATTATGAACCGTTGAAAGAGTCTCCCCTTCATCATTTTGAAGTTCTAACAGAATGGAGTTTTCCCCAAGTGATGTAACACCCCAAGTTTTATTGTTAAGCTGCAACAATTTCGACACCATGTTCTTTTAAAAAGTAACATATCTTTTCGGCTAATTCAGTTGCACCTTCCGTATCACTATGCAAGCAAACGGTTTCCGCTTTAATAGGCAGAAAATCGCCAGAATGAGTTTTCACTTTCCCATTTATCACCATTGAGTAAACATGTTCTAGAACTTCTTTCTCTGAGTGAAGAACAGCTCCCTCTAAGTTCCGGTCTCTCAAACTCAAATCGTTTTCATAAGCTCTATCTGAAAAAACCTCCGCTACAAATTCTAAATTCCCTGATGAAATCACATCTTCGAAAATGGAACTTGACTGTCCATAAATCAAAGTTTCGAGACAAAGTTCTTTAGTTGCTTCTAGGATGGAAGTTGCAATTTGGTCATCAACACTAGCCGCATTATACAGAGCCCCGTGTGGTTTTATATGATGAAGTTTGCCACCCATTTCATTAAGTATGATTCCGAAGTTATATAGCTGTTCTCTAATTACTCGTGTCAGTTCATCAGAAGTCATGGGAATTATTCGGCGGCCAAAACCTTCTCGATCAGGAAATGATGGATGTGCTCCAATTGCCACATTATGTTTTAACGCAAGCTCGATTGTTTTTTTCATGCTGAATTCATCGCCTATATGTCCACCACATGCAATATTACATGAGGAAATAAATGGCATTATCTTTTCATCTCGAGCAAAACCATCCTCTGTTTTCCATTCACCCAAATCGCAGTTTAAATCTATTTTCTTCATTGTAGAAAGTGGAATACAGTGTTTAAACTTCTAAAACCTACTATTAGTGCAACTACTATCACACAAATCCCAAGTGAGTTTTGTAGGCGGGTATTTGCAAAGCTTCCAAGCAAATCGGTTCTATTCATAATATAAAGCAGGAATATGGCCACAAATGGAAGTAAGATACCATTGGCAACTTGTGCAAATTGGATGACCTGTATAGGATTAAAACCTATCATCGAAAAAACAACGCCAATAAAGAGAATACCCATCCAAACACTTCTGAACTTTGCGTTTTTCAAATCTGCATTCCATCCAAGAATACCATTAGCCGCATAAGCTGCGGCAAGAGGTGCTGTGATAGCTGAGGAAATTCCCGCCGCAAATAATCCAATTCCTAAAAACTCTGCCGACCAACTTCCCAATAAAGGCTCTAACTGCTTTGCCATGTCTGCTGCATTATTTATATCGGCACCCGTTCCTCCAAAAGCTGCTGCGCTTGTGATAACAATTGCCATAGATATAAGACCTCCCAATACTATAGCAACTGCATTCTCAATTCTAAGATCATGGATTTCGCTACTGTCCTTATACTTTTCAGAAATTGTAGCCGCATGAAGAAACAAGTTATAGGGAACTACTGTTGTGCCAACCAATGCCATAACCATGAGCAGTTGCCCAGCATCTGCTTGAGGGATGAATAATCCTTTTAGGATATCACTAATACTTGGATTGATGATAATTGCTGTGGTTATGAAAACCGAACTCATAATTACAACTAACCCTACCAAGAAGTTTTGAATCCGTTTAAAATTTCCAGAAAAAAGGAGCCAGAAAGCAATAATGCCAATCAATAATGGAGCTATACGAAGTGTAATTCCATTTATACTAATATCTAGACCAGTTATCATTTCTTCCCACCCAATTGCTGCGCCAGAAATGTTTCCACTTTCGTATGCTGCATTTCCAATAACAATCGCCCCTAGAACTAATAAAGTGCTTACAATCTTGAATATGGGATTTTTTATCTCGCTTCTAATAGCTTCGCCAAATCCTTTTTGAGTAATTAATCCTAATCTGGCCGACATTTCTTGCAGAATTATAGTAGCCACCATCGAAAATAGCAGTGCCCACAAGAGCATATATCCTGATTTAACGCCTGCTAGTGTGCATACCGTAACAGTTCCGGGGCCAATAAAAGCGGCTGTAACCAAGGTGCTTGGACCAAAATACTTAGTAAAATTTCTCTTCAAGGCAGTTCTATTTTAATTGAGTATTAGTCTTTAATGTAGTTATAGGTATAGAAATCACCAATTTTATGATTGAGTCATAAATAGGATTGAATTTTATTTAAAGATGCTTTTTTTTATTTGCTTGAAAAATTTATTATTTAGAAAAATTGTTTAACTAATTTAAATAGTCAAAATTGAGGGGAATGGCAGATAATAAAACAAAGCCTACAACTTTAAAGGCTCTAGATTATCTCGAGAACATTGATAATGAACAGCGTAAAGCAGACTGCTTAACGCTAAACACCTTGATGAAAGAAATTACTGGAGAACAGCCTATAATGTGGGGAACTAGTATTGTTGGCTATGGAAGCTACCACTATAAATATGAATCTGGGCGTGAAGGTGATATGCCTTTAATCGGTTTTTCGAACCGGAAGCAGAGTATCACTATTTATATAATATCGGGGTTTGCAAAGTGCAAAGATCAATTAGAAAAGATCGGAAAGTACAAAGTTGGAAAATCCTGTTTCTACATAAAGAAACTCTCAGATATTGATGTTGAAATCTTAACGGAAATGATAATTTCTTCTATTGAGGTAATTAAAAATAAGTATCAATAATACATGGAAAATAGAATTGAACTAAAAACCACGATTCAAGCAACTCCAGAACAAATTTGGGATGCCCTAACTAACCCTGATAAAATTGAGCAGTATATGTTTGGGGCACGCTGCAACAGCAATTGGAAGCCTGGTAGCAAATCAAATTTTTATATACTTCAAAACGGAAAAGAAAGTACCATTATAAAAGGTGAAGTTATTCGCTCCGAACCTTATAAACTTCTGGAATACACACTTTTTCCAGCGGGAAGTGGGCTTGAAGATACCCTAGAAAATTATCTCGTTGCTACCTTTGAGATTATACCAGATGAAGAAGAAACTCATCTTGTCATCACTCAAAAAGGATTTGCCTATGTTGAGAATGGTCAAGATCGTTATATTGAGACAATGAAAGGGTGGAAAGTAGCTCTACCAATGCTTAAAGCAATTGCTGAACAATGACAGAACAACCAAATAACCCATTACACGGTGTTAAATTAAAACAAATGGTAGAAGACTTAGT
Source organism: uncultured Balneolaceae bacterium (assembly GCA_963977025.1). Taxonomy (GTDB): domain Bacteria; phylum Bacteroidota; class Rhodothermia; order Balneolales; family Balneolaceae; genus Balneola. Next base: position 315,249 of record CAXBMW010000001.1, on the reverse strand, counting down.
GGAGTATTATGGATGGGAGCAACTAAGCTATAACATCGATATAAACTGCTTTAAAAAAGATCCTAGTATAAAGTCTAGCCTTCATTTTTTACGTCGCCACGATTGGGCTAGACAAGAAGTTGAAGACCTTTGGGTTGAAGTAATTGCACCAACAAATTGAATTTAAAATAGCTCGTTTGGATTAGCATATTTTATGCTACTTTTTGATGATTAAATTTTAACAGAGAATACCCCGTCTCAGCCGATATAACACCGATATTTATTTCATGCACGAATTTCACTCTGATAAACCTCTTTACTTCGACTACCAATACCGAACAGCTAAAGAATATATTATTCCTTTTCTTGAGAAGAACAACGTATTAGACAAGAATATTAAAGTGCTTGAGATAGGTTGTGCAGAGGCTGGCGTGCTAAAAGCTTTTACCGAACGCGGTGATACCTGTACTGGCATTGAACTACAAAGTACCCGTATTGAGCTTGCCAAAAAATTTATGGCTGAAGAAGTAGCCGAAGGTAAAATCAATTTCATAGTTAAAAATATTTATGACATTGATATTGAGAAAGATATCGGTTATAAATTCGACTTAATCATCCTCAAAGATGTAATTGAGCATATTCCTGAACAAGAAAAATTCTTCAAAAAACTACACGACTTTTTAGCTCCAAATGGAAAAGTATTTTTTGGTTTCCCGCCATGGCAGATGCCTTTTGGTGGCCACCAACAAATTGCGAAAAGCAAAGTTTTGATGTACCTGCCTTATTTTCATTTACTTCCTTATTCAGCATACAAAGGCATTTTGAAGATGTTTGGCGAATCGGAGGCAACGATTACGGGTCTGGAAGAAATTAAAGATACAGGAATTACCATCGAGCGATTTGAGCGTATTGTAAAAAATGAGCATTACTCGATTGTTAAGAAGCAGTTCTTCTTTTTAAACCCAATTTATAAATATAAGTTTGGTTTGAGACCTCGTATGCAGCTGTCTTTAATTTCTGCAATTCCAGTATTACGAAATTTTCTTACTACCTGCGCTTACTACGTTATTGAAAAATAGCGGTCATACTTTTCAATTTGCTCTTTCCAATCGTATTTTTTGACTAACGATTGGTAATCTACTTGCCGAACAGCCATTACATTTTCGATGGCTGTTTCTAGCATTATTACGAGTTCCCCTTCTTCGTATAAATAATCTCTTTGAATCTCTTTGGGAATATGCTCAGGATAGGCAAGGCGATTCGGAAGAATTGGATAACAATCACAGTACATCGCTTCTACTACACTTCCCCCAAAAAAATCTTGGTTCGATGTTACTGGCAAGATATCGGCTCGCCACAACCAACGCGCATAATCCTCAAAGCTATCAACGTAACCCCAATGCAAAATTTCAGTATGAAGCGTTTCCCTTGCTTCTTCAAAAATAGGAGGAATCATATCATTCTGTTCTCCAAGCACCACTAACTTAAACTTTACTCCCTTTTCCTTCAGGGAAATTAGAGCTTTAAAAAAGGCTTTTGGTCGTTTATCATATTCCCATCTATGATTCCATAAAATTACAGCCTGTGGCTCTTTTTCTTTCTCTGAGTCTATAAAATCATCAAATCGGTGTAAATCTAAGCCCAAATGAAGTACTTCACTTTTAGCTTTTATTAGCTCAATATTTGCTTTTTCTCTTTTATCTGGAAACTGAGATAGAAACTTAGGTAGTGCCTCTAAAAATGAATCTCTATGATAATTTGAGTTGAAAAATACTTTATCTGCCGCCAATGCCGCTGTGTAATTGATAAAAGCATAATGGTTATTACGCTTATTTTTAACGTCTCTATCTTGGGGCGACCACGGATATGTAAGCTGATTTTCATGGAAATAGATTGCAATAGGAATCGCCGAAGACTTCTTTCTAGTAAGCGAAAGAAATGTACTCAAGCCCAACATCGAAGTTGCCAATATCAAATCTGGAGTTTGTTCTAATTCATTAAACTGTTTTGCTAGCGAGATAGCTCCACCATGCATTCTCCATTTCCAATGTCGACCTGGCAAACTGAGAATGCTAATATTGTGGGAAGAATGTTTTTGTAAGCCTAAAGCCCATTGGCGATGTGAACCCGAGAAAAAAGGTTCTAGTAAAGTAATATTTAATGTGTTCATGGTCTGAACCTATCCCTTTTAACTGCTTTCATCAAATTTAAATGGAGCAGTTAAAAGAAATTTTATAAGAAAACCGTTCTTAAATAAATACCAAAATCACTTTGCTGATGCCACCGCATTGGCTACTTTTTCGCCATCAATAGCCGCAGAAACAATTCCGCCTGCATAGCCAGCCCCTTCGCCGCAGGGAAATAATCCTTTTATACGAATATGCTCTAGGGTTTTATAATCTCTAGGAATCCGAACAGGTGATGAAGTTCTTGTTTCTGGAGCATGAACTACGGCTTCATTAGTTAGATAGCCTCGCATAGATGAATCAAATGCATTAAACCCACCTTTTAGCGCTTTATGAATAAAATCAGGGAGCACATTTCCTAACTCTACTGAAGTAATTCCAGGTGCGTACGAGGTTTTTGGTAAATCTGTAGATACTCTACCATTCAGAAAATCTACTAATCGTTGAGCAGGTGCTGTCTGCGTTTTGCCTCCCAACTCCCATGCTTTTTGCTCAATCGCTTTTTGAAATTCCATAGCTGCCAAAGGCCCGAATTTTTCAAATGGTTTGAAATCCGCCTCTTTAAGTTCTACAACAATTCCAGAGTTTGCTGTTGATCGAGCTCTACGCGATGAAGACCAACCATTAGTTACAATTTCTCCTGGTTTTGTGGCGCAAGGTGCCACTACTCCTCCTGGACACATACAAAAGGAATACACTCCACGTCCATTAACTTGTTTTACAATGCTGTACGGTGAAGGTGGCAGGAACTCACCTCTGTCATCACAATTGTATTGGATTGAATCGATTAAAGATTGAGAATGTTCTACACGTACCCCAATAGAAAGTGGCTTTAATTCAATTTCGATACCTTTTTGGTAAAGTAATTCGAAAATATCTCTGGCTGAATGTCCTGTTGCTAAAATTACATTTTTGGCTCTAAAAGTTTCTCCACCTTGAACTTTCACTCCCTCCATTTGATTACCATTAACCAAAAAATCAGTTACTCGCATATTAAAATGAATTTCTCCCCCATGCGCTAAAATACATTCCCGCATCTTTGCAATAATAGCTGGTAACTTGTTAGTTCCAATGTGTGGGTGAGCCTCAACCATAATCTCTTTCACCGCACCAAAACCAACAAGTAGTTCTAGAATTCTATTTACATCGCCACGCTTTTTAGATCGTGTATATAATTTTCCATCTGAGTATGTACCCGCACCACCTTCACCAAAGCAATAGTTAGAGTCTTCATTAACAATATGGTCTACATTAATTCCTTTTAAATCTTTAATCCGATCTTTCACATTTTTTCCACGCTCAAGAATAACGGGTTTCTTTCCCACCTCAATTAAACGTAATGCTGCAAAAAGTCCAGCAGGCCCTGCCCCAACAATCAATACTTCTTCTGCATTTGCTACATTCGGGTAGTTGGGTAAGTAAATGGGCGTTTCAACAAATTCCTCATTAAGATAAATGCGAACTTTGAGATTCACTTTAATCTCACGTTGACGAGCATCGATAGAGCGTTTTATGATTTCAACGTGGTGAATTTCGTTTTGTGGTAACCCAACACTCTTGCTAATATAATTAACTAATTGATCTGATTGCGCGGCAACCTCGGGTGAAGTTCTAAGCTGTATTTCTTTTTGCATGTAATAATTAGGTGGATTGTTGCGTAAGATATGGATTATGGATACAATCTGAATAAGAAAGCCCTTTTTTGATTAAATTAATGAGAATGAGCATCAAATTTATTTTTACATTCTGTTACAAAATCACTTTAGGATACCTTCTCAGTAAATCCTTTTTACACATTCCTAAGCTAATCTTTAACACTAAATCGGATATATTCTTTACACTATGTTTGAATAAATCCGATTAATACGACCTTAACTTATGAAACTTAAAAAATTAGCTGTATTTGCAGCCCTTTTTACCTTCATCCAAATGCCAATTGCTTTAAAGGCACAACCTAAAGCAACAAGTGAGCCAAAAATCTTGGTTCCTAGTAATGGACAGCTTTATCAAAATGCTGTATGGGCACCCGATGGAAGCTCTTTTGCATTTACATCAACCCAATTTCAAGGAATTTGGGTTGCTGATAAAAGTGGATCGAAGGTAACTCAGATCACAAACAAGAATGCTGGTTACGCTTTTTCTTGGTCTTCTGACTCGAAAACTATTTTAACTAGAGCAACAGAGTATGTAAATAGACGGAAGCAATCTGCTATAATGCTTTTCGATAAAGATAGTGGTGAGGAGATGCAGCTTTCTGAATTCCGTTCAGGAATGACCTCAATGCCACAATGGGCACAGTTTGATGAAAAGGTTGTTCTTATTTCGGATGAAAAGGTTGAAGCTTTTGATTCTGGTAAAAAAACCAATATTGAAAAGCAGAAAATGGTTCCAGATCAGTCTTTTTATCTATTAAAAAGAAATAAGCTAGCTAAAGGCATGATTCCTGATAACAGTACTGAGAACATCTCTCCTTTCGAAGACGCTACTTATTTAAATCTTCAAGTGTCCCCAGATGGCAAAAAACTTGCCTTTGAAATTTTTGGTGGAAACTTATATGTAATGAATGTGGATGGAAGCCAGTTAATCGACCTTGGTCCTGCTAACCATCCAAGCTGGTCACCTGATAGTAAATATGTTGTTGCCAATAAAATCAAGGACGACGGGCATAGCATTACTGAAGCTGACATCTATACATTTAGTGTTGATGGAAATGAAATAACCAATTTAACTGCTTCAACTTCTCTAATTGCACTAAACCCATCTTGGGCTCCTGATGGAACCAGCATCATTTTTGACGAACCTACCAAGGGTAACATTTACCTTCTAGAAATTACTCGATAATACAGATATGACATTTACTAGACGACTTTTACTACAAACAGCATGCCTAGCTTTTCTATTAAGTGGCACTAGCTTTTTATCTCCATTGATTGCACAAGAAATAACGGGGCTTAGTGGCTTTACTATTTTTATTGACCCAGGTCATAGCCAAACTGAAAACCAAGGTGCTTTTGGTTATTCTGAACCACAAAAAGTTCTACGTGTTGGTTTAGAGTTACAACGACTATTAATGGAAAGAACAGACATTGACACAGCATATATTTTGAGGACAAACGATTCTCAGCTTTATAGTCTTTCTCAACGTACTTCTTTAGCTAATAGCTTAAACCCAGATTTCTATTACTCTATTCACAGTGATGCAGGAAGTACTACCGCACATAGTACTCTTACGATGTATGGTGGTTGGAGATCTAATGGTGTTACTGTTGAGAAAAACCCTACTGGCGGTAAAGACTTTGGTGACATTCTTTCTCCAACCATGACAGCCGCTGCTAAAATGAGTGCTCGTGGCAATTATGCCGATCGTACTTTTTACCAAGGATTTCCAGCAAATTCCACAAATAAATGGCCATACCTTCATGTAAATAGAACAACAAACATGGCGTCTTTACTTAGTGAAGGTGGCTTCCATACAAATCCTTATCAGCAACAAAGAAACCTGAATGCTGATTACAAACGATTAGAAGCACGTGCAGCTTTTTGGTCGGTTCTAGAGTACTTAGGTGTTGATCGTCCTGTGGAAGGTATCTTAACTGGTGAAATTAAAGATCTTGATACTGAACTCTTTGTAAATGGTGCAACTATCACCGTTCAAGGTAAATCGGTTACCACAGACACTTTTGAGTCTCTTTTTAATCAATACTCATCTGATCCCGACCAACTAAGAAATGGGTTCTATTATATCGATGGTTTAACTCCTGGTCCTGCAGAAGTAATTATTAGTGGTGCAGATTATGATTCTGATACACTTCAGGTAGACATTAAATCTACTGACATGACGTACTTAAATGCGTCTATCCGTAACAATCTTTTGCCAGCTGTAGATCGTACAACTCCTGTTGAAGGAGATACTACTCATAATCCAGGTGAATTCATTTATATCTACTTCAATAAAAATATGAATCGCGCTTCTGTTGAAGGTGCCATTTCTATTATACCCGAAGCCGAAATCGATTTCTCTTGGGCAGGTAGTAAGAGAGTTGGAATCACTACTTCAAATCTAGAATTTGAGACAAATTACACTATCACTATTGACGAGTCTCCTACCGATGACTCACCAAGTGCACTTAAATTTGACGGTGATAAAGACGGAGAAGTTGGTGGTACTTTTACTTTGAACTTCAAAACAGGCCCTGCAGATATTACTGCACCAAAAGTGGTCGGAATTGATCCTTTTAAGACGACTACCCTAACAACTACTGCTTTAGTTAATATTACTTTTGACGAATTATTAGATCATAGTACTATTAGCGATCAATCTATTCACCTAGAAGCTACTGGCTTAGAAAACATTACAGGAACGGTTAAGGTTTATGATGTCTTTGAACGCAGTGTAATTACTTTTTTCCCAAATCAAGCACTAGCTAAAAACACTACGTTCACTACCGTACTCGCTCCAGGTATTGCTGACTTAACAGGCAATGTAACTGAAGTAGAGCGCAGAGCTAATTTCACTTCTGGAGATTTAGAACATAAATTTATCACGGACATTTATGATTTTGAAAGTGGATTAACTGACTGGTGGGAACCAACTCAAAGTGGAAGTACTACTGGGTATTTATCAGACTTCACAAGCTTTGAATCTACTGGTGATATAACCAACTTACTTTCTGGTAGCACCTCTGCAATGCGTCTCAATTACGGTTTTGAAACGGCTAAAGACATCCACCTAATTCGTGAATACTTAGAAAGATCTTCACCTAAGTTTAGTGATGGCTTTACACTTCAAGCATATGTATTCGGCGATGGAAATGGTAATAAAATGCGTTTCGTGGTTAGAGATAACGACAACGAACTTGAAGCTAGTGCATGGACAACCGTTGATTGGATTGGCTGGAAATTAGTTACTTGGGACCTTGGTGATGACGAAGTAGTTGCCTTTGCTAATGGTGATGGGGTTATAGATGGCTCTGTTTACTTTGATAGCTTCCAACTAACTTATACCGTAGGCCAACCTAATAAAGGGTTTATCGTTTTTGACGACCTTAAAGCGGTTACTTTTCAAGGCGCAACTAGTAGCGAAGACGAGTTTACTAATGACACACCTAATACACTTTCGCTAGACCAAAACTATCCAAACCCGTTTAATCCTTCTACCAATATCCGTTTTGCATTACCAGCCAAAACCGAGGTTAGGTTAGAAGTGTTTGATATGCTAGGCCGCAAGGTAGAAACCGTATTTAACGGAGTTAAAAGTGCTGGTTCGCATACCGTTACATTTGATGCCTCTGGTTTAGCAAGTGGAGTTTATATTTACAAGCTCAGTACTGCAACTCAAGTAGTAGCTAAAAAAATGCTTCTGATGAAATAATTTCACTTTCCAAATTCATCTAATTTCTTTAGCCTGTATTCTACATTAAGAATACAGGCTATTTTTATTTAGATACTAGGGTAATTATCTGAATTAAAATCTGTGTATTGCTAAATAGCGTTTTGCATTTGCAATTTCTAAACCGATATTCATCAATATTGGGATAACAGAAACCGAAAAATTAAGATGACCAAAGAAAACAATGTCGGGGTAACCAAGCCTTCCTCTAAAGGGCTTTTTGCATGGGCTTTATATGATTGGGCAAACAGTTCTTATTTTGTAATTATACAAACCTTTATTTTTGCAGCTTACTTTACTAAAGCCATTGCCGCTAATGTAGAAATTGGCACCGCTCAATGGGGGAATATGATAAGCTTAGCTGGTATTGTCATTGCCATTGGTGCCCCAATTTTTGGGGCAATTGCCGATCAAGCGGGAAGGAGAAAACCATGGATTGCATCCTTCACAGTTATTTGTATCGTTGCCTGTGCGTTACTTTGGTACGCTAAGCCAGGTATCGATTCTGTTTGGTTCGCGCTTTCTATGGGGTTTTTAGCCACTATTGGAGCCGAATTCGCTTTTATGTTTTATAGCGCTATGCTTCCCGATTTAGTGCCTCCAGAGAAACTTGGCCGATGGAGCGGCTGGGGGTGGGGACTTGGCTATGCTGGCGGCCTAGCTTGCTTGTTAGTTGCACTGTTCGCATTCATTCAAACAGACGGATTATGGCTCGGTTTAGATAAAGCCTCCTCTGAGCCCGTTCGCGCTACCTTTCTTCTTACTGCCGTTTGGTATGCGTTATTTAGTCTTCCTTTATTCTTTATGACTAAAGACACACCATCCACAAAAAAGTCAATTCCCTCATCAGTTAAACATGGCTTTGCTCAAATTAGAGACTCAATAAAGCATGTCCGTAAGCTAAAGAACATCGTCCGGTTTTTAATAGCGCGGATGTTTTATAACGACGGAATTGTAACCATTTTCGCACTTGGAGGTGTTTACGCAGCTGGTACTTTCGATATGGATGAGGAACAGATTCTAATGTTTGGTATAGGGCTTAATATTACCGCGGGGCTTGGTGCATTTGCATTTGCGTGGCTCGATGATATTTCTGGCAGTAAATTTACTATCATCCTTTCAATCATTGGACTCTTATTGCCATTAGTTGCTTTAATTATTGTTAAAAGTATATTTTGGTTTATTATTTGGGGGCTATTCTTGGGCATTTTTGTAGGCCCAATTCAAGCTGCCAGCCGTTCTTTTATGGGTAGGCTTTCCCCACCAGAATTAACAAACCAAATGTTTGGCTTACTCGCCCTTTCTGGAAAAGTGACTTCTTTTATCGGCCCATTTTTAGTAGGGTTTTTCACCCTCAAGTTTGGAAGCCAGCGCATAGGTATGTCGGCCATCCTGATTATGCTCGTTATAGGATTAGTTCTTATGTTTACCGTAAAAGAAGAAACAGCTCCTTATATTGAACCCACTGAAGAATAAACTGCTATGAATCTAGCTCCAGAGACAAGGATTAATAAAAAAGCCATTAAAGCGTGGAAAATTACCGCTTCCATTTATGGCTTGGTTTGGTTCATCGCACCTGCAATTGTGATTTTCGTAGCCTATATGGAGTCATTTGGCTCAGTCATCATCATATCAGCTACTGTGCCCGCGATAATCCTGTATATAGTAACTGTATTTGTTTTTCCTCCTTTGCGTTGGAAAAGATGGAAATATGATCTTACAGAGAACGAAATTGATTTGCAACGCGGTTTTATTATCCAGAAAAGAACCATTGTCCCTATAAATAGGATTCAACATGTTGATACAAGCCAAGGGCCTATTTATAGAAAATTGGGACTTTCTTCAGTTAAAGTATCTACAGCGGCTACCACGCACGAAATCCCAGCACTTGATGATGAAACTGCAATGGAAGTTCGAAATAAAATTTCCCAATTAGTTAGAAAAGTACGGGAAGATGTCTGAGTTTAAGAGGCAACATCCAGCAGCAGCAGTTGACCAACTCTTTACCCTCCTAAGGAAAAACATTATTACGTTTGTTGTGCTATTCTTTTTGGGCACCCGTGGTGACGATAACCGTATTTTTTTCTATGTTTTTATAAGTACTTTTATATTAAGCCTAGCTACAGGATTCTTTAGCTGGTGGAGATTTCGATACCGAATTAATGGCGATGAACTTCAAATTCAGAAAGGCATTATAGTCCGTAAACATCTCTATCTATCTAAAGATAGGATCCAGGTAATTGATGTAACCGAAGGGATTGTACAACGCGTTTTTGGTTTGGTAAAAGTTGAAGTTAAAACGGCTGGTAGTGGAACCGAAAGTGCAACTATACATGCTATCTCAAAGTCTGAAGCAAACCACTTAATTAGCGAGTTGCGTGCCCCTACAAATGCTGCAGTATCAGAATCAGTAATTGCTGATGAAAATCTGAATCAGAGTTTAGATACCAGCTCTGTCCTCGACTCTTGGCAAATATCTAAAAAAGATTTAATGATGGCTGGTTTTACTTCTGGTAACTTTGGGCTTATTGCTTCCATCCTTGGGGCAACTTCAGGCCAACTCGACTCTTTTATTAACGAAGAGAATCTTGATTATCTATTAAACCACCTTCCTGGGCTAAACAACGTAACACTCATTATTGCAATTGCGGTTCTTATATTAGTGATTTCTTGGTCACTTTCATTTCTAGGTGTAGTTCTTAAATATTCAGACTTCAAGGTTGAGAAAACAGATAAAGAGTTAATTCTTACTTCAGGTTTAATTGAAAAAAAACACATCACAATTCCTTTTAATAGGATTCAGGCAATTCGATTCGTAGAAGGAGTTCTTCGCCAACCCCTTGGTTACGGAATGCTTTATGTTGAAAGTGCGGGGTTTGAGGTGAAGGAAAATGAAAAGTCGATAATGCTCGTCCCTTATATCTCCAAAAAAGAGGTTAGTATATTCTTTGAACGCTTCCTAAGTGAGTATCATCATCATGAGTTGGATATAAAGCCACCAAACCGTGCGCTTGTTAAATTCTTACGCCGCCCAAATTACTTATTAATTCTAGCCCTTCCATTTTCTTGGTATGCTTTTGATTACGGTTGGAGCATTGTATTCCTCTCCCCTCTTCTAACTTATTTAGGCTGGCTTCAATTTAGAGACACTGGAATTTCAACGCACAATGGATTGATAACTTTACGCTATAGGGCACTTGCTCGAGTTACCGCTTTTATAAAACGAAATAGAGTCCAGGTTGTCGATCGACAAATTAATCCACTACAAGCTCGTAAAAACCTTGCAAGTATTACTGTTACAGCAGCCTCAGGGGCAAAGGGTATTCCTTTTAAAGTCAAAGATCTTGATTTAGCCGATATTCAAGCCACGTTAGGTTGGATACTAAACAAAACTTAGTGTAACTCTAACGGTTTTTCTTTTATAAATACCTTTAGACCAAGAGCATTTCTAGCAACCGTTTGTAACTCATCCAGCATAAAAGGTTTTGTAATAATATAACTTTCTTCCTCTAGTAGGTTTACGTTAGCAGTACTATTAAAACTGCTGGCTATAAAAACCATTTTCGAAGTTGTAGTACTTCTAATAGAATCGATAAGACCTTTACTGTCATTTCCACTCATGTTCAAACCCAAAAATATTAAATCTGGATTATGCTTTTTTGCAAGAACTAGAGCTTTGCTTTCATTATTGGCAACGCCAACAGTATTGAAACCAAGCTTAGCGGCCATTTTCTCGAGTATCATAGAAAAAATATAACTCTCTTCAACAATAAGTAATGTATTAGACATAATAGGATAGAATTTGTGTTCTATCCTTATTACGAAAACAATATTTAATCGGATTGAATATTTATTTATTCTGATGACTCTATCTTATCCAAGCGCTACATCTAGAACCATCATCACAGCAAAACCAACCATTGTTCCAAGAGTTGCAATATCAGTATTCCCATGCTGTTGGCTTTCTGGAATTAGCTCTTCTACAACTACATATATCATGGCACCAGCTGCGAAGGCCAATGCATAAGGTAACATAGGCTGAATAAAAATTACTGCCGCTGCACCAATTACTGCTGAAACAGGTTCAACTATGCCCGATAATTGGCCGTACCAAAAACTTTTCCCTCTGCTCATTCCTTCTCTTCTCAATGGCATAGATACAGCTAATCCTTCTGGGAAATTCTGTATTCCAATTCCAATAGCCAAGGCAATTGCTGCTGCAACAGTCGCTGTACCTGTAGGATCAACGCCAGACGCAGCAGCACCAAACAGAACACCAACAGCAAGTCCTTCTGGAATATTATGTAATGTTATCGCTAGAACTAAGAGTGTGGAACGTCGCCAGCTTGTCGGCACTCCTTCAGCCTCAGACAAACCAGGATGTAAATGTGGCAAAAAGTGATCACAAACTCGTAAAAATAGCCCTCCTCCTAAAAATCCAATTACTGCAGGAAGCCAAGAAAGTACTCCCTGAGCTTCAGCCATATCAATGGATGGGATTAAAAGCGACCACACACTCGCGGCAATCATAACACCTGCTGCAAATCCCATCATACTATCAAGCATGGTGTAGTTAACTTTTTTAGTGAAGAATACTAGAGCCGCACCTAATGCTGTAACTCCCCACGTGAATAAACCGCCACTCAAAGCTTGCGCAATTGGGCCCATATCATAAAACCAAGTTGGTAGAAACATATTACTTTGTGTATTATTTTTAACTTAAACTTAATAAAAAATTAGCTAAGACTAAACATTTATAATGTTATTATAAAATCATCGTTTATAAAACTATTGTTTTATTTGCGTTAACTTAATCCTATTACCTAGTTAAGTAGTTATAGATTAATGAGTGAGCTATTGGAAGTTTTTGAAAAACCGTTGAAAGAAGGTGCCGTAAGGATACTTATTAATATTAAGCAGGTTAAAACTAGTCTACTTAACAAGGCTCCCGATTTTCTTACTCCAGAAGAAGACCAGCCAAGGCTTCTTATAACTGTTAGTAATGAAGATATACTAGATGCCATTGATATAGCTGACGTTTTACTTTCTAAAGTTAATAATAGACCGGGAAGCGAGGAACTTATCTTTTCTATTGAAGAGCAATCTGTTTGGTTTGATATTGATATGGCACAAGTTAGTGCCGTATGGGCCGCAGATTTTGAATTTTTTATTGAAAGCAAATTCCCTTCTTATTTAGAATATACTATCCAAGAGTTAGATCACAGCTTAGAATGGCTACAGACCGATGCTAAAACAGATAAAATAACTTCTGTAAGTGTTACTAATAAGTCTTTTAAACCCAAGGCTATTCCTCAGGAGCATAGTTATACCATTGAGGACATTGAACGTTGCGCTGATATGTTGGGGCGGTCTATTAAAAAAATCGACTTACGTACAGGATCTGCTTTTGTCCGTTTCAATACTGATAATGATAGATTAGAACCCGTTATTGTGGGTATGGCATCAAAATTAGGTTACGAACTTACAGCCGTTGATACAAAAATGGCTCGGAACCTTGAAAAAAAAGGTAACCGAGCCACTCATATTATATCATTGCTTCGGAGTTATTAATTCTGTTTCCAGAAGATAATTCCACCAGCTTGTTTTCCTGTTTCTACAACAGCAACTCTTTTTAAGCTTTCTAGGTCTATTATATCAACAGACCCCGGCTCACCTGCAACTCCCTCAACCGACATAAACGCAAATTTACTGTCGTTTGATATAGCTACACCATGTGTAATTCTCCTGCTATTCTCAATTCTTGCAAGTTCTTTACCTGTTTCTAAGTTCCATACACCACTTTTTGCTTCACCTTTATAGCTTACTACTAATAGTTTGCCATTTGGTGAAACCTCTAGGTTATATGGAGCTTTGCCAGATTTAAAACGCTTGGTTATAGCCCAAGAATTAGTATTGACTTCAAGAATTTCGTTGGAGCCATTACCCGCTATGTAAACAAGAGGTTTACTTGGATGCGGATCTGCCCAAGTTGGTTTTACAATGGTTTTATGCATCGTCATACCTTCAGACATCTCATGATTCATCCCCGACATATCATGCCCAGAATGATCTGCCATTTTTGGTTTTTCAGCTGCACCTTCAACCAAGTCCAACCTACGCTGAACTTCCATTGTAATAGTATTTATTACAATCAGTTCATCGGTCATCATAGAAACATGATATTGCCATTTCCCATCAGAGCTAATCCGAGAGCCATGTGGCATAATGCCTGTTGGAATTTCAGTAATTGTCTCCATTAATTCAGGATCCACAACAGATACAGTACTAGGTACCATATCACCATGTAAATTAAAATTAACGATATACAAGAAACCTGTTATCGAAGAAACTTCCATACTAGCAGGAAACATCCCAAGAGGTGCTTCTGCAATAAGCTCACCTGTTTCTGCGTCAAGCTTTTGGAGGAAACCATACGGGATTCCATGTGCAATTGACACATACACATACTTACCATCTGGAGAAACATTTATCCCGTGTGGACCTTCATTCTCTGCTGGATAACGACCAACTTCGATTGTTTTGGCCAACTCACCCATGCCCGTTTGGGCATTAAAGTGAATGAGATGGATTTGATCATCAGACTCGGCAGTTACATAAACATAGTAGTCTTGTGATTTTGCGACAACCGGAATGATGAATAGTAATAATAGTGTGAAGAGTTTCTTCATTATTCTATATAGTTTTAATTAGTTCCAGTTACTGGTTTATCAACTAACTTAATTGCCCAAAGGCCTGAGTTCCAATCTGAAATAAAGATGTGGCCTTTGTAAGGCTGAGGCCCCCAAGTAAAGGGTGCATTAGGAACAATTGCATCAGGATCATTAGGTTCGAACCTAGCAATTTCTCTGCCTTGATCGTATAAATTACCCATCAATTCGCCGGAAATATCAACAATCCTTACACCTGCGTTATAATAAGCAACAAACATAATGTCATCTACAATCCAAAAGTTATGGGTTCCAGCTTCAGGAACTTGGTAACGAGCAACTTCATCGGGAGAATCCCAACCATCAAATTTAACAAAGTGGATCCAACCACGCGCACCAACTGGGTTTGTTCTAGAAGGTAGTCCAAATGGGAAAGATTCATCACCAGCAGCAATATAGAAGTCGCCAGTTGATTTACTTTTGAATGGAAACGCAGCATGATTCCAGCCACTTGGGTAAGAATAGCTACCAAGTTGCACTGGATTTTCTGGTGATCCACCAGCACCTGGCATATCAGCGCTTGTGTTGCTTCCGATATCTACCGCAACAACACCATCACTCCAGTTAGATGAATACGCAATACCGTCTTCAATCCAAACATCATGAATAGAATGCCCTTCAGTTTCCAATTCAAAGCGACTAACTGTTTTTGGGTTTTTTGGGTCATCGATATTTATAATATCATAACGGCGACCATTATTCACAGCATACACATGGTTTTTGTAGATGAATGCATTATGAACACCACCAGTTAAGCCTTCGTTATACTCTGATAATACTGTTACGTTTCTTGGATTTGATACATCCAAAAGCACAATCCCGTTCTTACGATCTGATGCACCTTCACGAGTTAAAACAGCAACTCTTCCATCTTCCGATACTTTCACATCATTTACAGTTCTAGCATCTACATGAACGGTATCTATACCTACAATATTTGCTGGATCAGTTACGTCCCAGAAGTATGCATCACCATTAGCACCCCAAGTTCCAGTTACAGCGTAATCACGTCCGTCTACACCTTCCCAAATCCAAAGGTCAGAAGTATGAATATCTAATACAGCACCTCTACCAACATACTCAACATCTTTCTCTACATTTCTAGGTTCAACACGAATAATTTGCTCTGCAAACACTCCTCCTGCTTTTACCATTAATGTAAATAAGCCTGCCTTGTTAGCTACAAACTTTCCATTTTGAGAAACCTGACCAGGAGCTGCGTTTCCTAGAGCATCATCAGGTTGTGCAACAAAAGAATAAACCAATGGAACATCAGTAAGTTCTGCACCTTTGCGATCCATAACTTTAGCGTCAAAATTAATCACATCACCTGTTCGGGCAACAGTTTTTTTATTGGCAATTTCTACATTTGCAGTAGGATTTTCTTTTACTTCCCCTTTAAAGGTCGCTTTCTTGCTTTCTGACTGTGCCGTAATTGTAAATTTACCTGTTTTTTTAGCCATCAATTTACCATGCTCAAAAGTAACTACATCGTTATTTGAGCTAGAATATTTTACGTCTGGATTCTCTCTTACTAGACCAGCTTCATCAGTAATAACAATTTCTAACTCTGATGTAGTCTTGGAGTAAATATTATTTGGAACGCCTTTAATTTCAACTTTTGCGATAGGCGGGAAAGCCACATTTACTTCAAAACTTGTACGGATACGAGCTTCACGCTCTGCAATATTCATTGCTGTTACACTATATACGCCTGGCT
Organism: uncultured Balneolaceae bacterium; assembly: GCA_963977025.1. Lineage (GTDB taxonomy): Bacteria > Bacteroidota > Rhodothermia > Balneolales > Balneolaceae > Balneola. Next base: position 299,247 of record CAXBMW010000001.1, on the reverse strand, counting down.
TAACAGCTTTAATCATTCCTTCTCTTGTTACAGAAAGAGCTTTTCTCGCACGAGTAAAGAACATTACCGTGTCAGGTAACGCTTTTCCATTTGCGTCAACTACAGTTCCTTTAATTTGTAACTCTTCGCCAACATTTAAATTAATTGGGTTTGGCGAAACAACAATTTTTAGCTCCTGAGCAATTACTTCTGAACTGACAAAAAGTATCCCAAACAAGGCTAAAAGGGTTAATATTGAACTTTTATTCTTTGTTTTCATAGTAGTTGGTTTTTGGTTTTTTATACATTAATTAATACCTCAGCAATAGGTTATAACACCCCATTCTATTGCTTACAATTATAAGTTATAATCGCTTTCTATCCTCAATTACGAGTAAGCTGATTTAGAAAAATATCTATTAATTTCATCTTACTTGTTATAACCCTCCAATAAAGCGAAAAAAAATCAGAAACAGAATTTTTGAAACACGATTTTACTCTTATTTAAATTCTATTTTCACTATTTTACTAAATGTATTTTAAAAATTTTAAAAGCACTTTTTCCACTCGCTTAAGTACTCATCTAACCAAATATACATACTAACCTTTAGGATTAAACTTTGATGAATATCAATTTTGGAAAAGAAGTTTTCGCTCACCGCCATAACGGAAACGACACCTCTGCAGTTAACGAAATGCTCGATGTTATTAAAGCTGAAGATTTAGACCAGCTTATTGATGAAACCATCCCACAAGGTATTCGATTAAATGGTCCATTAAATCTTCCTAGGGCACTTAGTGAGGTCGATTTTCTAGAAGAGTTTCATAAATTAGCTTCCAAAAATAAGATTTATAAGTCCTTTATTGGGATGGGTTATTATGGTACTCAGGTTCCAAATGTAATTAAACGTAATATTTTAGAAAACCCAGCTTGGTACACTGCTTATACTCCTTATCAAGCTGAAATAGCACAAGGCCGTTTAGAAGCCCTCATCAACTTCCAGACCCTAGTTAGTGATTTATCAGGAATGGAAATCGCAAATGCTTCTTTATTAGATGAAGGAACCGCAGCTGCAGAAGCTATGAGCATGTTACTAGGCCAACGCAAAGGAGCAAAGAAAAAAGAAGCAATCAAGTTTTTCGCGAGTGATCTTTGCCATCCTCAAACAATTGATATCTTACAAACGCGAGCAGAGCCCATCGGCATAAACGTTGTTGTAGGTAATCATCACGAAGTTGATGTGAGTGATCCTCAACTTTATGGCATTTTATTACAATATCCAGCAACAGATGGATCAGTTGAGGATTATACTAAACTGATTACTATCGCTCATGATAATAATGTTCATGTTGTAGTTGCCGCAGATTTACTTAGTCTCACTTTGTTAACTCCTCCTGGCGAAATGGGTGCAGATGTGGTAGTAGGAACTACTCAGCGATTTGGAGTACCGATGGGATATGGAGGACCTCATGCTGCATATTTTGCTACAAAAGAAGAATTTAAGAGACAAATCCCTGGACGTATAATTGGGGTTACTCAAGATGCTGAAGGTAGATCTGCTTATAGAATGGCCCTACAAACAAGAGAACAGCATATTCGTAGAGAGAAAGCAACCTCTAATATTTGTACCGCTCAAGTTCTTCTTGCTGTAATGGCCGGAATGTACGGTGTTTACCATGGCCCCAAGGGATTAACTCAAATTGCTTCAAAAATCCATGGATTAACAAAGCTTACAAAACAAGGTCTCGATGAATTAGGTATAAGTGCTACTTCTCAAAACTTCTTTGATACTATTACTGTGGTTGCAGATAAAGCTATCATAAAACCATTGGCTGAATCACATGAAGTTAACTTCCGTTACTTTGATGATGGCCGAATTGGCATCTCTTTTGATGAAGCAAAAGAATTGGACGATGTAGCCTTAGTACTATCAATTTTTGCAAAAGCTTTGGGTAAAGAAAGTAGCTTTGATGTCTTTAAAGCTTCTGAAAATGTGGCCGTGGAGTTACCTACTGAGCTAACAAGAACTTCTACATTTCTTGAGCATCCCGTTTTCCACTTGCATCAAACAGAGCACGAAATGCTCCGTTATATGAAGCAGCTTGAAAATAAAGATTTGTCTCTTGTTCATTCTATGATTTCGTTGGGCTCTTGTACCATGAAATTGAATGCAACTGCAGAAATGATTCCAGTAACATGGCCAGAGTTTGGGCAAATTCATCCCTTTGTTCCAAAAGAACAAGCTGCTGGTTACACACAACTTTTTGATGAACTAAACGAATGGCTTTGTGAAATTACTGGTTTTGAAGCTATTTCACTTCAGCCAAATTCTGGTGCACAAGGTGAATATGCTGGTTTGATGACTATTAGAGCTTATCACGTAAGCCGTGGCGATTCTCATAGAAACATCGTGCTTATACCCTCTTCGGCTCACGGAACAAATCCTGCGAGTGCGGTAATGGCGGGAATGGAAGTAGTAGTAGTAGCTTGTGATAAACACGGTAATATTGATAGCGATGATCTAGCAGCCAAAGCTGAGAAGTATAGCGACCGCCTTTCTGCTTTGATGATAACTTACCCATCAACGCATGGTGTTTTTGAGCATAAAGTAAAAGAATTCTGTCAAATCATTCATCAGAATGGCGGCCAAGTTTACATGGATGGAGCTAATATGAACGCTCAAGTTGGTTTAACAAGTCCAGGTGAAATCGGGGCCGATGTTTGCCATTTAAACTTACATAAAACCTTCTGCATACCTCATGGCGGTGGCGGTCCCGGAATGGGACCAATCGGCGTTGCGAGTCATCTTGAACCCTTTTTGTCAAACCATGCAGTAGTAAAAACTGGTGGAGAACAAGGAATCTCAGCAATTTCGGCAGCTCCATTTGGTTCCGCTAGTATCTTGGTTATTTCCTATGCTTACATCCGCATGATGGGAATTGAAGGTTTGACGAATGCCACCCGTCACGCTATTCTGAATGCCAATTATTTGAAAGATCGTTTAAAAGAGCACTATCCAATTCTTTTTACTGGTAAAAGTGGACGTTCGGCTCATGAATTTATTGCCGACTTACGTCCTTTTAAACAATCAGCTGGTATTGAAGCTGTAGATGTTGCTAAGCGACTTATGGATTATGGTTTCCACGCTCCTACGATGAGCTTTCCGGTAGCTGGAACTTTAATGATTGAGCCTACGGAAAGTGAAACCAAAGAAGAGCTAGATCGCTTTTGCGATGCGATGATTGGAATTAGAAATGAAATCCGAGAAATAGAAGAAGGAAAATCTAGCAAGGAGGAAAACGTTCTAAAAAACGCACCACATACAATGCGTGTTGTGATGGATGCAAATTGGACCCGTCCTTATTCAAGAGAAAAAGCAGTTTTCCCTCTCGACCGCCTTCGTTTCAATAAATTTTGGCCAAGTGTTTCTCGTGTAGATGACGCCTTTGGCGACCGTAATCTAATTTGTTCATGCATTCCTATTGATATGTATGAGACAGAAGAAGATGCGGTTTAAATAACTTCTAAAAAATGAAAAGCTCATCTCAAAAACAGGTGAGCTTTTTTCTTCTAGTACTTCCATTTACCCTATTCTCTTATTGTAAAATCTGCTTAGGGCTTTGTACTTTCCGCCACATGCAATGAACTATTTTCACTTCTTTTTTCTTATTATAAACACACTTACTCCATTCAATGAAGGCTTTTAAAGATTTTCTTGAGTTTCGGTTGAAACATCCCCTGCCAGGTAAAGAGGCTCAGAATATCATGCAACCACGCCCATCTAAAAGTTCTACATCAAAGTTAAATTACGATCCAAAAACCAATGATTTCAGGAATAGTAGCGTTTTGGTTCCTATCATTGCTTGGAATGGACAAATGGAAGTGGTTTTCACACTTAGGACAGCTGGTATTAAACACGGTGGGCAAATCAGTTTTCCTGGAGGTGGACGTGAAGGTGATGAAAGTATAGAAGCCACTGCCTTAAGAGAAGCTAGGGAAGAAATTGGCCTTATTGAAGAATCTGTTAATATTGTGGGAGTTTTAACGCCGCTATATATAAATCACTCTGGGAATATGGTAATTCCTGTCGTGGGTTTTATTGAACAAGAGCAAAAATTCATTCCCAACCCAAACGAGGTTGAAGAAATTTTCACTGTACCACTTTCAGATTTAATTGAAAAGAAAAATCATATTCGAGAGGAATGGAACCTTAGAAATATTCAATATAACGTTCCATTTTGGGATGTACACCAAGTTCCACTCTGGGGTGCAACAGCTATGATGATGAGTGAACTTATTGAGCTCTACAAAGAATTTCTATCAGAGTCGAAATCTTAAAAACCTGTTACTTTTGAAGCAGCGGTTTTACCAAGTTGCATTCCTAAAGCCACACCCATTCCACTCAATCCTGCAACAAGTAAGCCTCGTTCCCCAATTTGTTTAATATGCGGAGATTTTGTTTCTGTAAATCCCATAATTCCAGACCACTCCCTTTCAATCTCCCAATTCTTCGGCAGTTTTATTACGGTATTTGCGAACTCTACTAAATATTTTTTTATAGATTCATTTACTCCAAACTCCGTTGTCTCCTCCGTAGTAATATCTACGTTCCTTCCTCCTCCTAATAACAATCTGTCTTCACCAAGGTTTCTAAAATACACGTAGCCTTTATTGTAATGAAAGGTCCCTTTCCATGGGGAATTTTTGAGAGGTTTTGTGATAAAGACATATCCTCTCCCAGGCTTAATAACATGTTCACCAACCAACGCTCCTGAAAAGGCATTGGTTGCCACTACTATTTTATTTGTATGAAAAGAACTTCTTTCTTCAACAAAAACACGCCCTAAATCAGCATCAATACGCTTAACTGGCGAGTTCCATCTAAATTCGACACCAGATTGAACATTCATCTCATGTAAACGCTGCATCATTTTACCAGGATGAAGCATCCCTTCAACTTTATTAAATATTGCTGGATGTCCTTGGTATTCCCCCGAGCTGTACATTTCATTCTCGCCGAGGAGTTCTTCCATCCACGCATTGAATTTATCAATTTGGGTACTGCATTTTTTGAATTCATCCTTGTTGTCAAAAACCTCCCAACTGCCACAATGCTCGTAATTTATTGCGTCATCACCAAGAATTCCCCTTAATAACAATAACCCATTATATCGAGATTTGATGCGATTCTTTACCGCAGCCTCAGCTTCAATTTCCAAATCGGCAAGGTGCTCGCCAATCGTTCCTATACATGCGAAGCCTGCATTTCTAGTACTTGCTCCAATTGGAAAAGAACCTCTATCTATTACGAGAACATCTGCATCAGGAAATTCCTTTTTATAGAAATAGGCAGTCGATTGCCCCGTAATTCCTGCTCCAACAACAACTAAATCGTATTTTTTTGAATGTAGAGCATCTTCCCAAAAAGAATAATTAGCCATATTTTTTAACTTAGATTAATAACTCGATCTACGATAGTTTCTTTTCGCCACATACCTAGTTTTTTTACCTCAAAACCATCAATCCAATCGTCAATGTATAAGTCTGGTTTGGGGAAGTTGAATGGTGGTAATTCTAGATTTAAAAAGCGATGCTCTCCGGTTAAAATATTTGCATTGGCTGTACTCTCGGTATAAGAAGTTGTTAGCAGATACGGAATGGAACTGTCTATAAATTGAGTAAGTGCCCTTTTGATATCTTTGTTCGAAAAATGAATTAAACAATCTCTACAGAGCCAAATATCGGCATTGGGTAGAGGCTCATTGGTAATATCTAAGTGAAGAAATGAGATATTATCATTCGTGAAATTCTTTTGGTGCTCAAGAATAAGAGATTGAACTATATCTGCACCGATGTATTCAAATGACGCTTTTTTTAATATATGTTTAAACCAATTCATATCTCCACAAGGAGCATCAAAAATCTTATTTGCACCGATTTCATAAAACAGTGCGGGTAAACTCGTTCTTAAAAGCTCGGTATACGAAACTGTAGAACCATATCCAGAACCACTTTCAGGATCCCCCCAATTATTTATCCGGTAGTAATCTGTAAACAGAGATTCCTTTCCTTTAAAGAGGCCGTAATAAATTCCAAATTTTGCTTTTCTATAAAACTTAAAAATTGTGGAGCTACCTGGTAATTTACTAACAACTCTTCTCAGCACTTTCAGCATCCTACAAATCCTGAAATACGAGTGAAGCCATTAATGGAGCTGCAGTTTCAAAAAATCGATCATCTACATTGTATTTAGGGTGATGCCATACATAAGTTGAATCGGAATCCTCACTACCACTTCCCACAAAAAAGAAAGCCCCAGGAAAGTGTTGTTGATAAAACGCGAAATCTTCGCCTGCCATAATTGGTCGCTCCATTTCAATAGCAGCTTCTTCACCAAATAGCTTTCTGGTGTTTTCTAAAACTTTTAGAGCTTCATTTTCTGAATTTGTAACTGCAGGATACCCTTTATTAAAAAGATATTTATAAGAGCCTCCATAGCCTTCAGTTATGCCTTTTAAAAGAGATTCTAATCGTTGTTCAATTAAATCTGCCGTTTCTTTTGATAGTGTTCGAACGGTTCCCCAAAGCTTCACACTTTCAGGAATAATATTATGTGCAGAACCACCTTCAATTCTACCAATGGTTACAACAGCAGGCTCTGTTGGGTCAACACTTCTACTTACTACTGTTTGTGCAGCGTTAATAAATTGAGCGGCCATCACGATTGGATCTATAGCTTCATGAGCACGCGCCGCATGACCGCCTTTTCCAATTATCTCAATTTCAATTTCATCTGGACTACCCATTATTGGCCCCACTTTTGTTGCCACAGTTCCTGGTTTATGAGTGGGAGAAGTATGTAGGCCATAAATGGCTGATACTTTCCTTTCTTGTAAAAATCCTGTTTGGCATAATAACTTTCCCCCGCCGGGTAATTTCTCTTCGCCTGGCTGAAATATTAGCAATACTGTACCTTCGATTTGATCTTTTAACTGCATTAAGATTCTAGCTACTCCTAGCAGATTCGCAGTATGTGCGTCATGTCCGCAACAATGGGCAGCCCCTATATTCTGAGAACAAAAATCTTTCTTAAAATCACCCAATTCATCCATTGCCAATGCGTCAATATCCGCACGTAAAGCAATCACTCGCTCCGATTCAATTCCGCCTTTTAAAATTCCTACACAACCGGTTTCTAATGGGCTTTCGTAATCAATGCCCAGCTTGTCAAGTTCCGACTTTATATATTTGGTCGTTTCAAACTCTTTATAGCTCACCTCTGGATGCTGATGTAGATAACGGCGGGTTTCAACCATCTCACTAAAATAAGATTTCGCGAGTTCTACAATTTGTAAACTTATGCTCATAATTAATTTATTAGAACTTGTCTTTCGCTGAAAATACAGCTAATTATTCTATTGTGTAACTTAACTTTATTTGTACCGTAACAACACCCTGTCTGTCTTTAAAAACATCTATTATGCGCAAAATTTCTTGGGAAATTGTCTTTGTTGGTATCCTACTGTTCGTAGTAGCAATATATGTTACTTCCAATAGGCAAGATGAGAGTTATGATGTTCACACTTCATCTACTCCCAACCCTCCAAAGCCCCCACACCCGCCTAGTGTACATATTATTGATTTAAAACATTTAGAAAATGCGGAAGAGCTTCAAAAAATCGCCGAGCTTAAAAGCTTAGAGAGTCTTAAGTCGTTAGAGAAATTGGCGCGCTTAATGCCAAACGAATTTAAGGAAGAGTTTTTAAAAGAGATCAACTCAGCAATTTCAGAATTTGATATTGACAGCGCAGACTTAAGCATTGATGTGAAAGATGGTGTGATTGTTGTCAACCGGAAATATGATATTAAGCAAGGCGAGTGGGAAGCTGTTTCGCCAGGAGTGTATGCTTATGTTAAGAAATTTGATGCATCCAAACTTACCAAAACAACACTTAGCATTCCTTTTGGTTCAATTACAATTGTTGGTTCAAACGATTCCGAAGCAAGTCTAACAGTTCAAGCTTCTGGACAAATTACATCGGCAAATGAGATATCTTCTATCATCTCAACTAGAACTAATCTTGATGGTGATGCCGCTGTGTTTACACTTGAAACTGATAGTGGCGAACTTGATAGCAATTTTGATTTACAAGCGATTCTCACTATTCCTAAGCACATGGAAATTTATAGTGTTACAAAAGCTGGACATATTAATTCAACCAATATTCAGGGCGACCAAATTTATAAAACTTTAGGTGGACACATTTCTTTAGTTGACTTAAAAGGTGATGTAAAAGCCACTACTGAAGGTGGACATATAGAAGTACGAAACTCTTCGGGTGATTTTATTATTGAATCGTTGGGAGGACATTTAAAAGCAGACCAGTTTAAAGGTGAGCTTTTAATGCGAACATCTGGTGGAAATATTGAAGCTTTAAAAGTAACGGGGCCTCTCAACGCAGAAACTGGTGGCGGAAATATAGAAATTAGCTTGGTTAATTCATTTAAAGACATCAGTGCTAACACAGGCGCGGGCACAATTCTTATCGAGCTCCCTTCCTCTGCTAATGCAGACCTAGCCCTTAAAGCAACAACTGTTGAAATAGGGAAAGATTTAAAATTTAGAGGTAATAAGACTAAGAATTCAGTTAATGGAACTATTGGTACAGGAGGAACTGAGATTCATGCTAAGTCTAACTTTGGAACTATAGTTGTTAAAAAGAATGGCTAAGCAACCAGAGCATCACCTATCTAAAGATGGGTCTTCTACACTTTTTTCAAGTACTGCTAATCAATATTATCATAACATAGGTGGCGCAATTACTGAAAGTGAGCACGTTTATTTTAAAATGTCTGGAGCTTACAATTCGATTAAAAACAACGCTCCAGTTAAGATATTTGAAGTTGGTTTTGGAACAGGCCTCAATTTTCTTCTAGCGTTACATTATTACCTTTTATCTAACTCAAATGAACCACTCGATTTTTATAGTGTTGAGGCATTCCCACTTAGTAAGCAAACTGTTAGTACCCTTAATTACGCTCAAGCTTTAAATAATTCAGCGCTAGCTCCAAGTCTCTCTTTTATTTTTAGAGACTTAAAACCTGGGCTAAACATTATTCAGCCCTTCACTCATCTTCCAGTAAAGCTCCATCTGTTTATAGGTTTGTTTGCAGAGTTCGAGCATGCGCCACTAGGTGCCGATTTTATATTCCACGATCCTTTTTCGCTCGGTGTAAATGCTGAACTTTGGACGCCCGATACTTTTATTAAACTTAGCGACTTATCTTCTGATAAAGCAGTTCTAGCTACCTATTGTTCTGCTTCAAAAGCTAGAGGGGCAATGGCTGTAGCTGGGTGGAAAGTAGCGCGAGTTCCTGGTACTGTTGGGAAAAGAGAAATGACTATTGCGTCAAAAGATGCACAGTTAATTGCCCATTATAAGCGGATAAATGAAGAAAATCTAGCCGAACGCTACCGAAATGGAGCGTTCGGCTAAATTATAATTATTAAGAGAAGCTGATGTAGCGTGTGCTTTTAATTCCATCTAAAGCTTCAATAGCTTCTTTCTCGTTTGTTTCCATTTTCTTATCCACGGAAACAGCAGTAATTGCAAGAGATCCCTTTTCAGAGCGACCTAAACTTAACGCTGCGATGTTAATGTCTTGTTTAGCAAGAGCACCACTTACCGAAGCTAGCATACCTGGTTTATCAACGTTCTTATAAAGAATGATGTCACCTTCTAAGCGAAGTTCAATTGCATAATTGTCGATTTCAACAATTCTATAATCACCATCACCGAAGATTACTGCCGAAATACTACCATATTCTGCACCTTTAGCAAAACGAATAGTAATAAGATCTTTGTAAGTTTTAGTTTTGTTGTTGGTAACTTCTCTGATATCGATACCACGAGCATCTGCATAAACACGAGCGTTAATCAAGTTAACAGACTCGTCTACATACTGAGACAACATTCCTTTTAAAATACCGTCTGTCAATACATCTGAATATTTGATGCAATCTCCACTGTATTCAAATTCTAAACTTTGAGTATGCTCTGATGCTAATTGTACCGCAACAGTTCCCAATTTTTCAGCAAGTTCAAGGTATGGTTGAACTTCTTTATTTGTGATTAGCGAGATAGATTTACCATTTAAGCTACCTTTGTAATTCTTTTGCTCAAGAGCATCCGACATCTGTGCTGCAATCTGCTCAGCCACTTTCTCTTGCGCTTCTTCAGTAGATGCACCAAGGTGAGGTGTACAAATGATTTGAGGATGGCTAAGAGTTTTGTATAGTTCTTCGCTAGGAGGTTCTTGAGTGTAAACGTCAAGCGCAACGCCACCTACAATTCCATCTTCAATTAATTGCAATAAGTCGGCTTCTTCGTAAATACCGCCACGTGCACAGTTTACCAAACGGATGCCTTTTTTAAGCTTTGCAGCATTCTTTAGTGAAACAAGGCCTTTCGTTTTTTCAGTAAGCGGAGTGTGAACAGATAAGAAATCTGCGTTAGCAAGTACTTCATCTAAATCAACAAGCTTTACTCCAATATCTTGAGCGTGCTCTTGTGTAGAGAATGGATCAAATGCTATTACATCCATCCCGAAAGCAATCATTCTTTTAGCTAATTCAGTACCAATTTTACCTAAACCTACAATACCAAGAGTTTTACCATGAACTTCCGTTCCCATATACTTTTTACGATCCCAGCCACCACCTTTAACAGTTGCAACAGCTGCAGGAATATTTCGAGCCATGGATAAAATCATACCACAAGTGTGCTCTGCAGTAGAAATAGTGTTTCCATCAGGAGTGTTCATCACAAGAACACCTTTCGATGTTGCCGCTTTAATATCGATGTTATCAACACCAACACCAGCACGGCCTACAACTTTCATATTTGTAGCATGCTCTAGTAAAGCCGCAGTAACAGTTGTTGCGCTTCGAACAACCATTCCATCGTACTCTCCAATTTTACTTATCAACTCTTCTTCGGTAAGTTTACCTGGTTGATCTGCTTGTATTCCTCTTTCTTTAAAGATGCTGGCACAAATAGGGTCAACACCATCTAACAATAAAATTTTAAATGACATGATATGAGTTAATGAGTGAGTTTGAGTGAGTTATTCTTTGATAAATTCAGTAATAATGTTCTGAACTTCTTCAATTCCTTTTCGAGATTCTGCAGAGTACGCCAAAATCGGAGCTTCAATATTCATTTCTGCTAATATCTTTTTTACTTCGCTTTTAGACTGAGCCACTTTGTTATTTGAAAGTTTATCAGCTTTCGAAAGTAGAATACAGAATCGCATTTCATTGGTAGCCATCCAGTAGATAAAGTCCTGGTCTAGTGTAGTTGGTTTATGTCGAGCATCTACTACGTGAATAATGAGACGTAACGTATCACGATTCAACAAATACTCTCGAATGGTGCGCCCCCAGCGTTCTCGTTCTCGATGTGGTACTTTAGCGTATCCGTAACCTGGCAAATCCACAAAAAAGAAATCTGATCCAAGTTGATAGTAATTCATTTGTTGCGTCTTACCTGGCACATTAGAAGTACGCGCAATATTCTTCCGATTTACAATTGCGTTAATTAAAGACGACTTGCCCACATTCGAACGTCCAGCAAAGCATACTTCTGGCAAAATAGGCTCAGGACATTCTTCAAGTTTTGTAGCACTAGTTACAAATGCTGCTTTTCCGTTAAACAAGCTCATTATCTTCTTTTTCTACTCCAAAATTTACTGGAACTGGATATTTACTTGTGAAACATGCCGTGCAATAATCGTTTTCAGAAGGGTTGGCCTCTTTTACAGCGTTTACTAATCCGTCTGCTGATAGATACCTTAAACTATCTACCCCAATTTCTTTAGCAATTCTATCAATGTCTCTATCATATTTATTGGCAATCAATTCATCGGGATCTGGAAAGTCCATTCCATAATAACATGGACTAATGATTGGGGGTGAGCTTACTAAGAAATGAATTTCTGTTGGATTGCAAGCACGAATCATATCAACCAAATAACGAGATGTTGTCCCACGAACGATGGAATCATCCACAATAATTACTGCACGTCCTTCTATTACGCCACGAACTGGGTTAAATTTCGTTCTTACCTTCTGTTCTCTTGATTTCTGACCAGGAGAAATAAATGTTCTACCTACATAGTGGTTTCTTATCAAACCAATATCGTATTTACACTCAAACCCCTTTTTCTGATTCTCACTCGCATAACCAATAGCTGCCGAATTACTAGAATCTGGAACAGAAATAATTACAGGTTTCTTGTCTTCATCGTAATTTTTAACAATCTCGTGAACTGGGTGTTCTTTAGCTAATGCTTTACCCAGCTTTCGTCGAACTTTGTCAACCATCTCTCCGAAAATGATACTATCTGGGCGAGAGAAGTACACATATTCAAAAATACATTGGCTCGTTCCCGTGCCTCGTTTAGGCTCAATAAAATATGACTTTGGCTCGTCATTGTCGGTTGCCTCTTGATCTATAACTATAACTTCGCCAGGCTTAACATCACGGATATACTCTGCGCCATTTATATCAAAAGCACAAGTCTCGCTAGCAACACAAAACTTTCCGTCTAATTTACCCAATGCCAACGGTCTAAAACCGTTCGGATCGCGAACCGCTATTAATTTATCATCGGTAAGAATAACTAAACAGTACGCACCTTCAATTTGTTGCAGCGCGTCCATTATCTGGCTCATTTGGTCTTGGTGCTCACTGTGCGAGATAAGATGTAGAATTAGCTCGGTATCGGAAGTACTCTGAAATAAAACTCCTTCTTTACGAAAGCGGTCTCTAATCTGCTTCGCGTTAGAAAGGTTTCCATTATGACCAATAGCTAAATTTCCATTACGATAATGAACACGGAATGGTTGAATGTTAGCGGGATTTTTAGACGAACCTGAAGTTGAATAGCGGTTATGACCAATTGCTGATCGCCCTTTTAAAATTTTATGCAGGATTTTTGGTTTGTCGAATACACTCAGAACTAACCCAAAATCTTTATAGGATGGCATAACCTGCCGGCCTTTTTCTTCATCATAATAGGTAGAAACAATCCCAGCTGATTCCTGCCCTCTGTGTTGTAATGAGTGAAGGCCATAGTAAGCTGCTACAGATGCTTCGGGATGGTCAAAAATGCCAAAAATTCCGCAATATTCGCGAGGTTTGTCGCTCATTTAATATGCTCTTAAATTGAGTGGAAATTGAAGGGATGTAAGATAACAAATGAAATACTGAATGTGGAATTCTATATTGCCTTATTACATTTAAGTGTTTTGCCTGTTTTTACTGTTCTTTTGAAAGAATGCTATGTGTAATATTTTATTTACGCATAATAAAGTTCCAAAAAAAAAGCCTCTTTACGAGGCTTTGAATTTCAATCAGCTTACTAATTTCGCTTCTAATTCTATTTTAACAGCTTTTAAAGCTCTTGAGACAGGGCACGCGTCTTTAGTTGCTGTGGCTATTTTTTGGAATTCTTCGGCTCCAAGACCAGGCACGTTAGCTTCTGCTACAAGTTTAATGGTAGAGATTGTTGGTGCCCCATCAACTGGCTCTAGCGTTATAACAGCTTTTGTGCTCACACTCTGCGAGTTATGGCCTGCTTTATGCAATTCGTTAGATAAGGCCATAGAATAACAACCTGCATGAGCAGCCGCTATTAGTTCTTCAGGGTTTGTACCTTTTCCATCTTCAAAACGAGACGCAAATGTATAAGAGCCTTCAAAGGCTCCACTACCCAAACTTACTGTTCCATTTCCACCTTTAAGGTCTCCACTCCAAATCGCGGATGCTTTTTTATCTGGCATTACTTTTCCTTTTTAATTGAGATTGTATTCTACGTTTAACAACAAGGTGTAAAGATATTTCATTTCCTGTTAAAAGAATTATTTTCTGTTACTTTTTTGGAAACTCTATACAGAATGTACTTCCCTTTCCTACCTCGCTTTCAACACTAACTGTACCGTCTAATTTTTTTATAAATTCTTTTACCAAGCTCAGTCCAAAACCTGTTCCAACCTCTCCCATTGTTCCCCTTTTTGAAAACGAGATACTTGTATTTGAAAATACCTTGTCAATAACCTCTTCAGACATTCCGACGCCTGTATCTATCACACATAGTTTTACCGTTTTTTCATTTTCGGAGCATGTAACAGTTATTTCGTCGTTCGGGTTTGTGTACTTAATACTATTGGATATAAGATTTCTTAAAATTAGATCCAGTCCATTTTTATCTGCTAGCACCTCAATACTATTACACACATCATTCTTAAGAATTACACCCTTTTTACCAGCGTTTTCTTTTTGCTTTATTAACACTTTGTCAACGATTTCAAACAAGTGTATTCTCTCTTTAGTAAAAGTAATACCCTGCATTTGCTCTTTCGCCCAGGATAACAAATCTTCCATTACGTCAATATTTCTTTGAACTGAGCCCTCTAGTTTATCTAGGAAGTCTTCTTTTTGATCCTTCTCTAAATCCCCAGACTTCATTAAATATAAAATACCCTGCATAGAGGTCAGTGGCGATCTCAAATCATGAGCAACAATGGCAAAGAGTTTTTTCATTTCAAGATTCAATCTTTCCAACTCTTTCTGCTGAGTTTTTAGCTGTGTATTTGCCTTCGTTTTTTCCTTACCTGCTCTCTGTAGAACATAAACTATATAAAGAATTAGAATAATAACGAGGATACTAGCAATGATTAGAATATTTTGAATCTGAAGCTTACGCTCTTGCTCCTTCTGTCTTTCACTAAGAAGCACATTAATTTCTGATTGTCGTTTTAGTTCTAATTCATTTTCTAACTTTGCAAACTCACGTTCACTATCCAAATCAAGCAAGCTATCAGACATGGTTTTAAATTCATTCAAATAGAAGAATGCTCTTTCGAAGTTCTCTTCTTTTTTAAAACTCTCATATAGCTTTGGTAAATTTTCTGATAAATAAGGTGTTGAGTTCATTTTCTTTGCTGCCTCATAAGCTTTAAAGTAATAGGCCGTTGATGCAGAGATGTTGCCTTTTAGCTCTTCGAGCTTACCTAGTCCATCATAATTATAATACTGCCCTTCAAGAATCCCCATTTCTAAACAGTACTTTAATGATTCTTTTAGCAGTTTTTCAGATTCAGTGTAATTTTCCATCTTTAGATAAAGAAACCCCAAGTTGAACGTAACAATAACTGGAGGGGTGTTCGGTCGCACTTCTTTTGTTAATTCTAAAGCTTGCAAATAAAGTTCTAGTGCTTCTTCAAGTTTACCTTGGTTGCTTTTAATATTGGCTAGATTAGTTACAGACCTAAGTAAATCTGTTTTTTTATCCTTTAGAGTTGACAGCTGAATAGATTTCTCTAAGTAGAACTCTGCTTTTTCTAATTCATCAAACTCATTAAGTTGGTTTCCTAAGTTATTAAGTATTGTTATCCAAAGAGATGTATCCTTAGCTTCTTCTGCATAATTCAAGGAAAGCAAATGATTTTCTAGAGATGCGGTTTTATCGCCTAAATCTGCATAAGCAACGGCCATATTCTGCTGAATTCCAGCTATTAATTTCTCATCATTGTTTTCTCTTGCAAGTACTAATACTGATTTATAGGCTTCAATAGCTTGCCCTGTTTTATTCTGATAACGATATGTAGTAGCTAGAAGGTTAGCAGCGGATAACTTTATTCGAGGATCTGAATGCTCTAGTAAAATTTTATCTAGTAAAACTTCTGCCGAATCGTAAAACTGCTGATGAAGATAAATTTCACTTAGATCAACATCAGCTGAGGCCACACCAAAAGTGAATCCCAACTCATTAGACCACTTTTTTATAAGGCTTATTTTCTCACGGGCTACAGTAAAGTCTCCTTTACCAATACTGATGTCAATTTCATCAATTAGTACCTTAACCATTTGAGTATCAGGTTGTGCTTGATACATAGCATTATCAAGAGAATAGTCTTCTCTTGGAACTTCATCAAAGGGTAGCAAAAAAAGTGCGAAAATGAGAATAGACGACATCATAGAGTGAGATATGAGAAACTGCCTTAGATAATATTATAAGGAAGTTAGTATACAAAAAAAGTTTATATGCTTTTGAGTTAGAACCTCATTGATTATCGGTTTAATAAATTATTCTTAAACCGATTTTACCATCAAGTTCATAACTATCAGTAATACTTTAGAAAGTAACTTTTTTATCTATCTATTTTAATGAGAGTATTTTAAGAACCAGTGGCGCGGTGAAATCTATTAGCTTAAGTATTTGTGAAAACGAAATTTTCAAAGATGATTAATTATACCTGAAACGGATAGCTACTCTAGAGAAAGAACCAGATTTCCCTCACCCATGGTAATTCTAACACCAGAGCTCATTCACATCACACAAATATACAGCCATAAAAAAAGCCCTTTAGAAAAATCTAAAGGGCTTTAGCCTGAGCGAGAAACCGGACTCGAACCGGCGACCCCAACCTTGGTCCCGAATTCTCGGGATGCTCTACCAACTGAGCTCATTATCTTCTGAATTAATTAACCGCTCGATAAACACTTTGCTCTTCTGCTTTTTTATAAACATCTCCCATTTCAAGGCCTCTTTTTTTGTTGAGAAATTTTTAAAATATCTCAATTCCCACGGAATTCCATGTTTTGTTGATCTCGTCCAACCAGCATTATGTCGTTCAACCCTTAGCTTAACACCAACAGACGTGGAGCCAATATAAAATCGATTTAAAGAGGAGCTATAAATAATATATGTTAAATGAGTATGCATGCCTTTAGTATAATAAAAAAGCTCTGGATGCTCCATCAACTTAACCCACACAAACACACAGCCATAAAAAAAGCCCTTTAGAAAAATCTAAAGGGCTTTAGCCTGAGCGAGAAACCGGACTCGAACCGGCGACCCCAACCTTGGCAAGGTTGTGCTCTACCAACTGAGCTATTCTCGCTTTTGTGTTCACAATTTCATTTCTGAAACGGTTCCAAATATACGAGCATTAATGAATACATTTCAACTCTAATTTTAATAAAATTGAAATTTATCTGAGCACTTTTAAATTCACCAAAAAGCATTTCAATATCTCTTACTATTTAAGACCTAAAGCGATATTTCTTTTACAGCACCTAATAATTTTCCAAGAAATTTATTCCCATAAATCCGTTCCACATGTTGCATATCTGCAATAATAACCAACAGTTCCTTACTTCTTGAAAAAGCAACATTCAATAGTCTTGGTACACTTAAACCGTTTTTAGTCTCATCAAAAGGACGCACTGAGTAATGACGTAAACTGCCATTTTGTAGTTCGCCACTCATTACGGTATCAAATATTATCACTTTTTTTTCTCTTCCTTGGAAGGTATGGATGGTACCAACTTCAACATATCGATACCCTTCTGCGCTTAAATGGTTACGAACTGTGTACACGCTTGATCGAAAAGGAACGATTACACCGATGGAATCATCTGCGTAGCGCCGAGTAAGTTTACGAACACTTTCTTGTATTAATTTTAAGTGTACTTTGTTATGTGGACGAAACCCTCTCTCATTTCCTTCTTGCTGAATGGATGGTCCATATTTCGAAGAATCGACTAGAGCTACCGACTTCCCTACCTCTTCTAAAGATTCATTTCCTGTTTTCAGCCTTCCATCATAAAAAACAGCGCTAATCACACCCGCTAAATCTGATTTAAGTCGGTATTGAGTGTCAAAGAAGCATGTAAAGTCTGGGTTTTCATCGTGCCAATTAAATAAAGCTTCGGTTGAGTCTGCTCCAGAAACAAAACTAAAAATATCTTTCTCTAAAAAATCACGAGCTTTGCCGTCGTTAGTAAGTGCAATGGGAGGAAGTTGCATTGGGTCGCCAACTAGCACAATATGCTGTTTACTTTTTGCCGCCATTAATAACAGATACGGTACTCCAGCCATCGAAGCTTCATCTACAATTACAGCGTCATAACTAATATTATAAAATAGCTCGGAAGTGCATACTTTTGCCATGGTAGTTGCTACGAGCTGCTTTTTTTTCAGTTCGTAGCGCTCGTTTACATTTAACAGCTTTTCTATTTTATCCGTTAACTCTTCTACACCACCTTCTCTGTCTACTTTATCGCCCAATAATTGACATTGCAAGTCAAGCGCATTTGGAATTTCTTCCCCTTTTGCCATTAGTTCATCAATATGCAATTGTAGCTTTTTGAATTGATCGAGTGTGGTACTAAGCTCTACCGCTTGTTCTTTCTTACTATTGAGCTTTGTTTTTATTTGAGAGTCAAACAGAATGGGTTCAAGTCGTTCATCATTTAGTGCGGCCTCACCAAAACGTGTTGTACTTTGTATGTCAAAATTTGAATCAACGATATCAAGAGCTTCCAATGCTCCAAGGAGTCCAACATCAACCGCTCGGTTTGTATTCGATACAAAAAGCACTCTCTTCCCTTCACTAAGCAAGTTTGCGATAATAAAGCCTAGTGTTGTAGTTTTTCCAGTGCCTGGAGGTCCCCACACAAACAACGTGTTATTAACCAGAGCTTTTTCGATGGCTACAATCTGAGAAGCATTTCTTAAAGTATCCAATTTTGGGACAGTAGTAGTTGCAGCCTTCGCAAAGTTGAAACTAGGATTTAGTAATGCGTGAATTTGAGGAATGTCTTCGGCTTTATCTTGTAGTGTGTGTAAGTGCTCTTCAATCTTTTTCAGCACAAAGTCATTTTCCCACTCTAGATACACTTCATCTATTGCTATACCAAAGTCTTCAGGGAATTCTAGCCAAACTTTTCCATCTTTAAATTCAATTTCTTGGACTTTTAAATCCTTGCCGTCTAGTTTAGCCCGAATTTCTTCTGCAAATCGTAAACCGTGGTTATTTGTTTCAAAGGTATAAATGTGGTGTGTAGAACTTTTTTCTCTTACGCCCTGTGTAAGCACATCATGAGAAGGTGTTTCTCTAACGGCTAGAATTTCTTTTTCAATGGCCGAAATGGCTTTACTAATGGTATCGTTTAAATTCAATTTCTACTTTCTTTACTAATCAATTCTAGTTATTGGTTGGTTACTGATCCCAAAGTTCTGAACGTATCATCTCCGCACTTCTATCAGACAAGATAAATTCTAATTTAACTCTATTCTTTTCCGGAACTTTTTGCTCTACGAGTTTTGCACTTCCTGGTGTATAAAGTATTAAATCAGTCTCTCGTACAAAAAGGGGAAGTGAACGCCCATAAATGCTCCCAGCTACAAAAGAGCCTTCAAAATGAATAGAATGTTTAAGCGCACTAATTATTTTGGGGATACTTTCTTCTGTTGCTGTTACTAAACCAATTGTTTGGATCGCAACTTGATTCACAATAGAAAGCAAGATATCGGGATCGTAACTGTAGATAATAGGAATTATGAGTATAGACTCTTTTAAGCTTTGGAATAGGTTTAAGAACTTGATTGGCACAAAAAGGGCATCGTATTTCGCTGCACTTTCATATTGAGTTATATCAATAACTTTACTGCGTACACCAACCTGTTTTTTTATCGCGCTAGCTAACATACTCCCCAGCTCTTGGTTCTCCCCAACACTTGCACATGTTTGAATTCGGTCTGGCCATTCCATAAAGTCTAACTGTTCCTGAAATAACACTTCAATTTCAGAATCGTCTAATCCGTAACCAACAAGTTCTTCGATAAGCGCTTGCACTTTCTCTCCTCCAATTTCGAGACGCTTTTCCTTATCCATCAAGCCACTTTGTTGCCTAACAACAAAACCCTTGCCTTGCTCTCCAGAAATTAACCCCTCTTCAACTAGTAGATGGTAAGCTTTCCGAACGGTGTGGAAACTTGCTTCTAGTTGCTGGCCCAACTCCCGAGTTGAGGGCAAGACCTCTCCTACTTGAAACTGCTTAGTTGAAATCATTAACCGAATTCGGTTCGCAATATATTTGGCAGAAGTTTTCAAAATATGGAAACTCTAAAAATAATCCTTTCTACTATTTTTCCTGATAGATTGCTCATCCTATTTCGCTGCAATATTTTTCAATTCTGTTACCAGCATTAACGCCTCAATAGGTGTTATTCTATTGGGATCTAATGCTTCTAATTTATTAAGAACTGTTTCTAACCTAGGATCTACATGAGTAGAAAAGAGGCTTATCTGCTCAATTTCTGATTGCTTCTCAATTTTTTTAGCAATGTTCTTTGTAGCCTCTTTCCCCGAACTTGCTTGATCTTCAATCCCACCATTTTTGTTTGTAATATCTAAGCTATGGCTTTCTAAGTTTTTGAGAATTTCTTTTGCACGATCTATAACCACTTTGGGTAAACCAGCCATATTAGCCACCTGAATACCATAACTATGGTCGGCACCGCCTTTTACTAGCTTCCGTAGGAAAATCACCTTGCCATCATATTCTTTAACTTGCACATTAAAGTTTATAATGCGCTCATACATTTGCTCAAGCTCATTCAGTTCATGATAATGTGTAGCAAACAACGTTTTTGCTGCTACAGGCCCGTGATTGTGTAAATATTCAGCTAACGACCAAGCGATACTTAAGCCATCAAAAGTACTCGTTCCTCTTCCAACTTCATCTAAAAGGATAAGTGAGCGTGGACTAGCGTTATTTAAAATATTTGCCGCTTCGTTCATCTCAACAAGAAATGTACTTTCGCCTGCTGCAAGATTATCAGAAGCGCCAACTCGTGTAAATATTTTATCTACCAAGCCAATTTTGGCTGATGCTGCTGGCACAAAACTCCCAACCTGAGCAAGTAATACGATAAGCCCTGTCTGACGTAAAATAATACTTTTACCCGCCATATTAGGCCCTGTAATAATCATAATCTGTTCATCGTCATTACTTAGAAAAATATCATTCGGGATGAACGGCTCACCAAGCGGCAAAGATTTCTCGACAACAGGATGACGCCCTTTTTTGATATCAATCTCAGTAGAGTCGCTTACTTCTGGTTTAGCATAATTATTACGGAAAGCGATTTCGGCAAAGCTTTGCAAGCAATCTATCTCTGCTAAAGCAATAGCTATTTGTTGGATGTCATCGGCAAACTCAGCTACATAAAGCCTCAACTCCTCGAACAACTCATACTCTAACGTTTTACTGCGATCTTCGGCCGAAAGTACTTTTTCTTCAATCTCTTTCAGCTCAGGTGTGATATAACGCTCGGCATTGACCAAAGTCTGCTTTCTTATAAAGTGCTCAGGAACTTTATGCTTGTGAGAATTAGTAATCTCAATATAGTAGCCAAACACTTTGTTGTAACCGATTTTTAAAGAGGGTATTCCAGATTCGGCAGACAGTTTATCCTTTATTTGAGCAATGTATTTTTTACCATTTCGGGCAATATCTCTTAATTCATCTAGTTCTGCATTAAAACCATCTTTAATCATATTGCCATCACGAACACTGGCGGGAGGTTCGTCATTCAAAACCGTATTAACTCTTTCCTGTAATTCAATAAGGAGTTTTAGACGACCAGAAATATTCTTTAAAAGTGGGTCATCAACCCCAGAAAATTGACTTTTTATTCTTGGAATTTGAGCCACGCTTAATTTTAGCTGAGCAATATCACGGCCGTTTGTTCTCCCCACACAAATCCGAGAAATCAACCGCTCCATATCGCCAACTTGCTCGAGTTCTTCTCTTAAATTAGCCCGTGTGTCATGAATGCTGAATAGCTTCTCAACAGCGTTCAACCGTTCTTGTATCGGCTTCAATCTTTTTAAAGGACGCATTATCCAGCGGCGAAGTAATCGACCTCCCATAGCTGTACAAGTTTTGTCCATTATAGAAATAAGTGTCCCTTCCACACTTCCTTCTTGTAAGCTTGCCGTAAGCTCCAAATTACGTTTTGTAGCAGGATCTAGAGACATGTACCCGCTACTTTCATAAGTATAAAGTCGGCGTAGATGACGGAGATGCGCTTTCTGGGTATCTTGCATGTAATGCATCAGAGCACCCGCTGAGATATGTGCCGTTTTAAGATTCTCTACACCAAAACCTTTTAAGGAATGTGTTTTAAAATGATCGGTAAGAAGCTTGTACCCATAATCACCTTCATAAACCCAATCTTCGATATGAGTTATATTAAAGTGATGGAAATCGTCTTCAAGCTTATTCTTCAGCTTAGTCTGAACCAAAACCTCAGAAGGTTGAATGGCTGCTAACAAGCTTTGTAGGTCTTGATGTGAAACTTCACTTAAGCCAAACTCTCCCGTTGAGATATCCGAAAATGCTACTCCAACTCTATCTTTTGCCCAGAATAGGGAAATGATGTAGTTGTTTCTTTTGTGTTCAAGAAGCTTTTCTGAAAGAGTGATTCCCGGAGTCGTAATCTCAGAGATTTCACGAGTAACAATCTTTCTTCCTGCTTTTTTGGCTTCATCAGGCGTTTCGGTTTGATCGCAAACGGCTACTTTATGGCCTTTTTTAACAAGCTTTGGTAAATAGGTATCTAAAGAGTGATATGGGAAGCCTGCTAGCGGAGTTAGGTCGCCTCCATTGTTCCTTTTTGTAAGCGTGATTCCAAGCTCTTTGCTCACAAGAATAGCATCATCTGCAAAAGTTTCATAAAAATCCCCCACTCTAAAAAGCAAAATCGTTCCGGGATATTGCCCCTTAATCTCAAAATACTGCTTCATTAAAGGAGTTTGTTTCTTACTTGCCATCACTATTAATTTGGGCTTTTACTAATTTTATTGCTCACTTTTGGTGTTGGAACTTACCAATGAATTGACTTAAAAACTAAGTGCTAGCTTCTTGTTTTGAATTAATAGCAGAAGGCACGTATTTTACGAATCAACTAAATTTGTAGTTTTGCAAACTTTCAAAGATTTCTGGAAACATGCTTTTAAGATAGCAAGTGACAAAGACCTTTTCTTTAGTGCGTCAGCCGTTACTTTCAACCTTTTTATCTGCTCAATTCCTTTTACGCTCATTCTTGTTGCAATAATTGGTTATGTACTTTCCTACGACCAAGCATTTAATTATATGGTGCAATTCGGGAGTGACTATTTACCAGCATTCGCTTATCAACCTGAAAATAGTGACGTTTTTTCAGGATCTGATACGGTAGAAAACATTATTCGCCCGCTAGTTGGGGCTCGGCAGGTATTTGGAATTGTAGGGTTTGTTGTACTTGTATTTTTTACTCAGGGGCTAATCCATACACTTAAGCATGTTATTTTTGATATTTTTGATATTGAAGAACGAGCTCACCCCATTATAGATATCATCTACAATTTCTTCGGGTTTGGGTTACTGGGTTCAGTGTTTCTCTTCTTCAGCATAGCAATATCCATGTTTTCTTTTGTGAATTTTTCTGAAATCCACGTTCCTTTTACTGATATCGTAATACAACTCCCATGGGTATATGATTTTCTCAATCTTTTAATTCCCATCATTTTCATTTTCCTACTTCTATTTATCGTTTTCAGATATGTTAGCGAACGAAAAATTGCTCCAAAAATCGCATTAATGGGAGCACTCAGCTATACAATCTTATTTGAAGTTGCACGATTTATAATTAGCAATTATTTAGAATATGCCTTTTCAACCTATCGTTATTTTTACCAAGGCTATGCCATTGCTTTTGTTGTAGTAATTTGGACTTTTTACACCTCTCTACTATTTGTAATATCAGTAGTTTTGGCTAGAGCTTATAGAGACGTGTATGGCTCTCATAGAGCTTCATTAGAGGACAATCCATACTCTGTATTGGATTGATGAATCAAAAATTACCTCAAACATTTTATGCTAGAGGCAACGTGGCACAAATTGCCCGTGATCTTTTAGGGAAAGTTCTTTGCACTAACATAAATGGTGCTTATACCGCTGGCATAATTGTTGAAACAGAAGCTTACTGTGGAAGAAATGATAAAGCCTGCCATTCATTTGTTCATGGTAAAACTGAGCGTACTAAAATTATGTTTGGAGAACCAGGACATGCTTACATTTATTTATGCTACGGAATCCACCATCTTTTTAATGTGGTTACCAATGTAGAAGGCCTAGCCGATGCTGTTCTAATTCGTGCAATAGAGCCCCTTGAAGGAATTGAAACTATTCTTCAAAGAAGAAATAAAAAAACTCTAACTCGCAATGTAGGCGGCGGCCCAGGAATTGCTTCTAAAGCCCTTGGTATTACTACAGAGTTTTACGGAACGAATTTACAAGGAAATCTGATTTGGTTAGAGGATAGAGAGATTTTATTTAAAGCATCATCAATTATCGCTAGTCCTAGAGTTGGTGTAGATTACGCTGGTGACGATGCTTTTTTACCTTGGCGTTATAGAGTAAAGCATAGTGCTTTCACAAGCCCCGCTAAATAAATTTATAAAATCTATTAGTCTGATTGATAAATATAATTTCGTTTAATCTTAAAATTAGTTTAACATTGAAGTATATTTATTTCTCAAAAATTTCCTTAACATTTAGTTAACTCAAACAAACCAAATTATTACGATGAACTCACTCAAAAAATCATTAACTATTCTCACATTACTATTAGTAGCTTTTGTATCTGTTGCAGCTGTTAATATTGTATCAACTCCTTGGACCGTTGACAAATCTCATAGTGCTGTAACCTTTAGTGTTCGTCACTTTTTCACACCAGTAAACGGCAAATTCAACGATTATACTGCTAATATTACTTTTGCTGCAGACGATCTAAAAAATAGCTCTATTGAAGTATCAATTCCAATAAATACCATTGATACCGATAACGAAAAGAGAGACGGACACTTAAAAACAGCTGATTTCTTTGATGCTGAAAAGTATCCAACAATGAGCTTTAAAAGTAGCAAAATTGAAGCCACTGGTGACAATAAATTCGTTGCAACTGGTAAATTAACCCTAAAAGACGTTACAAAAGATTTTAAACTCCCGTTTACATTATTGGGCGTTATGGAACATCCAAGAAATGGTAGTTTAATAGCTGGTATTACTTCAGAGTTTGTAATTAAAAGAAATGACTTCGGTGTAGGAACTGGTGATTATATATCAGACGCTGTAATTGGCAGTGAAGTTAAAGTTCAATTGAACCTTGAGCTAAACGCTAAGAAGTAAGTTTCTCATTTTTTTCTTATTTTTAAAAGCATCGTCTTTAATCGGACGATGTTTTTTCTATTTTTAGAGCCTAACAAATATACACTATGAACAAGCGACTCCTTTACATTTTCGGTTTAATTCTACTTGCTGCATTCTCAAGAATGATTCCTCACCCTTACAACTTTGCACCACTTGGCGCAATGTCATTATTTGGAGCCGCACATTTCGCTAATAAAAAGCTCGCTTTCTTACTCCCAATTCTTGCATTCTTTATAAGCGATTTATTGGTAAATAACATTTTATATGCAGGTTACTATAACAACTTTGTAATTATTTCTCCAGGTTATATTTGGACCTATGGAGCGATGTTATTAATTGTACTTGCAGGAATTTTCATCTTCAAGAAAATTACATTTTCAAGAGTTATAACAGGTGGATTGGCTGCCTCAGCTATCTTTTTTATCATTTCTAACCTCGGTGTTTGGGCTACTAGTCCAACTTATCCAGCAAATATTCAAGGTCTAATTGCTTGTTATTCTGCGGCTATTCCATTTTTCCATATGACCGTAATTGGTGATTTAGTTTATTCGGGATTATTATTTGGGTCTTACGAACTAGCTAGCAGGAAAATAATTGAGCTCAAAGTAGCATAAACCTTTTTAAAAGGTCTAAAAAGGATGTATACTTCGTGTCGTTTTAATGATCAGCACATAAGTATAATAATCCATGTTCGAGCTATTTCCGGATCAACCGGTCTATGATTATCCAACACTCCTGAATGTTACCTACTCCTTGATTTGGGCTTTTGTGCTTTCATCGATGATTGCCATAACTCATAAAGTAACCTACACTGGTCATCAGTATCCCAAGAATTTCTTTCAAGCTTTGGCTCTCGGTTCTATAGTGTCTGCAATGGTTATGATGGCTATTGGGGATAGTTTAGCTAGAGGACTAGGTGCTTTTGGGGCTCTTGCAATTATACGTTTTAGAACTCGAATTCAAGATGCTCGAAATATTCTTTTCATTTTTGCTGCTTTGAGCGTTGGTCTTTCAATTGGGATTTTTGGTTATACCATTGCTTTTGCTGGAACCATACTTTTCTGTTTGGCTTCCCTTTTCCTTCACTTCACACCATTTAGCACTAAAACAGGACTTAAAGGCCGCTTACTTTTTCAACTAGCTGATTCAGCTCAGTTAGACTCGGTGTTAACTGTTATAAAAAACTATTGCTCCGACTTTGCAGATGTGGAGGTTACTGCACGTGGTTCTGGTAGATATGACTATGAATATTTTATTGAACTAAATCTCAAAGTCGAGAACACAGATTTCCTTAATGAGTTACAAAAAATAGAATCTATTGGACGAGTTAGAATAAGTTTCAAAAACATTCAAGAAGATAATTAGGAGTACTAAAATGAAGAAATTAAACTCCTTTTATATCGTAATTTTTTTACTTTTTGGAACTTTACTTGGCATCAACTCCTACTTTTTTAAAGGGAGCACGTCTTTTTTAGGTATTACTTATTCTAAACAGTATAAAATTAATGCCGAAAAATCGGCTATAATATTAGAAACTCATGTTGTTCCTGGGCAAACCGTTGAGCCCGGTGATCTTCTGATTGAACTCGAAAGCCCTGAACTAACCCTTGAAATTGAAAAATTAAAAAAAGAGATTCAGCTTTTGAACTCTGAGAAAGAAGAAAAATCAAAG
Source organism: uncultured Balneolaceae bacterium (assembly GCA_963977025.1). Classification (GTDB taxonomy): domain Bacteria; phylum Bacteroidota; class Rhodothermia; order Balneolales; family Balneolaceae; genus Balneola. The sequence continues at coordinate 272,483 of CAXBMW010000001.1, read as the reverse complement.
CTTCTAGGTTCTAAAATTCAGTTGCTAGAATCCGAAAAGACTATTCTAAGAGGGGAAATAGATAACGAAGTTCGACTTCTTCAAAACGAGATTGATTTGAACACATCGTTAACTGGTAAGATATTAAAAAATCAAAATAATGCAGCTTTAAACGATACTCTTACTGGGTTGCATCTTCAAATTAAATCCATCAAAGAAAAAGGCTTTCTTAAATTAAAAGCACTGGATATAAGACTATTAGATATCAAGCAAGAGTTCACGTTTGATCAATCTCAAATTCAAGCCAAAATTGAACTCGCTCAAGAAGAACTGAATTGGAAGCATCGTGAAGAACAAAGATTGGATAAGTATGCTACTTTTTCTGGTGTAATAGAAAATGTATATGTAAAACCTGGCGAGCAAATTGAAGCATTCACATCTGTTATCTCCATTAATTCTAAACACCCATCCTCTGTAGTAGGTTATCTTGTGGGGAAAAAAGACAGGGATAAGAAACTTGGGGATCAAATAATAGTTCGATCATTAGAGCATGCTCAATTCGAAATCCCTGGAAATATTATAGGTTTTGGCTCAGTGGTAGAACTACCAGAAATTTTACAGAAATCTACTGCTGTAAAAGCATTTGGTTTAGAAGTGTTTATCGAAATTTCAGAAAATAACCAGCTAGCTGTTGGTGAAAAGATTATTGTGAAATGAAAATTTTTTCGCTCAGAATATTATCTCTTACTTCTATTTTAATCTACCTAGGCTCATCTAGTCTCTATTCTCAAGAGTCTTTTAATGATTTTTTATTAACGGCCTTCGAAGATATAAATCTGCAGCAATTTGATGCTCAGATGAATTTTCTAAAGAAAAGTAACTATTCTATTCCCATTATTGATCGACTTGAAATCCGAGGTGGTAACAACGAGTTCACAAAAGAAGATCAACAGTACGCATTTAGAATTCGGCCTTCAAATCCATGGAAAATTCGTCGCAACAACGCTCTTTTTAATGCCACGAAAAAAGAGCTCAGTATCCACAAAAAATTACAATTTGCTGAGAATTTGCAAGAACGCTATGAAATTGCCCTAGATTACCTCCTAGAAAAAGAACTAGCTGAGATTAGAGAAGAGCGTTTTAATATCATAAAGCAAAGAGCTCAAATTCTAGGGAGTAACCAGCAAAGTAACCTTTTTGACCCTAAAGACTTTGTGGAAGCAAAACTTGATCAAATTGAAAGTTTAAATAGTATTGAAGAAGCAAATTCTTCCAAGCTTTACCTTGAACAACAAATAGCCTTAATTCTTCAAACAACTTCATTTAACTGGGATAATGAAGGACTTATTTCCGTTTTACAAATCCAAGACCACTCTACCTCCATTGCTCAAAACGTACTACCTTCCACAGAATTAGAACTAATTGCACAACAGGTTGAAGTAGCTAAGCATGAAGTGAGAGTTGAAAAAGCGGATTTCAACATTGGTTTCTTCCAAACGGAATACTTTCCGTTTAGAGATAAAAATTCAGATTATGGTATTTCAGTTGGGCTAACTATTCCCCTTTTCAAACCTAATAAGAATAAAATTGCAGAGCGAAAGTTAGATGAAATTGAACTTCAGAACGAATACTTCACTCAGCAATACACTGATTCTGTTAATCGTATTCTCAATTTCCAATATCTTCAACAGATGATTGCACAACACCAAATGCTTGAAAAACAAATAGACGAACTAGACTTAGATTCAGCGATTGATAATATTAACAGAATAGAAGACAATAACCCACTATCTTTACTTGATTTGAAAGAAGGTATTCTAAAATTAGAAGAAGTTCGTTTGAAATCAAGTAAAAATATTTTAGAACAGTATTTAGAATTTCTAAAAGCTTTTGATGCTCTTGGCTCGTTACCATTAATAAACCACCTTTCATCAAGCTTAGCCCCATTAAAATGAAACGTGTTCTTATTACAGGAGCCACTTCTGGAATTGGGCGTGAACTTGCCATTCAACTAGTTGACAAAGGATATAAAGTTGGCTTAATAGGCAGGCGAACAGATCGTCTTCAAGAACTCAAAGAGCAACTTGGCGAACTTGTACATTTCCGTACATTAGATGTGCGCAACACTATCGAGGCTACAAAAGCTTACCAAGAGTTGATTGAAGAAATGGGTGGAATGGATATCATGATTCTAAATGCTGGTGTGGGAAGACACAAACTTCTAGCAGCTTGGGAATCTGATGAAAAAACGCTTGAAGTTAACATCATGGCTTTCGCACATGGTTGTCATTTTGCATTCGATTATTTTAATAGACAAGGTCATGGGCAGATCGTTGGAATGTCGTCTATTGCTTCACTGGTAGCCTCTGCTGGTTCTGCTGCATACACTGCATCCAAACACTTCGTATCTAACTACCTTACCGGTTTTCGACAAAAAGCGAGGCGCGTTTCCGCTGATATCACAATCACAGAAATTAAACCCGGCTTTGTTAAGTCTGAAATGACTGAGAACAATTCCAAAATGTTTTGGGTATCTAGTACACAAAAAGCCGTTCAACAAATGGTTCGCGCCATAGAGAAAAAACGGAATCACGTTTATGTTACTAAGCGTTGGCGCCTACTTGCTTGGGTTGCTAAATCCATTCCTCAATTTGTTTGGGATAGACTGTAATTACTCTAGAGAGCTTGTCTTCAATTAAATAAGTTTTATCAAGTCATTTCTACAATTACTAGTGATTATTGCGACATAATTATTTATCGAACTTTAGTCGCTTATTATGTATCCTTAAACTCATTCTCTAGTTAACACACTAAACATACCATGGTTTTATTTAGCAAGAATCGAATTCCGTCTACTCTCCTTTTTTTCGTTCTACTTACAGTTTTAGTTTCTAGTTGTGTAGACCACTCAGAAAGACCTGAAAAGAAAGGACCAAAATCTTTGTCTCTAGGATATCTTGAAGCTCCTGCTGGTTTTGAAATTTCAGTTTATGCTGATAATGTTCCTAATGCTAGGCAATTGGCAATGAGTCCAAATGGTATTTTGTATGTGGGAACTCGCCAAGCTGGTAAAGTATACGCTGTTGTAGATACTGACAAAGATTTTAAAGCAGATACAGTTTACACTATTGCGGAAGGAATGAAATTCCCAAGTGGGGTCGCTTATCGAGATGGATCACTTTATGTTGCAGATATCAGCACCATTTGGCGCTATGATAACATTGATGAAAACCTCGACAACCCTCCCGAACCAGTTTTAGTAACGGATGATTTCCCTTCAGATACTCACCATGGCTGGAAAAACATTGCGTTTGGACCTGATGATAAACTTTATGTTCCAGTTGGTGCACCATGTAATATTTGTAACAAGGAAGAAGAAGATTCTATTTACGCGAGCTTAGCTAGAATCAATCCCGATGGAACTGGTAAAGAGATTGTTGCAAAGGGTATCAGAAATACGGTTGGTTTTGCTTGGCATCCAGAAACTAATAATATCTGGTTTACAGATAATGGTCGCGATTGGTTAGGTGACGACTCCCCTTCTTGCGAACTCAATGAGATTACAGAAGAAGGTCAGCATTTTGGATTTCCTTATCTACACGCTAATGATGTTTGGGATCCTGAATTTGGTGTTGCAGGAAAAGCCATGAATGCAACATTCAAAAAACCTATTCTAGAACTAGGGCCTCACGTTGCTCCACTAGGAATTATTTTTTATACGGGCTCTATGTTTCCTTCGGCTTATGAAAACACAGCCTTAATTGCATTGCATGGGAGCTGGAATAGAAGTGAGAAAATCGGTTATCGCGTAATGCAAGTTCGGTTTAACGATGACGGATCCGTGAAAAGTTATGAGCCTTTTATTACTGGTTGGTTACAAAACGGTGAAGATGTAAAAGGCCGCCCCGTTTCTATTGTTCAACTTGAAGATGGCTCACTTTTAATTTCGGATGATAACTCAGGAACAGTCTATAGAGTTACTTACAAAGCTTAAATTTTAAGTTGAACAATAAAAAGGGATATGAATCCCTTTTTAAAACATTATCCAAAAATTTTAAGAAGCAAATAACTAATTGGTGACATCACTACTGCGAATAATAAAGCCCATGTGAAGCTTTTTATTTTAAAGTCTTCAACTAGTTTATCTACTAACATAATCATCAGTGCGTTTATAACAAATATGAATAACCCAATGGTTATTACTGTTATTGGTAGTGACACGAATAGAATAATCGGTTTAATAAAGGTATTTACTATTGCTAAAAGCCCCGCTACAATTATTGCAGTCCAGAAGTTCTTTATTTCCACACCTGTTAGTAACTTAGAAGTAATAAAAACTGCTACACTGTTTAATAACCAAATCCAAATCATGCTTGTTACCTTCTCATTTTGTTAAAGATTCGAACTTTACTACGAGATATAATCCAAATTGTTTAGCCCTTTAATGGAAAAATTAATTAAGAAGTTCGCTGAACTCACAGCACAGGAAGTTTACGATGTACTCAAACTTCGCCAAGATGTATTTATTATTGAGCAGAATTGTATCTATTCCGATATAGACGGTTCAGATTCGGAAGCCATTCACATTCTTTTATATGAGAAAGATAATCTCGCAGCTTATTCTAGACTTTTTGCTCCAGGTATTAAGTTTAAACAAGCATCAGCAATCGGTAGGATTATAGTTGCACCAGCATTTAGAGGTAGCAAGTTCGGAAGATTATTAATTGAGGAGAGCATCTCTCTATGTAAAGAACTCTATCCTAACACAGAGATTCGAATTGAAGCACAAGCTAAACTTGAGTCTTACTATAAAAAGTATGGATTCAAATCTGTCAGCGATGTATATGAAGTTGATGCCATACCACATATCCAGATGGTAATTATACCAGGTTGAAAATCAGCTAGATAGGCGATTTCTTTCTTCTGTAAGAGCAGGGATAACTTCTCCATATCCTCGTTCAAGTTCTTCAATCATTTCAGCTATCTGATCTAAATTCTGGCGAGCTTTGGCGAATTTTTCCATCTCAAGAGTAATTTTATTTAGCTGTGAAAGACCTACATATAGAAAGGTTGGCTTAAGTTTATGAGCTTCAGCTCCAAGCTGGTACCAATTTTCCTGTTCAAAACTTTCTCTTAGAATGGCTATTTGTTTTGGGGTTTCTTCCAAAAAGAGATCTATCATCTCAACCATTATTTCACTCTCAAAACCTGTAATCTCATTTAAATAAGACAAGTCAATTTTATAGCTCATTGGGTTCTTATAGTTTTTAGCCTAAAGTAAATACTTAACGCAATCTTCTCTTAACCTTATCGAAAAGTAAATGTCGTTATTTGTTTATTTTATACCAACTTTAAAATTAGGCAGTAAAAATCACAATACTCACTAAAACTATCACAGTAATTTTAAAAATTAAAGGCTTCCACTTTTCCATCTGTTGTCCTTCTTACTAATAACCCTTATAAGGTTGGAAAGAAGGGAATTATCAACTTAGAAACAAGTTATCCACAAATTAAAAGCTTTCTTTTTTACATTTTTCTGGCCATGCTCTGATTAGAAGCTTGCTTTATATCGAGCAAAAAATTCTTATTCAACTGTAACGCTTTTTGCTAAATTTCGAGGCTGATCTACGTTGCAACCTCTATTTACAGCAATATAGTACGACAACAGCTGCAAAGGAATCACTGTAAGAAGTGGCGTCAATTCATCTTCTGTGTCAGGTATACTGATACAAAATTCCGCTAGGTTTTCCACTTCTGAATTACCTTTTGTAGTTATCGCAATAATCCGCCCCTTCCGAGCCCTAACTTCTTCAATATTACTTACCATTTTATCATTAGTGTGGTTTGCAGCAGCAATCACAACAACTGGCATCATATCGTCAATTAATGCAATAGGACCGTGCTTCATTTCAGCGGCTGGGTATCCTTCAGCGTGAATGTATGAGATTTCCTTTAGTTTAAGAGCACCTTCTAAAGCAACAGGAAAGCCAAATGACCTTCCTAAATACAGAAAATTAGGTGCGTACGTAAATAAATTTGAAATATGCTCAATAGCCGTTGTATCGTCTAGTATTTCTTGAATTTTTGATGGGATATTACCCATCTCCTTAATTAGAGCAGTTGCTCTATCCTGCTCAATAGTCCCTTTATACTGTGCCAAATGAATTGCGATCATTGTAAGTACAGTTACCTGCGCAGTAAACGCCTTGGTGGATGCAACACCAATTTCAGGCCCAGCATGAATATAAACCCCAGCATCTGTTTCACGGGCAATTGACGACCCAACAACGTTTACCACCCCAATTACGAGAGCGCCCCTTGCTTTAGCCTCACGAAGTGCTGCTAATGTGTCGGCAGTTTCTCCACTTTGAGAAACCACAATCATAACATCACCTTCGCCAATAAGCTGCTCTTTATACCTGAATTCTGAAGCGTACTCTACTTCAACCGGTACTTTAGCTAATGATTCAAAAAGATACTCTCCAACCAGCGCAGAATGCCAACTAGTTCCACAGGCTGCAATTATAATCCGGTTTGCATTAGCAATACGATCCATCTCATTTGATATTCCGCCTAAAGTAATAGTACTTTTTTTTGCATTCACCCTCCCCCTTAAACAATCTGATATCGCTTTAGGCTGTTCGAAAATCTCCTTCAGCATGAAGTAAGGGAACCCGCCTTTCTCAATTTCTTCTAAACTCAATGCTAACTCATGGACTTCCTTCGTAAGGATGATGCTATCTGCAGATATTACTTCATAAGAGTCCTTTTTAATAATAGCAAGCTCACCATCATCCAGATAAACTACTTTGTCGGTGTATTCGGCTATAGCCGCAGCGTCAGATGCAATTAGCATTTCATTTTCACCCACTCCCAATAGTAAAGGAGAACCTTTTCGCGCTACAATAATTTTATCTGGAAAGTCTTCGTGAATAATTGCCAAACCATATGTTCCATTCACTTGAGCAAGCGCTAGCTGAATTGCCCTCTCCAACGAACTTGGGTCATTATCTAAGAAAGACTCTATCAGTTTTACAACAACTTCTGTATCTGTTTCTGAGTAGAAACTGTACCCCTTCGAAATCAGTGACTTCTTTAATGTGGTATAATTTTCAATAATTCCATTATGGACTAACGCAAGTTTCCCCGAATTACTTACATGCGGATGGGAGTTAATGTCATTTGGCTCGCCATGCGTTGCCCAACGCGTATGCCCAATACCAATTTTCCCTTGTGCTCCATCAGCTAAATAATTCTCAAGTTTCTTAACCTTCCCTTTTCCTTTTTTTATACTCAAGCTACCATTGATTAGAGCAATACCAGCTGAATCATAACCTCTATACTCTAATCTTTTAAGCCCCTTAATTATTACTTCGCTCGCATTTCTCTCACCGATGTATCCAACTATTCCGCACATATAACTCTATTTGTAAAAATTTATTAACCAATACTAATTCTAAACACTTATTTGTAAATAATAGTAACATAAATTTTTCTATCTTACTATTCGTCACTCTCAAATTCATAAGATTCTAATGCAAATTTGCTTTTTTTCCGATTCGATAGCTCACAACCTTTACCCCCTTACTATTACCCGACCTGTAGATGACCTTAGAGTTGGCATTTTAACCATCCGTGAAAAATGGTTATTTCATTTCCAAACTTCGAAATTTACAAGACAGAAGGATTCCAACTTTGCTGGTGTTTTTGACACAAACACTCTAGATAATGAGCAGCCATCGTATTGGATAAACTCAAGCTTACTACCCTCCGCTGAACTGATTACGCAAATCAAAAGTCTTAGTCTTGGTGAAGGTATCTACGACGATGAAACACCATTAGTCATCTTACTATCCAATGAAGAGACCAATGAGCTTTTAGAGCAGGAACTGGCCATTCCCGAAGTTAAAACGAAAACGCCAGTGCTCTCCGAGATTAAATTTTTACGTAATACTTGGGATTTACTCAAATTTAATGCTGATGAAATAAGCAATGATTTACCACTATTCAATTATCCAGTTCTTAGAACGGAAGAGTATGCTGGCAAGATTTTCTTCTCTAGCCCTAACAATATCTTTGTATCGCCAACTGCGGTCATAGAACCTGGCTGTACCATTCACGCTAGTCAAGGCCCCGTATTTATTGGCCATAACGCCACTATTGAATCAGGAAGTATTATTAAGGGACCTGTTGCAATTTGCGAGGGTGCTGTAACAAAAATGGCTTGTCGTATTTATGAAGGAGCTACTATCGGCCCCGTATGTAAAGTAGGTGGCGAAGTGGCACACTGTATTTTCCATTCTTATTCCAACAAAGCTCATGATGGATTTGCGGGAAATTCAATTTTTGGGCAATGGTGTAATCTGGGGGCAGACACGAATACCTCTAACCTAAACAACAATTACAGCACTGTTAAAATACCTGATTGGGAAACTAAGGAGCTACTTGAATCTGGTTTTCAATTTTTAGGAACTGTTATGGGAGATCATTCTAAAACGTCTATAAACACGATGCTTAAAACTGGTACGGTTTGCGGAATTTCATCTAATATTTTCATGAGTGGCTTTCCTCCAAAATACATACCGTCATTTAGCTGGGTTGATTCTGACAATCCTAAGGTGTATCGATTTGCTAAAGCAATGGAGACTATGAAAGCAATGATGAAGCGCCGTAATATTGATTTAACACCCGCCTACGAAGAGATGATGAGGAAAGTGTTCGAACGTTCTCAGAGTTAAGCAGCTTTGCGGATAGTGTCGAGCTTTACTTCGGCACTATCTTATATATTTTATATAGTTAAAGGGTAATCAATCCTTCAAACTATAATTCTATGAATATTCACTCTAGTAAATCTATAAGCCTAATACTAGATTCCCGACTTTCCTATAGCCTCGAGTAGCTACTTTTTAATCTTCTTCATCTGCCTTGGAAGAAGTTACACCTATTATCAATATCGAAGAACAAAGATTTTCATCTTATCCTGTTAAAGTTCTCTAACTACCCCTAAAACATTTCTTAATTAACGCCTGCTTAACTACTTTTTTATAATTGCCCGATTATAGGTATATAAAGGTCAAACACTCTTGGGTATAAAAATAATAGAGGAATTCTTCGTGATTATTTTGGGTAGAAAATTATTATTGCTCGGTTTTTTATTATCGTGCTCAATTAATGTAGTTGCTCAGCAAGAAACATCAATAGACACGCTTAATGTAAAACTACATACTGCTTCTACAGATGACGATACATTCCATTTCCTCGAAGAAATCTATTATTATTGGCTAAATAACAATTACGATTCCGCAGATGTATATGCAGAAAAGTATTATGAGTTTGCAAATCAAGTTGGAGACCTCAAAAAAGTATCTATTGGTTTGAATTATATTGGAATTGTATTTGACTACAGAGAAGATGTTGCAACCGCTAGCGAGTATTATAACAATGCACTAAAAATAAGACGTGAAATAGGCGACAAGCGATTAATTGGTAACAGTCTAAGCAACATCGGTGCTTTATATTACCATGCTGGTGATTACACCAAAGCCTCAAACTACTATTACGAAGCATTAGCTATTAGAGAAGAGATTCAAGACTCCTCTGGTTTAAGCCAGAGTTACAATAATTTGGGCATTTTGCTTAAAAATCAGGGGGAAACTGTATTAGCGCTAGATTATTACCTTCGATCTGCCCAACTAAAAAAAGCTATTGGTAGAGAATATTCTGCAATGTTTACTATGATGAACATTGGTAGCCTTTATATACAAATGGAGGAATATGATAATGCTATATCAATCTCAAAAGAGGCACTTTTAATAGCTGAAACGTATCAAGATCATAGCTCCATTGGTGCCTTACAGCTGAATATTGGTTCGGCTTTGTCATCACTTAACAAATTTAAGGAAGCGGAAGAGCTACTAAACAAAGGAATTGAAGAACTTCGTAAAGTTGGAGAAAGTTCGCATGAGATAGAAGGCTATGTCATGCTAGCCAATAACTATTTGAAGAAAGGAGATTATTCCGAAGCGGAACAAGCCATAGAAAGCATTTCCAGAAGAGAACAGGAAATTCTAGAACCAACAATTGAACAAAAATTCTATCAAACTGCAGTTAATGTATTTTCGGCTAAAAAAGACTACAGAAAAGCCTTTGAGTACAAAGTAAAAGAAGGAGTTATAAAAGACTCTCTATTCAATAAAAATACTAAAAACGCTCTTCTTGAATTAGAAACTAAATACAAGTTAAGCGAAAGAGAACAAGAGTTAGAAATACTAAGTACCGAAAATGCCCTTAAAGTAGTACAAGTCAGCAAGGCGAATATAGTCCGTAATTACACCATATTTTTAGCATTACTTTTGGTAGTTGTACTTATTGTTATGTATAAAAATCGACTTATTCGAGAACGACTAAACCAAAAACTGGAGAAGAATTTAGCTGAAAAAGAGATCTTGATGAAAGAGATTCATCATCGAGTAAAAAACAATCTCCAAATAATATCAAGCTTACTAAATATTCAAAGTCGGCAGACAATGGACGAATCTACTTCGCTAGTACTTAAAGAAAGTAAGAACCGTGTTCAGTCGATGGCTCTTATCCATCAAAGCTTATATCAAAAGGAAAATATTACAAGTGTTAGGATAGAGGAATACGTTAATAAGCTAGTTCAAACGCTGACCAACTCGTTTGGAATTGAAGATCGTATAAATATGAGTGTTGATATTCAAGATATAGAACTTGATGTAGACACTACTATTCCACTTGGTCTGATTATTAATGAACTAGTAACAAATGCCGTAAAGTATGCCTTTGATGATGTTGAAAAAGGTGAACTATCAATAACACTGAAAGAACGTGATCACACGTTAATTCTGCAGATTACTGATAATGGAAAAGGGTTTAACTTGGAAGATACCTCAGCTTCTTTTGGAATGAATCTTGTTGAAATGCTTTCAACGAAACTGGAAGCCGAATTATCGGTAGAAAACAAAAACGGTTCTTGTATTCAACTAGTCATAAAAAAATATCGAAAAGGACATGAATAAAACTCGAATTTTTGTAGTTGAAGACGAACCTTTAATCTTATTCGATCTCAGAGAAACGCTCGAAGATATTGGATATGAAATCTCTGGAATTGCTTCTACTGCGGCTGAAGCTTTAGCAAAAATCCCCAATTCAAAATCGAATTTAGTGCTATTAGATATTTCCATTGACGGTGCTCAGGACGGTGTGGATGTTGCGCATCAATTAAACGCTACGGTACAGCTTCCTTTTATCTTCTTAACCGCATTTTATGATGACATCACCTTAGAAAGAGCACGAGCTACAAAACCTTCTGGCTACATCGTAAAACCATGGGACGAAAATAACTTAAAGGCCAATATCGAAATTGCGCTAGCCAAACATACTCCTAAATCAGTCCCTGAATACAAAAAGCAGGATTCGTTTTTTATTAAACATAAAGGCGATATGATTGCCGTAAAACCTGAAGATATTGTTTATGCAGAAAGCTACGACAACTACACCTATGTATATACCGAAACGGAAAAGTATCTGCTAAGCCAGACACTCAAAAAAGTAGAGGAAAAATTGAGCGGCTCAGGCTTTCTACGAATTCACAAATCTTATCTAATAAACCTAATTCGTATAGATTCCATATCCGAAGGACAGTTATTACTATCTGGAAAGGAAATCCCAATTGGCCGAAGCTACAAAAAAGAGCTCTTAGAACGGATAAGCATCCTCTGAAATTCGCATAAACTTTAAATAACCTACCGCTCGCTAGATAAATCTACCGTTTACTAAAAAGTAAGCGCACGAGTTCTCCCAATTCGATTTCTTAATCACATTAATGCTAATTAAAGGTGTGGTTATGAATGTGATAAAATGTATTAGTGGTCAGATTGTATTTTGGATGGTCGTTTCTGGAGCAGTTCTTGCCCAACCAAATTTACCTAACAATTATACTCCCCCTCGGGGCATGTTAAACTTGTCAGAGCTAGAAGGAGACAAGCATGGCTTTGCATTATTGGGAGAAGTAGCCAGCAGTTATACTGGTACACAGATATCATCAGGAGATATAAATGGTGATGGTTACGATGATATAATTATAAATGCGACAGGTGTATCTCCGAACGAAAGTGTAGATGGTGGAAGGATATATGTGGTTTTTGGGAAAAAAAATGGGTTTAGTGATGAGATAGAACTATCCAGTCTTGGTGGATCAAATGGGTTTATGATTAATGGAGGTACCGATGAGTTCATTGGAAGCAGAGTTGTAACAGGAGATATAAATGCAGATGGATTTGACGAGATAATCTTCACTTCTCAGTTAGAATCTAATGGCTCAGGTAGTTCAACGGTGTATGTTATGTTTGGAAAAAAAAGCAGTTTTTCTTCAGAAATAACCACGGTAAGTCTGAATAGTTCAAAAGGCTTTAAAATAAAAGGGGCCGCTGGTCAGAATATTACATCTGCCCTTTCAGCAGGTGACTTAAATGGGGATGGATATGATGAAATACTTATTGGATCAGAAAGTGCTGATGCAAATGGGACAGATAATGGAAAAGTTTATACAATCTTTGGGAAAGCAGGTAGCTTTGGTTCGATATTTGATTTGTCGAATATGAGTAGCTCTAATGGATTTTCTATTAATGGTGCGTCAAGTTACGATCGAATAGGCAGCTCTCTTTCATCAGGAGACGTAAATGGGGACGGGTTTGAAGATGTTATTATCGCCCAAGGCTCATATGCTCATGTATTCATAGTATTCGGTAAATTGGAGGGGTATGGGACTGAAATTGAAATTGAAGAAAGCAGCGTATTTACTATAATTGGAGAATATCTTGAGAAAATTTCCTCCGGAGATGTAAATGGTGATGGATACGATGATATTATTATTGGTAGTAGTCTCACCGGGCCAAGTGGGAAAACACAGATAGTATTTGGTAGCTCTGATAATAGTGGGGGTGAGATTTCGCTTCTAAATTTAAATAGCACCTCTGGATTTATAATAAATGGAGAAGAGTTAAACTCAAGAAGTGGTTACTCTGTATCCTCTGGAGATGTTAATGGTGATGGGTATGATGATATTATTCTAGGGGCTAATGCAGCAAATAGTAACGGCACTTCATACGTTGGTAAAACATACATTGTATTTGGTAAATCTTCCGAATTTGATTCTGAAGTAGAGCTTTCAGATATAAATGGAGTAACAGGAATATCATTATCAGGGGAGGCTTATGGAGATCAAAGTGGGGCTGCTGTAACAACAGCAGATGTTAATGGAGATGGTTATGCAGATGTACTGATAAGCTCGGTTTTTGCAGATCCCAATGGTACCACCAGTGGTAAAGTGTATGTATTCACGAATACCGTAGAACAGAAAATATATGGCGCTGAAGGATTTCGAATGTTAGGTGGGCCAGCTTCAGGTAAAGTGTTTGATAATCTATTAGGGCAGTTTTGGACACAAGGATTTGCCAACTCTGATGGATCTCAATTTGGGTTGAACACTTGGACCTGGAACCATAGCTCTCAATCTTGGGAAGGTTTATCTGATCAATTGACCGATAATTTGGATGCAGGACAAGGATTTCTGCATTACATGTTTAGCGATAACAACAATAATGGCGAAGATGAGGGCTTTCCTAAAACAATTTCCAGTCCTGCATCTTTTGTAAGTGTAGATAACTTTGATTACTTAGTAAACACTAGTGTTGTTAGGATTTTTGATAACCTGGATGATGGGAATTTTTATCTAGCTTCAAACCCATATCCCTATACAATAAATTGGGATGCTGAAAGTGGTTGGGATAAGAAATATCTAAACAATACCATTCATATTTGGAGCGATGGTGATAAACAGTGGTTAACCTGGAATGGAAATACGGGAACCCTTATGGATATGGGACGTCTCTCTGCCTTTCAAGGCTTTTTTGTACAAGCCGAAGGGGGAACTGGAGTGCTTTCATTAACTGATGAAGTTGTGATTGACCAATATGTGCCATTAAAGAAAGAGAGTTATTCGAACCCCAAAAAGGAGATTCAGATTACCCTTGAGGCAAATGAATACTCATCTTCAACAATTGTAAGCTTTCATCCAGAAGGGAAATCAGGAAAAGACAGACTCGATGGAGTTTTGATGGCACCATTAAGTCAAGAATATGTTCAAGTTGGCACAATCAACCCTACAAATAATGAAGCCTTTTCTATTAATACATTGCCAGATAAAGAAGACCAATATGTTGAGCTTCCTTTATATTTAAAAGGAGAAACAGGTTTTCCAAAAGCAAAACTATTTGTAAGTGGGATTGATGATTTAGGCAGTGATTGGAAAATTATCCTTAGAGATACTGATTTGAACCAAGATGTTGAACTTACAGAAGGATCAATGATTGAAATTGAAATGGACGTAACACAAAAAAAAGGAATCAGTAGTACACTGCTAGCAAAAAAAGCTACCATGCTTATAAAAACAAGTGCCGAGAAACAGCGTTACTCTATCATCTTAAAATCGGGAAAGCTTAGAGACGCTGAAAACGTAGTACTTCCAGAGACAATCGAGCTAAGTCAAAATTACCCTAATCCATTTAATCCCTCTACAAGTATTAGTTATCAAATTCCAGCAGACGCAACCGTTACGCTTGAAATCTTTGATATCGTTGGTCGACAAATAGAGACACTCATATCTAATGAACTAAGAAAAGCGGGTTCTTATACTCATAACTTTAACGCTTCCTCTCTATCGAGTGGAGTGTATATCTATCGTCTAAAGGTTGGAGAAATGGTTTATACAAAACATATGACACTTCTGAAGTAAACTACCATATCACATAAACCTTTATGAATTATAAAATTATTTCTTTAGCGGTTTCGATTGTAATCCTATTAGCAATTTCCGAATTGGTTCACGCACAGCCAGCTCTACCAGCAGCGCCAGATCAAGCGCCAATAGATGGAGGACTTAGCCTTCTTGCATTGGCAGGCGGGGCTTATGCTGTTAAAAAACTGAAAGGGAAAAGCACAAATGACTAAGAGTTACAATCAGATTTAAACATAACACACCACTAAAAAAAGAGGAGCTGAAGCGCCTCTTTTTTTTTAACACTAATCCACTCAAGAAGTTTTAGGAAGGGAGAAATAGAATGTTGAACCATTACCTATGACACTTTCTGCCCATATTTCACCATCGTGTTTTTCTACAATTCGCTTTACGATAGCCAAGCCAACACCTGTTCCTTCAAATTGGCTATTAGAATGAAGTCTCTGGAAAACACCAAAAAGTTTTTCGTGGTATTTCATGTCAAAGCCAGCACCATTATCACTTACGCTAAAGATGGCTCGGCCACCTTTAACTTCTGAGGCTATTTTTATTTTAATTATATCATTTTCAGTGGAGTACTTAAATGCATTAGATAGAAGATTTACTATCACCTGTCTAATAAGTGCGTTATCTCCAGAAATATTCTGCAAACTATCAATCTCTACTTCACTCTTATGGTCTTTATATTCATTAGAAATCTCATCTTTAACCTCAGTAAATAACTTGGTCATATCAATATTACTTTTACTGAGTTCCTTTCTACCTAACCTCGAAAATGCTAGAATATCGTCAATTAGCTCCCCCATCTTAAGCCCACTGTTTTTGATGATATCTAATAAGCGGTTTGCTTCTTCGTCAAGCTCATTGCCATAATCTTCTTTCAAGATATCAGCAAACCCGTTTACAGATCTTAGAGGTGCCCTTAAATCATGAGAGATTGAGTAACTAAATGATTCAAGTTCAAGAATTGCTGTATTCAAAGCTTGAGTTCTTTCTTCTACCTTTTCTTCTAAAATTTCATTTAAATTTTTAAGCTTCTCCTGATATTCAATTTGGTCAGTAATATCGGAGGTGTACATAATCATCCCACCTATAGAACCCGGTTCGTCATACCAGGGAATCAATTTCCACGATATCCACTGGACGGTTCCATCATCCCGAACAAACTTATCTTTGAGATTAGTAATCTCTCTTCCTTTTAGCACACGTTGATGCATTGCAAGCCATTCAGGATTCTCTTTTACTTCTGGAAACACATCATAATGACATTTACCAATAATATTCTTTCCTACAATATTGTAATCTGAATACCACATATTACTTACAGTAATATATCTCATTTCAGTATCGAACATTGCTACAGCAACAGGAGCTTGCTCTACAAAAACTCTTAGCTGAGCTTGCTTAGTTTTAAGTTTTTCGAGCATATCCATTCTCTCTGTAATGTCAAGATTTGTACCAATCATTCGAATTGGAATCCCCTCTTCATCACGAATCACATCTCCTCTGCCATTTATATAACGAATTTCCCCTTTTGAGCAAATGATTCTAAACTCAGTGTAAAAAGCACTACCTCCTTCTAGAGTATTTCCTACCTCAAGTTCTACTTTTGATAAATCATCAGGATGAACTCTTTTAGCAAAATCTTCGTATGAACCATTGAAGTCGGAATTACCTACGCCCATGATTTGATACATCTGATCGTTCCATTCGAGAAGGTTTGACTTTAAATCCCAAACCCATATCCCTACTTGCCCTGTTACTACAGACATTTCGAGTTTTTCAGTGGCCTCTCTTAGTTTAATTGCCTTACGCTTCTCATCGTCTATATCCATGAATAGACCTCTTAAACCAATTAACTCGCCATCATTAAATTTTGGATAGCCAATAGTACGAACCCAAACATCACTCCCTTTTTCAGTAACAATTACGCACTCTAAGTCCCAACTTGTATTTTTGGAAATGGACTCATCTACAGCACTCTGAATTGCATCTCTATAATCTTCTCTATAGTAATTAATTCCCTCTTCTACTTTTATTACTTTACCTTTTGGCACCTCATGTATACGATATACTTCATCCGACCAATTAGATGTCATCGTAGCTAAATCAACATCCCAAGCACCTATTTTAGCCACTTTTTGCGTCTCTGAAAAACTACTAACAATGTCTTCTAGCTTTTTATTCTGATCTAAAAGTAGATCTTCCGAGTGCTTTCTTTCACTAATATTTATTATTGAACCTACCATTCTGATGGGATTCCCATTCTCATCCCAAGAGGCTTTACCAACGCTTTCAAACCAATTGTACTCTCCAGATTTCAACTTCATACGAATCTCAATCTTGAATGGGATACGATCTTGGAGATGTTTGTCTACTGCGTCTAGAACAGCTTCTTTATCATCGGGGTGCACTAGCTCATTTATAAAAGTACTATACTGGGCAGGAATTTCATTATTAGAATAACCGAGCAAACTGTAAAATTTCTCGCTCCACCATTCTGTATTATCGAGAATAAACCATTCCCAAATACCCGCATTTATTGCTTCTATCGACAAGTCAAAACGTTGGAATGCTTCAAACAGATGCTTTTTTGACTCTGAAACCCCCTGAATAGTAGTTTCTAGTTCTTCATTTTTAGAATGCAGACGATTAATTCGTGGCTTAAAAATAAATACGAATTCAAACACTATTACTACAGCCGTAGCAATAATTAACAGTATTTCCAGTAAGATGAGAAATTGGATTCTACTACTCGATTTATCCTTCAGTAAGGATACAATTTCATCCATTAATGGCAGAAATTGTTCTTCATTTTCTTCAATTAATTCAGCAGATTTACTTAGTTCCTCTAGTGTTTCTGCACTCAATATTGCGTTCGAAATAGCACTTTGATAAGGAGATATTTTAACAAATAACCTAGCAATATCTCCATCTATAGCGCTTGAATATACTTTTCCTCTATTCTCACTCTGTAAATCGTTATGAATCTTTGTCCACGTCTCAACTTCTTTTTTTAGCTTTGCTAAATCTTTATCACTTTTATTAGAAATGTATACTTCTTTTACAATTTTCTGGCTCATCATCCTTTGCCTTCCAGCGAGATCAATTGACTCGCTTTCAACTTTTTGCACCGAAAAAAGTTGTTGCACTAAATAAACATTTAGCGAAGCCAATACTATGGCTGTAATAATGCCAATTAAGAATAAGCTTTTTGTTTGCGCTCTCTTATTTTCTGTCTGCTTCATTGTTTGCTGAGTGAATTTTTTCTTAATATAAGCTTATCTAGTTGATTAGAATAATCTTCTTGTAGTTAAATATGCATCAGCCCAATACCGCTCTTCAATCCCAGAAATCATTACCCCTGAACTAGTTGATGCATGCATAAACTCTCCATTACTAACAGCCACCCCTACATGTAAAGTTTTTCGGCCCGTTTTAAAAAATATTAAGTCACCTATTACAATTTTATTTCTCTTGACTGACTTTCCAACTTTTAATTGTTCGGTTGTAGTTCTTGGTAATTTTGTTCCAAAATAATCCTCAAACACTATCTGCATGAAGGACGAGCAATCAACACCACTATAGCTAGAACCACCTAATACGTAAGGAATTCCTTTCCAGTCTCTAAAGGCTTCATCTAATTTCTTTTTAATCTCCTTTCCACTAGCCGAAAGTTTTTCAGGGGTCTTTAGCACCGTAACTGAAGCGCTGGCTGGTGATTTACTTTTCTTGGAAGCTGTTTTTGAAACAGGTTTCGCCTCCCACGGAATAGCCCCCCTCTTAAGCACTCCACACGAAAGTGTAAGTAACATGAATACTATTACAATTCTTAATTCTTTGATCATTATCTTTAGTACTATACCGAAAAGGTATTTCAAAACTAGTTTTTCTAAAATTAGAATAATTATAGAAATATATAACAAATATAATTCCTGATGAGATTACTTGTCAATATAGACCATGTTGCGACATTAAGGAACGCTCGTGGTGAAAATTACCCAGATCCTATTGAAGCTGCTTTAGTTTGTGAGAAAGCAGGTGCAGCTGGAATCGTCTTTCATTTGAGAGGCGATCGCAGACATATAAAAGACCAAGATGTTTACAATCTTAAGAAACATGTTACCGGATCCTTAGACTTTGAAATGGCGGCAACCGAAGAAATGATTTCAATTCTGAAGGAAATTAAGCCTGACATTTGCACACTCGTTCCTGAAGGCAGAGAGGAATTAACTACTGAAGGTGGGCTTAATATGGAAATCGTTTTCGATGATTTTAAACAACGTGTTTTTCCATCTCTGAGAGAAACAAATGTCGATATCAGCCTTTTTCTAGATCCAAATCCCAACGATATAGAACTAGCTCATGAGCTTGGCACCGATGCTATAGAGTTACATACAGGCACCTTTGCAAATGCAACTTCAGAACAAAAACAACAGGCTGAGCTAGATAGATTAAAAAACGCAGCGGTTTTAGCCCACAGCTATGGTATAAAAGTAAATGCTGGACATGGCCTAAACCTTGATAATTTACCTTTACTTTTACAACATATTCCTCATCTTAATGAAGTGAGTATTGGACACGCCCTTATAGGTACTTCCATTTTTATGGGACTTGAAAAAACAGTAAAAGCCTATTTAGAAATTTTGAAAGACTACAAGGATACAATTTGACAGAAGAGAAAAAGCCACATAAATCTGGATATGTTGCAATAGTTGGAAAACCTAATGCTGGTAAATCTACGTTGATGAACCAAATTTTAGGTACTAAGCTTTCTATTGCAACGCATAAAGCACAAACTACGCGACACCAAATTATTGGTATTCACTCTGAAGATGATGCTCAGGTTATTTTTTTAGACACACCTGGTATTATCAACCCTAAGTATGAGCTTCAAAAAGCAATGATGCGCTTTGTAGAAAAAGCCGAAAAAGATGCCGATATCATCCTTTTCATCGTTGAAGCCAATGAGAACAACATCCCAGATTACGCTTTTGATTCGCTCCGTAAATTTCACAAACCTGTAGTTCTTGTTATCAATAAAATTGATCAGCACGAACAAACTCAAATTGATAAGGTTTCCTCCGATTTAAATTCACGCTTTAAGTTTGAATCTACGGTTTGTGTATCTGCTATAAACGGTACAGGAACCGATGAGCTCTTATCTGCTATTATAGACGGTTTACTTCCAGGACCTCCCTTCTACCCAAAAGATGAATTGAGTGAGCACCCTGTACGCTTTTTTGCTTCTGAACTTATTCGAGAACAAGTTTTCCTTCAATATCACGAAGAACTTCCCTACTCCACTACTGTTGATATTATCCAGTATGAAGAGCGTGAAGACTTGGATTACATCAACGCCGAGGTAATTGTGAACCGAAACTCTCAAAAGGGAATGATAATTGGGAAAGGTGGCCGTGCTATAAAAAATCTAGGTACTGCTTCTCGAGAATCTATTGAAGAATTTGTAGGCCGAAAAGTATTCTTAGATTTACATGTGAAAGTACGTGAGAAATGGCGTGAAAAAGAAAATATGGTTCGGAATTTCGGTTACTAATTCTGAATATTTAGATTTTGGGATAGTAGGATTATAGATTATTCTAGATAATATCTCACTCTTTAAGGCTCCAAAAGCAATGAACTTGGTAACCAATATTCGAAAATAGCATCCAAAAATAGCTCCAAAGACAAAACTTGCTAAAATATAATCACACCATATTTAGCACTAATTTTATATCACTTACGCTATTATTTTCGAATTTAGAATAGCCATAAAAAGCGCTTCCTAAAAAAATTATGTTTTTAAGTATTGCACCTTACTTTTTGAAGTCGTAATCTTTGTGCAATGAAATTAACAGGCCAAAATATCATCAGTCGATTTACCATGTGTTGTATGTGTATGTGCAATACTAACTCATGGGGCTGAATATTTAAGAATATTTGAAATTGAAAGTCCTTTGGAGTGCATGACCTAAAGGACTTTTTTTTTGGCTATAATTTTATTCGTTCTTTTACAACATGCATTCTCATCAAGAAAGGTGGAGGGATCAGGTCCTACGAAGCCTTGGCAACCGCTTAGTTAGTGTGCAAACACAAGCTAAGAAAGGTGCTACATCCTGCTTCTTGCTTAATAGTTAAGTGAGGAGAAAGATGAGTGCGAAGAGCTCAGTTTATAAGCCTCTTTCGGACTCATCCCCGAAAGGGGTTTTTTTTATTAACTGATAATCATATATACAAAACATAATGAGTTCTTCTTATAAATTCGAAACACTACAATTACACGCCGGCCAAGAACCAGATCCAACTACAGGTTCTCGTGCGGTTCCAATCTACCAAACAACTTCGTTCAACTTTAACAGTTCTGAACACGCTGCAAACTTATTTGCTTTAAGAGAATTCGGTAATATTTATACCCGAATCATGAATCCAACAACCGACGTTTTTGAAAAGCGTCTTGCTGCTCTCGAAGGTGGTGTTGCTGCTGTTGCTACTGCTTCAGGACAAGCTGCTCAGTTTTTAGCAATCACTAACTTAGCACAAGCTGGCGACAACGTTATTTCCTCTCAAAACCTTTACGGCGGTACTTACAACCAGTTCAAGGTTAGTTTACCTCGCCTTGGTATCGATGTTAAATTCGCTGAAGATGATAATGTAGAAACTTTTGCAAAACTCATCGACGAAAACACCAAAGCTATTTATGTTGAATCGATTGGCAACCCTCGTGGAAACGTTGCTGATTTCGAAAAACTTGGAAAGCTAGCTAAAGAAAACGGTATTCCTCTCGTTGTTGATAACACGTTTGGTGCAGGTGGTGCAGTTGTACAGCCTTTAAAGCATGGTGCTAATATTGTAACTGCATCGGCTACAAAATGGATTGGCGGACACGGAACCACTATTGGTGGCGTAATTGTTGATGGTGGAAACTTTAATTGGGGTAACGGAAAATTCCCTCAATTCAGCGAGCCTTCTCCAGGATATCATGGACTTAACTTTTGGGAAGTTTTTGGTGAAGACGGTCCTTTCGGAAACATCGCATTTGCAATCCGCGCTCGTGTTGAAGGTCTTCGTGACTTCGGTCCATCGCAATCTCCATTTAACAGTTTCTTACTACTTCAAGGTATCGAAACTCTATCTCTTCGTGTAGAGCGTCACAACGAAAACGCACTTAAACTCGCTGATTGGTTAAAAAACCATGACGATGTAGAGTGGATTAACTTCACTGGTTTACCAGAGCATACTTCACATGATTTAGCTAAAAAGTATTTCCAAAAAGGTCTTTTTGGTTCTGTATTTACTTTTGGTGTTAAAGGTGGCTACGATGCCGCTCGTACTTTTATCGAAAGTGTAGAACTTTCTAGCCATTTAGCTAACGTGGGCGATGCTAAGACATTAGTTATCCACCCAGCGTCTACTACTCACCAACAGCTAACTGAAAACGAACAAGAAGCAAGTGGCGTTAGCTCTGATTTAGTTCGTGTTTCTGTAGGTATCGAGCATATCGACGATATCATTCAAGATTTCGAAAATGCTTTTGCAAAACTAAAAACCGCAGTTTCTGCTTAATAGGATTGTCATGAGTATTACACAAACACAACACTTAAACAGCCCAACACAGATTAAAAATGCAGTTACCTCATTGGTAAACGCTATTGTGGCTGATGAAAGCAAAGCACACGCAACATTTTCAACTCGTTCTGAACTTAAAGAAGGTTTGTTAGCTAAAATTACTTCTAGAGGATTTGAATATCATTCAGATGAACCTGCCTCTCTTGGTGGTAATGACCTAGCACCAACACCAGTAGAACTTCTTCTTGGCTCGCTTTGTGCTTGCCAAGAAATTGTAATCAAAGCTTACGCGGCTTCTCTCGGTATCACACTAAAAAGCGTTACAGTAGAAACTAAAGGCGAACTCGATCTTCGTGGTTTTCTAAATATCAATAAAGATATACGCCCTGGTTTTCACACTGTACACTTTGAAACAAAAATTGATACTTCGGAAACTGATAAAGAGAAGTTAGATCTGCTGTTAAAACTTGCCGAAGAACAATGTCCTGTATTGGATATTATTCAAAACCCGGTAAAAATTAACGGTTCAATCACGTACGAAAATTCCAATAATTAATTTCAAAGAGAGCTTTACAATATTGTAAAGCTCTCTTCTCTTTTGTAATGAATACAGAACCAACCGTTTATATTTCTCCTAATTCCTTTACAACTGAAAGTGGATTCACTTTTAGTCAGCCAGAGTTTGCATATCACTCTTGGGGAACATTAAACGCGGCTAAAGATAATGTTGTGGTTATTTTCCATGCATTAACTGGGAACTCTAATGCTGCAGAATGGTTTTCAGGGCCCTTTCAATCCAACTCCGTAATAGATTTAGAAAAACAGTTTGTAATCTGTATCAACCAATTAGGCAGCTTTTATGGCTCTACAGGACCTTGGTCTATTAATCCCGATACGGGAAAAGCATATCAAGCGGATTTCCCTCTCATTACTATTCGTGATATGGCTCGTTTCCAACAGCAATTATTAAACGAGCTTGGAATTACAGGAATTGAACTCGCCATCGGTGGTTCAATGGGCGGTATGGTTGCTCTTGAATTTTCTTTGACCGACAATCGAGTTAAAGCTGCTTGTTTTATTGCTATGGGAAAAGCTCATTCTCCTTGGGCTATCGGAATTAGCCACGCACAACGTTTAGCAATTTATGGCGATGGCAATTGGAATGACGGATGGTATACCAAAGAAAATCCTCCTGTGCATGGTTTAAAAGCAGCGCGTTCTTTAGCAATGATTACTTATCGAACTCCTGATAATTACCAACAGAAATTTGATAGGGATTTTAACTCCACAAAAGACATTTTTGAGGTAGAATCTTACCTAGAATATCAAGGCGACAAACTTGTAGATCGTTTTGATGCTCTTTCTTACGTTCGTTTGTCTCAAGCTATGGATACACACGATGTTTCTAGAGATCGCAATTCCTTCCAAGAGGCTCTTTCGAAACTTACCATTCCAGTATTAGTAATTGGAATAGATTCGGATTTACTCTATCCAACAAAAGAACAGAAAGAACTTACTCAGCTCATTCCAAATGCAAACTATTCAGAAATATCTTCTGAATACGGACATGATGCATTTCTTATCGAATTCGAGCAAATCAACCGCTCAATTTCTTCATTCCTAGCAAAATCTGATTCTTCAAAAACAGTATAAATGAGCGCTACAAATTCACCCGCTTTATCTTCCTCTTCTAATAAACCTTCTACACAAAAAAACACGATTTCTCTTTTCCTAGCAGGAATAGGTGCGGTTGGGGGAACGTTACTCCAGCAAATATTTGAGCTCAAAAATTCTCCATTTAACATCTCGTTAATTGGCGCCTGTAATAGTAAAAAAGTAGCTTGGCACCCTGAAATTGATTCTATAAAAGAAGCTATCTCGTTGTCAGAAAAGACAACCGATTGGGATGATATTACTGACGAACTTATTCAGCTTAAAGATCAAGGAACATTGATTTTTGTGGATGCTACAGGGAACGAAAAAGTGGCTCGTCAATACGCCAAATTACTTGGTAGTGGAGTTCACATTGCAACTCCAAGTAAAAGAGCTAACACTTTTAGTCAAGAATATTTCAATCAGCTTAAGCAGTTTACTGAAAATGGCACTGTCCATTATAAATATGAAACCGCTGTTGGCGCAGGACTTCCTGTAATTAGCACTATCCAAAGTTTGTTGGATGCTGGCGATGAAGTGACCGAAATCTCTGGTGTTGTTTCAGGAACAATGACTTTCATCTTCAATCAATTACAACAAGGTGTGGCTTTTAGTGAAATTGTGAAACGCGCTAAAAGCGATGGCTATTCTGAGCCCGATCCACGCGACGATCTTTCAGGTGAAGATGTGGCTCGTAAATTTTTGATTCTAGCAAGAACTTGTGGCTACTCTTTTGAACGAGATCAAATTCGTGTTGATACCTTAGTTCCTGAAAAATTAACCCAGTTAGATTTAAACGAATTTTTAGAACATCTTCCCGATTACGACAACCACTGGAAAAACAGAAATTCCAAAGCTTTGGTTAATAACAGCCGCTTACGCTATGTAGGGAAATTTTCTGCGGATGGAATTGAAATTGGCATTAAAGAAGTCCCTTCTGATTCTCCTTTAGGTGGATTGAAAGGAACCGATAATCTCATTCAGATTTATACCCGTCGATACGCCACCTCTCCTATCGTAATTCAAGGCCCTGGCGCTGGCAAAGAAGTAACTGCCGCTGGCATTCTTGCTGATGTCATTGCCATTGCAAAAGCTATAAGCTAAATATTTTCACCTCTAATATGGGCTACTACTAGACTGGGATTTCCGCAAGGAGCCCAGTCTAGTTTCCATTTGTAACTTACCAAATCCCGCTAAGTTCCTCCTTCCACCATTTCCCATTTTTGTAATTCCTATCTTTGTGCTTTAACACATAGGAATTGGAATTTATACCATTTTATTTTCATGGGATTGTACAAGATTTTAAAAAAGCCATTCTTTGGGCAGTTCATGGTGAAATGGAAAAATCCACTTTCTGATAAAGAAACCGCGACTTGGTCTAAGATCTGGATAAAAAGTAAAACTATAGCCCAACTCAGAGTTTGGTATAAGTCTACCTCTCAAAAAGAAGTAAAAGCTACCGTTGTCCTAGCTCATTCTATGGGGAAACCAGCCAAAGGCGAATTTCTAAAAACGGGCTATGCTGAAGAGTTACTTGCCAATGGTTACAATGTGGTCTTATTCGACTTTAACGGATTTGGCGAAAGCACCATGGGCAATTGGATGTTCCATAACGATGTGCTGGCAGTAAGAGATTTTACCGTAACAACTTTCCCAAAAACAGATTTGTATTATCACGGGGTTTCGTTTGGCTCAAACTGGGGAACGGTAGTAATTACTGAGCCCGATAATCCTTTTAAAAAAATCATCCTAGAAAGTTCGCCTGTAAACCTTCCAGAGTTTTGGATTCATTTCCCCTTTGCGTACAAAATGCTCAAGTTCTTTTATGTCATTGGCCCATTTTATAAACGCTACGCTAATTTCGAGGAACACCTTAGGCACACTAAGAATTGTGACCATATTTTGCTTATCACTTCAGATGCCGATATTTACACGCCAGTTTCAATGGCAGAGCGAATGAAAGAAGCGGCGAACACAAAAGCTGAGGTTAAAATCTTTCATGGAAGTAGACATGCACTTGCCATTTTAAGAGATCGCGATACGTATATAAAAACGGTGCTGGATTTTTTTGGTTAAGGAAGCAGGTTTCTTCTTACTCCAATTATTCACTAAAAATCCCCCACTCTCCCCCACATTTTGCACCTTATATATAGCAGGTTATTTTTAAATTTCATTTTCTTCATTTTTTCGGCCTTTAATGCCTATTTCTGAACTTCCTTTTCTACTCATCCAAATGTCAATTTTGAAGCTTTAAAAATATTTAATCCGCCAAGTAACAAAATCCTTGACACATTACAATAGTTTAGGGTACATTGTGGGGTGAAGTGGGAGATAGTGGGGACTTCTTCCAGATTCAAAAATTTTAGCAATCTAAAACCATTTGGTAAAGCCGTGCCTAGCTTTAAAGGACAATACGAGCATAGTATAGACGAAAAAGGTCGTGTAGCCTTCCCTGCCAAACTGCGTAAAAATCTCAGTCCCGACGCACAAGACCGCTTCACAGTAGTACGTGGCCAAACCGAAGAATGCCTGTATCTATACCCAGAAAATGAGTGGGAACTTGTTGAAGACAAGCTTTCTCACATTAATTCTTTCAGTAAAAACGGCCGTTTAGCTAAGCGTTACTTCCTACGTTTTGCAGAAGATGCCTCCCTCGACAAACAGAATCGAATTGCCATCCCCACAGATCATCTCACCTACTCAGGCATAGATTCAAAAGTTGTTTTTATTGGTATGGGAGAATATATCGAAATATGGTCTCCCGAAAAGCTTAATGAAGCAGATGAAAATATGAGTCCAGAATCGATTGAAGAAATTTTTGAGCAGGTTCTAGGTAATAATAATCAAGGCGAAGGAGCTTAAGATGAAAATTTATCATGAGCATTTCCCTGTTATGCTACACGAATGTATGGATGCCCTCATCACTGATGAGAATGGCATTTATGTAGACGGAACTTTAGGCGGAGGCGGACATGCAAAGGAAATTCTTTCTTTAATAGGACCTGAGGCCACACTTTACGGAGTGGATCAAGATGACGAAGCTCATGTTGCAGCCAAAGCACGCATTGGTGATGATACCCGTTTTATTCCTGTAAAAGGAAACTTTGGATACTTGACTACTCTCCTACCTCCCCAAACGATAGGTCAGGTTTCTGGAATTTTATTAGATCTCGGTGTATCCACACATCAAATTAAAGAAGCTGAACGAGGGTTTAGTTTCCAAGAAGATGGTCCTTTGGATATGCGTATGGGTAATTTATCCGGTGTTTCTGCTTATCAAGTAGTGAATAACTACGAATACGAAGCATTACGTGATGTTATTTTCCATTATGGTGAAGAACGTGGTAGCAAGGAAATTGCCAAAGCTATTATCGAAGCTCGCCCTATTGACACCACTGGTCAACTTGCCAAAGTTATTAAAGGTGTTGTAAGTCCCAAATTTGCAATTAAGTCCTTGGCAAGAGTATTTCAAGGAATTAGAATTGAAGTGAATCGTGAATTAGATGTTTTAAAAAGTGTTTTAGAGCAATCACTCGAATTGCTAAAACCTGAAGGACGTATTGTAGTGATGTCGTACCATTCACTAGAAGATCGAATTGTTAAGAAATTTTTCAAAGCTGGAAATTTAGAAGGCGAGATTGAAAAAGATTTTTACGGAAACGTAATTTCCCCAATTAGAGCTATAAATCGTCAAATCATCACTCCAAGTGACGAAGAAGTAGCTCGTAATGCAGCAGCTAGAAGCGCTAAACTTCGAATTGCTGAAAAAGTAGATGGAGGTAAAAAATGATCGTTCAATCACCACTTCGTAAGCGTGAAACTCGACCTAACCTTCGTAGAGTTCATAAGCCAAATGTAGAGTCCCCAACTCCATCCCATACAAGCAAAAGAACCGCTACTAAAGTAAAATCAAGTTCTGTAAAAAGCAGAATCCAAGACATCAAACCTTGGAAAGTAATTTTGGCATCTGTAATAGCTGGCGTGTTCGGATTCATGTATTTGACACACGTTTTTGCTACACAGAGCCTCTTAGAAGAAGTTCAAATTCTGGAAGTAGAGTTCAACAAAGCGCGAAGTAAACATGATGCTTTAAAATTACAGTACGACAAAATGGTTGGGCCAGCAGATATTTACAGAAATGCTGAACAAGCAGGCTTTGTAAATGGTGGACCAGCAGATAAAGTAATAACTATAAAAGATTAATGACGGATAGAACAGCCATATTGAGCCGTATGTTTCTTGTGTTTGGGCTACTTTTGCTCATTCCTTGTGTACTTGCGTTTCAGCTTTTCAGGATAAATTACCTGAATGGTGATGAGCTGCGTACGCTTTGGAGTCAACAAGCGATAGATTCTATTCCAATACCTGCTCAGCGCGGTAATATTTATGATGTGAACGGCACTTTGTTAGCTACAAACGCTGCCAACTACCAAATTGCGCTCGATCCAAAAATTGACGGGCTTTCTAAAGCTCAGATTAACGAGCTTACTAAAACTCTTGCTACTGTAACAAAGCAGCCACTATCAGATTTTAACAACAAAATTAAAAGTGCGCCTTCTCGCTCTAGATATATCATCCTAGCAAAAAACCTTTCGCCTGTTGCTCGAGATGTTATCAAAAATTTGAATATTAAGGGTGTAATAATTGAAGAGAGTTTCCGTAGAAAATATACTTTTGGCAGTTTAGCAGCTCACACCTTAGGCTTTGTAAACTATAACACTGATGGTAGAATCGGGCTTGAAGCTTATTACAACGACGAGCTAAAAGGTGCTGATGGCCTACAACAAGTGAGACGCGATCCTAGAAATAGAATTTCAGCCTATGTGGGCGCTCCCAAAAAACTTCCAGAAAATGGAAATTCGCTTCACACTACTATCGATTCTTATATCCAAGCCATCCTAGAAGATGAATTAAAAAATGGAGTTGAGAAAACATCCTCACTGTATGGAACAGGAATAATTATTGACCCTAGGACAGGCGCTATTAAAGCGATGGCTAATTACCCAACTTATGATCCTAATTTCCCAGGAAATGATGAAGATATAAATCGTAGAAATTTTGCTATTTCTGATATGGTTGAGCCTGGCTCAACGTTCAAGTTAATAACTGCTATTGCTGCCGTTGAGCAAAATGTAGTAGATTTTAATGAGATTTTTGAAACGCCAGCTAATGGTGAGGTTCAAATTCATGGCCTCACATTACGAGATCATGATCCACTCGGAAACATCAACTTCCAGCAGGTTATACAGAAGTCTTCAAATGTGGCAACTGCTGAAATTGCGATGCGTTTAAAGCCTAAAGTATTCTATCAATATGTTAGAAATCTTGGGTTTGGTTCCGAAACACAGATTGATTTATCTGGAGAAGTAGCTGGTTCTTTAAAAAAGCCCTACGACTGGAGTTTAGTTAGTTTACCGTGGATGTCGCATGGTTATGAGGTTCTTGCAACACCGCTTCAAGTAGCTCAAGCCTATTCAGCTTTTGCGAATAAGGGCATTATGATGCGCCCTTACGTTGTAGATTATATTGAGAATGAAAATGGAGAAGTAATTCTTAGAAACGAGCCTACAGAAATTAGAAGAGTTGCCAAAGAAAGTACGTTAAAGAAATTACTACCTGTTTTTGAAAGTGTAGTTAGTGATTCTGGAACTGGAGACGCTGCTCAGATTAACGGACTCAGAATTGCGGGTAAAACAGGAACCGCTAAGAAAGTTGTTGACGGCCGCTATACCAATAGATATTTAGCTTCATTTATAGGGTTTTTCCCCGTTGATGACCCCAAATATGTTTGCTTAATCATGCTTAACGAGCCAAAGACAAGTGGATACGGTGGCGTAGTTGCCGCGCCAATTTTTAGAGAAACTACTAAGAGAATTGCCGGTTTAGATAATGATATTCAACGCAATTTGACTCAAGCGGAACAAGATGCTGAAGAGGTTGTTCGTGTACCGAGTTTAGTCGGTTTAGAAAAAAATCAATCCGAATACCTATTGGGCGAACTCGATATCCCATTTAAATTTAAAGGAAAAACTGGCTCTATAGTTAGTCAAAGTATTGAAGCTGGAAACCCCATTGAGGCTGGACATAAAATTATTCTCACCCTTTCTGAAACCTATGTTCCCGCTGATAGTGCAAGCACAAATAAAGGGATTGTAATAGTTCCTGAGTTACGTGGAATGAATATGCGAGCTGCCAATAATTTACTTGGTGAACTTGGCTTTAATACCAAAATGATTGGCTCTGGAACCGTTTATGCTCAATTTCCTCTCAAGGGAGAAAAAATGCGCTTAAACAGCACTATAACTTTACGTGGTAAAGCGAAATCACTAGAATTTGTATCTCAATCGGATAAAAGATAATTGACTATTAAAGAACTCATAGAGCTGGTTAATCCACTTGATGTCTCCCGTACAAAACCGGAGGGTGAAATTGGTCCGCTTGTCCAAAATTCTCGACAAGTAACCGATGGAGCAGTTTTTATTGCTATTAGAGGCACTGAAGTAGACGGACATCTCTTTTTGGAAGATGCTATTCATAGAGGAGCAAAAGTTTTAATTTGTGAAGAGTCTTTCTACACAGATGCGCCTGGAGTTTGTGTGATAGAAGTTGAAAACACTAGATCACTCATTGGCCCACTATCTCAACAATTTGAAGGAAATCCTGCTAAGGAATTAACTGTAATTGGTATTACAGGAACGAATGGCAAAACCACTACCGCTACACTTGTATATCAAATACTAACCGCTGTTGGTAGAAAAGCATCTCTTTTAGGAACCGTTTCTAAAGTTATTAATGATGAAGTATTAGAAAGTAAACTCACCACTTCAGATCCAATTGAACTAGCCGCTGATATGCGAGCTATGGTTGATGCAGGCTCTGAGTACTTAGTAATGGAAGTCTCTTCACATGCATTGCACCAGCAGCGCGTTGGAGGAATTGATTTCTCTGTAGCTGCATTCACAAACTTGAGTCACGATCATCTAGATTATCACGAAACATTAGAAGAATACGCTAATGCCAAAAAATTGCTTTTCGATGGACTTTCTGAATCTACAACTGCCGTAGTAAATACTGATGATGCTTTTGGGAGACATATGCTATGCGATACCAAAGCTAAAGCAATGCCTTTTGGGTTTAATAATAGTAATGCGTCTATCATCTCCAGTTCACAAAATGGTTTGGTGATTTCTATTAATGGAACCGAAATAAGAACGCCACTTATTGGAACTTTCAACGCATACAATGTAGCTCAAGCTTTTCTGATAGCTTCTGCACTTGGAATAGCTGAAAAAGATATTACATCCGCTTTAAACAGCTCTATAGGTGCTGCAGGTAGAATGGAAAGCATTGATGTAGATTTTGATGCACCAAAAGTAATTGTGGATTACGCTCACACTCCCGATGCTCTTGAGAATGTACTTAAAACACTAAAAGAACTTAAAAACCAGAACCAACAATTGTATGTAGTATTTGGTGCTGGTGGAGATAGAGATACAACTAAGCGCCCTGAAATGGCTGAAGTATGTGAACGTATAGCCGATGAAATTATAGTTACTAGCGATAATCCTAGAAGAGAAAATCCAGATTTAATAATAGCAGATATTCTTCAAGGCTTTACAAAAACAGATAACGTATCAAGTATCACGCTTCGAGAAGAAGCTATTAACACCGCAATTAAAAGAGCTTCGAATAACGACATTGTTCTCATTGCAGGAAAAGGTCATGAGGATTATCAAGAGATTGATGGAATTCGACATCCTTTCGACGATTGTGTAATAGCTAGAAAAGCACTTCACCTCAAAAATGAAGGAGGATTCTGATGCTATACGAATTGTTTTATTGGCTAGACCAAACCTATGATGTTCCTGGTACAGGAGCTTTTGCATATATCTCAACAAGAACAGGTTTAGCTGCTGTTACTTCTTTGCTAATAAGTTTAATTATTGGCCATCGAATTATTAAGTGGCTAAGTAGCATGCAACTTAAAGAAGTTATAAGAGATGATGTTGGCTTAGATCATCAATCCAAAGCGGGAACACCTTCAATGGGTGGTGTCATCATTATACTTGCAGTGCTTATCCCTGCTGTTCTTTTTATGAAGATGGATAGTGTTTATGCGCTATTAATCGTTTTTGTGACCATTGCGCTTGGCTTAGTAGGTTTTATCGATGACTATATCAAAGTAGTTAAGAAAGACAAGAGCGGCCTTGCAGGACGTTTTAAAATTGCTGGACAGGTTGTAGTTGGTTTAGTAGTTGGAACAACGCTTTATTTCCATCCTAACTTCGCCGATGTAAATACACTTTCTACCGTTCCATTTGTTAAGAATGTAAACATTGATTACGCATTCTTAGGTGTGGAGCTTGGGTGGCTTATCTATATCCCTGTAGCCATTTTTGTAATTACAGCAGTTAGTAATGCCACAAATTTAACTGATGGTTTAGATGGACTCGCTTCAGGAATCTCAGCGATTTGTGGCTTCGTTTTCGCAATTTTTGCATACGTATCTGGTCGTACAGATTTTTCTCAGTTCCTCGACATCATGTATTTACCTGGCGCCGGCGAACTCACTATTTTCTGTGCCGCTTTAGTAGGCGCGTGCATGGGCTTTTTATGGTATAACAGTAATCCTGCCTCCGTATTTATGGGAGATACAGGCTCATTAGCTCTTGGTGGAATCTTCGGCGCATTAGCATTGATGCTTCACAAAGAACTTCTGTTACCCTTTGTTTGTGGAGTATTCTTTTTCGAAACACTTTCGGTAATTATTCAAACAACTTACTTCAAGTACACCAAAAAGAAGTATGGAGAAGGAAAACGAGTCTTTCTGATGACTCCGATCCATCATCATTTTGAAAAGAAAGGCTGGTCGGAACAAAAAATTGTGGTTCGTTTTTGGATTATAACAGTCATGCTTGCCATTATTAGTCTTCTAACACTCAAAATACGATGATGACTGTGAGGGATAAACATATCGTCGTGATTGGTGCAGCTAGAAGTGGTGTTGCCGCAGCCATTCTCCTTCAGCAAGAAGGAGCTAACATTTTTGTGTCTGATTTCGGAAAAATTGGAGAGCATCAAAAATTACGCCTTACTGTTGCTAACATTGAGTTTGAAGAAAACGGCCATACCCAACGTGCATTTGATGCCGACTTTGCGGTGGTAAGTCCTGGCGTACCCACTGAGGCTCCAATTATTCAGCATTATCTGAATAAGCAGAAAAAAGTGTTTTCTGAAATTGAAGTAGCCAGTTGGTTCACTAGTAATGATATTATTGCAATAACTGGAAGTAACGGAAAAACCACAGTTACCTCATGGATTGCTGACGTTTGGAAGCATGCAAATCGTGACTATTCGCTTGCTGGCAATATCGGCTTTGCTTTCTCAGAGAAAGTAAAAGCTGAACACAATGACTTTATACTTGAGGTGAGTTCATTCCAACTCGACCACATAGAGACTTTTAAGCCTACTATAAGCTTGTTACTAAACATTACTCCAGATCATTTAAACAGGTATGGAAATAGTTTAGAAGCTTATGCAGCATCAAAATTCAGAATATCTGAGAACCAAGACAAAAACAGTTGGTTCATCTTCAACTACGACGACCCACTCATTCGCAATCACGTTGAAGCGCTAAAACAGAAAGAAAACGCTCCAAAATTATGGGCTTTTTCTAATATCAACGAGGTTTCTGAAGGAGCCTTTGTACGCGACGAACAAATTATCTTCAAATTCAACAATAAGGAAGAACCTCTGATGGCAGTGCACGAGATAGGATTAAATGGACGACATAATCTAAGTAATGGTTTAGCTACGGCACTTGCTGCCCGCGCCGCTGAAATTAAGAATGAAGCTATTAGAGAGAGTTTAAAAACTTTTGTCGGAGTTGAGCATCGTTTAGAGATTGTACGCATTGTAGATGGCGTGAAATACATTAACGATAGCAAAGCTACGAATGTAAATGCTGTTTGGTTCGCTTTAGATAGTTTTAACGAGCCTATGACATTAATTCTTGGTGGCCGAGATAAAGGAAATGACTACACCGAATTATTAGATCAGGTTAAAGAGAAAGTTCACACCATTATTGCCATCGGAGAATCTAAAAGTAGAATTGAAGAACAATTAGGAAGTGCTGTACCCAACTTTGTTACTGCCGAAAATATGTGGGCTGCTGTAAAAGTGGCGAAGAAAGTAGCAAAACGTGGAGAAATTGTACTGTTAAGTCCAGCTTGCTCTTCCTTCGACATGTTCGACGATTACGAACATCGTGGTAGAGTATTTAAAGAAGAAGTAAACAAAATCTAAACGAGTTGAAGTTTTAATAACCATTAAAGCTTTGCAAAAAGAATACATGTTACACACCAGTCCAAATAGAAACATTAAGAGCATCTTGGGTACAAGCCCTGAAGATATCGACACAAAAACGCAAGGTAGCGACCGCGTTCTGTTAATGTCGGTTATTATGCTTATGATTTTTGGAATTCTTGCGGTGTATTCATCTATTGCTTACTTCGCTGAATCTAAGTCTACAACAGCATTCCAATTAGTTACTGGGCACATCATCAAGCTTGGTATCGCGTTTGTAGTGATGCTTCTTGTCTCAAAAATCAATTACCATACTCTAGCTAAATTCAGTCGTTTAGGTATGGTTTTGAGCTGGATACTCTTGATTTCTGTACTTGTATTTGGTACTGCACAGTTTGGTGCAAAACGTTGGCTGAATGTAGGTGGATTTACATTCCAACCGTCTACCTTTGCATCGGTTGCTCTGATTTTACACGTTTGTGTTCTCTTAGCTGAGAAACAGGATTATATCAAAGATTTTAAAAAGACCTTCCTCCCTATTATGTTTTGGGTGATTGTTACTTGTGGTCTCATAGGAATTCAAGATTTTAGTAGCGCAGGGCTCCTTATGAGCATTTGCTTAATTGTTATGTTTATTGGTAGAGCAAGTGTTGTACAACTTGGTTCACTTGTTATTCTAGCCGTTTTAGGAGGTTCGATTCTTTTAGGTCAATCTGAGGTGCGACAAAGTCGAATAGATGAATATGTTCGTCAGATTAAAGACATAGAGAGTGCCGAGATTCTTCAAGGAAGAGGTTATCAAGCCCAACAAGCGCAGATTGCCATTGCCAAAGGCGAATTGATGGGCGTCGGAATTGGAAAAAGTACGCAACGAGATTTTCTCCCAGCTCCCTATAACGATTTTATCTTTGCAATTATCGCAGAAGAGTACGGCATGGTTGGTGCACTCACTTTGATTTTCTTTTTCACTCTCATTCTATTCCGTGGCGTAGTTTATATATCTAAACGAGCGGAAGATAATTTAGGAACCTTACTTGCGATAGGTTGCACACTCACCATCGTATTATTCGGCTATGTAAACGCTGGTGTGGCAAGTGGTTTACTTCCCGTAACAGGTTTGCCAATGCCTTTTGTGAGCTATGGCGGAACAAGTATGCTTTTTACAGGATTGATGGTTGGCATTCTTCTCAATATCTCGAAACATAACCGAGACAGGAGGCAGTTGTTCTATGCATAATCCAAGAGTATTAATTGCAGCTGGCGGAACGGGTGGGCATGTTTATCCTGCTATTGCTATCGCTTCAGCTTTAAAAGAACAAAATCCAGACACTGAGATTCTTTTTGTAGGAACTAAGAATCATATGGAATGGAACGCTGTACCAAAAGCTGGTTTTGAGATTGTAAACGTCTGGATAAGTGGTTTCCAAAGAAGATTCACGCTTAAAAACCTCTTGTTCCCCATTAAGTTAATAACAAGCATTTTCCAGAGTTTCAGCATTTTAAGTTCTTTTAAACCACAAGTTGTAGTTTCTTGTGGTGGCTATGTTGCTGGTCCGATAGGTTGGGTTGCCGCTAAAAAGAATATCAGCCTTGTAATTCAAGAGCAGAATAGTTTCCCTGGCGTTACAAATAGAATGCTTGCAAAATACGCCTCAAAAATATTTACCGCATTTAAAGCAGCTTCAACATTTTTTCCGAATAGTGAGATTATTGAAACAGGAAATCCTACTCGTAATTCGCTAACAGCTGTTGAAAAAGAAGTGGGTTTAAAAGCTTTTGATTTCGACAGAACGAAGCCTGTGTTATTTGTACTTGGAGGAAGCCTTGGCGCGAGATCTATAAACAACGCTGTAAAAGCAAATTTAACTGCTCTTGCCAGCGTACAAGTTATTTGGCAATGTGGTAGCCAATATTACGAAACTCTTTCTTCCGAGATAGATTTAAACGCATATCCGAATGTACGGTTACTTCCTTACATAGAGAATATGCCTGAAGCGTATGCTGCTTCAGATTTGATTGTTAGCCGTGCTGGTGCTAGTTCTTGTTCAGAGTTGATGCTAACAGGAAAGCCAAGCGTGTTAATTCCTTCGCCTAATGTGGCGGGAGATCATCAAACACAAAACGCCAAAGCTATGGTTGAGGCAGGAGCATCTGTACTCCTTGTTGATGCTCATGCAACGCGCTCTTTATCTAATATTGTACACACCCTTTTACACGACCAAAGAAAACTAACTGCAATGAACATAGCAGCATTAAAGCATGCTAAGCCAGATGCCGCTAAACAAATTGCTAACGAAATTTTAGAACTCGCAAAATCCCGTTTGAACTGATGGAGCATAGAATAGAAACACAACCCGTTTTTGGACGAACTCGCCACATACACATGGTGGGAATTGGAGGAATTGGAATGAGCGGCATGGCCGAGATCCTAATCCAACGTGGATATAAAATATCTGGGTCTGACGGGGCACGTAGCGAAACTACAGAACGTTTAGAAAAGCTTGGCGCTACCGTTTATCTAGGTCACTCTGAAGAGAATATCGAGGGAGCAGACGTTGTAGTTTATACCAGTGCCGTAAAAGCTTCTGAAAATCCAGAGACAAAAGCGGCTCTCGAAAAACGCATTCCAACTATTAAAAGAGCTGAAATGCTAGCCGAACTCATGAAAATGAAATTCGGTATTGGTGTTGCAGGTACACATGGCAAAACAACAACTACCACTATGGTTGGGCATGTAGCTCAAGATGGACACTATGACCCGACAATTATTGTAGGCGGGAAAGTTCATAGCTTTGACAAGACAAATGCTGTTGTTGGAAAAGGAGATTTGATTATTGTTGAAGCCGATGAGTTTGACCGTACTTTCCTACGACTCACTCCTTCTATTGCTATTATCACAAATATTGAAGCGGATCATTTAGATATTTATGACGACTTAGAAGACGTTAAAAATGCGTTTATAGATTATGCTAACAAGGTACCTTTCTATGGTGCGGTAATTGTCTGTTTAGATGATTCAAATGTAAGAAGCATTTTACCTCAGCTAGAGAAAAGAATTATCACTTATGGGCTAACACCTCAAGCACAAATTCGTGCAGTTGATATCCAAATGAACCAATTTACTAGCACATTCACCGTAACAAACGACGGTAAAAAGCTAGGTGTGATTACGTTAAACTCACCAGGTGATCATAACGTAAACAATGCTCTCGCAGCTGTAGCTACAGGAATTGAATTAAGCATCGACTTCAAGTTAATAAAGGCTGGTCTTGAACGCTTTTCTGGAGTTTTCCGCCGTTTTCAGCGCAAAGCTGAAGAACAAGGTATTATGGTGATTGATGATTACGCACATCACCCAACAGAAGTACAAGCTACACTTAGTGCTGCCCACAAGGGCTGGCCTGATCGCAGATTAGTAGCTGTATTTCAACCTCATTTGTATTCAAGAACTCAAGATTTATACAAAGAATTCGGTCTTTCTTTCTTTGATGCTGAGGTTCTGCTAATTACGGATGTCTATCCTTCTCGTGAGAAACCAATTGAAGGTGTAACTGGCAAGCTTATAGCTGACACTGCAGAGCAGTACGGCCATAAAAAAGTTATTTATGTAGAGAACAAAGAGGAAGTAACTGAGAAGTTGAAGGCTATTACCCGAGCTGGAGATATTGTTATTACGATGGGCGCTGGAGACATTTATAAATTCGGTGAAGCCTTTGCAAATGATCTGAAATCTGGAACCTTTAAACCTACTATCGATAGTGAGTGAAGCCACTCCACATATTGAAACTGAGTCGAAGAGACGAAGTCAACTTCCTATTATCACAGCCATTTTAATGATTGTTGGGCTTGCTATGGTTGCGGCAATCTATTGGAATAGAAATGTGAAAGTTGATAGCGTCGAATTTGCTGGGAATTACTTCACTGACACAGAACAGCTTACTAAAACTGCAGCCGTTCCTTTTGGAGTAAACCCAGATAGTATCGATTTAGAAACAATTGTTCTTCGTTTAGAAGCACTTCATTATGTGAAAAAAGCGACTCCCTATATCGAACCAAATGGTGATTTAAACATCACTATCACAGAAAGAAAACCATTAGCTCTATTAATACAAGATGCAAACCGAGTTTATGTAGATGCAGAAGGTGTTCGCCTTCCAATTTTAAAAGGTAAAACACAAAATCTACCATTGGTTTATGGATTTAGTACTTCTTTCTCAAAAGACACCTTGAAAAGCGCTGCTTTTAGACAAATTAGAGACCTATTGGTTTCGGCTAGAACCAACAAGTTTGGTTGGGCTACTATTAGTGAAGTAGCTTATAGCCAAGAAGAAGGCGTAGTAGCTTTGAGCCAAGAAAATGGAGTAAAACTTCTTTTTGGAGAAAACGATTTCGATACAAAATTTGAGAATTGGAAAGCCTTTTATACGGAAGTGATTCGAGTTAAAGGGATCAACAAAATTCAACAAGTAGATTTAAGATTTTTAAACCAGGTGGTTACCCGTGAAAGTTAGCAAAACATATTTAACACCTGATACTAGAACCAATTTAGCAATCAATAATATACACCGGTACTGACATGTCAGAACAAGAAAACATAATGGTAGGGCTGGACATCGGAACTACTAAGATTTGTGCAATCGTAGCTTCAATTGAACATAATCGAATTAACATTCTAGGAGTTGGTAAATCTCCTAGTGAAGGTCTTAATCGTGGTGTTGTTGTAAACATCGATAAAACGGTAAATGCCATAAAAGATGCTATAGCTCAGGCTGAACTTGCATCAGGTATTCAGGTTAATTCTGTTAATGTTGGTATTGCTGGCGACCACATTCGTAGCATGCGTAGCAAAGGCGTAATTACTATTAATAACCGCGATAACGAAATTACAGCACATGATGTAGAACGTCTGTTGGAAGATTGTCAACGCATCATGCTGCCTACCGATCAACAAATTCTACACGTAATTCCTCAGGAATTTGTGGTTGATGGCCAAGACGGCATCAGTGACCCTGTTGGGATGAGCGGAATGCGTATGGAAGCTGAGGTTCACATTATCACTGGTTTAGTTTCGGCGGCAAAAAATATTTATAGATGTGTTGAACGAGCAGGTTACCAAGTAGCAGATATCATTCTTGAGCCACTAGCATCTTCATATTCTGTTCTAGACGAAGAAGAAAAAGAAGCTGGCGTTGTTCTCGTTGATATTGGTGGAGGTACTACTGATGTAGCTATTTTTCAAGATAATACGATTCGCCATACTGCAGTAATTGCAATTGCAGGGCAAAAAGTAACCGATGATATCCGTTTAGGATTAAGCGTACTTGACGACCAAGCAGAATCACTCAAAAGAAAACATGGCGAAAGCTTTGCAGATATGATTCAAGAAGACGAAGTAATTACCGTTCCTGGAATTGCTGGTCGTCCACCCAAAGAAATTACAAAGAGCATTCTAGCTAAAATTATTCAAGCTAGAATGGAAGAAATCCTCGAGATAGTTGGCATCGAAATTAAGCGCAGTGGTTATTCTGATTCACTAAGTGCTGGTGTGGTACTAACTGGTGGAGGCGCTCTTATTAAAAATATATGCCCATTGGCTAACGAAATCCTAGGTATGGATGCAAAAGTGGGAATTCCACTTGGTCTTACCGGTGGATTAGTTGAGGAAGTAAATAGCCCTGTTTATGCCACGGGTGTAGGCTTAGTTGTGCATGCTTTAAAAACAGGCGCAGACAGCAAAAAAAATATTGTATCAACTTCTCAAAAAGGCGGAAACAATATGGAACAGGTGATGGGCAAAATTGCCGACCGCATGAAGAGTTGGTTCAAAGAACTTTAGCAATCAGCAATCAAATACAACAAATAATAATCCAGTAAAATAATATAAACAGGAGTTATCATGGCTAACCATAATACTCGTTTCTTTTTTGACGAACAGAGCCAAGAAAACGCTAAGATAAAAGTAATCGGCGTAGGCGGCGGTGGCGGAAACGCTATCAATAATATGATAAATATGGGTCTCGACAGTGTAGAGTATATCGCACTGAACACAGACGCCCAAGCACTAAAAAATAGCAAGGCTAATATCAAAATTCAGGTTGGTACTACACTAACCAATGGATTAGGCGCCGGAGCTCGACCAGAAGTTGGCCGAGAAGCTATTGAAGAAAACCGACATGAGATCGAGGAATCACTCGAAACTGCAGATATGATTTTTGTGACTGCAGGAATGGGCGGAGGAACAGGAACTGGGGGTGCTCCCGTTGTTGCTGGAATGGCAAAACGTAAAGGCATTTTAACTGTTGGTATTATTACCACTCCGTTTGAATGTGAAGGAAAAATCCGTAAGCGTTACGCACTAGAAGGAATTACAGAGCTTAAAAAAAACTGCGATACGGTAATTGTTATTCCAAACGAACGTTTGCTCGACATTGCCGACGAAAATACTTCTTTAGTTGAAGCTTTTGCACTAGCAAACGAGGTGCTTTACAATGCCACACGTGGTATCAGCGACCTCATCCTAATGCCAGGCTTAATAAACCTCGATTTTGCAGATGTAAGAACAACGATGACAGACGGTGGTGCTGCAATTATGGGCTCAGCTACAGCTGAAGGTCCTGACCGTGCAGAAATCGCTGCTCGTGCTGCTATAAACTCTCCACTACTCGACGGCGTAAGTATTCGCGGTGCAAGAAGTGTATTGGTTAACATCTCAGCAGGTTCCGGTTTAGGAATGCGCGAAACAACCACTGCTACAAGTATTGTACAGCAAGAAGCTGGCGACAACGCAGAGATTATTCTAGGAACAGTTCTTGATGAGTCCTTTGGTGACGAAATCCGTGTAACAGTAATTGCTACTGGGTTTGAACTTACTGAAGATCGTACTACAGTAAAAGTAGCACCAAACGCTCCTCTTAGAGCTGCTGCTGAAAATATCGCTCGCACTCAGACAGCTAAAGTAGATGAAGTTCCATCTCGTTTTAATCGCACATCAAATGATTATTACAAAGGGGAAGGAAATCTAAAAAGATTAGACACTCCTTCTTACTTAAGACGTGATTTATCTGCAAAAAATGATGACGCTATTGACCGCAATGAGTCAAATAATTATCGCGAAGAGGAATATAAAGCTGAAGAAAGACAAGCACCAAAAGACAACATCGCTCCTTTCCAAAGCCGTACAGAACGCATTAAAAAAGATGATTCTGATCAACCAGCGTTCTTACGCAAAATCATGGATTAAACTTTTTAATTATGATGGATACCTGGTAGTTGTAAGACGCCTTGGAATAGGAATCTCCAATTGCCAGATTATGAACATTGAATTTACTGGATTATAGCTCATTGTCTGTTTTATACAGATAGGCTATAGATTGCTAACAACAAAAGAAGCCTCCCGATAAGAGGCTTCTTTTTTAATTCCAGTTACAAAACAGAAATGGTTTCCTGTAAACTTACTTCTGATCCAAAATTGACTTTACCTTTTCACTCCAATTCTTCCAATTCATTGTGCCTAAATACCTCGAGTAAGCATTTTGGGAGAATGAAGAGTATTTTTGTTCGTTATTCCAAGTATTTACAATCCATTCCGCAATTTCTTCTGGCGTATTTTCTTTTTGGATTATAAACCCTGTCTTTTCATGAACTACTGCCTCTGGAACTCCCCCAATATCAGTTCCTATTGATGGCAACCCATAAGAAGCTGCCTCGATGAAAGACATCCCTATGCACTCAGCTTTAGTTGGTAAAATGAAAAAAGTCGCCTGTTCATAGCTTTTCTTCAAAATGCTTAACCCCATTTCATCTTGTTTGTCTAAAAATCCCAATACTTTAACTTGTTCAGGTTTATTTGGAATTTCTGGATTACTGCCAATCACTGTTAATTCTGCTTCTACCCCCATAGAAATTATTTTTTTTAGAACTTCAACTGCAAATGGTCCACCTTTTTCTTCCCAGCGAATTCCTACAAAAAGCAGGCTTAGCTTGGGTTCCAAAGCCCGTTTTTTAATCATGGTATTTATCTGAGCTTCGGAAACTTGAAAATCAAAGTTAGAACCGTAAGGAACTACCTCAATTTTCTCGCTCGAAATTCCATAATCACTCATAGCTGAATCGGCTATCCATTGCAATGGCACAATAAGTTTTGTAGCTCTTTCAAAAGCCATTCTTTCTAATTCTCTAGCATTTTTTATAGTACTCTGATTAAGATTTGAATGACTTGCATATACATCATGTAACAATGGGAAAGTGGAGTCGGTGGTAAGAAACAACGGCAACTTACTTTTTAGGTATGCAACTTCAGGGCTTACTAATGAGCCTAGTAAAACATCTGGCTTAGTCACTTCAATTCTTTTATCAAGAATTGCTGCCGTTTTTTTTGCGAGGGTAACATTGTATTGATATCTATAGACTCGTTTATCAAAAAGCCTTAGTACACGCCCCTTCAGTTTCGCTATATTCTTATACGGGTGATCTAATGGCCCCAAAGCTACCACATCTTCAAATTGAGACTGAAGAACTCTAAGCATACTATAATGCGTGCCCGAGTAAGCTTTTACATCGTGCGGTGATTGCTTTGTTATATAACCTATTTTCATAGACTTGATGATATTAGTTGCAATTTTATATCAAAACAACTCTAGCTTACAAACAGATGTAAAGATAAAACCAAGAATGTCTTAGAAAACGCTCCAGATTAATCTGCTTGCCATTACGAATGCTAGGATTGAAAATCCCCATTGAAGGATCTTTCTATTAATTTTATGGTTGAGTAATGCTCCTCCAAAACCTCCAATTAGACCACCAATGCTAAGAGGTAGAGCTGCTCCAAAATCTACATATCCCCACGTATATTCGGTTATTCCTGAATAATCATGGGTGATTAGTGCTAACTGAATCCAACCCGAAAATACCATTATAATCATTGCTAGCTGAGATACACTCACTGCCTTTCGAAAAGGTTGCTTAAAAATTAGATTCATAATAGGAACCATAATTCCCCCTCCACCAACACCTGCCAAAGAAGCTACAAAGCCACCAATTCCTCCCGTTATTAGCCCTTCTTTGAACCCAATATCTTCAAACACCATATCTTCTTCATTGCTCGTATCTCTCCCTCTCTTAAACATCATTCCCGAAGCATAGATTAACATAAAACTAAAAAATATGACGAATTCTAGTCGGTTGTAGTACTCTGAGGTAATCACCATTTTACCTAAAGTAACTCCAATCACCCCTAAAATTCCAAGCGTGATACCTTCCTTCCAGAATGTGTTATTTTGTTGAAACTGACGCAGTGAACTTCCAAAAGCAGCAACAAAAGTACAAAACAGTCCTGAAGCAATCGTCCATAGCACAGGATTTTCAACGCCCGCTTCTTCGAAAAGAAAAAATAACACTGGCGTAAATATAATCCCTCCACCAACACCCAATAATCCAGCAATAAGCCCTGCAAAAAGTCCTATTACCAATAAAACTATCAACTCTATCAAAACTCGATTACTCCTTTTAAGTAGGTAATTGCATTCCCTAAAATTTCCACACGGTTTCCTTTTAGTCTACAGCTCATCTCGCCTACTCTCTTTGAAATCTGCCGTGCTTCAAATTCATTCTTACCCAACTTTTTTGCCCAGTATGGAACTAACTTTGTATGTGCTGAACCCGTTACTGGGTCTTCGTTTATTCCCGATTGAGGAGCAAAAAACCGTAATACATAATCTGCTGAATTTCCCGGAGCTGTAACAATAACTCCTCGTGTTTTCACTTCAGATAACATACTAAAATTGGGTTCTAAATTAGCAACATCTTCTTCACGACCAAGCACTATCATGTAGTCATCTGATTTGTACACCTCTCCCTCTCGAACACCCAAACTTTGCATCAAAACGGGAGGCGCTTCTACTTTCTCCATCTCATCAATAGGGAAATTCATTTGGATCCGGTTCCCTTCCTTCTGTACTATCAATTTTCCACTTTTTGTATAGAAATTGATTGTTTTCTGTGAGTATCCTAAATGTTCAAAAAGTACGTGAGCGGTAGCCAGTGTTGCATGCCCACATAAACTAAC
The DNA here is from genome assembly GCA_963977025.1 of uncultured Balneolaceae bacterium. Taxonomy (GTDB): domain Bacteria; phylum Bacteroidota; class Rhodothermia; order Balneolales; family Balneolaceae; genus Balneola. The sequence goes on along the minus strand of CAXBMW010000001.1, from coordinate 228,099 downwards.
TTCAGTGGTTGGAGTAAACCATCGCAAGCCGAAACCATCTTGCTCTGGTACAAAAAAAGCTGTTTCTGAAAGATTATTCTCCATGGCTAACTTCTGCATTGCTTCATCGGAGAGCCAATGTTGTAAAGGACAAACGGCAGCAGGGTTGCCACCAAAAACATGCGCAGAAAAAGCATCAACTTGATAAAGGGATAATTTCATAGCGTACTTTTTAGAGTTATCTTTCAGGGCTTAACCTAAGGCAAATTTCTCAAAAATACTGATGAAGCTTTATCCAGAAACAATACTAGAAAAACTCGGCTACGAACAACTTCGGCAAGCTACTAGCAAAGTTGCGCAATCGAGTCGGACCCAAGAATTAATTAACGACCTCTATCCTACAAGTCACTACAACACTGTACTTAGGTTACTCGCTGAAACCGATGAAATGATGCGTATTTTGCACGATCCAGAACCATTTCCTTTAGCAGAACTTCCCGATGTTCGCCCTTATCTTTCTCAAGCAAGAGCAGAAGGTAGTTTGATTCCTTTACCTGCTTTTGTAGAAATCCAGTTTCTAATCAAAACCGCTCGATTTGTAAAGAAATTTTTCCGTCAACGCACAGACGATTATACAAAGCTTTCAACAATTGCTGAAGAACTCATCCCTTTAAAAGAATTAGAAGAGCAAATTAAAGGGAAAGTGACTGAAAATGGGGAACTCAGAGACGACGCCAGTCCTGAGTTGCGAACCATTCGAAGAAAATTGAATGGAAAACGCAATGATTTACGATCCACCATCAACCGATTAATGCGTACCGCAGTTAAAGATGGAATGGCCTCAGATGAAGGAGCAACCATTCGAAACGGTCGTATGGTAATCCCAGTACTTGCTGAGTATAAGCGTCAAATTCAAGGTTTTATACACGATGTATCCTCTACAGGACAAACGGTTTACTTGGAACCTGTTGAAGCCTTACACCTCAATAATGAAATCCGCCAGTTTGAAGCGGAAGAACAACAAGAAATTGATCGAATTTTACGGGAGTTAACCAATCACATTCGCATAAATAGCTCACATATTTGGCAGAATTTGGAAAGTTTGGCAAAACTCGATCTTATCGTTGCCAAAGCTAAAGTTTCGATTAAGCTAAATGCTGAAATTCCGATTATTTCTACCAATCAAAACTTGAAGTTGAAGAAAGCTTATAACACAAATCTTCTGCTAAAGAATCAACAACTTCGTAAAGAAGACCAATCCGATATTATTCCATTGTTTTTGGAACTCACCCCCAAAGAACAGTGCCTAATGATTACCGGTCCTAATGCTGGCGGTAAATCGGTAGCTATGAAAACCCTAGGTATTTCTGCGTTGATGATTCAATCTGGCTTTGCTATTCCTGCTGATCCAACTTCTGAAATTCCCGTTTTTAATGGAATTTTTGTGGATTTAGGGGACGATCAATCTATAGAAAATGATTTGAGTACGTTTTCATCCCGTTTGCGCTGGATGCAAGAAACCATCGATAATTTTGAAGAAGGCGCTCTAGTTCTTATAGATGAAGCTGCTGCTGGAACCGACCCCGAAGAAGGTGGTGCCCTCTTTCAAGCTTTTATTGAACACTTATTAGAGCAGCAGTGTAAAGTAATTGTAACTACGCATCACGGCTCATTAAAAGTTTTTGCTCACGAACATGCATTGGCTGTAAATGGCTCTATGGAGTTTGACCAAACAACGCTTTCTCCTACTTATCGATTTAAAAAAGGAATACCAGGAAGTAGTTATGCCTTCGAAATTGCAGAGCGCATGCGCATAAAAAAAGAGGTTCTAGCTCGCTCTAGAGAGTTATTGGGTGAGGCGAAGAATAAAATGGAATCGCTAATCACTGAGTTAGAGAATAAAACTCAACAAGCCCAGGAATTAAAGCAGAAGTTTGAAGGATTAAAAGACAAAGCTGAGATTGATAGAAAGCGATATATAAATAAGCTTGAAGGGCTGAATAACGAGAAAGAAAAAATCCGCCAAAAAGCTCTTACTGAAGCTAAATCTATTATGGACAGTGCCAACAAACGCATTGAGCAAGCTGTAGAGCAAATTGCTGAAAAGCAGTTAAAGGATAAGAAGCAGATTAAAGAAATTCGCTCAGGTATAGAACAAGAAAAAGCTTCTATAACTTCTTCTTTAAACGAGATTAAAGATAAAAGAGAAGCCCGATTCTCGAAATCTGAGAAGCCACCAAAAGTGGGAGATTTTGTCCGATTTGTGGACGGAAGTATCACTGGTGAATTGGTAGAAGTGAAAGGTAAGCAAGCAGTAGTTCAGGCAGATGGATTACGCCTAAAAACTAAGTACAAGAATTTGATTCAAGTTCAGGTACAAAAAAGGAAGAAAGAAAAAGTGCGCTCTAGCGCTTTGCTCGACCAAGATTCTTCTTTAAAAGATACCGTTAAACCATCCATAGATTTACGTGGCTTTCGTACCGATAAAGCTATCAACGAAGTTACGCATTACCTTGATAGAGCTATCTTCCGTGGATTGCAGCAAGTGGATATTATACACGGACTAGGCGATGGCATTCTAAAAGATCAAATTCATAGCTATCTGAACCAACGCAACGACATAAAGAGCTTTAAGCTAGCCAACGAAGACTTCGGTGGTGCAGGTTGTACGGTTGTTAAGTTGAAGTGAAAGTGAATTTCTAAATCAAATCTGGTTTAGAAATTCACTTCAACGAACCTTCTTCTTCCAAAAATTCTAAAGTTTCAACAGCGTGGCGCATGTGTGGAATTACAATACTTCCACCTACAATTAAAGCTACATTCATTGCATCTATAATTTCATCTTTGGTAAATCCAGCCTTTGCACATTGCTCTAAATGATAATCTATACAATCATTGCAACGCAGAACAGCAGAGGCTACCAAGCCTAGCAATTCTTTGGTTTTGGAATCTAGCGCGCCATCTCGATAGGTGTTCGAATCCATATTAAAAAATCGCTTTACCCCAAGATGTCCTAAGTCCATCACTTTATCGTTCATAATCGAACGTTTTTCACGATACTGCTGCAAACGGTTTTTTGAATCTGATGAACTCATAGCTATCAAAATTGATTTTTCTTTCTTTCGAGAACGTAAATTTTTTACGCCTTCCTTTTTAAATTCAATTTACAAATTACACCATTTTATTTTTCAGTGCTTTAGTGATTTAACGGAAAATTCAACAACTTAGACAGGTACCATTTTCCGTGAATAGATTTACTATTACACACTCTTAAAACTGATATTTTTATTGGGAATTCCTCGTTAACATGTTTGAAAAGAAAGAAGCAAAACACAAACTTGTAGTTATTGGCGATAGCCTCTCCCAAGGTTTTAATAACGGTGGCGTTTATCGCACCGATATCAATTTCCCTGCTTTTATTATGCGTTGCTTTGATCCAGAGCCAGCATTCCAACAACCTCGCTTTACTGCACAGGCTGGCATACCTCTGAATTTGGAAGTTCTTTTACGCGGATTAGCCGATGAATTTGGGAGCGAAATTGAGTGGAATGAATATATGGGCGTTGCTTCTCACACTTTCAAAACTCTTAAAAGAATTAAGAAATATTGGGAAGGAGGAATGAAAAGCCTCAAAGTTGATCAACCCACTCCCTATCATAATCAATCTGTTTGGGGCTTTGCTATTAACGACTCTTGGATTGTGAATGAACGGAATAGCAGGGAATACATACAAAACAACAAAGAGCAAAATTCTGTTTTTGGGATGTTACCCGAACATGCAAAATATACGACTGCTCGTCTTGTCTTAAATCCAACTTTAGGAAACAAATCTGCAGAGAACACCCAGATTAGAAATGCTGAGCTATTAAGCCAAGATGGTGGAGTTGAGAATCTTATTGTTTGTTTAGGACATAACAATGCCCTTGGAGCAGTAGTAAATCTAAAGTTTATTTGGTCGGAACCAGACGATTTGAACGCTTTTACCGCCAACCGGAAACACACCATTTATCGCCCAGAGCATTTCGAAAAAGAGTATCGAGAAATGGCTGAACGAATTTCGAAACTGAATGCTAAACGCGTATTTGTTCCCACCATTCCATACCCTACAATCCCACCAGTTTGCCGTGGAGTGAATTCTAGTCTATCGAGTAAAAGGTTAGGCTATTTCGACTATTACACACGCTTTTGGATTTGGGATGAAGACTTTAGTCCCGAAAAACATCCTCATCTTACCAAAGACGAAGCTATTCAAGTCGACTTTACTGTAGATGCATACAATGCAATCATTCGGAAAGTAGCTAAAGAATATGGCTGGTTTGTAGCCCCCATGGCAAAGAATGTAGCAGGAATGGCACAACGGCGTTTAGGTGGAGAACTATTGCGCGGCTATCCCGCCGATTTTGCTGCAGCATTAAAACGTAATCCAGCAACAGCGCATTTAGTTAACAGTACGGGCGAAGTAACACTAACCACCGATTTTATTAGATCTGATAAGGCCACAGGCAAGATTTATAAAGGCGGGATTTTTAGCTTAGATGGTTTACATCCTACAACTATAGCTTATGGTCTAATGGCCAACGTTTATCGAGAAGTTATGCGCCAAGCTGGTGTCAAATTCCAACAACCGCTCGATTGGGATTACATCATTTCAGAAGATTCTTTAGTTACTCGTCCGCCTGTGCTACTTGCAGAATTGAGATTTGTGCTGCGTTACTTAGCAATGGGAAATCAAGAACGCTTTTTTAGTATTGGAAAAGATGTACTCACCCAAACACTTGAGCTTCTTTCTACTGGAGAGCATGAATAAGAAAAAGGTAGAATCTAATATTCCTTATTAATTCATTAAATCTAAGTATAAAAAAACCACGGCAATAAATTACCGTGGCTAGGGGACATAACTAAGTGGTGTTTCTTAGTCAGTTTTAAGCTCTTCAAGTATTTCGTTATACTCTTTTTTAGCAGCGTTCATATTTTTGGTAAAGGCCATTTTAACCTGTTCCCAATTGTCTTTTCCAGCTTCAGTAAGCTCGTTTAAGTCTTTTTTCAGGTTATCTCGTTTTACTTTTAGAGCCGTAACTTGCTCTTTAGTCTCTTCTTTAACAGCTGTCGACTGATCCTTAATTTTATCTTCAAGCTTATCAATTTTCTCGTTTAGCTCGCTAAATTCATCTCGAGTTTCTTCCACAAACTCTTCTCTGGTTTCCTGTAAATCATCTTGGGCAGAGTTGAATGTATCTTCCACTTGGTTGCCAAGCTCTCTAGTCTCTGTTTTACTTTTTTCTGAACATGAAGCGAATGTCAATCCACTTATTACAAGTATTGATAGAATATGTCGGGTTTTCATAATGCTTTTTTCATTTCGGTTTATCTCTTTTAATGGAGTCTAACGGCAATAGTTCCAACTTTTAACCCTGAGAAAAAAGCAGCTTAAATTCAATATCTAAAATTCTATATTTCTTCACATAATCTTCATATTAAAAGAGTAAAATCGTGGCTAAACTTGAAATTAGATCTAATTATGAAATTTTTAGCTTCAGCAATCATTGCTCTACTAGTCTTAAACTGTACTTCTCCCAAGAAAGAAACTGCTTATAATCCAGAAGCAGACACACTAAAGTATGAGCAAGAATCACATTTACGTAATCTCCAACAACTTACTTTTGGTGGCGATAACGCCGAAGCTTATTGGAGTTATGATAATACTAAGTTGGTTTTCCAATCAAACAACGCAAAGTGGGGCAACGAATGCGATCAGATTTATTATATGGACGCTACTACTCCAAAAGATCCTGGATTTGAGCCGCCAATCATTAGCACTGGATTAGGACGAACCACTTGCTCTTATTTTTTACCTGACGAAACTATTGTATATGGTTCTACTCACCTTGCTGATGTTAAATGTCCTGAAGAACCTGCTCGTGTACCAGGTGGTGCTTATGTTTGGCCAATTTATGAAGGCTACGATATTTTTAGAGCAAATAAAGAAGGTGAAATTATAGACACACTTACCAATACTCCTGGTTATGATGCTGAAGCAACGGTATCGCCAAAAGGTGACAAAATTGTGTTTACATCTATGCGTTCTGGTGATTTAGAGCTTTACATTATGGATGTTGATGGTTCTAACGTAGTTCAAGTAACCAACGAACTTGGTTATGATGGCGGTGCCTTTTTCTCTCCTGATGGAACACAGCTTTTATTTAGAGCTTCTCGCCCAAAAACTAAAGAAGAAATTACAAAGTATAAGTCGCTTCTTGCGGAAGGCTTAGTAGAACCAACGGATATGGAATTATTCTTGGTAAATGTTGATGGATCTAACATGCGTCAGATTACTGAATTGGGTAATGCAAATTGGGCTCCATTCTTTCACCCTTCTGGCGAGAAAATTATTTTCTCTTCCAATCATAACACAGAAAGAGGCTTCCCTTTCAACTTGTTTATGATTAACCCTGATGGAACTGGTTTAGAGCAAGTTACTCACGATGGTGTTTTCGACTCTTTCCCAATGTTTTCTTCTGATGGAAAGAAGTTGGTCTTTTCTTCTAACAGAAATAACGGTGGCACTAGAGCTACTAATATTTTTATAGCTGATTGGGTTGAATAGATATTCTATCACTCATTAAAAAAAGGCGACTCATATGAGTCGCCTTTTTTGTTATAAGCCAATACGTATAATTCTAAAGCCAAGGTTGGTTTGTAATACAAAGCATTTCACAAGACGCGCCTTTCGGAATATCTTGATTTTTTTAGTTTTCTACCAAGAAGACTTGTTTTGCAATACTATATCCAATTGTTTTTTCTTTCTCTTCTAAACTGACTTTAACTGGACCATCAAAAGGTGCTTTCTCAATTACTCTTACCTTTACTCCAGGGATAATCCCTGTTTTTTCGAGGTAACGTAGTAATTCTGGGTCTTGATCTTTAACTCTGCCAATTAAATACGGCGTTTCTAGCTCTGCATCTGTTATCGCGAGAGAGGCCATTTTCGGCACAACTCCATCTTTTGATGGGATTGGGTCGCCATGAGGATCGTGAGTAGGATGATTCAGTAACTCAGCAATCGTATCTTCAAACTGTTCCGATATGTGGTGCTCTAGTTTCTCAGCCTCATCGTGCACTTCATCCCAAGAGTATCCGAGCATTTCTTTTAGGTACAGTTCTAGCAATCGGTGGTGACGAATAATTTCGAGTGCAATTTTTTCGCCAGCGGCAGTAAGTTCTGCTCCTCGGTACGATTTATGAGTAATCAGCTTTAGCGTTGCTAACCTCTTCAACATATTTGTTACTGAAGCTGATGAAACCGAAAGTGCTTCCGCTATGTTTGTGGTAGTAGCACGATTGCCTTCAGTTTCAAGAACGTAGATTGCTTTTAAATAATCTTCAACCGACTGAGTTCTACTCATTATTGCTTAATAATGGTATTTTCAGTTTCTTTTAAATACTCTTCAAAACCAATTTTTCCAAATTGATCCGTTCCGATGTAGCCCATTAACGGTCCAAACACTTCTGATGGTAAGAATCCAGGCTGAGCTCCAATAATTTCTCCATCAGAGCCTAAAAAGTAATGTGTTGGGAATGAAGCTAAACGCATATACTGCGCAAATTCCCACGATTTATATTTCTCGCCATTAAATACCAGCTCTGTCTCAGCTTCGGCATTAACTTGTACAGGTATAAACTGTTCGTATAAACGCTCTCTCACTTTTTCGTCGGTATACGTTTCGCGACGCATTTTCATACAGTAGGTACACCAATCAGCATAACCAAAAATAAGAACCTTTTTGCCTGTTACTTTGGCTTGTTTTTGAGCCTCTTCTAACCCGACCCATTTAATCCCAGAGGGGTCATTAACAGCCTCTCCTTTTAAAGCTACATTGTTCTTATCTGTTACATTTGAGCTATTTTCCTTCTTCTCTTGAGCACAACTTGCGGCACTAGCTAATAAGAATATTAAGGAAAAAAGTAGCCCTGTCTTATTTAAAAATCTCATTATTACTTTTCTAAAATATAAATTAGGCCTTTATAACGACCAAAGTCATGTCATCGTATTGCGTGGCATCACCATAAAAAACTCTAACATCCTTCACTATGAAGTTAAGAAGTTCTGATGAATTTTGGGTCTTTTCATTTTTCAATATTCTGTAGAGCCGATCCTCGCCATAAAATTTTCCTTCTTTGTTCTGAGCTTCGGTTACACCATCGGTATAAAGCACCAAAACATCGCCTTTTTCAAGCTTTAATGTCACTTCATCACAGCCGATTTTAAATCGTTCATCACTTGTCATTCCTAGCGCTAAGCCTTTAGGCTGAAGCCAAGAAACCTGTCCATTAGCTTTTTTATGGAGCATTGGGTTATGTCCCGCTCTAACGTAGGTAAAAGTATTTTCTTGGGAATTAAGTACTCCGTATATCATAGAGATAAAAGTGCCTCTAGTTGCATTACTGTTAAACAACCGATTAGCTTGCACTAGCAACTCTTTTGGAGAAGTTAAAATAGTACTTAAACTATGTATAACACCTTTTATGAACGTCATATAAAATGCCGCTTGAATTCCTTTACCACTTACGTCACCTATTGCTACTCCAGCTTTAAAATCATCGATTCGGATGATGTCGTAATAATCTCCACCCGCTTCCATTGCAGGGTCACAAATAGCCGCTGTATCAAAGCCAGTAATTTCGGGAGTAGTATTTGGCAAGAATGTTTGTTGAACTATTCTAGCAATATCTAACTCCTGCTGTACCCGTTGTTCTTTGGCAAGCTCTTCGATATATACTGGTATATAATCGGGAAGCTCATCCTTTTCATTCCCTTTATAAATAAAGTATAACCCAAAGCCCGCTAAACTTACACAGATTAGCAAAAACACATAAAAAACGTTGATATCGGGTGAATTTGTTATAGCCCACCCTGTGGTTGTACTTAGAATATTCAGAAATATAAAATACGCCAGAGCTAGGGTTACAAAATCAAATTTCAGATAGAAAACACCCAGTATTACACCCAATACAAAGCTAACACCCAAACTCATTTCTGAAGGGAAAATTGAAAGCGTTATAGGGTTTAATAGCATTGAACAAAAACCTGTTAAAATAGGAATTACCCATTTTTTGTTCCACAAACCATACACTTGATTTGCAAGAATTAAAAAGGTTGGAACAATCACTAATAAGCTTAAACAAACATGAATAAGTTGGTTCGCAATAGAACCAAACAGATATTCTCTACTAACAAATTGAATGGTACTATCAAGAAAGATATCGGGCGTAAATTCTATGAGTGTAATATATATACCAGCAAGAATTCCTCCGATTGATAGACCTCTTAGTATTGCCCACCCAACAGGTTTGTTGTTAAACATACCTCGCCGAACTAGGTCCCACGTTTTCAACTTCTCAGGCCAATACTGCCTTGTGATAGAATCGCTAACGGCTGTTATAAGAAAAAACCCAACTGAACTTACTGCTCCTATAATGCCTAAGAAGAAAACCTGATTAGCAAGGACACCATTAAAATTAAGTTCAGAAATTCCAAGTTCGTTCAACATTCTCAATGCCATAAAACCGGGAACCAGAAACCCCGCTAACACTGCTACTACTAAAGCGGGTCTAGTATCTATTGCTCTCGCTTTAATTCTTAGATAGAATACAATCAAAAGCCACACACCAAAACAGAGTATAATTACTTGCCCTAAAACACCTATCTGAGTATTAAAAAGACTTTTCCTTTCAGTTTTTGTAACAGGGAAATAACTTGCTTCAATTTTCCGAAGACTACCTGCTGGTAAAATTTCAACTTTTAGCTTTGGTAGAACTCCCATAACATCTACTTTCGCTGTTAAAAAAGCGCGAGCAATTTTGAAGCCATCTTCTTCATCAAATATCAAAGTATCTTGCGTAAACTCGAATCTTTTCCAATAACTATTCTCCAAATAGTAATTCACGCCATCCCAAATATTGCGAGAACCTAAATACTCACGAAAAGCTCCTGGCCTTCCTTCTCTAACTCGAATCAGTAAATCTCTCATATTTCTAAAATTCTGAGAATTCTCGTGATTATGCTGGTAATCAACCATTCCTCCAATTAAAGAATCTATAGCATCCGCAGAAAGCTTTTCCTTAACACCTTGCTGAAAAGAGCTCGCCATCAAAACGTGATTAAAAGGAGTTTGCTCATTAATAATTTTAGATGATATGGAGAAATTTACGATAGATCCATCTTCAGCAAAATCCATACTCAAGTCTCTTCCACTTCTACTTTCTGTAGAAAAAACTGAAACATTAGTTTTAAAATAAGGGAGCTTAGGCCCACTTATACCCTCTCCGAGTATCTTTTTGATTAAAGCCGTACTACCATATTTCCGTTGTAATGAGTCTACGTAATTTTCTGTTGTGATAGAGCTCACAACCTTTGGTAAACTAATAGGTTGATAGTTCCAACTCCTTAATGTGGAATCGGCTTTATTTAAAGCAGTTTCATCATCCATTTTTATACTAATGGTTGATGGTACCCAGTGATTTTGGAAATCTGCGTAGAACCAGAAAGCACCCAAAAATCCTAAGCAAAGAAGTAAAATATCCCTAAAGCGTTGATCGTGCGACAAAAACATAAACGGTCTATACGGTAAGCCTGAAAATGGTTGCAGGAATATGCTTAGATTCATGGGAATAATAAAACCCAATTTTAAAAAGCTTTATGTGCTTAATTACCTTCGCGTATAAAAGTCATCCCAAATATTCACTTATTCTCGCTGCAAATCGAGATGAGTTTTATGCAAGACCTACAAGAAAAGCTCAATACTGGATTGAAGAAGGTTATCCTGACATCTTAGCGGGCAAAGATCTTGAGGCCGATGGAACTTGGATGGGGATTCACAAAAATAGAAAATGGGCAGCGTTAACTAATTTTCGAGATCTTACTCAATTAAAAGATAGCCCACCCTCTCGTGGTGATTTGGCGCTAAATTTTTTAAAATCTGATCAATCTGCTCGTCAATACCTTAAGGATATTCAAAAAAAATCAAGTCTCTATAATGGCTTTAACCTTTTACTTAATGATGAAGAAGGCATATTCCACTTCTCAAATCAAACCGACAAAATCATTGAGGTTACTTCAGGCATTCATGGTCTAAGTAACGCTCTTCTAGACACGCCTTGGCCTAAGCTCGAACTCGCTAAATCTGGTCTTAATGAGTTCCTCAAGCAAGATAGAATCGATACCAACGAACTGTTCGATATTCTGAAAAACGAAACAAAAGCTGAAGATGACAAACTCCCTAAAACAGGGTTATCCTTTGATTTAGAAAAAGCTATTTCATCCGTTTTTATAAAAACGGATGGTTATGGAACTCGTTGTTCTACCTTGCTTCTAATACATACAGATGGAACTGTTGAGTTTATAGAACGCCGTTATAATCCTACACAAAGAGAAGTTCTTGATGAACAACATTTCAAATTTTAGCCTACGCAAGCAGGCAGATTCCAACAAATTTTCAATAAATAGCCGACTTAGTAATTAATTACTATCTTGGAGCGCTAAAAACTGTGAACTAACTGTCTCAAATGACCTATAAATACGCAAAGCCGACTCTTTTTCAGTCCTTCATTCCTATCATATTTCTTATCGTCGCCCTTTTCATCAATGTTCGAGTTTTTGGCGACGACGCTCTTTCAGGCTCCAATCAAATAATACTTATGCTCTCTGCAGGCATTGCCTCGCTAGTAGCTTATAAGTTTGGTTTTAAGTGGCCTGAAATTAGAACGGGTATTGTAAAAAGTATCAGTTCAGCGATGTCTTCAATGATTATTTTATTGCTGATTGGCTCGCTTGCAGGTACATGGTTGCTCAGTGGAATTGTCCCTGCCATGATTTATTACGGGCTACAAATTCTAAACCCCACCATTTTCTTAGTTGCTGCTTGTGCGGTTTGTGCAATTGTGTCTGTAGCTACGGGCTCATCATGGACCACTTCTGCAACGGTTGGTATTGCTTTAATCGGAATTGGTACTGCTTTAGGTTTGTCGCAAGGAATGGTTGCAGGAGCAATTATTTCGGGCGCGTATTTTGGAGATAAGATGTCTCCACTTTCTGATACTACGAACTTAGCACCTGCTATGGCTGGCACCGACCTTTTTACACACATTAGATACATGGCCTATACCACAGTTCCATCAATAAGTATTGCTCTTGTTTTATTTCTCATTTTAGGATTAATAAACGGTGGGAATTCACAAGCCGTAGAGACGCAAGAAATTTTAAGCGCCATTTCAAGTCAATTCAATATTAGCGGGTGGCTCTTTATCGTTCCTGCGATACTAGTTTTCTTGATTGTGAAGAAAGTTCCTGCAATCCCAGCAATTACTGTTGGCGCCTTATTGGGTGGTGTTTTTGCATTGATTTTCCAACCAGACGTTGTGCATCAAGTTTCAGGCTATGCTGTGTCATCTATGGAATCAAAATACGTTGGTGTAATGCTCGCACTTTACGGTGACATCAGTATTGCTACCGGTAATCCCATTGTAGATGATTTACTGAGTTCTAGTGGGATGTACGGAATGTTAGGTACGGTTTGGCTTATTATTTCTGCCATGATTTTTGGCGGTGTAATGGAAACTAGTGGAATGCTAAAGCGAATTGCTGAGTCCGTAATTTCAGTAGTAAATTCTACAGGATCGTTAGTCGCCTCAACAGTAGGAACATGTGTTTTCTTCAACATCACAGCTTCAGATCAGTATTTAGCAATTGTAGTTCCTGGCCGTATGTATGGCGAGACTTACAGAGAAAAAGGACTCGCTCCTGAGAATTTAAGTCGTTCTTTAGAAGATTCAGGAACGGTAACTTCTGTGCTTGTGCCTTGGAACACTTGCGGAGCTTATCATTCAAAAGTACTTGGGGTAGACACTATGGCGTATCTACCATTTGCGTTCTTTAATCTTATAAGCCCATTCATGTCTATCTTCTTTGCTTATATGGATATCAAAATTAGAAAATTAGACGACATCTCTGCAATTGAAAATGACGGACTTGAACTTGCAGAAGAAAGAAACTAAATCAACACTAAAAGCTCCAAATTAATACTTGGAGCTTTTTTTCCTCGAGTACTCTTTAAGTTTACAACTATAGAGTTATATCAGGCTGTACTATCGCTTAGAAACTGTTGCTCGTAATGCAAGTTACAAACTTGCTGTGCAACTTCTCATTAAGTCACAGACTTAAGAGATCATTGGGGATGAGGTAAACTAAAATTATTACAGGGGTGAATCGAATTCAAAAACTGAAACGCTTAAACTATCTGCTTTAGTCAGCTATCATTTTATATACTTCAAATAAACTTAATTTACTCCCCACAGGAAGGCTCTCACTTTCTTCAGCAAATAATTCACCTGTGTTAAAGTAAATATTATCGCCATGTGTAAATTCGATTCTCTGATTATTAGGGGTTGGAACCTTTGACGCTAATTTGTTTCCTTGTGTATCCCAAATTTCAAGATAGTATTTAACCTCAGAATTATTGAAAGATCCTGATTTCCATGGGTTACCTGTCGCAATCATTTGCACGACTTTGTCTTTACCTAAAAAATAAATTCCCTCAGATCTAGATTTATTATACATATACCCTCTGTAGTATCTGTGATCATTCGGGATTTTTAAAGATCCCAATTCTTTAAAATTAGATTCTTCAAAGTAATCTGGAACAGAGTTATAATACTTTGAGGCACCTGTTTTAAAGTTATATCTCCAAATTCCTGGATAAGAGATATACAAGTAAAATACTTCGGTACTCTTTGCAATCAATCCTCCCCCTTCTGATGTATTACCCACATAAGCCATTTCTGGAGTATCTACATTCGCCCCTAAAAATTGCTTATCGTCAATATCGTAAACTGATAATGTTTTATCAGTCTGGCCATAGCTTACATCATTAATAGTTATAAGCAGTGAGTCTTCAGCTATTGCAAATTTTCTACTTCTAAAACTTTCCAAGCTAAATTCATGGCTGTAAGACATATCAGACTTATTGAAGAAGAGTGCCCTGAACTCGTTGAATGGCAGTACAACTAAATAGTTTTCTGTTACATTACAATCAATAAGTGTTTGAAATTCACCAGGTCCTCTTCCAGATGGTGCAATTTCTTTTTGAAACTCTCCGTTGCTATTAAACTTTAAGATTCGTGTTAAATCACAATAAAAAATATTCCCTTCCTTATCCATTACTCCCTTAAGAAAACTTGAGAGAATAAAATTTTCATCAATTTTAATTGTGTAATCACTAATTTTTTCAAAAGAAAACTGAGCTTTGCTTTCTGAAATCATTGTACAAATAAAAATAAGCGATAAGAAGTATAGTCTCTTTTTCTTTAATATCTGCATAAATACCCTATTGGAATACTATAGGGCCACAACTACAAGGCTGGCTCCCATAATTACCGCAAATCGGTGTTACAGGATTACTTGGCCTATGCAAACATGTAACTACACAGGTGTTAGTGGTCTCACAATCTGCGCAAGCACTTTCAGCATTTGCTTCATTGTTTGTGTTTTGTAGCATTATAAAAAATGTCATAATAAAGACCCCAGCTAACGTAATATTGATCTAAATTTATTATTAACGTTCATAGATATCTTATTCGTTAAAATAAGCTACAGATTATAAATAAATACATAAATAAAATCCAATTAATTACTTACGCATATACAACACTCCAACAGTGTTAGATTAAATGGTAAAAATTTGGGCTAAAATCGAAGCTATTGATGTAGGCTCTCATTTAAAAACGAACCGTTCAAAATATTTGTGTATAAGGATTAGCTGTTCAGAAAGGAGGCTCAGGTTTTATTTAAGTAGTTTAAGCTTAGATTAGAAATTGGTGTGGATAAACCAAAGAATCTCTTCCATTTGATTTTGCACTTCTCTAGTTGGAATAACGTAGTTGTTATTCATAAAGCTGAAAAGAAGTTTTCTTCCGCTTTCTGTAATCACAAAACCACTCAAGCAATGGTTATTACTTAAAGTCCCTGTTTTAGCAAACACATATGCAGGACCGCCATCACGTGCTGCATACAATCTACGGATGGTTCCTTGCTTTCCACCTTGTGGTAACGAATCGAATAGTAACTCATCGTTATTCACTTTCTCATCAATCTTTTTTAGAAGTCCAACTACGCTACGTGGAGTGAATAGATTATAGCGTGAAAGCCCAGAACCATCTCTCCAGTTCGGAGAATCTGGTAGATCAGACATGTAATTCTCAATTACGTGATTGATGCCTTTTCTCACATTCAGATCACCACCAAGTGTTCCAGAAATCATCATCATAATTTGCTCTGCAACGTGATTGTCGCTTGGTAGCAACATTCTTTTATACAAACTATCTGATTCCATTCCGTAAAGCGTTTCAAACTCTTCTGGCATTTTGAATTCACTCAGGTATTCTACTTTCTTGTTTAGCGTATCAGCCAAAAGTTCTACAACAAGCTCTGGAGTATAATGGAAAGGTTTATCTACTTCATATCGTGAAGTATCACTTTTAAACGAATAGTTGTAAGTATTGCCAACTCTATCTCGAGAAAGAGATAGTCGTCCATCTTCATTCAACCCTTCATTTTTCACATAATCACTGAAAAACTTTGGGCTTACTAAATACTCGCCATTTTCTTCAGCAATACGATCTTGCTCAATATGCTCTAAGGTGAATCGAGCTACATTCCCATAAATCGGAAGTGGACTTTTTTCTGCTGAATAATAAGAATCGTAATCGCCCCAAGACCAGCCGGGTCCTAAAGGTTCATCAGCAAAGTTACTATCCGAAAAGTAAATATTACCTTCAAATTCATTCAATAAATCGAAAACATCTGAAGTGCCGAAGTCGGGATGAAGAAAAGAAGGATCTCCTGTTCCCCAAAAAATAAGCGAATCGCCTTTAATAATATAATAAAGTGCAGGAATGCGATCGCCCAGCATATTCAAGCCAGCGTAATAGGTAAACAACTTAGTGTTCGATGCAGGCGTCATATATTTATCTTCATTCACGCCATACAGAATTGAATCCACTTCTGAATCGTACAAAGCAAAACCGGTTATGGTTTTAGAAAAGATGGGTGAAGTTTCGAATTTACTTGCAAGCTCTTGAACTGCTGAGCTAGAAGCTTTCGGAGTTTCTACAACTTCTTTTTGAGCAACCTGCGTTGTTTTACAGCTTACCAAAATTAATAAGGATCCAATGATATATTTCTTCATTCTTATCTAACCTAACTTATGCTTTGAACTATTTAATTCGTCACGATAAAAGATATCGCTGTTAATTTCCATATGTGATTATTTATTTACTCATTTTTTACCCATTTCTTCTGATTCGCTTATAATCTTTTTACAGCTACAATTTTGAAATGCTCTTCTAAGTAGAGACTTTCTATCATCTTAAAATTTAAATGGATTCAACAATGAATATATCCGTCAAAATTTTGAGTTTGTTCTGTTTAGTGAGCCTCCTTTCGGTTTCAATTAATGTACAAGCTCAAAATAATACTGACTATCGCTCTTATTCAGAGATTACAGCTAAGATGAAAGCTTTGAATAACGCGCATAAAAATATTACTGAGCTCAAATCAGTAGCTAAAACAAAAGGTGGGAAAGATGTTTGGGTGCTCACCATTGGTTCAGGTGATGTCCAAAATCATCCAGCAATTGCAGTTCTAGGAGGCGCAAAAGCTTCTCATATTGTAGGAAGTGAGCTAACGTTAAGGTTCGCAGAGCAACTTCTATCAAAAGCGAATACTGAAGAGACTAAAGCTCTTTTAGCTTCAACCACTTTTTATGTATTTCCTCAAATCAATCCAGATGCCTCTACTCAATATTTTGCTTCTATAAAGTATGAGCGTGACGGTAACATGATTTCTACGGATGCCGATAGAGATGGCTTTTTTGACGAAGATGGTTTCGATGACTTGAATGGCGACAAACTCATTACCATGATGCGAGTTGAAGACCAAACTGGAAACTTTACGGCCCACAAAGACGACGCCAGAGTTATGGCAAAAGCGGATATTAGTAATGGCGAAAAAGGCCGTTACAAAATTTTTACTGAAGGCTTAGATAACGATAAAGACGGCAAGTTCAACGAAGATGGTGAGGGTGGCGTTAATATTAATCAAAACTTCTCGTACGATTTCCCATACTTCAAGTCTGGTTCTAGCGAAAACCCTGTTTCTGAAAATGAGACACGTGGCGTTCTCGACTTTCTGTTTGAAGAAGCACGTAATACCTTTGCTGTAATTTCTTTTGGTCCAGAGAACAACCTATCTAGTCCACTTAAATTCAATCGTGGTGCGGCTTCTAAGAGAGTTGTTTCAGGTTGGCTTTCGGATGATATCGACGTAAACACTATGGTTTCTGAACTTTATAATAAGAAAACAAATTTAGGAAAAGCTCCTTCAGGTGATCCTCAACAAGGTGATCTTTTTCAATGGGCTTACTTCCATTATGGCCGCTATAGTTTTAGTACTCCTGCTTGGTGGACACCAGAAGTTAAAGGCGAAGATGGAAAAACTAAAAAATTCGATAATGATGAGGCTCAGTATTTAGCTTGGGCAGAAAAGGAAGGACATGATGTGTTTGTGGATTGGACCGAGGTTAAGCACCCCGATTTCCCAAACCAAAAAGTAGAAGTTGGTGGTTTAAAACCATTCACCATGCATACACCTCCTTCAGAAATTCTTGATTCATTAGCGCAAAGCCACTCCGACTTCATACTTGAACTTGCTTCGATGAAGCCGAGTGTTAAGCTTGTGAATTTCAAATCTGAAAAGGCTGGGAAAAACCTAACTCGCATTACTGTTGATGTTTATAATGATGGAAGCATACCTACCGCTTCTGACCTTGGAGTTAGAAACAATTGGGTTCGCAAAGTAATCACTCAGTTACAGCTAGATAAAGGAATGAATCTATTAAGTGGCGAGATTCAAAATTTTGAACGCTCAATCCCTGGTGATGGATATGTAACTAAAACTTGGCTTGTTCAAGGCTCTGGAAAAATAACGGTAAAATCAGGTTCACCAATGACCGGATTTGTAACCAAAGAACAAACCATTAAGTAATCGAATTATGAAAACTATTAAACATATCCTAATTACGGCTTTTATTTTTGGTTTGATGACGACTTCAAATCTAGTAAAAGCACAGCTAACTGAGGGCGTTTTTCCTGCAGCTGGAACTCCTGCAAACCCTAAAGTAGAAGCTACTTGGAATCATTATTACAACTATGATGGGATTAGCGAACTTACTGAGCGCATAGCAAAAGCACACCCCAATCTTGCCAAGAGAACTTCCATCGGAAAATCTTACGAAGGTAAAGACATTTGGATGCTGACGGTTTCTAATTTCAAGAATGGTGATCCAGCTCGTAAGCCTGCAATTTATATTGATGGAAATATTCATTCCAATGAGATTCAGGGAACCGAAATGGCAATGTATACCGCTTGGTATTTGACAGAATCTTTTGGTGATGTAAAGTTCATTACAGAACTACTGAATGACAAAACACTCTACATTGTGCCTACTATTAATCCGGATGCGCGTGAGCATTTTATGACTGAGCCAAATAACGCCAGTTCTCCACGTTCAGGGTTAAAACCCATTGATGATGACGGCGATGGCCTCGTTGACGAAGATCAGCCTGACGATCTTGATGGCGACGGAAGTATCACACAAATGCGTCGTAAAAATCCTCGAGGCAACTATCGAGTTCATCCAACTTATCCAAATATGATGGTTCGCGTACCAGATGGTGAGTTTGGAGATTACGAGCTACTTGGTTCTGAAGGAATCGACAACGACAATGATGGTCGCATAAACGAAGATCGCGTTGGAAACTATGATCCGAATCGTGATTGGGGTTGGAATTGGCAACCAAATCACATTCAACGTGGAGCGCATAAATATCCATTTTCATTGCCAGAATCTCGTGCAGTATTAGATTTTGTTATGAGCCGACCAAATATCGCTGCTGCTCAAAGCTATCATAACTCGGGCGGAATGATTCTTCGTGGACCAGGTGTAGAGGAAGACAAAGCAACGTACACGCGAGAAGATTCCCGAGTTTACGATGCGATTGGTGAAGTTGGAGAGCGACTGCTCCCAGGTTACCGATATATGATCGTTTATGCTGATTTGTATGATGTATTTGGCGGCGAACTAGATTGGTTCTACGGAGTACGTGGCGTATTCACTTACTCAAACGAGTTATGGACCAGTTATGAAATGTTCCAGAGTAAAGAACGCAATGCCACAGATTCATATGAATTCAATAAACGCCTTCTATTTGGTGATGCCATGGTAGAATGGAAATCATACAACCATCCACAATACGGCGAAATCGAAATTGGTGGATTTGAAAAGAACTTTGGGCGAGCTCATCCTGGATTTTTGTTAGAACAAGGTGCACATCGTAATATGGCATTTACCATCTACCATTTATACCAAACTCCTAAACTCACTATTGACGAGGTTTCCGAACGAAATTTAGGTGGAGGATTACGTGAAGTTACAGCTGTTATCACCAACGAGCGCTTAATGCCAACACACGCAAGTATTGATGTGAAAAATCGCATTATGCCTCCAGATATCATTAGCCTAGAAGGCGCTACGGTAGAAGCGGGTATGATTGTTACAAATCGTGATTTAAACCAGACTACAGAACAAAAGAACCGTCCTGCACGTCTTGAAGTTGATAACATCCCAGGAATGAGTTCTGTAACTGTTCGATGGATTATCAGCGGTGGAAATAACTACACGGTAAAAGTAGACAGCCAAAAAGGTGGTTTAGTTTCTAAGAAGAAATAAATCCTTCATATTTCAAGCATAAAAAAAAGCTTTCGGTTATTAATCGAAAGCTTTTTTTTTAATGAAACAGAGTTTCTAGCATCAAATATCTAGCTTAACTTTTCTAAGCAAACGGCTATTCTTTCCAATACCTCTTCCTTCCCTAGCATTTCTAGCGAAGCAAATAAATCAGGTCCGAAACCTTGTCCTGTTGTGGCAATACGAAGTGGCATCATCAGCTTACCAAAACCAACTTCATTTTCGGCAACGGTTTCTTCTAGTTTAGTTTTAAGCGTTGCTGCTACAAACTCATCTGCGCTTAATGACTCAATTTTTGCTCTGTAGGCAGTTACTAAAGGCGCACTGTCATCTTTCCACTTCTTAAGCGCATTTGCATCGTACTCTTTAGGAGCTTCAAAAAAGAAAGCGCCCATGCTTACAAATTCATCCACTTTAGAAACACGTTCGTGAATGAGTTCGATAACTTGAGTTAAATACTCGTCGCTTTTAGTATCGTAATTTGCAGCTTCAGCAGAGGCTTTCACTCTTGGCAATAAATCAGCAACTGCCGTTGCACGTATGTAGTGTTCGTTGTACCACATCAACTTCTTGAAGTTGAACACTGCTCCGCCTTTACTCACTCGATCGAGCGTAAACAGTTTACACATTTCTTCTACACTATGGATTTCAGAATCGTCGCCAGGACTCCAACCCATATACGCCAAGAAATTCACCAAAGCTTCCGGCTCATAATTTCCAGCAATGTAATCTTTTGTATTTACAGGGATGCCTTCGGTCTCAGCTTTACGCTTAGAAAGTTTCCCACCCGTTGGCGACATAATAAGCGGTAAATGTGCCATTGTTGGTGCTTCCCAGCCAAATGCTTTATACAACAACAAATGCTTTGGGGTTGAACTTAACCACTCCTCACCGCGAATTACGTGAGTAATTTCCATCGTGTGGTCATCAACTACGTTTGCGAGGTGATAGGTTGGCATTCCGTCAGACTTCATCAACACTTGGTCATCAAGCCCTGCGGTTTCAAACGAAACAATCCCGCGCACTAAATCTTCGAACTTCACTGTTTCTCTGCGAGGCACTTTCAAACGAATAACATAATCATCGCCAGCTTCAAGTCTGCGCTCAGTCTCTTCTTGAGGAAGGGTGAGGCTATTTTTCATCGATTGGCGTGTAATAGAATCGTAGCTTGGAGAAGGGTTCCCAGAAGCCTTTAAACGCTCACGCATTTCGTCAATTTCTTCAGGAGTATCAAAAGCGTAATACGCATTTCCACTTTCAATCAACTGCTGTGCGTAACCTAAGTACATTTCTTTACGCTCACTTTGACGGTACGGACCAAACTTACCTGGGTTTTTTGGACCTTCGTCAATGGTCATTCCTGCCCACTCTAAAGAATCTATAATATCCTGCTCTGCATCTTCTACATACCTGTTTTGGTCGGTATCTTCAATACGAAGAACAAAAGTTCCACCATGATGGCGGGCGAATAAATAATTATAAAGGGCAGTACGGAGACCGCCGATGTGTAAAAATCCAGTTGGGGATGGAGCAAAACGTACGCGAACGCTCATGTATATTACTTTTTGTGATTGTAAATTTAAGAATGGTAAGATAAGAAATTTTAAAGGGCGAATTTTGGATTATGAATTTTCTTATGTTCTTATTTTCAAATCGCACTTATAATTCTTCCACTTCATTTACCTCAACCTGATATAGTGAAATTAGCGCTCTTAACACCTCAATTTGCCCCTAATCTTTACGACCTTGCTTCTATGCTTAAAGCAGACCGTGTTATTCTGCAAGATGTAGAGAAATGGTCGCGAAAAGGACGTACGCATCGCGCTGAAATATGTGCCGATGGTGATACTCAATGGCTAAATTTGCCCATCTTAAGTGAGGATAGGAAAAAGGCGATTAAAGATGTGCGTTTAGATCATTCACAACGTTGGTTTGATCCATTTTGGAATGCTATAGCGCATAATTATAAGAATGCCACTTACTTCGATTATTTTGAAGATGAAATTCGCCACGACATCCAAATGGTTAACGAATTTGAGAAATTGCTAGATTTCAATATTTACTTTTTTGAGAGAATACTACGTTATCTAGAATTAGAGATATCTTTTGAGCTAGCGAGTAATGTTAAGGGGTATAGTACTTTTCCTGATGAGTGTGCGGAAAATTTAGGATACGAAAAACTTTATTTGGAACATCAATCCAAAAACTATCAACGGCAGAGCAGAAAAGCAGAGTCAGCCTTGATTACACATCCAATCTACAAACAAGCTTATTCTGGTTTTCAACCAAATTGCTCGGTGTTAGACTTATTATTAAACGAAGGGGTTGAAAGCTTCATACTTATCAACCCTTTACGTTAAGTCGTTTCTAATTATTCTATTATCCTAGCTTAGCCCATTCAGGAAGTACGCCAAGCTCGATTCCGAATACCCAACTTATGAGCGTGTAAGACGCTGCTGTTAGTATTACAATAAACACCAGATTGAGCCACAACCCTGCTTTAGACATTTCTGGAATGGTAATTTTACCACTTCCATAAACGATAGCATTTGGAGGCGTTGCAACAGGAAGCATAAACGCACAACTTGCACCTAGCACTGTTGGAATTGCAAATAATAAAGGATTCTCACCTAAGCCGATTGCTACAGATGCCAGTATTGGCAAAAATGCTGCAGTTGAAGCAGTGTTACTTGTCATTTCCGTTAAGAAAACGATAAGGGCTATAACAATTAAAATGAGTAATAGAATTGGCCATGTATTTAAACTTCCAATTCCCGAACCAATCCATGTGGCTAGTCCTGTTTTACTAATTGCTGAGGCCATACTTAAACCACCACCAAAGAGAATAAGAACTCCCCATGGTAATTTCTTTGTATCTGACCACTTCAAGAGAAATGTATTTTCTTCTTTATTAGCAGGAATCATGAAGAAAATAACAGCGGCTCCGATTGCAATACCAGCATCAGAAAGTCCAGGGAGGAAATCGGCCAGTAAAGGTCTAAAAATCCACATTAAGGCTGCTGATACGAATACAAAAGCTACTTTCTTTTCTTGAGAGGTAATACTACCAAGTTCTTTAAGCTGATTGCGAATTAAATCTTCACCGCCTGGTAAAACTTTAAGTTTTACAGGGTATACAATTTTAGTGAGTACCAAATACATTACAGGAAGTGATATAAGCATTATAGGAACGCCAACCATCATCCAATCAAAAAAGCCAATTTCGATGCCATAATTTTCAAGTACAAAGCCAGCGAGTAACGCGTTTGGAGGTGTTCCAATTAAGGTTCCCATCCCACCGATATTACAAGCATAAGCGATACTTAGAATAAGTGCAATTTCGAAATTAATCTTACTACTACCTTCTTCTCTATCAATAAGATCTAGAATAGACATTGCTATAGGCAACATCATTATTGCAGTAGCGGTGTTGCTTACCCACATACTTAAAAACGCAGCAGCAATTATAAAACCAATAATTATTGAGGACGGTTTTATACCTACAAAATTTACAATAGTTATTGCAATACGCCGATGGAGGTTCCACTTTTCCATTGCTAAGGCGATAATAAAACCACCCATAAATAAAAAGATAAGAGGGTTAGCGTATGGAGATGTTGAATCTCCAATGCTAAAAATCCCTAAAACCGGAAATAATACAATAGGAACCAGCGCTGTTGCTGAAATGGGAATGGCTTCAGTAATCCACCAGATTCCCATTAAAATTGTTACAGCAGCTGTTTTCCATGCGGCATCTGTCAAGCCCTCAGGAGCTGGAATGATTAATAACGTTATGAATACAATCAACCCAGCAAAAAAACCTGAGCGCTTACCAAAAGCTAGCATAGATCCCATAGAAATATATTAATTACTTGTCAGCTGGATAGTTTTCCTTTTCCAACCAATATTCTAAATAAGGTACATTATAGATACTTGTCCAACCAAATACTCGCAGTCCATTTGTAATTTGCCAAATCGGCGGGCGACGTGCACCTGGATCTTTTGGAAAATGACTAGACTCTTCTAAAGCATCTGCAAGTATTCTTTGATTCTCATATGACTCGAAATCTTGAGCAAGTTCATCAGTTTTTAAATACTGAGCACGTTTTACGGCTTCGTCTAAAAAGCTTTTCTCTCCTGAATACTCGTAACCAAGAACTAAGCTACTAATAGATGATAAGTAAGATTCCATGTCATGATTTAGAGGTGGAACGTCTCTTAATCTGCGAGCATGATCAATCATAGCTGTTTTAGCTCTATCATCTTCAGTTAACTGATAATACTTACGTAAACCATTGGTTATATACACCTGAGAATATCCATAACGATTGATTGCAATTTCACCACCTTGATCTGGGTGATTTTGAAGTTCAAGCATAATGTCTACACGTTCTTTTAGCTCATCGCCATATTTCGCCATTTTAGTAGCGTCATAGATTTCAGATAAGTTCCAAACAGATAGATATAAACGTCGACCGCGTAAACCGTGATCTCCGAATATTCTGCGTACATAATAATCACCTGTTTCCATAGCTACTTCTAGACCACGATGGTTAGCATCTAAATAATAAGAAGTAATCCAGCCAGGAACCCAAACGTGAGCACTTAACAAAGAAGTGTAATGTTGAGCAGCATGGCGACGTCCCATTCCTACATATGGAGAGCCTTTTGGCATATCTTCATTTTGGAATGCGTGAATTGATTCGTTAGTGCCACCAATGTAAACAGGAGTTTTTGGCCAATGGATATTATCTACATCCATAGTATGCATACTAGCTGCTTGTGCCGTTTTGAAATACATTGGGTTACCAGTTCTTATAAACTGTAACCACCACATGTAATCGTTACCAGGCTCATTGTTTGTCCATTGCGACCAATCGTAACCGTAGTAGTATGTTAAATTATCACCGTAATTTAACATGCCATACCAAGGCTCCCACTTTTGGTTGAACTTCATCCAGTTCATTTTATAATCTAAGCCACGCTCGTAGGTAGCATATTTATCTAAACTTTCTGTCATTTTACCGAATGCTTCACTTTCAGCATACCATTCTGGTGAAGCATGAGTTACTGGAGAATCCATAAAGCTTTTAGCAATTTTCTCAACTTGCTCATTTGTACTTTTCTTATGGAAATTGAACACCATTTCGGTAGTCTTTGCTAAGCCTTGAGCAAAGTTTCCAATCATTCCGCTATCATTTTTATTGTCTTTTTTAGCGAAACTCATTGGCTCTACAGATGGGGTCCAAATATAGGCAACTAGCTTGTCCTGGCCCTTTTCTACTTTTATTTCTTTTGGATATTCTTCAAAGAAACTTTTAAAACCCACTGTAACGCCCCATTTGTTGTCAGATACATCTAACCAACCTGGTGCACGTTCAGCATCAACATTTTTATTACCATTCATAGTAACAGTTGACTTAAAAACACCTTCCAATCTTTCATCTGGTGAGGAATTTTGTAATGGCGGAATTTGAGATTCATTCGGCCCAACCTGTAAAACTGAAGCATTACCAGTTAATGGAGATTGAACAATAGTACTTCCATCTTCACTCCACCATTTGCCTTTATAATATGCAGTAGTAACTGTTTTATCTTTAGCCATATTATACTTTAAAGAAAGTCCTGTAGCTGCGATTCTGTCGTTTGGTTGCATAAAGCCAGGATCTTTAGCGTATATGCTTTCATCCATAGTTTCGCCATTCTCAGTAGCAATAACTTCATATTCACCAGGAAGCACTTTATGCTTATCAGGAATACCAGTATAAACAAAAGAATGCTGAACCTTTACATAGCTTTTACCGGCATAGGCATGAATTCTTGTAACAAATGGAGCGATATTATTATCGTCACGCCCGTAATGGTAATCACCTTCAACTCTAATAATAGCATATAATGGACCAGTACCTAGTTCTTTTACTGTTCTAGTTACTACTGCTTTTGAGCGATCTAAGCCTGCGTCATCTAATAGATCTAAGAATGAACTTCTACCAGCTTCCCCAACAGCAATAATATCTTCATCACCAAAACCATCGCCATTCAAGTCCAGTTCTACTTTATCCATAAAACCACTACCAGCAGGAGCGTTACCAAAGCCACCACCCTCGCCTTTTTCTACTGTAAACCTAAGCGGGCCTGTATTTACAATAACTTCACCAGTCGGCCTTTGGTTATTACGAACTGTAAGAGTTTGTTCGTAGTTGCGGGCATTAATTACCGACTTACCATACTCTACTTCATAATTGCTTTCTTCTTCAGTAAAGAAAAATACCCAAATCCACTTGATGCTATTATCCGCAGGTGCCCAAGTGCTTACTTTAGTAATTTGAGATGGAATTTCTTTACCATCTGAACCAAGAACACGAACATGATCTGGAGAAAATAATTCGCCTTTCGGGATAGGGACGCCAAAAACCTGTGGGGAACCGGGAATGTTTCCTTCTACAGTAATTGGAATTTTAGTACTAGTTCCACTATTCCCACACCCTACTACCATTACTAGAAGACCTAGAAATACTAGTGTAAGTTTAGTGTGTTTCTTTAAATATGCATACATAACATTTATTTCCTATTTGGTTGGGATTTGTTGGTCGAGAGCGAGAGCTGCCGCACCCAAAACGGCTACCTGATCTAACTCTGAGACACTTATTATTAATTTTTCTAATGACTTTGGATATGCAAAGTCTGCCATAGCTTCGAGCATACTTTTTTCAAATAATGGAAAAGCTTTACTTGCGCTACCACCTAATACAATGAATTCGGGATCGTAAGCATAGACAACAGCTTTTATGGCATTGCCAACATGTGTTCCGAATTCGATATAGTCTTGAAGTGCTTCAGGATTGCCTAATAAGGCATTTTTATAAGTCTCAACACCACTATTATTTTTGTGGATATCGAAGAATTGGCCACAGCAATAATGTTCAAAAATGGAATCTTTATATGGAAGCATTCCTACTTCGCCAGCTCCACAATTTGCACCAGAGAAAAGGCGCCCATTTATGATTAAACCTGAGCCAAAGCCTGTTCCTAAAATTAAACCTACTACAGATGAATAAGCTTGAGCTTTTCCAAAATATTTCTCACCAAGAACAAAGCAATTAGCATCGTTGTTTATAAAAACGGGCTTATTAAATTTTTCCTCTAAAATGTCTTTTAAAGGAACCGCTTTCCAAGAAGGGATATTTTGCACATCATATACAATCCCTTTTTCTACATCTACAACACTTGGAACGCCTATTCCTATGGCTGAAATCTCTGGAGAGATTTGTTCTTCTATTAAGCTGACAATTTGATCAATAAGCTCGTTATAATTCTCGGCTTGGACTATCGGCTGTGAAGAAATTGCTTCTATTTCTTGGTTGATAACTCTGGCAACACGAACATTGGTTGCCCCTAAGTCTATCCCTATAAGACTTTTAGTATCCAATTTTATCTCTTTTAAAACGTCTTTTTTTCTACGTGTAATTAGGATTTATCCTTAGCTCCGAAATCAATAGTCTTATTACTGATTAGTGGCTTTGCCCAAAATCCAATACTTAATATGTACCCGAATGCGATAAACAGAAACAGCATCCCAATACGCAAGCCAAATATATCGCCCAATGAACCTACAATTAGAGGAACTATAGCACCACCTGCTATACCAGTAACTAATATTCCAGAAAAGGTGCCATGATGTTCTTCAATTGAATTTAGTGCTAATGAAAAGACGATTGGCCACATAACTGCTATAAAAAATCCGATGGCTGGAAATGCATATAAAGCAAGTGATCCTGGCCCAAATAAAGCTAGAGCTAAACACACTAAAGCTATAGATGTGAACAGTACTAATATTTTCTTGCTGTCCATAACTTTAAGTAGGAATAAGCCGAGGAAAGTACCAGCGGTCATCATTCCCCAGAACCATGAAACGGTAGAAGCACCTACAGTTTGAGGGTCATATCCGTGATATGATGATAAAAATTCTGAAATCCAATTAGCCACACCTTGTTCTGCGCCTACATAAGCGAATATACCTAGGAAGAAAAGAAGTACTTTTTTGTTCTTCAATAATTCCATGTGTGTTTCTAAAGCACCCACTTTCTCATCTTCATTCTTTTCAACTTTTGGAAATTTGGAAACCCCAATAATCACTACCATTATTAGAGAAACCATAGCAAATAACCAATATAAAGAAACCCAAGGAAGCTCTGCCGGAACTAAATTTGTAAGAGTTGATAGGAAAAAGCCCATATCATTACTACCAATATTAAGTACCAAGTATGAGTATACTAAAGGGCTTATAAACGAAGCTAATCCGAAAAAGAATTGAGCCATTACAGAATTAAAAGCAAAATTCTCCTCTCCACCAGAAACTCTAAGAAGAGGGTTAATGGCTACTTGAAGCATAGCCATTCCTGATCCAATTAGGAACAAAGAAACTACCGCAACTAAGTACTGAGGGAACAATGCAAAAAGTAACGCACCTGAGAATGCTACTAAGAAAGCAATCATCATCACAGTTTTTTCAGCAAAGCGCTCTATCATCATCCCTGCGGGGATAGACATCACACCATAAGCTATAAAGAATGCAAACGGTAGTATTGCTACTAGGGTTAAGCTAAGATCGAAATCTTCAATAATCTGCGGCACCAAAGGCCCAATTATATTGGTTAAAAAAGAGATTACGAAAAAAGTTAAAACAATTAGACCTACTAGATAATGATTACGTTTCATAGTATTTATTTGGTAGTGTTTATTTAAATTTTTTATTGAAGTAAACGATTACTTCTTTTGGAACATTGGAAATAACTCACGTATTTCTGCTTCTGTAGGCTGCTTTCCGTACTCACAAATCTCGAAAGATTCAGCATACTTAAATTTGGAGCCTTCAGCTTTGCCATACCATTTTTCTAAAGCTTTTTTCTTTTCTGCTGATAGAGAACCTCTTTCTACGTAGCCTCTTTTCACCATTTCTTTTCTAAGCTTTTTGTCTTTTGGTACTTGGTCTAATCTTCCACTTACCCATGGTAACCACTCATACATCTGTGATTCATGAGCATCTAAACCATCAATTTTCTTATCTATAACTTTATCAATACCCACAACAATGTCTGGGCTAAATGGATTTGGCTTTTGAAAACCATCTTCCATATAAAGGAATACTGGGTTTTTTGTTAAAGGAGGAGTATCTGGTGTTACATTTGGGACTACAACTAAATAAGCTGCATCTTGTACTAGTACGCCTGCATATCTGTGGTCAGGGTGGTAATCGTTTGGTCTCAAACCAAGCACGATATCAGCATTCCAGTTTCTAATTTCTCGTATAACTTGTTGGCGAACATGCAATTCTGGAAGAAGTTCACCGTCGTGGTTATCTAATACTTTGTATTCATCAATTCCTAATCTTCGTGCTGATTCTTGAGCTTCTGCACGTCTTCTCTTTGCTAATGCTCCACCGCCTTCAGTTTGGTGGCCAGCATCACCATTTGTGATAGCAACAAACTTTACTGCATAGCCTAATTCGGCTAATAATGCTGCAGTTCCGCCCATTTTAGCGTCACCATCATCTGGGTGAGCAAAAATAGCTATTACTCTTATCCTATCGTCTTTAGCTGTATTTGTTTGTGCGAACAGAGAAACTGTTGAAAAACACAAAATCATAAAAAGGACAATCGAATTTTTTTTCATTTACTTAAAATTAATTATTAAAAAATAACTGGGCTAACCGTCTGGCTAGCCCAGTAAGAGCTACTACTATTTAATTAGTTATGTTCAGAATTCTGAGTCATCTCATCAGGAGCAACATCAATTGCACTCTGTGGGATTGGAAGCAATAGCTTCACTTGAGACTCAGGAATTCCTCGATGAGCTGCCATTACTGATTTAGCAACGCCAAATCGTAATAAGTCAGGCCAGCGCTTATTTTCAAATGCAAACTCAACACGGCGTTCGTGCAGAAGTTTTTCATCAAAAGTACCA
This sequence comes from uncultured Balneolaceae bacterium, assembly GCA_963977025.1. Classification (GTDB taxonomy): domain Bacteria; phylum Bacteroidota; class Rhodothermia; order Balneolales; family Balneolaceae; genus Balneola. Next base: position 198,301 of record CAXBMW010000001.1, on the reverse strand, counting down.
GGAGTAACTGCACTGATAGGTAATAAACCAGCTCTGTCTCTAACTTCATTGATTAAGTTATAAGCAGGAACGCCTTCACCTAATGCTTCAGCTAAATTTAAAAGAACTTCAGCATAACGAATTTCAATCCAGTTGTTATCACCATCAAAGGCTACTGTTGGCGCACTATCATACTTACCTACGTAGTAAGTAGTATCATTAGTAGTGGTATCTACTACTTGCGTAAAAGTGCCAGCAAATCGCTCATCACCAGTTTCGAAAGTTGCTAGTACATCAGCAGTCTCGATCTGTGGTTTAACACCGCCACCTACTCCACCGCCTAAGCCGTTAGGAGTAAACATCTCAGTGTAAGAACTACCTTCGCTTGTGCCTGCTTCAAATTGAACTTCAAAGATTGATTCTTTGTTAAGCTCATTTGCAACGCCCCAAATATTAGCATAGTCATCAACTAAGTCGTAACCAGCTGCAGAATTTACTACTCTTTGAAGAGGTGCTACTGCGGCAGCTTTATTTCCTGCTTGTAAGTATACTCTACCAAGCAATGCTGCAGCTGCGCCGCTTGTTACTCTACCGTTATTAGTAGTAAGTGGAAGTAAACCTTCAGCCGTTTCTAAATCAGTTGCAATTCTTGCAAATATAGCACTTGCACCAACCTGATTGATCGTTATATCAGGAGTTGTAACTTCTTCAAACTGCTCTGGAACGTTTCCAAAGATCACAGCTAAGTGATAATAAAGTAATGAACGGATAAAAAGAGCTTCCCCTTTAATCTTATCTTTTACTACATCGTCAGTAAAGTCGACTCCATCAATTTTAGCAAGTATGGTATTACACCATGCAATTCCTTTATAGGATGCAGCCCACGTGCTTTTCAGCTCACTTGCAGTGGCAATTTCCTGGAATTTATTTATTTGAGCTAGCGTTGCTGCAAGCCCTGTATCGCCACCGCCGTTATCAGCGTTGTCAGCTCTCATTTCCATAAACAGAATGTAATTTACGCCGAAATTACCATTAGACTGCAAAGCACCGTAAGCACCTGTAATTGCAACTTCTAAATCTGTTTGTGTTTTATAAAAGCTCCCCACATTTCTTTCAGAAATGGGACTCAATAACGTAAAGTCTTCCCCGCAAGATAAAACTAGCATGGGAATAAGTAATATTAACAGTCGTTTTTTCATAATCTTATCCTTTTTAAATATTCTCATTAAAATGCTATGTCTATACCAGCCTGGATAGTTCTAGATAACGGATAAGCACCGTAATCTTCCCCAGGGGTTAAGCTATTTGTTTGCAAACTAACTTCTGGGTTAAACCCGATGTAATCAGTAAACATTGCTAAGTTAGTAGCAGATACATAGATACGAGCACGGCTTACATACTTACCAACTTTGTCTTGTGGTAAAGTGTAACCAAGAGTAACATTTTTAATTTTCAGGTAACTACCATCTTGAACCTGATAAGAAGATTCGCGGTTATTATTACCGTGAGCTCCAGTGTTACGATCTGCACGTGGATCTTTTCCGTTTCCTGGCTGTGATTCAGAAATCCAACGGTCGTTTAGTTGTGCATATGAGTTGAAGTTAGCTTCACCATTTAACATGTGACGAGCAGTTAAGTTCATTACTTCACGGCCTTCAACACCTTGAATGAATACGCTCATATCAAAGTTTTTGTAGTTAAAACGGTTAGTAATACCATAAGTGAAGTCTGGATGGTAACTACCTATAACGGTACGGTCATCTGTAGTAATAAAGCCATCACCATTAACATCTTTAAATCTGATATCACCTGGTTGAGCATCTGGAGCTAACAAATCGGTAGGAGCAGCATTTATTTCTGCTTGGTTTTGATAAATACCATCAAACACATACCCATAATAGCTACCAATTTCTTCGCCAATCATTGTAATGTGACGACTTCCAGCAGCACCAGCACTTAAGATGGGATCACCTTCTGGTCCAAGCTTAGTAACTTTATTTTTGTTCTGAGCGATGTTGAAATCAGTTGCCCATTGGAATTCACCAACCATGTTTCTGGTAGTGATAGAGAACTCAAGTCCAACATTTTCAACTTCACCAATGTTTGTTAACGCTGTTTCAAAGCCAGTAGATGCTGGAACGTTTACGAACAATAATAAATCTTTAGTAGTTGTTGTGTAATAATCGAATGATCCATAAATACGGTCATTGAACATTGCATAATCAATACCAAAATCAAATTGGTAAGTAGTTTCCCAAGTTAACTCTTGGTTACCTAACGTAGCTGGACCTACACCAATCTCTTCTGAACCACCAAACGGATAGTTTGCCGTTCCAAGTAAACCAATAGATCCATAATTAGGAATCTCGAAGTTACCCGTCACACCATAACTACCGCGAAGTTTAAGCTCATTAATGGCGTCTTTAGCAGGCATAAATGATTCTTCACTTAGTCTCCAACCTAGAGAGAACGAAGGGAATACCCCTGTTTGAACATCTGCACCAAAGCGTGAAGAGCGATCAGAACGAACAGTACCTGTAAATAAGTACTTTCCTTTATATGCATAGTTTAGTCTAGCTAAAGCAGAAACTATACTCCATTCCTCTTTTATCTGATTACCACTAGAAATAATACCACCATTCACTGTTTTAACTTGATCATCAGTAAAACCAGTCGCAGTAATTACACTACGTTCGTCGGCTTGCTTTTGAGCAGAGTAACCAGCTACAACATTTACAGAATGATCGAGGTTAAAGGTTTTTGTGAAATTCAAAGTGTTTTCCCATAACCAGTTAAAGCTATTACCTGCACTACTTTGTGCAAACGGTTGTGGTGAAGTTTGATCGCGATAAAGGAACTGAGTGCCTCTATAAAACGATTGCTTATAGTTATCTAAATCGTAACCAACTAAACTCTTAAATGTAAGATTTTCGTTAATTTCGATATTACCATACATATTACCAAAGATTCGGTTTTCATTAATCTCCTCTTCAATAAATTCCATTATAGCTAGTGGGTTACTAGAAGATGTAGTACCGCCACCAAGATGAGACTGATTGTCTAACTGGTTAATAGTACCATCAGCATTATATGGCTTAACAGTTGGTGAAGTAACCATTGCTGAGTAAATAATGCCCGGAGGTGAACCAAAATAAGGTGAATTTGCCGGTAAACGATTATGCTCAGTAAGTGCAGTGTTAATAGAAGTTCCAATTTCAACTCTATCGGTAATTTTACGAGTTAAGTTTAACTTAACTGTATAACGGTCAAATTCAGAACCATCCAAAACACCTTCTTGATTCAAATAACCTGTAGATAGGAAGTACTGAGTTGATTCTGTACCACCTGAAACTGTAAGATCATAGTTCTGCATAGTTGCTGAGCTAAAAATTAGATCTAACCAATCAGTATCGGTACCATCCCAATTTACCATAGTTTCTGGAATCAAATAGTTCGCTGATGGTGACGCTGCCGTGGCATCTCTACCATTGTTATTATCAGGGCTATAACTTGCGTTGTATCCTGGGCTAGCTGGATTTGTTGGATCTTCAGATTGCAAATAATTATTATTACGAGCACTTTTTGTGTATGCAATCAATTCTTCAGAATTCATCATATCTGGTTTATTAAAAACCGTAGATGCACCACCATAACCACTAAAAGTAACACGAGCTGCACCCGATTTACCTTTCTTTGTAGTTACCAAAATAACACCATTAGATCCACGAGAACCATAAATGGCCGCTGCAGAAGCATCTTTCAAAACTTCGATAGACTCAATATCGTTTGGATTTAAGGTAGAAAGTGGATTTGCTTTAGGAGGCTGAAATGATTCACGTTGGCTTCCTAAACTAGATTGTAAACTTGTGTTCTTAGAAATCGGAACACCATCAATTACATATAAAGGGTCATTACCTGCTGAAATAGAGCCTGTACCACGAATAAGAATTTGAGGAGAAGCTCCTGGCTCACCTGTAGATTCTGCAACGTTTACACCAGCCATTCTTCCTTGTAAAGCATTTTCAAAACTTGAAACAGGCACATTCTGGATTTCTTCTGTTCTAATTGAAGATACCGCACCAGTTACTTCAGTTCGTTGCTGAGTACCATAACCAACAACAACTAAGTCTTCGAAAGACACTAAATCTGACTCTAGACTTACTTCATAGAAAGTTTGGTTATTTACAATTGGCACTTCTAGGTTCTTGTAACCAACAAAACGAAATACCAACGTAGTAGCATCGTCTGGAACAGTTAGTTTGAACTCTCCATTAATATCTGTACTAGTACCAATATTTGTGCCTTTTACAAAAACGTTAGCTGCAGGAATAGTTTCGTCGTTACCAGCATCTCTAACGATACCTGTTAAGACTTTTTCTACATTTGCTTCAGACTTTTCTGCAACTGCTTTTTTAATCAATAAAATTTCGCGAGTCTTTGAAATTGCAGCTTCATAACCAGTTCCCAAAAGAACATACTGAAGTGCATCCCCAGTAGAGATATCCATTAAATTAACGGTTACTCTCTTGTCAAGAATTTCAATTTCGGAGTTTATGGCTATACCTAAACTCGACTTTTGCGCAATGTCTTTTAAAACTTCCCCTAAAAGCGCGTTATCCTTTCTAACTGAAATAACATTCTTAAGCTCAGGAATACTGTTGGAGTATAACTGAACAGAATAATATTTAGTTTGTAGGTTATTTGATAAGGAAGTTATTAACTGTGCATTGGCACTAGATGCATTTCCGACATGAAGTGTTAACACTCCTAGCAAGAAAAAGCATACAGCAATCCGTATCGTTTGTGTAACTTTTGTTCTCATACGTGTCCTCTATAACTAGTTATTATTTAGTATTTCGCCTAGCTCTTTGTAAAAGCGCTTCCAAAAATGCAATTCTATATCTGTTTTTGAGGTCTATATTAATTATTAGACCCACCCTCCAGGCTAAAATCAACACGATCTTGGTTTAGCTTATATTGAAGTCCTAGCGACGTAGCTATTGTTTGAAGTACATTGTTAATAGACCGGCTTTTTAATTCGGCTGTTAAATGCAATTCTGCGATATCTTTCGAGACGAAGTTCACCTCAATATCATATTTACGCTCTAGCTGCTGCGCCACTTCTTTCATTGACGCATCATTAAACTTCAAATATCCTTCTTTCCAGCTCAAGTAGAGTTCTAGGTCGTCTACTTGTTCTTTTACAATTACTTTGTTCTCTAAATTCAACCGCCCAAGCTTACCCGCAGTAAGTATAACACCCTCATTCAGCGATTTATCTTCTGCGCGGAAGGAAACAACACCCTCTTCTACAACTGCTTGAACTGCTTTGTCATCCGCATAATTTCTAACCGACAAAGAAGTTCCTAGAACCTGTACTATCGCACCTGTTGTTTTAATTATAAAAGGTCTATTAGGGTTTTTTGCAACATCAAAAAATGCCTCACCTTCTAAATAGACTTCTCGCAAATCATTTTCAAATACGCTAGGTAATACAATTTTGCTATCTGAGTTTAGATACACTTTAGTTCCGTCAGAAAGCGTTACACCACCACGCTGGCCTTTAGCCATAGAGATTTCCCGAAAAACATTTTCCACAACCTCTGATTCTTGTACATAAAAAGACTTGTAGGTATAAGTACCTAACAAAGCCGCCAAAAGAAAAATAGCGGCAACGCGTATTGCAACAGACCAAGCTGAGTTAAGTGAAAACATACCGCCTCTTGCACCACTACGAGAATTTGGCATCAAAGACTCGTCATCAATTCTACTTTGTAGCACTGCCCAATCTAATTCCGTATTAAAGATATTTTCAAACTCGTTATTCTTCCCAGAAACTTCCCATATCCTTTCAAACTCTTTCATGCGATCTGCATTCTCTGAGTTCTCTGAAAGCCACTCATTAAGAGTTGCTTTTTCTTCGTTTGTACACTCTTTAGCTAAGTATTTAGCTACAAGCTTGATATCCAATTTCGTTATTTTAGTGGTGTATATTTCTAGTAAGACAGCAGAGTTTTAAACTACCCCTATGAAAAATATCAATAATCGTTAGCATCTATATTGTCTCGTAAAAATTGTAGCGCCTGAGCTACATGATTCTCAACTGTCTTCCGGGCAATATCTAAGACTTTGGCAATTTCCTTATAGCTTAGGCCATGCTTTCGGTGCAGCTCAAATACTAATTTTCGTCTTTCGGGCATTTGCTCTACAACCTCCCAAATTCTTTTAACAAGCTTTAATTCCCTATCACTTATTGAACTTGGATAGTTATCACTCTCGTAATAGCGGTTTACATAACTACTTTGATCTAATTGTAGTTTTTCATTTAATCGCTGGCGGGTTTTTTGCTTCTCTAATAGGTTTAGCGATTGATTTCTAACTGATTGGTAGAGATATACTTTTATAGAAACATGTATTTCCCAATTAGCTCTATTTCTCCAAATTTTAAGAAATACATCCTGCACGGTATCTCTTGCAAATTCTCTAGATCTAGTAATTGTATTTGCAAAACGGCTTAACTGGTTATAATACTCGAAAAAAAGCTCTTCAAACGCTTTTTCGTCTCCAGCACGTATCTTGGCCACACGCTCAAAGTCGTTATTAGGTCCTTCCTTAGATGTATTGTCTTCGAGATATGCAAATAGCAGCATATCGTTATATACCCAGTCCTCTTAAAAAAATCATTGCCTTTGTATTTTCTACCAGTCCATTTATTATATAGAATTCATCCTATTAATTACGGCATTATATCTCTAATAAGCACCCTTATAAACAATAATATTATTTTACAAATACACAAAAAGCAGCAAGCCAAAAAGGCCCACTGCTTATTTATGTTTTTATTGAATCAAGAAATAAATATTACTCTAATTTCTTCTTGAACCTGCTCCGTCTGGCGCACCTTTGTAGTAACGGAATCTTTCGATTTGCTTACCGTTAAGGGTACCTCTTTCGAAAACACGCTGACGCATGCGCTCTACAAATTCTTTACCTTCGTTACCTGGTAAGTCACTTGGGTTAGGACCTGTGTAGTTCTTAAAAGCAGAAGTAAACTGGCTAATATATTTAGACAAAGAACGGACTTTGTTTTCAGCAAAATCAGAAATGTCTACTACTGTGTTTTGACCATCACCTGTTGAGCTATAGAACAAGTAATCTGATACACTATGCTCTTCTAAGCCTTGGTTAATTATTTGGCTTGGGAAAATTAGTCTCCACTCAGCGGCACGTGCAGCATCAACTGTTAAGTAAGCAGCAGTTCTGTGATCTGCTTTGTGCCATTGTTGGTAGCCATAGCCAGGATCAAAGCCCATTAGCGTTGTTGGCTTTAGTTTTCTAATCCAATATACCATTTGCTTAACAACTTCTTCTTTGTCAGCAAACTCTAGCATACCATCAGTGTAGCCCAAGTTGATATAATGATCTTCTGGGATACCTAATTCTTTTAAAGCATCAACTTCTTCTTGACGACGAATTTTAGATAATTGATCTCTAGTCATTGTTGGGTCGCTTGTTCCTACGTTACCAGTAGTTAAAAGCATTACGTACACTTGGTTACCATTTGCTTGTAATTTAGCTAAAGTACCATGTGAGCCGCCATCATCATCAGGGTGAGCTCCAATCAATAGAATAGTTTTACCGGTCCACTTTTCTACTGGTACTTCTGGCTGAGCAAAAAGCACACTAGGAACTACCAAGAAGGCAGCAAGCATTAACGTTATTATTTTTCTCATTATAACTCCTTTGTTTTTGTTAGGATATTTATCTTCATTATTTCGACGTTCATTTTAATCTAAATCTAAAAGTGACGCAGCTTCGACATCTAACACAACATTTACATTTGGGTGTGCTTGTAAAAATGTTGCGGGTTTAGTACTCGTAACCTCACCAAATAAGCATTGCTTAATGATTTCGGCTTTTCTTTTTCCCCACGCCAATATTAGAATTTCTTTTGCTTTCAAGATGGTATCTATGCCCATTGTTATTGCACTTTCTGGTACATTTTCAATACCATTAAAAGTATATGAGGCATCTTTTCTTGTTTGCTCATCTAGCGTAACAAATCGGGTAGCTGATTTTCTTTCTGATCCAGGCTCATTAAAACCAATGTGACCATTAGCTCCAATTCCTAAAATCTGAATATCAATACCACCAACTTCAGCTATTTTATCATCGTATTGTTCGCAATACTTAATGATTTTATGCTCATGAATTTCGCCATTTGGGATAAAAACGTTACTCGGCTGAATATCAATAGCATTAAATAAATTTTGGTGCATAAAGTAATAATAGCTTTGCACATCAGAAGGCTCCATTGGATAGTACTCATCCAAATTAAACGTAACTACGTTTTTAAAACTCAACCCCTCATTACGGTACTTCTTAATAAGCTCATCATAAACCTCAATAGGCGTACTTCCTGTTGCCAACCCTAAAACCGTGGGCTTGGAAACTAAATTTCGAGCGGCTAAAACTTTCCCAATCCGGTTAGCAACAAATTGGCTACCTAAACTGGAATTTTCAAATATGTTTATATTCATATAAATAAAGGTTGTATCAGTCCTTTCTTTGGAAATTACTACGCACTATCTTTGGTATTAGACGGTTCGCAAAGTCTCTACCCCTAACAATCCGAACGATAGGTAAGATTTTTACATTCTAAGTTCGGCTTACAATCAGATTTTCTGTAAACTTTACAATGCCTAAAACGTCCAAATCACTATCAAAAACCTATACTCTTGTATTGCTATCAGGGGTGGTTTACATCTTGCTTTTTTATTGGTTCACCTCCACATTCAATTTACCGTAACTCATGCATTGGATTGATTGGACCATTCTATTTTCGTTCTTGGCTTATATCGTTTGGGATGGAACAAGACAGGGCAAAAACTCACATAATATTGAAGGATTTTTACTCGCCAATCGATCTATGCCGTGGTGGGCTGCAGGACTTTCCATTATGGCAACCCAAGCTTCCGCTATTACATTTATTGGAACAACTGGGATTGCTTATGTAGAAGACATGCGCTTTGTGCAAGTTTATCTAGCAATACCTTTTGCGATGGTTATTATTTGTATAACGGTAGTACCATACTTCCATAAACTAAAAGCTTTTACTGCCTACCAAGTTCTTGAAGAACGTTTTGGATTGAAAACACGCCTCACCACAAGTGGCTTATTCTTGATTTCGCGGGGATTAGCACTTGGTGCTGTAATCGCTGCACCATCGTATGTATTAGCACTCTTGTTGGGACTTCCACTTTCCGTAACCATTCTTATTATTGGAATATTAGCAACAGGTTATACTATGGTTGGTGGAGCAGCGGGCGTAATTTCTACCGATGTAAAGCAAATGGCCATCATGATGTTTGGCTTAATTTTCTGCTTTGCACTAATTCTATTTGAACTACCAGAAAACGTGAATTTTGGTGATGCACTTTATTTAGCGGGCAGTGTAAACAAACTTACAGCGCTTGATTTAGAGTTCGACCTTAGTGAAAAGTATAATGTTTGGAGTGGAGTTTTTGCAGCTTTATTCCTCATGCTCTCTTACTTCGGAACAGATCAAACCCAAGTTCAGCGCTATCTAACAACTTCATCTCTCAAAGACGCTCAAAAATCTCTACTGCTTTCAGCTTACGCTAAAGTTCCTATGCAGTTTTTTATTCTATTACTTGGAGTAATGCTGTATGTGTTTTTCATATTTCAACCCACTCCTATTTCTTTTAGAAATACAGATACTACTGCACAAACACAGGAACAAATTGATGAAGAACTAGAAATCTCTCAAGAGTACCAAACGGCACTTAAACTTAGGGAAGAAACGGCTCTTATGGCTGTTTCTACTCGAAATAGTGAAACTAAGAGTGCTTTCGTTAAGGCTGATGAAATGCTTAATCAAGCCCGCAATAAAGAGCTCGCTTTACAGGCTGAAATCACCCAAACAGATGTTAATGATACCAATTACATCTTTCCTTATTTCATTCTAAAACACATCCCAATTGGTTTAGTGGGATTGATTGTAGCTGGTATTTTTGCGGCGGCGATGAGTTCCATTGATAGCGAATTAAATGCACTAACTACCGTAAGTATTGTAGATTGGTACCAGAGATTGGGTTTAAATAAACAATCTGAGGTTCATTATCTAAACTCATCACGGGTGGCAACTTTACTTTGGGGACTTATTGCAACGGGTTCCGCAATGGTTCTTGGTGAAACAAAATCTATTATAGAACTGATAAACCAAATTGGTAGTTATTTTTATGGTTCCATTTTAGGTGTTTTTATTCTTCTACTTTGGGTGAAACGAGCAAATGGCCGAGGTGCGTTAACTGGTTTACTTACGGGTATGCTATCTGTTTTCACCTTTGATAGACTTTTTTATAACGCTTCTACTAACGACTATTCCTTTTTTCTACCATGGACTCAAGTTCCAGATTCCTATTCCAAAGCCATTGAATTTCTCTGGTTAAACCCCTTAGGAACCTTTGTAGTTGTAGTTATTGGTATTACTGTTAGTTTAGTTTGGAATAAAAAATCTTAGCACACATAATCTGAATTACCAAGACCATGCAATACGAGCGTTTAGTTGGCTTAAATATTACCAACGATGAAGTTTATCAACAATACCGAACTGCCATGAAACCCATATTAGAAAGCTATGGCGGTGGCTTTGGCTATGATTTCAAAGTTTCGGAAGTTCTTTTTCCTGAAGCTGAAAAGTCTATAAATCGGGTCTTTACTATCTACTTCCCTTCTCAAAAGGCGATGGATGAATTCTTCTCCAATTCAGACTATAAAAAAGTAAGAAATCTCTATTTTAAACCCTCTGTCGCCGAAACATTCCTATTAGCAAGCTATAAAAAGGAAGATGCTCATTAAGAATTGAGAACTATTCAACTTAGTTACAACACTTTTTTACTTAATCAGAGACTTTATTAATAGCGTAGTCAACTTCAAAAATATATATTGGCGAATTATACTTTAACAATTCAAAATATATAGAATGAAGCTACTACTACGGAAAACTACTTTTCGTCTGTTAACACTTCTTCCCATGTTGTTTCTGTCTTTTGGCATATTAGCTCAAAGCGATCCAACCGGAAAATCTCCTGCGACACGTACTTATGCAATTACAAATGCTACTATTGTACAAGCTCCAGGGAAAGTTATTGAAGGTGCTACTATTATATTCAACAACGGGCTCATCAGCTCTGTTGGAGCTAATACAAACATCCCTGATAACGCAGAAGTAATAGATGGAACAGACCTATTTATATACCCAGGATTCATAGACGGAATGTCTTATACAGGTGTTGATCGCCCTGAACAAATGAAACGTCCTGATGGCTTATTCACTCCTAATCCTCCAAACGATTATGCAGGAATAACCCCTGAACTTCAAGTTACTCAGCAACTTAAAATTGATGAAAAAAGCATCGATGATCTGAGAAAAGCTGGATTCACCATTTCGCATTCTGTGCCTTATGGAAGAATGCTTCCAGGTTCAGGTTCTATCATCACTCTTAAAGATGCCACTCATGCTGATGAGTTAATACTTTCTGAAGATGTGTCGATGTACACACAGTTTGTCGGTGCTCCTGGTGCTTATCCTGGCAACACACTTGGTATTATGGCCAAATGGAGAGATTTGTATAAAAATGCAGAATACTCTAAACAACACACTGAAATGTATGCTTCTAATCCCACTGGGATGGAACGCCCAACACGCGACCGCACACTCGAAGCTTTTTATCCTGTTGTAAGTAATAAAAAACCAGTATTCTATAACGCTTCTTCTTCTCTCGAAGCACGCCGAGCATTACGCTTGCAAAAAGAGTTGGGCTTTAATCTTGTACTCGGAAATCTAAAGGAAGGTTGGGATCTTAGCAGCGCTATTAAAGAAAGCAATGCAAAAGTATTTTTATCTCTCGACTTACCTAAAGAGCCAAAAGATTCAAAAGACAAGAAGAAAACGGACGAAGTTAAGCAGCTTGAAGAACGTAGAATGGAATTCTACAAAAAGTACTTAACGCAGTTTTCTACTATGGAAAAAGCTGGTATCAAATTCGGAATTTCTACAATGGAAACTACAGGAAGTAAAATTAAAGACAATTTCCTCACTTTGATTGAAAACGGATTAAGTGAAGATGCTTTATTAGCCTCCCTTACTATCAATGCAGCCCAACTTCTTGGTATTGATAACATTGCTGGAACACTTGAATCAGGTAAACTAGCTAACGCTGTAATTACGAACGGACCTGTATTTGATAAAAAATCACAAATTAAATACGTTTTTGTAGATGGTGACAGATACGAATACGATTTAAAAGAGAAAAAAGAAGCTAACGGTTCTAAAGCCAATGCAACTGGTCTCAATGCTGTCGTTGGAACTTGGGAATACACTGTTGAATCTCCGCAAGGCGTACAAACTGGCACCATGACCATAACCAATGAAGACGGAGAATTAGCTGGTACTCTTTCAGGAATGCAAGGCGGACCAGATAGCGACTTAAACAACCTTACTTTTCTTGATGGTTCATTAAGTTTTGATTTCTCTTTTGATGGCGGTGGGCAATCCATCGAAATTGTGGTAGTAGGAACAGTTACCGATAATGAGTTTGATGCCGAAGCTTCGATATCTGTATTCAATGTCTCATTTCCGTTCACAGCAACAAAAGATGAGGCTAAATAAGATGAAAGGATTAAATATGAACAAAATTAGCTTAATCACCGTTTTATTTCTTCTTGTAGCTACAGTTACACAAGCTCAAGTTAAGAAAGGAGATGTTCTTATTAAGAACGGTACTCTACTTACTATAACTAACGGTACTCTTGAAAACACCGACATTCTAGTACAGAACGGAAAGATTTCAAAGATTGGTAAAAACATAAAAGCACCAAACGGTGTTGATATAATAGATGCTGATGGGAAGTTCGTAATGCCTGGCATTATAGATGCACATTCTCATATTGCAGGAACTTCTATCAACGAAGGCACAAGCCAAGTTACAGCAGAAGTAAGTATGGAAGATGTTGTCGATCCTTTTGACATCGCAATTTATAGAGCGTTGGCTGGTGGTGTAACTACTATCAACCTTATGCACGGTTCTGCGAACGTAATTGGGGGAAGAAACGAAACTCTTAAACTACGTTACGGAACAACCAACCCTGATGATCTTCGTTTTGAAGATGCACCTCGTACCATAAAATTTGCTCTCGGTGAAAACCCAACTCGTGGTGGCCGCTCTCGTGGGATTCAACCTCAAAGTAGAATGGGCGTAGAAGCGATGCTTCGTAATTCATTCTCAGAAGCTTTAGTGTATAAAAAAGCTTGGGGAGACTATCGCGCCGACAAGAACAAACGCAAAGTTGCTCCAGATTACAGCTTAAGAATGGAAACGTTGGTAGAAATTTTAGATGGTAAAATATTAGTTCACTGTCACTCTTACCGCGCTGACGAAATCTATATGTTGATGAAAGTTTTTACCGACTTTGGCATAAAGAAATTGACTTTCCAGCACGCTAACGAGGCATACAAGGTTGCGCCCGAGCTTGCAGCTTTTGGCGCATCAGCATCCGTTTTTGCTGATTGGTGGGCATATAAGTTGGAAGTGTATTACTCAACCGCTTACAACGCTGCAATCTTAACAAAAAATGGTGTAACTACTTCCATCAACTCTGATTCAGGAGAACTTATTCGTCACCTTTTCCATGAAGCTGCTAAAACTCAAAAGTACGGCAACCTCAGTGACAATGAAGCTCTTGCTCTTATCACATTAAACCCTGCCAAACAGCTCGGTATTGATAACAGAGTAGGTTCGCTTGAGAAAGGTAAAGATGCCGACATCACTATTTTTGACAAGCATCCTCTTTCTACTTATGCCATTCCTCAAATGACTTTTGTGGATGGTGTTAAATACTTTGATAAAGCAACCGATGCAAAAGACCAGCGCATTTTCATTAGTCCTGAGTCTTCTATCGATGTAGTTCAAATATTTGATCGTGAAGACCAACACCAGTGCATGCAAGATGCCGAGATGGTTGACTTCAACGTTCTCTTTAACAACAAATAGGAATGATCATGAATAAATTTATAAAACTATTAGTACTTGTATTCACCTTCGCTCCTATTTTTGCTACTGCTCAGAATAACGACGCGAACAAAGCGCGTGGTGGAAAGTTTGCCCTAACCAATGCTAAAATTTATACTGTTACAAATGGTATAATCGAAAACGGTACTATCATTATTAATAATGGTGTAATTGAAGCTGTTGGCGCTAATATAAAAATCCCAGCTGATGCTGAAGTATTTGATTACCAAGGTAGAGAGATTTACCCTGGCATGATTGATTCAGGTACTCAACTTGGTTTAAAAGAAATAGGAAGTATTTCTGAAGCTCAGGATTTCCGTGAATTCGGCGATGTGACACCGCAAATGCAAGCTCTCACCGCTGTAAATCCTAATTCGGTAGCCATTCCTGTAACTCGTGTAAGTGGTGTTACAACTACTTTAACAATGCCTGACGGTGGCGTTTTACCTGGAACTGCAGCTACTATTAACCTTTTCGGATATACTCCCGACCAGATGTATGCAGGTTCTAAAGGTGTTGTGATGAACTTCCCTTCTGACCAACGTAGACGTCGACAAACCGAAGAACAAGCCAAAAAAGCACGTGATAATGCTTTAAAAACTGTGAATGAAGCGTGGGATAAAGCAGAAGTATATGCTAAAATCCAAAACTCTCCTGATACTCGATACTATCCAGAAATGGAAGCACTTACTGAAGTTGTTAATGGTGACATGTTACTTTATATCGAAGTAAATACAGCTAAAGACATTATCAGCGCTTTGGATTGGGTAAAAGAAAGAGGCTACAAAAAAGTGGTTTTCACTGGTGTTGCGGAAGGATGGAGAGTAGCTGATAAGTTAGCTAAAGCTGGCATTCCTGTTATTACAGGTCCAGTTCAAGCTATTCCAACTCGTCAGTCAGATGCTTACGATGCTGCTTACGCAAATCCTGGCATTATGCAAAAAGCTGGCGTGAAGGTAGCTCTTAAAACAGGTGACACTGAGAATTCTAGAAACCTTCCTTACCACGCAGGCTTTGCAGCTTCATACGGAATGGGACGTGAAGAGGCCTTGAAAGCAATTACCATAAATGCCGCAGAAATTATGGGCGTTGGAAATGAAATCGGATCTATCGAAGTAGGTAAAAAAGCGAATCTATTCGTTTCTACAGGAGATCCATTCGAAACTTCAACACAAATACTGAATGTGTTTATTGATGGCTATCTCGTACCAATGACGAGCCGACAAACAGAACTTTATGATGAGTTCTTACATCGCGTTCCTGGTGTTGAAAAAACAAAAGTTGAAACCGACGGTTAACTAATAACCTTTTGGATTTTGATCTTATTAAAAAGGCAGCTCATTTTGAGTTGCCTTTTTTGTTCCATCCAGAATTTATGGAGAATATGAATCGATATTTAAACAAGTTCTAAAGTCTACTTCTCTTCTTTATTTACATCTTCAGGAGAACGGTATTTCTGAAATGGAATTTTAAGTAAGTTAACCACATCCTCATTTTCTTTAGGATCCATGTGAGTATCAATGCCGTATTTGAGTTCCTTAGTGTCTTCCACTTCAGCAAAGGTTCCAAAAACTCGATCCCAAATAGCAAAAATATTGCCGTAATTGGTGTCGGTTAATGGCAACACATAATGGTGATGAACTTTGTGCATATATGGCGTTACGAAAACGTACGATAGCACTCTATCCAATTTTTTGGGCATTTGAATGTTTGCGTGATTGAAGTGCGTAAATAGCGCAGATAAACTTTGGTAAAGGAATACAATCCAGATTGGGGCACCAACAATTACCACGCCTAGAATCGTGAAAATCATTCTAAAAATGGCTTCTCCTGGATGGTGACGTAAGCCCGTAGTAACGTCTACAGTTGTATCACTGTGGTGTACTAAATGGAATCTCCAAAGCACGCTAACTTTATGTTCTATCCAATGGATGAGGTACGCTCCAAAAAAGTCTAATAACATTACCCCGATTATGATTTGAGCCCAAACTGGCATTTCAATCATATTTATTAACCCGATATTATTCTCAGTTACATAGCTTGACGCCCATAGTAATGCACCAGCAAATCCCAATCCTATGATTACAAAAATAACCGTTAATACAGCGTTAATTAGTGCATGACGAACTTTTTTATATCCAAAATCAAAAAGTGGGAAAACGCCTTCAATAATCCAGAAAAAGAAAATTCCACCAATTAAAATACCCGCACGAAATGCTGTCGGAATGTTTTCAAAAAAATCTATAAATCCTTCCATAAACGCATCCTATTGTTTTAGTTTTGAATCAAAATATCGTGTATTTATTTATAACAAAAAAAGCCTCGCTATAAATAACGAGGCTTGATGTTCTGAATAAATTCAACAAGTCAAATTAATCTAAACTTTTGAAAGGACTTAGGTTCGCTTCTTCAATAGTTTTTTGATAAGCAGGCCAATCTTTAGCTACAAAATCTTCAATGTTTGCAATGGCTTCATCAACCGCTTCTTTTGCAAGCCTTAAAAGATTTCTCTCGTTGGAACTTGGGCCGTCGAAATCGTTCCTCATATAGCGTAGCGGACCAGAAAGTTGATTCATCACTGTTGGATCTGGATTTCGAGTGATTCCTTGACGGTCATCTCGTTTTCCGAAGATACTATCTAGTAACTCATCAATCTTCTTCCCTGTTGCTTTATTCGCTTCGTTAACTGCTTTTAGTTCTTCTTTAGAGCGGCTATCAGCTTTTGCAAGATTCTCTGCTACTTCGACTATTTCTTTAGCCTCAACAAGCTTTGCTGTCGATTTAGCCAACTTTTCACGAAGAGCATTCACTTCATTTGAAAGTTCTAAGTTTGCTCTTAAAGCAGACATTGGAATATCAATTCTTGGATCTGATTCTACCACAACTGAAGTGGAATCGGAATACGAACCGTAGCTTATTTTAACCTTATAAGTGCCAGGAAGAACTGTAGAACCTCTAGGCTCTTGTGCATTTGGACGAGGTTTATTTCTACTTGGGTTTGAAACTCCTTTCATTTCTAATCCCCAAGTTGTACGATTAATTCCATCTTGACTAGGAGTACGTTCAAAAGTTCGGATTTTCTCACCTGAAATATCAAAAATTTCGAACTTCACTTTTTCCTTTTTCTTGTCATCAGAATCTTCTTTATCTGATTTCAATGCTGAACTATTTACAGAGTAGGTAATGCGAGCACCATCTTCTCTGTTGTCACCAGAAAACATAGCGTCGGCTGCGAAGCGAGAACCAGCTGCTTGTCGCCAGCTAATGTCGTAAGCAGTTGGAGCTGGAAAAATCCGAACGGCTTTCTCTAGTTCTTTTGCTCCGTTTGTTGCTAAATCTCTAAGAGGACGAATGTCATCCAAAACCCAAAACGAACGTCCGAAAGTTGCTATCACTAAATCAGCTTCTCTTGGCTGAATTACCATATCGTACGTTGAAACGGTTGGATATTTATTTGTCCATTTTGTCCATTTTTTGCCACCATCAATGGTCACATACAGACCTAACTCAGTTCCTGCAAACATAAGGTTTGGCGCAACAGGATCTTGAACAAATGAAAGTGCATAGCCTTCCATCCCTTTATCTTTAGCTATGTTTGTCCATTTTTTGCCATAATCGGTTGTGTGCATAATATACGTTCCCCAATCATCTCGACGATAGTTGTTGATTACCGCAACGGCTTCGCCTGCTTTGTAAGTAGAAGCTTTTATTTGAGCAACCCAGCTTCCTGCAGGAATACCTTTGATGTTCTTGGTAAGATCTGTCCAATTTTTTCCACCATCTCTGGTAATATGAACATTACCATCATCAGTACCGGCCCAAATCAAACCTTTTTCAAGAGTGCTCGGCTCAATAGCTAATACTGTTGTGAAATTCTCGGCGCCGGTGGCGTCCATTGTTAAACCACCACTTTCATGCTGGTTTTGCTTTTCAGGATCGTTAGTGGATAAATCTGGAGAAATGATTTCCCAGCTTTCGCCTCTATCAGTACTTTTATGAACAAACTGACTGCCGAAATAAATGGTTTTGGAATCAAATGGATCAAAATTAACTGCCGAGTTCCAGTTGAAGCGAAGTTCATCACCATCAGGGTGAGTTGGGCGAACATACCGAGAAACACCTGTTTCTAAATCTACTCGACCAATGCTTCCTTGTTGAGACATCGCAAATGCATATCTAGAATCACTGCGATCCATTACCACATCAAAACCATCACCGAAATAAAGCTCTTCCCAATACGCGTTTCTGATTCCACCAGATCGCCAAACATAGGCCGGGCCTTGCCAAGAACCGTTATCTTGCATTCCGCCATACACGTTATAAGGAATGTTATCATCGACGGCTACATGATAGAATTGGCCTACAGGAATGTTATCGATAAAGCGCCAGTTTTTGCCGCCATCAAATGTGATATTCAAACCACCATCGTTTCCATCCATCATCATTCCGGGGCTTTTTGAACTCAACCAAAAAGCGTGATGATCGGGGTGAACCCAATTATAGTATGGATATAAACTTTCGAATGATTTCCCACCGTCTTCACTTTTTGTGATGTAGGTGTGAATGCTAAAAACTCTGTTCTCATTAAAGGGATCTACATAAATTTCTGCATAATAGAATGGTCTTCCACCAATATTCCCATCTTTTTCTACTGTTTGTTGAAGCTTCCAAGTGTAACCACCATCATCACTTCTATAAATTCCATTCTTTTTAGACTCTACATGGGCATATACAATATTAGTATTGCTTGGAGCTATAGCTATTCCCATTTTTCCAAGCTCACCTTCTGGTAAACCATCTTCGGAAGTTGCTTTTTTCCAGCTTTCACCGCCATCAAGAGTCATATATAATCCAGAACCTTCACCACCTGATTTGAAGAACCAAGGCCAGCGTCTAAATTCCCACATTGCCGCAAATAGCTTATTTGGATTATTTGGATCCATTACTAAATCGGCTATACCTGTTCTAGGGTTGTTGTATAAAATCTTTTTCCATGTCTTTCCACCATCGATGGTTTTATAAACTCCACGAGTTTCGCTATCGCCCCATGCTGAGCCCTGAGCTCCTACATAAACTACGTCTGGGTTATTTGGATCAATAATTACACGATGGATATTTCGTGTGCCTTCTAATCCCATTAGTTGCCAACTTCTACCTGCATCTATACTTTTGTAGATTCCAGCTCCACTACTTTGGCTATTTCTTGGGTTTCCTTCACCTGTTCCTGCCCAAATAATACTCGGGTTTTTTTGATAGATGTCGATTGCACCAATTGATGCTGCGCTGTATTCATCAAAAATGGGTTCCCATTTAACGCCACCACTAGTAGATTTCCATATTCCTCCAGAAGCAGAGCCAGCGTACATTATATCATTATCGGCTTCCACTACATCAATTGCGGTAATTCGCCCGCTCATTCCAGCTGGACCAATATTCCTAGGCTCCATCCCTTTCAATAAATCCATATCTAACTGCTGGCTAAAGGAAGTACTTGTCCCGAGCAACAGCGTTAAAATGAATACCAAACTTACTCTGTAGAATTGTTTCATAGTCAAAAAAATTAGGTTAAAAAAAAGGGTAGCTCTTTGGCTACCCTTTAAAAACAGATAATGAAAAATTAATCTTCGTTATCTAAAATCTCGTCTATTCTACTTCTTGCATCTTCAAGATGAATACGAGTTGCGCGATCGATTCCTCCACCGCCAATTGAACTATTGATATCTTTTCTGAGTATTTCTAGCTCATTTCTAACAATAGGTCTAATATCTGATTGAGTTACATTCACTGAAGATCCACCGAATCTTCTTACAGGAGGTTCTTCTGTCATCAAATATTCCATTCTTTCTAGATATGCTCTTTGCAAGTGACGTCTATGAACATTGATGTTCTTTTTGCCACGCGCTTCTGACCAAACTCCGTTTCTTACATCATCCATCATTTCGATAAGAGTATAAACAGGTCCGTCTGCACGACTTTCTGAGTCTATTAAGCGTCCTAATCTAGAAGGATCTAGTAGGCTATTAAGAGCACCTGCTTGCGCACTTCTAAATGTCTCAACAGCTGATGACTGATTAATTCTGCTTAAGATGTCTTGGTTAAACGCCCAAGTTGGTGTAGAAAAAGCATGCTTATTCAAGAAATCCATTGCTCTTTTTTGATCTTTTTCAGATACAGTTGTGTATACGGCACCATTTTGTTCGTACGTTTTGTAGGTTTGATAAACACCACCTACATAAGTAGTAACATGGCCCATATATCTTCTCCACTGGCCAATAACATTACTGTAAAGCTCATCTAAGTCTTCATAGTTCTCACCATCTTTTTCAATCCAATCAATTAAATTGGTAGTGATAACCTGAAGATTTGCAAGACCAAGCTCACTTGCTTTCATAGCATCGTCGCCAATAGCTTCTGTTTGTGAACGAGGATCAGCACCAGTTGCGTATCCGAACCAGTATAGAGGGTCGTCTCCATTTTTCACAATCCACTCATTAAGAGTCTCTTTTTCATCATCTGGTTTTTTTACATCTGGAATCCAGCTGTATCCCCATTTGATAGACCATTTGTCATACTCGCCAATTTGTGGATAGTACTGAGTAACGCCATCACCTGGTTGAGCGATGTAATTGAAACGAGCATAATCCATAATTGAAGGAGCGGTACCATGAGTTGAAGTAAACTCTGGATCTCTCAATTGATCAACAGTGTAACCTACGCTAGAACCCATGTTATGAGGAAGACCTAAAGTATGGCCAAGTTCATGAGCCATTACGAAACGAAGCATTTCGCCCATAATCTCATCTGACATCTTAGCATTACGTGCATCTGGATTTGAGGCCGCAGTTTGGATAAAATACCAGTTGCGTAATAAATTTTGAATGTTGTGGTACCATAAGATATCACTTTCAAGAATTTGACCTGTACGTGGATCATGTACGTGTGGGCCTTGAGCATTCTGAATTGGGTTAGTGATATAACGCATTACAGAGTAGCGAACATCTTCTGGAGAAAACTCTGGGTCTTCTTCTGGAGTTGGAGCTACTTTACCAATAATTGCATTTTTGAAACCAGCTTCTTCAAAAGCTACTTGCCAATCATTAATACCTTGAACTAAATATTTTCTCCATTTTACAGGTGTAGCAGGATCTAAGTAGTAAACAATAGGTTCAACTGGCTCTACTAGTTCACCTCTTAGATAAGCTTCTTTGTCTTTTGGAACAAGCTTATAACGAGTGATAAAACGATTTGTAGCTGCTTTATGCTCATCAGAACTATAATCGTATTGTCCAATTGAGAAGTAACCAACTCTTTCATCATAATTTCTAGGAGTCATTGGCTCTGAAGGCAGTAATATCATGGACTGATTTACTTCCAGAGAAATAGTTCCTGTGTCTCTATTGTCTGGAGGGCTACTAGCGTCATAGGTAAGTACATGGCGTACTTCTAAGTTTTCAGGGTAGCTAGTCACTCTTTCAATAAAACTTCTACTTCCATCTAAACGACGAACTTGGAAGCTTTTTCTTTGACCATCAGTTAAACCACTTAATAGGTTTACATCTGTGGTGTATAATTTAGTTACATCAATAACTACACCAGACGTATCTTTGCTCAGTGCTTCAATTTTAAAGCTAAAAACTACTGGCTCAAAATTGTTATTACGAACTGATTTGTAAATTGGATCGTCAGCATCAGCTACACTAGAGTAAGAAACATGACGGAGCAAAATATTGTCGTCTTTTCTTTCCCAACGTAGTACTTGTTGGCCACGAACTTTTTGTCCTGCACCACCAAAGCTAAGATTTTGTACTGAACCTGATACTCGAGTTACGAGTAACATTTCTCTATCTAATAGTTCATTAGGAATCTCGAAAAAATACGAGTCATCTACTTTGTGAACATCAAATAAACCATCATCACTTACAGCGTCTTTAGTAATAACCTCACTGTATTTTTTCATTCCACTCTTAGTGGAAGCAGGGCGTTTAGCCGCTGCAGAAGCGCTCGCTTTGCTTTTAGTTGCAGAGTCGGTTGTCTTACAACCGCTTACTACCAATACAAAACAGAGCGAAAAGGCAATAGTTTTGCCAATCATCTTTATTCCGTAGCTCATATTTCTTATTTATTTTATGAAAATTTGAAAGTGAGTTAAGGTGAGGGAAAGTCACGTGGGAATCAAGAAATATTATCCTATTACGTGTTAAAAATATTAAAAATTGGAAGCGCTTTTCTTAACGTAGGTATTGTCTAAACCAACTAGTTGTAAATTCTACTAGCTCCTTAAACTGAGGTGGGAAAAATTCTTCTTCAAAAGGATGGGCTCCTCCAAAAGTATGGCCTGCATTTGCAATAAATCTCAATTCTTTATTTTTTGCTGAACAGTCTATATGAAGTCGCTCTGAACTTGTATACGGCACTGACTCATCATCTCGGCCATGAATAAACAACGATGGAATTCTTAAATCTTTCACACGCCTTTGTGCTATTAATAAATCTGCATTAGCTACCAAATCGTCATAAAAAGAACGACTCACTTTCATTATTTGATTCGTTCTTGAGTTTTTATACTCCGTAAAACCTTGTCCTTCCCAATCTTTTTTCTCTTTATCTGAAACTCGAGCTAAGTAATCTGAAACAGAAGCCCATGTTACTAAACATCTAATCGACTCAAATTCAGCCGCAGCAGCAATAGCAGTATGCCCTCCTCTTGAATGGCCAACTATTCCAATTACATCTGTGTTTAACTGTGCATGTGCGTTATTTACTTCTCCAGACTGAAGGGCACCAATCATCACCTTCACGTCATCTAAATCTTTGGAAAGCGTATTTTGTTCGAACAAATCTAATCGTTCGTAAACTGTTCTTCCGTTACCAATTCCATTATGAGAATGATTAATAGCCAAAACCCCAAAACCTGTTCGGGCAAGCTCTTCGCAAGCATCGGGAAATGGACCCCAGTCTTTAAAACCTTTAAATCCATGAAGAAATATAACTATAGGAAAATGTTTATTAGTGCCACTTATAGGCACATATAAATCGTACTTAATTGGTAGTTCTTCACTACTAAGCACGCTCCCTGATGAAATCGCTATATTTTCAAACTCCATAAATTGTTACTTTTTAAAATCGAGAGCCTCTAATTTTACCAATTTTCTTAGGTTATTCACTTCTTTTTGCTTTAGAAATCTCCAGCGCCCTATTTTCACATCTTTCAAGTTCAAACCCGCATATTCAACACGCTTTAATTTGACAACCTCTGTTCCAAAGTGAGACACCATCCTACGAATTAGGTGATTTCTTCCTTCAAAAACCGAAATTAAAATAGTTCTAGGTATATCTGCATATCGTTGAATATTATGCCCTTTCGCAATACCATCTTCAAGTTCAACGCCTTTTCTAAGTTGTGCTAATTCACCATCATTTAACTCTCGTTGAGATTCAACTTCATAGGTTTTCCGAACTTTATAGCTAGGATGCATCAATCTATGCGTTAAATCACCATCATTAGTTAGCAATAAAAGACCTGTTGTATTCCTATCTAAACGTCCTACGGGATACACTCGAGAACCCGTAGCGTTCTCAACTTCATCTAACACTGTATTTCTTCCGCGCTCATCATCGGTGGTGGTAATGGTGTTACGTGGTTTGTTCAGAAGTAGATATACAAACGACTCTAAGCTAATTCGTTGGCCATCTACCTCAATTTTATCAGTGCGCCTAACAGAAACGCCCAATTCACTTGCTAGTTTCCCATTAATCTTAACTTTTCCTCCAGCAATGAGCTTGTCGGCTTCTCTTCTGCTACACAATCCAGCGTGAGCAATGTATTTGTTCAACCTAATCTCATCGGTATCTGAATAATTCTGATCAACTTTGATAGGATTCTTGTCAATCTTTACATTCAGTTTTAAAGGTGTCTTCTTAACATCACCTCTTGATGATTTCTGATTGTTATCAGTTTTTTGATTTCGGTTTCTAGAACTTGGTGTACTTCTCGGTTTTTTCATACTTATAAGATAACAAATCGTATAGCTAGTTTATTCATATTTCTAACTATTCTTCTTCTGAGTCTGACTCCTCATTTTCTTCGCGCTCGGAGTCATCGAATATATTTTTTTCGATAAATGTTCTTCTTTCTGCTGGATTTTCTTTCTCGTCATCCAAAATCATTGATTGCTCTAATAACAACTGGCGATGTTCAGCCATATCATCATCTTTCAATATCTCTTCTATTTCTCTTGGTTTTGGAAGCTCATTTACAGAATTGATTCCGAAGTGCCGAAGAAAATGTTTCGTTGTTCGATAAAGCAATGGTTTGCCAGGTCTATCAGCTCTTCCAGCTACCTCTATTAGCGCTTTCTCCATAAGTTGACGAAGAATGTATCCAGAGTCCACACCTCTTATATGATCGACTTCAGGTTTTGTAATCGGCTGTTTATAAGCCACTATTGCAAGGCTTTCTATGGCAGATTGAGATAGCTTTCGGTATGCATTTTCATGCTGAAAAACGCTCAACCAAAAATGAAATTTCTTATGGGTAAGGAAGGTGTACCCTCCTGCCATTTTTTCAATTCGAAAGCTTATCGCTTGTTCTTCGTAACGTGCGTTCAGCTTATCTACAAAATCTTCAACAGTTTCTTCAGAAATCTCAATCTGCTCTTCGTTGTCTGTAATAATGGTTCTGATTTTATCGCCAGAAATAGGCTCCTCACTCGCAAAGATCAACGCCTCTATCACAGAGGACAGCCTTGTTCCGTCTATAAACTGGTAATCATTTAAATTCTTATTCACTTTATATCATTTTCAATTTCAAAGTAATATTCTAAAATAAGCCTCTTGTGATCAAAAACACTACGGCAGAAATTACGTTCTAATCTCTCCTATTCACAATCTCTTACTATAAAAAACCCATCATTGCCCTGTTTCTGATAGAGTGGCATTAGCACATAGCCGTCGGATAGAGAACGAATCTCACCATTTCTATCGTTGGCCAATAAATCGCCTTTTTTGATGGAATCAAAATTCTTGAATCCAGCAAGCATCACAAAATTATCTTCTTCCTCAATAATATGCTTATACACATATTCTACTTTATGTGGATATTGCTCTACTTTCCCCATCAAATAATCATAGTATTGATCAAAGCCTTGCAACTTTTTAGCCGAAATAAGGCCAGAACTTACCAATAAAATAAGAAGTCCTGCATAGGCATTATCTTCGGCAACCTTTGTACCATGTGTTCCTGTTTCAAAGGCAAAGCCAATGTGGCCAGCATCATCCACATATTCCATTGAGGTTCCTTGAAGAGCCTGCTCAATTCCAAAAATCAGAGGAATTTTAAGCTGACTTAACACTTCAATATTTCGTTCTTTACGAGGGGTGATGCAAAACATTCCACCTTTTCCCGAAAACGTGTGCAAGTCAATAAAAATAATCTCTTCACCACTTTCAGATTGAACAATAGGATCTAAAACCTTTAATAATTCTTTTATCTCCACTCTATCTAAAGAGGATAGGTTTTCCGTGGATGTTCTTCTGATTTTATCCAAAATTGAAGCCACCCATAAACGGTTCATATCCTCAGTATTAAACCGCATTCCTTTTTTAAGTGCCGAAATATTTCCCTGAATGCCTACAAAACGGCCTTTCATTTCTGTTTGTAGCGGTGCTAACAATTCTAGTGCACGACGGATGGCGGAAATACTTGTAGCTTCATTTCCGTGTATTCCTCCCATTGCGATGATTGTTGGGCCCGGGTTTGCTCCTTTAATATCTCCCAATATGTGAGGAGAAGTTTTTATTAAGTCACTTTTTGCTTCAGTTTCTGACGCAGTATCCAATTAATTTTCCTTTTCGTTCGCTAACGCTTTCAACAAGCGCCGACTTATATTCATAAAATTTTCTTCCGTGATAATTCCAACTAACCTACTATTCTTCATCACCGGTAAGCAACCAATTTTTTGCTCCTGCATGATGGTCATCGCTTCCATAATTGATGCCTCTGGATGAATGGTAATTGGGTTCGTTATCATAATTTCTTCGACGGTATGCCCTGTATTTTCTTCTTCGTGAATGATTTTCGAATATTCTCGTAAAATCATCCGCATTGAAATTAAGCCCACCAAATGTTTTTGATCGTCCTCTACAGGAACGTATCTAATTCGTCGCCAATCCATTAAATTTGCTGCGAACTCGGTGAGGTCGTCTTTCCGTGCGGTGAATAAATCAGTAGTCATAAACTCTTCCACCAATAAGCTTGATGGTTTTCCGTGGTCAACATCTTCTACCCTAGCAAGCCCCCATTTATGAACAGGCTCACCTTTCTTTTGGTTCATTGCCATTGCTTTAGTTATGGTAGAAAGAGTTTGTTCTCGATTGGAATCTTTAATGAGATTGCTGTATGATTTCACAACCCAATATGCGCCCGTTTTAGACGATTCAACTCTATCTTGTATTACGCCTAAATAAGTATCTAAATCAGATTTATTGATTCCAGCCTTTTCTAAACCATGTTTTGCAATAGGTAGCAATTCGTCTTTAATCAGGTTTCTAGCAGATACTTTTCGGTCTTTTGTCCAAACAAATTTGGTATCCATTCCCAATTTTGAAGCCGCAAAAAAGTTCATCTTCGCATCATCAAAATCTAATTCTTTAGTGATATCTGCGTATTCATCTTCAAAGCCATTTAGCAATCCTAACCAAAAGGCCGTATTTGCTATTTCATCAACAACTGTTGGACCTGAAGGAAATACGCGGTTTTCAATTCTTAGATGAGGAACGCCACCCGCAACACCGTAACAAGGTCTATTCCATCGATAAACCGTTCCGTTGTGAACTTTAAGCGCCATCAACTCTGGAGGGATTCCCTTTTTCATTAACTCGTCTACATTTTCTACCACATCAGAACTGAGCATTACTCGATATCTAGAAATATCTTCTTTGTAAATATCCAAGATGCTATCCTTCAACCAAGCATTTCCAAAAGTAACTCGTGGGCTGCTATCTCTTAAATGCTCACCAACCGAACGTGTATCTACTGATTGATGAAATAACGCAATTCTTGTTTCTGCCCAAAGTCGTTTCCCAAAAAGAACCGGTGAATTTACTGCACTTGCCAAAACTGGAGCTGTTACCGCTTGCGCGATGTTATATTTCGAAACAAATTCTTTTGGTTTCACCTGCAAATGAACTTGATATCCTGTGTTACAGCCTTCAAGTAAAGGGGTATCAAATTTCATTAAAAGCTCGTCCATTCCTTGAATACGGAGCTCATACTCTTTCCCTCGCTGTTTATCTATTGCATCGCAAAGCGCTTGGTAACGTGGAAGTGGTGTGAGATTTTCAATGTTTACATCTGACTTTCGGATGGTTGGTAGAATTCCCGTTAGCAAAATATCCCCACCTAGACTTTGTATGGTTTTACGAACGTATTCTACTTCTGTTTGTAAGTTATTTTCTAACACAGAAAGGCAATTTCCTGTAAACTCTAGGGGGTCTAAATTAATTTCAAGATTGAACTGAGCGAGTTCCGTGGTGTAATTTCCTTCGCCGAGGGCATCCATTGCCTGCATTGCAATATTTAATGGTTTTGCATTTTTATCGACAATGCAAAGCTCTTGTTCGGCTCCAATCCGAATGGTATCTGTTTCGAACCATTCTTCGTCTAGCATCTTTTTAAGCGCACGTAAATCTTTAAGCACATACTTCATAAAGTTTTGCATCTGCTCATTACTGTCGGCCAGCTTTACCCGTTCTTCACCCATAAGTATCATTATTTAATATTCACTTCCTAAATAGCAATTTTACTCCCCATATTGCAAGTGCTTAAGAAAATTCTATATTTTTTGTGCTTTAGAGAATTGATTTATGTAAAAATAAAAGTTAATTATACATTTAGACCTGACATAGAGTTATTTGAAAATGTTTAATTTTCAAATTATGTAGCTCTATAACTTTCAGGTATACTCCTACTGAATCAGTTTAATGATGCTTGAATCACATAGAACTCAAAAAATCGTAAAACCATGATTAAAATTTCATCTCTGGTTCTATTGCTTTTACTTCCTGCTAGCTCTCAGTTATTTGCCCAGGATATGGATACATCTTTGCAGTTAGAAACTGAGTTCAAAAAACATTCCATCTATTTAGAATTGCTGGGGAATGGCCTTTCGTATTCCATCAATTATGAAAGATTACTCAAACAAGGGCTATCGTTACGAATGGGAGCTGGGTATTTTCCTGAGTTAGATGACTTTTTTACCAATACTCGCCATATTAGCCTACCTATTCTACTTAATTCTCTGATTAACATAAATAGAACCACACAATTTGAGGCAGGATTAGGCACTACTTTTTTGTTTCTAAATCCAAACGAAAACTTTTACATCACCTCGTCTTTAGGAATTAAATCTGTAGACCCCAAAACGGGGAAATTCTTTAAAGTCAGCTTTACACCCTTCACAAATAATATAACAAAGCGTATATATTTTAGCGGCGGACTTTCGTTAGGAAAGACCTTTTAATGGATAATGAGAAGCAGATAAAGAGTTGATTTAGAATCTCACTCAAACAAGTTTAGGCTACTTGATATACTACTTTAAAACCTAGCGAATCGAATCTACATTGATATTAATTCGCACTTTTGCTTCGCTTATTGGAGTTTCATATCTGTAAACTTCCATCACCTTGTCCAATAGCTTTTCGATATAATTGTCTCCTTTTTCTGGAGATATTTTCACCATTACTTCCCAAAAATAATTTCTATTCATCCATGCAATAGCAGATGGAGATGGTCCCAAAGTATCTAAATCTGGCACAACTCTATTGATAACATCTACCAATAAATGGGCGGAATTACTTACTTCATTATCCTCTTTCCCTTTAAGAACAAACTGTATCAATCGAGAATAAGGTGGATAATTTAGCGGTTTTCTAAAACCCATTTCTTCTTTCGAAAAGCCTTCATGATCGTGCCTTTTAGCAAATTGGATGGCGCTATTTTCTGGTGCTCGCGTTTGGATATACACTTTCCCCAGCTTTTCACCACGACCTGAACGCCCTGAAACCTGGCTCAATAGTTGATACATCCGCTCTGTAGATTGAAAAGATGGAAAAGCAAGTTCTGTGTCTGCATCAATTACACCAACAACGGTTACATTTGGGAAATCGAGCCCTTTGGCAACCAATTGTGTGCCTACCATGATATCCGCTTCTCCCTCACCAAAAGTATTTAGTATTTTGGCATGAGCACCTTTTCTAGTGGTACTGTCTCTATCAAACCGAAGTAATCTTGCCTCTGGAAATAGTTCTGCAATATCTTCCTCCACTTTTTGAGTACCCGAGCCTTGAACTACCAAATTTCCCGACCCACAGTTTTCACAATAAGTATCTGCCCGCCTTGAATATCCAGAATAATGGCAAAGCAGCATGTTCTTTCTTTTATGATAAGTGAGGCTCACCGAACATTCTGGACTTTGAGGAATATGTCCGCAATCTTCGCACTGCAAATAGTTTGCAAAACCACGACGATTATATAACAAAATAATCTGCTCTTTCTTTGATAATGCATCCTCAATCGCAGTGTACAAAGCCATTGAAAGATCTCCTTTCATAGCACCTTTGTATTGCTTTAAATCGATTATTTGAACTTCTGGCAAGGTTGCCTCAGCATGACGTTCTTTAAGTTCCAACAACCCACACTTGCCCTTCGCAGCCATACTCAATGCCTGCATACTTGGCGTTGCTGAGCCCATAATCACTACTGCCTTGTTCAGATTGGCTCGCATTATTGCAGTTTCTCGAGCATGATACCGAGGTGCTGGATCTATTTGCTTGTAGGAAGCATCGTGCTCTTCATCTAATATTATCAATCCTAAATTTTGAACGGGTGCAAACACCGCAGATCGTGGTCCAATGGCAATTTTCTTGGTTCCACTTTTTAAGTCGTTCCAAGCTAGCAATCGTTCTCTACTTGTCATTCTACTATGGAGAACAGCTACTTCTTCACCAAATATTTTATAAAATCGAGAGACTGTTTGTGGTGTAAGTGCAATTTCGGGAACAAGAACAATCCCCCCTTTTCCTGACTCTACTACCTGTTTAAGCGCATGAATGTAAACTTCTGTTTTTCCACTTCCTGTAATTCCGTAAAGCAAATAATTTGCAAATTCACCTTTTTCCAAGCCAGCTTGAATTTCCGAAAAAGCTGCAATCTGTTCTTTATTTAGGGATTTGATAGAATCAGGTGCAAAATCGAGCAGACTCTTTTCGGGCAAGGCTTCCATTTCAATAGGCTTAATCCATTCCTCTTCTTTTAATCTATTTAGAGAATATGAGTTCACCTTTTCCGATGTTGCCAGCTCTGAATTTCTTATTGGCAACCCCATCTCTGCAAAATATTCAAGAGCATCCTTCCACTTGGCTCCTTTACTTTTTGTCTCTTCAAGAAATGCTTTTGCGGTTTCGGCAGTTCTGTCATCCGCCCAATCCCAAGCCCGCTCTGTTTTGGCTGTAACTTTTAAATCTGGTTCTTCCCAAATTTCTATCGCACCCAATTTTAGAAGTTCGGTTAATGCTTTGTTAGCTGAAGTCCCAACCCATCTTTTTTTGGCTTCATTAAACTCAAAATCAGTCTGTTTCTTTATCTCACCAAGTACTTCTTTTTGTAACTCAGTTAAGGAATGTTCTTGATTAGTATTGGCAACTCTGATGTACTTTTTTGAAACAAAATTAAGACCTGCAGGAAGTGCTGCCTGAATAACTTCTCCCAAGCTACTATAGTAAAAACGATGAATCCATCGAGTAAGCTTTAGTATCTCGTCATCAAGAATAGGTTCTTCATCAAGAATTTGACGGATTTCTTTGGTCTGAAATGTAGGCTTTTCATCGTGGAGCTTTATCACTACACCAATGGCGTTATAATTCCGAAGCGGAGCCCAAACTCTCATTCCAACACGAATATCTTTCTGCTGATTTGAGGTAAGTTGATAAGTAAAAAGTTGGCGTACAGCAGTAGGAAATGCTATCTCGGCGAATTTAGGCAACTGTTTGAACTATATTATGATTAAGAAGTAAAAGCTTATTCAAATATACAGCTCTAGTCAACCTTTTATTGAGTGAGAATGAGATATACCACAATTATTAGTATTGGTAAAACAAATACTAGCCCACTTGGCAAATAAGTAGATGACGATTTTTTCATAACAATGGCCTCCTGTCTATTTGTTTACACTTAAGATGAAAGTATAAGTTTCCTCTGTTTCCAGAATAATGAATACGCATGATGTTGTGCACCGCATGAACATGTGGAACTCTTGAAAAACGAAAAATGAATGTTTAATAACGAATCATGAGCTTTCACAATAACCACCAACCAACATTCAGTTTCCAATATCCAATGTTGCTGAACATTAATTTTTTGCTTTAGCAGTTCTAATGCTTGAATAAAAAATTGCGACTAACTCATCACTTTCTTTTAATGTATGCTGTACTTTATTTTCGGATGGCAAGAATTTTCTGTGTATAATTTCAAGATTGACTTTCGCTTCCCTTAACTCTTTTATTCCAATCTTTAATTTGTGAATAAAATCCTTATTTGATTCTGCACTTTGTGCTTCTGCTTGTTGAAAGCCAGGAGATGTACCCGACCTGATTAACTGTTTCGAAAAGTGCTGCCCAGCATAATTTTTTGGCAACATATTGCTTATATCAATAATTGAAATTGAAAACTCAATCAATCTACTTTGTAAGTTATAGTGTTTCACATTCATGTATCAATGGTTGTTGAATGTTGGAAATTTGATGTTGAAAATTGCCGTTTTCAACCTAGCCACCCTTCTCTATCTAAACTTCGATATTGAATTGCTTCTGCAACATGATGAGATTGAATATTCTCAGATTTTTCTAAATCAGCAATCGTTCTACTTACTTTCAAAATCCTATCATAAGCCCTTGCAGAGAGGCCCAGTGTTGTTATAGCTTTTTTCAAAATATTTGAACTCACTTCATCTAGTTGGCATACTTTTCGGACCATTCGTGTGTTCATTTGAGCATTTCCGTATACTCCTTTTACTCCCAAGAAGCGCTGCGATTGGACTTCTCGAGCTTCAATTACTCTTTTGCGAATTTCTTCTGAAGACTCTCCTTTAGCTTTCCCCGAAAGTTCGTCATAGCTCACTTTATTTACTTCAATATGTAAATCAATTCGGTCTAGCAACGGACCACTTATTTTGCTCAAATAGCGCTGCATCTGTAGATTCGAGCCCCCGCCCATTTCTTTTGGGTCGTACCAATCGCCCGATGGTGATGGGTTCATAGAAGCTACCAACATAGCTCTACTTGGATAGGTTACACTCATTCTTGCACGAGCTATTGATACAAATCCATCTTCTAAAGGCTGTCTCATTACTTCCAAGGCACTTCGTTTAAACTCTGGAAGTTCATCTAAAAATAACACACCATTATGCGCCATTGAGATTTCGCCTGGCATGGGCATGCTTCCCCCTCCAACAAGGGCAACGTCGGAAACAGTGTGATGAGGAGCCCGAAAGGGACGTTGTGTAATCAATGCTTTTTTTGCATCTAATATTCCCGAAACAGAATGAATTTTAGTTGTTTCAAGTGATTCCTCCAAAGCCAATGGAGGTAATATCGTCGGTATTCGACGAGCCATCATTGTTTTACCCGAACCTGGTGGGCCTACCATAATAACATTATGCCCACCTGAAGCTGCTATTTCAAGCGCCCGCTTTACATTTTCTTGGCCTCTAACATCACTAAAATCCATTAAATCATCTTTACCATTTTGGCCAAAAAAAGCCTGGACATCAATCTCTAATGGATCCATCGAACCTCGGTTTTCTAACCAATCTGTAACTTGATTTAAATGCTCAAATGGAAAGATTTTAATGCCCTCAACTACAGCAGCTTCAGGTCCATTTTCTTTGGGAACTACCAAGTATTCAAAACCACGCTTCTTTGCTTCTACAGCAACAGGGAGTACACCTTTTATTGGACGGATTTGTCCGTCTAAAGCAAGCTCACCCATCAACACTGTTTTGTCTAGTTTATCGGTATGCAACTGGCCAGACATCATTAACAAACCAACAGCCAAAGGAAGGTCAAACGCATTTCCTTCTTTGGGAAGGTCGGCGGGAGCAAGATTCACTGTGATTCTACCTAAGGGATAGAAAGAACCCGTGTTTCTAATAGCAGCTTCCACACGATCACGTGACTCACTTACTGCTCTATCAGGTAATCCCACCAAGAAAAATTTAGGCATTCCGTTAGTGTGATGGGTTTCTACATCGATGATCCGCGCATCAACACCTACCGTTGATGCACAATAAACTCGAGCTAACATTTTTAATACCGAATCTTTTTATTATGCTTCACGTAGTTAGACCTCGCCGGAGGAAACTCCTTACAAAAATTTTCATAAACCGCACATATCATGAATAAAGAAGACGCAAAATCTAAAGCGAAAAGCATCTACGAAGAGGTACAAGGTGGTGTGAATGAAGTCATTAGCAAAATCCGAGAAATTATAAAAGAAGGTGGCGCTCGTAGACTACTCATTAAGAACAAAAAAGGTGAGGTTGTATTCCAAACTCAACTTGCCGTTGGTGTTGGTGGAGCAGCGTTAGTAGGCGCCATGGTTCCAGTTATTTCAGCAATTGGGATGTTTGCTATGTTTATTAACGACTACCAAATTCTTGTTGAACGTGAAGTGGACGGCGATGACGACGAATACTCTGTAGAAGCTGAAATCATCGAGATTAATGAAGATGATGATGAAAGTAGTACCGCTGAAAGGAATACTACTGAAAAAGACTCAGATGACGATAAAGACGAAAAAACTATCGGCAAGAAAAAGTAATTGTAAACATATTTAGCGAGCTCTTTCGGTCACAGTCTACTACTTAGCTCGTAATTTTTTATTTAATCACATCATAAAAAAAGCTCCATCTATAAAGAAGGAGCTTTTTTGTGATTACTATTATTTTTGAAAGTCAATTAGTTTGAAGACTCAAATCCTGCGCTAATCAATGTTGAATATCCACCAATGTTGTAGACATTAGTAAATCCTTTTTCTTTCATAATTACAGCCGCTTTACCACTTCGATTACCCGATCGGCAGTACAAATAGTACGTTTTTGACTTATCGAGCGAACTTATTTTTGATTCAAATTCCCCTGTGGTAACATCATATTGGAACTCACTTTTAGTTAAATGCCCAGCATTATATTCATCCTTTGTTCGGACATCAATAATTACTCCGGGCTCTTTAACAACTTGTACAAGAGCCTGTTTCGCAGAAATTGTTTTTATTGTATCGTCCTTTTTCATGGCTTTACTTAAAAACACAAATGCTATTACGACGCCTGCAACTATTAGAAATACTGTCATTTTTTTCATTATAAATGGTTTATTATTGCTTTCTATTGTTTAGCAATTACTTCCAGTGCTCTTGAGCGATTGCTTCTTCACTCATTTCGTTACTGAGATAATGCTCGGCATCAAGCGCCGCTTTACAACCCGTTCCGGCTGCTGTAACTGCTTGTCGGTAGAAAGAATCCATTGCATCACCACAAGCAAAAATTCCAGGCAAATCAGTTTTAGTAGATTGACCTTTAGTTTGAATATAGCCTACATCATCCATCGTGATTACGCCTTTAAACAAGTCGGTGTTGGGTTTGTGGCCAATAGCTACGAAAACGCCTGTTACATCATCTAAAGTTGTAATCTCGCCAGATTGTAGATTTTTTATTTTCACACCTTCAACAACATTCTCCCCAAGAACCTCTTCTACGCCGCTGTTCCACATAAATTCGATTTTCTCGTTATCGAAAGCGCGTTTTTGCATAGCCTTGGAAGCTCTAAGTTCTTCGCGACGATGAATTACGGTAACTTTACTTGCAAACTTGGTTAAGAAAGTTGCTTCTTCCATTGCGGTATCACCGCCACCAACAATAATTACATGCTCATTTCTGAAGAAAGCGCCATCACATGTTGCACAAGCAGAAACACCTTTTCCACGTAATTTTTGCTCACTTTCAATTCCAAGCCACATTGCCGAAGCACCTGTAGAAGCAATCACTGTATCTGCAAAAACCTCTGTTTTCTCATCCACAGTAATTTTATATGGGCGTTTGTCAAAGTCGATCTTCGTTACATAGCCGTATCTGCAATCAGCTCCAAATCGAGTAGCTTGTTTCCGTAAATCATCCATCATTTGTGGGCCAGTAACACCATCAGGATATCCTGGAAAGTTTTCGACATCGCTGGTGGTCATAAGTTGTCCACCAGGTTCAATACCTTCAAAAACGATGGGGCTTAAATCTGCACGCGCCGCATAAAGTGCTGCTGTTAGTCCCGCAGGGCCGCTTCCAATAACTACTACTTTAAATCTTTTTCCTACAATATCTTCCATAATACTCTTTTAAAAATTTTGGTCACTCAATAATACAAAAATTCAGCTTTTGGATTGAGACTTTAATTCTATCAAGCTAATAAGCATTGTAAATATGCTTGTCACAGATTCGAAATAAAAGCCCTATCCAAAACGGACCTAATATTTGTGACCTTACTAGCTATTCTGTCTACAATCTTTATAATTCATAATTAGTTCACACAGAAGTTTTACAATCAAAGGATTAGACTTTACGATGTGTTATCATAATTTTAAAAAAGCGCTCCCAATTTTTTTGGCGTAATCGCTGATTTAGTTATGTTGTGCCAAACAAATGTTGGAGGATTATTTTGATTATTGCAGTGTTAAAAGAAACCGCTGAATACGAAAAGCGAGTAGCATTATCGCCAGAAGTAGCGGGTCAATTCGTAAAGAAAGAGTTAGACGTTTGGGTAGAAAAAGATGCCGGACTTTCATCCAACTTTCTAGACCCTCAGTATGAAGCAATTGGTGCCAAAGTGGTAACTAGAGATGAAGCTTTAAGTAAAGCTGATATTGTTCTAGCTGTACAGACACCAGAGCTTGAGGATTTAAAGAAACTTAAAAAAGAAGCTACGTTAGTTTGCTTCATTTGGGCGTTACAACATGCCGATTTGATAGCTACTCTCAAAGAGTTAGGCATTTCTGCATTAGGAATGGATGCTATCCCAAGAATTTCACGAGCGCAAAACATGGATGCTCTTTCATCCATGAGTTCCATTGCTGGTTATAAAGCTTCACTAATTGCTGCCAATGAATTAGATAAATACATGCCAATGATGATGACTGCTGCGGGCACTATTCCTCCGTCCAAAGCTTTGATTCTTGGTGCAGGTGTTGCAGGATTACAAGCCATAGCTACTTGCCGTAAGTTAGGGGCTGTAGTAGAAGCTTTTGATGTACGACCTGCTGTAAAAGAACAGGTTGAAAGTTTAGGCGGTAAATTCGTTGAAGTTCCTCTTGAAGAAGAGAATACCGAAACAAAAGGTGGATACGCCAAAGAACTTTCGAAAGATAATCAAGATCGTCAGCGACAAGTTATTCACGAGCATGTTAAAAAATCAGATATCGTAATAACTACCGCATTGATTCCTGGCCGACCTGCTCCACTCCTTGTTACTAAGGAAATGGTACATGACATGAAACCTGGCTCAGTAATTGTTGATCTTGCTGCTGAAAATGGTGGAAACTGTGAGTTAACCCAAGCAGGAACCACACAAGTTGTTAACGAAGTGAAGATTGTGGGGCCTATTAACCTACCTAGCCAATTAGCAAACCATGCAAGTTTACTGTATGCTAAAAACATACTAGCTCTTTTAAACCTATTGATTAAAGATGGAGCCGTGAATTTCAATTTTGAAGACGAAATTCTGCTAAACACTACCATCACCCATCAAGGGGAAATAATTTCACCATTAGTTAAGAAAAACTGAATACAGCATTAAGAATAGTTCGCTATTCCTAACTCTGATGTTCCTAATTGAATCTTATGTCAGTCTTAATATTTTCATTATTCATTTTTGTTCTAGCCTGCTTTATTGGCTTTGAACTCATTTCAAAAGTACCGCCAACCCTGCACACACCGCTCATGAGTGGTGCAAATGCTATTTCAGGTATTACCATAGTTGGAGCACTTATTGTTTCCGGCAGTGTAGGTGGACCAATGGCAAAATGGATTGGCTTTATTGCCATTGTATTTGCGATGATAAACGTAGTTGGTGGTTTTATGGTTACCGACCGAATGCTTGAGATGTTCAAGAAAAAAGGAGATGACAAATGAACCAGTTTTTACCAGAGTCTTTCACTACTTGGCTGCCAGATGCCATTCAGATTATTTATTTAGTTGCTACTGCTTTCTTTATCCGAGGGATAAAATTACTCGGTTCGCCCGCAACTGCTCGTAAAGGAAATCAACTTGCCGCCATTGGTATGTTAATTGGAATTGTTGTCACACTATTTGATAGAGAAATTGTTTCTTTTGAGTGGATAATTGCTGGCGTTGTAGTAGGTAGCTTAATTGGTGCCGTTGCAGCTAAAAGAGTAGCAATGACTGCCATGCCCGAATTAGTTGCCATTTTTAATGGTTTTGGTGGCGCTGCTTCTGCCCTTGTTGCTTGGGGAGAATTAGCTAGAACACCCGATGTTATGGCACTTGACACCGCTGTTTTGGTTACGGTTGGTTTAAGTATTTTTATTGGCTCGCTAACATTTACAGGAAGTTTTGTCGCTTTCGGTAAACTGAAAGGTTTTATTTCTGGCAATGCGATTACCTTTCCAGGACTAAACTATATCAATATTGGCTCTATGATTGCGGTATTGGCTTTAGTGGGTGTGTTTACTTTCGATCCGTCCAACATGATGATATTTTGGGTGATTTTAGGCATCTCATTACTCATTGGTATCACCTCCGTAATTCCGATTGGTGGTGCAGATATGCCCGTAGTTATTTCACTTTTGAACTCGTATTCAGGTTTGGCAGCTTCGTTAGCAGGTTTTGCACTTGGCAACAGTCTGCTTATTGTATCGGGAGCTTTAGTTGGCGCAGCAGGTTTAATCCTCACCAATATTATGTGTAAAGCGATGAATCGCTCTTTGTTCAATGTAATATTCGGCACTTTTGGTGGTGACAGTGGAAGCTCTAGCGGTGGAGGTGAAGATGGTGATAAAACCGTTCGCGAAACTTCCGCAGATGACTTAGCCATCCAAATTGCATACGCCTCTAAGGTTGTTATTGTACCTGGTTATGGACTTGCTGTTGCACAGGCACAACATGTTGTTAAAGAAGTAGCATCAAAATTAGAGGCCAAAGGTGTTCAGGTTAAATATGGTATCCATCCTGTAGCTGGACGAATGCCAGGTCACATGAACGTTTTACTTGCTGAAGCGGATGTTCCTTACGATTTATTGTACGATTTAGATCAAATCAATGCTGAGTTTGCCTCAACCGACGTAGTTCTTATTATTGGTGCTAATGATGTGGTAAACCCGATGGCAAAAACTTCGCCAAGTAGTCCTATCTATGGCATGCCTATTCTTAATGTTGATGAAGCAAAACGCACTATCGTTTTCAAACGTAGTTTAAGTGTTGGTTATGCAGGAATTGACAATCCGCTATTTTATGACGAAAAGAATCAGATGTTCTTTGGTGATGCCAAGAAAAGTCTACAAGCATTAAATGAAGCACTGAACGAAGTGTAATTTTTAGCTTATTTATTTTAAGATTAAAAAGCTCCGATACTACAATATCGGAGCTTTTTTATGGAAGATGATTTACTTCAATTTATCCCAAATATCAGATTCATCAACTCGAATTCCTGAGTATATACTGGACGGGTACACCGAATTATAGATTAGAAGCTTTTCTCCTCGCAGAAAAAAATTATCAATATTTGCTGTTGCCGCGGGGAAATTTTCTTCCAACTCATCAGCAATTTCAAGATTCACATATATATCACGGCTTGTTCTTCGAGCCCAAATGTTTCCTCCAATTAGGATATACTCAATCCCATTATCTTCAATTGCTTTAAATACGCCTCTACTTGGCAAAGTAGAAGTAAACCACGTGTCACCATTATCCTCACTTACAAACGCATACCTTGTGCCATAGGCCAAAATATCTCCATTCTCCTTTACTAATAATTGAGATACATCATCCTCTTCACTTGGTATTAGGTCTGAAACTCGTTCCCAATTTTCACCCTCATCCATCGACCTATAAATTCCATGATGGGTACCTGCGAATACACCACCTTCTTTCGACTCTACCAAATGACTAATCCTATTTGGGTTAGAGATGCTATTTCCTACAAAAAAGAATCTCTTGTTAGTCCACTCCGTTTCATCGGGGTCTTTGTAATACACACCTTCGAAGCTACCAATAACAATTCGGCCACTTTTCAAAACTACATAGTCATAAATAGATTCCCCCAACCTCAATACTTCAGTCCAATTTTTACCATCGGTTGATGATATCAGAGATTTATCACCAACCCGCGCGTAATAAACACCGTACATTTCTTTAATACGAGCTGATTTGGATGTTACCTCTGCATCTAAATAGGAAAAATCACCTTGAAGATGGTCAATTGCAATTCCTTCAAAGGTTCCAATATAATTGATTCCGTTGCTATCAATATAAAGGTCCGTGATTGGCCTACTTGTAAAATGGGGCTGTTCCATGAGTTCAAAGGAAGGATCACTCTCCTTTTTATTTTCTTCCGTAGATAACCCACAACTACAAAGAAAAAGTACTAGAGTAACTGTTATTAATAAAGGGTGCCTCATATCATCTCCATTTATTATAAGTATTTTACTCATATCTTCTAATAATATCAAAATAATACTACATAGTAAGTGTAAGATATAGTTAAGCTTTTATCTCCCTTTTATAAACTTCATCTAGCTCTTTACCATTTTTGATAGCTATATTTACCATTCAAATTTGACCTATAAAAATTATCTCATCTACTTTGAAAAAGATTTTCTCCGCTATTTCATGCTTCGTCGTTCTATCAATTTTTACTTTTAGTGGATGTGATAAAAACGAGGGGTGTTCATCAGAACCGAATTTATTGGTTTCTCAGGATCAGCTTGCCATAGATATTGCAGCTATTGATGCTTATTTACTCGAAAATGAAATTACTGCCCAAACTGATGAAACAGGCATTCGTTATGTTATCAATAAAGAAGGAACAGGTGGCAAGGCAGATTTATGCAGTATTACTACCGTAACCTATCAAGGTAAGTTGATGAGTAATGGAGCTGTTTTTGACTCACGAGACACTCCAATCAGCTTTCCACTTAGAAACTTAATAGTTGGGTGGCAAATTGGTATTCCAAAAGTAAAAGAAGGTGGTACTATTACACTATATTTGCCATCGGTATATTCTTATGGCTCTCGTGCTAATGGAGACATCCCTGCCAATTCAAACCTAATTTTTGAGATTACATTGTTAGATGTCAATTAAGACTATTTACCTTCACGAATTTTAAAAACCTCTATAACTTCATTGTTGTAGAGGTTTTTTATTTTAGTAGATTGATTGCATCCTTGATTAACTGTTTTAATACAATGACAAAATCTTTCCTTCCTGTTTTACTGCTTTTATTAGTTACTAGTATGCTCAGTTGTACGAAACCTATAACTAACGAACCTGGCATTTCTCTTAAGCTAGCTGAATTTCGAAAGTCAGTTATTTCAAATTTGAGATATGATTTGCAGCTCACCATCCCCAGAGAAATTGAACAGCCTATCTATGGAATGGAAACGATTACATTTATGCTTTCTGATGTTTCCCAAGATATCCCACTCGACTTTAGAGAAAGCTCCGAACATCTACAACAAGTGGTTATAAATGGAACTCCTACAGAAACGATATTCGAAAACGAGCATCTCTATTTAGATAAATCTTTACTAACTAAAGGCATTAATTCTGTAGATATAATTTTTACAGCCGGAGAAAGTTCACTTAACAGAAATCCTGAGTACTTATACACACTTTTCGTACCCGATCGAGCTCGCACGGCATTTCCTTTATTCGATCAACCTAATCTCAAAGCAACGTACAAACTCCGCCTTACTATTCCTGAAGATTGGGAGGCCATTTCGAATGCTCCCGTAGCCGAAATAACTACGGAGAACCAACAAAAAGAAATTCAATTCTCAGAGTCTGATCTCATTAGCTCATACCTATTTTCTTTTGTTGTGGGGAAATTTGAAGCCGTTACACGAACAGTTAATGGTCGAGAAATGACGATGCTTCATCGCGAGACAGATTCAGAAAAAGTAGAACGGAATTCTGACGCCATCTTCGAACTTCATGGCACTGCATTAAACTGGTTGGAGACTTACACAGGGATTTCCTACCCATTTCAAAAATTCGATTTCGCACTCATTCCTTCTTTTCAATATGGTGGCATGGAGCATGTTGGCGCAATTCAATATAGGGCTTCTAGTTTATTCTTAGATGAATCACCCTCAGATTCACAATTACTAAGTAGAGCCAGTCTAATCGCACACGAAACTGCACACATGTGGTTTGGTGATCTGGTTACAATGAATTGGTTTAATGATGTTTGGACAAAAGAGGTGTTCGCTAATTTCATGGCTTCAAAAATCGTAAATCCAAGTTTTCCTGATATCAACCACGACCTGAATTTTTTGGTACGCCACTACCCAAGCGCGTATTCTGTGGATAGAACCGAAGGCGCCAATCCAATCCGACAATATCTGCCAAATTTGAATCAAGCGGGCACTATGTATGGTGATATCATCTACAACAAAGCACCCATTATGATGCGTCAGCTTGAGCTTCTAGTTGGCGAAGATGTTTTCCAAGAAGGACTACAGGAATATTTAAGCACCTACTCTTTCGATAACGCAACTTGGCCAAACTTAATCGAAATTCTAGATAAAAAATCTAGCTCTGATTTAAAGAATTGGAGTGAAGTTTGGGTGAATACATCGGGCAGACCGCATTTTAAGAATGCTAGATTAGATTACGGAGCGTTCGAAATCACGCAAATTGACCCTACAGATAAACACCGCGTTTGGCTCCAATCGTTCGAGTTAACTGCCAGACAGGAATCAGCATTCACCTCAGTTACTGTGCTCAGTAATGCTGAAGTTGTAACTGTAGATGTTCAAGGTCATTCTTATTACGAGTTTTTGAATTCTAACGGTTTTGGATATGGACTTTTCCCAACTCAGCTAGCGTATCTCGAGGACTGGGATAAACTAGACGACGTAGCCAAAGGAAGTTTACTCATCAACATTTACGAAAATCTGTTAGAAGGCTCCATTGAACCTAAAAAATATCTTAGCCAGCTAACTGATATTGTCAAATCTGAGCAGAATCAATTGCTACTAAATCTAGCACTTGGTCACATTCGGAGTATTTATTGGGATTTACTTTCGGAAGATGAACGCCTTGCTGTGGCTCCAAATCTCGAGACTACTATTTGGAAAATCATGCTTAATCAAAAAGAAAGTAGCAGAAAAAAGACTTTCTTCAACACATTTGAAAGTGTCTCCCTTACCGAAGATGCTATCACCAAATTGTACACTATTTGGACAAAAAAACTCAGCATAAAAGGACTCAAGCTTTCTGAAAATGACTTTATAGGTCTCACTGGTACCTTGGCAATTAAACTTCCTGCCAAAGCCGCGGAAATTACACAAAATCAACTCAGCGCAATTGCCAATCCCGACAGAAAACGGCGGTTTGAATTTATACTTCCTTCGCTTTCCAACAACCAACAAGTTCGAGATGAATTTTTTGAATCGTTATCTGATGAGAAAAATCGTCAAACAGAATCTTGGGTACTTGGAGCCTTGGGTTATCTTCATCATCCACTGCGTACAAAAGATTCCGAAAAGTACATTCTACCTAGTTTAGAACTTCTTGAGGAAATCCAAGTTACGGGCGATATCTTTTTCCCAAAACGCTGGGTAGATGTTACTTTGGGTAATTATCGCTCCGACTCGGCCGTTAAAACTGTCCGCGAATTTTTGTCTAATCATCCTGATTATAACAACCAACTCCGAATGAAAATTTTGCAGGCTGGCGATCCACTTTTTAGATCAAATCGTATACTTCCAAAAACTCAAGCTGAGCAATAAATAGTTAGCTAGATTACTCAGTTACTTTATCGGCATGGTAGGTTTTCATAGCAAACCAGAATGAGATTGTAGCCAATACTCCACACACTGTAAATACTAAAAACAGTGCTTGTGATGGTGCATACAATCCTAAAAAAACGTTATCCATTAACCAACCCGTTACTGGCGGCCCAACTCCGAAACCAACAATACTTATAACAAATAAGTAGATGGCACCAGCCATTCCTCTCATGTCCGAGCCTACAAAATATTGAATCAGAGCTGCTGCAACACCGTTATAGGACGAAGCAATTACGTTTCCTATTCCAATTAAAAAGAAAGCCGCAGTTGCCGATTCCGAAAACAATCCAAAATAGAAAAAAGGAATTCCACCTAAAGCAGCTACAATTCCCATTACAAATCGTTTCTCTTCTCCCCATTTAACTGCAATTTTATCAGCTAACCAACCTGAGATATTGATTCCAACGCCAGTCAAAAACATAAACCAACCATATTTAGAAACTCTGTTCGATGCATCAAATACATCGGTAAGCACAGTACTTATAAAAGCGAGCAGAGTGTATCCACTTAGTGAAAGCAGCGAAAATCCTATTAAATAGTACCACACTGTTTTCTTTTTCAGGATGAATTTCAAAACTTCAATGAAGGAAATGCCTACAGTTGTGCTTTCCGATTTTTTACGAACAGGTTCTCTCAGAACAAACGCTCCAAGTAATGCTATCCCGATGCCTGGAAGTCCAACAACTTTTAATGCCACTCGCCAATCATATGCTTGTGCTACCGTGCCACCAATAAGAAATGATAGCCCTACTCCGATAAAAATTCCCGAGGCGTATAAAGAGAAAACTGTTGCTCGTTGAGATGGCTTGAAATAATCCGCTAATAGTGAGTACACCGCGGGGCTTAGTGCACTTTGACTTACCCCAACAAATAGACGAGCTGTAATCAAAAATGATAGTGAACTTGCGAAACCACTAGCCACAGTCATTAAACTCCAAATGGTAAGGCCAACTAAAATTATTCTTTTTCTAGAGAACTG
The DNA here is from genome assembly GCA_963977025.1 of uncultured Balneolaceae bacterium. Lineage (GTDB taxonomy): Bacteria > Bacteroidota > Rhodothermia > Balneolales > Balneolaceae > Balneola. Next base: position 154,124 of record CAXBMW010000001.1, on the reverse strand, counting down.
ATCGGCAATCCTTCCCATAAATATCCCAAAAAAAGCGTACACCAAAGAAAAAGCGGGACCATACAAAACTCCGATCTGCGTATTACTAAGACTTAGCTCGGTCTTTATTTGAGTTGCTAAAACGGCGATAATTTGCCGATCTACAAAGCTGGAGACATAAATAATTATTAGGATACTAAGTGATATCCAAGGAAACAACTTTCTGAATGTAGAGGAGGAATCGGGTGTAGCAGATTGCATATGGCTAAGGTACCAAAAGATGAACTACAGATTAATGCTTAATGTAATTTTTAATTCTTAACACCAAACCAAGTCATAAACATTTCCTGCATAGACTGTAGCGTTACTGGCTTAGCCAGAAAATCTTTCATCCCAGCATCTAAACATCTTTTCTGATCTTCTGCCATCGCGTTGGCAGTCATTGCAATAATAATAGGGAATTTATTAAGCTCATCTTTAATTTTTGTCAATTCTTTTGTTGCTTGTAAACCATCCATAACAGGCATTTCCATATCCATTAGAATCATATCGTAATCAATCATCCTACACATTTCTATAGCTTCTTCACCATTCGCAGCTACATCATACACATGCCCTAGGCGCTCGAGCATTTTCCCTGCTACTTTTTGATTTATGATATTATCTTCGGCAACTAGAATTCTTAACTTTCTACCTACACCCAGTGCTTCATATTTTTCTTTCTCCTCTGACCTTAGAATACCAGTTACATTTCCAAAAACACGCGCTAGGTTATTTAATAGATGAGTTTGCTTTATGGGTTTTGTTAGGTATAAGTTGAATTGATGCCGTTGCTCATTATTTGCCATTTCCATTATAGAGCTCAGCAACACTAACGGAAGTTCCGTTTTAGAGTATACTTTTCGTAAAGCCTCGGCCACTTCTACTCCATTTTTTTTAGGCATTTGCATATCTAAAATACCCAAATCGTACATCTTTAATTCATCCGCTGCGGCGATAACATCAAGAGGGTTGCTGTAGGTTGTAACACTCATACCTGCTTTTTCGCACTGTGCTCTTAAGATGTAGAGGTTGGTGTCGTTATCATCAAGAATGAATACTTTTTTACCTTTTAAACTTTCTGGTTGGAGCGTTAGTTCTTTTTTATCACTCTTCTTTACATCAATACTAAATGTAAATGCGCTTCCAACACCCTCCTCACTACTAACAGAAATAGTGCCTCCCATCAGTTCTACCAATCTCTTACATATTGCTAGGCCTAATCCTGTTCCTCCGTATTTACGAGTAGTGCTTGCGTCAACTTGTGAAAATTTTTCAAATAAATCGTCCAATTTATTTCCTGGAATACCAATACCCGTATCCCTAACCTCGAAAATAAGTTTCTGTTCTTCTTCTCTACTCTTTTCAAAATCAACAGAAATTACGATCTCACCTTCATCGGTAAATTTAATCGCATTCCGTACTAAATTAACTAGTACTTGTTGAATACGAGTAGTATCTCCGATAATATATGCAGGAACAGTTTCAGGGATTTTATATAATAACTCTACGTTATAATCCACGTTTGTAGCCGACACAATATCTAATACATCTTCAATTAGGTAGGCAATTGAAAGTTCGACTTCTTCAAGTTCTAACTTTCCAGATTCTATTTTAGCGTAATCTAGAATATTGTTTATAATACCCAGTAAGTTCTCACCACTTTTGTTTATCGTACTTACAAACTCTGCCTGCTCGTTATTTAGTTTTGTGTCTACTAACAAGCCAGAAAGACCAATTACGGCGTTAAGTGGAGTTCTAATTTCGTGGCTCATTGTAGAGAGAAATTGTGTTTTTGCCTTCGCCGCTTCCTCTGCTACTTCTTTTGCTTTAACAAGTGCTAGCTCTATTTTTTTACGACTCTCAATCTCATTTTTCAGCAAAACATTTTTACTCTCAAGACGCTTTGTTCTTTGAGCTACTTTTTGCTCCAACTCTCTATTACTAGCTTCAACTTCATCTTTTCTATATCCAGCAAGCGCAGCCAATAAACCTAGAAAAATAGGTGCTGTATCAATAATCCAATGCAAATGGTTTGTAACTTGAACTTTCGAAATAGAAGCTAAAGTAAAGGAAAGGTCTTTTAAACCTATATCAAATAGCGTTGCAACAAAGGGAAATACAAAACCAAATAGCATTCCGTATAAGGTGTAAGTGAATGTATTTTTATATTTTTCGCTGGTTGAAGAAAATTTCATCAAGTAATTAACCCATTCTTTACATTATAACTAGTAAATAACTTGTAAAAGCACCGTATTCACATTTCGATACTTTTACTATCCCACTTTATCGTTTTTAAACTGCTCATTCTCAAATTAAATACTAAAGATCCCACAATTTTGGCCAAGGTATGAAACTTCCTCGCAAAACTAAGCAACAAAAAGCTCGTGCTTCTGAAATTCTAAAAGAGCTTTACAAAAATTATCCTAATCCTCATTGCGAACTCAATCATCGTAATCCCTTTGAACTACTCATTGCTACCATTCTTAGTGCACAATGTACGGATGTACGTGTTAATTTAGTAACACCTGCTCTTTTTGAAACCTATCCAACTCCAGAGTTGATGGCTGAAGCTCCCCTTGAAGAGCTTGAAGAGTTAGTTAGAACAACTGGCTTCTATAGAAATAAAGCTAAATCTCTAAAAGAAACATCTATAACACTTGTAGAAAATTTTGAAGGGAAAGTTCCTAGAACTATGGATGAATTACTTACCCTTCGAGGGGCTGCACGTAAAACTGCCAATGTGGTTCTCGGTAATGCATTTGGCATAAACCATGGTGTAGTGGTAGATACGCATGTAAAAAGATTCTCAAATAGATTCGGCCTCACAAAGGAAAAAAACAACACCGATAAAATTGAACGTGATTTAATGGCTTTATTTCCTCAAGAAAGCTGGACCGATCTTTCTCATTTAATGATTCATCATGGAAGAGGACCTTGCAAGGCTAGATTTTCAAAAGCACCCGACCACTCGCTTTGTATTAATTATGGTACTAAATGTGACTGTCAAAAGATGAGAGCCAAAGCATCTCTTTAATTAAATAGGTTCAACCCTACTTTGCTACTTCAACTATGAGCTCTTTTATTTTCGATTCATTTACCCTACCCATTCCGTCTATACGATTTGATCTCCAACGGATTACAACTGAACAAAATGGGCAAACTCTTATTCATTTTTACGACAGTTTGGGCTACACTACCGCCGACTTCGCACTCCCAGTAGAGGCAGAAACAATTCTTTCTCTTTTCGATGGCAACAGAAGTGTAAATGATATTTTGGCCTATAGCTCTGATGAAGTTACTAAAGAAGAAATTCTGAGCTATGCTCAATTTTTGGACGAACATTGTCTGCTCGACTCCCCATATTTTTCTGAACAAGCTGAAGCAACCGAACAGAATTATGAAACCTCGAATATTCATACTCCTGTTACTGTAGGAAATTCATATCCAGAGGACGCTCATGAGCTGAAAACTTTTCTCGATGAAGCTTTCATCAGCAACGAACAAACAACACCCGTAGAAAACGCAAAAGCATTATTTGCACCTCATATCGACCCAAGAGTTGGGATGAAGAGTTATATAAAAGCCTTTTCTGCGATTAAAAATCTGAAACCAAAAAGAGTGGTTATACTTGCCACTTCTCACTATTCGGGGCTGTATGGCGATTTGTATGAAGAAACTCCCTTCATTATTTCTGACAAAATTTTTACACTACCAAATGGTGATGTTAAAGCCGACTCTGAGAACATCGCTCAACTAAAACGCATCACAGACGAGAAAAAGCTCGGTATTTCCTTTCAAGATCGTGCATTTCGGATTGAACATAGCGTTGAGCTACATCTTCTTTTTTTGAACCATATCTGGAATCATGATTTCAGCATTATCCCAATTCTTGTGGGTGGTTTTGATGAATTACTCTATATGGAAAAAGGATTTCGTGCCCAGCAAGTTGATGAGTTTAGTCGCCTACTTAACAAACAGTTTGGGGATGATGATGATACTTTCTTTCTGATAAGTGGAGATCTATCCCATTTTGGAAAAAAATTCGGTGATGCAAAAACTGCTCGTGAATTAGTAAAATCCATTCAAGAATTTGATCACCAATTCATCCAAAAAGCGCTCATAAATAATGCCAATGGGATGATATCTCTATTAACAAGAGACTACGACGCCACACGTATTTGTGGATTCCCACCACTTCTCTCTTTTTTACGAACCATGCCCAATTTAAAAGGAACCCAACTTTCTTACGATCTTTGGGACGAAATTGAGCGAGAAAGCGCCGTTAGCTTCGGTAGTATAATTTATTCTTAAACTTCGTTTATCAGCACGATTCTACCAAACGAGGTAAACTCTCAAAACATTTCCATTACCGTGATCAAGGATAGTACACTTACTATCGCCCAAAGTATTACACCAAGGATAAAGGGCTTTATGCCAATCGCTTTGACTTCCGACAACGGCAATCCAGTTCCAATTAAAAACAATGTAATTACCATTCCTTTCTTACCTAATCCATCTAGAAAACCGAAGATATTTTCCCCAGATGGAACAAAATAACTCACGCTCATGGTTACGATAAAAAGTGCGATGAACCAAGGAATTCTAACTTTACTGATTTTTCTAGAACCATAAATTAATGCCACGGCTATTGAAACTGGGATAATCCATAAAGCACGGATTAACTTCACCGTTGTAGCAATTCGCAAAGCCTCCTCTCCATACGCAGCACTTGCACCAACTACCGAACTTGTATCATGAATGGCGATAGCTGCCCAATAACCAAATTGTGCTTGGCTTAAATCAAACCAAGTTCCAAGTATTGGAAACAGAATTAGTGCCACTGCATTAAGTAGAAATACTACGCCCAATCCAAACGATAATTGGCGTTCTTTAGCTCCCAAAATAGGACTTACAGCCGCAATCGCACTTCCCCCACAAATAGCGGTTCCAATAGTTATCAGGGTTGAAATGACTTTATCAACTTTTAAAACATAACCTAGAAAAAGCCCAAGTGATATGGTTATTCCTATAAAAACCGCACTTATAACAAATCCTGATTTTGAAGTTTGAATGGCTTGTGAAATATTGATTCCGAATCCCATCAAAACGATGGAAACTTTCAATAGATGGGTAGCTATTTTTGAAGAGTTGAATCCAACGGGTACAATTTTAATCGCTGAGATGATAACACCTAACCCCAACGCAATTGGTGGGGAAACAAATGGAAAAAAACATAGAATGATAAAACCTATAAACACCCAAAACTTCCATAATTCTTGGTGTTTAGGTAAAGAAATTCCATTAAACATTTCTGTTTTAAAAAAACTCATTGTACAAAATTTCTGATTCTTACTAACTGATGCTAGTTTTTTGCAATCAATGGGCTGATGAGCGTAACCATTGTGCCGATCTTTTTTGTAAAGATCGCTCTTTGCTTAATAACTGTACAATATAGTTTTAATATACCCTATAACTACACGTTATACGTTTCTTTGGCTTGTTTTTTGAAAGCATAGACAAAACTTGGAAGCTCTTCTCCTTTTCGTGTCACAAAATAGAAATGCCTTGGGAAAGTAAGTCCTTGTATATCTACTCTTTTTAAGAGGTCTTTTTCTAGCTCTTCTTGAACCGCAACTTTTGAAAGGAATCCAATTTCATCACTTTCAATCAGATATTTTTTTAATGGATCCGTTCCACCCAATCGAGCTGTAATCTGTAAATCACCCAGTTTGATATTTTTCCCCTCAAACTCTTTCATCAAAACAGAGAGTGTTCCCGAACCTCGTTCTCTCATAGCTAATGGAATTTTTTTGAGCTCTTCAAGTGAAATTTCGGAGTGAGCGAAAGCACTTCGAGGTGAACAAACGGGGATAATTTCATCCTCCATAAATATGCTATACTGAACACCGTTCATCTCATATTTCGACTCAACAACAGCAATATCGATTTCCTTTTTTACAAGAGCCTCAATTACATGTTCCGTATTCCTGTTTATCAACATGAGTTGAATACGAGGATGCTTCTTATGAAAAGCTGATAGCACTTTGGGCAAAATGTGTAGCGATATTGTAGTACTAGCGCCTATTTTAAGTTCGCCAACTATCTCTCTTTGATTCTTTACTATATCCACATCTGCTTGGGCCATTTGAGCAACATGACGAGCTTTATGTACATATTCTAGCAGTTTTTCGCCTGGCTGAGTTAACGAAATAGAACTTCCATTCCGAACAAAAAGAGGTACGCCCAGTTCTGCCTCTAACTTTTTGATATGATTACTTACGGCAGGCTGCGAAATAAATAGTAACTCAGCGGCTTTAGTAAAACTTAAGGTGGTAGCAACCTCAAAAAAAACTTTGTATTGAAATGAGATCATTAAACCACCTTAGTCTAGTTTGCAATATCCGACTTAGGCTTTAATTTCCATTTTTTCAGCAAAGTAATCACAAAAATCCATCATATCGCCAGTGATACGCTCGTCGTTCGTAGCTCTATTCAGCGTATCTGCCATAGTAACCAAAGTTTGATGGAAGAAGATTTTCATCTCATCAACGGTCATATCACGAGTCCATAAATCTAGCTTTAGTGTATCTTTCCTTTTGGAATCCCACAGCGAAAGTAGCATGGCTCTACATTCAGCTTCGTGAGTTCCTTCTAAATCGGTTGCATTCCAAATTATATTGGTAGGAATGTTATCGTTATCTAGTTCTACAGTGATATTAATATCTTTTTTCTTCATGATCTTTATTCTGTTGTATCTATAAAAAAGAGCGAGCTCTTTTGAGTGCTACATTCTGTAATTCTAACTTTTGTAATAGCTGTTTGAGTCTAATACTCAGCCATACAGTTCTTTCTTAGCGTTTCTAAAACATGGCTAAAATCTTCGGGAAGTTCTGAATCGAAACTAACCATTTCTTTTGTTTTAGGATGCTCAAAGCCCAAGGTTTTAGCATGTAGTGCTTGCCTTCCTAGTCCTGTAATTAACCTATGGAACATCGTTTTTCGAGTCCCCGTATTTGGACCGTAGCGCACGGAAGTTCCACCGTATGTTGGATCACCAAATACATGATGTCCATGATGTGCTAAATGAACACGAATCTGATGTGTCCTTCCCGTTTCTAGCTTTATTTCTAATAAGCTGAGGTAATCGAACTGTTCTAAAACTTTAAAATGAGTTACGGCGTGTTTCCCTTTACCACTTGGCACGATGGTCATTAATTTCCGATCGTGCCTAGAGCGACCAATATCACCTTCAATGGTTCCTTCTTCTTCTGGCATTCCCCAAACTAATGCCCAATATGTTCTTTCAACATCTTTCTCTGCAAATTTTGCAGATAGCGCTGCGAGCGTTTCTTCATTCTTCGCCACTACTAAAAGTCCGCTCGTATCTTTATCTAAACGGTGTACAATGCCCGGACGCAGGTCGTTGTCTTCATTCTCAGCTAGTTCATCCACATGATGCATCAAGCCGTTTACAAGCGTTCCTGTCCAATTTCCGTAAGCGGGGTGAACTACCATTCCTGCTTCTTTATTCACAATGATGATATCATCATCTTCAAATACGATATTTAAATCTAAAGCTTCAGCAGTTGCTGCCGGTGGTGGTGCTTTTGGCAGCTCGATATAAATTTTATCGTTGGGCTGCATCTTGTAAGAAACCTTCTCATTCTTACCGTTAACAAACACATGCCCGTCTTTAATAGCTTGTTGAACTTTGTTCCGCGTTGCATTTTCTACAAACGAAGTGATGTAAGTATCAAGGCGAATCAACTCTTGTTGTCCAGCTGGTACTTCAAACTCATAAATTGTTTTTTTCTGTTCTTCCATGCTTTAAGATAATCAGTTTGGAAGGAATTTGCTTCGAAACTGTCATACTTAAGGAATTAATAATTTAGAGCTAATAATTCGGAATGATTAAGCGATGAAAAAGAACTTAATTCAACACGACATTCCCCACTTTCTATTTTCACTTTTTGTAAGGATTGTGATTGGTAGATGTCTAACTAGTAAGAATTAGAAATTTTGAATTCTAAATTTTGAATTTTGACTAAAAATAACCTTGTCCAACAAAAATGTTTTGCTTTCTCGTTAATGATTATTGAGTTGTATATACAACTTAAAGCTGAAAGAGAATACGTGATTTCTACCCAATTACTTAAGTGCGGAACTAGTATTGGCGCTAATATCGAAGAAGCAATTGCCGGGCAATCAAGAAAAGACTTCATCCATAAAATGTCAATCTCTTCAAAAGAAGCAAGGGAAACTAGATATTGGCTTAAACTACTTCAAGAAAGTAATTTATCTACTATTGATGTATCATTATATTTATCTGAAATTGAACAGATAATCAGTATTCTAACTTCGATTGTGAAAACATCTCAAAACCGAATTCAAAATTCATAATCCAAAATTTATAATTTCTTGATTCAATCACTCTACATAAAAGATTTTGCTTTAATTGACGAGCTAGAAGTAACCTTTGAAGAAGGTTTTAACATTCTTACGGGACAAACTGGCGCCGGTAAATCTATTATTATTGGCGCATTGAATATGATTCTTGGTGAGCGCGCTGATACTGAAGTTATCCGTCGAGGTGCTGATAAGGCTATTTCAGAGGCTACCATTAAAATCTCGCCAAACCCTGAGTTACTTAGTTTGCTCTCTGCTAACGATATTGAACATTCTGATTATTTAATCCTTCGTAGAGAGATTCGCCAAACAGGCAGCCGCGCATTTATAAACGATAGCCCTGTTAACATCGGTATTTTAAAAACCATCGGTGATTTACTAGTAGATTTACACGGACAACACGATCATCAGCTTTTGTTGAAGGAAGAAAATCACCGTTCGGTAATTGATGGGTTTGGGGAAATTGAGCCCTTTCTAAAAGCGTATCAAAAAGAATATTCGTCGATGAGGAAGCTCCAGAAAGAGCTATCCGATCTTAAGAAAAGAGAATCTGAGCTCATTGAAAAAACCGAGCTTTATCGTTTTCAAGTAAAGGAATTGGAGCAAGCTCGTTTAAGTGTTGATGAAGAAGCCGAACTTATCGCCGAAATGAATTTACTCGATAATGCAGAAATTTTAAGTCAAAAAGCGGCTGCAATTTCGGAGATGACAGATAATGATGACGCTAATATTCTCCAACTGCTGAATTCTTTAAAACTGAATTTGGAAGATCTAGCACGTATTGAACCCGAATTTGAAACGTACTTAGCTGAAATTAATACCGCTCGAGTTAGCATTAACGAAGCCGTTCAATTTGCTGAACGATACCGAAATGATATCGAATTTAATCCGCAGCGACTTGAAGACCTTCGTCAACGCCAATCAGAGTTGAACCGGCTTCAAAAGAAATATCAGCGAGACATCCCTAAGCTTATAGACTATCTAGATGAGATTAAAAGCGAACTCTCTATTGCTGATAATTTTGATTTAGCAATAGAAAAGATTGAAGCGACGGTTGCCAATCAAGAAAAGATTTTGTGTTCTTCAGCACTTAAACTTCATGAAACTCGTGTTTCAGTTGGGAAAAAATTAGGCTCACAAATTCAGCATGAACTAGCCCAGCTAGGCATTCCTCACTCACAGTTAGCCGTTCGAATTGATTGGTTATTCACCAATAAAGGCTGGATAACTATTGACGGACAACATGTAGAATGCACGGAGTTTGGTTGCGATAATGTTTCCATTTTCATTTCCACAAACAAAGGCGAAGAACCAAAGCCACTAGCCAAAATTGCTTCTGGTGGAGAAATTAGTCGTGTAATGCTGGCTCTAAAATCTATTTTGGCCAAAGAGCAAAGCCTTCCCGTTATGATTTTTGATGAAATTGATACAGGTATAAGTGGCGAAGTTTCTGAGAAAGTAGGTAGAGCGATGCGTCAACTTTCAGAGCATTGCCAGATTATTGCAATAACACATCAGCCTCAAATTGCGAGCCAAGCTCATAAACATTACAAAGTAGATAAGGGCGAAGAAGCTGAACGTACCATCACAACCATCATTCCACTTACTCCAGAACAACACATCCACGAGGTGGCCAGTTTAATGAGTGGCGCTGAAATCACTGAATCAGCCTTAACGAGCGCCAAGGAACTGATTCAAAAAAATACCTACCAAAATTAATATAACTGTGTCATCTTCTTCTAAAGTTTAAATCACTTCACTAAAATCATTTTCCCAACACCAGAGAAAAGATTGATTCCTTGATTTGAGGTAGCCAGTATTCTATACACATACATTCCACTTGGCTGAGAGTTGAGTTCTACTCGAATGGGATTTATACCAATAGATGCAGAACCAGAAAGCTCTTTTACCAACTGCCCGTTTAAGCTAAAAACTGAAATTTTGTATTTAGAAGCTGTTGGAACCTCAAATTGTATATTTGTTGAAGGATTGAAAGGATTGGGATAGTTACCTACAATCTTGAAAGATTCTGGTTGTCCAATTTCTTCTTCATTTGATGTAGCAACTTCGTTAGCTCCTTGATTAATCCAATCTTTAATTTTCTGAATATCACTACCTGAAAGAGACCCGCCCTGCGGCATTCTATCTCCAATCTGTGGGTTTGGTTCTATTTTGTCTACTAAAGGACTTGAGCTTGCTTCGCCAGGGTTAACAATTTTAATGCCATACAAGTCACCCTCACTATTTACAGTTGAAAAATAACTTGATAAATCTACACCACTAGTCGAACCATGACAAGAAGTACAATTAGCATTAAAAATGGGCTGTATAGTCTGATTATAATCTATTTGTGCAAAAGAATGAGCACTTGAAACTATTACTAATAGAAAGAACGCTGAATACTTTTTCATTGAGCTAGAGTTAATTAATAATAATTAAACAACAGGACTTAAATAAACAGATTAATTTAATATTAAACTATTTATCTATAAAAAAAGTCCATTCTCTACTCTTATCTTTGATTCTGCTCTAATAAGAAAGTTACAATCCCAACTGATTTGCAATCATAACGGCAGGATGTTTTGCATCCAAACCAACGCCGTCATGAATTTGGTGCCGACAAGAAAATCCTGGAGCACACACTTCTTTACCTTCCCCATCTGCTCTTAGCTGAGGGAAAAGTCGCTGGTTTCCAATCTTCATCGATACTTCGTAGTGATCTTTTTCGTAGCCAAAGCTACCCGCCATTCCACAACACCCAGTGTCCATTGCTTCCACTTGGTAACCAACAGCTTTAAGCGCTTCTACTGTAGAAGCATTGCCTGTTAACGACTTAGTATGACAATGTCCGTGTAGTTTAACTTGGCTACCTGGTTTTGGGACTGGTAAAAGATCTTTATGCTTAACCACAAATTCTTCGATTGTAAAAGAATTTTCGGCCAACGTTTTAGCTAACTCAAGCTGACTGTCTTCGCATAAATCTAAAAACTCATCACGCATAGTCAGAATTTCGGAAGGCTCTAAACCAATTACAGGAATACCTTGCTCTGCCAATGGCCCAAGAATTGAAATTGCTTTAATTGCCACTTTTTTGGCATCGTCGAGTAACCCTTTTGAAAGTTGAGGTCTACCTGCTTGGTTAACTTTTGGCACAATTACTTCGAAGCCCAATCTTTCTAAAATCTTTAACGCACTAATTGCTATTTCAGGATCGTGATGATCTGTGAATAAATCCACGAAAAGTGCGGCTTTGGGTTTGCCTTCCGATTTCAAGTTAGCTCGATTCTTTTTAAACCAATCTCTAAAGCTGTGTTTTGCAAACATCGGCATAGTTCGCTCTTTTGAGATTCCTACCACGTTTTCTAGTAATCTTTTTGCAATCTGAGTTCCTAAGAACCAATTCGAAATTCCTGGTAATTTTGAAGCCAATGGATATGCTTTCCCTGCATCTGCAAAAAAGCGCTCTGAAAGTTTAACGCCATTCTGTTTGTGCCAGCCATTCAAAAATTCGGCCTTCATTTTTGCCATATCCACGTTGGCAGGACATTCACTCTTACAAGCCTTGCAGCTTAAACAAAGATCGAGTGCTTCCTTTAAATCTTCTGAAGAATAAGTTTCTGGATTGTCTCCTGAAAACACATGGCGGAAAACATTAGCTCGACCACGCGTACTATCTTTTTCATCATTCGTTGCCATGTACGAGGGGCACATCGTGCCACCACTTGCGGCAAGCTTTCTACAAACTCCGGCACCATTACAAAGTTCAATGGCATCGTTAAAACTACCTTCTTTTCTGTATTTGAACACCGATTCAACTTTAGCTCCATTGTATTCTGGAGAAAAGCGAAGATCCACATCCATCGGCTTGGCGTTTACAATTTTGCCCGGATTAAAAATATACTGCGGATCCCAAATTTCTTTTATTTGTTGAAGAAGTGGCATCATTTCAGCTCCCAAAACTTGCTGGATAAATGGTGCTCTTGCTCGTCCATCGCCATGTTCACCAGAAAGAGAACCTCTATACTTTCGAACTAAATCGGCAATTTCTGAAGCCATTTTTTTCATCTTATCTACGCCAGCCTGCTTGGTGGTGTCTATAAGCGGACGTAAATGCAATTCCCCAACAGAAGCATGAGCATAAAACACACAATTGGAATTATTGCGAGCTAATAGTTCTTCAAACTCAGCAATATATGCTGGTAAATCTTGAACACGGACGGCTGTATCTTCGCAAAAAGTTGGAGAGCGAGAATCTTTACTCAACCCCATCAAAAGACCAAGCCCAGCTCTTCGAAGCTCCCAAACTCGGTTTTGTTTTTCAACATCAGAAATATCGGTGTAAGAATACCCGAAACCTTTTTCGGCAAGAACATCTGCTAGATGTTTTGTTTTCTCTGCAAGTTCTGCTTCATCATTTCCTTCAAACTGTATAATCAAAATACATTTTGGTTCGCCTTCCAAAAAGAATCGATTCTTAGAATGCTCGATATTTCCTTTGGTCGCATTTAAGATAATATCATCCACAAGCTCAACCGCTGATGGATTCAATTTAACAGCCTCTACTGTAGCCTTCATCGCATTATCGATGGTTTTGAACTGAGGAATGAGTACTCGCTGGTATTTATCCTTAGGAACCAAATTCAACTTAGCAGAAACAGTGAGTGCTAATGTTCCTTCACTTCCACACAAAAGCTCACACATGTTAAAAGGTCGGCCGTTTGAATCGATGGGATACATCGTACAAAGTTTATCTAAAGCGTATCCCGTATTTCGACGAATAATTTCGGCATGGGGAAAATTTGCGATAATGGCTTCTTTGTTTCTAGAAGCTAAATTTATCATCGAGCGATAAATATGTCCTTCCAGTGATTCAAGCTTTAATTTTTCGTCTAGTTCATCATTCGTTAGTACCTTAAATGTAGCAAGAGAGCCATCACTCAAAACCACATCCATTTCTAAAACATGCTCTCGGGTAGATTTGTGCTTTATCGAGTATGAACCCGAAGAGTTATTCCCAATCATTCCGCCAATCATACAACGGTTTGTGGTAGATGTATCAGGACCAAATAACAAATCAAAAGGAGCTGCTTCACGGTTTAGAGTATCACGAATTACTCCAGGTTGAGCGCGAGCGTAACGTTCTTCGGCATTCAATTCTAGCAAGGATGTCATGTGTTTTGAGACATCCATGATAACGCCATTACCCGTGGTTTGACCCGCCAAACTTGTACCTGCTCCACGTGCTGTAATCGTAAAATTCTGTGTGTAAGCGCTTTTTACAAGCTCCTGTATATCCTCAACCGTTTTAGGGAATGAAACCCCAAATGGTATTTCTTGATACATGGAAGCATCGGTAGCGTATAATTTTTTGGCGAGTGTATCTGTCCGAATCAAAGTAAAAACTCCTTCTAATTTTAGGACAGAAGTTTGTAATTATTTATGCTAAATATCAATTATAAGACTAATAAACCTTGATAATTTCTGCGGTTTTAATTCCTTCCACGCTCTTCACAAATCCATCGGTAATCTTTTCATGGAAACAGGTCTACGGCTAGGAAAATAAGAGCCCCATTCTTCCGCAGAATCTTCCACTAACCCCGGAGACACAACATTTAACCGAATTCCTTTTTCCAACTCGTGAGCTGCTGAAACCTCACAACCTGACTAATATTTAAAATTGATTTACAGCTTAAAGGAAGAAATAGCCTTCTGAACAATTTCATCCCCAATAGCTAACCCAGCCGTAGCTGCAGGACTTGGAGCATTTAGCACATGAATTTGTCGGTCGGTAATCTCAAAATGAAAGTCATCCAGAATTTCACCATTTCGCAAGAGAGCCATAGCTCGAACACCAGCTGGTGCCGGTTTTAAGTGTTCTTCTCGAACCGAAGGGATTAACTTCTGAAGCCCACGGACAAATGCTTTTTTAGAAAATGAACGGTGGTATTCATCAAGGCCCATGCGCCAATGTTTTGCTGATAACTTCCAGAATCCTGGAAAATTCATCATCTCTAAAGTATCCCGTAAATCGAAAGAAAGCTTATCGTACCCTTCTCTTTTAAAAGCAGGCACGGCATTTGGTCCACATTCGATCCCACCAAGCGCCATTCGTGTAAAATGCACTCCTAGAAATGGAAAATCTTTATGTGGAAGTGGATACACCAGATTTTTAACTAAATACTCTGCATCATGCTCTAGTTCGTAATATTCCCCTTTAAAAGGAACAATCTGTATGGGTGATTCTATTCCAGCAAGCTTAGCAATTCTATCGCAATGTAAACCAGCACAGTTTATTAGGTAAGAAGCTTTAAAGGAATTTTTTAAAGTTGATACAGTGATACCATCCGCGTTCTGCTTGATACCCCGAACTTCTTCGCCAAATAAAACTTTTCCGTTCTTAGCTTCAATAAGCTTTTTTAATTTCTCGCAAACGCCACTAAAATCCACAATTCCAGCACAGGGTACTTTTATTGCGGAGATTCCCTTTACATGCGGTTCTAATTCTGCTAATTCTTTAACATCGATTTTGGCGATACCTTCAATTTCGTTTTCCAAACCGCGTTGGTAAATAACATCTAGACGGTCGAGTTCTTCCACTTGGGTGGCCACAATTACTTTGCCACATACATCTATTGCAACATCGTTTTCTTCGCAGAATTTAACTAGCTGATGACGACCATCTATACAGTTCTTTGCCTTATAGCTACCCGGTTTGTAATAAATACCAGAATGGATAACTCCAGAATTTTTACCTGTTTGGTGAGCGGCAACATGTTGCTCTTTTTCAAGCACAATAATTCGAGCTTCAGGGAAAGATAAAGTAAGTTTGTATGCAGTAGAAAGCCCAACAATTCCAGCTCCTACTATTATAAAGTCGTAGTGATGATCTTTTTCTGTAGTTGATTTCATGACTAAAGATAAGCCATAGCGCAAAAAAAAGCCCCATACTTTAAAAAAGTATGGGGCTTTAGAATCACTTAATTACGGAGATTAATTACCGTTTGCATAAGCTTCCCAATCAGACTCACCTTGTGGGCGAGCAATTTGGGTAACAACTCTACCACCGTCAAGGGAAGTATCGATTTGGTTAAGACGACCATAACGGCGCATGTCAACCCAACGATGTCCTTCACCCCATAGTGAATATCTTCTTTGGTTAAGCATTTCGTTAAGCAAAGCTGCTTTTGTTACTGCACCAGAATAAACAGGCAATCCCCAAGTAGTTCTGATTGTGTTAAGAGCAATAACAGCTTCTGCTAGTTCTCCAGCTGATCCTTTATTAATTTTTGCTTCTGCATAAATCAATATCAATTCTTCATTACGAATAAAAGGAACAGGATCAATTTGTCCATATCGGCCTTCTTGCCAGTCAGCTGATACTAACGGAAGATCTGCTACTTCTGCTGGAGCATCACGTAGGTCTAACTTATCATCAACTCTACCATCACCAGCTTCCGCTTGGCTTACCCAAAGTGGGCTTCCAACGATAATTCTGTCAGCAGAACCATTTGGAACGTAGTAGAACGGGTTATTTCGGTCATCACCGCCTGCATAAACGTGCTGAGGGCCAACTTTAAGGTCAGCTACACTAGCAGCATTTAGGTTAAGAAAAGAACCATTTAATGCAGTTAATGCGCCATCCCAATCTTCTGCATATAAAGCAAAACGAGCAGCAATTGCTCTATTCACTTTTTGCATATCACTTGGAGTGTTAAAGCCATCAAAGCCATTTGAAAGTTCAAATACAAATGAAGAACCTGCAGATCCTAACGTAGTATTAGCGTCGTTAAGGATTGTACGGATTCTAGCAAGTGCGTCGGCTTGGCTTAAGAAAGCACCAGGATTCAACGGGTCAGTGTAATCAAAGTCTACACGAATACCATTTGTTCCTTGATGTAACCAAGGCCAGATTAACTGGTAAGCCTTAATAGTGTTAGAGAATCCTATAGCACCATTTTTCTCTGCTTCAGTAAGCGCTGCTGTATTATTAACTGCTTCATTTAAGAAAGCTGTTTGTCTAATTGCTCCGTACGCACTTTCGTAGGCCGAACCATCACCAAAGAATGTAGTATGATTTTCTGCATCTGGTGATGTTTTTGTAGGAAGCTGAAGCCATTGTGTAAAGAAATTAGGATCTGATGTTCCGAAGAAGTACAAATCACGGCCGAAAGCTCCAAAAAGCGTCCAAGCACCATTATAATTTCTATGCTCTGCTTCTAAACCTGTTACCAAGTTTTGGATATCAGATTTCGTTGCATTTACAAGAACTGCGTTCTCACTAGGACTATTAGGATCCGTAACTGCACCTGGGTCAAGTAAATTACAAGATGCCAATGATAGCCCAAGTCCCGCAATTACTAAATATTTAGATAATTTTTTCATGTTATAAGTCTTTTAAAATTAATTAATATCAAACTTGATATTGAAAAGGATTTTTCTTGAACTAGGGTATGGAGTAATGTCAACTTGACGACCAATATTAGATCTACCAAGAGCACTTACTTCTGGATCATATCCACCGTAATCAGTGAACATAAGTAAGTTAGTACCTGACACACCTACCTTAATTCTACTAAATACATTGCCCATTTTTTCAGATAAGATTTCTCTTGGCACTGTGTAGTACAATGAAGCTTCTCTTAACTTTATATAAGAACCATCGTCTACATAACGAGCTGTACCCGCTGGACGTACTGTTCTGGTAGTTCCACTAGAGTAATAATCGTCTGTGTTACCTCTACCATCTGAAAGTAAATCAGATAAGTTTGTTAGTTCAGAACCTTTGTTCCAATGTAACATAAAGCTTGCATCAAAATTTTTGAAGAAATTGATGTTGTTTGCTAACGACATTTGGAAGTCTGGTTGGTAGTTACCAAAAATCACTTCGTTTCCATCACCATCAAATCCGAAGATTGTTGTTGGTGAAACACCTTCTTCAATTTTTGCAAAACCAAAGCTAGTTGAGAATGCTCCACTTATACTTGCTGGTACATTTAGCTCAGTAATGTTTGATTCGTTTTTCCACCATAAAAGAGACGATGTCCAATTTAGGTTAGTACTTTGAACTGGGATTACTGTCAACCCAAGTTCGATACCTTTATTTTCTAGGGTAGCCGCGTTAGTTGATACGCCACCTAAACCTGTTGAAGGAGCTGGATTCAAGTTTAGAATCAAATCTTCAACTGTTTTATTGTAGAAAGTACCTTCAAATGCAATACGGCCATCTAACATCGCGATGTCTAAACCATATTCTAATTCATTTGCGCTTTCTGGTTTTAGATCAGGATCTACAGTGCTTCCACCAGCAGAAATACCAACAGATGTGCCAATATTTTCACTATTAGCACTAGTAAAGATGTTACCGAAATTTGGTAGACCACCAGTTACACCATAAGCTACTCTTAATTTAAACTGGCTAATTTTTTCAAAGCTCCAGAAATCAAAATTAGTTAGGTTCGCTGCTACAGATGCTTTTGGGTAAAAGTAAAGTTGATCATGTTGTACGTTAAGTGTAGATCTATCTAGTCTACCACCTACTGTACCAATAACTTTATCATCCCAGTTAACTTCTTGCTGTGCGAAGTATCCAAGATCTGTAATTTCAGTGAATGATTGATTAGCACTAACTTTAGCTGCATTACCCACATTTGTTTGACCTGGAAGTAAGCCTTGGCCACGAATGTTATCACTAGAAATTCTTTGGTCAAAACGGGTTAAACCAGTTTGAGTAGATAGGTAGAACGTACCTGCATCAGAACTTACTTCTGTATTAAACACTAATGAACTCTGGAAGTTCAAGTTCATAACTTCGCTAGTTGAGTGCAATACATCACCTGGATCTGTTGCTGCAGTACGTTGGTATTGCATGTACTCAGGGAAGTATACAAAACCATCAGAAGCTAGGTAATCAACACCACCTTGTATAGAGAAAGATAGACGAGATACGCCTTCAGTTATTAAATCTGCATCCAATCTTAAGGATTGAATAATACGATTTACTTCTTGCTCATTTTTAGCATCATTAATCAATCTGAAAGGGTTTTCAGTGAAATAAGGATTGTCATTAAACGTCCCGTCAGCGTTCTGCTTAAGAATGTTGTATGCATAGTTTGGTATGTTTGCCAATGAGTAACCAATTGAACCACCAGTGTTGTTTTGGTTACCAGTAAACCCTCTTTTTGAATCAGAGTTTATAAAAGTAGAGCTTGAAGATATTCTAACCGTTTTAGAAATATTATGGTCAAGATTTGCACGAACAGTTTTTCTCTCAAAACCTGTTTTATCAACAATACCATCTTCTTTACTAGTTCCAGCAGAAAGGTAGAATCTTGTATTTGAGCTACCACCAGAAACACTCACCTGAGTACTAGCAATTGCTCCCTGTCCACCATAAAGCTCTTCTTCCATATCTTTAATATTTCCGGCAGCTTTAGCATCGTTATATCTTTGAAGTTCTAAATCACCTCTAGTGCCAGTACCCCAGAAATCTCTAATACGAGCTTCATCCCAATCAGTACGTCCCAAAAGAGTAAGAGCGCTACTAAATCCAATATCTTGGCTTACTGAGATTTTAGTATCACCAGCTTTACCACGCTTAGTTTTAATAATGATTACACCAGCGTTTGCACGTTGTCCATATATTGCTGCAGCAGAAGAACCTTTTAATACCTCGATACTTTCAATATCGTCTGGGTTTAAATCGGCAAGTCGGTTAGCTGTATCATCTTGAGATGAACCACCCGCACCACTTACTGAAGAACGACCTGTTGAAACTGTTTCGTTGTTTACATAAACACCGTCTACAATATATAATGGTTGAGATCCACTGGCTCCAAAAGTTGAAACACCACGCATTTGCACGTTGAACCCACCACCAGGTGCGCCACTATATGATTGAATCTGAACACCAGGAATTTTCCCTTGAAGTGCTGCATCTAAAGTTGGAGGATCACTTTTTCCAGAAATATCATCTGCGTTAATAGAAGACACAGAGTTCGCTAGATTTGTACGTTTTGTACTTGAAGCCAAACCTGTAACAATTAATTCATCAAGGTTCGCAATATCCGATTTAAGAGTCACATCTAATTGTACTGTTTCTCCATTAGTACCAGAAACTTCGATATTCTGGGTTAAGTAACCGATATACGAGAATCGGAGCGTTGCTTCTCCCGTTGGAACGCTTATTTTGTATACACCATCAAGGTTCGTTGTTATACCACCTCCTGTTCCAGGATCAAATATGGTTACCCCAATTAAGAGATTCCCTGATGCTTCGTCTGTAACTGTTCCTGTAACAGTGTACTGTGCTATTGCTAATTGAGTGCTCATCAGCAGCACAAAAAGCATTGTTAATATTCTAGCCTGATATTTCTGTCTCATAAGTTGTCCGTGTTAGTTAGTATTGCCATTACTTAAATTCCGCTTATTATATTAAATTAATGTTACTTTACATATCGAATATCCAAAAGAGTACCCGTCATCACTTTTTATTACATTTTTTATAATATTTTTTTTCAAAAAAACGCCTATGAAACAGAGATATAGCACTTCATTAGGCTGTGTAAAGTATTTCACTTTTTAATGAACTATCCCTTATCTTTTCTGTGTTTATAAAGTGAATCTAAACTCTATTTATTAAATGAAAACAATACGTTATTTCTTACTCCTTTTTTTTGGAACTTTAATCATTTCTGCCTGCGGAAATGAGGCTAAAAAAAATCCTCGCCAACTTAGCGACGAACTTATTAAAACAGATCAAATAATCTCGAAAGCTACTTTCAAAGATCTTGATGGCAACGATGTAACTCTTGCCGATTTTAAAGGCAAAGTAGTACTTATTGACTTTTGGGAAACTTGGTGTGGTCCTTGTCGCGCAGTTTTCCCAGCAATGGACTCTTTAAGAGGAGAGTACCCTGACGATTTTGCAGTGCTAGCGGTAAACCTTCAAGATTCTGACACGCCAGAAGATGTAAATAGCTTTATGGAAGAGTTTGGATACGATTTCGACTGGGTGCTTGATACCAATGGAATAGGCCCAGAAGTGATTACTTATGGAATTCCATTTAAAGTTTTTATCGATCCTGATGGATTTCTAATAAAAACTGAAGTTGGAACTCGTGGCCCAGAAGGTGATTACGAGAAGACGAAAGTAATCATCGAAGACAATAAAAAATCTTAGACACATCACAATACATATATATGGAAAAAGTAGACGCAAAATTGGCCTACAAAGTAAAAGATATTAATTTAGCTCATTACGGGCGCCAAGAAATTGAATTGGCCGAAGCTGAAATGCCAGGATTAATGGCACTTCGTGAAGAGTACGGGGCAGAGCAACCGCTCAAAGGCGCACGTATTGCCGGTTGTTTGCATATGACTATACAAACAGCTGTACTTATAGAAACTTTAGTTGACTTAGGCGCTGATGTAACTTGGTCTTCTTGCAACATTTATTCCACACAAGATCACGCAGCTGCTGCAATTGCTGCTGCTGGTGTTCCTGTTTACGCGTGGAAAGGAATGACCGAAGAAGAATTTGATTGGTGTATCGAACAAACACTTATCTTTCCTGATGGCCAACCTTTAAATATGATTTTAGATGACGGTGGCGACTTAACCAACATGGTTTTAGATCGTTTCCCAGAGCTTGTTGACGGTATTAACGGTATTTCTGAAGAAACAACAACAGGTGTTCTTCGCCTTATCGAAAGAGAACGCAATGGAACACTTACTCTTCCTGCAATCAACGTGAACGACTCGGTTACAAAATCGAAGTTTGATAACAAATACGGTTGTAAAGAATCTGCTGTCGATGCAATCCGTAGAGCCACTGATGTAATGATGGCTGGTAAAGTTGCAGTAGTAGCTGGTTATGGCGATGTAGGTAAAGGAACTTCAGCTTCGCTTAGAGGCGCTGGTGCTCGCGTTATTGTAACTGAGATTGATCCAATCTGTGCGCTTCAAGCGGCGATGGACGGTTTTGCTGTTAAAAAAATGGACGATGCTGTAAAAGAAGGCGATATCATTGTAACTGCAACAGGGAACAAAGACATCGTTAAACCTCATCACTTTGAGAGCATGAAAGATAAAGTGATTGTGGGTAACATTGGTCACTTTGACAACGAAATTGCTGTTTCTTGGCTAAAAGAAAATGCTAAAGAAGAGAACATCAAACCACAGGTTGATATTTTCACGCTTAAGTCTGGTAAACAAGTTGTATTGCTTTCTCAAGGTCGTTTGATGAACCTTGGTAACGCTACTGGTCACCCATCATTTGTGATGAGTAACAGCTTCACCAACCAAACGCTAGCTCAGATAGCACTATGGTGTCGCCCTGACGAATTCAAACCAGGCGTTCACGTTCTACCAAAATCATTAGATGAGAAAGTAGCTCGACTTCACCTAGCTAAAATTGGTGTGGAATTAGAGACTTTAAGCGAAGAACAAGCTGCGTACATTGGCGTTCCAATTACTGGTCCGTACAAATCTGACCAATACAGATATTAAAAATAGCTGTATCAGAATTATTTATTCTTGTTTTATAAAAAGAGCCTCTTTCTCAATAGATTGAGGCTCTTTTTAATTATTATATGACGCTATTGCCTCATCAAGTGTTCTAAAATGATTAAACACAGTTATCAGTTGAGTAACAACAAGCAAACTTTCAATTTTCTTATCTGCTTGGCAAATTCTTAAATCGCCGCCTGCATTCTTCATAGTTGTTAAGCCCCCAATAAGTAGTCCAATTCCTGAAGAGTTCATGAATTTTACTTTACCAAGATCTACTATCACTTCTTTTTTGCCTTGCTCAATCAACTTATGTAGATCATCGCGAAAACTTTCTGCTGATGGTCCACCCATTATATTACCCTTCAAATGCAGTATTACACAATTGTACTTTTCCGAAATATCGTATTTCATTTATTCATTTTTTTTAGTGTTAATTAAAAGCCAAACTAAACTGACAAGCCGAGTTTAATTCTCAAAACCCGATTCAGACCATTTTTGATATACGGAATTTTCTTGTAGATTAAAAAAATGGGCGTACAAATTTGGGTAAATAATATCTAGGCTGATGATTCAGGTATCGTTGGGTATAAAAGCTAATTTTTAAAAGCCAGATTATATAATTAAACCTCTAACTCTCTGAAAGAAGATAATATTCTTAAAATTATATTAATCAACGTATATAATGCTACGCGACTTCTAATCCACTCTTAATTATACATTTCATGGAATCTTCAGCTCAAAGCAAGCTCTCACTTTCTGAGGCGCTCTTACTTCTAGATCAACGTAATGCTGAGCTAGCAGTAATTAATAGTGTTCAGAAAGGGTTACTTGAGCAAATGGATATGCAGGGTGTTTATGACCTAGTGGGCGACCGACTTCGTGGTTTATTCGATGCTCAGGTAACAGGTATTTATTCGTTTGATCATGATGCTGGGCTGGAGCATTTCCATTATTTGTTTGAAGACGGTGAACGACTTTACCCTGAATCTCGACCTCTTAATCATCTTCGAAACTGGATTATTTCTAATCGCACTCTCCTTCTAGTAAATGAAAATGTAGACGCTAGAATTTTTGAATTGACAGGGGAGAAAAATGAGAATGTTCCAGGGACAAGGTTTCCATTGTCAATGCTATTTGTTCCTCTAATTGTTGGAAAGGAAGTTAAAGGATGTGTAAGCCTTCAAAATTTAGACCGCGAAAATGCATTTAGCGAATCCGATGTGCGTTTACTAAGCACCTTAGCTAACAGCATGAGCGTAGCACTAGAAAATGCTCGTCTCTTCAACGAAACGGAGCAACGAAACGCCGAACTTGCTGTTGTAAATAGTGTACAAGAAGGGTTAGTAGCCGAAATGGACATGCAAGGAATTTATGATTTAGTAGGAAATCGTATTCGTGATTTATTTGATGCTCAAGTACTAGCTATCGCCAGTTTCGACCTTGAATCTAATACGGAGGAATTTCATTACCTCTACGAAAATGGGCCTCAAGTAATTCCCAAACCACGTGAAATTGATAAAATTCGCAAGCGGTTAATTACCACCCAAAAGCTTATTTGTATTAACGAGAATGCAAAAGAAGCCTATTCTACCATAACAGGAGAATCCCCAAAAGCTGTACCAGGAACATCCTTCCCAAAATCGATGCTTTTTGTTCCCCTTAGTATTGGTGATAACATTCGAGGATATGTAAGTCTACAAAATTTAGATAAAGAAAACGCATTCAGTAACTCTGACATTAGATTACTAAATACGTTGGCCAACAGTATGAGCGTAGCACTAGAAAACGCTCGACTTTTTAACGAGGCTGAACAGCGCAATGCAGAATTAGCTGTTATAAACAGTGTTCAGCAAGGCTTGGTGGCTGAAATGGATATGAAAGGAATTTACGAACTTGTTGGAGAACGTGTTCGCCAATTATTCGATGCTCAGGTTACCGGTATTGCCATATTTGACCATAACGATAAAACAGAAGTTTGGCATTATTTGTTTGAGGATGGCGACCGAATGTATCCTTCTAGCCGTCCGATAGATATATTTCGCCAAAAACTAATCGATGAACACCTTTCGATTCTCTTGAGTGAAAAAGCAGATCGAACCATTTCCGAGATTAATGAGCAAGTATCTAAACCATTACCTGGAACCCGTTCCGCAAAATCTGCCATTTTTGTCCCAATGATGGTGGGCGACTCTGTTATTGGCTACTTCACACTTCAAAACGTTGATAAAGATAATGCATTCAACGATTCTGATATCCGCGTACTTGAGACTTTAGTAAATAGCATGAGCGTTGCTCTAGAAAATGCTCGTCTTTTTAATGAAACTACACGGTTACTTGCTGAAACCGAACAACGAAATGCTGAACTTGCCGTAATTAATAGCGTGCAAGAAGGTTTAGTTCGTGAAATGGATATGGAAGCCATTTATGCGCTCGTAGGAAATAGAATTTGCGAAGTCTTGAATACACAAACACTTTTGATTCGCACCTTTAATCACACCGATGGGATAGAGACTTGGGAATATGCCATTGAAAATGGTGAACGTCTTTATAACGAACCTCGCCCTTTTATCTGGGCTAATAAGTATCTGATAAAAACAAAGGAACCCATATTAATTAATGAGAACTATTTAGAAACAGCTATAAAATATGGTGATACTGAAAGAGGGGTAAGTAAAGGATTACCGCCTAAATCTGCCATTTTTGTCCCGATGATTGTAGGAGACAACGCCGTTGGGTCTGTGAGTTTACAAAATGTGGAAAAGGAAAATGCCTTTGACGAATCTGATCTTCGTCTCCTAACTACGTTAACAAATAGCATGAGTGTGGCTCTAGAAAACGCTCGTCTTTTTAATGAAACTACACGGTTGTTGGCCGAGACAGAACAACGTGCAAGTGAACTAGATACTGTAAATAATATTAGTAGAGCGTTGGTTTCTCAACTGGAATTTGATGCGCTTATCAAGCTAGTTGGCGAACAAATGTTAGAGACATTTAAAGCCGATATTGTCTATTTAGCAATCCACGATCTCAAAACCAACATGTTAAACTTTCCATATTATTATGGCGACGAAACTCAATCTCGTCCCTTTGGAAACGGAATTACTGAAAAAATCATACTTCAAAAAGAGCCTCTTTTGATTAATCAAAATATGGACAAAGCGTATGACAAAATTCAGGCTGAGAAAAGGGGCACTATGGCCATGTCTTACCTTGGGGTTCCTATTATGGCGGGGAAGAAAGCTATAGGAGTAATTAGTGTTCAATCAACTAGCACAATAAATCGATTTACTGAGTACGATCAACGTCTATTAACCACAATAGCTGCAAATGTTGGTGTTGCAATGCAAAATGCAGAAGCCTACCAAAAGCTACAATCTGCCTTAACTGATTTAAAAGCTGCACAACAACAACTAGTACAGCAAGAGAAATTGGCTTCGCTTGGCCAACTAACCGCAGGAATTGCTCACGAGATTAAAAATCCCCTTAATTTTGTTAATAATTTTTCGGATTTAAACCTCGAATTGTTTGAAGAATTACGTGAATTAATTCCAACTAACAGCGCTAATAGTGATGATATTGATGCAATTTTATCGGACATAGAGGCCAATCTTAAAAAAATATTCGAGCATGGAACTCGAGCTGATGGCATTGTTAAATCAATGCTCTTGCATTCTAGAGGTGGAAGTGGCGAAAAAGAACTTATCGATATTAACCTTTTGGTAAAGGAATATGTGAATCTAGCTTTCCACGGTATGCGAGCTAGTAAAACTCCTATAAATGTAGCTATTGAATTGGAGCTACAAGAAGACTTGGAGAAAGTCCCCATCATAGTGGAAGATTTTAGTCGAGTAATTCTCAATTTAGCAAATAATGCATTTGATGCTATGCGAGAGAAAATTGCTACTATTAGTAAAACCCAAGTTCCTCCTTATAAACCCAAACTTACCGTTCGTACTAAAAGCGATAAAAATGGAATCTCATTCGAAATGGAAGACAACGGCCCGGGCATTTCAGATGAGCTTAAGGATAAAATCCTTGTCCCCTTTTTCACTACCAAAAAAGGAACGCAAGGAACTGGACTCGGCCTCTCAATTACCAATGATATTATTAAAGCTCATGGTGGCGAAATTAGTTTAGCAAGTAAGCTAAGTGAAGGGACAACATTTACCATCAACCTACCAGTTTAATGAGTATTAATATCAACAATTCCATTTATAGCATTTCTATTAAATCTATAGCGTGGGCTATTGACGTCTGTTTCTCCAAAAAAAGCAACTCTTCTCATTTTTCAACAGTATCAAAAGAATAATCTATGAAACGGGTATTACAAACCGCACGACTGCACTCTCTCCGATTCACCCAATTTTTGGCCTTCCAATTACTACTGGGAGTTTCAATATCTATAACAGTGCAGGCTCAAAATGAACAGGAAATAAAACCTTCCATTTTAAAAAGTGAAGCGCCAACCTTACGGTTTGAACATGTAGGGATTCAAAATGGGCTTGCTCAAGGTAGTGCAAATTCAATTACTCAAGATGAACAAGGATTTATCTGGATTTCAACTCAAGGTGGGCTTCATCGTTACGATGGTCAGGAGTTTAAAATTTATGCTTCTACTCCATTCGACACTACCTCTCTTTCAGATAATTGGGTTTGGGGGATTACAGAAGTGGAAAGTGGCGACCTATGGGTAACAACAGAAAGTGGCGGACTCAACAGAATGGATCGCACCACGGAAAAATTTACCCACTACCGACACAACCCCGATGATAGCACATCTATCTCAAGTGATAGAACTTTTTCCACACTAGAAGCTCGAAATGGAGACCTTTGGGTAACAACACTCAATAACGGAATTAGTCGCATGAAAGCGACTGAAGATGGAATTTTTAAGAACTACAAGCATGTCCATGAAGATCTAAATACCATCTCAGCTCATACAACTTTTGCGATTTTTGAAGATGAAGCTGGGATGATTTGGGTTACAACAAGCAATGGAATAAGCCGAGTTAATCCTAAAACAGATGAAATCACTCGTTTTCTTAGCGATTCTCTATCATCAGAAGGATATGGGGATAAAGCCAACGTTTTGGGGGTATATAAATCTCCTATTGAAAAGGAAATTATTTGGCTAGCCACGGGAAATGGGCTTCTTCGATTTAATATATCAGATGGTTCAAATGAACGGTTTTTACTTTCTCCAGATACTGGACAACAGACAAATCCACTTAATTTTTTACATGACGTCTCTCCTGATCCTGCCGATCCAAACATACTTTGGGTAGCTGGTCCAGGGGCAGGAGTTGCTCGATTTGATTACCGTACAGGAGAATTTACCACTTATAGAAAAGATGAAAGTGATCCAAACAGCTTAATTGAAAATGATGTTTCTAGCCTGTTTACAGACCGATCAGGCACTATGTGGGTTGGCTATACCACTGAAGGTTTTAGTAAATTCAATCCAGCTGCGGTAAACTTTTCCCACCTCAAATACTCGCCAGATAACCCTGAGAGTATCGCACCAGGAATTGTATGGGGCGTGTATGAAGACCAAGAAGGTTCACTTTGGATAGGAAGCGATGCTGGAGTTCGATCTAATATTCTAACTCGTCTTAAATCGGACGGAACCAAGAATAAAGCTACCCAATTTCGCTATAATCAGGATGATACAACCAGTATTCTACCTGGCACCTATCGAACTTTTGCGGAAGATGCTCAAGGAAATTTTTGGATTGGAAGTTCTTTTGGGCTGAGTTTATTAAATCGTAAAACAGACCAAGGGAAATGGTTTCGCCAGGATAAATTCGGGAGGGACAATATCTTTGCACTTGAACCTAGCTTACTTGATTCAAATATTCTCATCATTGGAAGTGGAGCAGGTTTAGACAAATTTGATGTAAGAACAAAAGAATTTACTCCCATTGAGTTAACGGCTGACACAAGTAACACAGGTCCTATTGTGCTGAGTCTCTATCAAAATAATGATGGTATTATATGGATTGGAACCAATGACGGATTATTCAAAGTCGATACATTAAATCAATTTTCTTTACAGTCATCTTATAATCCCAACAATTTTAATAGTATAAATAATAATAATATATCGGCTATAATTATTAGACCGGATGAACCTGAGATAATTTGGATTGGCACACAGGGTGGTGGTTTAAACCGATTTGATGCGAAAACTGGAATTGCAAAACACTTTACAGAGAAGGAAGGACTTTCAAATAACACCATATATGGTTTACTCCTCGACAATAGCGGAACACTTTGGATGAGTACCAATAATGGAATCAGTAACTTTGATCCAGAAGCCAATACTTTTCGAAATTATGGATTAGATGACGGACTTATGGCACTTGAGTATGATCAAAATGCATTTAGAAAAGGTACTGGTGGAATTTTATATTTCGGAAGTCCCAAAGGGGTCACTGCTTTTGTTCCTGAGCAACTTCATATAAATGAAACTCCTCCCCAAGTAGTGCTTTCAGATTTCAAACTCTTTAATAAATCTGTAAAAGTTGGTCCCAATTCTCCTCTTAAAAAGTCTCTATCTGAAACTTCATTAATTACCTTAAAATACAATCAGAATGAGATTTCATTCGATTATGTAGCCCTTCATTTTGCAAACTCAGCAAAAAACCAATATGCTTACAAACTAGAAGGTTTTGATAAAGATTGGGCAGATGTAGGGAACAAACAAACCGCTACCTACACCAATTTACCCGCAGGTACATACACTTTTCGTGTAAAAGCCTCAAACGCTGATGGAATCTGGAATGAAAAAGGCGTCTCCATCAAGCTCTCTGTTTTACCACCTTGGTATAACACTTGGTGGGCTTATATTCTTTTTGCTCTAGCTCTTGGGCTTCTCATATTTGGCTTTGATCGTATTCAACGTAAACGTATGGCTGTAAAAGAAAAGGAAAGAACGGCATTACAAGAAGCAGGCCTTCGAGCTGAAGCCGAAAACAAACGACGAGCTGATACTGAACAACTTAGTAAAATCGGCCAAGCTATCACTTCTACCCTCTCTGTAGATACCGTTATCGAAACGGTATACGAAAATGTAAACGCTCTGATGGACGCCGCTATTTTTGGCATTGGAATCTACAACAAGCGAAACCATTGTCTTGACTTCCCCGCTACTAAAGAGAAAGGAGTAATGCTTCCCGCTTATATAAACCAACTTGACGAAGGCCGTAGACTTGCCGCATGGTGTTTTAAAAACAACAAAGAAATCATCATTGGAGATTTCGAAAAAGAACAACACAAATACCTTAAGGAATACCACCAGCCTATTGAAGGGGAAGAATCATCATCCGTGATATACTTACCTCTAGTCCACCATAAAAAAGTTATTGGGGTTCTTACTACCCAGAGTTTTAGTAAAAATGCTTATACAGAGTATCACGTAAATCTTCTTCGAAACTTAGCTACTTACGCTGCTATAGCTATCGATAACGCATCAGCGTACCGGAAGCTTAATGCGACGCTAAGCGAGCTCAAAAGCATGCAGCAGCAACTCGTTCAACAAGAGAAACTAGCCTCCCTTGGACAGCTAACAGCGGGCATCGCTCACGAAATCAAAAACCCTTTGAACTTTGTGACCAATTTTTCAGAACTCTCAGTAGAACTTTTACAGGAACTGCGAGAGGAAGTCGAAAGTGTGAAAACGAGTTTAGATTCGACTCAACAAGAAGGATCTTTCAATGAAATTTCCGAGTTGATGAATGATATTGAAATAAACCTCAAAAAGATTCAAGAACACGGATCTCGTGCCGACTCTATCGTGAAATCCATGCTTCAGCATTCTCGAGGAGGCACTGGCAAAAAAGAAACCACTGATCTTAATGCGCTCCTAAAAGAGTTTGTAAACCTCACCTTTCATGGTATGCGGGCCGCTAAAAATCCGTTTAATGTGGACATTGAGCTCGATTTAGACGAATCTTTGACTGAGATTCCACTTATTTCTGAAGATTTCAGTAGAGTGGTAGTTAATTTGTGCAATAATGCTTTCGATGCCATGCGAGAAAAATACAATGCTGAACCAACTAACTACAAGCCAAAGCTAACAGTTAGTACAAAAAATGTATCTGGGGGCATTCACCTTACCATTTCCGACAATGGCCCAGGAATACCTGATAGTATCAAAGATCAAATCCTACAGCCATTCTTTACCACAAAAAAAGGTACCGCAGGAACAGGTCTTGGATTAAGCATAACAAACGATATTATCAAAGCGCATGGTGGCACTTTGGAGATTGAAACAAAAACCAACGAGTTTACTCGGTTTAATATATATTTAACATAAAATGGGGCTTAAAGAATGAAGTTTTTAGTAGTAGATGATGAGCGGGATGTAGAAATGCTTTTTCGTCAAAAATTTAGAGCTGAAGTTAAAAAAGGTCTTTTAGAACTCGAATTCGCTTTCTCGGGCAATGAAGCTCTAGAACTCTTACATAACAACCAGCCCCCTGATGTTGTTTACATATTCTCTGATATTAATATGCCGGGAATGACGGGTTTTGAGCTTTTGGAAGCCGTTAAAGCTCAATTTCCTAAAATTAAAGTGAGCATGATTTCAGCCTATGGTGACAGTGAAAATTACGACCGTGCCATTAACTCTGGGGCCAAAGAATTTTTCACCAAGCCCATCGACTTTAATTCATTAAAGCAAGAATTACACCAACTTCTGGAAGAACAGAAAAAACGCTAAGCAGACTTATACCATATTATGATACAACACAAAATAATGGTTGTGGACGACGAACCAGATCTTCAAATGCTTATTTTACAACGCTTCCGTAAGCAAATACAACAAGATGTATATGAGTTTTGTTTTGCAGAAAATGGCGAAGAAGCCCTTGCCATGCTCGAAGAATCCGACGACATCTCTCTTGTGCTTTCTGACATCAATATGCCCAAAATGGATGGGCTTACTTTTTTATCTGAATCTCAAAAACTCAACAACCCCATTCTTAAAACGGTGATTGTTTCTGCCTACGGCGATATGGAAAACATCCGCACCGCCATGAACAGAGGGGCTTTTGATTTTATCACAAAACCCATCGACTTTCGTGACCTCGAAATCACTATAGAAAAGGGATTGAATGAAATACGCTATATGTTTGAAGCACATCAGCAGAAAAAAACATTAGCTGCAGTACAAATTGATTTAGATACCGCGGCACGTATTCAACAAAAAATTCTTCCTCAAGTCTTCCCTCCTTTTCCACACCGTAAGGAATTCAATATCTACGGAGAGATGCATACCGCAAAAGAAGTGGGAGGCGATTTTTACGACTTCTTCTTTCTCGATGAACACCGGCTTGGCTTTGTAATTGGTGATGTTTCAGGAAAAGGCGTTCCCGCTTCCATCTACATGGCCGTTTCTAGAACCATGTTAAAAGCCATTGCCTCGCAGATTGACGATCCAGCTGAATGTTTATCCACCGTTAACACCATGCTAATTCCAGAAAGCGATTTAACAACTTTTGTGACCGTTTTTTATGGAGTGATGGATACGCGAACTGGTGTAGTGCGCTATTCTAACGGCGGTCACAATTTGCCTTATATAGTTCGTGCAAATGGTGATGTAGAAGAAGTAGAAAACACTTCTGGTCTCCTGCTTGGTAAAATTGAAGGTATTGCCTACGAAACCAACGAGCTACAACTACATCCTGGCGATAAAATTCTACTTTTTACCGATGGCGTAACCGAAGCCATGAATGTTGAAGAAGACATGTATGAAGAACCTAGGCTGGAGGAGTTTCTTGCTAAACACCACACCGACGGTATCGACAAATTAGTACGAAGCCTAGTGGTTGATGTATTAAAATTTATGGGTAAAGCCAACCAATCTGATGATGTAACTATTCTATCCCTTGAATATCTAGGCGAAAAGGAAGCGTAATCCAAGTGATTGTGTAAAGCTTTTATTTTCTAAGAAAGATTAAATTGAGTTCAACCTAATCACATAGGCGACATTTACATCACCAAAACAACTAAATTTCAAAATCTTGTTGTGAACGTAAGTAGAAGTCCTTATCTTTGGCGTCTTGCCAAAACAGCAAAATGCACCCGTAGCTCAATTGGATAGAGTACCTGACTACGAATCAGGCGGTTACAAGTTCGACTCTTGTCGGGTGTACTACTAAAAAGCCCTCAGATAACTTCTGAAGGGCTTTTTTTATGTCCATTATTTTCTCAGCATATATTTAATTCCCTAATCTCCCAAATTTGGGGTACATTTTGGGGTACATAAATTTATCTTAATTATGGCACACATATATAAAAGGAAGAGCTCTAAATATTACAACATTCGCTTTAGGAGAATGGAGAACGGGATAGTTGAAGAGAAACAGTTCTCATTAAAAACTTCTAATAAAAGAATTGCGCAACAGTTAGAAACTCGTCTTTTAGCTGACCAACAACTTGGCAAAATTAATGTGTATCAAAGCTTTAACTTTGATTCTTGGAAGAATCAAGATACTGAGACATCTTCAAATAGGTTATTGTCCCATCTCATTCAGCAATTTCTTGATGAGGCTACTCACATAGTTGATAAGACTAAAAAGCACTACAAAATGGTTTTGAATCTTTTCAATGAATCAGTAGGTTCAACTATGATGACTGATCTTTTACGAATTGAAGACATTACTAAGTTTGTATTTAAACCAACATATTCAATAGCTACACAGAATAACTACCTTCGTCATTTAAAAACATTTTTTAAGTGGTTAGAAAAACAAGGACACGGAAAGAACCTAACTGCTGATATTAAACCTAAAAAGGTTCCAGAAACGTTAAAGGATCAAATTATATCGGAAGATGAACTTAATCATGTTGTTAAAACTAACAGAGATTACATCTTGGTTCAAGAGAGTAAGAAACTTGTAAACTACGATAAGCAACGTCAACTTTGGTTTGGGCCACTCATAACAACGGCATTTTATACTGGACTAAGACAAAGTGAACTACTAGACCTGAAATGGAAGCACATAGATTTTGATGGTCGCCAAGTTAGTGTTGTTAGTGGAAAAGGTGGTAAATCTAGAACAACGGTATTATTAAACCCTGCACTTAAAGTATTAGAAAAATGGGCCGAGATAAGTACTTCGGGAAATGAACGATTCGTTTTTGAGTCTGTTAAATCCATGCCTAATAATTCAATAAGAATGACGAACCGTACCGTATCTAGAGTATTTAAAGATTTCGTTACCCTCACAGAGCTCTCTGATTCAATACATTTTCATAGTTTAAGACACTCTTGTGCTACCTATTTATTAAAAGCAGGTTTTAGTGTTCATGAAGTCCAAAAAATGTTAGGTCACTCATCCATTTCGGTTACAGAAAGATACTTGCACTTAGTACCTGAGGATTTAACTGAGAAGGCAAGAAAATTAGGGTTAATATAAATTCAGATGGATATAACTAACTATCGCCGTTCTTTTGATAAGCCTGTAGAGCAGTTGCACGATCTATTCTTTCAAATTCTTTTACACGAATTTAACAGCTATAAATTCTCAATAAATGACTGGAGCGATTTTACACTTTCATATGGTCAGCTCTTTTTCCGATTTGAGTCTATTTGGACATTTAAGGCTACTAGATTTATTGGTCAAACAAGAACAGAAATTTCAGAATTCTTAACATCTAATCCGATTGAATTCTACAATAAAAGATTTGAGGATAATTACCATCAACTTTCGAAACTATTTCATGATTTCAAATATAATTTAGATGAAGGTTATCCTGACTTAATAGACTTAGATACATTTACTATTATTAATGATACCCAATCCCCTATTACTGATATTTTTACTTCATTAAAAGGAGGCTTTCCTGTAATAAACCCTGTCCCAAGTCTTTGGGCTTTTAATGCGATAGATATTGAATCACATTTAGAACTCTTTACAGAAATCTCTGAATCTCTTTTTATTCACTTTATAGAATTAGAATTAACTATGTTTTTAAATTCATTTGTTGAATATGGGAAAACCGAAAATTTTAAATTATATCATAGCATCAAGGGGGAAAAAGAGGCTGTGATTAAAGAGCTCTCCCTGAATCCAGCTTTACTAAGCTCGCCAATAGATAGAATTATATACCTAATTGATCTAAAATATAGAAAACAGGATGACTCAAGTTTAAACAAAGAAACTATACGACGCACTGTGAACCGTATGAAATCAACACCTGGTAAATGATTGGCCTTGAAAAGATACATAACTTTAGAAATTACGTTTCAAACTTTCGGTGGGAAAATTATCAAAGAGAGTATCGTAAGCTATCTGATATAAAGTATCTCTACTGGCAGGTCGTCTTTATAGACTACCTAGACTCAACGTATTACCATAGAGATTATAACACCTGTAATACATTTAGCCATAGAGTATATAAATCATATATGGGAGTTTTTTATAAACCTCATGGGATTAATCAAAAATTCGAATCCAATCTTGAAGGATTTTCTAGGCTATATATTAATAATAACTCTAAGGAATGGACTACTTGGATAGCGAACCTTAATAAAGAGTTTAGTGAACAGTTTTCGATAGCTAGTGAGATAATGCATATTAATTTAGAGCATAAAAATGAATCAGAAACTCCAGATAACACAATTGATCTGGCAGAATTTGATACGCTTCACAAAAATATTGAACAAGTTATTTCTAGTATTCTTAACGAACATTTAGTGCATACTAGATATCAGCGATTTCCATATTCAACCGTGCTGGAAAACTTCCCTATCTCTATTTCGAAAGAGCTTATCGATGAAATCCATACCTATGCTGATGACTACTTTAGATCTCGGTATACTTTCATGTTTTTGAATAAATTTGAGGCCAAACTTCCCACAGACCGACCTTTTACCTTAGTTAAATTTGATTCTATCCAAGATGCTTTCGACAGTCTACTTAGTCGATTTCCAGAATTTAAAAAATTAAAGATTGGTACACTTGTTGAAATGATTGTTCTGTACTCACAAGATTTGAATGGGGAAAAGTTAAATAAAGCCTCTGTTAGAGCTTATTTAAAACGTAATGGGTACAACTAATAATCTACCTTTTCACTCAAAATAATCATTCCCTCCTTTCCTTCTTTTCCCAACTCTATTTATTTAATCAAAATTCAATTCCTTAAGAATCTGTTTTTATTTAATAAGACAAGAATTGCAAATACCGTTACTGAAATCCTAAAGGTCTGATTCTACTGTTAGTTTTTGGGATGGCAATTAAGCCATGCTAATCAAGTCAGAAATAATTGAATCAGAAAAAACCACAAAATACAAAGCTCATCACCGCCCAGCAGGCTGAGATGATCTACGGAGTCAAAGCCAAGACTCTGTTGAACAGAAGCGGATTACCAACATCCGATATAAGATTTATCCCATCACTTAAGTTGAAAGGTGGAAGACGAAAATATTTCGAACGGAAGTTGCTCGATCGATCCTTTAGACTTTCGGAGGTGGAAAGATGAGTAAAAAAAGTAAAATCATCAGTGCTTTCGAACTTCTAAACAAATCGATCGAAGACCTAAAATATAATATTCAGCATTTGATTGTTCCTGGTCTAACCTTAGTTGCAGCGGCTCCAAAAGTGGGCAAATCATATCTTATGACATATATAGGATATTCTATGGCAACAGGACAAAAGGCCTTTTCTAAACTCAACACCCGTAAAAGTAATGTGTTGTATATGGCCTTGGAAGACAATAATAGAAGGTTGCAAAAACGGTTAAATGAAATTACTCAATCAAGTATTCTAGGGAGTATTAATATTCCTGAAAACCTGCATTTTATGACAAGTATTAGTGAAAATACGGATAGTATCAATACCATAAAGGCTCTCATTAAGAGTAAGGGCTATGAGGTTGTTATTATCGATATTCTTCAACGCGTGGCAAAACCTGAAGATACAGGTAGCTATAAAAAAGAGTATACGCTGATAAAGAGACTTAAAGAGTTAGCCGATAGCACCAAAACGTCAATTATTGTGGTGCACCATACAAATAAAAAATCCTCGAAATCTACACTGGATGCTATATCTGGAACTAGAGGACTGGTAGGAGCATGTGATAATGTAATTGTGTTATCCCGAGTTAGTGATGAAAGCTCTTCTAGCCGAAGAGGTACTCTAAAGATGGATATCCAAGGGCGTGACCTAGATAGCAACTCCTTTTATCTAGAGTATGGAACCAAAGAAGGTTTCTATACCCTTTCAGAAGATCAGCCAATCCGCGAATCTAAAGCTGAAAAGATGGAAAAGGTCTGGCAGCTCAGTCAAGATGGCTATAACCAAGATGAGATAGCCAAGTTAATGGATGGTATCAGTCAGGGTTATGTTAGCAAGCTCCTAAAAGAAAAGAGGGAGCAAATTAATAGCGAAAAGAACTCAGACGACACCAGTAACGATGAACAATAAAATTATTCATTCCCACCAACCCCTTTTTGGGTTGGTGGGAATGAATAAAATGAAAAATATGCAATCTATGACTTTTGAAATATTCGAAGCGGATTTAGAGGTTTTAAGAATACATGCCTTGCTAGCGACTGAATCAGGTAGCATTAATGGAAATAAGCTTAACAAATTTGAAATAGAAGAGAATTACATTGTTTCTCAAGTTCCTAAAATGTATGAGTATTTTATCATTGATGATGGAAAATTCTTGCTAGATACCGGTGGGAGGACATATCGTGGAAACTCTAAGAAGTACGTATTCAGCCTCAATTTATCTACTGATACAGCAGAAAAATACTACCTACTCCAACATCGGTATAGTAGAGATTGGGTTTTAAATGCCCTCCTCAACATCTACGATCTCCGGCAAGAAGTAATCGAGATTCGAGAGAATTCAGAATTGATAGGTGAATTTAATAATTACAAATACCCTTTTAATCCTAACAAATGGAAGTGCTCCAACCTATGTTGCCCGAAACGAGGAGAGTATAAAGGATATCACATTAATGTGGAGGAATCTATGTTAGAAACCGTAAGAAATTTTGTAAGGCTTGAAGAACTCAATGAATAGTTAACCATTACAGCTACCTAGAAATAGGTAGCTGTTTATTATAAATATTTTTCAAATTCACTTGACAAATCACTTCCAATAGTTAACATTATAAGTAGTCATATAGACGAATTAATAAAAATAAAAATATACCCAAGAGAGGTTACAAATTGAATATCGATAACATACCTAAAGAATTAACATTACTCCCTCAGTGAGTATGTCATAACAAAAGCAAAGTTCCATATCAACCGAATGGCTTGAATGCTAAAACAAATAATCCAACAACTTGAAGTAAATTAACTGACTGTGTTAAGGCATTAGCTAATACAAGTATTCCAAATTGTTCTGGAATTGGTTTTGTATTTACTAGCGAAGACCCATATATCGGAATAGACTGTGATGGGTGTCTAAAAGATGGGAAACTAAATCCATTTGTAGAGGAGCTCGTTGAATTCTGTAATTCCTATACAGAAGTGTCTCCAAGTGGAACTGGAATTCATATTATTATACGAGGTAAATTACCTGATGGGTTCCGAAATAAACAATCAATGGTTAATCAGGGATTTAAGGCGTTAGAAGTGTATGATCACTCTAGATACTTCACGATGACTGGAATTCCCTTAGAAGAAGCGTCCAGAATTAGCGAAGTTAATCTATCCAAGTTCCAGTTTGGTGAATCTAAAACACAAAAAAAAGATGGTCAGTCTCATAAACCAGTTGAATCATTTAATTCAGTTGAAGAAGATCGAATCATTGAACAACTCGCATCAGGAAAGCAAGGAATAAAATTTAATGCTTTGTATTACAGAGGAGACTTATCATTCAAAAATGACGATCATAGCCTCTCTGATTATGAATTGACTTGAATGATTGCCTATGCTGCATCATTCCGTCCAGATCTTATCGATCAAGTCTTTCGAAAATCAAAACTTATGCGCCCTAAGTGGGATAAAACGCATTATTCTGATGGTAGTACGTATGGAGAAAGAATCATACAGAAAGTATTGGATCGTCGCCCCATTTATAAAGCTGATGAAGTTGAATCATATCTTCAATATACCTACCAATTCAGATTCAATGATGTACTAGGAAAAACAGAAGTGAAGTGGAATAATGAGTGGGTAATTCTAGAAGACTACCAATTTAATTCCATTTATCGCGAGCTTTCAAAACGGGGAGCAAAATTTCCAGTACAGAAGCTTTATGGGCTTTTAGAGTCAGATTTTGTCCCCCGTTTTCATCCATTTAAGGATTATTTTAATAATCTTTCTACATGAGACGGCATTGACTGGATTGGCAAACTTGCCGAACAGGTTCAAACAGAAAATAAGGACTATTGGTTGACTTGTTTGACACGTTGGCTAGTAGCTACTGTGGCTTGTGCAATAGAGGATAATATTGTGAATCAGACGGTACTGATTTTTAAGGGTGGTCAAGGAATCGGTAAGAGTACTTTTATGACTAATCTGATTCCAAAATCGCTAAAGACTTATTTCTATAGTGGGAATCTAAATCCAGAATCCAAAGATTCGGTTATTCAGCTTGCAGAGACATTAATTTGTATGCTTGATGAACTAGACTCACTTTCTAAGTACAAAGAGAGTTCCTTAAAAGAAATGATTACAAAATCAGATATTAGAATTCGCAGACCTTACGCAAGATATGCCGTAAAAATGATTCGACATGCAAGTTTATGTGGCTCAGTTAATCACGATACAATATTACATGACCCATCAGGGTCCCGTAGATATTTAATTCAGTCTGTTACATCTATAGATTATACTAATAAGCTGGACATGGACAAAGTGTATGCACAGTCATTACATATGTTTAAATCAAAGTATAAATATTGGTTTGACGGAAAGGATATTGAAATGATTAATACAGAGAACAAACGCTATGAAGTACAAACTATCGAAGAGGAGCTCATGCTAAAATATTTCGATAAGACTTCTAAAGATGCCCAAGGCTCTCGAAAAATGAGAGCAACCGAGATTCTAGAAGAAGTGTACAACAATAAGTTGCCTGCTAATGCACATTCGGCAAAGATTAGGATTGGAGTAGCCTTAAGTAAACACCAATTTGAATACACTGAAAGTAATGGATCAAAGTATTGGTGGGTAAAACAAAAAAGATTTCCAATTGATATTCCTTAGTGGACACTAAGTAGGATCTCCTTTTTGCGACACCCTACTTGTTAACTTACTGAATGACAATAGGTTATGTAATATAGTAGAGTGTGTAGGGTCTACTATTACTAATAAAAAGAAAAAAGAGTATAGGGTATGTATAACGAAGTTAGCCAATCATACCCCACTCATCCTACTCTTCAGCTTATGCTGTATTTTCGTGGGTTATATCTAGGGTAAACCTCACGAATTATAAATGAAATAATAAACTCTATATAGAGAAATAAATGAAACGACATCATAACTATCCAAAGACAAGAAAGAACCGAGACACTTCGTATGCATGTAATACGAAGCTAATTCAAGCTCATGGGTTAGCTAGAATCAAACGAGCATGAACCAAATATGGGATGTATAAATCGGGGCAGATGCTAGGTGTTTCTCCCTATGTCATCCGTCACATAGTTCATACAAACAAATGGAAGCGTTCTGCTTCAAAAGCCCCATTTATTCTAAAAGGGGTTCAGCGTGGCAAAATGCCAGCTGATTTTTACAAAAGCCTGGACTTTACAGGCGTAACATTAAAACATAAAAATAGAGGTGCTATAAATGCCAAAAACTAAAAAAAACAAAATGTATAGTAATGAAAACAAGTTCTTTACCTGAATCAAAGATAATCCAAATGATGAATGACCACTTAATTCGGAAATTGCTGACTGGTTAAAGGAGTTCCCTGAGGTTGACTCTTTAGCTAGTCTAGCTAAAGTAATGCTGAAAGATGGTTTCTTTGAAAACAAGCATTATGTATTTGTATTAGAAACATGAGAGTATTATTGAACCCATATTGCTAAGTAAAGCACTAATACTACTCATAGTCTTCAAAAGCCTCGGCATTCAGCCGGGGCTTTATTTTTGTCTAGAAACTTGATTCTATTCTTTATTCTAATAAGCTGAATTTATGCCTTATGGTTTTATCTGATACATCTGCCTAGTGATTTAGCTCGTTACAGAAATCCAATGGAAATCACACACTACGGTTGATTGTATCTCCAATTAATAAATTTCCAAAACTATAGTTCTTTATTTGAAAAATTTATATTAATCTATTCCCTTTAAAATCAGTGCTTAACAAATTCAATTATTTATGAGTGATAATATCAAGTTAGTTCACATTCAAGGAATTTTAACAGAGTCTTTTATCCCGATATCAGAGCATCTAGTTGGATACATTATCGACCCATATGTTGTTGCACATGATCAACTAATAGAAATTTTAAGTAATAAGGATGCCCTAGCAGTTGATGTCATTTCAAGCGCCATCAACTTTTCTAAAGTCAGAACATTTAAATCGAATATTGAATCTAATATAATTGAATCCTCAAATATTTTAATAGACTTATACTCTGGATTGATACAATTAGGGGTATCCGTATATAAAGATGAAAGTCTTTCTAAATATTCACTTACGGAGGATAAATATGTCATAGAAAAAAATAAATTTAATACTGTTTTTAAAGATGACATTAGCCTGTTCTATAATGAATTAAATGAACTTGAAAAATTGCATAGAGAAGTGTCCAACCAATTTCAAATTATTAAGCCCTATATGTCGGATGAGACAGACTGGGGGAGTATAGCGAAGAGTTTTGGTACTGGTGCTCTTGCAGGATTGTTTCCGCTCATCGGAGTTCCTGCCTTAATTTCCAACCTTCTTGGGGAACATAAGAAAGATCAAAAAATTGACTATGCATTTGAGCAGTTTGATGAAAAATGGCAGGACTATCTAGGTCAGTGGGATAATACTTATTCAGTATTGCATAATGTATTTTCAAATACGATGGAGCGTATAAAATCGAAAGTGGAACGCGATATTATTCAATCAGCATTAAAGTATTGTTCAATTATAGCGAGTAAAGGACATGACTTAGAGCGATATTATTCAGAATTACGAGAGGAACTTATTACACTGGACCGTGAATTTTACGAGGAATAGTTTATATGCTAATTAATAGACAGCAAATTTATATTGATTTTTCAAATTTTGATTCTACACAATCCCATATTTCACAAGATGTAGTTGATGATGCACTGAATAAAGTGCAACAAACATTCTCTGAGGTGCAAGTTGATTTTACTCTTGAGCGTCCCAAGTTTGGTGACTATTCAACCATTGAAGTGACTAACACATCAACTGAACCAGGAAATTATTGGGGTAGAGCTGAACAGAGTAGCTTAGATCCAAATGATAATGGACAAATTAGATTGGATAATATTGAATCACAAATCGAGCATTTAGATATTTCTTTAGATCAAGTGTCAAATGCTATTGCAAACAGTATTTCCCACGAAGCTGGCCATTTGATGGGTTTAGATCACACTCAGGATTTCACACGTGTAATGGGTAATCAAGTTAATCCAAATATGATCAATCATCAGCTTACGTTTTCGCCATCAGAAGTAAATGTTATGAACTCTGAAGTCAATAATATGCATACGTCTCCAGGTGAAGCTAATTCGATGTATGGGGAGAACTGTAATCTAAATGAAGATGATATTTATTTGGATCATGAGATTGAACCAACTGGCTTTGATAGCGAAGAAACATACGATACCGATGGTTTTGATTTTGGCTTAGGATAGTCATTACCTATTTTAAGTAGTTAATTTCAATCTTGCGGATTTAGGTACCATAACCCACCCCCGCCCTTCTACCCTGGTGTACATCCTTTGAGTTAAATTTGCCTATAGGATTAAAGGCTTTTTGGCCTGGAAATCGGATTCCAGAATTTTTTTTCTAGAAATTTTAATTGGCCCAGCTAAGATGTTAAGCTAAAA
Source organism: uncultured Balneolaceae bacterium (assembly GCA_963977025.1). Taxonomy (GTDB): domain Bacteria; phylum Bacteroidota; class Rhodothermia; order Balneolales; family Balneolaceae; genus Balneola. The sequence goes on along the minus strand of CAXBMW010000001.1, from coordinate 112,203 downwards.
AGAGAGCCAAGCTCTCTTCTATTCTATATGAGACCTTCATCGTTAAGGGACAAATATCCACTCTGCGTAATTATAATGTGATCATCGACAGTTATTCCCAATATTTTTCCAGCGTCCACTAGACGGCGTGTGATAGAAATATCTGCTGTACTCGCTTTAAGGTTACCCGATGGATGTGAGTGTGCACATATTATTGAGCTGGCTTTTCCAAGTAGTGCAAGCTGAAAAACAGCCGAAGGCTCTACAATAGTTGCTGTACTTCCTCCCGTACTTATCCTACTCCAACCCAGTACTCTTTTGGCGTTGTTAAGTAGAACTATTATACACTCTTCTCGGAGTTCAATGGTATTCTTATCCCAAATTGATCGAAGATATTCGGCAGCCTCTTCAGGGCAGGTAATGGTAGGTAATGTTTCCACTGGCTGAGTAGATTTATAGGCTAGTGAGACCTCTGCTATTAATGGCATGATGATTGGGGTTTATTAAGATTAGGATGCAAGGCATCTCTATTCTTATACCTGATTTTCACTTCTTTCGGTGATGCTATGCTCATGCAGGAATGTTATGTTCTAAGTAAAAAATGGAAGAAACGTATATCGAACCTATCCCGAACGGGTTACCGCCAGCGAAGTCGACGATCCGGGCGATTTTTACCGCATCTCGCATCACTGGCAAGAGCTGGTATTTATTAGAGATGTGAAGGTACTGATTCTGAGTTATTCTCAGTTGGAAAACTTAGGTTACGTCAATGGACACCGTGCAAGAATGGTAGTGCAGTGAGAAATATAAAAATTGCAATACTTAACAACCCTAACTGTGTTCGAGTCTACTTGAAAAGCTTTTTAGCTATATTTTTCTCGAATTTCATCAAGTAATTATTTAGAAAAAATCTGCCTATCCTCGATAGTTTTTTAAACAAAATATTTTGTCATAATAATCCTACTAATATTTAAGGAAATGTCGTTGTTTTTGCATTGATTAATGTCTTTTTCTATTAGATTCAAAAGAAGTTTTTATTGTTCTATGTATAATATTTTCATTCGGATTTGAATCTTTTTGAATTGGTTTCAATCTTTTTTGTGAATCTTTTTTTCTGGCATGATCACGGAGAAATATGCCTTTTTCTCTTAAATCTGATTTCCTTTCTTTACCACTTTTGACAGTAGGGGTATCTTTTGTCTTGATAGTTATTATTCGTTTCTTTTTCCTTTTATTTTTCTTCTTCTTCTTTGCCATATTAATATCATTTCTCTTGCCAATCATAGATTATTTCAAAATCAATTAACCCGATCATTTGCTTGTATTAAATGAAAAGTGGATTTATTAGTACTCTATATTCACTATGAGAATATAGAGGTAATCGACAAAATATCAACTTCGCAGACAGGTAAAAGTAAAACAGAAAATAACTTATTTCCTGCTCTTTTTGGGTATAAGAACAATGAGCAATAATGCTCAGTAATTCTTAATCCCAATCAAATGAACCTAGAACCCTATTGTTTCCCAGTCACCCAGCGTACAGTCGCTGTAGACGATGCTACCTCGCCGATTATTAACCTCGAAAACCCGGACACCTTTCTATCCAATAACTACAAAGCCATTGTACGTGAGGACACTAACGAATTAATTTCCATTGTGAAAGACACCTATAAGATTGTGAAGAATTCCGACCTGATTGATCAACTTCTTCGTCAACTGGCAACATGCGGGTATTCTTTTAAGATCGATGCCTCGCACTCTTTTGTGAGTAATGAGCGTATGCGCCTTCAGATAACTTTTCCAGAGCTTCGGCTGCGTGATAGAGAGTCTGATATTGCCCTCTCTGCTTTTATTCATAACTCGTACTCCATGCAAGAATCTGTGAAATTTTATTTCGGAGCCATTCGTGCAATCTGTTCGAACGGTATGGTATTTGGGAAAATACTTTCCAAATATTATTCCCGTCACACCTCTGGTTTCTCCTTCGAGAATCTAGGTGAGAAGCTTGCTGAGGCAAGAGAATACTTCCCTGAAATTCAGGAGCGTATTAATCGATTGGAACTGCTTCGCGTGGATGAGCAACTCGTAGAGAGCGTATCTACCAAGATATCGAAACGCCTTGCCGAGCAGTGTATCGCAGAGGAAGAAGTTGGGCGCATAACTCAATGGAAACTCCTCAACAGGCTTACCAATCATATTTCTCACGAAATGGAGCCTCGTCTTCAGGCTAAATACCAAGAAAATGTGAGTAAGGTATTTGCCCTATGAGTTTACCAAAACTAATCCTTCAAATTGTGATAATTGTGATCACCGGAGGTAAGAAAAAATGAAAGAACTAGTAGATGCCATATCCGAACTCTTTCGAGTAATTTTAAAGGTAGTACTGCTTCCCGACAAGCCTGACTCTTCCAACGAAGAGCAACCTAACAAGCCTTCCGTGTAATCGGAGGGCTTTTTTATTTCTAACACCATAACAAAAAAACTATGTCAACAAAACTATTAGACAACATCCCTTCGGCTGAATGGGTAAAAAATCGAAGAACTTTTTTGGGCGGAAGTGAGCTTGCATCAGCGTTTGGAAAATCCAAATTTCAAACTCCGTTACAGCTCTGGATGATTAAAACAGGACGAATGGAACCTCAGGGTTCAACGCCAATTACAGAAATGGGACATATTTTAGAACCAGTGATTGCGGAAAAATTCACTCTATCAACTGGATTAAAAGTCCGAAATATTTCTGATGCTTATGAATGTGAGGGTTTCCCATTTCTAAAAGGTAATATCGATAGACAAATTGTTTCTTCGGGATTGCATAAGGGGCCTGGCGTACTTGAAATAAAAAGCACGTCTTCTCAAATGTTGAAAAATGAAGAGAATTCTCATCCTTTGAGCTGGGAATATCAAATACAGTGGTACATGTTCCTTACAGGCTATAAATACAGCTACCTTGCCATTATGGAGAGAGATTCTGGAATATTCCATGAACCTATTCTTATTTATCGAAATCAAGAGCTTATTGATGACCTATTTGTAAAAGCCGTTGAATGGTGGACAAAACATATTATTAATGATATTCGCCCCGAGCCTATAAACGGAGAGGATTGTTTGATTCTATATCCGGACTCAGAGGACCGCACGACAAAAGAGGTGACTCCAGCTCAATATGAACTTTACTCAGAGCTACTCGAAATTCGAGACCGCAAAGAGCAGATTGAAAAGAGCGAAGAGTATCTCAAGACGCTTTTAAAAGAAGTACTTGGTGAGGCCGAGCAGCTAGTTTGTGCAGGAAAACCAATTATAAAGTGGAAATCCACCTCGCAGAACCGTCTGGATACGACCGCTATCCGCAAAGCACACCCAGAGCTGTGTAAATCTTTTATTAAACAAACATCAACCCGACGGTTTACCGTCCATTAAAACAGGAGGCAATCATGCCCTTAATCGTAAAAGACGAAGAAAAAGAGTTCCCACTCTGCCACGATGGATTGCACAGCGCAGTCCTCGTTGACGCTGTTGACCTTGGACATCAAGAGTCGAAATTCGGAACCAAACACAAGCTTTCTCTAGTCTTTGAAACACAACTTCAGGATGAGGAAGGAAACCATTTTATCTTAGCAAAAAGATATACGTGGAGCCTTCATGAGAAATCAAATCTACGCAAGGATCTAGAACGCTTCCGAGGACACAAGCTAGAAGCTAGCGAGCTCAAAGAAGGGGTAGATTTAGAAGCCTACATCGGGATGAGCTGTAATATTCTTGTGGTTCACAATGAAGTAGAAGACGGTAAAGTATATGCCAATATAGAATCCGTACTTCCTTATAAGGATTCAAAGAATCAAGTGGCGTACTTTGAGCTAAAACCTTCTGGAAACTATCAAAGGGTCATCGAACGTGAAGGTTATAAAACACCTGAGGAGTTTGCGCTGAATGGAGCTTAGGCTTCGAAAGAGAAAGCTATGCTGTTCTCTTTTATCTTTATTTTTGATTGCGCTTAATCAATGTTTTTATTAGCCTACGAGAAAAAAAATTAGACTATGACTGGGGGAATATTTAATACGCTTACTTACCATGTAAATAAAATCGAAAGAGAATGGCGAGCTAATAGCAGCTTAAGAAAGCAATATTCTTATGGAAGTTTAAAACAAATTCTTTTTTTTCTATCCAAAAAACCTTTACAGAGGTCATTTTTAATATTTTTAGCCTTTGGTTTTATAACCATTATTCTGAATATAAAAATAATAGATAAACTTCTTCATCCGTATCAGACTTGGTTAATTTTCTCAGATATTCAGAAGGCAGATTTAGCAACTTACTTTATTTCAATTTGGGGTATTCAAACCACTATTGCAGCGCTAATTTATCCAATAGTAATATCATTTGTCTCCTTATTGCTTCAGGGAAGGAATGACACTCGATCCTACCTAAACATTTATCTACATGATACAGCTTCAATTTTTTCGGGTTTAAGCTCTCTATTTCTTGTTCTACTTATGGGGCTTCAATTTATTTTTTTACCGACTACTCATAAGAGTGAACTGTTGAACTGGATATATCTTGATTTATTATATTTAGATTTTAATATAGTCTTAGTGACATATTTTCTGTATCAAACATTTCTTTATATGAGGCCATCAAGTAGGAAGGATAGTTTGAAAAAATACTTAATAAATGAAATATGGCCATGCGATTTCAAGGCTTTAGTATTGCCAAAAGTCTTTTCAGGCTCTGAAGATGATAATTCACTTCTGAAAATTAAAGAGCATCAAAAAACTGATCCAGCTTCTGGGAAAAAACTAAGTATTAGAACCGATTATATTTACGAATCTGAAACTAATCGTTTCGAAGAATATTTGAACTATCAACTTAACCAAGAAAGAGAGCTAGTTAACATTAGATTTTTTTTCCTAAAGCTTGCATGTCAAGATTGGGCGAAAAAAGCCTTAAATAATGAATCAGAAAATCAGGTTTTAGCAATACTGGTACGTCCTGGATATAGATATAAAGGCAACATTCAATTATGTAAAGTTAAGGGTGAAAGTAAAATAAATTGGTATCAAAAGGTTTTATTTAGATTAGCTTTTCATTTTAAGGAGGTTAATGATACCAACGTATTAGATGTTGATACCTTACTTCAAGATTTAAAGGCAGAATCTCTACGCAAATTACAGTCCAGAGATCTACAAGGTTTTAACGATACATTAAATGATTTAAGCGAATTTGTAAGCTTATTAATAAAAAGTAGTGAAGCTCCTGGAGTAAATTATTCAAAGATTAGAAGAGAAAATTCATGGAGTGGACCCCAATATGAACAATGGATTGAAGTATATAATGAGTTAATTGAGAAATCTTCCCAAATTATTGGAGAGAATAAGAGTTTTATCTCTTTGCTTATGATTGCATCAAGAGAACTTTACTATCGCGTTGAGGATGTTGAGGATGCAAGTATTAAACATAGGATTGTATTACTTCTTAAAAAGATTGATTATGAAATTTCCAGATGGTGGGTTAAAAAGGTAGAGAACCAAGGAACTCCAACTCATAGTATATGCCATCCCACTAGACTTTCTCCCCCTTTTCAAACGGTATATATGGATTTAATGACTGACTTTATTGGAAGTTGGGAACAAATTAAAAATAATAATATTCTTCCCACCAAACTATCTGGAATAGAATGGGGGAAATTAAGCCCTATACACTTTTTATTAAAAAATCATCTCGCAACTAATGTTAAGTTGCTTAAAAATGCATTAATTGTAGGTGATATTACTAGATCTGAATATTTATTGGATTCAATCTTAAAATGGTTTCGTAACGCGAGGCGTTTGGAAGATGGAAATGTAGGTCATGTACTAACTGATTGGGAATTCGTACAAGAAGAAATTTTAAATCTAAAATGGAATGAAATTAAAGAGAAATTAGACTTAGACCGCTTGCGATATCAGCAGGTGGATGAAAAGGTTACTGTTTTTGCCCTTGCAATAAAGAATTTATGGGTAGACTGCATCTCCATTTTTCTTTTTTGGCTTACTAAACAGTATTTAAAATGTAATGGAGAGAATACTTCCCTAATAACGGAGGTTTTTAAGAGAATTATAAATGGTGATCACCCAATTAAAACTGGTTCTATAATTCCAGAACCTAGACCGATTCCAGATATAAATACCTTATTCAAAGCTATACTAAGAATGCGTTATAATGGGTTTGATGTACACTCGGAATACAACTTAAAAATTAATGCAATTATAGGAAGCGTCTATGATCAAAATTTCTTAAATATGATTTCGGGAAGAGGTTACACGGCTAGCGGGGGTGAGACATTAAATTCAATGAGGGATGGTATTTTATTATCACTGCTCTCGATGATTAATGGACAGTGGAATCCAGTTTCATTATACGATGATCAGTTTGAAAAATGGATAAAGAGAGATCTTTCGGGTGTTACTAGAATGAAAAGAGATCTTACTGTTTGGATAAGTACACTTGAAGATCCAGATTTTAGTAAATACGAAGGCTTTTATGATGAAGTGAGAATAAATAATAATTATTCCTTTGATGAGGCTATAGAAATTCTTTGGCTTGCCTTGGATGTTTTTAATTCAAAGTTTCAAGATGTTTGGGATAACTTAATTCTCAATCAAAATTTAGATACAGAAAAGTTTCTAGCTATAGAAAAGGCTAGCTCCGATAAAGTATCAAATAAAATTCTTAAAGAATTTCCTTCAACTCTTTTCAATTCAATCGAGTTTACAAATAAGAAACTCAAAAAACACACCTATACTTATAATGATTTAAATAGAGGTTGTTTTACTAATCCAGTTTTACAGTCCCCGAGTCCAAGTATGGATCTTTATGATGATTTGACATTAGAAAATTTGCCTAATATTATTTGGAAAGACGCCTTTAGTAAAATCAATACCAGAAAAGTAAAAATTACGAACGAGTTAGAATACTGGGATGAATTGAAAGATTTTGAGAATAAAGTAATATCAAAAGGATTAACTCCTATTTTGTTGTTGAACGCTACTCACGACCCCGAATGGATGTCTTTTTGGATTAATGATTTCAATCGAAGGGAATCTAGTAAGCCTAGTGACTTAGTTTTTAATAAAAGTGAATCAGATATACCTTCTACCTTAATAGGATATATTAACAAGACTGAAGTACATTTAGCTAGCAGATTTATTGGCTATAAAAACTCACTTTTGGTAGCTAAAGAGTCATTCAAAGCACTTAGTCTTACAGATTTAGCTGATGAGAACATAATTACTGTAATACCCAAAATTGATAGTATAAATAATACAGTGGATTTAATTTTTAATTGGTACAGCAATACCGAAATAGAACAACACTATTCTGTTTTATTAAAACATTCGGATTCTACAAGTTAATATTGCTAGATCAAAATATTAAAAGTATGTAAGTACTAAAAGCCATCCCAACTGGAAGGATTAGTGGTTGAGGTGGATATAAGGTGCTTTAGGTATTAGTAAGACCTCCTATATGTGAGTATGTAATCAAATTATACAAACCATATACTCAAACGAAAAAGATACTTATATAGAGCCTGATTCAGGGGAAACAGCTATTCTAGAAATAGGCAATAAGAACGATCATGCGTACCATGTGTATCAAGTTGGAGAAACTACCTTTATTTACGATATGCTTGTCAAAGTGGTTAGGTATACTTAGCTAGAACCGTTAGGCTTTTGCCAAGGTCATCTGGCAAGGATTTCTATTATGAGGGTTTAGAGTAAAAATAATTTAACTAGCTTAGTTATTTAAAATAAAAATGATAGCATCCTTTATTTTTACGATTTATCATTATTACAAACTTTGATAGTAGATGTATTTTATTCATTTTACTTCTATCATATATACATAAATGAAGTGATTAAGAAATAAGAATTACAAGGTCTTAGAAGGTCAGGTATGGGAAACTTCATTGTTAAATACAAAATCATCGACAAACGAGACTAAAATTTTGATTGAATTTGCTCAAAATATGGGCATTTATTCTAAAGATTAGGCAATAAGCACAACAGAAATTAAATGAACCAATCCGTACACAATAGATTAATAAGCTTCATCTGGTCAATCGCAGACGATTGCCTGAGAGATGTTTATGTAAGAGGAAAATACCGAGATGTAATTCTTCCAATGGTGGTATTGCGCAGGCTAGACGCTTTGCTCGAACCAACCAAAGAAGCCGTGATGGAAGAATTGGCTTTCCAAAGAGATGAGGCAGGATTTACTGAATGGGATGAGAATGGATTGAAAGACGCAAGTGGATATGTATTCTACAATACCAGCGAATGGACATTACAACGCCTTTACGATACTGCCACAAACAGTCAGCAGATACTACAAGCCAATTTTGAAGATTACCTTAATGGCTTTAGCCCTAATGTGAAAGAGATCATTGATAAGTTCAAACTGAAAAGCCAAGTCCGACACATGGCCGCAAAAGATGTGTTATTGGATGTACTGGAAAAATTCACTTCGCCTCATATCAACCTCACTCCTTTTGAAAAGGAAGACCCAGACGGAAGAAAGCTACCGCCACTTTCAAATTTGGGAATGGGTTATGTGTTTGAAGAGCTGATTCGAAAATTTAACGAAGAAAACAACGAAGAAGCTGGAGAGCATTTTACCCCTCGTGAGGTAATTGACCTCATGACACACATCGTTTTTGACCCCATCAAAGACCAATTGCCACCTGTAATGACTATATATGATCCTGCTTGTGGTTCGGGTGGAATGCTAACCGAATCACAGAATTTCATCAAAGATGAAGAAGGTGAAATAAGGGCAATTGGTGATGTGTACTTGTACGGTAAAGAAATCAATGACGAGACTTACGCCATTTGTAAGTCCGACATGATGATTAAGGAGAACAATCCCGAGAATATTCGTGTTGGCTCTACCCTTTCGACTGATGAATTTTCTGGAAACACGTTTGATTTTATGCTTTCCAATCCTCCATACGGAAAATCATGGAGCAGTGAACTGAAATACATCAAAGACGGCAAAGACATCATTGATCCTCGTTTTGTAATCTCCTTAAAAGATTATTGGGGAACTGAAGAAGAAGCTGATGCCACCCCTCGTTCATCTGATGGCCAATTACTTTTCTTGATGGAAATGGTCAATAAAATGAAATCTACGAGCCAGAGTCCGTTGGGATCGCGTATCGCTTCGGTTCATAATGGTTCTAGCTTATTTACGGGTGATGCAGGTGGTGGTGAAAGCAATATCCGTAGGCATATCATTGAAAACGATTGGTTGGACTGCATCATTCAATTGCCCAACAACCTCTTTTACAATACAGGTATTACCACTTATATCTGGTTGTTGCATAACAACAAAGAAGCGAAACGAAAAGGAAAAGTATTACTCATTGATGCTTCACAGCGATTTGCCAAACTGCGCAAGAATCTGGGCAACAAGAACTGTGAACTGACAGCTGACCACATCAAAGAAATTCAGCAGGCTTATGCCAATTTCGAAACGGTTGAACGACAAGGCGAAGATGGTTTGGCAGCCAAGGTTTTTGACAACTCCGATTTTGGATATTACAAAGTAACAATTGACCGTCCTGCTAGACTGAAAGCTCAATTTTCTGCTGAACGTATTGCGGGATTAAGGTTTGACAAATCCATTCGAGAGCCTATGGAATGGGCTTATGAGACTTTTGGGGAGGAAGTTTATACTAACCTGAAGGATCATGTTAAAGCGATTTTGGAATGGGCTGAAGCGAACGATTTGAATTTGAGTTCTAAACATAGAACTGAGCTTACTAAACCCGAACATTGGACAAAATACCGTGATATACTTAACATAGCTAAGCAGCTTATGCAGGAAATCGGTTTAGGGGAATTTAATGACTTCAATGTGTTTAGAAATCTGGTATTGAATTTCCTTAAAAAAGAAGGGATAAAGATATCTGCTGCAAAGATCAATGTAATTCTTAACGCTGTAAGCTGGTATGATGAAGTAGCCGAAAAAGTCATCAAGAAAACACAAAAGCTGAGTGGCGACAAGCTAGACCAATTGCTGCATCATTTGGATTGCACTAAAGAACAGCTACCCGATTACGGCTATTACCCTAATGGAAAGCCAAATGAGTACATCATTTACGAAAACCAAACCGACCTGCGTGATAGCGAAAGCGTGCCTTTGGCAGAAAACATTCACGATTATTTCTTACGAGAAGTAAAACCGCATGTGGAGGAAGCTTGGATTGATCTAGACAAGACCAAAATTGGTTATGAAATCAGCTTTAATAAGTATTTCTATCAACACAAGCCACTAAGACCTATTGAAGAAGTAAGTTCGGAAATACTGGAATTGGAAGAATTAAATGAAGGTCTAATCAAAGAAATTTTGGCATTGCAATGATTAACGCGAATAAAGAAAAACTACAGTCCTTCTATCAAGGCAGCTTACAATATGAAATCCCATTTTTCCAACGAGCTTATGTATGGTCAGAAGAGAATTGGTTGATTTTCTGGGAACATTTACTCAGCGAACTGGAAGCCTACGAAAAGGGGGACAACAGCGAACATTTTATTGGTACAATCATCACCAAACAAAAGGAAAGCAGAAACTTAAGTGAGAATGTGGTGGAATTAATTGATGGTCAACAGCGATTGACAACCATTTCCATTTTCTTAAAAGCACTTGCCGATACAGTTTCAGGTGAACTATCTAATCTAAAAAATAGCTTAGAGAGTTTGTTGTGGTTTGAAGATAGCTATGGCAAACGCCATTATAGAATGCGTCACAGCCGTATTGACGCCCCAAATTTCTCAAAAGTGATGGAAGCCCCAGAAACCATTACCAAGGAAGATTCCAGCTCTATTCTTCAAGCGTACAGCTATTTTCATGAAAAACTAACAGACATCAATGACCAGAAGCGAGAAATGCTCAAACAGGTGCTGTTGCACAAAATACCGGTCATTAGTATGCTGCTGGACAAAGAAGATGACGAGCAGGAAATATTTGATACCATCAACTCTTTAGGCGTTAGGCTCACTATTGGTGAACTGCTCAAGAACTACATGTTCAAAGAACCTTCATTGGTAGAACTTTATGACAGCAAATGGTTGGCAGTATTTGAAAATGACGAAGAACAAGTTGAGTATTGGAGCACTGAGCGTTCATCAGGTAGAGTGAAGCGTGATAACATGGAATTGTTGCTCTACTGCTTTTTAATTATCGAAACCAAAAAAGAGATACGCCTCGACCGTTTGTTTAAGGAATACAAACTGTACTTAAAGGATAAAACAGTAGAAGAGAAAAAGGACTTTTTGTTGCGCCTGAGCAACTTGGCTACTATTTATTCAAAGATGCCACAAGAAAAAGAACTGGTAGAAATCAAGTTCAGCGATTCGGAAAAACGATTTTTTCACTTACTGGAAAACCTTGAAATCACGACTATTTTTCCATTGGTATTGTACATGTACAAGAACATTACAGACCAAAAAGATTTGCTCAAAGCATTTGCCTTGTTAGAATCCTTCTTGGCATTAAGGCAGATTTGCAAATTCACTACTAAGAACTACAATAACCTCTTTATCCAAATCATCAGAGCTTTAGAGAAGCCCACTGATAAAGAAGATCCTACTTCGGTTGACATTAGCAGTGCACATTTGCGAGAAATATTAGCCTCATTCACAGAGTTTGGAAACCGATTCCCTACAGAACTTGAAATAAAAGAAGCGTTTAAAAGCAGTGTGCTTTCCAATAAGCAAGCGGGTGAACTGCTGTTTATTATTGCTTTGAAAGACTTGGATTCTGAATATTCCGACTCTAAAACGCTTTCATCTAAATCGTTTTCTGTAGAACATATGATGCCCAAAAAATGGGAAGAAAATTGGGGAGAACCAGACTTTGACGAATTGGAAAAATATAAACGCAAGCAGAAGCTACTGACCTTTGGTAATCTTACTCTTATTACCAAAAACTTGAATAGTAAGCTACGGAACCAAGCTTGGGATGACAAAAAGAAAACGCTAAAAGAGTACTCTTCTTTGAAAATGACCACTGCATTTCTTGATAAGGAACAGTGGAATGAAGACACCATTGAAGAACGAGCTAATTTATTGGCTACTAAAGCAATTGATATATGGACATGGTAGCAACGAAAGCAACATTTCAAAAATACCCAGCTTATAAAGATTCTGGTGTAGAATGGTTGAGCGAAATTCCTGAGGGGTGGGAGATATTACCCGGGTTAAGTTTTATCATTGAAGGCAAAGACAAAAATAAAGGAATGAAACGAAATACAGTGCTTTCTCTTAGTTATGGAAACATAAGAGTAAAAGCACCGGAAGAACTGACAGGATTAGTTCCTGAATCATTTGAAACTTATCAATTAGTAAATAAAGGAGATTTGATTTTTCGTCCAACTGACTTACAGAATGACAAAGTAAGTCTGAGAAGTTCAATTTCAAATTATGAAGGGATTATTACAAGTGCCTACTTGAACTTGCGGTTTAAAACAAAGGCTTCACCTAAGTTTTATCATTATCTCTTTAGAGCAATTGATAATAATAAAGTGATTTATGGACTTGGTTCTGGCTTAAGACAAAATATAAATTACTTAGATTTCAGAAGATTTCTGTTCCCTTTTCCCAAAAAAGAAGAACAAACCGCCATTGCCAATTTCTTAGACGATAAAACCGCCAAAATAGACAAGGCCATAGCCCAAAAAGAGAAGCTGATAGCCCTGCTGAAAGAACGCAAGCAAATCATCATTCAAAATGCGGTTACCAAGGGCTTAGACCCTAATGTAAAAATGAAAGATTCAGGCGTGGAATGGATTGGGGAGATTCCTGAGCACTGGGCTTCTTTGTCTTTTAGAAGAATTTCACATCTAAAACAAGGATTACAAATATCTATTGATAAAAGGAAAGAAGAACCAGAGGACAATGCTTTAGAGTATATAACTACAAAATCAATACATAATCCCGAAAACCCTAAACATTATGTTTATAATCCACCTAAAGCTGTTATTTGTCTTTATGATGACATTCTGCTTGGCAGAACAGGCAATACCGGTGAAGTGGTTACAAATGTACATGGCGTATTTCACAATAACTTTTTCAAAATTGTATACAACAAGCGTCTAATAGATAAAGAATATTTAGTTCTCTATCTACGAACAAATGGTATTCAAAAACATATTCTATTAGCTGCTGGAGTTACTACAATTCCAGATTTAAATCATGGCGATTTTCTCGATTTACCAGTTATCCTTCCCAAATGGAATGAACAACTCTCTATTGTTGAATACATCGAAACCCAATCCACCAAAATCGACCGTGCCATTTCCTTGCAACAAACCCAAATCGAAAAGCTGAAAGAATACAAAGCTACGCTGATAGACAGTGCAGTAACGGGTAAAATAAAAGTGTGTTAATATGGTAAGTAAAACGAACGAACAGGCACTGGAAGCTGCCATTGAAAAAGCCTTAACAGGTACTTGCTTAGAAGATTTAAAAGCAGCTGGAAATACCGTATTAGAAGCACAAGCCTTGTACCGTTCAGGCAATGGCTATTACATTGGGGATACTAATGATTTTAATGCTAAATACGCCTTAGACGAAACCCGATTTTGGCACTTTTTAGAAGAAACCCAAAAAGAAGAACTCGAAAAACTTCAACGTTCAGCGGATTGGAAGTTAAAGATCCTAGAACGCTACGACCGTATGGTTAAAAAATACGGCATCCTGCGTTTGCTTCGTAAAGGTTTAGAAGTGGAAGATGCCAATTTCACTTTGCTATATCAATTGCCTATGGCAAGCAGCAGCCAATCGGTGAAGGATAATTTTGCCAAAAATGAGTTTAGCGTTACCCGTCAAATTCGGTATAACCTAGAAAATAAGCGTGAAGAAATTGACCTGGTGGTATTTGTCAATGGTTTGGCTATTGCCACCTTGGAGCTTAAAAACCAATGGACAGGTCAGAATGCCAAAGTTCACGGCATTAAACAATACAAATACGACAGAGACATTCGCCAGCCTTTGCTGAATTTTGGTCGAGCTATAGTACATTTTGCAGTAGACACAGATGAAGTGTACATGTGTGCTAAACTTGATGGTAGTAAATCTTTCTTCCTCCCGTTTAACAAAGGGCATAACAATGGAAAAGGCAATCCTCCAAATCCATTTGGGCATAAATCAGCCTACTTATGGGAAGAAGTGTTCACTAAGGAAAGTTTAGCCAATATCATTCAGCATTTTGTTCGGTTTGACGGCAAAGCAAAAGATTCTTTAAGCAAACGCACCCTATTCTTCCCTCGGTACCATCAAATGGATGTTGTGCGTAAAATACTCGATCATGCTTCTAAAAATGGTGTGGGTCATACCTACTTAATTCAGCATTCCGCGGGGTCAGGAAAATCTAATTCCATTACTTGGGCTAGTTATCAATTGATAGAAACCTACCCAGAACGTGAAGGATTACCTGGTTCAAAAGGCATCCAAAATCCTCTATTCGATTCGGTAATTGTTGTAACCGATAGAAGGTTATTGGATAAACAGCTTCGAGAGAATATCAAGGATTTTTCAGAAGTGAAAAACATTGTTGCCCCAGCATTTTCATCCAAAGAGTTAAAAGACAGTTTGGAACAAGGCAAAAAGATCATCATTACAACTATTCAGAAATTCCCATTCATAGTAGATGGCATTGCCGATTTAAGCGACAAACGTTTTGCAGTGGTGATTGATGAAGCACATAGTTCGCAAAGCGGAACAGCAGCAGGTAAAATGAACCAAGCTATGGGAATGAGTGCTAATGAAGAAGAGGAAGAAGACACCCAAGACAAGATATTAAAGGCCATGAAAGCCCGAAAAATGAAAGGCAATGCTTCGTATTTGGCTTTTACGGCAACTCCAAAAAATGCTACCCTTGAACGTTTCGGGAGTAAACAGGAAAATGGTTCGTTTAAACCATTCCACTTGTATTCCATGAAGCAAGCCATTGAAGAAGGCTTTATTCTGGATGTATTGGCTAATTATACTACGTATAAAAGCTACTATGAAATTGAAAAGTCTATTGAAGAAAATCCACTCTTTGATACCAAAAAAGCACAGAAAAAATTACGTGCTTATGTGGAACGAGATAAGCGCACCATTGCCACCAAGGCAGAAATTATGATGGAGCACTTTATTAGCAAAGTGTACAATACCAAAAAGCTGAAAGGTAAAGCCAAAGGTATGGTGGTCACACAAAATATTGAATCAGCGATTCGCTATTACTTAGCCATCAAACACATTTTAGCAGATAAAGGTACTCCCTTTAAAATAGCCGTAGCATTTTCAGGCAAGAAAACAGTAGATGGTGTTGAATACACCGAAAGTGAATTAAACGGATTTGCGGAAAAGGATACAAGAGATAAATTCGATTCAGATGAGTATCGCATATTGGTTGTGGCTAATAAATACCTCACAGGTTTTGATCAACCCAAGCTTTGTACCATGTATGTGGATAAGAAACTACAAGGTGTATTAGCTGTTCAGGCTCTAAGCAGGTTAAATCGTTCCGCCGATAAACTAGGTAAGAGAACAGAAGATTTGTTCATTCTGGATTTTTTCAATCAAGTAGACGACATCAAAGCTTCTTTTGATCCTTTTTACACTTCTACTTCATTAAGTGGCGCAACAGACATCAATGTGCTGCACGAATTGAAAGGCACATTAGATGATGCAGCAGTTTACGAATGGTCGGAAGTAGAAACCTTTTTAGAGAAGTATCTTGAAAATGTAGACGCTCAACAACTAAGTCCAATCATTGATGTTGCCGCTAATCGTTTCAATCAAGAACTAGAATTAGAAGATGACGATAAAGCAGACTTTAAAATCAAAGCTAAACAGTTTGTGAAAATCTATGGTCAAATGGCTTCCATTATGCCTTATGAGGTTATAGTGTGGGAAAAACTGTTTTGGTTCTTGAAATTCCTTATTCCCAAATTAATTGTGAAAACCAAAGAAGAGGAATTGATCGATGAACTACTCGAATCGGTTGATTTATCTACATATGGGTTAGAACGAACCAAACTTAACTATTCCATTGGTTTAGATGATTCAAAATCCGAATTAGATCCTCAAAACCCAAATCCAAGAGGTGCTCATGGTGGTACAGAAGAAGAAGATCCTCTGGATGAAATCATCAGAACATTCAATGAAAGATGGTTTCATGGTTGGGATGCAACACCAGAAGACCAGCGTATGAAGTTTGTGACATTGAGTAAGTATATCCAAGCTCACCCGGACTATCAATCGAAAGTAGCAGACAACAAAGATTCACAAAACAGCGATTTAGCATTTAAGAAAATACTAGATGAAGTTATGAGTCAACAACGGAAAAAAGAGTTGGATTTGTATAAACTCTATGCAAAAGACGATTCCTTCTATCAGGCCTTTTTTGACACTATGAAACGAATGATTGATAATCCTAGCTTAGGGCAGATGAAATAAAGAGTAATCTAACGAGATTCAAAGTGCATATCTCGATTCTAAATAATTTATATATGATTCAGCAATAAACCCTTCTTTAATCTCAGCCAGTAATTGTTGATAGGTGATCGCCTTAAAATTCAATTCACCGCCAACAGTATCACTGAATAATTTTATTTCATTTTTATGATTGTTACTAATCTCAGTATCAGGGGTATCATAATAGAGATATACTAAATCTGAATTCAAACCATGCATATTTGCTAATCCTAAACCATGCTTTAATAATTGAGCCACATCAAGATGTTTATACATACTAGCATCTTCATTAAGCTGATTTGCTAACTTTTGAAAATTAGGAAGCCCCACTTCTTTCCAACGTTCTATTCCATCTTTGAAATAACTATCTGCAAAAAGGCTTTTTTTACTTTTTGGAGCCATCCATTCTGTGAATTTACTTTCAATAGCTACAGCTTTACCATCATCCATTATAAAAAAGATGTCCAAATTAGGTTTACTCCCTTGCATTCCCATGGATAATTTCCGCTCATAAACTAAGGATTTAATATTCCGTGAATATCCCATAGCCTTTGCCAATATTTTCCTATCTCTGGATCTCCAATATTCAAAAACATTACAACACAATGCGGATGAAGAATGAAGAGCCATAATTTTTGTCCTAGTCTTATCATCTTTGGGATATTCTGAGCCATCACCTCCAACTAGATTTCGTACGCTTTCCTCACTTAGTTTTAAATAAAAATTATCCTCAACATTATTTACATACCCATCTTTATCAATATTCTTATTCTCATTCTTAGCCCAATCTATTAGACCTTCTTTAATTTTATCAACTTGATTCATTGCTTATCCTCTTTTAAATCGACGCTCGCAAAAGCTTTTTCTAATATTTCATGTTTTCCGAATTGACGGTAGAACTCAGAGTTGTCTAATGTTTCAGTCTGATCTTCATCCATAAAGTGTTCTATCCTCTATACTAATTATTCCAACAACTTGTCCTTCAATCCATATTGCTTAATTAACTGAAAATGTTGGACAACTGCATCAAGATTCCAACTAAGTACTTCTTCTAACTCGTTTCTTTCTTCAAGAAAACCTATTCCATCTTTATTTGGTAGTTGTTTTTCGACTTCTGCTCCAAATCTTTGTTCTAGTTCTTGTAGTAGATTTATTTTCTTCATATTGCTCATATCAAAAGCCCACTATTATTGCTTTTCGGGAAGTTCTAATTGACGTATTGCAATAGACATCATAGCTTTGCTTTTGATTTGGTATTGGGATACTTAATTCATTACAAACTAACTCCAATTGTTTATTTGAAACCTTATAGTAATTTGCTACTACAGAGCTGTTCTTAGTCCAGATATCGTTGAATAATTTATTTCTATCAAAATTAATAATAACCACGTCGTGAATGTTAATTAATGGATGCTGTAGCTTGATGAAAAACTAAAGATAGTATCGTGTGAAGTATTACATGCAGTACTCTATCAATTCCGAGTCTTGACCAAATAAAGGACAGGAGCTCAAGTGTAAAACTATTTTATGAAAAGTAGTTAGCACTTTTACTTTGTTCTACCTATATATTTCATGTACTTTCAGTGCATACTATAATATTATCCCTAAGTGCATTATTATACTAAACACTAAAGTTATATTGCTAAAATGAGTAGATCCCGGATTGAAGATGTGTTGGATGTATTGAAAGCGATGGAGGATAAATTCATCGACTCAGGGAAGACAGCCAGGATAAGTGAGCTTCGTCAGTATGCTATTAACGAAATTGCACACCATGAATTGAAATCAAATCGATTTAAGAACAAAGATTCTGCAGAAAAATCTATTCATGATGCCTGTACCCGCCGTTTACGAAAAATCAATGATATATATAACTTTGAACACGCAGCTAAAGATTGGTTAAATGGAAATTCTAACCCTATTATTAGAGCATTAGAGTTCGAGATACGAACAAGTCATGAACGCTTACTCATTGACAAATTTTTTGGCCAATCTGTTTCAAATGAGGAGATACAGATTGAGGAAAAAATTATAACAAAACTGAAACCACTTATTTCTACACCTATTGCTTCTGATATTGAAGAGCCTGGGCACCCCGAAAGAATGAAACAGGAAACATATCGTATTCTTCGAGACACAAATTTAGCTCGAAATCTAAAAATAGAAAAACAATTTAAGTGCGAAATTTGCCAAAAAACACTCCATTTGGGGTTAGATAGACCATACGCTGAAGTGCATCATATAAAACCTTTAGGCTCACCTCACAACGGGCCTGATATTCGCGATAATATTCTCTGTGTTTGCCCAAATTGCCATGTCCTTTTGGATTACGGAGCTATTATGTTAGATGCAGAGAAATTTAAAGATATTAATAGCGATTATATTGAATATCACAACACACTTATATATAAACGATCATGACAGGATTCTTTACAAATTGCATCTCATTTTTCATGCTTTTCTTCCTACTATCTTCTTGCGGTACGGAAACCACTACATATATATTAGATGTTGATGCTGCACCTATTGAAGGAGGAACAGTATCCCCTTCAATAGGTCAATTTGAGGAAGGTGAAACAGTCTCGATTATACCTACTCCAAATGAAGACTGGGTTTTTGATAGTTGGTCGGGTGATATAATGAGCACTTCTAACCCTCTGGAAGTTGTAATCGACTCTGATATGTCAGTATTAGCAAATTTTGTTAGAAAAAAACACCCTCTAAATCTCACTATCATTGGCGAAGGATCGGTAGATGAAAGTTTAATATCTACCCTAAAACAAACAGATTATTTACTTGGATCTATAATAGAGCTTACTCCTAGGCCATCTGCTGGCTGGGGGTTTGTAAGTTGGAGTGGTGATGTTGAATCAACTGATAGAACAATTAGAGTTACAGTTCAAGGTGCTACTAATATAACAATCACTTTTGAAGAACGAACTTTTTATCTAGGTAGTAATGGAGTCACTGTAATGTGTCCTGAGGCTGAAGTAGGTGATAAAGGTTCAATTTATGGGGTAGAGTATGAAGCAATGGATAGAAACACATTTAAAGAAAGACAGAATGAATTTAACGAGAATACCAGAATTTGCACCTCATTAATAACCAACATGAGTCAATTGTTTGGAATAAATCATAGTTTTTCAATTGCTGATTGGGATGTTTCAAATGTAACTCGCACAGATGCGATGTTTAGACATAAAGCTGTTCCACTCAACGAATCATTGAATCATTGGGATGTATCAAATGTTACAAATATGAATCAAATGTTTTTAGGATCATCTTACAATTATCCCCTTGACAATTGGGATGTAAGCAATGTAACGGGGATGTATAAGATGTTCAATTCAAGTGGATTTAACCAACCGATAAGTTCATGGTGTGTTAAAAATATATCATCCGAGCCTGAAGGTTTTTCAATGGATAGTCCTCTAACAGATGAAAACAAACCAGAATGGGGGTCGTGCCCAGAAAACTAAAAGCCCTTCTAGCTTGTCCCTAAATATCCATATTCAATAAATCTGCCTAGCGGTACATAGTCTTAGCATCAGAATGGCGAAGCCAGCGTTTTACGGTGTAAATTGGAACACCTTTTTGAAGCAGATCTTTACTGTAAGTATTCCAAAATAATAATTCCATGCATTTTTTCTGTAATTGGAATAATTTATTTCAGAATTTAGATTTTCCCTAAAGTCCCAAGACTCCCTTAACTAGGGTGTATTTTAGGGTGCATATTTTCTAATTATTAGCATTAAAGCTCTAAAAACCTCACTTAACCCATGACTATGAATCAGGCGGTTACAAGTTCGACTCTTGTCGGGTGTACTTAGATAAAACAATGAAGCCCAATGATTAATAGTCGTTGGGCTTTTTTTGTAAGGGTAATTTATTCCTCAGCTTCTAATCTGGGGATACTGTTGGGACCATAAAAAAGTGTTTACCTATCCTAGAATCTCACTTTTGTGACTCTAACTTACCGTTGGTCAAAAATTGCGGAAGCATAGTAGCCTTCATCTGTGTATCTCCTCACCTAGTACTAGCTCGTTACACATAACTCCCCATTGTATAAATATTTTACGCTTTCGTTTTTTGGAAGTCGTAAACATACATTATGCAGCCACAATGCTAACTGTTCCGTCAAAAATACCGCATATCTAGGCAGTTGTAAATTAGCCTCTTAAGTTTAATATATAGGCAACCATCAAAACAACTTAATCGGTTATGGAATACACAGAACAACAAAAACGGTTTATTGAAAAGGCTAGGGAAACTATCAGTGATAATCCTAATACTCGTATTGGGCCCAAGGTAAAAGAAGTAATTGATGCCAATAATTTCGTGTTCGATGCCCATTGCCACGTTTTTGACGGCGATTGCGTAAGCGTGCTTTATTTGTCAATCCGCCTCTTACTTGGGGTTCAAGAACGATTCCGCGGCCTTGTGTGGCGTTTAATAACTCGCCAAGGCGCTAATAAGAGTTTTGCTATACTTAGTTTGGAGGAGATGGCAGAGCAGTTGATGGTGACACCAGAAATGATTCCAGAAAAAAACGATATGGACAAATTTTTGGATCAACTGGAAAATGAAATTGATGCTGAAGAAGCTTTTTCTCTGGACAACAAGTCATTTACTACACTTGGGATTAGAGAGGTACTTGTTCGTATTCGAAATATCATTCGATTAATACGTTCTAAAAAAATGAGTGATGTATATAAAGGTTTCGAAACGGATTACGCTATAAATCATGTTTACAATCGTACATATCAAACTGATAAAGATCAGATTACCATTGTACTAGGTATGGATTTGAATATGGGTTGGGAACATACTAGTGAGAAAACAAACCTACAACAGAATGCAGAACTTGGCCAGCTTGCAGCCGAATATCCTGTATTACCATATCTTCCTTTAGACCCAAGAAGATGTGAACACCAGGGTAATAAGAATCTCTACGAAATATTCTTAAACGCTTTTAACAAAGAAACCCCGACCTTTTTTGGAGTAAAATGTTATCCATCATTGGGATATTTACCTACCGATTCTCGGCTGAAACCTATTTTCCAGATCTGCGCTGAAAAGAATATTCCTGTAATTACCCATTGTGGTGGAGAGATGATCTCCACGTTTAAAAAGAAGATTCCAGTAAACCGAGATGGAGTAACAGAGTACATAAACCTGAGCCCCCGAAAAGCCCGAGCTCGTTTTTTGAATGAACCTAAAGAGTGGATTCCTGTTTTAGAAGCCCAACCAACTCTTAAATTGTGTTTAGGGCATTTTGGTGGAAAAGAAGCTTGGGAAAAATCAGATGGCGTTACAGGGCATCGTGTATCAACCATATTGGAAATGATGGAACGCTTTGATCACCTGTATGCTGATTTCGCTTTTAACTTAGAATCATACGATGCCACAAAGGCACTTAAACGAAAACTTGAGGAAAACACACCTCAAGGAGAGTTAATGAGGGATCGTACATTATTCGGAACCGATTTCTGGGTTGTGCTGCCTGTGTCTGATCTAAATGCAGACCAAGGCTCATTCCTACGAGAAATGGGTGACTTAAGCGACCAATTAGTAACAAATAATGTGAAAAAGTACCTGGGTTTATAACCTGGGTACTACAATTAGGCTACCTTGTCTTATTCTATCTCAGAACTCGGTTGAATCTCAAACTCATTGGAAGAAAATACTTCCAACAGGCGTTCCAAAAGAGAACTACGGAAAGAGTTTAAAACACATCTTTAGTAAACTAGGTAGCTTGAAGAGCTTGCCCTATTTCAGAGCGTCGGACTTGAAGTGCTAACAATCCTTTAAATATTAAATCAAGTGTTACGCTTGGGTCGCCGTTTTCCATTTTTGCAATTCGAGGTTGACTAGTGTGCAGTTTTTTAGCGAAACCAGATTGGGTAAGACCTGCTTTTTTCCGTTCAGTTTTTAACAAACTAGCCATATCTAATTTCATCTCAATATAAGCGCTCTCCTCATCACTGAGGTTCAAAAACTCTTTCGCATCTGAAACTTTCCATCCAGCTTTTTCTAATCTATCTTTCTTTGAAGCATCCATAATTTCTCCTTACAATGAATCGTACTTTCTTAATCTCCTTTTACAGACGTCTATCACTTGTTTAGGTGTTTGTTGTGTTTTCTTCTTAAACACCTCTGCTATTATGATAGCATCTTCATCCAGCCGATAAATGATTCTCCAAGTTTCTGAAATATCCTTTATTCGGAGCTCATGCCAGTTTGAACCAATAGACGGCATAGGGCGAGAATGAGGCATTTCCACAAATTCACCTTTTTGTAGCTTCCTAAGCCAGTGTCCGGCACTTATCCGTGCATTGGTAGAAAAGGGTGGTGTTTTAATCTCACCCGATAGCCATACAAGTGATTTTTCTAGCATGACACAGTATAATCAAATTATATCAAATTTGATATAATTATTAAACGATTAAATACACATTATTGCAAAGCCATAAACTAAATTTAAAACTTCGATTTAGTATAACTTATCAATTCTCTTTCTGTTCTTTATAATCGATAAGGTTCTCCCAATTTCTCACACGATATTCAGACAAGCTTCTTCCGTATTGTGGTTTTAGATCAAAAGGTAATATTTCCGTTTTCTGATATAACCAATAAATAGCTGCCCTAGCTAGTTCAAGAGCTTCAATAAAATATGAGAAATCGTTATCTAATACTCTTAACCAACTATTTAAGTAGATAGCATGGTCATTACGTGGAATTGGATTTGTTTTAAATTGAGTAGTTAGAATCTCTACAAAATATTCTTAAACGCTTTTAACTTAGAATCATACGATGCCTCAAAAGCGCTTAAATGATGACTTGAGGAAAACACACCTCAAGGAGAGTTGATGAGGGCTCGTACATTATTCGGAACCGATTTCTGAGTTGTGCTACCTTGTCTTATTCTATCTCAGAACTCGGTTGAATCTCAAACCTCAACCTAGGTAAGACTATTTTATATTCTTTCTCATCATTTTTATCATACCAGTAGACTAGATACTCAACTCTGCCACTAACCAAATCATATCCCCTGGATTTAAATGGCTCTAGCTTTTTGTTTACAAAATCTTTTGAAAATAAAAGCATATTACCGCTCCCATTCTTTGCTAGCCCATAAGCTTCATCATCTCCAAATCTCATTACGTCTGGAGCTAAACCTTCACCAGTTCTTAAACCTTTGATTATATTACTTGCCCTTGGAAATTTCTGAGAACCAAGATTCACATCCTTGTGCCTTAGGATTAACTCATAATAAGACGGAGGAAAAGTCTCCTCACTACAGCTGAATTCTTTTAAATCCTCTACTTTAATACCCTCAAAAAAAGAACTATTTGTGAGAATATTTAGAGAGTCCTTGGCCCTTGAACAAGCTACATAAACCAATCTTTTGGCATCAGGCTCTGAGAAATTGTAATCCTCTAATAGTAACCATACATGATTAAACTCTTTTCCTTTTGCTTTATGCATTGTAGACACAACTATTGATGATGAATCAATGTGAATTGCATCCTCCATCTTTATCTCACGGATGTACTCATACCATTCGACAATTAACTTCCTTTCTGGGTACTCATTTTCGAATTTCTTAAAAATTTCTATACATGTATTGTAATGGGGTGTACCAAGAAACCTCTTGCTAAATTGTTCTACAGAATCATGCCAATCATCTTCAAAGATCAACCCTGACTCATTCACTTTTTGTTTAAGCGAAGCTGTCATTGATCTAATCTCATCGAGAAAGGCTAATGAGAATCCATCAAAACCAGCTATTAGTCTAGTTTTATGACCAAGCTCCTCAAGTTGTGAACTTACAATAAGAGCCTCATAATTTGTTCGAACCAAAACAGCTTTTGAATCATTTAACTCTGTTTTCGAGATAGATTTAACCAGTGGCTCAACCAAATATTTACCTTTATATCTAGTTAAATTAATGACAGCCTTATTGGTTCTCTTTGCTGCAATTAATTCCTGTGACTTCAAGCGGTTTGGAATTCTATTCAAAAGCTGATTATTAAAACGAATGATGCCAGACCTACTACGATAATTTTTAACAAGACTATACTGTGTAGCATTAAAATCTTCTTTAAACTTCGTCATGTATGTATTTGACGAACCTCTAAAACCATATATGTTCTGGTCATCATCGCCTACAGCAATGACTCTGATATTACCAGCCACCTCTATTATTGCTTTAATTAATTCCCATTCATCATGGTTGATATCTTGGAATTCATCTAATAATAAAACACTTTTATTGGATAATAATGTTGTGTCTACTGTTCCATTTTTAATTCCGTTTACACACTCAGTTATTATGTTCTTAGACTTTACGAGATCTCCAAGTTGACCAACCAGCTCAAAACAGAAACCATGAAATGTTGTAATCTTTATAAGACCTGCAAATTCAGGGACAAGGCTTCGAGTCCTAGATTTGAATTCCATAGAAGCTGACTTAGAAAAAGTCAACATTAGAAATTGCTCTGGCTTTATATCCTCGAGTAAAAGCAAGCTTGCTATCTTATGAACAAGTACTTTAGTTTTTCCAGCTCCAGGACCCGCCAACACCAAGATGTTATTTGATTTGTTATCATTTAATACGCTCGTTTGGTCTGTATCTAGATCTTTTATTATTTCTTTGAATCGATCAGGGGTTAGTGGTCTCCTGATTTCTGATTTTCTCTTGGGAAAATAGCGAGCTAAGAACTCATCGTATTCTAAGGTGAAGTAGTCATTTACA
Organism: uncultured Balneolaceae bacterium; assembly: GCA_963977025.1. Lineage (GTDB taxonomy): Bacteria > Bacteroidota > Rhodothermia > Balneolales > Balneolaceae > Balneola. The sequence goes on along the minus strand of CAXBMW010000001.1, from coordinate 86,967 downwards.
TAAGCCAACGCTGCTTCATAATTTTCAACATGTTTCTTTGCGTACTCACCCACAATATGGATTTGTTCTGTTTTATGTTGATAATAATCATCCATTTTGACATAATTCTCAACCTTAAAATATGGTTTCTCCTTAGCCTTAATATCCTCGATATTTAATCTATTGTAAGAGACCATAAAGCCACCTTCCAACTTAATGGCTTTAATTTGATTTAGGAATAATAGTGTTTTTTCATAACGCCAAGTACTTTCTTCAATAACTTGCCCCATAAACCTATTCTTATCTCTTACTTCAATTAATGAAAATTTAACAGGAACCTGATCCTTATTTTTGTCCTGCTCATTTTGATTCTGAGCCAGCTTTAGTAATAACTGTAAAGTAGATCCTGAAAGGTCATGACGCCATCTAACATCTTCATGAAGTTCCTCATACTTTTTGACTTTGATCTCGTATATCTCCTTTTCTCGATCAACTCTACGTTTTGATATGAATCTTCTAATTTCCCAATAATTCAAAATTCGCAGAATACCATCTAATGAAGAATCTTCAGTTTTGGCATCAATTAAATTTTGGTTCAATTGACGTAAGGAAATCTTTATTTTTTCCTTTGTTGATATCCAGGTTAATAGGCTCTTTTCTATCTGAATATATCGTTTCAAAATAGCCTCGGATCCGTTTTTAGACCTGAGCAGGTTAACAAAAGCTGTAAGATCTTTTGCGTCTCCTAAAATTTTAAGATCTCTTAACATGCGTATGCAATCTTGAACCCGATTGATACTCAAGTCTGTATGATCAGCTAGATATTCTAATCTAGACTCCTTATCTGTAATAATCCTCTTTAATACCCTTTCACAATCCCGTTTATTTTCTCTCGAAATCTTTTGAGAACCTACAATTAGCTCTTGACCTCTTACAAAATTCTTCACCATAAGACTATCAGCGAAAACACGTGGTGAATTTTGATCTCGTTTTAAAAACCCTTGGTCTTCTAGAGTTGAAATTGCAGTTTTAACTCTAGTTTCTAATTCACGAATTTCTGTATCCCACCCCGCTGTTTTTGCTATCTCAAGAGCGGATTGACTAATTTTTGACCTAGCTTTAGATTGTAATTTTAGTGATTTCCAAATCTCTTCAATTTCTTTCTTATTAAGCTTTGTTTGCTGAAGTAGGCTAAAATGCTTGTTTAAATCTGACTCATTGTAAAGTATATAACACTTTGCTTGTATTGATTCTTTTCTGCCTGCACGGCCAGCCTCCTGAACATAATTTTCCAATGAGTCCGATATGTTATAGTGTATAACCGTTCTAACATCCTCTTTGTCAACCCCCATACCAAATGCCGAAGTCGCCACAATAATTGGCGTCTTATCCGACATAAATGAATCCATGTTCTTCTTCTTTTCATCTTTATCTAACTTCCCGTGGAAAAAAGTCGTTGACAAACCTACTTTATTTAAATCATTGGCTACTTTTTCTACAAGTTTAATTCTTGACGCATATATAATTACTGGTTTTTCACAATCTCGCACTAGAGATAGTAATTGCTGCTGTTTATTTTCAGGATTTTCAACATTAATTACCTCATACGATAAATTTGTTCTTCCTTTCTGAGTAATAAACTTTTTTAGATTTAACCCAAGTCGGGACTGAAAGTAGTTTGTAATATCTTCAATTACCTGTGGTTTTGCAGTAGCAGTAAAACAGGAAACTGGAATTGTTTGATTGCCTTTTTTAGACTGAAGTTTCTTTATGAACTCAGCTATATACAAATAGTCTACTCTAAAGTCTTGGCCCCAACTTGAGAAACAATGAGCTTCATCAATAACAAACCTTGCTATCGATCTAGATGAGATAAGCCTCAATATGCTTGGAGATCTAAGTGACTCAGGAGAGACATACAAAATATGAGCGCTACCTTTCTCTACACGTTCAAATGCCTCCTTACGCTCCAAGGGTGATAAAAGTCCATTTATTGCCACTGCTTTGGTTATCTGGAATCTTTCCTGAAGATTATCAACTTGGTCCTTCATTAGAGAAACCAATGGAGAAATCACTACAGAAAGATGTCCAGTAGAATCTCCTCGCATAAGAGCCGGTAATTGAAATGTCAATGATTTCCCACCCCCTGTTGGAAACACTGCTACAAATGACTGTTGTTGTAGACCTGCTCTAACCGTGTCTTCCTGAAGGCTAATTTCTCTAGAACTATCAAATTTTCTAAAGTCTGGATATCCAAAATAGTTAAGTAACGCTTCCTTTGGATCTAATTTTGATGTACAGTATTTACAGCTTGAATTAGAACAATTTGTAAATCTCAGTTTATCCATAATTCGATCACATTCAGGAAGCTGATGTTTAACCCAATATGGCATTATGGATTCATTATTATCTAACCTGATGACAGATAATAAGTAAGCCAACTCAACTGGCTTCTCTTTTATCAGTAGTTCTAAGTCAACGGATTCACAAATTTTATTCTCTAATAAACTACGAACTTGATAAACACTAGCGAGTTCCGAACTTGCGTAAGATCCTAAATTGAGAAAGCATTTAAACTCATTTCTACTAGAGAGTAGAGCCCCTATAACCTTCTGATAGTTCTGATCCAATTTCTTAAAAGCAGCAAGTTCATCAAAAAGTAATTCCTTTGTTAGTTTACAATCTGATAGAGGATTATTCGCATCTGAATCATTGACAATCTTATATCCTTTGACCAGATGATGATATGGATTTTCCGAAAAAATTAATGGGGACCAAAGCAGTGTATCAAGAAACTCTTTGCCTTGAAATATTTGAGTCCCTAGTATTTTTTCTAATTCTGGAATATCATGTTTAAGTATATTATGGCCGCAAATAATATTGGCTTCTTCAATCCATTTTTCTAATCGAGAAGCATTTCTTTCATGTAGCTCTTTGCCTCCAAAAAGTGCCCCAAAATCTTGGATATTTCCATTACGGTCTGTCTCGATATCAATGAATAAAATATCTTTCATTTTTTATTAAAAAGTAATTAATTCGATTATTCGAGTCACTTTTGCAAGGTTTACATCATAGCTAAATTTTCCAATAATGGACTCATTTACTATTCTTTATATCATCGTTAATTTTTAAGGAAAATTGCTGATACAATGGATTTTCATATCAACCACATTCTATTAAAAATAATAGAAATTCTTTTGATATAGTTGTCTAATTTTTTACCCCAAAACTTATAAGAGTTACACCCATTACTTCCATTCTCGATGAGTCTCTTCAAAGAGTTGCTGATGCATCTTCAATGCATCTATTGAGGGTAAAAAGTCTGAATTGGTTGGTAGGTATAGTTTTTCGTCTTTCTTAACATTAGCTCCTGTAATTACATTGGGAAAGGCTTTTAAATGCTTGGATAGTTGTAATGTATAGTCATCTTTCACTGTTATCATAAAATTATCGAACATCCAATGATGTGATTTACACAGAGAAAGACCATTTCTAGGGTCATCATTATTATACTTACTCCATGGGATAATATGAGCGGCGTCTACAAGTGATTTCCCTTCTGGAGTTATTACCCGATTTCTACAAACAGCACAAAAATGGCCAAAATTATTTCTAACTAAATTCGAGAATGCTCTATCTCTCTCCTGAATGGTTTTAGTTACTTGTTTAAAATTCAAAATTTCTGAATGGTCAATAATAAAAGGCTCAGCAACAAGTGATTTTAAGTTTTCAGATTGTAAATATATACGCTTATTAGAAGCTCCAATCTGTCCAACTTTAACAGCTGTAATATCATCAAAGTACGTTTCCATCAAAAAACCTCTTATCATTTGACGCATACTCCTATTATTCATTGCTACAAACAAATCCTCATTTATACGAGCAAATTCAACTCTATCTTTTAGTGCCCCCCAAGAAGGTGAATTCGTGAATTTATTTTTCCCGGGCTTGTAAACTAATTCCCAAAACGATTCTGATTTCATGTAGAAATAAGGAAGAGCAATACTAGTAGATCTATCCTCACCCATAATGTTATCCCAATATTGAAAAAAATTATCTACAAGATTTTGGCTAGGATACATAATTGAATCCGAAATCCAACCTTGTTCGATTCCATCTAATATTGATAATAACAAGAACACTTTATGAGGAGCTCTACCTTTAGTCTTTTCATTCCAAAGATTTGAGTTTCTATCAGTATTTAAATTTCCTAAAGAGTTGTAAATATGTTCAGGTAAATTTTTCATATAGCCATAATAGTAAACTAAAGTTCGAAAATGAAAAATCGGATAACATTATATTTTTGAATACAATTAGGACAATCCCAACAAACCGAAATCACTTTCCCACTTATTCGAAACAGGATTTACCTGATTTTCTTGATGTGCAGGATTGTGCTTGCCCCCACATTTATCCTAAAGCAATAATCCAATCCTGAAAATCTTGCTCATTCTATAAATCCTGTTTCAAAAACTATACTCTAGATTCCTGCCTTCGCAGGAATGACCATATCTTTGTTGAGACGATGAAATCAAAAAATCTCCACACTCCACACTTGCTCTCTATGGTATATTTCTTTTCCTTTAGGAAAATTTTAATGACAATTATCTCTTCTTTTCATGAAAACGTTACTTCTTTTGTTGATGGGTTTAACTCTTTCTCTCTTCCCCAAAAATGAACCTCAACTGCTCCTCCGTTTTGACGATATCGGGATGTCGCATGCGGTAAATATGGGCATCAAAGAAATCGTCGACCTCGATATTCCCTTTTCCGCTTCTATTATGGTTGCCTGCCCTTGGTATCAAGAAGCCGTGGATATTCTGAAAGATCAACCTCAAGTTACTCTGGGTATCCATCTTACGTTAAATGCGGAGTGGAAGAACTTCCGCTGGGGACCTGTTGCCGGAAAAGATGCTGTTCCTAGTTTAGTGGATGAGCATGGATTCTTTTTCCCGTCACGGGCTACGCTCTATGCAAATAATCCAACACTTGCCGATATCGAAACGGAATTGCGTGCCCAAATTGAACGAGCGCTTAAAAGTGAAGCTAACATCGAGTATGTAGATTACCACATGGGAACAGCAGTCGACAAACCAGAATATCGAGCAATTCTTGAAAAACTAGCCGTAGAGCACGATTTAGCTATTTCTCGATATTTTGGCGAAGTAGATGTTGAAATGATGTACCGTGCTGACATTCCAGCAAAAAAGGACTCACTATTAGCCACAATTAACAATTTGAAAACGGGACAGTATAACTTGTTTGTATCTCATGTTGGTAAAGACACTCCAGAACTTGCAGCTATGATTGACCTCAACCCTTTTGGCCCTGAGTTTATGAGCAAACATCGAAATTCCGAGTTGGAAGCTTTTAAGTCGCCAGAATTTCTTACCGCACTTAAAGAGAACAATATCCAACTACTGAATTATTCTGATTTGATAAAAGCGCACGGCCTTAAAGGAATGGAAAGTCCCGAAAAACCAGGCTATATGATTTATAATAAATAGGTTTTTGAGGAAGACCCCTGCGCTTCTAGTTATTTGAAACAGGATTTTCTTGATTTACCGGATGTGTAGGATTAGGTTCGCCCTCAAGTTTATAAAGAGCAAAGATTCAATCCAGTAAATCTTGTCCATCCTGATAATCTTGTTTCATAAACTATATGCTAGATTAATGACTCCGCAGGAATTGTAGATGTTAGATAATTTGTTGACGTTTTGAGACCAGAAAAGAATCTCGGTCATCCCGAATTTATTTCGGGATCTTACGAAATGGCTATAAATTCATGCGTTAATTCTGCTTTTTTTAGGCAATGAACACTATTTTCAATCTTAGCTAGCACTTTTTAAACGATTCTAGTCAACTTACTACCTAGCTTCATTGTGACACACACTGTATGATTTAGTAGTTGAATAGTAAATTGAAAAAGCTGAGTGTCTTTGTTGATTGGAAAGGGACGCACAAACATCTGTGTCCACACAAAGATACTGAAACAAGTTCAGCATGACCTTCCAATTTATTACAGTGACCTTAGATAATTCGGTGACAGTTTTAATAAATTAAAAAACGCTCAAAGTCATTCATATCCCGAAGCCTCGGGACGATGAATCTTCAAAGCTATTAAGAAGCAATTATTTTATTCGCGGGTCATAACTGACCTTGCCGTTACATTATTTCATTGCTCGTTATAACACTCATCTTTTTAATGGTTGTACTTTTGTTCCGCCAAAAGTACCAAAAGCTCTCGACAAGAATTATTGACGCGAACTCCATTGCACCGACTCAATTATTCCAAAGGTCCACGTTCGCATTTTGCCATATTCAAGCCCTAGCCTGTGTGGAATAATTGCTCCTGCCGGAGACCTCGATTCCATTGCGTTCTTCCTCCGCCAATAATTCTAAACGTCGATGGGGTTTGGTGGGCGTATTGACACTCAGGGTTTTTAAAATAACTAGGTGTTTTGTGAGGAATCAAATAGTTACTTCTGTCAATGAATTACCTAAGATTTAATACTTTATTAATCTAATACAGCTAAACTCCTAAACCTACAGCGGTAGATTATCGTGTTTTTTCTTAGGAACGGATATTGATTTATTCTGACAAATTTCGAGTGCCTTGATAAGCTTGGTTCTCGTTTCGGAAGGCAAAATCACATCATCAATAAAACCACGTGCTGCAGCTCGGTAAGGATGTGCAAACTCTTTAGCGTATTCCGCTTCAAGTTCTAATTCTTTTGCAACGGGGTCATCAGCTTTGGTAATCTCGCCTCTGAATATAATTTCCACAGCACCTTTACTTCCCATTACGGCAATCTCAGAAGTTGGCCAAGCTACGTTGTAATCAGCGCGAATATGCTTCGAGTTCATCACGTCATACGCTCCGCCGTAAGCTTTGCGAGTAATAACCGTCATTTTTGGTACCGTTGCTTCGCAGAAAGCATAAAGCAATTTTGCGCCTTCCGAGATAATTCCATTCCATTCTTGATCGGTGCCTGGTAAAAATCCGGGTACATCTTCAAAAACTACTAACGGGATGTTAAAAGCATCACAGAAGCGAACAAAACGAGCTCCTTTTTTGGAAGAACGAATATCTAACACTCCAGCTAATTGCAAAGGCTGATTAGCAACAATTCCTATACTTCTTCCGCCCAAACGAGCAAAGCCAACCACTATATTCTCTGCAAAGTCTTTGTGTACTTCGTAAAACGAATCTTTATCAACCACACCTTGAATCACATCGTGGATATCGTACGGCTTGTTCGGGTTCAGCGGAACAATATCATCAAGGGCTTTTGCTTTAGCAGCATCAGGCTCTTTTGATTCAATAAGTGGCACTTTTTCTTCGCAATTTTGTGGGATGTACGACATCAGCTTGCGAATTTCTTGCAAACAAACAGCATCGTTGGCGGTTGCAAAATGTGCCACACCTGATTTTGTATTATGTGTGCTTGCGCCGCCTAATTCTTCTGATGTTACTTCTTCGTGTGTTACGGTTTTAACCACATTTGGCCCCGTAACAAACATATAACTGGTATTTTCTACCATAAAAATGAAATCGGTGAGCGCTGGACTATAAACCGCACCACCCGCACAGGGCCCCATTATTGCGGAAATCTGAGGAACAACTCCTGATGCCATGCTGTTACGCCAAAACACTTCTGCATAGCCACCAAGCGATGAAACGCCTTCTTGAATTCGTGCCCCGCCAGAGTCGTTCAGTCCAATTACTGGAATACCATTTTTCAATGATAAATCCATCACTTTGCAAATCTTCTCAGCGTGTGTTTCGGAAAGAGAACCACCAAAAACAGTGAAATCTTGGCTGAATACATACACTGGTTTTCCATGGATTTTGCCGTAACCCGTAATTACGCCATCACCTAAAAACTTTTGACTTTCAAGCCCAAAGTTGGTGCTACGATGAGTTACAAATGCATCAATTTCTTCGAAGGAACCTTTGTCTAGGAGAAGATTAACTCGTTCGCGAGCGGTAAGTTTACCTTTCTGATGTTGCTTTTCAATACGATCTACACCGCCACCAAGCTTCGACTCTTCACGCAGTTTTAATAGACGTTCAACTTTCTCGTTAGATTCCATCGTTACTCATCTCCATTTATGATCTCTAAAATAGCTTTGCAGGCCATCGGTGAACTCTACCGCAACCTCCGAAAACATATCTGTGTTATTACGGGTAAAAATTTCTTCTTGAATATACTTTACAGCATCGTCCCATTCATCTAATTGTTCCAAATGCTCAAGAGCCTCCCCATATTCCCAAACAGCTCCATCAAAAATGCCATCTATAAACTCTTTCGATTTATCACTAAGGTGAATTTTCAACCCAAAAACGGAGGCTTCAACACTGTCGTTTTCATCAATGATAAGGTCTTCATCTTCTACAAGGATTTCGGATTCGTCGTCTTCCTTTTCCTCTGTATGTTCTTCGACGGTATCGGCTTTATCCTCGTTATCCTCACCATTACTAGAACCCATAACAACCGCCATTTGTTCTGGGCTTAAAAACTGTGCCCACATTGGTTTTGCTTCACCTTCTGGAAGAACCTCTTCTTCTGTTTCCTCTTCATTTGGTGCGATCAGATCATTAAACGAATCAACTTCGTCTTCTACTTCAATAATCTCTTCTTTGGGTTCTTCGACAATAGGTTCTGGAATAAGCCTTTTAGTTTGTTGCTCTTCTTCGGGAATCCCAACTACACCTGCAAAAGAGTCTTTGGCTTGATCCAAAATCGATGTCAAGTTCACTCGGAACTCTTGCATTTCCTCATTCTGATTCGAGTCTTCTCTCGTTTCCGCTTCCTCTTCTTTCTGTTCAGCTAAAGCAAACAGCGCATTTAACGATTCCGAGTCATCGAAACTATCTACTTCTATCACTCCACCTAGTGCGATATCACTTAGAATATCATCCATCTCCACTTCTGTAATTTTAGGATCTGGTGCACTTGTAAATTGATCTACTAGGTTAATCGGATTATCTTTCTTAATCTCTTTTTCTGATTTTAGAGGCTTTGCTTTCACTTCAGCTTCTTTTGCAAGTGCTTGCTGTTTTTGAGCTTCAGCTTTTGCAATATTTTCAGCCTCTACTTTCTCTTCTTTTTCTTTTTCGACCAACATACTTATCCCATCTCGAGTAAGCATTTCGATGAAAGAACTTTTGGTAAGCGGAACATCAATTTCGCTAAAAACCTTTGCGGCTCGAGTTAACCCTTTATCTTCAAAAAAGATGGTGAATAGTTTAGGCTCAACTTTCCCTCCAGATAATCCAAAAAGCATTTCTAGCTTTTGCGCCCAGTCGTCGGCAGTATAATTTGCTACTAATCGTTCGTCTAAATTGTGGATTAGTTGCTGGCAACGCTCTCTGGTAATCTCATCGAGGCCCCTCTTTTTCATATAGAGAGGAATGGCGGTTCCAAAATGTTTGTAAATCGTTAATCGCTTACACCGTTTGCTCATCTCGGCAAAATTGAGAACGTCGTCTTCTCTAAATAGATAGTTGGTTACTCTTTTGCGTGGCTCTAGAAATACCAGAATCACATCTTCTACCACCAAATGAATTAAATTATAGAGCTCTTGGTGCGGAACGTGAGCATTAATGAGAATGCTGTTTATGAGATTATCCCAAGCTTCGTTATCTAAACCTGCCCATTTTGTGTCTGGACGCTTAACCTCATCACGAATCCGATCTTCCAGAACCAACTTGATTCTTTCAATTATATACGGAGGAATACCCGCTTTAAGGAGCTCTTTAGGGGTATAAACGGCTCGATCTGTTTTAACGAGACCAACTAATTGATCGGATATTTGGTCAATGACCTTTTGCATGGAATTGGATAAAATTTGTTACCGAAAATAAAACCTCTTTCGTGGCATTACAACCTGAATTATTCAACATTTAAACTTATTTTAATAAAAGCATAACAAGCTAGGTGATTACGATTATTTTATACTGACATTTTAATTTAAATGGTATGATTACTCTTAAAGTCGACGGGTTAACCAAAAAGTACAATAGAAAACTCATTTTGAGTCAGCTTTCTTTTGAACATAATTCCGGAATTCTAGGTATATCTGGAGCTAATGGTAGCGGAAAATCAACTTTGTTAAAATGCTTAGCATATTTGTTGCGTCCTAATTCTGGTTCATTTTCTTGGCAAAAAGCAGGAAAACCTTTCGACAAAGTTTCTGCGCGAATTTCTCTTGGTTACGCAGCACCATACCTTAACTTATATGATGAACTTACATTGCTCGAGAATTTGGAGTTTTTGGGAGAAGTGAGTCGCTGTCATTACCCTGAAGAGTATTATCCCGATCTACTTGCACGCGTGGAAATGCAAGACTATAAAGACCGCCTTTTTAAATCGTTGTCAACGGGGCAACAGCAGCGCGTAAAACTTGCAGCGGCGTTAGTACGTAATCCCGAAATCCTTTTTTTGGATGAACCAGGTTCTAATTTAGACGCCAAAGGCCATCATTTAGTGCAACGTATTGTTGAAGAGCAAGCAAAAGCGAACAAGCTGGTTATACTTGCCACAAACGACCCTAATGAGCTAAAACTTTGTGATAACATCGTTGAGTTAGGTGTTGTCAACTAGCTTCATTTATTAAACATTTTTTATTCAATCTTTAAAACATACTATTCCGTGATTTCACAAAACGATCAAGATCTAGCTACCCTAATTTTAGAACATAGCACCAAACTGCAAAAAGGCGAAAATGTGATGGTGCAACTTATAGGCTTAAACGGAATCAGCTTATTGCGAGCGCTTGTTGAGCAAATTCGTGAAAAAGATGCGCATCCTTTTGTACAAATTGAAGATTCCGAAACGCAACGCATCCTCATCCAAAATGGTGATACCAACTTTTGGAAAAACCAAGCTTCGGTAGACCAATTGCCTTTAATGAAGCAAATGGATGTTTTTATTGGTATCCGCGCAGCAGAAAATATTTATGAGAACTCGCTAGCTAGTAAGGAAGCTAACAAAGCATATTCCGAGCATTTTCTAAAGCCTGTACATTTTGACGAACGCGTAAACAACACCAAGTGGTGCATTATGCGTTACCCTTCTCCTTCTTTTGCAATGAACGCAAAACTCCCAACTCGTGAGTTTACCAAGTTCTATTATGATGCTTGTTTAGTTGATTACGCCAAACTAAAAACAGCGATGGAGCCTTTGGAAGCACGACTTCGCAAAACGGATATCATTCATCTGAAAGGTGAAGGAACCGATATTAGTTTCTCTGTAAAAGGCCAAAATTGGGTTCCTTGCTACGGTTCTCATAACATTCCTGATGGCGAGTTGTTTACTTCTCCAGTACTTGAGTCTGTAAACGGAACCATCACTTATGCACCATCAGTTTACCAAGGCAAGCCGTTTGAGTTTGTGAAATTAGTGGTAGAAAACGGTGTTGTAGTAGATTTCGACTCATCTAATAACGACGCCTTAAAAGATATTTTAGATACTGATGAAGGTGCTCGCCGTTTTGGTGAGTTTAGCTTTGGAACGAATCCAGTAATTGAAAGTCCTATGTATGATATTCTTTTTGATGAAAAGATTTATGGTTCTAACCATCTAACGCTCGGTAAAGATTATGAAATCGCACCAAACGGAAACTCTAGCAACATCCACTGGGATTTAGTGTGTATCGGTGCTGATGTATTTTTAGATGGCGAGCTTATCCGTAAAGGTCGCGAGTTTGTGAAGGATGATTTAAAAGGCCTCAATCCTGATAAATTGTTGGGCAACAGTTAATTATTAGTGCTCAATTTTTGTCTTTAGAATCTTTCTAATTAAGATTTTCAGAATAGCTCAGGAAATGTCTTGGGCTATTTTTGTTTGTAGGAGGTATTTAAAAATACTGCTTTACGAATAGGTTCAGGCTAACTCTATTTTTGGAATCTACTCAAACTGTTGAATATTAATTTTATCTTTTGGGTTTACAAATTCCTTCCCTTTAGTTACGTTATCTGATATTAGATTTTAGAAAAACTACAGCGGCACTTGAAAAAGAAAATTATCATCTACGGGTTCTCATTAGCTTTATTGGCTTTTGCTCTAAAAACTATTGAGCATAATCTCCTAACTCGCGATGTTTCTAACAGAGGCTACATTACAATAATCGCGGTTTTATTTGTGATAATGGGCGTTTGGCTAGGGCGGAAGCTCAGCATCCCAAAAATATTTTCATTCTCTAAATTTCGAATGAATGTACAAGCAGCCTACTTCCTTGAAATCAACCGTGAGGAACTAGAGATATTAGCGCTCGTTGCCGAAGGTCTTACTAATAAAGAAATTGCTACAAAGCTTCTCATTTCAAAAAAAGCTGTTAAAGATACTCTTACCCAAGTGTATGAAAAGCTTGATGTGGAAAAGAAACAGCAAGCCATAGAAAAAGCAAAAGTACTTAGTCTTATTTATTAGTAACTAAATCAGGCGCGTACAAAACTCTTTGGGTTTACAAATTCCGTCGCATTAGTTAGGTTGCATACTATCAAAAAAGATAGCAACACTTGAAAAAAACTATACTCATATACGGCCTTTCTTTGGCTTTGCTCACCTTCGTACTTAAATCTATTGAGTACAAATTTCTAGTTCATGAAATCTCTACCGAAATATATATCACCATCATCGCACTCGTATTTATGGGGATGGGAGTTTGGCTAGGAAACAAACTTACTACCCCGAAAGTCATTGCGATGCCTGCTTTTAAAAAGAACGAAGAAGCGGCTACTTATTTAGGAATTAGCGACCGTGAGCTAGAGGTTTTAAGCCTCGTAGCCGAAGGCCTTTCAAACAAGCAAATTGCAGACACGCTTTTCGTTTCCATAAACACGGTTAAAACCCATCTCTCTCGTATTTACGAAAAGCTAGAAGTAAGGCGGAGAACACAAGCTGTAGAAAAAGCCAAATCACTCGATTTGATTTCATAATTCTACTTCTTTTGTATGATTCGTGTAAAATCATACTTTCGGGTGACGGATTTCCCAATCGGAATCCGTTTCTTCGCACTTATAATTCAGCAATCATAACCAAACCTAAAAGAACATGAAGAAAATAGTAATCACTTATGGTGTCATTTCTGGGGTAATTATAATTGGAAGTATGATTTTATCCCTATCGATTGGAGATGCCAGTTCAGACTCTATGCAGATTAGAAAAGTCCTTGGGTACCTCGTTATGATTATCGGCTTATCCCTGATATTTGTGGGAAGTAAAAAATACAGAGACCAAGAGCTTGGTGGAATTATTTCTTTTAAAACAGCTTTAAAAGTGGGGCTTGGGATTGCTCTAGTTGCGAGCTTAATATATATCGTTGCTTGGGAAATCAATTTATTAGCTACAGATTATGCTTTTATTAATGAGTATGTAGACGCCTCAATTCAAGAGGCAAAAGATTCTGGTTTATCAGAGGAAAAACTTAATGATATCATAGCATCACTTGAAGAGATGAGAGTTCAATATGCTAAGCTTTGGTACCGTCTCCCCCTTACATTTATCGAGATTTTTCCAGTTGGGATAATCATTTCTTTAATTAGTGCGGGGTTACTTCAAAATTCAAATATACTTCCCGCAAAAAAACGCCAACCAATTGAAGAATAATTATTAATAACCAACAATTATAAAGGCAGCATTATGGAATTAGGAACTCATTCAACATCATTAGCAGTAAAAGATATCAAAGCCTCTAAGGCATTTTATGAAAAGCTGGGTTTTAAAAAGCTTGAAGGTCTAGGCTCGGTAGAAGAAAAATGGCTCATCATGATAAACGGGGATGTTAAAATCGGACTTTTTGAAGGTATGTTTGAGAATAACATCATTACTTTTAATCCAGACAGTGCAAGAGCCCATTACAAAACACTCAAAGAAGCGGATGTCACTTTTTTGATGGAATCGGCTTCTCTCAAAGAGGAAAAAGGTCCTTGCCATTTTTCCATCTCTGACCCCGATGGAAACCAGATTTTATTTGATCAGCACACGGATTAAATGATGGACTCATTTTTAACTGAGTTATCACCTGCCGAACAAGAAATTATTGAGGGTTTTAGGAAATGCATCCTATCCTTAGACTCAACCGTTGAAGAGAGTACCGAGGCAATAATGAGCAATCAAGGTGCTTTTGTGTACAAACAAGAAGGTGTTTTCAAGTATGGACTAGCAAAAACTAAACACCATTTTTCTCTTCACTCTATGGTGATGTACGCCTATCCCGAAACAGTTACCCAACTAAAAGAACAGTCTAGTAAATTGAAGTTTCAGAAAGGATGCATCAATTTTAAATCACTAAGTGATTTCCCTCTTTCTGAGTTTTCTGCACTCATACAGTTATTCGCTGAAAAAGACTTCACTCCTATTCTTCAACATTATAAATCCAAAAAGAAGTAAAGAATCGTATGTATGAGTTGTGTTCTTCCCGATTCTAGTTCGAAGATAAATCAGATTCTTTAAATCTGTAATATTTTCAAAATTTCTACATTAATTTTACTCATATTCCTCTATATGTTATCTCCAATATGGAATACGAATTCCTGCTATTAGCTGGAAATATCACTCAATACCACTTACTTCATTATCAGGACGCCTAATGAACATCTTTAGATTATCACAAAAAATTAGCCTCTTAGTTTTCATAGCTTTTTTTGCAAGCATTTCTTCAACTCAAAGCCAGTCACTAATTCAAAGTTCACCAAATGGAAAAGTTCAAATTGAATTTTCTATCAGTAGTGACGGCGTCCCCGCTTATAAAGTACTCTATAATAATAAAGCGATCATTGATAGTTCTACTATCGGTTTTGAATTTAAAGATCAGCCACCTTTGAATAGAAATCTATCAGTGATGGACGTTAAAAAATCTTCTTTTTCAGAGAAATGGGAGATGGTTTGGGGTGAACAGGATTCCGTTGAAAACAACTATAATGAATTAGCCATTAGCTTCATGGAACGTGAAGAACTTGGTAGAAAATTTGACATGGTTTTTAAAGTGTATGATGACGGTGTTGGATTCAGATTTGAATTCCCTGAACAGAAAAACATGAATGAAGTAATCATAACCGCAGAAAATACTGAGTTCCAGCTAACCGGAGATCATAAAACTTGGTGGATACCTGGAGATTGGGAAATTTATGAACATCTGTATAACACTACCCTTGTTTCTGAAATTGATGCCATTTCAGAGAGAGGCAAAAAACTAGCCCAAACATACATTCCTTATAATGCGGTAAACACTCCTGTTACAATGAAGACCGACGAGGGTTTGTATTTAAGTTTTCACGAAGCAAACCTCACCAATTATTCGGAAATGACTTTAAAAGTGGATAACGAAAACCTAACGTTAACCAGCGAGTTGGTCGATTCAGAAAGCGGATTTAAAGTAAAAACTAAAACCCCTTTTGTTACTCCTTGGAGAACCATTCAAATAGCTGAACGGGCTGGCGACTTAATTGAGTCGAAGTTGATTGTTAATCTAAATGAGCCAAATACGCTCACAGATGTTTCCTGGATTGAACCGATGAAATATGTCGGTATTTGGTGGGAAATGCACATCCGCAAAACCATTTGGGATTATGCAAGTGGTAAGCATGGTGCAACAACTGAGAACACAAAATCATATATCGATTTTGCATCCAAACATAAGATTAAGGGTGTTCTGGTTGAAGGCTGGAACACCGGCTGGGAGGCGGGCGAGATTTTTGATTTTGTTACTCCTTATCCAGATTACAACCTTGATGAGGTTACGAATTACGCAAAATCAAAAGGCATTGATATCATCATGCACCACGAAACAAATGCCAATGTTGCTAATTATGAACAACACATGGATTCTGCATACGCCTTAATGAACCGTTTTGGAATACGATCGGTTAAAACGGGCTACGTTGGAAAAATAAATCCACAAGGTAAGTATCATCATGGCCAATGGATGGTTAACCATTATAGAAGAGTTGTAGAAGCCACTGCAAACCATCAAATAATGCTTGATGTGCATGAGCCTATTAAACCAACGGGTATAAGAAGAACTTACCCAAATATGCTTACACGCGAAGCCATACGAGGACAGGAATGGAATGCATGGTCTTCTAGCAATCCACCTGAGCATTTAACCATTGTTCCCTTTACACGAATGCTTGCCGGCCCAATTGATTACACTCCCGGTATTTTTGATATAAAATTCAATAAGTACAAACCTAATAATCAGGTTAGTACAACACTTGTCCAACAGTTAGCTCTATTTGTTGTTCTCTATAGTCCTCTTCAAATGGCTGCCGATCTTCCAGAAAATTATGAAGGAAACCCTGCTTTTCAGTTTATTCAAGATGTTCCTGTTGATTGGAAAAAGACCAAAGTTTTGGGTGGTGAAATAGGCGACTTTATTGTTATAGCACGGGAAGACAAAGAAAGCAATAATTGGTTTTTAGGCGCAGTTACTGATGAAAACTCTAGAGATATAAATATCGATCTAAGTTTCCTCCATAAAGACAAAAAGTACAAAGCCGTCATTTATAAAGATGCGGCAGATGCTCACTGGAACGATAACCCTACTGCTTACAAAATTGAAGAAAAAGAAGTATCAAGTTCAGACATCCTGAAAGTATGGTTGGCAGAAGGTGGTGGCGTAGCAATCAGTTTTTTCGAGTTATAAAAGCGGAATCTGTGATGTTATACTTTGAATAAAATAGAAACACGAAGATGCACCTGTAGACTGGTAATTCTTCATCTGAATCACAATTAATCAAACCTTATTATGAAAAAGCGCGTTACTGGTATTGGCGGTGTATTTCTGAAAGCGGAAGACCCAAAAGCAACTACCTCTTGGTACGAAAAGCACTTAGGAATTAAATCTGGGCAATGGGGCGGTTCTTTTATTTGGCGACATGCCGAAAACAAAGACAAAAAAGGCTACACAGCTTGGAGCATCTTCAAAAACGATACTACCTACACCGATCCTAGCCAAAAAGACGCTATGATTAATTACCGAGTGGATAACTTGGAAGAATTACTGAAAGTTCTGAAGGAAGAAGGCGTCGAAATTGTTGGCGAAATGGAAGCCCACGAATATGGAAAATTCGGTTGGATTATGGATCCAAATGGTTACAAAATCGAACTCTGGGAACCCGTTGATGAAGCCTACGACACCATGCTTACCGATGATAGCACCAACAATATGGGGTGATTTTTTGGCTGGGGATTGTTTATTCAATTTCTATCACATTACGAACGTCCTGCTATAAGCGAGGTACTTGCACTATGGTAGGCAGTGAGGAGGAATCTGGGACGATAGCCGAGCTAAGGCCCTCACTACCAATCTAGATCTCGGGCATACGCCGCGAGATGACTGTGAGTTTTACTTAATTCCCAATCTAAAACAACCTCGGTCATACTGAACTTGTTTCAGTATCTTTGTATGGACTCGGAGCGTTGTTAGTTGCACAAGCGAGACGCTTGCGATAGGGTTTGGGGAGGAATCTGGAGTTCAATTACCAGAAATAATTCTCTTAAAACCACAGACAAGTCTCCACTTGAGGGGAGCTAATCATCCAAAATTGTTCTTTTGGATGATTTGAGGGGTGTTCGTGGTAACAGACTAGGAAAGATAGCCGAGCCAAAGCCCTCACTCCAATCTAGATCTCGGGCATACGCCGCGAGATGACTGTGGGTTTTTACTTGGTCCCAAAAAATATTACCCCATCAGCATACTACTTCAATTTAAAATACTTAAACACTGGGTAGTCTACGCTTTTTTTATCGATACCTTTAGTTTCTAAGTATTCATCAAAAAAGTTCCAGGTTACAAGTCCATCATCCGATTGTGGCTCTAGTGTATAAAAGATAAGATTAGCGAGTGGTTGGGCTAAATCAATCCAATAATCTCCTTTTTTGAAGGATTTTTTTGCCGACTTAAATTCACCATCAACGGTTGCCATAAAGTGACCTTCAAATTCTCTCTTACTTTTGTTCAGCGCCGTAACCTTGAACACTTCCCCCTCTGCTTTCACATTCTTGGTAAGTTTCTGAACGATAGCACCTTGCTTTTCCAAATGCTCGGCAATGTAACTTAGTTCCGCAGGAATTAGATATCCACGAGGCAACGTGCTTTCTACTGTTGCATTAAACTTGCTGTAATTTTGAACCTCAGGAACGTCAATAATTTTGCCTGACCGCAGGTATTTTGTCTCGTTCTTTTCATCGGTATATGCGGTGTAATCGTAAGTGCGAAGAGTGAAGGTTTCTTCTAGAGGAACCATTTCAAAACGAACACCTTTTTTAACTTTTCCTGCATTATTCTTCACGTTAGCAATGGCATCTTGCTCAGCTTTATCGTTAATGCGAGCTATTTCTTTGCCGTTTTTGTTGGTGAAGTTTAAAATCTCTGTTACAAAAGCGTGGGTTGCATCAATGCGTTGGTAAAGGCGCTCGTGGGCAAAAGACTCACTCAAAATCCCAATTTTATTACGTAAACCCATTTGATTTACCATATATCTCGGATGGTGATTGTACGTGTAAATTGCTTTTGGTGGCCATCCTTGACGCAAACTGTAACCACCATACGGACCAAAATAGAGATCGTATTTATCTTTTACCGTTTGTGTGATTTCCGGAAGCATTTTATCCCAAGTGAAGTTGTAAGGTCCTGGCTCTCCCGCATATTGATAACTTGGCGCCCATGTCAAAGAATAGCCATGCCACGTTCCATTGGTGGTATGTAAATCAACAAAAATCTCGGGATCCCACTTATTAATCACATTCTGAACAAGTCCGTTAGTCTCGAGCGCTTCCATCTTAATTCCGTCTCGGTTTAAATCCCAACCTTGGCTGTTCGCGCGAATACCAACTTTCACGGGACTATCTTCTTGTGATGGGCGCCGGCCTTGTTCCATTTTGTCGTTAGAATCGGAATTATAGATGGGTGCAAAGAGTATAATTTGATTATCTAGAAGATCTTTTTTGTCACCAAAAAGAATCTCACGCATCAAAATCTGAAGTGCTTCTTTTCCTTCAACTTCTCCCGAATGGATATTCCCTTGGATGTACATTACTGGTTTCCCAGAAGCTTTGGCTTGTTCAGGAGATGTGACTTTAGGATTAGCCATCACAACTACAGGAATTCCTTTTCCCTCAAGGCTTGTTCCCATATACTCTAGATGCACTAATTCAGTTTTGCCCTGAACTGCTTTAATAAAGTTCATTACATCTGTATAGGTAGATGTTTCGGTATAATTTGTCTTTTCAGGAGTAGTAATTAAGTCCGCGCTCCACTGCGCATATAGAGAAGAAGTTCCTACAACTAGGAATAGAAATAGTGTAGTGAGAAGAGATTTCATAAGGCGATTTTTTAGTTTTGAAAAGTATAACAAAACAAAGCTTGCAAAACACTAGGTTTTACAAGCTTTGAAGTGTGGTTCAATCATCCTTAAATGAGCTCTTTTCCAAAATAGAAACTAAGATTGGAAATTTACTCTTCCACCCATTTTTCTACGTCGTCAATCACTTCAGCAAAGTCGATGCTATTTCCATCTTTGGTTAGTGTAGCTTCGTATTCAATAGGCTCGTCATTATCACGCATAATGAGCTTAGTGGCTAACTTGTTGGTGATATTTTGTTGTATCACTCGTTTAAGCGGTCGCGCACCATACACTGGGTCATAACCTCTTATTGCCAACCAATCTTTAATGTTATCTGGCACATCTAGTTTCACTTTGTTTCTTTCTAGTAATGCGTACACATGCCTTAATTGAATATCTACAATAGAACGTATGTGTTCTCTTCCAAGTGGATGGAAAACCACGGTATCATCTACACGGTTCAAGAACTCTGGACGTATTGTTTTCTTCAATTGATCGATTAGTTGATTCTGAAGTTCATCATACTTTTCAGCACTAAGTTCGCCATTCGATTTTTCCATTTCCTGAACAATCAAATGAGAACCAATATTACTTGTCATAACAATGATGGTGTTCTTGAAATCTACAGTCACACCTTTGTTATCGGTTAAGCGACCTTCATCCAATACTTGTAATAAAATATTGAATACATCAGGATGTGCTTTCTCGATTTCATCAAGTAATACTACAGAGTACGGATGGCGACGAACGGCTTCGGTAAGTTGTCCACCTTCATCGTAACCTACATATCCCGGAGGTGCTCCAACCAAACGGCTAACGCTGTGTTTCTCCATGTATTCACTCATATCAATTCGAATCATGGCGTTTTGGTCGTTGAACAGAAACTCTGCCAAGGTTCTTGCAAGTTCGGTTTTACCCACACCTGTAGAGCCAAGAAAGAAGAACGAGCCAATAGGGCGACCTTCGTCTTGTAAACCTGCTCGCGATCTTCTAATAGCATTAGAAACAGCCTCAATTGCAACATCTTGGCCAATCACACGCTTGTGCAATTCTTCTTCTAAGAGCAGTAGTTTTTGGCGTTCACTTTCCAACATTCTCTTTACAGGTATACCTGTCCAACGAGCTACGATATCTGCAATGTCTTCTGCATCCACTTCTTCTTTTAGAAGCGCATGATGTTCTTGCATCTCGTCTAACTTAACCTTCGATTCTTTCAGTTCTTTTTCTAGCTGAGTGATAGTTCCATATCGAAGTTCCGCTACTTTTTCGTAATCGCCTTTACGTTCGGCTTTATCAGCTTCGTTTCTGGTAGTTTCAATAGCTTGCTTTAGCTCTCTCGCTTTTTGGATGAGATCGCGCTCTTGCTCCCAATGCACACGCATTGTGCTACGCTTTTCTTCCAAGTCGGCAAGTTCTTTCTCAATACCTTTAATTTTACCTTTGTCTTTCTCACGCTTCAAAGCTTCTCGTTCAATTTCTAACTGGCGAATTTGTCGCTCGATGGCGTCCAACTCTTCAGGAAGTGAATCAATTTGAAGTCGTAATCGCGAAGCGGCTTCATCAATTAAATCGATGGCTTTATCGGGAAGAAAACGATCGGAAATATAACGGTGTGAAAGTTCCGCAGAAGCTACGATGGCAGCATCAGTAATGCGCACACCATGGTGGACTTCGTAGCGCTCTTGCAAACCACGTAAAATAGAAACGGTATCTTCAATGGAAGGTTCTCCAACTACAACTGTTTGTAAACGTCGGGCTAAAGCTTTGTCTTTCTCAATGTATTTTCGGTATTCATCCAACGTAGTTGCTCCAATAGCGTGCATTTCGCCTCGAGCAAGCGCTGGTTTCAGAATGTTTGCAGCATCCATTGCACCTTCGGTAGCTCCAGCTCCAACTAACGTATGAATCTCATCAATAAACAAGATGAGCTGACCGTCGGAGTCGGTTACTTCTTTAACTACGGCTTTTAAACGTTCTTCAAATTCACCGCGGAACTTAGTTCCAGCTACAAGCGCACCCATATCTAGCGCCATAATGCGTTTAGATTTTAGGCCTTCGGGAACGTCACCCCGAACAATACGCAAAGCCATTCCTTCAGCAATTGCTGTTTTACCAACTCCCGGTTCACCAATAAGAACGGGATTATTTTTAGTTCTACGAGTAAGAATTTGCATTACGCGCCGGATCTCTTGATCACGACCAATTACGGGATCCAGTTTATTCTTTTCGGCAAGTTCGTTTAAGTCGCGAGCATATTTTTTCAACGCTCCATACCGACTTTCAGCATTTGGGTCGTCTACTGTTTGGTTGCCACGTACATCCTTCAACACTTTTAGGATGTTCTTCTTAGTAACACCTTGGTCGTTGAGTAATGCGCTTACATCGCCCTTAGTTTCGGTAAGCCCAATAAGAATGTGTTCGGAGCTAATGTATTCATCACCCAAAGCAGTTGCTTCTTTCTGTGCTTTGTCGAATACTTCTTTAGCCGCATTCGATAAATACTGCCCAGAAACAGATGCACCTTGAACTTTGGGTAACCTAGAAATACTACGAGTTACAACTTCATCAATAGCTGAACTATTAGCGCCCAACTTACTTAGCAATGTATTAACGATGCTCTCATTATCGCTTAAAAAAGCTTTTAAAACATGCTCAGGTTCTAACGCTTGGTTATTCCCTTCTTGTGCGAGCTCTAAGGCTTTTTGTACAGCTTCTTGTGCTTTTAAAGTATATTTATTCAAGTTCATTTGTCGGTCCTCTTGGTTTATTCTGAAATAGATAAGTCCAAAACCGTGCCAAGTTATTTGTCTGACTGAATTGCAGTTTTAGCATTTCTACGCTTAAATAACTTTCTTACAAAAAGCAGAATGTTTGTTTTATGATTCTTAAAAATCTTCCGCAATCTCAGAATAAAGAGGCTTTTCTTTCTTGTGCTACAAGAGAGTCGCTTCTTTACGTGGAAGAGTTACATCAGGAATATCGATTAGAAAATACCCAGTCTAGTCTTTCTCTATTTGTTCTTTTAAAAGGGAAAGGGCAATTTTCCATCAACAATAAAAAATACCCGCTGGGTGGCACAGATTATTTAGTTTTAAATTCTGGCAGCGTGGTTTCTATGCATCTAGATGCTAAAAGTATTCCTTTGCTACTCGTTTTTAGCGCTCAACTTCTTGCTGAGTTTCCTAACATCCCTCATCTCTTTTATAAAAACTCAACGAACTTCCCCGATTTTCAATTACTAGAGCGCCTTCATCTGGGACCATCAGGAAATATGATATCATCGCTTTCTGAGTTATTCGAGTTGAGTACTTCTTGTGCATCTTTCCATGCATTAAAGGCAGACTTATTGGTCCGATCGATATATCTATCTCTGATTGCACAATTAGTTGAGGCTGAGAAAACAGTACAAAGTTTACCTGTAATAAAGAGATCTAGCCAGATTGAAATTTTCAAGAGCATAGACTTTGCTAGAGAATGGCTACAAAGTAATTACTCTAACCCAATTCGGATTGAAGAGCTTTCTAGAATTATCTCCATGAGCACGGAGCACTTTATACGCCTGTTTAAAACCGCTTTTGGAGTTTCTCCCAACCAATACCTCATCGAACTTAGGCTACAAAAAGCTCATGCACTCTTTGCCCAACCCAATCCATTAAGTGTCTCCGAAGTGTGTAATGCTGTTGGTTATTCAAGCGAAACTTCATTTAGTTTACTATTTAAGAGACGATTTGGAAAGAGTCCATCCGATTTCAAAAAGCAGAGAGTTATCAATTTTCGATAGGTTTATTCTTTTTGAACTTCCTATTTATGATTTGTTCATCATCAATAACTAAAAAATGAGACCATTATGCAGGATTTTAGCAAATTTCGACTTCGGGTTAATATTAAATCTACTATCAAAGATGTGTATAGAGCTTGGGCTACCACTACCGGCTTAGAATCTTGGTTCTTAAGTAAAGCGGATTTTAAATCTGATAAAGGATTAACTAGAGGACAGAGTGATTTCATTCAACCTTCCGATACTTACGTTTGGAATTGGTTTGGCCATTCTGATGATGTTCATGAAAAAGGCATGGTATTAAAGGCCAATGGTGTAGATACTTTCGCCTTCACTTTCTCGCTGGGTTGCCCTGTTAGCATTTCTATTTTCAGAGATGGCGATGAAATTATCTGCGAATTGGTAGAAAGCGACCTCCCAACTGAAGATGGTAAAGGTCTACAGCATTTTGTGGGCGACTCGAGAGGCTGGATTTTTTATTTAACGAATCTAAAATCAGTACTAGAAGGCGGACTTGATTTACGCAATAAAAACGAAGCTTTGAAAAATGTTATAACTGCTTAGTAAAGTATTCTTCTTCTTTCATAAAAAAAGCCCAGATCGTATCAGGACCTGGGCTTTGGTTTTTTCGGGGTACAATAAATTCTTATAGTTCGAAGGCAATGAATTGTTTCGCATCATTTCTTAAAATACTTAGCAACACAACTTCATCCCCTTTCTTAGACAATTTCTCAAGTTCGTTGTAGAAATCGTCAGCATCTTCAACCTTTCTATTCTTTACTGAAGTAATAACATCGCCTCGACGTAACCCTCGTTCGTAAGCGCTGCTCGACTCTTCAATTTTACTCACTACAACACCTTCTGTAGTTGAGTCTAGCTTAAGTTGCTGCTTAACGTTCGAGTTTAAATCAGCAACATCAAAACCTAGCTTTTCTCGTAAGCTTTTAGATTTTACAGTAGACGCACTTGCAATTTCGTCCCCATCTCGTTCGCCTAAAGTTACAACTATATTTTTTGTATCTCCATTCCTAATTATACCAAGTTTAACTTTATCTTTTGGTCTTTTTGTAGCGATTAATGCTCGGAAGGAGTTCCAGTCTTTAATTTGCTTACCATCAATTGATACGATTACGTCTTGTTCCTCTAAGCCTGCTAATTTAGCTGGGCCGTCATCCTCTACTTTTGCTACTATAATTCCGCGTGCATCATCTAAGCCAAGAGCTTTGGCCATTGTACGGTCAACTTCGCCACCAAAATATAACCCTAAATAGCCGCGTGAAACTTTGCCGTCTTTGATAAGATCATCCATTATGCGCTTGGCAAGATTTATCGGAATCGCGAATCCAATTCCATCATTTCCACCTGAACGTGAAGCAATGGCTGAGTTAATACCTACCAACTCACCATTCATATCAATTAAAGCACCACCAGAGTTACCAGGATTTATAGCCGCATCAGTCTGAATGAAATCTTCATAACCACCCACATCACCCAAAATATTAATACTTCTTCCTTTTGCAGATACAATTCCGAATGAAACAGTGTGTGCTAAATTCTCGCTTAATGGGCTACCAATTGCCAATACAAATGCTCCAACTTTCAAATTTTCGCTGTCGCCCATTTTAACCATTGGTACATCTTTAACGTCAATTTTTAGAACGGCAATATCAGTCTGAGGATCTGTTCCTACTAAAGTAGCATCAACTTCTTCGTTGTTAAACAATTTGATCTTAATTTTGTCGGTATTCTCAATTACGTGGTTGTTTGTGAGTATATATCCTTCATCAGAAATAATAACTCCTGAACCTAACCCTCGTTGGGTATATTCTTTGGTTTCATTTCCTTGATTACCAAATGGTCCTCCAAAAAATTGAGAGAAAGGATTTGATACTCTTACTTCTTGGGTTTTCTCAGTGGTTATCATTACCACTGCTGGGTTTGTTTTACTTGCGATATCAACAATCGCATTGTTAAAATCCATCAATGTGGATACGGGGCGGTCAGCGGCGGCGGTTATAGTAGCATCACTATTCTCTGGTGGAGTCGAGGCTTTATCTGTTATTGCACTAAAGCCAAGTAATGCTATTATTGCTGCTGCAACCCCAAATATATTTTTTACTGCTGTGTTCATTTTCATATCCTTTTTTATAGTTTCTGAACTGCCCTTACAACGATAAAAATCTGACTTATTGTGTAAAATTTTTAAGATTAGTTAATAGAAAAAAGTCGGAGTCGTTTTCATACAACTCCAACTTATTCTGAATAACTTGTTTTACGATATCTCTATCTGCTTCTTTGCTTTTTCAGCATTCTTGTTGATGGTTATGTTTAGCACGCCATTCTCATATTTACCTACAATGCTTTCTTCATCAATACCGTCTGGTAAATAAAGTGCACGAGTAAACTTGCCATACTTGGCTTCAACACGATGGTAATTTTTACCCTCTTCTTCTTTATTTAGGATTCGTTCGCCACTAATGGTTAGTTGGCCTTTTTCAAGATCTATTTTGATGTCTTCTTTCTTAACACCTGGTAGTTCTACTGAAACCTCAAACCGAGTTTCTGTTTCAGCTACATCTACGCTTGGCATAAAGTGATCTTTACGATAGCTGTTGTTAATAGGGTTAAAAAATTCTTCTACTACTTCGTTAAAAGTTTTAGAAAATACATCTTCATTTGGTCTTGAATATTTAACACGAGCCATGATTAAGCCTCTCTATTTTATAATTATTTGATTTCAAAATTCATCAAATAACTTGCAACGGATATGCCAATAGATTTACTGTGTCATGAAACTGACATCCCGACAATGAAGTAATGAATTAATTTCAGACTACCTTTTTGGGATAAGAAAGCTTGTCAGCGTTAAGTTGACGGGAAGGCAGAGTGCCGAAAAACTGGCAGAGATTGAAGAGGAATGAGTTGTGAGGGTTTACATTATTTCCGTCAACGAATTATCTACCATCCAGAGTATCACGTTTATAAAAAAGCCATCTCTGTATAAATAGAGATGGCTTCATAATACTTGTTCAAACTTTGAAAGAGCTTGATGTAAAGCGCGTTAGCAATTACGAATTACTAAGTTTCCATTCTTTAGCCACTAAAAAAGCCATTTCTAGACTTTGTTCGTAGTTTAAACGGGGGTCGCAGAACGTTTCGTAATTCTGTCCGAGGCCAGTTTCAGTAAGGCCATTGGCACCACCCACACATTCGGTAACATTATCGCCCGTAAGCTCTAAATGCACACCGCCAAGGTAACTTCCTTCCGCACGGTGAATAGCAAAAGCAGATTTTATTTCTTGGAGAATATCATCGAAATTTCTGGTTTTGATGGCTGCTTTAGTAGAAAACGTATTTCCATGCATAGGATCAGAAGTCCAAACTACAGGAAAACCTTCTTTCTGTACCGCACGGATGAGAGCAGGCATCTGCTCTTCAATTTTATCTCTACCAAAACGTGTAATCATTACGATTTTCCCTTCTTCACGATTCGGATTCAATTTCTCGATAAGGCTTAATGTGTCGTCAATTTCGAACGGAGGTCCTACTTTAATACCAATCGGATTTTCAATACCACTTAGATATTCTGCATGTGCGCCATCTAAATCTCTTGTTCTGTTGCCCACCCAAACTAGGTGAGAACTTAAATTGAAAAAGCCTGGCTTTCGAGGAACTTTGCGTGTCTGTGCAGTATCGTAATACAGATTGAGGGCTTCGTGAGAAGTGAAGAAATCTACTTTCTGTACTGATGAGAATGTATCAGGAGAAATAGTTTCCATAAATTTCACTGCTTTGGTAATAGAGTTTACCATCGCCTCGTATTCTTTATAATACTGGTTGTTAAGCATGAAATTTAATTCCCATTGCTCTGGGTGATTCAAATCGGCAAAGCCTTCATCAGAAAGAGCACGTAGAAAATTCAATGTAAGCCCAGCTTTATGATAGCCCTCGACCAAACGCTTAGGGTCTGGCATTCTAGCTTCTGCATTAGGTTCAAAGCCATTTATTAGATCGCCACGGTAATTGTGAATTTCTTCGCCATTCACGGTTTCAAAATCTTGAGAGCGAGGCTTTGCATATTGGCCAGCAATTCTACCAACACGTAAAACGGGTACGCCCATCTCGTGAATTAGAATAAAGCTCATTTGTAAGAGCACTTTTAGCATATTCACAATCTTGGGAGAAGTGGTATGGTCAAAGCTTTCAGCACAATCGCCACCTTGTAGTAAAAATGCTTTTCCCGCGGCTACATTGGCAAGTTTGTGTTTTAACGCTTCAATTTCCCAAGAAGTAACTAAAGGCGGTAAATTTTTTAACGCTGTAAAACTCTGCTCAAGTTCTTCTGCGTTTGGGTATTTCGGTAATTGTTTGATGGCTTTATTCTGCCATGATGTGGGTGACCACATTGTGTCTGGTATCTTATGCATATTTTTTTGAGTTGTGAGAACCCTAAAGTATAAGTTTTTTGAAGTTAATGCTTCCTAAATATTCCCATCCCCTTACTTAATAAAATATGGATATATTATAAGCGCAAAATAATTGAGAAGAACATGCTACAAACCAAATCGAAAATATTACTGGTTGACGATTATCCAGCCTTAGTAACGCTTACAAGACATAAGTTACTCCAAAAAGGGTATGAAGTAATAACCGCCCAGAATGGTCAAGACGCGCTCGAGTTAGTACGAACTGAATACCCAGACTTAGTACTAAGCGATGTAGAAATGCCTATTATGAATGGCTATGAATTGTGCTCTAAAATTAAAAATGACTCTAGGCTTTGTCAGATTCCAGTAATTCTAGTTACCTCTATGGTGACTACAGATTACTTAATGAATGGAATTGCAAGTGGGGCTGATAATTATCTCACCAAGCCTTACGATGACGACACTTTATTTACTAAGGTTGAAGAGCTACTAGGGAGTATCATTCAGCCACATCATGAAAAAGATGAAATTGCAGTTACCATTGAGAATAGAACGTATAACGTTAGGGCCGATTATAGTCACCTTATAAATCTCTTTGTTTCTACTTATAAGAATACATTAGCGCAGAATGCACAGCTTGAGAAAGTAAAACAGGAGCTAAATTCGATTAACAAAGATCTTGAGTATGCAAAAAACGAACATGAAGATCTCATACAAAATGTTTTCCCTCATAAAATTGCTGATAGCTTACTCGCTTACGGAACCGTTTCCCCCGAGCGATACGACGACGTAACTATCATGTTTACTGATTTTGATGGCTTTAGCAAAGTTGTGCCCACATTAACTCCTGAAGAGTTAATCGAAAGCCTTTCGTTCTATTTTGATGAATTCGACAACTATGCTGACCAACACAATCTCATAAAAATAAAGACCATTGGTGACAGCTATATGGCTGCTGGTGGGCTTCCTGAACGCACGGAAACACATCCCATTGATACTGTTTTAACTGCTCTAAAAATGCAGCATTTTATTTCAAGGCTTGAAGAACGTGCTAGTTCGTCCATCCCCTTTTTTCCACTTAGAATTGGTATTCATACAGGTCCAGCAGTAGTAGGTGTAATTGGTAAACGCCGTTTTGCTTACGACATTTGGGGCAATACTGTAAACCTTGCTGCGAGAATGGAGCAGCATTCCGATCATAATGCTATCAATATTTCTGAAGCAACCTATTTAAGAGTAAAAGATTTTTTTGTTTGTGAAAGCCGTGGCGAAATTGAAGCTCGCAATATTGGCAAAGTACCTATGTACTACGTAAAACGTATAAAAGAAGAGTTCTCAGAAGATGAGGACGGACTTTTCCCAAATCGACTGTTTGTGCGAAGTTATAATATGCTTTCTAAAAAACAGTTTTAGAAGCACTTGTTAGTTTTGTTAGTATGGAATGGAGTTTTTCTGCTCACTGTTACGTATTATTCAGGTCGGCCGAACTTCTAAAATGACATATTCCATTGCAACAAAATATTGTAATACGCGGAGCTCGCGAACATAATCTTAAAAATTTCGATATTGACATCCCTCGTGACCAGCTAGTAGTAATTACTGGTTTGTCTGGTTCGGGAAAGTCATCTTTAGCTTTCGACACTATTTATGCTGAAGGACAACGACGATTTCTAGAATCTCTTTCAGCCTATGCTCGCCAATTCTTGGGTATGATGGAACGCCCAGCCGTAGATTTTATAGACGGACTTTCCCCGGTAATCTCAATCGATCAAAAAACCACAAACCGAAACCCTCGGTCAACAGTTGGTACGGTAACTGAGATTTATGATTTCCTAAGACTGCTTTACGCCAGAGTTGGTATTCCGTATTCGTACGTTTCTGGTAATGTGATGGAGAAGCAATCTGAAGAACAAGTTGTTGCGGCTATTATGGCCATGCCTCAAGGTACCAAAGCGTACTGCCTTGCTCCTGTTGTAAGAGGTAGAAAAGGCCATTACAGAGAACTTTTTGAACAGACTATTAAGCAAGGTTTTCTAACTGCTAGAGTTGATGGAGAGCTACAAGAGCTTGAAAAAGGCATGATGATTGATCGCTATAAAACTCATAATATAGATGTAGTTGTAGATCGATTTGTAATTAGCCCTAAAAGTGAAAAACGCATTGCAGAAAGCATCCGTTTAGCCCTTGAAATGGCCGATGGAAACGTAATAATTGCCCGAAAAGAAGGGGATGAATTTAACGATCGTTTGTTTTCTCAAAAGCTTTTCGACCAAGAAAGTGGCATTGCTTACGAAGACCCAGCTCCCAACCTTTTCTCATTTAACTCGCCATATGGTGCTTGCAAAAGCTGTAGTGGTTTAGGCCACAGCTACGATGTAAGCTGGGATTTATTGATTCCCAATAAAGAGCAATCCTTTGCTGATGGTGGGCTCAGATTTCTAGGTATCCCTAGAGATGTTTTTGTATTCAAACAATTGAAAGCTGTTTTAGATGAACTGAAGCTAAGTTTTGAAACTCCTTTCACAAAATATCCAGAAGAAGCTTTCGATATCCTCATGCACGGCGGCGGCGATACCAAATATTCGGTTAGTTACGACTTTAAAGACAACTCCGTTACCTACAAACATAAGTTTGAAGGTCTACGCCACATGATTATTGAGCAATACGAGAATAGTAAATCACCAAAGCAACGTGAGAAAGCCAAAGCGTACATGAGTAAAGTGGTTTGCCCTACTTGCAAAGGCGGCCGACTCAAAAAAGAAGCGTTATCTTATAAGATTGACGGTCATAACATTCACGATTTAGTAAAGCTCGACATCGAGCAACTCCGTGATACACTTTATAGCATCAAACTGACCGAACGCCAACAACTTATTGGCAGCCAAGTTCTAAAAGAAGTTCGAGACCGCCTCGATTTCCTTCTTAATGTGGGACTTAATTATTTGAATTTAGATCGTGAAGCTCAAACGCTAAGTGGTGGTGAGGCTCAGCGAATTCGTTTAGCAACACAAATTGGAACGCAGTTAGTTGGCGTACTCTATATTTTAGATGAGCCGAGTATTGGCCTTCACCAACGAGACAATATCAAACTGATTAAATCGCTAGAAATGTTACGCGATTTAGGGAATAGTGTACTCGTAGTTGAACATGATAGAGAAACAATTGAACACGCCGACTTTGTAGTAGATATGGGACCTGGCGCCGGTGTTAACGGTGGAGAAATTGTTACCGCAGGAAAGCCTAGCGAACTCGATCCAGCTTCCCTTACCATGCGTTTCATTAACGATGAAGAATTCATCGAAATACCATCTTCTTTCCGAAAAGGGAACGGCAAAAAGCTTGCTATAAAAAACGCCAGAGGTCATAACCTCAAAAATGTAGATTTAGAGATTCCACTCGGTAAGTTCATCTCTATAACAGGAGTAAGTGGTAGCGGAAAAAGCTCTCTTATCAACCATACTTTGGTTCCAATTTTATCTAATCACTTCTATAAGTCTAAGGTTGTACCACTTCCTTATGATTCTGTAGAAGGAATTGACAACATCGATAAAATAATTTCCATCGATCAAAGTCCTATAGGGAGAACTCCTAGATCTAATCCAGGAACATACACCAAAGTATTTGACCATATTCGTCGCCTTTTTGCAGAACTTCCCGAAGCAAAAATCAGAGGCTACGACCAAGGCCGTTTTTCTTTTAATGTGAAAGGCGGACGTTGCGAAACCTGCCAAGGCGATGGCGTTAGAAAAATAGAAATGAATTTCTTGCCCGATGTCTATGTAACCTGCGAAACATGCAATGCCAAACGCTACAATAGGGAAACACTAGAAATATTCTATAAGCACAAAAACATCTCCGATGTGTTGAATATGCCCGTTTCTGATGCTGCTGAATTTTTTGATGCCCAACCTACTATAAGTCGAGTGCTTAAAACTCTAACTTCTGTTGGTTTGGGGTATTTAACACTTGGGCAATCTAGCACTACCCTTTCTGGTGGAGAAGCTCAACGTATAAAACTGGCCAGAGAACTTTCCAAAATTGGAACTGGTGATACGCTCTATGTTATGGATGAACCCACTACAGGTCTGCATTTTCAAGATGTACAAATGCTTGTAAATGTAATTCAGAAACTAGTAGACAAAGGGAATACCGTAGTAGTAATTGAACACAACCTTGATTTAATAAAAGCATCAGATTTAGTTATCGATGTTGGTCCAGAAGGTGGCAAAGGCGGTGGCACAATTCTAGTAACAGGCACCCCCATTGAAGTTGCTGAAAATAAGAACTCTTATACAGGAATCTTCCTAAAACAAGAATTTGAACGACTAAAAGTGCCTAAAAACCTCGTTTAAAACATATACCCCTACACTCCACCGCTCTGATAAATTTCCTGTTATCGGCTTTTCAAACTGGTTTTTTTTTTAGATTTTATAGAAAACAATCAGGGTACAGAGCAACGGGGATATGAAATACTACATTACAGTTTTTCTAATAATGGTGGGCTTGCCAACTTTTGGGCAAGGGCTTGTCCAATACTCTTCTTCAATAGAAAATTACAGAATTACTAATCTTGGAAGTGATGAAGGTATTCATGGCATCCAAGTTCACGACCTATACCAAGACCAGCTGGGCTTCCTATGGCTTATTAGTACCATCGAAGTTTTGAAATATGATGGTATAAACCTACAAACTTACACTAATGGTTTTGTTGGAGGCACTTTGTATGAAATGCATGTAAATAAGAATGGTGAGTTTATAATCCCCGCATTTGGTACCGGCACTTATATATTTTCAGAAGACTCACTTCGCATAGCGCCATGGGAGACTAGTGAATCTATAAAAAGTATTGAGCTAATTACTGATGATTCTCTCTTTATTGGATCTTACGGAGATGGCATATTTGTAGTCAAGAATGACTCCATTGTAAATAGAATTACAACCGATGAGGGCTTAGTAAATAATAATGTATGGAAACTGCACCGTGATTCAAATGATGCTATTTGGGTTGCAACTAATGGCGGGCTTAGCATTATCAAAGGTGCTCACATAACCAACTATCCGAGCGCAGAAGGTATTCCGAATAAACCAATTCGAGCAATACACGAAATGCTAAACGGAGATATGTGGATAGGAACCGATGGTGGTGGAATTGTTGTGTTTAGAGATTACAAAATTCATGAAATAATAACGGCAGCAGATGGGCTGAAAAATAATTTCATCTACACTATTACTCAAAACCCTTCCGATTCTACAATTTGGATTGGTCATCATGGTGATGGGGGCATTACAAAATTTAGCGATACTGAATCTGAGTTTTATACCACTGAAGATGGTCTAATTTCAAATCAAATCAACAAGATTTTATTCTTAAAGCAGGGTGAAATTGCAATAGCAACCGAAGCCGGATTATCTTTTTTAAGCCCCAAAAAAATTGACATGGTCTCAATTCCGGAAGAAGGCATTTTAAGTTTTGAAACCGTTCTAGTAAAACAAGATAGTTCCCAAAATATTTGGATTGGAAGTTATAGTAATGGCTTTAGAATATTTGATGGGAAGAAATGGCAGAGTTTCGAATCTCCACCAGAAAAAACTAACGGCTATACGCAATCAGCAACGGTCCATAAAAATGGATCTATTTGGTTTGGAACACAAGGCTCAGGAATTATAGAAGTTCGACAAGACAAAATTACCCGCCAGATAACCATGAAAGATGGCCTACTTGACGATTATATTCGTGGGATAGAATTTGATGAGCAAGGTAATTTATGGGCATGCACTAATAACGGAATTAACAAACTTAATACGGATTTAGAGGTCGTAGAGAGCTACGGCGAAGACCACCTCCCGAACCCTTTTTGTACCGATATCGCTATATCTAAAAAAGATGGTTCCATTTGGGCTGGTTCTTTTGGGGGCGGAGCAGTTCATATAACACCAGATAGCATTATAGTTTTAAATACCGAAAATGGATTGAAATCAGATCAAGTCATCTCCATTTACGAAGACTCAAATCAACATATTTGGATAGGTACTTTAAACCACGGGCTTACCCGAATATCAGGAGAGCATAGTATCATTTTTGATGAAAAATCTGACCTCCCACAGGCTAATTATGCAGGGTTTGTTGAGGATTTAGATGGAAATTTTTGGATAGCAACGGGAAATGGAATCATTCGAACTCGGTTAAAACTCATTCAAGATTATTTAGATGGCGAACTAAACAAAATACCTTTTCAATTGTACGTCCAACAAGACGGCATGTTAATCGATAATATGCAAACAGCTAATAACGCTACCATTGAAGTTCTAAAAAATGGAGGCATCCTGTTCGCTACTTCTTCTGGTGTTGTGGTTATAGACCCTCAAAAGAGTGACTTCTCAAACTCTGACTTTTTTCCCTATATAGAGCGTATTACTGCGAACGGGAGAGCTTTAGACTCGAATCAATCTATAATACTAAGCCCCGAAGAAACGAAGGTTAGTATTGATTTCTCAGCCTTAAATTTCTCAGCGCCACACAAGACAAAGTTTAGAGTCAAACTTAGCGATTTAGATACAGATTGGGACTTCTACGACCAACGCACCACCGCTTATTATGATTATTTACCTGCTGGAAATTATACATTTTCTGTTTCAGCAGCCGGTCCTGATGGGCAATGGAGTGATAAAACAGCAGACATCTCTTTTATAGTTCTCCCTCCTTTTTATAAAACGTGGTGGTTTTACTCGCTCTCTATAATTGCATTCGGAGGCCTTATTGCTGGAGCAATGCAATTCCGTTCAAATGTGAAAATGAGAGACTTAAACAGAGAGCTACAATACCAACAAAAACTGCATAAAGAAAAAGAGCGTATTTCTAGAGATTTACATGATAACGTGGGTTCTCAAATCACCAACCTGATTACAGGAATTGAGATTAGTAATCTTCATATAAAGAAGAACCAGCGCCAAAAAGCAGAGGAAATTCTTTCCACACTAGATATAGATGCCCGTAATACGATGACCGACCTCAGAGAGACCATTTGGTTAATGGATAAAGAAGTTATCGAGTTCAATAGTTTTATAAACCATTTGAAGGGCTATTTTAAAAGACAACACCACTATTTGAATGGTCTGGAAATAAATTTGAATTATAATCCTGATTTAAATTTTTCATTAAACCCGACGCATTCTTTAAACATAACTAGAGTAATTCAAGAAGCGCTTAACAATACAAGAAAATATGCGGAAGCTTCAACATTCGAAATAGATTTCACAACTCCAGGAAGCGATCTTGTTATTACAATTAAAGACGATGGTCAAGGAATGAATGTGCAAGAAATTTTGAATGCACAACATGGAAATGGGCTCAAGAATATGAAAAACAGAGCCGAAGATATTGGTGGCACATTTATAATTCACAGCACCCTAAATGAAGGGACAACTATTACAATCACATTACCAAAGTGATTAAATATCATTTAAATGATTCGCTTAAAACTCACCTTAAGTTTTATAATTCTCTTTCTGTTTTCTTTTGCGGCTCAATCGCAAAACAATAGCTCCATTATTGCCAAAATTGACTCTATCAATACCCTACCCTTCGTTTATATAACTTCAAGCCCAACTGAGGTTGAGCCAATAATTCTAGCAAATATAGCATTAGCCGATTCTATCGGATATACTTTAGGGCTAGCAACAAGTAATGCTCTTCTAGGCATTATTTATCACTATTTGGGTAAAGAAGATTTTCGTGCTGAGCATATTCTAAATGCTATAAAGTTATACTTACAAATTGACTCTACTCGGTTAGCTGGCTATCAATACACCGAACTTGGTTATGGAATGAAGCACCGCAATTTAGATCTTGCTGAAGATTATATGATGAGAGGTCTTTCACTGTTAAATAGCTTCCCAGGTTCTATCACCCAAGCAGACGCTTTTAACAACTATGGAATTATAAAGTTGATGAAGCAGGAGCATGACAGCGCCCTCTACTTTATAACTCAATCACTTCAAATAAAAGAAAAAGAAAACGATTTTTTGGGAGTTTCCTATTCTCTAGGCAATCTATCTGAAGTGTATTTAGGACTGGGAGAATATGATGAGGCGATAAAACGCTTGAATAATTCTTACTCCATCAGAAAGGAACTTAAAGATTCCAGCGCAATGGGTTACGATTTATTGAATTTGGGTTTAGCATATAACAAAAAATCAGACTATATAACTTCAATTCAATACTTTAAACAAGCCTTGAAGATGGCTACAGAGATAAATTATACTAGCCTAGCAGAAAAATCTTTTTATAATATCTCTAATGGGTTTGAACTTATAGATGAATATGATTCGGCACTGTTCTATCATAAAAACTACATCCTTTACAAAGACAGTCTCCTCAACATTGCCACAAATAGTAGGGTTGCTGAATTACAAGTACAGTTCGAGACAGAAGAGAAAGAGAAGCAAATTGCAATCTCAAATGCAGCACTCAGCAACGAACAGCTAAAAGTTCGTCAGAAGAATTGGCTGGTTAGCATTTTAGGGATATTATTTACTTCAGGTGTTTTAGTTGCATTTCTACTGTTTAAGCAACAACGTTTAAAAAGACATACCGAACTTAGAGAAAGCCATTTAGAACTACAGTTAGCTAAGGTTGAGGCCGAAAACAAAATGCGTATCGAAAAAGAGCGCATTTCTAGAGATTTACATGATAACGTGGGTTCTCAAATCACCAACCTGATTACAGGAATTGAGATTAGTAATCTTCACCTTAAAAAGAATCAACATTCTAAAGTAGAGAAGGTGTTAACCACACTAGATATGGATGCCCGTAATACGATGACCGACCTCAGAGAGACCATTTGGTTAATGGATAAAACTCACGTTGAATTCGGGCAATTTGTGAACCATTTAAAGGGTTACATCAAACGCCAGCAACATTACCTGAAAGGGCTAAAAGTGAAGGTTCTATCAACTGTATCTCCAGAGCTGGTTTTAAATCCAACTCAATCCCTCAACCTAATGCGCATTTTCCAAGAAGCTCTTAATAATGCGCGCAAATATTCAGAAGCCACAAGCTTCAGCATCTCGTTCGCAAAAGATGGAGACTCCCTTACTATCGAACTTAAGGACAATGGTATCGGAATGGATACTACATCACCAAATGAGAATGCTGACGGAAATGGAATCAACAATATGCGATCTCGTGCCGAATTAATAGGCGGTGAATTAGACCTCCATAGCGAACTGAATATTGGTACGATCATTTCTCTCTCATTGCCTTTATACCCTGAATAGGGTATTACTGTTGTTTTAGAAATACCGTTTATTAATTATTATGGATATTAGAATCGGAATAGTAGAAGATCAAAAGAAAATTCGTGAACGACTTAAAGCACGGTTAGATTTCTATGACGACTTGAGTCTTATAGTTGAGGGCGAAAATGCTGAAATTGCGCTTGTAAAGCTATCTAAGTTGCCTGAAAACGAATTGCCTCATGTCATACTTATGGATATTGAGATGCCTGGAAAATCGGGGATTGAAGCTACTAGAGAAATTAAATCTAAGTTCCCTCAAATTGATATTCTGATTCAAACAGTTTTTGAAGATGACGAAAAGATTTTCAAATCTATAGAAGCAGGCGCTTCTGGTTACCTTCTCAAAGACGATCCTATCCAGAAATATGTGGATGCAATTCACGAATTAGTTGATGGGAAAGCAGCACTTTCACCCCTGGTGGCAGCAAAGTTGATGAGCTTTTTTAAGATGTCAGCTGACTCAAAACATGAGCAAGCCAAACTCACCCAAAAAGAATTCTCTTTATCCGACCGTGAAATCGATATCCTGAAAGGTATTGTAGAAGATCTAACCGAAGAACAAATTGGTGAAAAGCTCTTTATTAGCCATCATACAGTTAGAACTCACATCAAAAATATCTATAAAAAATTGCACGTACATTCCAGAGCTTCCGCAGTACGATTTGCAATGTCTAAGGGCTTAGTTGAATAATGAGGTTGCACATTAAGCGGCTCTGCTGATTGGAAAAATAGATAGTCATCCGAGTCCACACAAAGATACTGAAACAAGTTCAGTATGACCGCCCAGTTTATTAAGGTGATCTAGATATTTTCCACCACCGAATTACATACCATGTATAACTCTGACTTGAGGCAATAAGCTCTTTCAAGTCTTTAGTGAAGCTGTGACTTAAAAAAATCTTTAAACATGAAGTCTCAGATTCCTTTCCTCGTCTGAAATGGCCTTACTAAAACTAAGGCAATACATCGTTCTCCGAAAATGGAGTCTCTCCGCTGGAGTTACGCTCGTTAATTCATACAAACACTTTTTTATAAGATTATCTTAAGATTTAAAGGAAATAAGTACTCTACCCTTTAACAAAAAAAAGGCTGCAGATTATTAATCTGCAACCCGTTCAGGAGTGACCGTTAAGGTCTCCAGTCTCGTTAAATTTGTTCGTTTAGAACGAAAGCCCTGCTCTAAGCATTATTCCAGAAGTCCCTCCGCCTGATTGCAGACCAATACCTCCAGAGATAAACTTAAATTTAGCACGAGCTCCTAGCTCTAGCCAGCTTGGTGCTGTAGCATTAGATATAATTCTATCACCATTGCCCTGTGCTTTGTTTGTAGCTTTAAAGTCAACTAAGCTTAAAGCATTCCAATGATACGATGCATAAGGAGATATTTTGATCTCGCTCACCTTCATATTATATCTTACTCTAGCCATTAACGGAACGCCAATTCCTATTAGATAACTATCAATCTTATTCCCTGTTGCTGGAAAATCCGTAGTTGTTTTGTTATAAACCATGTAAGCACTCAGGCCGTAATCAAAAGAAAGAGGCAGTTTGGTAAGACTACTGATGTCTTTAAAGCGATTCCATTCTACTCCTCCACCGATTACATCACCTAAAAAGTAGCCCCAAAAATTACGCTCGCCTTTACCTGAAGCAGAAAACAGTGCAACGCCTGCTCCTTTTACTTGTGTATAGCCATGTGAGCCACCACCAGTATGCGTTAAGAAAGAAATACTTGTGCCACTAAAAGCGCTTATATCATCTCCTGCTGAATCAATAAACCATGCTTCTGAGAGGCTATTAGAAGAACTTCTCTTTCTTGTATTGGTGTTGCGAGTGTTTGTGGTTGCAACAGTATTTGAATTATAGTTGTTGTTATCATAACAAGCAGCACCTTTTGGTATACCTCCAGCAATTGCAGCCTGACGATATAATTCATACAGATTCTCACTAGAAGCTTCTTTTTCAACTTGTTCTGCAAGTAACCCACCGGTGCCTTCTTGGCTACCGCTACTTAGTACTTTCACTTCAACACGACGGTTTTCTTGGCGGCCTTCAGCGGTTTCGTTTGTTGCTCGAGGATCATTCTCTCCATATCCTTTTGCAGAAATTCTCGCACTAGAAATCCCTTTATTAATTACATAATTAACTACAGATTCTGCACGTGCTTGGCTCAATTCCATGTTAGTATCATCAGAACCAACGTCATCCGTGTAACCACCGATTTCGATAACTAGAGTTGATTGAGTCATGATATCGAATAAACGGTCTAGCTCTTGCTGACTTTCATCTCGTAGATTTGCACTACCAGTATCAAAGTAGATATTCTCAAGAACGATGCGAGCGCCTTCGTTAGCTTCAGTAAGAGAGATATCTTTGCGAACTTCTTTGTAGCCTGAATTATCTTCTAAAAAGCTCATTCTAGATCTACGAATGGCATCATTCAAATCTGCTTGAGCTTTATTCATCTCTTTACTTAGCTCTGATAAACGGTCGTATTGATCATCTAAATTTGAGGAGTTTGATGAAATGAGGATCTCGTATTCATTCTTACTGTCATCAATTCTTTTGAGTGCATTTCGCATTCTAAATAACTCTGGCCCTAGCTTTTCTGAGAACGCTATAGAATCTTCAACCATGGTTTTCAAATCTAACATTTCAGACTGAAACAGATAACCTTTTTGGTTTGCTGTGATTAGATATCTTCTCCCAAATGGTAAGTTGATAAGATAATCTCCAGTTCTAGAGTTACTAGTTGCATAGCCCAACTGCTCACCTGTATCAAAATCTGTCCAAAATAATGTCGCAGCAATTAAGCTATCGTTTTGATTGGTAATACTTCCGTAGATACTTACTACTGGATCTGGACGCATATCTGCAGGTAAAATCAATCTGAAGATGTCATCATCACCAAAACCATCATTTCCCTCACCTGTTGTACTCCTTGTAAAATAGGCTACCGTTCCTGACGCCGGTATTGTCAAATCTTCATCGTTAACAACTGAGTTTATATTCTTACCCAAGTTTACAGGGGTAGTCCAGTTCTCCCATCCATCGCCTATTCTTCGTGTAACAAACACATCTTGACCTCCAAATCCTGCGTGTCCATCTGAAGAGAAATATAAAGTTCTGCCATCAGCGTTTAAAAATGGCCACACTTCGCTTTTTGGGGTGTTAATTACGTTAGAAATTGGCTTAGGGGTTGTCCAAGCTCCATTCTGTAAATGGGTGATATAAATATCCGTCTCGTAATCTGCATCCTCTTCGCTCTTGCGATCTTTGTATGCTACAAATATTAAAGTTTTCCCGTCTGGCGAAAGGTTAGCCATCGACTCCCATTCATCTGAGTTCACATCTCCACCCATATTACAAGGAGTGGTCCATCTATCACCTACTTTAGCGCTATAAAAGAAATCACCGCCGCCGAAACGACCTTCGTAGTTTCCAAAAACGATTGCTGTATTTCCATCAGCCGACATAGATAAAATCCCCTCGTGGCTATCAGTGTTAATAGTTGAGCCCATATTTAATGGCTTTCCCCAATTACCATCACTCTGCTTGTTAGTATACCAAACATCACCGCCTCCAAATCCATTATCACGGTCTTTGGAATAGAAATACATTTTATTTCCATCGGAAGAAATTCGTGGAAGTATCTCTCCAAGGCTAGAATTTATATTCGCTCCTAAATTCTCAATGTAAACATCTTCTTCTGGACCTTTTAATAGATTTATAATGGTATTTGCATGAACTTTATTTGCTTTCGGATACTTATCGCGATAAGCCTCATACATCGATATTGCTTTATCCCATTCCTTTAAAGCCGTGTAACTTTTGCCTGCCCAAAGGTAGAACTCTGGGTCTTTAACGGCTTCTTGCTCATATTTTACGGCAGCCTGCTTATACTTTCCGCTATCGTATAAATCGCTCGCACTTTGAGCCGATAGCGAGTTTGTGTATGTGGCGATTAGAATTGCAAAGAGCATTCCTAAGCCGATTCTATTAATTTTCATTTTTTGTACTCCTGAGTTGAACTACCAACTGCATTATTCCGCACACTGATAGCTAATTATTAATGACGGTTTAATATTGCTCAGTAGAGCACGGCTTTAAATACCCGAATTAGGGTATTTATGGAGTACAGCGAATTAGGCTCGAAGTAATAATGATGACTACTCGTTACATAAATACTTCGAGAATCTCCCATTCTCTCTCTATTTTAATTAAAAACATCAATTTTAGATAATTTGCACTTCCTGTTCGCAATTAATCGCGCCGTTTCTGTATCTTATATATCTAAATGAATTTATTTCGTTCAAATATCCCCAAAATCTATGTAACGCTTACGCTCTTAATAAGCTTTGCGCTGCATTTTATGCAACCGGTTAGCGAGTCGGCTAAGCATTCTGCGTTTACATCGTGGTTAGGTACCCATCTAGTTAACGATGACGATGCGAATGTGCGTAAACAACTAAAAGAGTTGGGGAATTCTACGGATGAGTTAGAAGCGATTATTAGAAAAGCTTCTGAACTTGTTACAACGAATGCAGAAGACTTCGAACTTGATTTTCAGAAGTCTGATCAGAATGAAATATTCAAACTTTTGCTTACTGAGTGGAATTCTTATATGGATTCTCAACAAGGTATGGCGAAAGGGGTTGTTATTACCTCTCTAAAATCAAATGCTATTCAGCAGAATGATGGTAAAACACTTTTTAAAACAACTTTTCCTGATGTAAACTCACACAAAGTTTACCTTTCAAACTCCATTCGCTTTCAAAAGGCTTTATCAGTTAGTTCTACTACTGAACCTCTTGCCTTTGGGATTGCTATAGGCGCCCCATAGCACCCAATAAGTAACTTCAGGTATATTTATGAGAGCAGTTACTATATATAGCTTGCTCTACTTAATTTCTAGTTCCATAGAGAATCTAGCTGTTGCCTGATATTCTTATTCTCTTTCGAATTTATTTTTAAAACTAATATTTAACATATAATCTAATACACCATGCAAGGAAACGGATTCAAAATTGGCCTTATAGTAGCTTTTGTGGCCATGACTCTCTACTACCTGTATCCAACCGTAATCTGGGGATTGGAACAGAAACAAATAAGCGAGCTCACTACTGAAGAGAGCGCTCAATATGAACTTGAAAATGCAGAACGCTTAAAAAGCATTAAAGAGAAAACGCTTAATCTTGGTCTTGATCTCCAAGGTGGTATGCACGTAACTCTTGAAGTTGGTACACCTCAACTTGTTCTTGAATTATCTGGAGCTGATCGTGACAGTGTTCTTAACAATGTTGTTGCAGAAGCTCGTGTAAATGCATTAGCAAACGACACTGACTTTATCGACGAAATGCTAGTTGCTTATGAAAATCGCGATGCTAACGCTCGTTTAAGCCGTTACTACCGTAATGATGCAGCAAGTATTACGCGCCGTTCTACCAACGATGAAATAATCACTTTTCTTAAAGCTCAGCGTACAGAAGCGTTAAATAGAGCTATTGAAATTATTAGAACTCGTGTGGATCGCTTTGGTGTAACTGAGCCTTCCATCATTAAACAAGGAAACGACCGTATTGTGGTTGAACTTCCTGGTGTAGATGACAAAGAACGTGTTCGTAACCTACTAAAAGGAACTGCTCGTCTTGAATTTAGATTAGCTGCTGATGGAAAAGACTTTCTATCATTTATCCAAAAAGTATACGACTACTACTCTCAAGTACCTGAAGCTGGTGCTGACAGTTTAGAACAAGCTTTTTCTAATCCATTGATGGATGCATTAACTCCAGGCGACAATTCTTATGTTCTTGGCTACGCCCAAGATGCCGATACATCTCGTGTAATGGCTTTGATTAAAGATCCTGCTGTTCAGAGAATGTTACCTAGAAACACTACGGTTATGTGGGGTGCAAAACCTACTAGAAATAGTTCTGGAGCAAGCATTGGTTATCCTCTATACGGTGTAAGAACTCAAGTAGAATTAACTGGTGATGTTATTGAAGAAGCGAGCGTACAGTTCGACCCTGCTACCAACGTACCTGAAGTTTCTATGTCGATGAACGCTGCTGGCGCTCGTCGCTGGGGAATCATCACTGGTGCAAACATTGGCAAGCCTGTTGCTGTTGTTCTTGATGGCTACGTTTATACTTATCCAAACGTGAACACAAAAATTACTGGTGGCCGTTCTACAATTGAAGGAATGGAAAATGTTCAAGAAGCTGATGACCTTGTAAACATTCTTCTTTCTGGTGCTCTTCCAGCTCCTCTTGAAATTCTAGAAGAACGTACTGTAGGCGCAACCCTTGGTGAAGCTTCTATTAATGCAGGTTTAAACTCTGTATTTATTGGTTTAGGTATCGTAGCCATTTTTATGATTGTTTACTACCGCACTGGTGGTGCAGTAGCCGATATCGCATTGCTACTTAATATTGTATTTATACTTGGTATTCTAGCTGGCTTCAGAGCTACGCTAACACTTCCTGGTATTGCTGGTATCGTATTAACAATTGGTATGGCGGTAGATGCCAACGTACTAATATTTGATCGTATTAGAGAAGAGCAACGTAGTGGAAAAACTATGAAAGCTGCCATCTCGGCGGGTTACTCAAATGCAATGAGCGCAATTATTGATGCCAACGTAACCACAGGTTTTGTGGCAATTATTCTACTGAGTTTTGGAGTAGGCCCAATTAAAGGCTTTGCTGTAACTCTATTAGCTGGTATTTGCTGCTCACTATTTAGCGCAATCATTATTACACGTGTAGTAATCGATTACTTAACTCGCAACAAAGCCGATGCTGTTAGCTTCGGTTAATAACAAGACATTAAAACGATTTAAAGGAATACATTATGAGATGGTTTGAATCACCAAACATTAATTTTGTAGGTAACAGAAAGGTTGCCTACATAGTATCAACTATTTTAGTTTTGATATCTATAGGTGCCATAGTTACAAAAGGGCTACAATACGGAATCGATTTTAAGGGTGGTAAAGAAATTATCCTTAAGTTCGACCAACCAATTGACGCCACAAAGATACGAGATGTACTGTCTGAGCCCTTAGGCTCTGCACCAGAAGTAAAGCTTTTTGGTTCTGATAGCGAAGTACTTATCCGTACCGAAAACTTGTCGGATATGGATGTAATTGAGAACATAATTGTTACAACTTCACAAACGGCTTATCCCGGCTACAAAGTAACCGTAGAGAAGTCTGATAAGGTAGGGCCTAAGTTTGCAGAAGATCTCAAAGCGAGTGCTTTGGAATCGGTAATCTATGCCATTGCCATTATCTTCTTCTACATTTTAATTCGATTCCGTAATTGGACATTCTCCGCTGGTGCGGTACTCGCTCTGATGCATGATGTTATCATCACATTAGGAGCTTTTACCATTCTCAGCAGCTTTGTTAGTTTCAGTCTTTTAATCGATCAAAATATAATCGCTGCTTTCTTAACTATTGTGGGTTACTCGCTCAACGACACCGTGGTTGTATACGATAGGATTAGAGAAAATAGCAATGTTCACAAAGGAATGGATTATATTCCGATGGTTAATAAAAGTCTAAACGACACTTTAAGCCGAACTGTAATCACTTCATTAACTACCTTGTTTGTGGTTCTTGTGCTGTTTATTTTCGGGGGTGAGGTGTTAAAAGGATTTTCTTTTGCCCTTATAATCGGTATTGTTCTTGGTACATATAGTTCTTTATTTGTTGCCAGTGCATTAGTGGTAGAACTTGAAGCCAAAACAAAGAAATCCTAAAGTATAAATTAACAAGGAAGATATGAGCTTTAATACGTCTGAACGTTACAATAGTGTAGTTATCGAATTTAAAGGTAACGTAATGGGTGGCCCGGATGCGGTTAGCCTGAACGAAAAACTTCATGAGCTAATCGACGCTGGGAAAAACAACATTGTTGTAGATCTTGGTAAGGTAAAGTTTATGAATTCTTCTGGACTTGGAATGCTGATTGGCGCGCTAACAACCATGCGGAAAGCTGGTGGCGACCTTCGCATTGCAAATGCAACCGATAAAATCGAAAGCTTACTTATTGTTACTAAGCTTATCACAGTGTTCAAGCACTTTAAATCGGTTGAAGAAGCTGCTGAATCATTCAACGAAGCTTAAATGATTCGTTTCT
The DNA here is from genome assembly GCA_963977025.1 of uncultured Balneolaceae bacterium. GTDB lineage: Bacteria > Bacteroidota > Rhodothermia > Balneolales > Balneolaceae > Balneola. The sequence continues at coordinate 41,988 of CAXBMW010000001.1, read as the reverse complement.
AAACAAAACTCTTAAGGGGTGTAGATTGCTACACCCCTTTTTTATTGCAAACTTATTTTATTATGCCAGTTCGTGTTATTATTGGAGCCCAATGGGGTGATGAAGGAAAAGGAAAAATCGTTGATTTACTCAGCGATAAAACTGATTTCGTAGTACGTTATCAAGGTGGGGCAAATGCAGGCCATACCTTAAAATTTGATGATAAAAAGGTGGTTCTTCACCTTATTCCATCAGGTATTTTTAATGGTGATGCTCATTGTATCATCGGCAATGGTGTTGTTATAGACCCTATTGCTCTTGTTAAAGAACTTCAGGGTGTAACCGACCTCGGTTTCAATTTAGAAGGCCGATTTTTTATCAGCCAAACGGCACATGTTATTTTGCCATACCACAAATTGCTTGACCAACTAAAAGAGAAAAAACGTGGTGGCGATGCAATTGGCACTACCGGACGTGGAATTGGCCCTGCTTATGTAAGTAAGGTTTCTCGAGTTGGTATTAGAATGGTAGATTTACTCGATAAAGAAGTCCTACTTAAAAAGATTTCTCAGAATATTGCCGACATCAACTTCGCACTCGACAATCTTTACCACGAAGAAAAATTATCTGCTGATAAATTAATGGCAGAACTTGACGATGCCATTACAACTCTTTCTCCATACATAATCAATACAACTAATGTATTGCATGAGGCTCTAGATGATGATAAGTCAATTCTTCTAGAAGGCGCGCAAGGTTGCTTGTTGGATGTTGATCACGGAACCTATCCATACGTAACCTCATCTTCACCAACTTCAGGTGGCGCATGCACCGGGTCTGGAATTCCGCCAACAGCTATTACTCATGTTATGGGTATCACAAAAGCATACTGTACTCGCGTTGGAAACGGTCCTTTTCCCACTGAATTACTTGGTGAAAAGGGAGAAGAACTCCGCCAAAAAGGTTCCGAGTTTGGTGCAACAACTGGACGTCCACGTCGCTGTGGCTGGATAGATTTAGTTGCCTTAAAATATGCGTGCCGTATAAATGGAATTAACGAACTCACACTCACAAAAATGGATGTGATGGACGGCTTTAAAGAAATTGAAGTTTGTACTAGTTATAAAATAAATGGCGTTGAAACTACCACATTTCCTCTGAGTTTAGATGAAATTGAGAAAGTTGAGCCTGTTTACACATCACTCCCGGGTTGGGATGTTGATATTTCAGGTATGACTAGTTGGGATGATTTACCGGATGGCGCAAAATCGTACATCTTGTACATCGAGAACTACTTGAAAGTGAAGTTTACTATTATTTCAACCGGCCCAAAGCGTACGGAAACTATCATTCGTTAAGCCGGTGAAATCTTTTCTTCGGAAATGAGCTTTCTGAGTTTTTAATTAAAGTCTCATCCTCAAAAGGGTGAGACTTTTTTTGCGTAATACTTGAGGTTTACCTTCTGAATTAGCTCCACTCAAGTGAAGATTATAACCGCAATTGATTAATACTTCTCGTTATTCCTCCCCAGATTCCTGCCTTCGCAGGAATGACAGGTTTCGGATAAAAGATGACATATGAATTTTAGGAAGAAGCTTTTAGCTAAATAGCTTACATAAAAGCAACATTTAAAATCTAAAATTCATAATTCAGAATCCCTACTCTTCTTTGCGTAGCACTGCTAAATAATTATGGCCGAGTACTTTTCAAAAACTCACTTCCCTTCCAACCAAGAATACGGATAACTAGGATCGTCTAAACGCATTCCTTCCTCAGTTACAAAAAGCGGCTTAAAGGTATCTATCATCACGGCGTATTCATCCGTTGCTTCAGCACCAATACTTGCCTCCGCTTTTCCTGGATGCGGCCCATGAGGAATACCTCCAGGATGAAGGGTAATACTCGCAAAATCCATTCCTTTTCTACTCATAAAATCGCCTTCAACGTAGTAAAGCATTTCGTCTGAATCTACATTGGAGTGATTATAAGGTGCAGGAATAGCATCAGGGTGGTAATCGAATTTACGTGGACAAAAACTACACACCACGTAGTTATTAGCTGCAAAAGTTTGGTGTACGGGTGGCGGCTGATGTACTCTCCCCGTAATCGGCTCAAAATCTTTGATATTGAAAATCCATGGATACAAATAACCATCCCAGCCAACTACATCCAGCGGGTGATGATCGAACCAATAGTGATGCATCCTCCCTCCTTTTTTTATTCGAACTTCAAATTCACCTTTCTCTTCGAAGTACAATTGTTCGGAAGGAAGCCGAAAATCTCGTTCACAAAACGGAGAATTTTCCATCAACTGTCCCATATCAGAAAGGTAACGTTTGGGAAAGCCAATGGGCCCCGTTGAATCTACACACAGAAATCGATTTTCGGTGGTTTCAAAATTCATTTGGTACGTGGTTCCTCGAGGAATGTAAATGTAATCGCCATATTCAAAATCGAGTCGACCGAAATTAGTCTGGACATGGCCTTTTCCTTCATGGATAAACAATAGTTCGTCGTGCTCTCCATTTCGATAGAAATAATTCATAGAATCGGTTGGGCGAGCCACCCCAATTTGAACATCGTTATTGAACATAAGCACTTTTCTGGCTGTAATGGAGTCTCCGCCAGCAGGAACATCCTTCGTTTTAAGATGCCTATGTCTCAACATCTGATTATCTATCGCTTTTAACTCAATAACCTCGCCTGCCTCAATCCTAAGAACTCTAGTTGGCATGTGATAGTGATAAAGGAGCGAACTATTTCCATGAAATCCTTCCGCACCGAAAAGCTCTTCGGTAAAAAGCTCGCCATCTGGTCGGCGAAAAACGGTGTGCCTTTTATGAGGAATGGTTCCTAAAGAATGGTAATACATGACAATGAATTAAGAATGAAAAGTTTGAAATTAAGAATTCACTACAGGTTCCCTCTCAAGTCCTGCTCTCGCTCAATAGCTTCGAATAAGGCTTTAAAGTTACCTTTTCCAAAACCGCGTGCGCCTTTTCTTTGAATGATTTCATAGAAAAGCGTTGGTCGATCTACAACTGGTTTGCTAAATATTTGCAATAGATAACCTTCATCATCACAATCAACAAGGATACCAAGTTCAGCTAATTTATCAATGGGTTCATCAATTTTGCCCACTCGTTCTTCAAGCTCGTCGTAATAACTTGTGGGAATGGCTAAAAACTCGAGACCTCGTTCTCTTAGCTTTGTGACGGTTTCGATAATATCCCCTGTCAGAAGCGCTAAATGCTGAACTCCTGGTCCTTCAAAAAAGTCGAGATATTCTTCAATTTGCGATTTCTTAACTCCATCGGCAGGCTCATTAATTGGGAATTTTATCATTCCACGCCCACCAGCCATAACTTTACTCATAAGCGCAGAATATTCCGTAGAAATATCTTTGTCATCAAAGCTGATGTATTGCGTAAAGCCAAGCACATCACGATAAAAGGCCACCCAATCATCCATCTTTCCGAGTTCAACATTTCCAACACAATGATCTACAAATTGAATACCTACTGAACTAGATTTCAGTGTGCTTTCTTTTGCCGCATACCCTGGAAGAAAAATTCCATTATACTCTGAACGGTTTATGAAGGTATGAATCACATCTCCGTAGGTCTTTATGGCTGCTTTGCGAATGGTTCCTGTTTCGTCAGAAATGCTATGAGGAGCTACCACGGCAACAGCCCCACGCTTAACACTTTCATTAAAAGCGCGATCTACATCTTCAACATGCATCGCAATATCCTTTATTCCATCACCATGTTTATGAATAAATTCCGAAATAGGCGAAGAGCTATTTAACGGAGCCGTAAGTACAAATCGGATATTTCCTTGTTCCAAATAGAAGGAAGATCGATCTCGAACTCCCGTTTCTAAACCCGAATATGCTTTTAACTCGAACCCAAACATAGTCATGTAATAATGAGCAGCTTGCTTAGCGTTACTCACATAGTGCTCGATGTAATCTACATCTTGTAAGCCAAGATGATCATCAAACTTCTCTTCTATGGGGCGTTTTAAAACATCTTGTAACTCAGCCATAATCTTCTCTTTATCTGATTTCTATTTTATAGCCTTAAAGTATAAAAAAAAGCGCTTCCATGCAGTAATTCTACTATCTTGATTCATAAAATTATGTAATACTGAAACATTCAATAAATCTGATAACTTTATAAAGTGAACTTCCCTTTTTAAATTCTCGTTGGATATTAAAAAGCGCTTCCAAAAAAATTGTATATTTAGATATGGACACACAAAAACAATTAGACGACTTTCAAGCCCGTATTGACGCTGGCGAAAAAATTGAACCCAAAGATTGGATGCCTGAACGCTATCGGCAGCAACTTATTCGTATTTCAAGTCAGCATGCTCATTCTGAAATTGTAGGAATGCTTCCTGAAGGAAATTGGATTCAGCGTGCGCCTTCTTTAAAGCGGAAATTAGTATTACTTGCCAAGGTTCAAGACGAAGCTGGCCATGGTCTATATTTATATAGTGGAACGGAAACACTCGGAATTAGCCGTGACGAAATGGTTCGTCAATATCTGTATGGCAAAGCTAAATATTCGAGCATTTTCAACTATCCAACGCTTAGTTATGCTGATGTGTGCGTAATTGGATGGCTTGTTGATGGAGCTGCCATCGTAAATCAAACTATGTTGGCGCATTCTTCTTATGGGCCTTATTCTCGTGCAAACCTTAGAATTTGTCGTGAAGAAAGCTTCCACAAAAAACAGGGTTACGAAATGGTAGCTCGTATGATGGAAGGAACACCCGCTCAGCGAAAAATGGTACAAGAGTCTGTTGATAGACTTTGGTGGGCTACATTAATGATGTTTGGACCAAATGATTCAGAATCTCCGAACAGTGCTGAACTCATAAAATGGCAAGTAAAGCTAAAAACCAATGATGAGCTACGTCAGCATTTTGTAGATCGCGTTGTGATGGAAGCCGATGCTATTGGTGTAACTTTCCCCGATCCTGATTTAAAATTTGATGAAGAAACGGGACACTGGAATTTCGGAGAAATCCCTTGGGATGAATTTTGGGATGTTGTGAAAGGAAATGGCGTTATGAATCGTGAACGTATTAAATCACGTCGAAACGCCTACGAAAACGGTACATGGGTTCGCGAAGCTGCATTAGCTTACGCTCGAAAAAAGAGACTCAAAGAAGAAAAGGCATCGTAGTTAGAAATCAATTACAAAATTCAGAATCTCGTATTCTGAGTTCTTAGAAGTTTAAAACAAAATTGAACAATGGCAGATAATCATTCAAATAATAATTCAGAATGGCCTCTCTGGGAGGTTTTCACTCAACCGAAATCAGGAAAACCTCATGAGCACGCAGGGAGTTTACATGCTGTAGATGCCGAAAACGCGCTTCAGAATGCTCGCGATGTATACTCTAGGCGAAATGAAGGTGTTAGTATTTGGGTAGTTCCATCTGACCAAATCACCGCTTCTACCCCCGAAGACATGGGGCCGTTTTTCGATCCTGCGAGTGATAAACCTTATCGACATCCTCAATTTTATAGTGTTCCTAGAGCCGTTAAAAAAAGATCTTAAGTTTTGTTATTAGTGACCTCGTAATTACTGATCGCTACTAACTTTTATGTTTTGAATTACTATTTATGACAACAACCGACAAATTATCCAATCAAGAAGCTTTTATAACTTACTTACTCCGTTTAGCTGACGACCGCTTAATTCTTGGTCAACGTATTTCTGAGTGGTGTGGCCATGGTCCTGAACTTGAAGAAGATTTGGCTCTTGCCAATATTGCTCTCGACCTCATTGGTCATGCATCCGCATTATACGAATTGGCTGGAATTGTTGAAGGTGAAGGCCACGACGAAGATCATTTTGCTTATTTTCGTGATGATGCCGACTTCACCAATTTGCAGCTTTGCGAACTCCCTAATAATGACTACGCTTTTACGATTGCTAGGCTCTTCCTATTTAGTGCTTTTGGTTATTTCCTCTATGAAGAACTTCAGAATGCTTCTAATCCACAGTTTAAAGGAATGGTAGAGAAACACTTTAAAGAAGTGAAATACCACCTTCGGCATTCGCGGGATTGGGTACTCCGTTTAGGAGATGGAACAGACGAAAGTCACAAACGCATTCAAGATGCATTTGACGAAATCTGGATGTACGTGGGCGAACTATTTTTTATGGATGAAGTGGACGAAATCGTACGGAATGATGGCAACGGTGTAAACTTGGCTTCTTTCTACTCAAACTGGAAAGCACTTGTGGAAAACACCCTCGACGAGGCAACAATTACAGTTCCAGATTGGGAGCAATTTATGATGAAAGGAAGTCGAAATGGAATGCATACCGAACACCTTGGACATATGCTTTCAACTATGCAATTTTTGAGACGTTCTCACCCAGATGCCGTTTGGAAGTGAAATAGTATTTAGTACTGAGTATTTAGTACTGAGTAATTAGTAGTTAGTATTGAGATGTTAGGATCTCGTTCAAAAATTTAAACCAGTCCATTAGTATCTGATTGACACTAAATGCCAGTTAAAGAAACACATACTAAAGAGCAGATTTGGGAATATATCCGAGAGGTCACTGATCCTGAAATTCCTGTGCTTAATATTATTGAGATGGGAATTGCCCGAAGTGTGGATATAGATAGCGATGGAAAGGTTCTAGTTAAAATTACCCCAACATATTCTGGTTGCCCTGCGATGAGTGCCATTGAAAATATGGTTCGGGAAAAGCTGGAAGAAAAACGAGTAGAAGCATTTGATGTGCAACTAGATTATTCTGAAGCATGGACCACCGACTGGATGACGGAAGAGGCAAAAGCCAAATTGAAAGATTATGGAATTGCTCCACCAGAAAAATCGACAAGTGATGATGATTTCTTGAACAGCCTCTCAGCCACTAAAATTGTCCCATGTCCTTTTTGTGATTCTTTTGAAACAGAACTTCAAAGTCAATTTGGATCAACCGCTTGTAAATCGCAATATTTTTGCAATTCCTGTCATCAACCATTTGAACACTTTAAGTGTATTTAAACAGCGCCGATATGAGTTTAAACTTAGAAATCACTTTTTGTAGTCGCTCAAATAAATTTACATTTCTATAAATCGAATTAAATTCAAGCTTATGAAATCTCACATTCTTTCAATCGCCTTGGTTTCTCTCCTGTTTTCAATCACTGGATTTTCCCAAACATTGATACAAAAAGAAACAAATATAGATACTTCTGACCTTCACTTTTTACCCAGTTCTACGACTGATTTTGTAGCGAATTTTTCTACAAAAACTTCCCTAAAAAAAACCGATAACAAAAAAAACAGCTTCCTTTTAGGAACAGGTTATTTACTCCAAGGTTTAAAATTCAGTTCGGTTATTGACCAGTTTAATGCTACTGCTCCTTTTGATGCTCGTGGATTTGAGCCTGCCTCATTTAGCTCTTATTCGGATCTTATTGAAACCAATTATTTACTTCTGAATCCTACAAAGCCCGTAAAATGAGTCAACAATTTATTACTTCCTCTTTAGAATCTGGCGTCCTTAAAATCGTTCTTAATCGCCCTGACAAACTGAACAGTTTTAATTACGGAATGGCTGAAGAAGTTCAAGATGTATTTATCGAAGCCGCTTCAAACACTGAAGTTCGTTGCGTTTTACTTACAGGAATGGGACGTGCTTTTTGCGCAGGTCAGGATTTGGAAGAAGTTGTTGAAATTGGAAAAGACCCAACTCGCAAGTTAAGCGAAGTGGTTCATCACACCTACAATCCAATTATAAAAGCTATCCGGAATTTGGAGAAGCCAGTAATCTGTGCAGTTAATGGTACAGCCGCTGGCGCTGGTGCCAATATTGCCCTTGCCTGCGATATGGTTATTGCTAACGAAGACGCCAAATTCATTCAATCGTTTTCAAATATTGGTTTAATTCCTGATAGCGCTGGAACTTACATTTTACCTCGGTTAATTGGTTTAGCTAGAGCAACAGAACTCACTTTTACCGGACGCCCAGTTAAAGCTCCTGAAGCTGTTGCTATGGGAATGATTTATAAATCTGTTCCCGCTGAAGAATTAATGGATGAAGCTATAACACTATGTAAACATTTGGCGAACATGCCAACATACGGCCTAGGACTTACAAAACGAGGGTTTAATGCTGGTTTCAGTAATTCCCTTGAAGAACAAATGGAACTCGAAGCTGAGCTCCAAGCAAAAGCAGGTGCTTCAAAAGATTACAACGAAGGAGTGCAAGCATTTCTAGAAAAAAGAAAACCTAAATTCACAGGGAGTTAAAATGAAACTCATTCTCAAACTTGAACAAACGGCTCTTTTTCTATTTTCCATCATTCTGTTTTCTGAAATCTCAGACTTACCTTGGTATTTTTACGTAGCTTTGTTTTTTGTACCTGATGTTTCCTTTATCGCTTATGCTATAAATTCAAAAATTGGTGCCGTATTCTACAATCTACTTCACCATCAAGGTATCTGGATTATGGTTGCCGTTTTGAGCTTTTACGCCGAACTCGAGTGGCTCTTAGGGCTTGGAATAGTATTTATAGGACATGCCGCTTTCGATCGCCTCTTCGATTATGGGCTTAAATACTCGGATAATTTCCAGCATACTCATTTAGGCGTTATTGGTAAAAACTCCACTACTGAAAAATAAAGATTCGTATGAAAACTCAAACTATCATCACTTGCCCAAACTGTTCAACAACTCATTCGGCAACTATGCCAACCGATAGTTGCCAGTTCTTTTGGGAATGCCCTAGTTGTAATTCAATAGCAAAGCCGAAAAGTGGTGATTGTTGTGTTTTCTGCTCCTATGCTGAAGATAAATGCCCTCCAATGCAATCTGGCACAGGTTGTAGCTGCTAATTATTATTTAATAGAAGTTAAAGTTTGTTCTATTTACATATTGTAACCGTCTCACTTTGGGTTAATCCAAGGATTCTAGTTACAATCGACCTAACTAACACAGCACAACTTTAAATCAATAAACTAACTCATGACAAAGTATTCTATACGTATCGTTTCTGCTTTTCTATTAGTCTTTAGTTTTGTTGGAACCCTCGCTGTACAGGCTCAATCTGATATCTTCGAAAAACTCGAAGAAATTGCCATCATTGATCAAAAAGTGATGATGCCTATGCGCGACGGAACTCGACTAGCTACCGACATTTATCGTCCTAAAGGGGACAAAAAAGTTCCGATTATCTTCTCTCGGACTCCTTACAATTTTAATTCTTGGGGCGATGGCGAACAACGCACCCGAACTGCCCAGAGCGCTTATGACGCCGTTAAACGTGGCTATGCTTACATAGTTCAGAACGAACGCGGTCGCTACTTTTCTGAAGGAGAATGGGAAATTCTTGGTGCTCCACTAACCGATGGCTATGATGCTTTTAGCTGGATGGAAGACCAATCTTGGTCGAACGGTAAAGTTGGGACCATTGGTTGTTCTTCAACAGCGGAATGGCAAATGGCTGTAGCTGGTATGGATCACCCTGCTCACGCGGCAATGGTTCCTCAAGGATATGGCGCTGGCGTTGGTAGAGTTGGTAAGTTTTTTGAGCAAGGAAACTGGTACCGTGGTGGTGCTGAGCAGTTATTGTTCTTTTCTTGGTTATACGGCGTTGAACAAGACAAATTCAAGCCTAGAATTCCAGCAGGTGCTACGCAAGAAGATCTGATCCGTATTTCTCGTTACTACGATCTCGGACCAGAAAATCCACGTATAGATATGAAAGAAGCTTTATCGCATCTTCCTATTCAAGACATCCTAAAGAACATTAATGGAAAGCATGAAGTTTTTGATGGAATGGTTCGTCGTACTCCAAATGACGCAGATTGGTACAGTGGTGGTTTATATCACGACGATATGGACTTCGGTGTTCCTAGTTTTTGGTTCGTTTCTTGGTATGACGTTTCATCTAGCCCAAACATTGCGTTGTTTAATCATGTACGTAATAATGCTTCAAGTAAAGAAGTTCGTGATAACCAATATTTAGTTATCGCTCCAACCCTTCATTGTGGATATACTCGTGCTACCGAAAACACTATTGTTGGTGAACGAAGTGTAGGTGATGCTCGCTCTAATTACGAAGAGCAAATTTATGGCTGGTTTGATATGTGGTTAAAAGGCGAGAAAACTGGTTTCAAAGAAAACACTCCTCGTGTTCAGTACTACACAATGGGAAGCAACGAATGGCAGAAAGCAGACCAATGGCCTCCAGTAGGCGTTGAAATGACTCCATTCTACCTAAGTAGTAACGGAGAAGCGAATAGCTTATATGGTGATGGTAAACTTGTTACTAAAAAGCCAAGTAAAGATAATCCTGACAGCTTTACTTATGACCCAATGAATCCTGTTCCTTCTTATGGTGGAAATGTTTGCTGTACTGGAAACGCGGTTCAAGGTGGCTCATTCGACCAACAAGGAATGGAAACCCGCCACGATATTCTGGTGTACACGTCTGATCCTTTAGAAGAAGGAATCGAAGTTTCTGGATTTATCGAATCTACCTTATATCTATCATCTGATGTAAAAGATACCGACGTTACCATCAAAATTATGGATGTTTATCCAGATGGCCGAGCTTATAACTTGGACGAAACTATCCAAAGAGTTCGTTACCGTGAAGGATACGAAAAAGAAGTATTCATGAAAAAAGGCAACGTGTATAAAGTTGATTTAACACCTATGTCGACTAGTAACTATTTCGAAAAAGGCCACAGTATCCGAATCGAAGTATCCAGCAGTAACTTCCCGCGTTTTGCTAGAAACTTGAATACCGGTGGAAAAAATTATGACGAAAAAGAAGGCGTTGTTGCTAATAACAGCATTCACCACTCTTCAAAATATCCGTCTCAGATTAAATTGCCGATTATGAAAAAATAATCTCTCTTCATGAGATAAAAAGGCAAAAGTAATTCGAAAGGCTAGTTATCACACATCGGTAACTAGCCTTTTTTTGTACATTTCACTTATTAAATACGGCTATTTACAAATTGTAACTCTCCCTCTTTGGGTTAATCCAAGGATTCTAGTTACAATCGACCTAACTAACACAGCACAACTTTAAATCAATAAACTAACTCATGACAAAGTATACTATTCGTATCGTTTCTGCTTTTCTTTTCGTCTTTAGTTTTGTTGGAACTCTCGCTGTTCAAGCGCAATCAAATATCTTCGATAAACTCGAAGAAGTTGCCATCATCGATCAGAAAGTGATGATGCCTATGCGAGACGGAGTTCGACTTGCTACCGATATTTATCGTCCTAAAGGGGACAAAAAAGTTCCAATTATCTTCTCTCGGACTCCTTACAATTTTAATTCTTGGGGCGATGGCGAACAACGCACTAGAACTGCCCAGAGCGCTTATGACGCCGTTCAACGAGGCTACGCTTATGTAGTTCAGAACGAACGCGGTCGCTACTTTTCTGAAGGCGAATGGGGCATCTTAGGAGTGCCACTTACCGATGGATACGATGCGTTTAGCTGGATGCAAGATCAATCTTGGTCGAACGGAAAAATTGGAACACTAGGGTGTTCTTCAACAGCGGAATGGCAAATGGCCGTGGCAGCGCTTGACCACCCAGGCCATGCAGCAATGGTTGCACAAGGCTTTGGAGCTGGCGTTGGTAGAGTTGGCGAGTACTTTGAACAAGGAAACTGGTACCGTGGAGGAGCTGAACAAATGATGTGGTTCCCTTGGTTGTACGGCGTAGAGCAAGATAAATTCAAGCCCAGAATCCCAGCAGGTGCTACACAAGAAGACCTGATTCGTATTTCCCGGTTCTATGATCTCGGACCAGAAAATCCAAAAATTGATATGGCTGAAGCATTAGCTCATCTACCTCTTCAAGATTTCATAAAAAGTATCAACGGAAAGAGTGAACTCTTCTTTGATATGGCTACTCGCACGCCAAACGACGACGCTTGGTATAGTGGCGGTTTATATAACGATGATATGGACTTCGGTGTTCCTAGTTTCTGGTTCGTTTCTTGGTACGATATTGCTTCTAGTCCGAATATCGCGATGTTTAATCATGTACGTAATAATGCTTCCGATAAAGAAGTGCGCGACAACCAATATTTAGTAATCGCTCCTACCCTGCATTGTGGATTTACGCGCGCTACCGAGAATACCGTTGTTGGTGAGCGAAGTGTAGGTGATGCTCGATTAAACTACGACGAACAAATCTACGATTGGTTTGACATGTGGCTAAAAGGCGAGGAAACCAACTTCAAAGAAAACACTCCTCGTGTTCAGTATTACACGATGGGAAGTAACGAATGGCAAAAAGCAGACCAATGGCCTCCAGTTGGCGTTGAAATGACTCCATTCTACCTAAGCAGTAATGGTAAAGCGAACAGCTTATATGGCGATGGAAAACTTGTTGCTAAAAAGCCAAAGAAGGATAATCCAGATAGCTTTACTTACAATCCAATGAACCCTGTGCCTTCTCTAGGTGGGAATGTTTGTTGTATTGGTGGCGCAGTTGGTGCTGGTGCTTACGACCAGAAAGGAATGGAAACTCGTCATGATATTCTGGTGTACACTTCCGACCCTTTAGAAGAAGGAATCGAAGTTTCTGGATTTATCGAATCGACGCTGTATCTATCTTCGGACGTAAAAGATACTGACGTCACCATCAAGTTGATTGACGTTTACCCAGACGGAACCGCTTATAACCTAGACGAAACTATCCAAAGAGTTCGTTACCGTGAGGGATATGATAAAGTAGTACTCATGAAAGAAGGCAGCGTGTATAAAGTTGATTTAACGCCAATGTCGACTAGTAACTTCTTCAAAAAAGGACATAGTATCCGCATTGAAGTATCGAGTAGTAACTTCCCACGCTTTTCTAGAAACTTGAATACGGGTGGTAATAATTTTGATGAAAAAGAAGGCGTTGTTGCTAATAACAGCATTCACCACTCTTCAAAATATCCGTCTCAAATTAAGTTGCCGATTATGAAGAAATAATCTCTCTTCATAATTTAAGAAGGTACAAACAAGTCTTAAGGCTAGTTATCGATATACTGATAACTAGCCTTTTTGCTATCACCAAGAAAGAAAGTGTTCCGATTTACAAATTGTAACCCTCCCATTTTGGGTTAATCCACAGATTCTAGTTACAATCGAGCTAATTAACACAGCCAACTTTAATCAATAAACTAACTCATGCCAAAGTATACTATTCGTATCGCTTCTGCTTTTCTTTTCGTCTTTAGCTTTGTTGGAACTCTCGCTGTTCAAGCGCAATCAAATATCTTCGATAAACTAGAAGAAGTTGCCATCATCGACCAAAAAGTGATGATGCCTATGCGCGACGGAGTTCGACTTGCTACCGATATTTATCGTCCTAAAGGGGACAAAAAAGTTCCAATTATCTTCTCTCGGACTCCTTACAATTTTAATTCTTGGGGCGATGGCGAACAACGCACTAGAACTGCCCAGAGCGCTTATGACGCCGTTCAACGAGGCTACGCTTATGTAGTTCAGAACGAACGCGGTCGCTACTTTTCTGAAGGCGAATGGGGCATCTTAGGTGTGCCACTTACTGATGGATACGATGCTTTTAGCTGGATGCAAGATCAATCTTGGTCGAATGGCAAAATTGGAACGCTAGGTTGTTCTTCAACAGCGGAATGGCAAATGGCTGTAGCAGCTCTTGACCATCCAGGCCATGCAGCAATGGTTGCGCAAGGCTTTGGCGCCGGTGTTGGTAGAATTGGTGAATATTACGAACAAGGAAATAACTACCGTGGTGGAGTTCAGCAAATGATGTTCCTACCATGGATGTATGGCGTTGAGCAAGACAAATTCAAGCCTAGAATCCCAGCAGGTGCTACACAAGAAGACCTGATTCGTATTTCTCGATTCTATGATCTCGGACCAGAGAATCCAAAAGTTGATATGGAAGAAGCCTTAGCTCATCTTCCACTTCAGGATTTCTTGAAGAATCTTAACGGGAAAGATGAGATTTTTTATGATATGGTTACTCGCACACCAAACGACGACGCTTGGTACAGTGGCGGTTTATATAATGATGATATGGACTTCGGTGTTCCTAGTTTCTGGTTCGTTTCTTGGTACGATATTGCTTCAAGTCCAAACATTGCGCTGTTTAATCATGTGCGCAATAATGCTTCCGATAAAGAAGTGCGAGACAACCAATACTTAGTCATCGCTCCTACGCTGCATTGTGGATTTACACGTGCTACCGAGAATACCGTTGTTGGTGAACGAAGTGTGGGTGATGCTCGATTAAACTACGACGAACAAATCTACGACTGGTTTGACATGTGGCTAAAAGGCGAGGAAACGAATTTCAAAGAAAACACTCCTCGTGTTCAGTATTACACGATGGGAAGTAACGAATGGCAAAAAGCAGACCAATGGCCTCCAGTTGGCGTTGAAATGACTCCATTCTACCTAAGTAGTAACGGAAAGGCTAACAGCTTATATGGCGATGGAAAACTTGTTTCGAAACAGCCTAAAAAGGATAACCCTGACAGTTTCACTTACAACCCAATGAACCCTGTGCCATCTCTAGGTGGAAATGTGTGTTGTATTGGTGGCGCAGTTGGTGCTGGTTCATATGACCAAAAAGGAATGGAAACTCGTCATGATATTCTGGTGTACACTTCCGATCCTTTAGAAGAAGGAATCGAAGTTTCTGGATTTATCGAATCGACGCTGTATTTATCTTCTGACGTAAAAGATACCGACGTTACCATCAAGTTGATTGACGTTTACCCAGACGGGAGCGCTTATAACTTGGATGAAACTATCCAAAGAGTTCGTTACCGTGAAGGATATGATAAAAAAGTATTCATGAAAGAAGGCAACGTGTATAAAGTGGACTTAACACCGATGTCGACCAGTAATTTCTTCAAAAAAGGACATAGTATTCGCATTGAAGTATCGAGTAGTAACTTCCCTCGTTTTGCTAGAAACTTGAATACCGGCGGTAACAATTATGATGAGAAAGAAGGCGTTGTTGCTAACAACAGCATTCACCATTCTTCAAAATACCCGTCTCAAATTAAATTGCCGATTATGAAGAAATAATCTCTCTTCATGAGATAAAAAAGGCAACCATATTTCAAAAGGCTAGTTATCATACATCGGTAACTAGCCTTTTTTTTGTTCCTTTAAATATCAAATATCCTGATTTAGAAATGGGATAACCTAGTAGTTACCTCTACACAAAAAAGAATACAGCTAGCGTGGAACATATCCCACCTAATGCAGCAGCTGTAAGAGCCAACGGAATCTGTGTTTTCACATGATCCATAAGATCGCACCCCGTTGCTAGCGATGATAATATCGTGGTATCAGAGATAGGCGAACATTGATCTCCAAACACGCCACCACCTACCACTGCGCCAAAGCAAATAGTGATAAAGAATGGATCTGGCAATATGGCCCAAGCAAGAGGCATAGCCACAGGAAAGACTACCGCATAAGTGCCCCACGATGTACCTGCCGAAAATGCAATCAGCATACACATAGCCATTAAAATAGCTGGTAAAGCGACGGGCGATATAGCATTCCCCACAAGATCTACAACATATTCCGCCGTTCCTACTGCTTGCGCCACCTCTTTAAGTGTTACGGCGAGGGCTAAGATAATAGCTCCAATAGTTACGCCTTTACAACCATCTAGAAAACCATCCATCACTGTTTGTAAATCCATCCCTTTGGCTAGGGCAATGAAAACGCTCGTTAGTACGGCTAGTACAAAAGCTTCACCAATGAGTAGCATAGGGCTTTCTGTTTGCCCCATAATATAAAAGGTGACGAAATACGGAATAATAGCCACGCCCAAAAGGGTTCCAATAGGCCCTAAAAAATCAATTAAGCCCGAACGATATCCTTCTGGAACTTTCATTTCCGTCAATTCGCGCGACGACATAGGCATGGAGCCCTCTCTATCAAGCCTTCCCGTAGTTTTTACTCGCTTAATTGCCTCTCGCATCTTCTTTCCAGGAATCCAAGGAAGCAACTCAAAAGCAAAGAAAAGGGTGATGAGCAAAGCAAAAATACCGTAAAAATTATAGGGCAATGCTTGAATAAAAAAGTTAATCCCATCCTGACTCGTTTCAAAAAGTGGAATGGTACCGACAACAAGACCGGCTATATAAATGGGCCACACATTAAATGGAATGATGGTAGCCGCTGGTGAGGCTGTGGAATCCACCATATACGCAAGCTCTTCGTGAGCCACTCCATGCTTATCAGCGATAGGACGTACAGTAGCACCAGTGAGCACAGTACTGATAGTACCTCCTTGATGAAAAATAAGCCCCATCATCCACGTAAAAAACTTAGCACTTTTAGGCCCGCGTACAACTTTCTCTCCCGCCCATTCAGCAAATCGTTCGGCCCCACCTGTTCGTGTCCAAATACCAATAAGTCCACCCAGCGCCCACAGATATACCAATAGAATAAGTGCAAAACTCTCGGTTCCAATCGATGGGATTAAAAATTCTTGAATGATATTGAGTTTACCAGAAATAACCCCGCCCAAAGCTATCCCCACAAATAAAGAACTGATTACTTCTTTAGTCCAGAATGCTAACCCGATTGCAACCAACGGTGGCAGAATCGACCAGAAGCCAAAATGTCCACCCTGATCTGGGAACCGACCAGCAAAGACTAAGCCCAAGGCAATAAGAAAAAAAGTAATGGCTAGATTTATTCGGTTATTTTTGGAAACTGAAGAGAACCATGTTTTTTTTGCTTGAGGCATAATGCATCCCGGTATAAAGAATTAATTGAGTTAAAGAAATATCACATATAACGATTAGGATCTGTCAATGGATGGGAAAGTTTAGCTTCGCCCTGCGTTATTAATTGGCTGATTGTTTCACCATTGGCAAAGCTTAGGCTCATCCCAACCATGGAGTGGCCTGTGGAAACATACACATTTCTACGAGAGTTTATTTTACCCACATACGGCAAGCCATCAGGGGAACAAGGACGTAGACCAACCCAAACCGACTGCTTATCTAAATCTTCTAAGGAGTATTCAGGAAAGTAGGGAAGAACAGATTTTTTGAGAGCATTTATTTTAGCGGTAGTTACAGAGGTATCATGACCGGCAACTTCCATCGTTCCAGCAAATCGCAGATCTCCATTAATTGGAGTTATCGCTACTTTACGCTCCGCTAGCACAACGTTTATCTTTGGAATTTTTGACGGAGCTTTAAGAGTTATGCTATACCCTTTACCTGCTTGAACAGGAAGTTTAATATCGAGTTTCTTCATCAAATCGGGCGCCCAGGTGCCCGAGCAAACTACAACGTGCGTTCCGCTTATTTTTTGACGATCGGAGCTTATAACATCTAAGCTTCCATCTGGTTTTTCTTTGATGTCAACGACCTTAGTATTAAAACTGAACGTTACGCCTTGCTTCAGCAGCAAAGCTTTTAGCTCGCTCATCAATTGCCCAGGATGGACATGCGCGTCGTTCGGATAATAGACAGCACCGTAGATGTCTAGCTGCATATTAGGCTCCATTTCTTGAGCTTCCTTGGCCGATAGAATCTGCGTTGCCACACCTAAGGCCTTTGCTTTCTCTGCGCTTGCAATCTCGCTTTTAAGCCCTTTTTCGGTTTCACAGATAGATAGGTGTCCATTTCTTTGCAATCCAAAATTCATGGATTCAGACTTCTCTAAATCAATAAGTAATTCTTGGTTTCGAAGAAGCATATCTCTAAGTACAGGGCCAGCCTCCTCTACGTGTTTTGCGGTAGCAGCATTTCTAAATTTCCATAACCAACTAACCAAATCTATGTTCAATCGCGGTTTAATATAAAAGGGACTTTCTGCCTTGAACATCCAACGCAATCCTTGGCTAATAACACCGGGAGATGATAACGGTATGATATGCCGAGGGGCAATAAGACCTGCATTCCCGTAAGAACAGTTGTCGCTACCATCACCTTTGTCACAGACGGTGACCGATACTCCACTTTTATTTAAATAATAGGCTGTTGCTAAACCTGCAATACCAGCCCCAATAATTATGACGTGATTTGTCTTATTTGTCACTATCCCTAGTCCAAAATTATACTATTATTATTTTAGTGTATTTAAATTTCTTAAAAACAACCGTTGTTGAATGGAAGTAAATAATATGATTCCAATTGTAGCTTCTTCCCATCTTATCTTTATTAAATTATCCCTCTCTGATTCTTTAGCAAATATTCAGTTTTAAAACAGACCTCTTTGAATCATTAATAAAAGAATGAAGACTACTACACAATATGCTATGAATAAATATTTCTTCATTCAATATTTAATCACTTATTATTTTTAATAATAAGTAGCCTCATTTTACTGCATGATTTTTTGCTACCATGACATCATAATTTCTGAACTATTCAAAATATACTCCTTGCTATTTTTTCTATTTTTAAACGTTATTACAACTCAGAATTATTATCTTGGAAGCGATTTTCTATAATTATAACAAAGATTTTCTATGACTAATACACAGGCAACCATTGGCGTTATTGGCGCCGGAACAATGGGAACTGGCATTGCACAAGTAGCAGCTACAAATGGCCATCAAGTATATATTTATGACGCGTTCTCTGAACAACTTGTAAAAGCCAAAAAAGCACTTGAAAATATTCTTGCCCGACAAGTAGAAAAAGGACGAATGTCTCAACAAGAAGTCGATGGCATTTTGAATCGAATCGAGTTTGTAGACAACATCACCATGTTTGGAGAATGTGGTTTTGTGATTGAAGCCGTGGTAGAAAATCCAGACATAAAAAAAGACGTTTTTGCTCGGCTAGAAGCTATTGTATCTCGTGATTGTATACTTGCATCAAATACTTCTTCCCTTTCAATTGCATCCATCTCTTCTTCTTTAAAAAAATCAGGCCGTTTTTTAGGAGTTCATTTTTTCAATCCTGCTCCACTAATGAAATTGGTTGAAATTATTCCTGGCATTGCAACCGCTCCCGAAGTTACAATTCAAACAAAAGAGCTTATTAAGGCTTGGGGAAAAACCATTGTAAGTAGTAAAGACACACCTGGATTTATCGTTAACAGAGTAGCTCGACCTTTTTATGGCGAATCGCTCCGTATCTTGGAGGAAGGTGTAGCAGATGTTCCTACTATAGATTGGGCGATGAAAGAAATTGGCGGATTCAGAATGGGGCCTTTTGAACTGATGGATTTAATTGGCCACGATGTTAACTACGAAGTGACTAGCTCTGTTTTTAAAGAGTTTTATTATGATCCAAGATTTAAGCCTTCTTTCACTCAGAAAAGATTAGTAGAAGCAGGATGGCTTGGTCGTAAATCGGGTCGTGGGTTTTATGATTATCGTGATGGTTCTACAAATCCCTCTCCTACAACCGACAAAGAATTAGGCACAAAAATCCTAAATAGAGTGTTGGTGATGCTTATGAACGAAGCTTGCGATGCTGTATTTATGAATATTGGATCTGTAGAAGATGTAGACTTAGCTATGCAGAATGGAGTAAACTATCCAAAAGGCTTGCTTGCTTGGGCCGATGAAATTGGATTACCTAAAGTGCTCGATATGATGACCGCATTACAAGTTGAATATCGTGAAGAACGATATCGCCCTAATCCGCTGTTAAAACGAATGGTTCGTGAAGGACGTAATTTCTACGAGATAGTATAAAACCAAGCAACGTCAATTTCTAAGAATGAGTACAAATCCAAAAACCGAAATTCAGCAAATGCTTGAGAAAGACGCATTCTCAAAATGGCTGAATGTACAAATTGTTGACATCCAAGCAGGTTATGCTAAACTTTCGATGCTTGTTCGCGAAGATATGACGAATGGTTTTGGAGTTTGCCATGGAGGGGTAACCTTCGCCTTTGCAGATAGTGCTCTCGCTTTTGCATCCAACTCTCGAGGGGCTACATCTGTGGCCATCGAAAACAATATCAATTACACCAAAAAAGTCTCGGTGGGCGACACATTAACCGCTGAAACTGAAGAAATTCAGAATGGCCGAACTCTTGGTGTTTATAAAGTCAAAATCACCAATCAAAAGGATCAACTTGTAGCAGAATTTAGAGGGACGGTATATAGGAGTATTTAGACATTAGTATTTAGTATTTAGAAATCTTATTAAAAGGAGGTACAAAGATGCATAATTTTAAAGAGTTAAAAGTTTGGCAAAAAGCTGTTGAACTTGCTACTCACATTTATGAAGCAACAAAGAACTTTCCTAAGGATGAAAAATTCGGACTAACTTCTCAAATAAGAAGAAGTGTTGTATCCATTAGTTCCAATATCGCTGAAGGTGCAGGAAGGAACTCAAATAAAGAATTCAAACTTTTCCTAAACTATGCTTACGGCTCTTGCTCAGAACTTGAAACCCAACTTATAATTTCTAAAAACCTAGACTTTCTGAACACTGATTCTCTATCAATCCTATCTGACTCAATAAATGAAATTCAAAAAATGATATTCTCTTTATCTAATTCGATGAATTAAGTGAGTAATACTACTCTCATATTACTAGATACTCACTACTAAAGACAAAATACTATGGACGCTTATATTATTGACGCAATCAGAACTCCTATTGGGAATTTAAAAGGAGCTCTTTCGCCCGTTAGAACTGATGATTTAGCTGCAATTCCAATCAAGGAACTATTAAGGAGAAATCCAGAAATTGAACTATCGGCTATTGAGGATGTAATTTTTGGATGTGCAAATCAAGCAGGCGAAGACAATAGAAACGTTGCGCGAATGTCGGCTTTACTTGCGGGACTCCCTGTTTCGGTTCCTGGAGAAACTGTGAATCGACTTTGTGCCTCTGGAATGAGTGCCACCGCTCGTGCTTTCCATGCTATAAAAGCAGGCGAAGGAGATTTATTTATTACTGGAGGAGTTGAACACATGACTCGTGGACCGATTGTTCTTGGTAAAGGTTCTTCTCCATATTCCGGAACTACAGAAATGCACGATTCTACTTTTGGATGGCGTTTTGTTAATCCTAAAATGCACGAGATGTTTGGAACTGATGGCATGGGAGTTACGGCAGAAAATGTAGTAGAAATGCACAACATTTCGCGTGAAGATCAAGATGCATTTGCTGCATGGAGCCAACAAAAAGCAGCTGTATCACAAAATTCTGGTCGACTAGCCAAAGAAATTATCCCTGTTGAAATTCCTCAGCGTAAAGGCGAGCCTGTTATTTTTAAGGATGATGAATTTATTCGCGCTGGTACTACCGCAGAAATTTTAGCGAAACTTCGCCCTGCTTTCAAAAAAGATGGAAGTGTAACTGCTGGAAATGCCTCTGGATTAAACGATGGAGCAGCGGCTTTGCTTATTGCATCAGATACTGCCGTAAGCAAATACGGATTGAAGCCGAAGTCACGAATTGTAGCAACAGCTGTTTCTGGAATTGAGCCACGTATAATGGGACTCGGTCCTGTAGAAGCGACCCAAAAAGCACTTCAGCGAGCAGGCCTCACACTTGCCGATATGGATATTATTGAGCTAAACGAAGCCTTTGCAGGCCAATCTTTAGGCGTTACTAGAACTTTAGGTTTAAAAGATGACGACCCACGATTAAATCCAAACGGAGGAGCGATTGCTCTTGGTCATCCTTTAGGAATGACGGGAGCACGATTACTTCAAACCGCAACGGTAGAACTCCATGAAAGAGAAAATGCGAAATACGCCCTTTGTACATTATGTATAGGCGTTGGACAAGGCTTTGCGGTTGTTCTGGAGAAGGTTGGGGAGTCGTTGCTGGTTAATGGTTAATGGTTATTAAGAGATTGAGTTATTGAGTCTACATCATGTATAAACTATCTGAGCTAGAATCATGGAAATCATCAAGGAGGTTGAGACTTGCCATTTCTGAGTTGGCTAAATCTTTTCCTGTTGATGAAAAATTTAGGCTTCAGGATCAAATACTTCGATCTTCAAGATCTGTCGCAGCAAATATTGCTGAGGGGTTTGGAAGATTTCATTATCAAGAAAACATTCAGTTTTGCAGAATAGCGCGAGGCTCACTGTATGAAACATTAGAACACTTAATGTGTGCGAAAGATGAAGGGTTTATAAATGACGAACAGTTCAACAATACCAATGAGCTAATTTTAGAATGTTTAAAAATCTTAAATAGCTATGTTCAATACCTTAAAAAAGCCAAGAAATCAACCTAATCACTCAATCTCTTAATAACTAAATCACCCACACAACCAAAAATGATTTACTCATACAAAGGATACAAACCTGTAATTCACGAAAGTGCATACATCCATCCACTGGCGGCGGTAACTGGAAATGTGATTATCGGCAAAGATGTGTATATAGGTCCTGGAGCTGCGATTCGTGGAGATTGGGGGAAGATTATTATCGAAGATGGTTGCAATGTTCAAGAGAATTGTACCATTCACATGTTCCCTGGCACTACTGTTTTGTTAGAAAAAGGAGCTCATGTTGGTCATGGCGCAATTATTCACGGTGCACATTTAGGCGAAAACTGCTTAATTGGGATGAATGCTGTTGTGATGGATAATGTAAAAATTGGAGCTGGTTGTATTGTTGGCGCTCTTACTTTTGTTAAGGAAGGCACCCAAATTCCAGATAGAAAAGTTGTTGTTGGAAATCCTGCTAGAATTGTAAAAGACGTTTCTGACGAAATGCTAAAATGGAAAACCGAAGGCACCGAATGGTATCAACGTCTACCTAAAGAATTGCATGAAACCTTGATAGAATGCGAGCCGTTAAGGGAAGTTCCTGAAGACCGACAAGACCAGAATTCTGATTATGCAACTTGGGGAAATAAAAAGAAATCATAATGGGCATTTTTTCAAAACATATTCCGCCACATAAACTTCATCCAGAAATTTTACACTGGCAAGAAGGTGACGAAATTAAGGCACGCAATGTTGTTCTAAATAACCCACTTTCAATTATCGTGGCTTTTGAAGATGGCAATCTGAATATAATCTATAATTTCAAAGCTATTACTCGCGATGGATTTATCATTATTTCAGAAAAAGAAACGGAACAGCTACATAAAGTGCCTTTTAAAAAATTTATTAAAACAGCTAAAAACCTGAGTTTAATTAACCGAACAATTCAACAAGATTTAGTACACAACCAAGATTACATGGAACTGATTGAATCGTTCCAAACTGCATACAAAGAACTCGAAGAATCTGATAATCCTAAATTAATAGACTAAATGGGCTTATTCACCAATAAGAAAAAAGGAAAAGCTCCACATACTTGGTATCCCGATATCTTGCATTGGCGAGAAGGTGATAAGCTATATTGCTGGAATGTTCTATCTGCACTAGGTGGTAAAAATTCTTGGGCTGAAGTACATCGATATACACCTGAAGGTGGCGGATTTGCAAAAGCACACTTCGTTTTTGTTGGGGTAAATTCTGAAGGAAAGATTTTTGTTAAAGACGAAAAGGAGAATCTTTTAGAATTTGATTTCTATCGGTTTATTAAGAAAGCTAGAAATGAGAGTTTGGTTAACCGAATGATTCAAGATCGAATTACAGGAACAGAGAATTATATGGAGTTGATGAAGAGTTTTCAGCAGGCTTTTGATGAGCTTCAAGAGGAAGATCAACATCCTAAAAGGTTGGGTTCTCTCCCTAATAATACCCAACAGTCACTCCCACAAAAGGAAAAAGAATAATGGGATTATTTACGAACAAAAAGAAAGGCAAAGCTCCCCATACTTGGTATCCAGATATTTTGCATTGGAGAGAAGGCGATAAAATTTTCTGCTGGAATGTTGCCAAAGCAATTGGGTATGCAACAGCAAAGCCTCAAGATTATTACAAATACCTTGACCACAGTTCAACAGGATTTGGTAAAGGTACTTTCACATATAAGTCGGTTGATGGACAAGGAAATATTTACCTAGATCACGACGGTGACATTGTACAATTCGAGTTCTTCCGTATGATAAAAGTGGCTCAAAACGAAAGTTTAGCTAGTAGAAAATTGGAGCTTCAATATCGAGATTCAGAGAAATATATGGAGCTAATGCACACTTTCCAGAAAGCTTTTGATGAGTTACAAGAAGAAGACCAACACCCTAAAAGATTAGGTGAGGATATGGGGACTTCGCAAAATAAAGAACGCCAACAATAACACGGTTAATCCATTATTATGAGTTCAACGATGAAAATACAAAGCTACATCCATGGGAAATGGTTGCCATCTGGTAGCGAAACCGATTTAATGAGTGCGGTTACAGGCAAACCCATTGCTCAACTTGTTGAAGCAGACATTAACTACAAATCTGCACTGAATTATGGCCGTACTGTTGGCGGCCCTGCTTTGCGAGAACTAACCATTCATCAAAGAGCTTTTAAAATTAAATTCCTAGCTGCCTATTTGATGGAGCGAAAGGAACATTATTACGAGCTTTCCACACAAACAGGTGCTACTCGCAAAGATTCTTGGATTGATATTGAAGGTGGTTTTGGATCCATGTTTGTACTTTCTAGTAAAGCCAGAAGAGAGCTTTCGGATCTCCCTTTTCATGTTGAAGGTGGCACGGAGCGTCTTTCTAGAGGAGGAACTTTTGTGGGACAACATATTTGTGTTCCAAAACATGGCATCGCTGTTCACATCAACGCATTTAACTTCCCAGTTTGGGGAATGGTAGAGAAATTAGCGCCGGCAATTATGGCGGGTCTTCCCTGCATCGTAAAACCTTCACCTGTTGGCTCATATTTAGCTCACGCCGTTTTTAAAGATATTATTGAGTCCAACATTTTACCTGAAGGAAGTGTGCAATTTATTGCTGCCGATAAACCTGGCGATTTACTTGAACATCTTATAAGCCAAGATTCCGTTTCCTTTACAGGATCAGCACATACGGGTAGGATGCTAAAATCACATCCTAATATTGTGGCTAACAGTGTTCAGTTTAATTTGGAAGCCGATTCTTTGAACGCATCCATTTTAGGGCCAGATGTTACTCCAGAAATGGAAGAGTTCGGACTTTTCATAAAGGAAGTTGGAATGGAGATGACAGTAAAAACGGGACAAAAATGTACTGCTATTCGCCGTGCCATCGTACCACGTGAACGGGTAGAAGATGTAGTAACGGCTCTAAAAAGGTTCCTCTCCAAAACTACTATTGGCGATCCTTCCCTAAAAGAAACTCGCATGGGACCACTGGCTTCAGAACTACAATCAAAACGTTTTGATGAACAACTCGCTATTCTTTCTGATGTAACCGATACCATGTACGCTGGAGATACGCAGACGGGTGCGTTTACCAGCCCTAGAGTACTTCTGTGTCACCAACCTATGCAGGTTGATGAAGTACACCGCATTGAAGCGTTCGGGCCGTTAACAACTGTTATGCCTTACGATTCAGAAGAAGAAGCAATTGCCATTACTAATAAATCAGATGGCTCACTCGTCGCTTCTCTTTTTACAGCTAATGATGATATTGCCGCAAGAATCACTTTGGGATGTGCTCCTTATCATGGGCGATTTATGGTGATTAATAAACATTCCGCGGGCGAATCAACTGGTCACGGTTCCCCGATGCCACATATGGTTCATGGCGGCCCTGGCCGCGCTGGTGGTGGAGAAGAATTGGGCGGAGCTCGTTCAGTATTGCATAACATGCAACGAATTGCTCTTCAAGGTTCCCCAACAACGTTAATGAATATTGTACAGCAGTTTGTGAAAGGCGCCGAAACCGAAGAAGCGCCTAAGCATCCTTTCAAAATGTACTTTGAAGAGTTGAAAGTAGGTCAATCTCTGCTTTCAGATTTGCGTAAAGTTAAAGACCAAGATGTTGAAGATTTTGCTAATCTATCAGGTGATCACTTCTATGCTCATACTGATAAAGACGCCGCTGCACGATCACTATTCGGTAAAATTGTAGCTCATGGCTACTTCGTTCTTTCAGCAGCTGCTGGCCAGTTTGTGCTTTCGGATGAAGGTCCCGTTCTACTGAATTATGGGTTAGAAAACCTTTCGTTTCTTGCCCCCGTTTTTCCTGGTGATACCATTCAAACTAAACTTATTGTGAAGCGAAAAACAGTTCGTCAGAAACGTGAAGTAGACCTTTTCCCGTTTGGCGTTGTCTATTGGGATGTAGAGGTGAAAAACCAAGATGCAGTTCTGGTAGCTGAATACACTATTTTGACACTAGTGAAACGTAAACACCGATTAGATATTGATGAAGTATAGAAAGAAGTAAGTTAACTTTGATGGATATTCGAAAACTATCATGAAGTCCACATCCACAATTCTGAATACAAAAATATTAATACCAACATACTGAATCACAAAGCCATGCCAGACCAAAACGGATCCGTAAATTTATCCATCGAAAATAATATCGGAACGGTAGAGTTCTATCACCCAAAAGGAAATTCTTTACCAGGAGCTATACTCCGTAAACTTGCCGAAACTATTTCCGTTGCTGGAAATAATGAAGACATTCGAGTAATTGTGATTAAAAGTACTGGTGACGGTGCCTTTTGTGCTGGTGCATCTTTCGACGAACTTATTGCTATTGAGGATTTCGAAACTGGGAAAAACTTCTTTATGGGCTTTGCTCTAGTTCTCAATGCTATGCGAACTTCGCCTAAGTTGATTATAGTTCGCGTACATGGCAAAACTGTTGGTGGCGGCGTTGGTATTGCATCAGCCGGTGATTACACGTATGCCAAAACAGGAGCTTCTGTTAAGCTTAGTGAGCTAGCTTTGGGAATCGGTCCTTTTGTGGTTGGACCAGCAGTAGAACGCAAAGTAGGAACGTCTGCATTTGCTGCTCTTGCTGTGGATGCTACGAACTGGTATTCATCTGATTGGGCTCTAAAAAACGGATTGTTTAACCAAGTTCATGAAACTACTGAAGAACTAGATTCTGCCGTTTTAGCTTTAGCAAGCCAGCTTGCTAAAAGTAGCCCAGAAGCGATGTTAGACTTGAAGAGTGTTTTGTGGAAAGGCACTAAAAAATGGGATAGGTTACTAGATCAGCGTGCTGAAATTAGTGGGCGGTTAGTACTTTCAGAATACACAAAGAACTTTATCCAACAGTTCAAGGCTAAGTAGTTTTTTGTCGCCTGATATAATCACTTGTAATTTTTACTTTTTCGAAGTCAATGTGAAAAGTCGTTCCCGATTTATTCGCAATTTTCACATTCCCATTTAACTGGGCTATTAGTGTCGTAATTAATGTTAACCCCAGAGAGTCTTTGTAATCTTCGGGGTTGTTTGAAGGCATTCCAATTCCGTCATCGCTAACTACCACAATGATACGGTCTTTTTCTTCTTTCATTATCACTTCAATGTTTCCGACACTCCTTCCTTTAAAGGCGTGCTCATACACATTACTTAGCAATTCATTTAGAATAAGACCACATGGCACACTCTGAACAATAGTCATTTCAATATCATTATCGATTTCGACAGAAAGTGAAACCTTAGATAAGCCATTATCCATAGTGTCAGAAACTGCTTGAATCAGCTTCCTCATATAATCACTTAAGTTTATCTTCGAAAAATTCTTACTCTGATAAAGCTGTTCGTGAATAATAGCCATCGATCGAATGCGCATCTGGCTGTTCTTTAAAATATTTATCACAGATTCGTCATGCGTATTCCAAAGTTGTAATTCAAACAAACCAGATATTACTGCTAGATTATTTTTAACACGATGGTGAATTTCTTTTATTAAAATTTCTTTTTCTGATAAAGCATCCGTTAGCTCTTTTGTTTGTTCATCAACGAGTTGCTTCAGCTTCTTCTTTTCTAGCCGGCCAACTCTTGCGTGGGTATATGCTAACACTAACATGATTACTGAAAATCCAGTAACCCCGAAAAACCATAATGTTAACCAAAACGGTTTTTCTATTATTATCTCAAATCTTGAGGGTGTTTGGCTCCAACCTGATTTCATGGATTTCGCCATCACCTCGAACGTATACTTTCCTGCTTTCAAGTTTGTATATGTTGCTTCACGAAGATTAAACTCTTCGTTCCAAGAGTCCTCAAACCCTTTCAAACGATACTTATATAATAGTCTAAGAGGGTCTGTATAGTTCATCGCACCAAACCTAAACTCAACACTGTTTCTATCATAACTCAATACAATCTTAGCTATAGAGTCAGTTCTAATTTCATTCTGTTCAAATACTGTTATTCCACTGGCAGTTATTGATCGAATAAAAGTACTTGGCGCAGAGTTTACTCTAACCTTATTTTCTTTTTGGAAGTTGAAATCATGAATTATTAAACCGTTTCGTGCAGAACCAAACCACAATCTACCATTCTCATCTAATAGCCTTGCTCCACCATTTAACTCAACACCTTTACCATATTCCTGTAGTGCATAATGGATGCGAAAAGTTGTCTTTGTTTCTCTCCAAAAATTCAAATCGTAATAATTTAAACCTGCGTTGGTTCCTTGCCAAAGTCCGCCATTCTCATCAAACTGCAGAAAAATAGTCTCATCTAATCCGTAATTACCTTCATCAAATACCTGAAATTCTAAAGAGTCAGCTGGCCCATCAACATCCTGAGAATAGTAAATTCCTTTATTTGTACCTGTCCAAATATTTCCATTTTTATCCTCTAATACCTCATAAATACTTTCTCCGACAATACCACGCTTAACCTTAGCTGTTGAAAAATCATTTCCGTCAAATTTTACAAGCCCATCATAAGTTCCCAGCCAAAAATTATTTTTAGAATCTTTAAATATTGAGATTACCATGCTCCCCCAGTAACCGTTCTTTAATTTGTAAGACTCTAGCTTACCATCTTCATACTTTAATACCCCGTTCGAAATACCCAAATAAATAGCATCATTGTCATCAATATAAATATCATTGATATAGTATGGAGACAAGTCTACTTCCCCATCAAATTTGTAGAATCTGGATCCGTCAAAAACTGTTAGAACATAATTATATGAGAGCAATAACAGATTACCATTGCTAAATTCCTCAATATCCCAAATTTCATCTTCATCAAATAGTTCTTTCGGGATCGTATAGGTCTTGAATGCACCGTTTTGATATTTCGTAAGACCTTTTTCATTTCCAAACCAAAGAGTATTATTTCTATCTCTCAGCATCCCATATACCGAGTTTGAACCAAATGAGGTGTTAGCGTCGAAGAATCTAAATTGCTTATCCTTGAATATATTTACACCATTTCCATCTGTAGCAATCCACATTGTCCCATCTTTAGCCTTAATAAGCCGGTAGATATAATTACTGCTTAATCCATTTTTTTTCGTTATATGCGTGTATGTTTGTCCATCGAACCAGTACAATCCTTTTCGCTCGGTTCCAATCCATATTATCCCGTCATCGTCCTGATTGATATGGTATACATAGTTTAGAGGCTCTCCATTAATCTCAGTAATTGTTTCAATAGAGCCGTTATTTTTGATTAATGTGACCCCTCTACTTGTAGCTACCCATTTAGTACCATCTAAAGCATCAAAAACCTGATAGCTAATCTCACCACTAAGCCCAGTCTCTTTGGTCCAAGATCGAGTTGTGCCTTCGCCTTTTTTATATTCTACTACTCCGTACATAGTGGCAATCCATGCTGTTGAGTTTTTATCGAAGGTAATATCCCACACTTGATCGCTAGGTAACCCATCTTTTGTAGTAATGTTCGAAAAGCTATTGGAATCTGGATTCCAGGTTATAACTCCGTGTGAATTTGTACTAAACCAAAGTTCTCCTAATGGAGATTCTGATATATAGTTTACTAGTATAGTATCCAAAAGAGCAAGTTCTGGGATATATATTAATGAATCCTCTTTAAAAAGAGCCACTCCACCAACCTCAGTACTAGCCCACATATTTTTCTTGCTGTCCACAAATATATCCAATGTAAGCTCATCTTTTAGACCGTTACTCTTGTCGTATGTTTTAAAAGTAATCCCATCAAACTTTACTAAGCCACTAGCAGTAGCAAACCATACATAGCCATTGTCATCTAAGTGAACGTCATAAACCTGACTTGACGGGAGCCCGTCATTCACTGAATACGTTTTAATGTTGTACTTCTGTGCAGAGACATCTCTAAGAAGTAGCGCTAATAAAACAATTAGTACTAATTTTACTTTATCCAACAATACCGAATACACCCGAATTTCTGTTAATAAATACTTTTCAATTAGCTTTTAAAATATATTACATCACTAATATATATATTTAAGAATATAGAAATTAATACCTCCATATATCTATTTAGTATAGAAGGCAAAACACCCATTTAGCCTAATTTATTTCGTCATCATTAAAAGATTCTCTGTATTTTGGAGAATTGACAACTCACTCCTTCACTCTCACACTCATCGATAAGCAAAAAACAACCGCTTTACTCATTGCTGCATGCGGGGTAATTCTATTCTCTTCCAAAGCTGTAATGGTAAAACTAGCTTATCAACATCCCATTGATGAAATTTCTTTATTGTTGCTTCGTATGCTCATCTCCCTTCCTTTCTATCTAATAGTTTGGGCTTTTAATTTCAAAAAGTGGAAGAAAAATCCTCTTCGTAAAAAAGAGTATGGCCTGATTGTTTTACTCGGAATTGTGGGTTATTACCTTGCCAGCTTTTTCGATTTTAAAGGTCTTACTTTTATTAGCGCAAGCTTAGAAAGGCTCATATTATTTACCTATCCCACAATAGTCTTAATTCTTAGCATCTTTATCTTGAAAAAGAAAGTTACTAGGTCGCAAATTGGGGCTATTTTTATTACTTATGCAGGACTGGCTATTATTTTCTCCAATGGCAGTACCGGAATTGTTACAGGAACAAAGCAAGACGTTCTTCTTGGAGTGGGATTAATCTTATTAAGCGCTTTCACCTACGCTTTATATCTAGTAGGAAGCAACTTTCTAATTGCGAGAGTGGGAAGCCAACGTTTAACTACTTTTTCACTGATTGTCTCATGCATAGCCGTAATTATCCACTTTCTTCTTACGGCTAGCGCCACTCTTTGGGGCTACCCAATTGAAGTGTACATGATAGCTTTTATTATGGCTATTTTTGCAACCGTAATTCCTTCTTTTCTAATTGTTGAAGCAATCAGTAGGATTGGTGCTCCTAGTGTTTCCATTGTTGGGAGCTTAGGCCCTGTTTCCACCATTTTACTTTCCATGATTTTCTTAGGAGAAGCACTTACTCTCATCCAATTTGCCGGTGCTTTGGTAATTATTTCTGGTGTTGCTATAATTAGCTATTCAAAAACCTGATTCCAATAACACATGACTGCTCAACTTGCTCTTGCTGAGTTACAACAATTTGCTGATCCCGTTAAAGCAGAACATTCGAAACGATTTTTTAAAAGTGGGAAAGGTGAGTATGGCGAAGGTGAAGTATTCTTAGGTATCAATGTTCCTAACCAAAGAATCATTGCCAAAAAGTACTCTCAGATACCTTTACCTGAGATAGAAATACTCCTTCAGAATAAATACCACGAAGCTCGATTAACGGCTGTTATGCTTCTCGTATATCGCATTCAAAAATCTACTGATTTAGAGTTAGACGAAGTAGTTCAACTATATTTAAAAAACTTAGAATTTGTAAATAATTGGGATTTAGTTGATAGTTCTTGTCATCAAATACTTGGACGATTTCTAGAGCATAAAGAACGAGATTTACTCTATGATTTAGCAACATCGGATAATCTATGGGAAAGGAGAATAGCCATGATTACCTGCTTTTACTTTATCAGGAAGAAAGACTTTGATGACGCTTTGGCTATTGCAGAGATTTTACTGAACGACAACCACGATTTGATTCATAAAGCGGTTGGATGGATGATTCGTGAAATCGGGAATAGAGACTTGAAAGTTGAAACACAATTTCTTGATCTGCATTTCAAGAAAATGCCTCGAACGATGCTTCGGTATGCCATAGAGAAGTTCGAAGAACCTCTTCGGCTTCATTATTTACTCGGCTGATTCTTTCTTGAATCTAAACACAAACATTGAGCCTCTACCGCCCGGTTGTTCTTGCACTTCGAATGAGCCATATAATTGGCTTGAAAGAGTTTTTATTAACGTTGCTCCTAATGATGATGATTTATAGAAATCATCGTGATTTACACCCTTTCCATCATCCGATATATTTATAATTACATCTCCATCAACTTCTTGAGCTTGAACTTTTATAAATCCATTATCTTGATCTGTAAACGCATGCTTAAATGAATTTACTAGTACTTCGTTTATTAAAAGCGAACATGATATTGCTTGATTAATATTCAAGGAAAATGGCTCTATCTCAGCAATAAGGTTAATATCTTTGTGGCTCGATAAATGCATCGCTTTTATATTCTGCATTAAGTCTTTTACGTATTGATCATAATTTATATAAGCCAACGATTCACTTTGATACAGCATTTCATGCACTAAAGCAATCGACTGAACTCGATACTGGCTGTCGGTTAATGCTTTGCTAACTTCTTCATTCTCACTTTGGAAACTTTGAAGCTGTAAGAGTCCTGAAATTACAGCTAGATTGTTTTTAACCCTATGATGAATCTCGGCTAACATAAGCCCTTTTTCTTGAAGAGCTACTTTCAATTCTAGCTCAGCAGCTTTTAACTCGCTTATATCGCTAGCTACATTTACAGTGCCTCTCCTTATGCCATTTTCAATTAATTCAGCCTGTGAAAATAATACCGGAATTTGGCTGTTTTTGCTCGTAACTAAATTATACTCTCTCGATGAACTTTTATTCAAAGACTGATCATCATCCTCATCAAGATCAGTTAGGTAAAAGAAATTTTTAAGTTGTTTACCTAACAATTTGCTTCTACTATAATCTAGCATAGCTGCCGCTGCACTATTCACCTTAGTAACTTTCCCATCTTCATCTGCAACAAAAATAGCTTCTTCTATAGATTCTAATAAATTATCAAGGTAATCGGTTGAAATCGTTTTCGTTTCGAGATTATGAGCCATTTTATTAAAAGCTGTGGCTAAATGCCCAAATTCATCTTTAGATATTGAATCGATTCTAAATTTAAGATCACCTTCACCTAGTTTATTAACAGCATTAATTAAACTCTTTAGAGGACGTGCAATAGACCTATAGATATACAGAGCCAATAAAAAACCAAGTATTAAAGCGAAAGAACTAGCTATCAAGTTCGCTTTCCTCGCTACAGATAACTCAGCGTCTAAGTCTTTAATTTTCTCTTCTTGCCTAGACACCGCTTTTTTTCTTATTTCAGAAACTTTAGGCATAATATGCGTTCTGAAATACGGCTCTAATGACGACATGAACATCTCGTTAGCCAAATCAGAATCTTCTTTTACAAGCCCCAACCATTCAGTAGAAAGTGAAGTGTATAAGAGAAATCTTTTTCTTAGTTCTGAAATTTCGTTAAAAAAGGGAGGGTTCTTGCCAAGAAGAGCTTCGAGAGTATCAAAAGCCATATTGAATTTTTGAGCTTCTTCATTAAATCCATCCGATAAAAAAGCTATTGTCGGTATTATCTGTATACCTTGCTCTAAAATTGGTACTTGGTTTACTTCGCGAATGGAATTCAAATACAACAAACTCTGATATAAACTTATTTCCATGCTATTAGTGTATTCCACTAATAATGAAGCTTCTCTACTTTCTTTGAGTTGCTGGTTAATTATCCTCTCATAATGAACTTCCCAAAGTATTCCCAAGCCGCCTAGCAGCACACTAAGAAATACAAAACTCAATACAATTCTTTTACCTAGGCTCAATTTTACCCTTATTTGTTTTAGCAAATAAAGTTATCTAAAGACAGTATTAATAACCACGATTAAGAATTATAAAATAATTGTGTAACAAATGGCTTCGGTACTAATACGAAAGTAGGTAATCGAGCTTTTTGATGATTTTTCCAACATTTGGTAGCACAGAATCCATGAGCCCTAGGTTATAAGGTACAGGTATGTCTGGCATGGTGAGTCTGGCTATGGGTGCGTCGAGATATTTAAACGCCTCATTTGTAAGAGTTGTAATAATCTCAGAGCCGAAACCTGCTGTCTTATTATCTTCGTGAACAACCAGACATTTATTGGTTTTTTTCAACGATTCTAAACAAGTTTCTTTGTCCCAAGGCATCAGTGTTCGTAAATCTATTACATCTGCAGAAATCCCCATCTCTTCTACCGCTTGTTCGCTACGTTCACACATGGCACCCCAAGTAATAATGGTGATGTCATTTCCTTCTTTAAGCTTTTTGGCCTTTCCGAATGGAACTACGAATTCATCCCCGGGGTAGGGCTTACGAGCATATTTTGCATCTAACAGGTTTCGATGCTCAAAAAAGATTGTTGGGTTGTTCGAACGCATTGCCGTACGGAGAAGTCCGACAGCATCCTCAGCGTTACTTGGCATGGCTACCTGCCAGCCAATTGCATGCGTAAAAAACACTTCATTACTCATACTATGCCAAGGATCTCCACACTTAGCAAAGCCTCCTGGCATACGAACTACAATAGGCGCGGCAAAACGGTTTGCGGTTCTCCATCGTGTTGTTCCACAATTATTAAGCTGCTCCGTAGCTGGGTCGGCATATTTTCGGAACTGAATTTCAGCAACAGGCATTAACCCTGCATAAGCCATTCCTACTGCTCTACCGATAATTCCTTCTTCCGATAAACTCGTATCGAAAACCCGCTCATCTCCAAACTTGGATTGCAAATCCATTGTGGCTGCATGAACACCACCTTTTAAACCAACATCTTCTCCAAAAACTAACAACTTTTTGTTTGTTGAAAGTTCATAGTCCAATGTCTTACGAATCCCTTCAACAATATTAATCCGTTGTTTTTCAGGTGTTGCCACCTCACTTTGTAAGGGAAATTCATGCCCATTTACTATTAATCCCCCAATGGTTTGCGGCTCATTTTCTTCATAAAAAGCATATTTTCCTGTAAGTGTTTCATCAGGCTCTGGTCTATTATACGCCGCTTCAGCAACTTGCTCAATCGTTTCTTTGGCTTTCTTTTCTAGCGTATTCCAAGCTTTTTTAGAAAGGTGATTTGGCACTAAATAGCTCTGAAGCTTTGTCAGAGGATCTCTTTTCTTTTCCTCGTCAACAAATTCGTTGGGTTTATACGCTTGATTATCTTGATAGGAATGTCCATTTAGCCTTGGCACACTTAGTCGTATCATTGCGGGGCCTTTTCTATCACGCACATAAGAAACAGCTTCTTCCATTAAAGCTGCAGCTTCTTCTGGCTCAGTTCCGTCGCCTTCAATAATTTTTAGATTCTTAAACGATTGTAGATTATCAGTAATAACACCACCTGGAGTTTGAAAATCACTTGTAACCGAAATTCCATAGCCGTTATCTTCAATATAAAACAGAACGGGCAGGTTCTGTGTTGTTGCTATGGTCAGTGCCGACCAAAAACCATTTGTTGCAACAGAACCATCGCCACCAAGTATCACAGATATTGCATTCTCATACTCTTTTTCCTTAAGTACATTTATGCGGTATTCTATCGCCTGAGCCCAACCAATTGCAGGAGTATATTGCGAGCCAACATCACCGGCCATTGGCAGCACCTTTGGTCCATCAGCATCAGGTTTATTACAAACCACACCAATATCACGCCCATCACTGTAGCCACCAGACTTTCCCATCGAGGCTGCCATAGCGTCTTCCAAATCTAAACCTAGAGTTAAAAGAACAGGTCTTGATCTATAATAAGCGCTTGCTGCATCGTTCTTATTTGTTAATAATTTTGCCAATAGAATCTGCCCAAGTTCATGTCCTCTAGCAGAAAACTGATACAGTACTTTTTTTTGTGGAACCAGTTCCGTCTCTTCTTTCTCA
Organism: uncultured Balneolaceae bacterium; assembly: GCA_963977025.1. Classification (GTDB taxonomy): domain Bacteria; phylum Bacteroidota; class Rhodothermia; order Balneolales; family Balneolaceae; genus Balneola. Next base: position 6,164 of record CAXBMW010000001.1, on the reverse strand, counting down.
TCCATTGCACGAGAAGTCAACATTAAGCGAGCAACATCTTTCCAATCTACATTTACAGATTTGGATTGTTCTTTTTTCTTTGCAGATTTTTTAGTCTTCGCCATTATTCTACTTCCCTTTTGAATCTAAAATTTCTTCGTATGCCCATTCAAATTGATCCATGTCCTCTTTCAGGCCAATACTGATACGCACGCATTTTGGTAGTCCAAATGCATTGATGCGACGCAATATTACTCCTTTTTCCAGCATTGATTGTGTAAAAACTATCGCTTTTTCTTCGGTTGAAAACACCATCATAACAGAATTGGAAATAGATCGAACATACTCAACGTTATGCTTATCAAAAAAGGCGTACAATCTATGTTTCCCTTCCTCAATAACGCCCAAACCTTTTTCTAAAAACTCAAGGTCGTTATATGCTGCTAATGCTGCGGCTTGTGCTAAAGCTGATGGTTCAAATGTTAGCTTCGTTTTTAATAAATAATTGATAATCTCTTCGCGGGCAATTGCATATCCCACTCGAAAGCCTGCCAATCCATACGCTTTTGAAAAAGTACGGAGCACAATTACATTTTCATGTCCATAATCTAATGCATGAGGGTAATCTTCCACTCTTTCAGCAAACTCGTAATAAGCTTCGTCCATAACAACCAACACATCACTTGGAATTTTTGTCATCATCCATTCATATTCTTCCTTAGTAATGTAGGTGCCTGTCGGGTTATTTGGATTGGCGATGTAAACCATTTTAGTGTCTTCATCAATAGCATTGACTATGGCTTTTACATCAAACCGAAAGTCTTTAGTTACAGGTACTTTTTTAAGATGTGCACCTCGCACGCCTATTTGAACAAAAAAGCCAACGAACGTCGCATCTGCTGTAATTGCATTTTGTTTATTTAGGAAAAAAGTACGGCAGAGCATTGCAATAATACTCTCAGAGCCCGCCGCAATTATAACTTCCGTTTCCTTTACTCCATTTCTTATCGCAATTGCTTTTCTTAAATCTCGCGCAATAGGGTCTGGATAATTATGGGCTCCCGACAATGCCTCTTCGATACTTTCTTTTACCTTCGGGCTGAAACCTAAGCGGTTTTCGTTAGATGCTAACTTTGCAATGCGTTTGGGTTTATAAACTTCCTCAACCTCTGCAATGGTTTTGCCAGCAATATAACGACTTAACTGTTCAATATTACTGGGCACAAGAGGCTTATTCGGACGTTGACTCATTTAGTATATAAATATATTAATTCCATTATAGCCCTTTAAGATATCCATAAAAAAGCGCTTTTTCCATCAATTTAAACTCAAATTGTTTAATGTTTTGTAAACAATTTGCATTCCGTACCTTTTAGGAAACTGAGGGAAGAAAATTTCTATGAAGACATACATTATTACTGGAGCAAGTAAAGGAATTGGTTATCAAACAGCCCTTTCACTCCTTAAGAAAAATCATCGAGTTGTGGCCATTGCTAGATCTGCCGACAAACTAATTAGGCTACAGTTAGAGTCGAATTCTCCAAATTTAATAACCATCACAGCAGATCTAACACTTTCTGATGATATTGAATCTATAAAAGAAAAAATTTCGCAATTGGCACCTATTTCAGGCCTCATTAATAACGCGGGTGTAGTTCTTAATAAATCTTTTGAAGAAACCAACATTGCTGAGTGGCGTTCTGTTTTCGAAGTGAATGTGTTTTCTTCTGTACAACTTACACAATCACTTTTACCATATATGGCCAAAGAATCTCATATTCTCAATATTAGTAGCATGGGTGGCTTTCAGGGTAGTTCCAAGTTTGCTGGGTTATCTGCATATTCGGCTTCTAAAGGAGCTTTAGCTATTCTTACTGAGTGCTTAAGTACTGAATTAACTTCTTCAAAAATTGCAGTAAATTGCCTCTGCCTAGGTGCAGTTCAAACCGAAATGCTTGCCGAAGCTTTCCCTGGTTATGAGGCTCCAGTAAAGCCAGAACAAATGGGTGAGTATATTTCAGATTTCATTGTTTCAGGTCACCAATTCTTCAACGGTAAAATTCTACCTGTTGCTCTTAATAATCCCGATTAAGCTTGGTAAACCCTATATTTAATTACTACCTTCTTAAAAAAAATAAACCAACTTAAAGCATGAAAAAGATTTTTGCGTTTTCGCTCACTCTTCTATTTCTATTAGCAACCATTAGTACCACTGTTCAGGCACAGTCAGTCGAAATAGTTGCCGGAAACACGCTAAATGGCGCACTTCAAGGAACGTTATTAGGTGGAGCCGCGATGGGGCTTTCTAATAGCGATGATTTTGGTGCTTTAAGAGTTGGTGTAGGGCTTGGAACTCTTTACGGTCTAGGGATGGGCGCTTATGATATTTCCCAAGCAGGGGGACGCTCTATGGTTGTTTCTGGACTTTTCAATGATGGAAACAACAGTAGTATAATAGTTTTACTTGATACCTTTTATGGCGCTGCCGTTGGATCTATTGTTGTAACTTCTGTAATGCTTGTGGCAAACGAACCTATTGTTGAAGGATTACAATATGGTGCTTCTATCGGCGCTTGGGCTGGATTTGGCTTTGGCTTATTCGACACTTTTGTATTAGCAAAAAGATCTTCTGCACCATCGATGGCTGCCTATACACCTCCTAGTACTGCGAGTGGATTACTTGGTGTGAACTTTGAAAATGGAACGAGTTTAGGATTTGTAAACCCTACTGTTATTCAAACAAAGTCTGCTGATTTTAGCTTATCACTATCACCAGCAGTTGATGTTATGAACCTAAGAATTAACTTTTAGGAATTTCTGCTTCTAGCATTTTTTTAAGAATCAGCCTAACCACATTCATGTGCCCTGAAAGTGAGTGATGTAATCCATCACTTTGATAATTCCAAGCTTCGGGACCTTCTTTACCCATTCTTGTGCCTAAAGAATCTATTATCACTCCAGACTTACCAGCAACAAGTTGCTGAACTTGGGCTAAATCAGAAGGCTCTATAGAATACTCGTATAGAGGATTTGCCGCCAATAGTTCATTCAATACTGGTGCAGGTGTAATCCAAAAAGCGGGGTTCGATATAGTTTCATCAAGAATATTCTGAATAGTTTCTAGATTTTCCCAACTTTCAGAAAGAGGAATCAATGTTCTATCTGGAGCTATGTTTAAGCGTTGTGCATCAAAAGTTCCAAGAGCTACAAATACCCAATCTGGCTCTTGAATTAAAACATCTCTATCAATTCTTCTTAATGCATCGATTGTTGTGTTGTAAGCAACACCTGCATTTATGAAGGTAAAACTTTCTTTCTCAACGGAAATAGTGAGAATGTGGCGTAGTATTTCAAACCAACCTTGCGCATCTTCTGTAATCGAATCTCCTAATGCTGCAAATGTTTCAGTACCATCTAAAGGTAAATTGGTGATTATATCTACAATCTCATCTTCTTTCAAAAGTTCTAAGGCAGCTTGTTTCGCATTCTCGTCAAAGTTTAAACGATATTTCTTCAATTCTTCTACAGAAATTCCCATAAGCAGAGCTTCTGCCTCTTCATTTTCTTTACCAGGAAGCAGTGGGTGTCTCTTTTTTAGATGTAAAAAAGGCAACATAAATTGTTCAAGTATTTCTCTTTCTTCTGCTGATGCTTTACTCATAATCTTCTTTTAATTTCTTTATTAGTTGTTCAACTCCTATAGTTCCACATTCTTTAATATGAACCCAGTAATTATAACTTGTAAGCTGTGGAATGGAGGGATCAATGATGTACTTTGGGATATTTGGTTTAGCATAATGAACTAAACCAGCCGCAGGATATACTACTAAGGAAGAGCCAATTACAACCAGAATGTCGGCGTTTTCAATAATTGCCTCAGCTTTTTCCAGCATAGGAACCATTTCGCCAAACCATACAATATGCGGACGAAGTTGAGCTCCGTCCTCGGCTAAATCCCCAATATTAATTGGAGTGCTTCCGATATCAACGATAATGTTCTCGTTTAACTCACTTCTAGCTTTTTGAAGCTCGCCATGAAGGTGCAAAACATTTTTACTTCCTGCTTTTTCATGTAAATCATCCACATTCTGCGTAATAATTTGCACGTCAAAATGACTTTCTAAAGCTACAAGCCCTTTATGAGCTAGGTTAGGCTGGGCTATTAAAGCTTGCGTGCGTCTTAAGTTATAGAAGTCTAAAACCTTTTTAGGATTTATCGTCCATGCCTCAAGGGTAGCGACTTCATTTATATCAAAGCCTTCCCAAAGCCCTCCAGAATCTCTGAAAGTAGCTAACCCACTTTCAGCACTGATTCCGGCACCTGTTAATACTGCAAGCTTCTTTTTATGCATTCACTGTTTGGAGGTTAAACCAAGAACTATCCATTTCAAAGTCTTCAACAACTTTAGCTGAACCACTTACATCAAACATGCGCATGATGGTATTGATCTCATCCTTCAATGTAGTTACTGCATTCTCGATAAGGTCTTTGTTAAAGCCTTGCTCACCTAAATCGATAGTAAACTCCATAGAAACCATTCTACCAATTGCACGGCCAAGCTCAACAAGCTTATTCTGTGGCATCTTAACATCAAGTTCGAAGTTTAATAAATCTTTAAAGTGTTCAGAAGACTTTGTGGTGAATTTATACTCACTTAAAAAATCATATAAATTTGTACTCTTAACTCTTCGCATCATCTTCATAACTGATTCTGATATCTGTTGATAAAGTATATCGTTTGAGCCTTCAAAAATTTGGAACGGACGGCTATCAACCGTTGAGCGACCAGCAATATGGTCTAGTCTATAACCTTTTGCTCCTGTTAATTGAAGGAGAGATTGAGATGCTCTTTGCATAAAGTCAGTAACAACCGATTTAATAGCATTTGCTTCCAAATCCATTTTTGCTGTATTGTCTGATAAATGTATGTTGCTTCCCGTGTAATTACACATTGCAGAACAAACAGTAAAATAAGCTTGAAGCTCAGAGATTCTGCTTTTAACCTGCTCGTAATTAAACAAACTTTGACCGCCTACAAAGCGCTCCTTGCAATGAGTAATGGCTTCATCCATCATACGTTTTAGAAAACCCATTCCCATTCCAGGAAACTGTAGTCTACTACGGTGCAGTAAGTCTAGCATCATAGTAATACCAGTACTACTCGGGTTTAACTTATGAGATTCGTTTACATTGATATCAATCTGATTACGTCCGTAAGGAAGCATGTATAAACCAAGATTATTATAATATTCATCAACCTCAATTCCACCGTTTCTACTATCATGAATGAAGAAAGAAATATCTCTATCTAGATTACCATTCTTACCTTCACCACGAGCAGTCATAAGCCAGTAATCAGCCATTCCTGTGAGACCAGCCCAATGCTTTGTTCCTTTGATATTATAAGAGTCATCATTTTTTGTGAATGATGTTTGCATTTTGAGGGCATCTGAACCATAATCAGGTTCAGTAATCATTAGCCCTCCCATTTTACCTGCATTAATTACTCTATCATAAATCTCCGTCTTTGCTTCTTCACTACCGTAATTTGCAATTGGCTGCAAAAATAATGCGCCGTTAATACCCATCATTAGTGAAAGTGGTAGCGACTGATAAGAGCTTGCTTCTAGCATAGCCAAAGCTTCTTGAGTATGCCCACCAAAACCGCCGTATTCAGACGGAATAAATGCTCCAAGAGGAGCTAATTCAACAATTTTATTTAGAGTGGATGGTTCTATTCCACGTTTTAAGCTGTCAGTATGTTTTTCGTCTTCAGTAGCGAAAATATCTGATAGTCGGTTTTTATATTCAATTAAAAACTCGGAAAAATTCAATTTCGACATTTTTTACAATTTGATTTTCTTACATGGATTATGCAAGACTACAATATACCACTCTTTTATGGAAAGTTTGGTTAAAATGGTATAAATAGATAATTAGAAGTTGCATTTTAACATCGCTTATGCATTCATATTATAAAAACCTTAATAGCAGTTAATACCATTGTTTAAAATGGTTTAAACTATTCTAGTATCTGGATTCTTATTGCTACGAATATTTAACTAACAAATAGATACTTCCGAATATTCTGATGAGAACAATGCTCATAATAGAGCAAAAAAAGATAGGGCATAAAAAAAGCCACTTGGGGATTAATCCAAGCGGCTAGTTTTAAAAAGAAGAA